>NZ_PJEO01000052.1 GCF_002843175.1 Confluentibacter flavum
GCTGACTCCAAATCTAATGCACCAGCAAAACAAACTTAAAATGAAAACCTATAAAACTAAATAAAGCATCAAAAACGTTTTTGATGCTGTTTAATTAATCTATTTTTTTCTAATAACCTGTATCGATTTTTTAGGACTAGTCATGTTCTATTAAGCTAGAACTTCAGCTACTTTTTTGCCTATTTCAGCAGGAGAATCAACAACGTGAATACCACATTCTCTCATAATTTTCTTTTTAGCTTGCGCCGTATCATCACTACCGCCAACAATAGCACCAGCATGTCCCATGGTACGTCCAGCAGGAGCTGTTTCACCAGCTATAAAGCCAACGATTGGTTTTTTACTACCACTAGCTTTATACCAAAATGCAGCATCGGCTTCTAACTGACCTCCAATTTCCCCAATCATCACTACAGCCTTGGTTTCTGGGTCGTTAATCAATAACTCAACAGCTTGTTTTGTGGTCGTTCCAATAATGGGATCACCACCAATACCAATGGCTGTGGTGATTCCAAGACCTTGTTTTACTACTTGGTCTGCCGCTTCATATGTTAATGTTCCTGATTTAGAAACAATACCTACATTCCCTTTTTTGAATACGAAACCTGGCATGATACCAACTTTAGCTTCACCTGGCGTGATAACACCTGGGCAGTTAGGACCTATCAAACGACAATCTTTGCCTTTTATGTATTCTGCAGCTGTAATCATATCCGCTACAGGAATACCTTCTGTAATAGTAATAATCACTTTAATCCCAGCATCGGCAGCTTCCATAATGGCATCTGCAGCAAAGGCTGGTGGAACAAAAATAATAGTGGTATCTGCTCCAGCTTTTTCAACAGCTTCTAAAACTGTATCAAAAACAGGTCTGTCTAAATGTGTTTGACCACCTTTACCAGGGGTGACACCACCCACCACATTGGTTCCATACTCGATCATTTGACTCGCATGGAATGTTCCTTCACTACCTGTAAATCCTTGAACTATTATTTTTGAATCTTTGTTTACTAAAACACTCATTTTATATTGTTTTTTTTTAAATAAAGCAGTGCAAAAATACTTTATTGTGGTTAGTTTTCTGTTTAATTTTTGTTATTTTTTTTTATTTGATTTAAAATGTCCGGGATCTGTTTGATTGATGCCATTTCTTTTAATTCTGTTCGCGCTTCTTGTGCCGGCGTTCCCCAATACGTTTTGTTTCCTTCCAATGATTTGCTGATGCCAGACTGCGCATGTACAACCGCTTTTTTTCCGATAGTTATACCACTAGTACAGCCAACTTGACCCCAAATGGTAACCTCATCTTCAACAATAACGCACCCCGCTATGCCCACTTGAGATGCAATCAAACATTTTTTTCCAATAACGGTATCGTGACCTATTTGTATTAAATTATCTAATTTAGATCCTTCTCCAATGATGGTATCTCCAGTAACACCTCTATCAATGGTACAAGAAGCACCAATATCGACGTTATTTTCGATGACAACCCTTCCTCCAGATAATAACCTATCAAATCCCTCCGGTCTTTTTTTATAATAAAAAGCATTAGCACCTAAAACCGTATTCGCATGAATGGTTACGTTATTTCCAATGATGGCACCATCATAAATACTTACGTTTGAATGAATGATACAATTGTCGCCAATAGTTATATGATGACCTATAAAACAATTTGGTTGAATCACGGTGTTTTTTCCAATGATAGCAGATTCTGAAATAGATCTATTGGCCGATTGAAAAGGCTTAAAGTGATTGGTGAGTTTATTAAAATCCCTAAAAGGGTCATCACTAACCAAAAGTGCTTTTCCTTCAGGACATTCCACCTGTTTATTTATTAAAATAATGGTTGCTTTTGAATTTAAAGCTTTGTCATAGTATTTAGGATGATCTACAAATACAATATCCCCAGCTTCAACAACATGGATTTCGTTCATGCCAAAAACAGAAAAATCTTCATTGCCAATAAATTCACAATCAATTAATTGTGCTATTTGTTTTAGGGTATGTGGTTTTGGAAACTTCATTTATAATGTTTAATCGTTTAATCGTTGAACTGTTTAAACAAATAAACAAATCAACGAATAAACTTTTACTCTTTTACACGTTCTTTATAAGTTCCTTTTTCGGTCTCAATCTTTATTTTATCACCTTCATTGATAAATAAAGGCACATTTATAATAGCCCCCGTTTCAACAGTTGCTGGTTTCGTGGCGTTTGTAGCCGTGTTACCTTTAACACCTGGTTCGGTAGCAGTGACTTCTAAAATAACGCTGGCAGGCATTTCAACAGAAAGTGGTATATTATCTTCCGTATTAATAATGACGGTTACCACTTCACCTTCTTTCATAAGTTGAGGATTATCAAGCGCAGATTCACTTAGTTGAATTTGACTAAAATCTTCTGTATTCATAAAATGATAATATTCACCATCATTATATAAAAATTGAAATTTATGCGTTTCCACACGAACATCTTCCAATTTATGTCCTGCAGAAAAGGTATTATCCAAGACCTTCCCATTCGTAACACTTCTCATTTTTGTTCTTACAAACGCTGGACCTTTACCTGGCTTTACGTGTAAAAACTCAATTATTTTATATATATCATTGTTGTAGCGGATGCATAATCCGTTTCTAATATCACTAGTAGTTGCCATTTTATTGTTTTGTTGTTAAGTTGTATGTTGTTAAGTCGTTTATTGTTTAATCACTTGTTTTTAAGTTGGGAACGAAAAAACAACTCCACAACAAAACGGTTTAACTTTTTAATTTGATTTAAAATATCCTTTCATAATACCACGATGCGAATTTTTGATGAATTGAAGAATTTCATCACGCTCTGGCGTTGCCTCCATTTCGGCTTCAATAATTTCTGAAGCTTGTGTATTGTTATAATGTTTTTGATAGAGAATTCTATAAATATTTTGAATTTCCCTTATTTTTTCTGTAGTATAGCCACGTCTTCTCAACCCAACGGAGTTGATACCAACATAGGATAATGGTTCACGAGCTGCTTTTACGTAAGGAGGCACATCTTTTCTAACCAAAGATCCGCCAGTTACAAAAGCATGATTACCAATCGAACAGAATTGATGTACGGCAACCATACCTGCTAACACAACATAATCTCCTATGGTGATATGTCCAGCCAATGTGGTGTTATTTGAAAAAATGCAATTGTTTCCAACAATACAATCATGAGCAATATGGCAATACGCCATAATCAAACAATTATCGCCAATAACGGTTTTCATTCTATCGGAAGTACCTCTGTTGATGGTGACACATTCACGAATGGTAACATTGTCGCCTATTTCAACGGTTGTATCTTCATCATTATATTTTAAATCCTGAGGAATGGCCGAAATGATAGCACCTGGGAAAATATTACAATTTTTTCCGATTCTAGCGCCTTCCATAATGGTTACATTACTTCCAATCCAAGTACCTTCTTCTATCTTTACATTATTATGAATGGTTGTAAAAGGTTCTATAACAACATTTTTTGCAATTTTTGCACCTGGGTGCACATATGCTAGAGGTTGATTCATTTCTTATTTTTTATTTAATTTAAGTGTGAAATGTTAGCAAACATATAATAATTATTTCACTTTAGAAATTTGTGCCATAAGTTCAGCTTCAGCACATAATTTACCATTGGCATAAGCGTACCCTTGCATATGGCAAATACCACGGCGTATGGGCGTGATTAAACTGCATTTAAATATTAAAACATCACCTGGAACCACTTTTTGTTTAAACTTAACATTATCCATTTTCATGAAAAACGTTAAATAATTTTCTGGATCTGGCACAGTGTTTAATACTAAAATACCCCCCGTCTGAGCCATGGCTTCAACAATTAAAACGCCCGGCATTACTGGAGCTCCTGGAAAGTGACCAGCGAAAAACGATTCATTCATGGTCACATTTTTTTGGGCTATCACGTGATTATCAGTCAGCTCAAAAACTTTGTCTATCAGCAAAAATGGTTGTCTGTGTGGCAACATCGCCATAATCTGAATAACATCCATTAATGGAGGCTGATTCAAATCTATGTTTGGTACATTGTTACGTTTCTCGTTCTTAATAATTTTTGAAAGTTTTTTTGCAAACTGTGTATTGACAAAATGCCCTGGTTTGTTTGCAATAACTTTACCTCTAATTCTAGTGCCTACAAGTGCTAAATCCCCTAAAACATCAAGCAATTTATGCCGAGCAGCCTCATTCGGATAATGTAATGTGAGATTATCTAAAATACCATTAGGCTTAACAGCTATAGAATCTTTTTTAAAAGCTACTTTAAGTCTTTCCATGGTTTCTGGAGATAAAGGTTTGTCTACATAAACAATGGCATTGTTTAAATCGCCTCCTTTTATTAAACCATTTTGCAGCAACATTTCGATTTCATGTAAAAAGCTAAAGGTTCTGGAATCAGAAATATCATTTTTAAAATCAGAAATTTGATTTAATGTGGCATTTTGTGTTCCTAATACTTTTGTTCCAAAATCTACCATAGTAGTAATTTGGTATTCCTTTGCAGGCATCACTAGAATTTCACTTCCAGTGTCTTCGTCTGTATAAGAAACTACTTCGGTAACTACATATTCTTCCCTGAAATCATCTTGTTCTACAATACCTGCTTTTTCAATAGCTTCTACAAAAAACTTAGACGATCCATCCATAATTGGAGGTTCAGAAGCATTTAATTCAATAATAACATTATCAATATCTAAACCCACCAAAGCGGCTAGTACATGCTCTGAAGTTTGAATGGTTACCCCATTTTTTTCCAAACAAGTGCCACGTTGGGTATTTGTAACATAAGTTGCATCTGCTTCAATCACTGGGGCGCCTTCTAAATCAATTCGTTTAAAAACCAGTCCGAAATTTGCTGCAGCAGGTTTGAATGTCAAGGTCACATTCTTACCAGTATGTAAACCTACACCTGTTAAGGATATTTCTTTGGATATTGTTTTCTGTTTTATTTCTGTATTAACTATTCCCATGTATTTTTTTTTCTAAATCATCAATATTTTTAACAATCTGAGGTAAATTTTTAAAATGCACATAAGATTTATTATAATCGCTAAGAGAAAACGCTGGGCTTCCTTGTATAATCTCATTGTCTTTTATGTTTTTACCAATGCCCGATTGTGCTTGGATTTTCACATTGTTTCCAATAGTAACATGACCAACAATACCAACTTGACCGCCAATTTGGCAGTTTTCTCCAATTTTAGCAGAACCTGCTACTCCTGTTTGAGCGGCTATAACAGTATTTTTGCCAATTTCCACATTATGTGCTATATGAATTTGATTGTCTAACTTAACGCCTTGTCTTATAATCGTAGAACCTAAAGTTGCCCTATCTATGGTTGTGGTGGCTCCAATATCAACATAATCTTCAATAATCACATTACCTATTTGTGGAATTTTACTGTAGCTTCCATCATCATTTGGCGCAAATCCGAAACCATCAGCACCAATAATAACACCAGAATTTATAACACAATGATTCCCAATAACCGTATCGGAATAAATTTTTGCTCCAGAAAAAATAATGGTATTATTTCCGATAGCAACATTATCCCCTATATAGGTGTTTGGAAATATTTTAACATTATCTCCTAAAGAAACATTTTCGCCAATATATGAAAATGCACCAACATATATATTCTCTCCATGGGTTGAAGAGGTTGATAAAAATGAAGGCTGTTCCACCCCATTTTTATTTAGTTTTACTGAATTATAATATTCTAACACCTTTGAAAAGGCCATGTAAGCATCATCAACTTTTATTAGTGTCGTTTTAATCCCGATTTCTGGAGTAAACGTTCTATTTACTATAGTTATTGAAGCGTTGGTAGAATATATATAGTGCTTATATTTTGGATTGGAGAGAAAGGTAAGAGAGCCCTCTTCGCCTTCTTCTATTTTTGATAATTTAGAAACTTCAACATCTGGGTTCCCTACTACTTCACCTTCTAAAATCCCCGCTATTTGTTGTGCTGTAAATTTCACAAGTTTAATCTTTATTTTTTTTAGTTATAATGAATCTCGCAAAAATAGGAAAAATGTACTAAAGTTTTTCTTTAGGATAACATATATAATATTTTGTAATAGGTTTTGCCAACGCTTTCACATTTAATTGATCGGATACCTTTACTATGTCTTCTATTTTTCCTGATTTGTGTAATATATTAATTTTGTGATGATTGAGTTGATAAGCTTGATTGGAAATTTCGCCAGCAAACACAAAATATTCAGCTTCGGTTTGTGATATTTTATAGGTATTTATTAAGTATAGAAGGTGGGTTTTTAAATCTTCTTCCTTTATTTTTTTATTCTTAAGTTTAATTTTTAACAAATTTCTATTGATTATCATGTCTGATAAGTGACTTAATACAAAATCAGGGTGATGTTGCCATTCCTTTAATGCCGAAATAACATCGTAATCATCTAATCCAGAAAATATGTCCAATGTCTCTTTATTAAAATTTTCAAAAGAAACCTCATTATCCAAAAAATATTGCAATGCTCTACTTGCTTTAAGTTTTTCAACTTTATTCAGTTCTTTGGCACGTTGTAATGCTCTAATTAGCAATTGCTCCGCAACTATTCCCGTTTTATGAAGATATACTTGCCAATACATAAAACGTCTGGCATTAATAAATTTCTCTACACTATAAATCCCTTTTTCTTCAATAACCAATTTATCATCAACTACATTAAGCATGGTAATTAACCGCTCGCTATTTATATTACCTTCTGCAACACCTGTATAAAAGCTATCTCGTTTTAAATAATCTGCCCTATCCATATCTAATTGTCCAGAAATAAGCTCACACATAAAGGATCTTGGGTACTCACCTTTAAAAATTTGGATAGCCAGCGTTAAACTTGAGTTAAATTCAGCATTCAATTTCTCCATAAATAATAGGGAAATCTGCTCGTGTGATACATTATTTACAATACTATGTTCCATAGCATGCGAAAAAGGACCGTGGCCAATATCATGTAGCAAAATAGCTATATAAAGTGCATCTTCTTCTTCTTTTGAGATGCTAACTCCTTTAAAGCGAAGTATATTAACAACCTGTTGCATTAAATGCACGCACCCAATGGCATGATGGAAACGCGTATGGTGAGCGCCGGGATATACCAAATAAGACATTCCCATTTGGGTAATTCGTCTTAGGCGTTGAAAATACTTGTGTTGTATTAAATCAAAAATTAGAGAATTTGGAATGGTAATAAATCCGTAAATTGGGTCGTTTAATATTTTGAGTTTGTTATTAGTCGGCAAGCTTTAATTTTTAATTAATTATATAAACAAATATACATGAATAACATAAATATACTTTGGGTTGATGATGAAATTGATTTGTTAAAACCACACATTTTATTTCTTGAGAAAAAAAATTATAAAGTAACCACTTGTAAAAGTGGTACCGAGGCCATTGATATTCTAGAAGATACAAATTTCGATATTGTTTTTTTAGATGAAAACATGCCAGGGTTGACAGGTCTTGAAACTTTAAATGAAATTAAAGAACGACGAGACAACCTACCTGTTGTTATGATTACCAAGAGTGAAGAAGAGTATATTATGGAAGAAGCTATTGGGAACAAAATAGCCGATTATCTTATAAAACCCGTAAACCCTAATCAGATTCTATTAAGTTTAAAAAAGAATTTGGATAATTCTAGATTGGTTTCCGAGAAAACTACCTCTAACTACCAACAGGAATTCAGAAAAATAGCTATGGAATTGTCTATGGTAAACACCTATGAAGAGTGGGTTGTTTTGTACCAAAAACTGATTTATTGGGAAATTCAGCTTGAAGATATTGAAGACATTGGTATGGCTGAAATTTTAGAATCCCAAAAAACTGAAGCAAACACACAATTTGGAAAATATATAGAGAAGAATTATTTTAAATGGTTTGAAGGAAGAGCTGATGCACCAGTAATGTCGCATACACTTTTTAAAGAAAAAGTCGTTCCAGAGCTCAGTAAAAAACAACCAACGCTTTTAGTTGTGGTCGATAATTTGCGATATGACCAATGGAAAGTTTTTGAACCCATCATCAATAACTATTATAAAAAAGAAAAAGAAGATGCTTTTTTTAGCATTTTACCCACGGCTACCCAATATGCCAGAAATGCTATTTTTTCAGGTTTGATGCCGAGTGATATGGAAAAATTGTTTCCCAAATATTGGAAAAATGATACGGATGAAGGAGGTAAAAACCTATTTGAAGCCGAATTTTTAGAGACTCAAATGAAACGTCTTGGTTTAAATCATTTAACCCATGAGTATCATAAAATCACTAATTTGAAATCTGGAAAAAAATTATTGGAAAATTTCAAATCTTTAAAGAATAATAATTTAACTGTTATTGTCTATAATTTTGTTGATATGCTTTCACATTCAAAAACAGAAATGGACGTTGTGAAAGAATTGGCAGCTAACGATAAAGCCTATCGCTCTTTAACCCTAAGTTGGTTTAAAAATTCACCATTATTAGAGATGATTCATCAAGCACATTTGTTAGGGTTTAAACTTATACTTACCACCGATCATGGAACCATTAATGTTAAAAACCCATCAAAAGTTATTGGAGATAGGGATACCAGCTTAAATCTTAGATATAAAACCGGTAGAAGCTTGAGTTATGAATCAAAAGATGTGCTTGTGGCAAAAGACCCAAAAAGCATCCATTTACCTTCAATTACCATGAGTAGCTCCTTTATTTTTGCTAAAAACGACATGTTTTTAGCCTATCAAAATAATTACAACCATTATGTAAGTTATTATAGAAACACCTACCAGCATGGTGGTATCTCACTTGAAGAAATGATCATACCATTTGTCGTGTTTAGTCCAAAATAATCCATGTAACGCAAAAAACATCGATAAAATACATATTTTGTTAGTTTTATTAAAATTTTATTTATAATATTGTATCCAAATTATATAGCATTGGAAATAATTTATAACATTGAAAATATTAATGAAGTAGCTAAGCAACTCATAGCCAATGTAACAACTAAGACGTTATTGGTTTATGGTGATATGGGCGTTGGTAAAACCACCTTGATAAAAGCGATTGTTAAATTACTTGGTAGTCATGATGACGTAAGCAGCCCTACATTTTCAATAGTCAATGAATATGAAGCTAATAACACATTAATTTACCATTTCGACTTATATAGAATTAAGGATGTTGAGGAACTTTATAATGTCGGAATTGAAGATTATTTGTTTTCTGATAATTGGTCCATCATTGAATGGCCAGAAAAAATAGAAAATATTGTCGAAACTCCCTATGATAGAATTGATTTAGTATTAAATCCAGATAATTCAAGAACATTAAAACTGAAAAATAAAAACGAATTTAACCTAATAAATATGCAGAGCGGTAACATATAAGCAACTATAATCTCTTCGGATTTTGTGATTTTACGGAAAACCCACAGCTGAAATTTTAAAAATCAATGTTTTTAACATAATTTTAACATTTTAACAAAAACAGCGCGGTAGTCTTTATTTACATTTGAGGTAATTAATTAATTAATCCCTTAAACAAATGAAAACAAAAAAGTATTTAATCGCAATCGCAATCTTCGGAGGCATATTGTTTACAGCTCAAGCAGTAAATGCTAGCCAAGATGGAGCAAAAGTTGAAAGGTCCTCAATCAAAGTACCTACAAACAAATAAAAAAACTTTGGTAATAGGTAGCGTTATAGCAACTATATTAGCTATAACACCATACTTATTTGTACTGCATGAAAGTGTTCCAAGTGAAAAAGTTTGGAACACTTTTTTATTTACCTACCATAGTGGGTATTTTGAAAATGCCAATACAGCAATGTGGATATTAACAGGAAAAGCCGTTCCTCTTTTATTATTATTTATTTGGTTCTTTACAAACAGGCATTGGTGGTATCATGCTTTATTAGTACCTATTTTTATGTATATGTACCAAATATTTAGTTTGTTTTATGAAGACCAAAACAGATTGGATGAGTTTCAAATAATGTATATGGTACCAGTTATGGCTATTGTAATCCCTTCAATTTATTTAATAAGAGCTAAAATATTCAATGAAATTAATACTGTGAATAAATCTTTGGAAGAGTTGGAGGATGAGTTTAAAGTGTCTCCAAAAAACTTTTGGGATAAAATAAAACAGTACTTTTAAAAATCAGATTCTTTATTAAGCCTTTCCAACTCCTCTAAATCAATCTGTCGTTGATTGCTTTTTAATCTTGTGTTGCCAAACTTATAATTAAACCCAAACACAAACAATCTGTTTTCCATTTTAGAATTAAATCGTACATCCTGATTTAAATATTTTGTACTAGTGAAATAATTTTGCATGTTAAAAACATCTTCAACACCTATATTTAGAGATGCCTTATTGTCCCATAAGGTTTTTTTTAGGTTTAAGTTAAGCCCTGAACGTTCACTAATAATCCTAGCACCTTCTGCAAGGGGGGAAATGTAATTGTATGACACATCTAAAGTGAGGCTTTCATCCTTTAAAAAACTAAAATAATTATTTATTTGGACATATGATGACCATCTTTCGTTTGAAACCAATTCATTGTTGCTCTCAAGCGCAAAAAACATGTTGTCGTCATAAAAAACGGACGTTAATGCATATAAATACCACCGTGGAACTATTTTTGTATAAGTAATAAAATCAAGCCCAAATGAGATACTGTGATCTATGTTTGTGTTGACATATTTTATAACATTTTCTTGATTGTCCTGATATACTATTTCCAAGGTACGACTATCCTCATAACGGTAGTAAAACTCAAATGTGTAATTTTCATTAAATGTATAACCTAGGGTAATTATATCATCAATTTGAGGTTTTAAATTGGGGTTTCCTGTGCTGTATGTGTTGTCATTAAAATAATATCTAAACGGATTTAATTCATTATAACGTGGCCTGTAAATACGTTTTTTATAATTGAAATAAATACTGCTATGATCATTGAGATGATTTAAAATATAAATGGATGGAAACATTTTTATATAATCACTTTCATTCAATTCATTATTTAACAGTGAGTATCCAGATATATCGGTGTATTCTGCCCTTAGACCGGTTTGCAAACTCCAATGTTCCCAATCTTTTGAATAGGAAACATAAGCCGCATAGTTTATCTCATCATATAAAAACGTATCGGAATTCTGTAAATCTTCCACACTTTCGCCATTTTCAAAATTGAACTGGCTTAAAATACTTTCAGAATCTATGCTTGATAATTTGGCTCCCGCTTCTAAATGAGCTGAATCATCTATTGGCAATTCATAATCCATCTGTCCTGTGTATAATTTTATATATTGACTGGAAAATGTTTGAAACCTATTATCTCTAAATGATGATTCCATATTTGGAAAGAAGTACCCCGTATTCACATTCTGGAAATCGGAATAATCATAATTGGTGTGATGGGCACTTAAGGAAATCTTTTCGCCTTCTCGTTTAAATTTATGGACATAATCTAATGTAAATGCCAAATTAAGTACCTCACTTACCGATGTCTTGTCTGTTACAAATAATGAATCCAATACTTTATTAGGACCAAACACATCGGTAAGTGAGTTGGCATTGATTTTTGTATTTTCTCGAGGTGAAATGAGAATATTTGTTGAAAAACCTAAACTGTTAAACTCATTGAAATCATAATCAATATTCGCATTCAAATTATGGTCAGAGGATTCATTTATCCTATCATAATCCGTTTCCCAACTTGACGTATTTATGTTATTTGAATCGAAAAAATTGACAAATTCATCATTATGTCTAAAATCCTTTCTGGGACTTACATTATAATTGATGTAGGTATTTAATTTTTCGGTTTTAAAAAAATGACTTGTTCCAAGAGCGTACTTAGGGTACTCAAATCCTTGTTTGTAATTTCCAAAAACACTCCCATTATAGCCAGAAATAATATTTTTGCTTGTTACTATATTGATAACAGACCCCCCTTCAGCCTCATATTTAGCGGGTGGATTTGTAATAACTTCAATGGATTTTATATTAGCCGCAGAAGTCCCTTCTAACAGTTGTTGAACCTCGTTTGATGATAAATGTATTCTTCTATCATTTATATATATAATAGGTTCGCTGTTTTTTACAGTAATCTTTCCATCATTAACAAAAACCCCTGGCGTAAACTTTAAAACATCCAGCACATTATTATTTGAAAGCGTAGAGTTTTCAACATCAAACACCAATCTATCAACCAAACGTTTTACTGTAGGTCGTTTTACTACTACCAAAACACCATCTAGTTCTTCGGTATCTTCTTCTAATATAATCGTATCAAGATTTGTATTTGTAATTAAATTAATATTTTTAGTATATGTTTTATAACCCAAATACGTGACCTTGAGTTGATAATTTCCGCTTTTTAGGTCTATTTTAAAAAAACCAGCATCGTCTGTTGTAGTACCATTTAATAACGTAGCATCTTCATTGACTAATAAAACAACATTTGTGTAAGCAATGGGAATGTTATTTACATCTACTACTTTTCCACTTAAAGTTAGGTCTTGAGCAACCAAAGAGACAGAAAAAATAAAAAACAAATAAACAATTGATTTTAAGTGCATAAATAGGTTTATAATTACAAACTTATAACATTTTATTTAAAAAGTGATGTAGTAATGGCACATCATAATGAAACTATTTCTTATAATAT
Source organism: Confluentibacter flavum (assembly GCF_002843175.1). Classification (GTDB taxonomy): domain Bacteria; phylum Bacteroidota; class Bacteroidia; order Flavobacteriales; family Flavobacteriaceae; genus Confluentibacter; species Confluentibacter flavum. The sequence goes on from NZ_PJEO01000052.1 coordinate 12,739, forward strand.
TATTTTGTTGAAATATTTCTTTATTTGAGTTGATTTAACAAAAAAAATATTCGTAATTTCATTTTCCTTAAAATTAAAAAAATGTCGGATTTACCATCTCCTTTTACCAAACAGCAATTGTTGCCTCAAGAGGAAAAACTTGAAATATTAAAACGTAAAGGAGAACTATATATAGGGATTCCAAAAGAGACTGCTTTTCAAGAAAAGAGGGTTTGTTTAACACCTGATGCTGTTTTTGCACTTATAAGTAATGGGCATAAGGTATTAATGGAATCTGGTGCTGGCGATGGTGCTAGCTTTTCAGATAGGGAGTACAGTGAAGCTGGTGCGGAAATAACTAAAGATACCGCCAAAGTATTTGCATGTCCCATGGTGCTTAAGGTAGAGCCACCAAGTCAGGAACAAATTAAACTTTTAAATCCGCAAGCCTTATTAATATCTGCTTTACAGATTAAAACGCAAACTAAAAAATACTTTGAAGCATTGGCATCCAAGCGGATTACTGCTTTGGCTTTTGAATTTATTCGTGATGGGGACGGCTCGCTTCCAGCCGTAAGATCATTAAGTGAAATTGCTGGAACAGCATCTATCTTAATTGCTGCCCAATTGTTATCAAACGACATTGAAGGGAATGGCTTAATGTTCGGTAATATTAGTGGAGTTCCGCCTGTTGAAGTTGTTATATTAGGCGCTGGAACCGTTGGTGAATATGCCGCTAGAAGTGCCATAGGATTAGGGGCTAATGTGAAAATATTTGATAATTCCATCACCAAATTACGAAGAATACAAACACATTTGGGTCGACCGCTTTACACATCGACCATTCAACCAAAAAATTTAGCTAAAGCATTAAAGCGTTGCGATGTGGTTATAGGTGCGGTGAGAGGTAATAATAGATCTCCCATTATCGTATCTGAAGACCTTGTGCAATCCATGAAAAAAAGATCCATAATCATTGATGTGAGCATTGATATGGGTGGATGTTTTGAAACAAGCGAAGTGACTACACATAAGAACCCTACCTTTATAAAACATGGTGTTATTCATTATTGTGTCCCCAATATTCCTGCGCGTTATTCGCGAACGGCCTCCATATCCATCAGTAATATTTTTACGCCCTATCTATTGAAAATAGCGGAAGATGGCGGTATAGAAAATTCTCTGCGATTTGATAAAGGTTTAAAAAATGGGTTGTATTTTTACCACGGTATTTTAACCAGTAAATCTGTTGGCGAGTGGTTCGATTTAAAATATAGCGACATTAATCTGCTAGTATTTTAAACACTTATTGCCATTTTAAACACATTACATGACATTATTACAGCGCATTGGATATTATCTTGGCGGATTTTCTATAGGATTAATCATTTTAGCATTCTTTTTAAATGGAAAAAAAGTATCATGTAGCTATGGTCCTGATGCACGCGTTCTTAAAAATATAAAATCAAAAAAATTAATTTATAGTGAAGCTATTCAATTGATTATGAATGAACATCAAATGGATACGTCCATGATAAACCATGTTCTTAAAAAAGGGGATATCAATTTTTCTAAAAGTGATACAAGACATAAACCCTGTGCTATTTATAGCATTGAAGGTGATTTTAATGAAAAAGACATTATTTTGTCCGTTGAAAACTGTGATAGTATTGCTACACTATTAAATTTATCCATTAAAGAAGAATGATAAAACGCAGTTTTGATGTTGTTTTTTCACTAATTGGTTTAATAATCCTTTCCCCTGTTCTATTATTAATTGCTATTTTAATCAAAATTGATTCCAAAGGCCCTGTTCTTTTTATTCAAGAGCGTGTTGGAATAAACAATAAAGATTTCAATATCTATAAATTTAGAACCATGTATGTGGCTTCCCAAACCAAAGGTTTGCTTACTTTAGGAAATCATGATTCTAGAATTACAAGAATCGGTTATTTTTTACGACGCTATAAAATTGATGAATTCCCTCAATTAATTAATATTTTAATTGGTGACATGAGTTTTGTAGGTCCAAGACCAGAATTGAGGTATTATGTGAATTTTTATAACGAAGATGATCATATTATTTTTTCTATTAGGCCAGGTATAACAAGCCTTGCATCATTAAAATACCGAAATGAGGTAGAACTTTTAGAAGCTGCAGACGATCCCGAAAGTTTTTTTATTAACACCATTATTCCCGATAAGTTAAAATATAATAAGGAGTATATTAAAAAGCAAAGTTTGTTATATGACTTAAAGCTTATCATAATCACCATAGCAAAAGTTTGGACTAAATAAACACAGTAGCTCAATCTGTAAATCTATTTGGAATAGACGTATATTATCACTATTTTTAATTAAAAACCACCCTTCAACGAGCCAACCCATAACATGATTGAAAAGACTTCTAATCGTATCCATCAATTGTTAAATGATTCTGGCTTGCTCTCTTTTAAGAAAATGAACAATGAGCCTTTTGTTAGTTATGATTTTTCTGAAGAGACCATTTTTATTACAGGGGCTGCAGGTTCTATTGGAAGTGGTATTGTAAATCGTCTATTGCACTGTTCATTTAAACAATTGATATTAATTGACAATGCTGAATCTTCCTTGTATTATTTAATTAAAGAATTAGAACTTCAGAATCATAAAAACATAGGGTTTTCAATCCTAGATGTTAGAGATAAAGAATCTATGGAATGGCTTTTTAAGGCATACCAACCAACACTCATTTTTCATGCCGCAGCTTACAAACATGTTTCCTTAATGGAAGATAACCCTTATGAAGCAGTAAAATTGAATGTTTTTGCAACAAAATTATTAGCCGATTTAGCCATTAAGCATAAAATCAAAAAGTTTATATTCATTTCTACAGATAAAGCCGTTAATCCAATAAGTGTTATGGGTCGGACTAAATTTATAGCCGAAATGTATTTAGACGCTTTAAATTCAAGTGATGACACTATTTTTTTGATAGCCAGGTTTGGCAATGTTTTTGGCTCCAATGGTTCTGTTGTTCCTTTATTTATAAAACAAATAGAATCTGGCAAACCAATAACAATAACCAACAAAAAAGCTACCAGATACTTTATTGATAAAAATAAAGCTTGTAGCCTAATATTAAAAATGGCTACGATGCCAAAATTGGAAGGCAACCATTTTACTTTTAATATGGGAGAACCTATAAAAATTATTGATGTAGCCAAAGCTCTTGCTAAAATATATAACTATAAAACCAAAATTAAAATCACGAAATTAAAAGTTGGAGAAAAACTCCATGAAGCGGTTGTTTCAGAAAATGAAATTTTAACACCCACAAACGATAAGGATATTTTTATAATTTTAAAAAAAGGAAATAGCAGAAACAAGACTATTGATATAGCATCACTAAATCAAATTACACCCAATAATAGTGTTTCAGAAATCAAAGAAATTTTAGCCAGTTATATTTAGTTTTCTACGTTGTTTCTCTTTGCTTATCAAATTTAATTCCCTACCTGTTTGTCCTGCAACAGAGGTGTTTTCTTCAGCCCTTCTTATCAAATATGGCATAACATCTTTTACGGGACCAAAAGGCATATATTTTGCAACGTTGTAACCTCTATTGGCCAGATTATAGCTTATGTTATCACTCATACCATATAATTGTCCGAACCATACCCGTCCGTCATTATTTTCTAAAGAATGGTCTTTCATTAATGACATTAAAAAATAAGAGCTTTCTTCGTTATGTGTTCCTGCAAAAAGCGATATGGTATCTATGTTTTTTATGATATATTCCACACCGTCATTAAAATTTTTATCGGTTTCAGATTTGCTGGTACAAATAGGTGATTTATACTGGTTATCGATGGCTCTCTCGTTTTCTTTTTCCATATAAGCACCACGGACTAATTTATAACCTAAGTAAAACCCTTTGGATTTTGCCAACGCATGCTGATTTTTCAAAAAGTCCAATCTATCATGCCTGTACATTTGCAAGGTGTTAAAAACGATGGGCTTCTCTGTATTATATTTTTGCATCATATCTGTAACCAACAAATCTGCTGCATCTTGCATCCAACTTTCTTCTGCATCAATTAGAACAGCAATGTCACATTGTTTGGCTTTTTTACAAATAGTATCGTATCTAGCTACAATATCACTCCATTCATCTTGGTCCTTTTTAGTAAGTACTTCGCCTCTACTCTTTTTTTCATACAGATCTAATCGCCCCAGTCCTGTAGGTTTAAAAACAGCTATTGGAATGGCGTTTATTTCATTTGCAAAATCAATTATTTTTAAAATAGTTTGCATAGCCAAATCGAATTCTGCTTCATTTTCTTTGCCTTCAACAGAATAATCCAGCACAGAGCTCACGCCTTTTTCAAACATTCTGTCAATAACAGGCAAGCAATCTTCCTCATTAATACCGCCACAAAAATGATCGAAAACCGTTGCGCGAATAAGACCTTCAATCGGCAAATGGGTTTTTAGCGCAAAGTTTGTGACAGCTGCTCCTATTCTAACCAATGGTTCAATAGATATCATTTTAAATAAAAAGTGAGCGCGCTCTAATTCTGTATCGCTTTTAAGTGAAAAAGCGATTTCGGTATTATCAAAAATTCTTTCAGAAGTCATTTTGGGAAATTTGTACAAAGATAATTATTAGTAGTATCATTTTATTTTAAAAATCCTTAATTTCGCTGTCTATGATGACAAATTTATTTCATTGCACATCATAATTAATTATTAATAATACTGATTGTTTTTACAGATGAAATCCATTACCGCAAATGATTGCATGATTCATTTCAATGAATTATGTTATAAATCATTAAATGAGCATATTAAGAATAATAATTTTTCAAAAATATTTATTTTAGTTGACACCAATACCCATTCCTATTGTTTACCACTGTTTCTTGAAAAACTAGAGACAAATTCAGTTATAGAAATTATAGAAATTGAAGAGGGGGAAATCAACAAAAACATTGATACGTGTGTTGGCGTTTGGAACTCACTTTCTGAGCTAGATGCCGATAGAAAAAGCTTGCTTATAAATGTTGGAGGTGGCGTTGTAACCGATTTAGGTGGCTTTGTGGCATCTACATTTAAACGTGGTATTGCTTACATCAATGTGCCTACGTCTTTATTATCGATGGTTGATGCCTCAGTTGGGGGGAAAACTGGTGTGGATTTGGGTAATTTAAAAAATCAAATTGGGGTTATTAGCAATCCGAATATGGTGCTCATTGATACGGCATATTTAAAAACATTACCACAGAATCAAATGAGATCTGGCTTAGCGGAAATGCTAAAACATGGTTTGATTATTAGTGAGGACTATTGGAATAAATTCAGATATTTATCCCAATTAAAAATGGATGATTTAGATGATTTAATTTACGAATCCGTATTAATTAAAAAAGTTGTTGTAGATGAAGACCCTTTTGAAAACGGACTAAGAAAAACATTGAATTATGGACATACCTTGGGTCATGCCATAGAGTCTTACTTTTTAACCAACCCTCATAAAACATCTCTTTTACATGGAGAAGCCATTGCTATAGGTATAGTTTTGGCGAGTTATATATCAACTCAATTGGTTGGTTTTCCAGAAGAAAACACTAATGATATAAAACAATTATTTGGTGGCTATTATGGAAAAGTTGAGATAAAAGAAAGTGATTACTCCCCAATAATTGAGTTGCTTAAATACGATAAAAAAAACAACCATGGCAATATAAATTTTGTTTTGCTAGAAGCTATAGGTAAGCCAAAAATTGATTGTTTAGTTGATGAATCAATCATTATTGACTCGTTTAAGTACTATTCCTCATAGTGTATAATTTTGCTTGTGTTGGGTAATATTAATTTTGAATAATTAATTCGAAAATTAATTTGTTAGTTTATCTTTAGGAGATGCTGAAACAATCCCGATAGCTCTCGGGACAGCATGACATTCGTGCATATTAATTGCGAACCTTCAATAATTAATTTCATTATAATGCTCAGTATTTTTTCAAAAAAATATTTTATCAAAGATTTGTTAGAAGGATTCGTCGATATTCATAACCACATACTGCCCGCCATAGATGATGGTGCTAAAAATACTGAAGAGTCTTTAAATTTGATAAAAAAATTAATGGCTTTAGGCATCAAACAGTTTATACCAACGCCCCATATCATGCAGGATTTTTATCCCAATACTTTTGAAACCATTGGAGATGCTTATCAAAAATTATTGGAGGCCTTGCCACGTAAAATACTAAAGGACATCACCATTAATCCAGCAGCAGAATATATGCTAGATAACCACTTTGACATTTTATTGGAAACCGAAAGTTTATACCCACTTAAAGGCAAGTATATATTAGTAGAAATGTCTTATTTTCAAGCTCCCATTAACCTTGAAGACATTCTATATAAATTAAAAACAAAGGGCTACATTCCTGTTTTGGCACATCCGGAGCGTTATTCATTTTATCATAATAAGTTTGAGTATTATAAAAAATTAAAAAAACTTGGATGCCTTTTTCAACTTAACCTATTGTCATTAGGTAATCATTATGGCAAAAGTGTTGAGAAAGTAGCTCTCAATTTGTTAGATGAGCAATTAATTGATTTTGTTGGCAGTGATGTCCATAATGAAAATCACATAAACAAAATAACAGAATTACATGTAAACGAAAGCAGTATTGGTAAACTTAAAACGATTATCGGAAAAACAAATATTACTTTTACCGTTATTTAGCTTTTTCTGCTGAAAAACCCTTTTTTAACGGGAGCTCCATAATAACCATACTTAGCACCATAACCAAAATTGGATTGCTTCACATCATTTACCACCAACATCATACCGTTAAGCTTTTTATCTGCATGTAACTCTTTTGCGTAATTAAGTATTTGTTTTTCAGTATAATCAGCTCTAGTTACATATATGGTGTGTCCGGCATAGTGGCTTATTAACAAGGTATCGGTAACCAACATCGCAGGGGCTGTATCAACAATTACCATATCATAATGATTGGAAGCATAATCGAATACTTCTTGAACTCTATCACCCATCAATAACTCAGCTGGGTTTGGTGGTACTTTTCCTGAAAGTAATATATCTATTTTTATGTCATTAACCGTATACGTATCTATTGTTTGTCCGGCCAAAATCGATTTATCCACTAAAAACTCTGTTAACCCAACTTTAGCTTTACTTTTTTCCATTTGATTTTTAATGGCTGGATGAATTTGTGGGTTCCTAATATCACCTTCAATCAATAAAACTCTTTTATCAGTATTTGCAATAGTCAGTGCCATGTTTAAACTAAACACTGATTTTCCTTCACCATTAATAGTTGAAGTTACAAACATCACATTTTCATACTTTTCTATATTTCTACCCCTTCTTATATAATCGAAATTCGTTCTTATAATTCTAAAGGATTCAGAAAAAACAGATCTATCATTCTTTTCAATCAATAAGCCTTTACCGCTTTTAGAACTATCTTTTATTTTTGGAATTTCACCCAAAATAGAAATGTTTTTTATTTCGCGTTCTAAATCTTCTTTATTATGAATTTTAGTATCTAACAAATTACGAGTATAAATGACGCCAAACGGTATGCAAAGACCTATTATAATCGCCGCTAAAAACACAATATTTTTCTTTGGCGAAACGGGCAAGCCCGTGCTATATGCCTCATCAATAATCCTGGCATTTGGTGACGTAGATGTTAATGATATGGTGGCTTCTTCTCTCTTTTGAAGCAAATAAAGATACAAAGATTCTTTAATGCCTTGTTCACGCTCTATATCCCTAGATTCCCTTACTTGACCAGGTACTTGATAAATCTTAGAATTAATAGATGCCGCCCTATTTTGCAAACTATTAATTTGGAAAGAAATTGTTTGGGACGAATTAGCCAAACTCTGTATTAAATTTTGTTTTAAGCCAGATAACTGTTGATCTAAATTTACAATAATTGGATTTTTCTCTTTAGTAGATCCTTTTAAAAGTGCATTACGTTCTCTTAAAAGATCGTTGTATGTCGACGTCACATTGTTTATGGACTCGTCCGACAAACCAACATTTGACGGGATGGGCTCATAAGATAATGATTCATCGTCTACATAATTCTTCATATAATTAACAAGGTTTAATTGACTCCTTGCTTTTGAAATTTCCTCTTCTGTTTGGGAACTTGTATTTAGATATAAAGAAGCTTCCGAAGTTATATCGGTAAGTCTATTGCCTGTTTTAAAATTTTCAATTTTGTCATCTACGTTTGATAGATCCTTGGAAATTAAATTGATGCGCTCATTGATAAAGTTTGCCGCATTTAATGATATTTGGTTTTTCTCTGCAATGGAGATTCTATTATACTCTTCAATAAGCGTATTTAGAATGTCTTTTGAACGACTTAAAACAACATCGTTGAGCGATAAATCAACAACCTTGGAGAATTCCACGATTTGACTGACTAATATTTCATTTTTATAAAATTCTGCCAATTGTTTTACTGGAACAATTTTCACATAAATGGTTTGCCCTACTAATTGAGACATGTTATCTACAGTTGGTAAAATAATGATATCACCCATAGGTGTTGGAATATTTTTACCAAAAGCAGATTTAATACTTACTAGCTCCTTTGCTTCATTCTCAACTTCAAAATCAAAAGCGGTCTCGGACAGTATATTTATGGAAAAGTTAAATTTAGAATGTTCTACAATCGAATCAGAAACTGTGAAATTGATTTTGATAGGCGATTTTTTATATAACGGTGTTTCGTGTACTCTACCTTTTGAACTGTATTGAATATTCAAGGATAATTTTCTAACAACAGATTCCAAGATGTGCCTTGAACGCAATGCTTCAATTTCGTCTTCAGTTTTTTTTCCTTCAGTTTCAGAATAACGTCTTAAATCCTTAAGTAGTTCATTACTAGGGATTGAAGATGTAGCGTCATCTACAAACATTATTTTTGCATATGCACTATATTGTTCTGGCGTATATCTTAAATAAAGCAGTGCCGCGATAATACATAAAATACAACTTAAAGCAAACCATTTCCAATGCCTAGCATAGCTAAATAATGTTTTCTTTAAATTAACCTCTTCTGACATAGTATTTTTAGATTGATTTTGTTTACTACTTGAAACCATATGATAAAATTTTTAACGACGGGTTAATAGTATAACGGTCGATGTAATAAGAATGGATGCAATTGATATGGCTACGGATACCCTTGTATCGAATGATGAAGCGCTAATGGCCGACTGGTTAGGCTCAATGTATACCACATCATTTTGAGTTAAGAAATATACTGGCGAATTAAAGGCTTCCTTAGTTGTTAAATCAATTCTCGTATAGGTTTTTGTACCATTAAAATCCCTGATTACCATGACATTGTCCCGTCTGCCTTTAATGGTTAAATCACCCGCCAGTCCAATTGCTTCAAGAATGCTGCTTCGTTCTCCTGATACCGCGTATGTACCTGGTTTACCTACTTCACCTAAAATAGTGACCCTAAAATTAAGGATTCTAATATTAATGATGGGATCGCTAAGGTAGTCGTTCAGTTTTTCTTTGAATAATTGCTTAGCCTCTTCTACAGTTAAACCCAATAATTTAATTTTTCCTAACACAGGATAATCTATATTCCCTTCATTGTCTATTAAATAATCGAGCTCTTCCACTCTTCCGTTTTCACTGCCCGCATTTTTAATTAAATTAAATGGCCTCACTGCTTCTAAATTAAATGTAGAAACATTAATGGAAACGATATCATTTATTTTAAATCTAGAAGCGAATGTGTCGGTATTAACGATTGTTTCAAAATCTTTGGCATTTTGAAAATAAACAACTTCTTTTTTGGATGCACAAGACGTTAAAAATAACGCCAAAACAATAATTGTACAAGCGCGCAACGTTTTTAATGAATTTAAAATTCTCATTCTTAAGATTATTTGGGGAAAGTAATAAAAATTAAAGATATTATGATAAGTTTCTAAAAGGTTTCTTTGGTTGGTCTTCCGAAAGGCCTTTGGCTTTTTTATAAATTTGAACTCTTTTGTCAAATCGTTCATAATCAGAGTTATTTGATTTATATTCCGGTATCAAATCTTTCATTTTCATTACTATATTGTTATTTTGAAAGCGATTGGTAATACATAACGCTTCTATTTGAGATTTAATACTATTATAGTCAAGTTCCCTAGTCTTACTAATTAATATCTTTTTATGATAGGTCGCCAAGGTATTTTCTCCGTTCGCCAAAAGTTCCTCATATAGCTTTTCTCCAGGGCGTAACCCTGTAACTTTAATCTCCATTTCTTCAGGATATTTAAACCCAGATAATTTAATCATATTCTTAGCGAGGTCATAAATCTTAACAGAATCACCCATATCAAAAATAAATATTTCACCACCTTTACCCATGGTTCCAGCTTCTAGAACCAACTGGGATGCTTCTGGAATCGTCATGAAATATCTAGTAATATCTTTGTGTGTTAATGTTATTGGACCACCTTTTTCTATCTGTTTTTTAAATAACGGAATAACAGAACCATTCGAGCCTAAAACATTGCCAAACCTTGTAATGATAAATTTTGTATGACTTTCTTTCTGTAAACAACTAATATACATTTCAGCTATTCTTTTTGTAGCCCCCATAACACTTGTTGGATTTACAGCTTTGTCTGTTGATATAAAAACAAATTTCTTAACATTATAGCGCGATGCAGTATCTGCTAAAAGTTTGGTGCCATGAATATTAATTTTGATGGATTCATATGGAGAATCTTCCATTAATGGCACATGTTTATATGCAGCCGCATGAAAAACCATTGTAGGCTTATAATTTTGAAAAATACCGTCCAGTCTCAAGCCATCTCTGATGTCTGCAACGATGGATATAAAGTTAAATTTATTGTTTTGTTTTAATTCTTGTTGCAAATCATATAATGGAGACTCAGCTTGGTCTACCAATATTAATTGATTCACATCAAAGGAAGACAATTGTTTAACAAGCTCACCACCTATAGAGCCAGCCGCCCCAGTTATTAATATGGTTTCACCCTTAAATTCATTAATAAGGTTTGGATTATCAATTTGTATGGGGTCACGTCCTAAAAGATCCTCAATTTGGACCTGCCTTATTTGTCCGATATTTAATTCCCCATTAATCCATTTTTCAATAGGCGGTACTTTATTAATTTTAACATTTAAAGCCACCAGACTCATTAATTTATCTTTTATAATATTTTCAGAGGTCACAATTATTTCATTAATATGATGAGCATCTATATACCGCTGATTTATTTTACTCTTATGTAAAATAGAAATGCCATTGATCGACTTTCCATTCTTACTAAAATTATCATCTATAAAGCCAACAACATTAAGCCTTTCTTTAACATTGTTTATCAAGGCATTATAAGTAATAATACCAGCATCACCTGCTCCATAAATAAGAATATTTTTTGATGCCACAAACCTACATTTCACATGATTATAGCCCAACTTGAAAAGGAGTCTACTTAAACTTAAAAAAACAAAACTGAAAAAGGCATGAATCACGATGATAGAAAGCGGTATGGTAAACCCTGGGACGATGCTTGTGAATCTATTTATTAGTACAAATAAAATACAAATCACTGTAATAAGGGAAACTGATCTAAAAAGATTTATGATGTCTGTAAAACCTGTATGTCTTATAACACTTTTAAAAGAACCAATAGCCAAAAAACTTATGGCAGATACCACCAAGAGAAAAGGTATTTGTAATAAAAACTGGTTTAAATCAAAATTTAAAGTAAAATTAAACCTAATGAAATAGGCCAAAAAGAAACTTACTAAAATGATTGATAAATCGATACCAAAAACAAGCCATTTGGAAGCGTATTTTTGTGAATAGTAGGAAAAGTAATTATTTATCATAGGTCGAGGGTTTTTGTAACGGTATTTAAAATTCTATATAAATCTTCTTGTGTTAAATTAGAACCACTTGGTAAACATAGCCCTTTGTCAAAAAGTGTTTCAGAAGTGCCATCCGTAAAATGTAAGCAATCTTTAAAAATGGGTTGCATATTCATGGGTTTCCATAAGGGTCTCGACTCAATATCGTCAAGTTGTAATTCCAACCTTATCTGTTCCCTTAATTTAAATGAATCCGTTATTATACAGGTAATCCATCTATTTGAAAAGCATCCTTCTGGTTCTTCCAAAAATGATATGGAATCGTATGTTGATAAATGCTTTTTATAAAAATCGAAATTTTGTCTTCTTGCCGCTACCCTTTTATCAAGCACTTCCATTTGTCCACGGCCAATACCCGCTAACACATTGCTCATTCTATAGTTATATCCAATAGATGAGTGCTCGTAATGGGGAGCATGATCTCTAGCTTGTGTCGATAAAAACACAGCTTTGGTTTTTAGCGCTTCAGTACGGGCAATTAAAGCCCCGCCACCGGACGTTGTAATTATTTTATTTCCATTAAACGATAGGATTCCAATATCAGATAATGCGCCACAAGGCTTACCATAATAGTTGCTCCCTAGAGCTTCAGCACTATCTTCAATTACGGGAATATCATATTTTTTTGCAATAGCGTTTATCTCGTCCACTTTATATGGCATGCCATATAAATGAACTGCTATAATGGCTTTTGGTTTTTTATATTTTTCTATGCGATCCCTAATCGCAATCTCCAATAATTCTGGAGATATGTTCCAAGTGTCTGGCTCGCTGTCAATAAATACAGGCGTAGCACCAAGGTACACAATGGGGTTTGCCGATGCAGAAAATGTAAAACTTTGGCATAAAACTTCATCGCCTTTAGAAACGTTTAATAATTGCAGGGCTAAATGTATGGCAGCCGTTCCTGAACTTAATACGGCAACATGCGTATGGTCTCCTAAATAATCTTGGATATCTTTTTCAAAACCATCTACATTGGGACCCAAAGGGGCTATCCAATTCGTATCAAAGGCAGCATTAACAAATTTTTGCTCAGAACCGCCCATGTGAGGTGATGATAAATATATTTTAGTCTTAGTCAACATTTATTTAATATTAAACCTCTTTAAATTTATGACATAATAAGGCACCCACAGTAAATTAATTACCCTGTCTTTTAAAACAAAAATTCGTTCTGCTTGTACTCTCTCTTATGTGTATGTAAAACAAAATCAATATATTATTATTATTATTAGCTTAATTAGTCCGTTGTTAAATGTTATATCTTCTATCTGTTATTGGGAATTAGATAAAAATAGAGAGTTTTATATGTAACACTTAATACAGTTAAATTAATGTTGCTATTAATCAATTCAATTTTGTATTAGCTGAGACAAATTTAAGGATACTTTTCATGTAAACAGAGAAGTTTTTTGTTATTTCGTTTAAAGCATATTTATATTCGGCTAAATACAATTGATCATTTTATCTTATTGAGTTTAACCGTTTTTTTTACACCTAGAAGGTAAGACATAGTAAAATAAACACAAACAGCTTTAAAACAAGTGTCGGGAGAAATTAGATTGTGCTTTACACAAGATAAAAAATACAATTTGAAGCTTGTTTTTCAAGATTTTAAAATAATAAAGAATACTTCAATAAAGTATTTTAATTTTAAATTAAAAAAAATATCAACACTCAACTTATTTCAAACTTAGCTCTTTATAAAAATTGAAATATTCTTTAGTCATTTTAATCATATCAAATTTTTTGGCTCTTACCATACATTTGCCCACTATTTCCGAATTATAATATTTATCATCAATAAGTTTTAAATTTAATTCAGCCAATTGATTTTCATTATTGTCTTCAAAAAGCAACCCAGCACCCTCAACAACTTCTGTGAGCCCTGGCACATCAGATGCGATAAAGGGGTTACCCGATGCCAAGCCTTCTACACTGGACAGTGATAGCCCTTCAAAATGAAGAAAGCACTACAACATCAACAGATTTAAATAATTTTGTTACTTCCTTTCTAATTCCATAAAAGTGGACTCTATCATCTAACCCTAATTCTTTGGTCTTGTTAATATAAGGTGATTTTAGTTCACCATCTCCAACCAAAAGTAAAGAATAATTTTCTGGTAGGGATTTTAGACTTTTTATTAACGTTAATTGATTTTTTTGAGTTGTAAAACTGGGTACTTGTATAATGAGTTTGTCTTAGTCAGCAAAATGAAGTTCTTTTTTTTGAGTATGGAACCGCTTCATAAATTTCCTTTAAATCTATCCCATTATAAATTTTAACAATGTTATTAAAACCTTTCCCAAGGTGGTTTCTCAAATTAATATCGACAGCATCAGAGATACTAACTATTTTATGGAATCTGCTATAAGTAATTTTATCAAAAACTTTAAATAAACTAATTTATAATTTCTTTTCCCAACTCTAAGGACGTCCGCAAAAGCCACCCAATACAGTGTGGGGAATAAATGCACATGAACTATATCGTAATTGTTAAGGAATTTATATATTTTAAATACATTAAGTGGGTTGTAAACATTTGTCTAGTTGCCAAGAGAGAAAACGTTTACTTGAGGGTATGGTTCAAGTTTGTCTAAAAAAGGTAAAGTGACCCTCTTAACACAAGAATATCTACATATATGCCCATTTTTCTATATTCAACAACAGCATTCATAAATAGCTTTTCAGCACCTCTAGCTAAAAGCGAAGTAATTATTTGTAATACTTTCAATTGAAATTATTTTTGATTAATTCTATAAATAAATTCTCATAATCTTTAAGAATTTTTTCTTTATTGTATTTTTTTAATTATTGGAGCATTAACATATTCTGTCTTCCCTTTTGTAACAGAGCCTCAAAAAGTCAAAACAGGGACTCCAACCATATAGCTTTAATTTATTGGTCAAAAATAATGAAGTTAGTATTATGAATGATTACAATGTTAAAACACAACATGCATACTTCGTATATTACTTATATGATAATAGTAGTGATTTTAAATTAAAAAAGACCTTCGATAAAATCATTATTTAAAGGTCTTTTCAAGTTGGTTCAAGTAAAAATATTTTAATTACCGAACTAAATTTATCTAATTATAAATCTACTTTATTATAAAATACTTCAATCCATGTATAGCCATTTGTTGCTAAGTCATTGTATTTTGCTCCCTCTGGCATATTCATAGCTCTCCAAAAATCTGGGATACCATCACCAATGCTACTCCAATTATCCGGTCTTTTATTTGATGGTATTACTGGAAGAATCCAATTTGCTGAGTTTTTATATTCTGCCATTCTATTGGCTTTGATACCAGCTATTAAATCAGCATCCCAACTATCCATGTAAAACCTCACATTACCATCATTGTCTATATACCTATTGGCTCCAACATCTGAATTTCCAATAATAGACTCATACGCTTGAACAGCGGACATAAAAGGTGGTTTATTAGGAATACCATCAAATTCATCTTCAACTAAATAATTAGTGTCAATGGGTGTATATTGAGGTATATTTTTAGATCCCATCCTATAAGTCCAAATTACAGAATTGTCATTTTTGTCTATATTCTCGCTTCCATTTAAAATCACGCCGTTATTATTTTCATAATAATTACCCCTAGAATGTAATTGCAGTTTCTCAAAATAGGCTCCAGTAGGATTCTGAGCGCTTACAGAACCACCATTCATTTGAAATTCATTGGTTTTTATCCAATCTTGGGGTATTTTATAATAATTCCTGTCTGCATTAACTTTTGCATTATCACTATATTGAACAACTATTAATTTGGTTCCGCCAGATTGAATAACATTATTGATAACATCAATATAGCCTCCAGTACCTCCGGTATTTGGAGTTCTATTACCGCCTCTAGCAAACATGTTATGATAAATAGATAAGTTTCCCCTATCAGGAAAGATGGCAGGATTTTGTGAACTCACTTGCATATAAGTATGGGAATCACTAACGGAACACCGTTGTACCGTTTGTCCAAAACCTCCAGATGTATTTTCATTTCCTCCTAGTACCAAGGCTTTATTTCCCCCCCAACTAACGGAACAATGGTCGATAATGATATTATCGCCGCCTGCTTGTATACCGGAATTAGGTTCGTCTGGAATGGGATTCCCTTGAGTAATTCTGGGCCTGCTTCTAATATAACGCATTACTAAATTGTTGCTTTTATACATATAAATGTAACCATCATGTAAAGTGATGCCCCCCAAAGGTGCGGATTGTCCTAAAATGGTTATATCATTATTAGATGATAGTATGCGTTTGTTATTAAGTCCAGATAAATTAATGTTTCCTGAAACGGTAAAAATAATAGTTCTAGGCCTGCCTCCTAACTTATCCTCTAATGCGTGTTGTAATCCACCTCTATAAATATCATTAACAGCATCATAAGTAAGAGGAGCACTAACTTCTAATGTATTTACTACTACCAAGACACCTCCTCTACCTCCAGTAGTGTTAGAGCCACCACCATAAGCACTAGGAAACGCTTTAAGTTCTATTGCAACATTGTCCATAACATCTTCAGGGGTATCTTCAGCGGTCACTTCTGGTAATGGTTTCTTTTTTTTGTCTATTTCAGTAGGGTCTTCAGAGAGCAATGCCCGTTCATCAAACAACTCGTCTCTGTTGCAAGAAGAAAATAATAATAATATGAGGTAACATGTTAACATGGCATACGTTGATGCCGTAAACTTAGAAATAATCTTCATGAAATGCTAATATTAGATTTGGGAATCAATAATAGCGCAATAATACTCCTTAAACTTTTAGATTACTTTTAAATTATTTTTTTTTCGATGAAATGCAGCTTATTTTTTCGAATAAACCCGTTGAAATACACACAAATAAGATAAATTACACAAAATATTTATTTTTGTAGTAAAATATAAACATTTATAAAACAAAATGTTTTATTGGAAAAAAGAGGTGGTAAATATAACAGCGAGATTTAAAATAGCATAGTTTTGTTAATAACTTTTGATAAGGTTGTTGGGTTCTGGGTAATGTATAATAGCAATTAATAAAGAATAATCAATAATCAATAATTAAAACAATATCTTTAAACAAATATTAAAAAATGAAAGTATTAGTTACAGGTGCAGCAGGATTTATAGGTTTTTATGTATCTAAAGTATTATTGAATAAAGGGCATGATGTAGTTGGTTTGGATAACATCAATGGTTATTACGATGTGAACCTAAAATATGCCAGATTGCATGAATTGGGCATTAATAAAGAAGCCGCTTCAAATTATAATAATGTATGTAAAAGTACTTACTCAAGCCATTTCACATTTGTAAAAATGAATTTGGAAGATCGCTCAGAGCTTCCTAAATTATTCGAAACAGAAACATTTGACGTGGTATGTAATTTAGCGGCACAGGCCGGTGTACGATACAGTTTGGAGAATCCTGAAACCTATGTGGACTCAAACATGGTTGGCTTTCTTAATATTTTGGAGTGTTGCAGGAATTATGGCGTAAAGCATTTGGTATATGCCAGTAGCTCCAGTGTATATGGATTAAACAAAAAAATCCCTTTTTCTACAGATGATGCCGTAGATCACCCCATCAGTTTATACGCCGCCACCAAAAAGAGCAATGAGTTAATGGCATATACCTACAGCCATTTATTTAAATTCCCAACCACGGGTTTACGGTTTTTTACCGTATACGGCCCTTGGGGACGCCCCGATATGGCCATGTTTTTATTTACGGATGCCATTTTAAAAAACCAATCTATTAAGGTGTTCAATCATGGTAATATGGAACGTGATTTTACCTATATAGATGATATTGTGGAAGGTGTTGTACGCATTATAGAAAAACCAACTACTGAACGGGTTCAAAATAATGAATTGTACAAATTATATAATATAGGTAACAATAACTCTGTCAAGCTTTTGGATTTTATTAAGGAAATAGAAACCAACTTAAAAATGGAAGCTAAAAAAGATATGTTACCAATGCAACCAGGCGATGTGGAACGCACATGGGCCAATGTAGATGCACTTATTAAAGATTATGGCTATAGGCCCAACACGTCCATTAAAGAAGGAGTAAAACGTTTTATTGATTGGTTTAAAATGTATTATACATAAAGAATTTTTTGAAACGAACTATCCTCGAGGCAGTCCCAATAGCTATCGGGATTATTTCGGAATCTTTTACACTAATAGCAGCCATAGTTTTGAGAACCTGAAATACTGAAACAAGTTCAGCACAAGCGAGTTCAGGTTGACAATAGATGAAAATTTTAGTCAACATATACCAATAACTATCTGGATTGTTTTTTTCATAATGGATGCCAACGTCCAAAGTCATAAGAAACGTTTGGTTTAAAAAGAACGAATTATAAAACATGCATTTAAAATGACTATGTTATATTTAATTAATGTGCATTCATCGTTAAAAAGACCTACTTGGTATAATAATAACCACGGGTTCCATTAATTTTTTTCATATTTGCGTTGGCTTAATAAAAAATTTCTTGAAACCGACTATCCCCGATGCAAGCCATAGGGTATTTCACCGGTCTCATTTTGTCCATGGGGGCAAAAAACCGAAATTTTATATGTTGCCCCGCCCGGAATTGCGAAAAAACAATTCCGACCTCCCCAAAGGGAAGGTAAAATCGGAAACCTCGAGGCAAAGCCATCGAGGAATTATATTATTAAACCCAAATTTAATGACTATAGACCAATTAAAAACATTACAAGATAAAACGATTCTTGTTACAGGAGGTGCTGGCTTTATAGGCTCCAACTTATGTGAAACACTACTGGACAACCATATAAACACCATTTGCCTAGACAACTTTTCCACTGGCAAACGAGAGAATATAGCACCTTTTTTAAAAAATAAGTTATTTAAACTCATTGAAGGCGATATCAGACATCTTGAAGATTGCCATCAGGCCTGTGTTGGTGTTGATTATATTCTTCATGAGGCCGCTTTAGGTTCTGTTCCAAGATCCATTAACGACCCTATAACAACAAATGATGTCAATGTTTCTGGATTTTTAAACATGCTTGTAGCAGCCAGGGATGCCAAAGTAAAACGGTTTGTATATGCCGCTAGCTCATCAACCTATGGAGACCACGAAGCATTACCAAAAGTAGAAGATATTATAGGAAAACCCTTGTCACCATATGCCATTACGAAATATGTGAATGAATTATATGCCGATATTTTTTATAAAACCTATCAATTGGACACCATCGGATTGCGTTATTTTAATGTGTTTGGGAAAAGGCAAGACCCAGACGGTGCTTATGCCGCTGTGATTCCTAAATTCGTAAAGCAATTAATGGCTCATGAATCACCTATTATCAACGGTGACGGCAGTTACTCAAGGGATTTTACTTATATTGATAATGTTGTTCAGATGAATATGTTGGCATTGACCACCAACAATAAAAAGGCATTGAATACGGTTTATAATGTGGCCTATGGAGATAGAACGACGCTGTTGGAATTAACAAACTTATTGAAAACACATTTGTCGTCTTTTGATGCCTCCATCAGCAGCGTAGAAATAAAACATAGAGACAATAGAATTGGGGATATTCCCCACTCCTTAGCATCTATTGATAAAGCAAAGCAATTATTAAATTACAAACCTAAATTTAATATCAATGACGGCATTAAAGAAGCGGTACATTGGTATTGGAAACATTTATAAGAAAAATGAAAATAACTAAAATTTGTTGTATTGGTGCTGGCTACGTTGGTGGTCCTACCATGGCAGTGATTGCGAAAAATAATCCGCATATAAAAATAACCATCGTTGATATCAATGCCGAACGCATTGCGGCGTGGAATGATGACGATGTATCAAAACTGCCTGTTTATGAACCGGGCTTAGCAGACATCGTTAAGGAAACCAGGCATAAAAACTTATTCTTTTCAACAGACATCAATACCGCTATTGATGAATCTGAAATGATTTTTATATCTGTAAATACCCCAACAAAAACCTATGGGAAGGGAAAAGGGATGGCATCCGACTTAAAACATGTAGAACTTTGTGCCAGAAATATTGCAGACATAGCCAAAACGGATAAAATAGTGGTTGAAAAATCGACTTTGCCTGTTAGAACTGCCCAAGCGATTAAAAGCATCCTTGAAAACACAGGTAATGGTGTGACATTCGATATCTTATCAAATCCTGAGTTCCTCGCAGAAGGTACGGCGATTGATGATTTATTACATCCTGATAGGATATTAATTGGAGGCGAATCGGAAGAAGCCATTGACAGTTTAGCGTCTATTTATGCTAGCTGGGTGCCTCGAGAGAAGATATTGAGAACCAATCTGTGGTCTTCAGAACTTTCTAAATTAACGGCGAATGCGTTTTTAGCCCAACGTATATCGTCTATCAATGCCATTTCAGAGCTTTGCGAGCATACCGAGGCTAATGTTAATGAAGTCGCTAAAGCCATTGGCATGGATTCCAGAATTGGCTCTAAATTTTTAAAAGCTTCCGTTGGATTTGGTGGTTCTTGTTTTCAAAAGGACATATTGAATTTAGTATATGTTGCGAGAAGTTACAGTTTAAACGAAGTCGCTAATTATTGGGAACAGGTTATTATTATGAACGACCACCAAAAAAGACGCTTTTCCGATCGCTTGATAAAAACATTATACAATACAGTTTCCGGAAAAAAAATAGGCTTTCTGGGTTGGGCTTTTAAAAAGGATACCAATGATACCAGAGAGTCTGCTGCCATTTATGTGGCCGATCATTTAGTAAGCGAGCAAGCATATATTTCAGTTTACGACCCTAAAGTGTCTGCGGTTAAAATCCAAACAGACTTGAATTACCTAAACACGCGGACGGAAGCAGACAATCTAAAGTATGTTGAATCTTCTAATACCCCATACGAAGCCTTAAAGGACGCCCATGCAGTTGCCATTATGACCGAATGGGATGAGTTTAAAACGTATGATTGGGTGAGGATTTATAAGGACATGAAAAAACCAGCCTTTATCTTTGATGGCAGAAATATTTTAGATAAATCGAGCATGGAAACCATCGGATTTGAATATTATTCCATAGGTCAATAATAGTGAATAGTGAATAGTGAATAGTGAATAGTGAATAGTGAATAGTGAATAGTGAATAGTGAATAGTGAATAGTGAATAGTGAATAGTGAAAAATAAAAAAACAATACCCGATTAAAATATTTAACGATTAAACGATAGTCATTAATAAATAATAAATAGTAAATATTAAAAATGGAACACATCAAAATAGCTATCATTGGCTTAGGATATGTGGGATTGCCCCTAGCCCGCCTTTTTGCAACTAAATATGCCGTTGTTGGGTTTGATATCAATACAAAACGAATTGCTGATTTGCAACAAGGTAAGGATATGACTTTAGAAGTTGAAGAAACACTTTTAAAATCGGTTTTAAAAGACACAGCAAATGCTGAGATAGGTTTATGTTGCTCAACCAACATGGAGGACATTAAAGATTGTAACTATTATATAGTAACCGTCCCTACGCCTATTGATAAAAATAACCGCCCCGATTTAACCCCTCTTTACAAATCGAGTGAAACGGTGGGACGTGTTTTAAAGAAAGGGGATATTGTTATTTATGAATCCACGGTATATCCTGGCGTAACGGAAGATGAATGTGTGCCTATTCTAGAAAAAATAAGCGGCCTTACATTCAACACAGATTTTTTTGCAGGCTATTCACCAGAGCGTATCAACCCTGGGGATAAAGAGCATACCGTTGATAAAATTTTAAAGGTCACTGCGGGTTCTACACCAGAGATTGGGATTAAAGTCAATAATTTATATGCCAGTGTGATTTCCGCAGGTACCCACCTTGCTCCTAGCATTAAGGTGGCCGAGGCTGCTAAGGTTATTGAGAATTCCCAACGTGACATTAATATTGCCTTTGTGAATGAATTGGCAAAGATTTTTAACCTTCTCGATATTGACACCCATGCGGTATTGGAAGCTGCTGGCACGAAATGGAATTTTTTACCGTTTAAACCGGGGTTAGTTGGTGGTCATTGCATTGGTGTTGACCCTTATTATTTAGCACAGAAGGCACAAGAAGTGGGCTATCATCCCGAAATTATTTTAGCGGGCCGCCGCGTCAATGATAGCATGGGACAATACATTGCCAGTGAAGTCGTTAAGATGATGTTAAAAAATGATATTAAAGTTAATGGCGCTAAACTGTTAATGTTGGGCATCACGTTTAAAGAAAACTGCCCAGACGTTAGGAATACTAAAATAGTGGATGTCATCAAGCATTTAAAAGAATATGGTCTCGATATTACCATCTACGACCCTTGGGCAAATCCCTTGGAAGTACAACATGAATATAATTTAACGACCCTGTCTGAACTACCAAAAAATGAATTCGATACGATTGTATTAGGGGTCGCGCACAAAGAGTTTCTTGATATTAATTTTAAGGAGTTATTAAATTCCAAAGGGCTGGTATATGATGTAAAAGGGGTTTTAAAAGACAAAACAAATAAGTGCTTATAATTTATATAAACATAATTATTTTAGTATAAATAAAACTTATTCAAATATTTTCTTATAATTATAAGAAATGAACACTAATAAAGTATTGAAATGTCAAGAGTCTCCAAATCTATAAAAAATGCTAAGGTTGGCGTATTTTTTTTCTTGATATCAATTGTTGTGCAATTCTTTTCAAGAAAAATATTTCTGGATCATTTAGGCGATGAGTTTATTGGTTTGGATGCTACATTAAGAAGTATACTTGGTTTTCTAAATTTAGCAGAATTAGGTATTGGAACTGCTATTGGTTTTGCTCTATATAAACCCATTTTTGATGAAGATCAAAATGAAATTAATAAAATAGTAGCATTATTAGGGGTTCTTTATAAAAGAATTGGCTTCATCATAATTGGATTGGGTGTAATCACCTCTTTATTTTTTCCTTTAATATTTAAGGATGCCCCTTTTTCTCTATTATTAATATATTTTATATTTTATGCTTTATTATCATCTTCTCTATTAAGTTATTTTGTTAACTATCATCAAAGTTTACTAGGGGCAGACCAAAAGGGTTATATAATTCAAAGTTATTTTCAAATATTTAATATAACACGTGTAATTATACAATGTTTTGTTGCTATTTATCTTCAAAATTTCTATTTGTGGATTGCTCTTGAATTAGTTTTTAGTGTAATATATAGTATTGTATTAAGAAGTAAAGTGAAAGAACACTATCCTTGGCTGATATTAAATTCATCCCAAAAAGCTGAAATTATAAAAGAATATCCAGAATTAATAAAAACAATAAAACAGGTATTTATTCATAAAATTAGTGTTTTTGTTAAAGGGGGCACGGATAATATTCTTGTTTACGCCTTAGTAAACTTACAAAGCGTTGCATTCTTTGGGAACTATCAATTAATTTTCCTAAAACTTAGTGGTTTGGTTAAAATGGCATTTGCTGGTACGGGTTCTGCAATTGGTAATTTAGTGGCAGAAAATGATAAAGAAAATATTAATAAAATTTTTTGGGAGTTAATAGCTGTCCAATTTTTTATAGCTGGTTTTTTTAGTATGATAATTTACTATATTATGGAACCTTTTATAATATTATGGCTTGGTGCAGAATACATAATGGCAAACAGTGTTTTGTTACTAATGATAGCCAATTTTTTTATTTACGAGATAAGTACACCTATAGAACGCTATAAAAATGCCTATGGTTTGTATTCTGACACTTGGGCACCAGCAACGGAAGTTATTTTAAATCTTGCCATATCATACTTTTTTGGTAGAATATGGGGTATAGAAGGAATTTTACTCGGAACATTAGTTAGTGCCACACTAATTGTAATAATTTGGAAACCTTATTTTTTATATAAAAATGGTTTTAAAAAAAACGTTTGGCATTATTGGAAAGGCATTATGCCCGTGACAATCGTTTTTTTTATATCTGCTTTTTTAATAAATTATATAGTCAGCCATTTTCCTTATAATAAAAGTTCATCTAATCTAATTAATTGGGCTATTTACTTATTTAAAGTAACATCAATAGTGACACTAATCTATGGTGTTTTATTATTTATATTTATCAAAGGCTTTAAAGTTTTTTGCTTAAGAATGAAAAAATTATTACAACATAAATTATTTACAAATAAATAACCTTTTAGTTTTGAACAATAAAAAAAAGAAAATTGGTTTTGTAATTGGTTCCCTTTCCTCAGGAGGGGCTGAACGTGTTATATCTACGCTAAGCAATGAGTTAATTAATAAATATGATATTGTTATCATTACATTTGTGAAAGACGATCCTTTTTATAGCCTTAATGAAAAAATAAAAGTTATAGCATGTAAAGAAACCATATCTACCCCTACATCAATTTTCCAATCATTAAGACTTAATTTAGAGCTACTAAAAGGAGTTTCAAAGGTTATAAAAACTGAAAAAATAGACATTATAATTGGCTTTATAACCTCTGCTAATATTGTGGCAACACTAGCTGCCAAATTAAATAAAATACCAAGTATTATTAGCGAGAGAAATAATCCAATGATAACAGATGTTCCTAAATTTTGGGTTTTAATGAGGCATTTAGTTTATCCAAAAGCTGATAAATTGATCCTTCAAACAGAGGGTGTTAAAAAATTTTATAAGGATAGAATTAAGTCTAATAAAATAGTTATCCTTCCAAATCCAATCTCTAAAGATTTATCTTCGTTAAGAGATGACAAAGTTAAAAAAGAAAATATCATTCTTACTGTAGGCAGATTAGATAAAAATAAATGCCATGATTTAATTATCAATGCTTTTAAAGGAGTTAAATCTAACGATTGGAAACTTTTAATTGTAGGAGTTGGACCAATGGAAAATAATTTAAAAGAATTAATTAAAATTAGCAACTTACAAGATTCGGTTAAGCTTTTAGGAAAAGTAAAGGATATTCACAAGTATTACAATAGTGCTGGGGTTTTTGTATTTGCTTCTAGAACAGAAGGATTTCCTAATGCGCTATTAGAAGCTATGTATTTTGGTATGCCTACTATTTCTACAGATTGTAATTTTGGGCCATCAGAAATTATTGAAAATGGTAAAAATGGCTATTTAATTCCTGTGGGAGATCAGGAAATGTTAGAAAAAAGATTAAAAACTCTTATTGATAACGAACAACTTAGAGTAAAATTTTCAAAAAATGCAAAACTAGCTACAGAGCGCTTTCACAGCGATACCGTGGTCAAAAAATGGGAAGAAGTAATTAGCTCATTGATTTAATAATTAATGTAAAGATGAAAATATTAAAATTTATAATAGCCACATTAGTTTTACTAAACTTACCATCCATTTTACTAGTTAATACTACGCCTGTAATTGGTAGTTTACTCAGCTACGCTACTATAGTGTTTTTAGCTGTTTATTACATTTTAGAGAAAAAAACGGAACCAAACGGCTGGATGATTGTTTTGGCCTTATTTTATTTTGTAATTTCCAGTTTTCAATATTACGGTACCGATAGTGTTTTCATTCTTAATTGTATAAAGTATTTTATTGTAATTATTTGTGGTTTCGAACTTATAAAAAACATGAGTAAATTAGATATGTTTTTTGTTTTGCTAATTGGAGGATTAAGTATTGGTATAGAAGCAATGTTTTTTCCAAGTAAATTTGGGCGCTATGGTGGTTTTTACATAAACCCAAATACAGCTGGGTTTATTTGCATTTATGCATTTGCCTTAACTTATGGTTTAAACAATCAAATACTTAAACTCATAGGACAATTTGTTTTTACCCTAATGGGACTATTAACATTTTCTCGAACTTTTATTGTTATTTGGATTTTATTAAATTTAATATCTCTCAGAATTAGTATTAAAAACATTAGAATGCTAGGACTAGGTTTCTTAATTGTAAGTACCCTTTTCTTAATTGATGAAATTGTAGGACTAAGCAACCCCAGATTTCAACAACTTAAAAATATTGTCACAAATGAGAAGGTTTCAACCGAAGTAATTAGCGAAGACTCTAGAACAGAAACCTGGGCATTATTTTATGACCAAATATTAGACTCCCCTATTATCGGAAACGGTTGGGGCTCTTTATCAGGAATTTCCTCTATGGGGGTCCATAATTCATTTCTAATGGTTCTTGGAGAATCTGGATTGTTACCATTCTTTATTATGTTAGCGATGTTCTTTGTGATGTTTAGGAGAGGATATATTTATTTTAAATTTGCACCTCATTTAATTATGCAAACAATTGCGCTATTTATGTTTTTATTGGCAAATCATAATTTTTTCAATTTTTATTATATTACATTTTGTACAATGTGGATACAATATCAACTATTAGTAGAAAAGAATAATAAATTATATAATCTACAAGAAATAACATCATAATTGAGTATATAGTAATAGATTTTTACTTGGTAAAAGATAAAATTTATTTTGGGGATGTAACAAGCTATATATTAGGTTCTGAAATTTTATCAAAAAAAATTCATAAAAAAAATCAGCAATAATAGTCTATTCTGTACTATTTGGAATTAATTTACTGATATCTATTTTCTTAATTATCTTAGCTGGTGATCCAGCAATCAATACATTAGGTTCTAAAAATGTTTTATTTACAGATGAGTTAGGGGCAATGGCGATATTATTGCCTATTTCTATATCACCATAAATTTTGACTCCTGGGGCGATATAAACATTATCTCCAATTACGGGTGCTTTTGGATTCCCTCCCGAAGCACCAATATTAGTACAAACATGGATACGGCAGTTTTTACCCACTTTCGTTTTAGAATTAACAACGATTGTTCCATAATGGGCAATAGAAAGGCCTGGCCCAAAAATATTTTCAGGAATTGAAAACCCAAGGCGAATTCCTAATTTCCTAAATCTAACTTTCAATATTACATAAGTGATTTTTCCTATTAAGTCGTTTCTACAATTTTTTAAATACTCCAATTTGCGTAATCTTTTTTGAAAAACCCAAATATAATTAGGCAAAATTATTTCTTTTATCCAATTTGGTTTATCTGGAATATTTAAAGCTTTTCTATCGGCTTTCAAATAATACAGATAGTCTTGTTTTGACTTGATCATAATTAAATTCTTGTTTAGCTTTTAGGCTAAATTAACTTAATATTATAATTTATACTAAATAATTTTATCAAATTAAATCTAATATATGAAAAAAATGTCTATAGTGTTTATTCAATTTTTAAATATAAAATTAAGTTGAATTAGTGTAGATTGAGGCTGTAAAACTACTGTTTGCAGAATAATTTTGATATCCCAATTAAAATAAAAGATATTTGCAGAATATTTAATTTATTTTTGTCGTTTTTAATAATTTTAATCTTTAAAATCCCAGTTGAAAGCGTTAATCTGATTTAGAAAATACTTATAAAATCCCAAAAACAATTAATGAACAATAGACCAAAAAAAAAAATAGTTTTTGTATTACCATCATTAGTGCCTGGTGGAGCAGAAAGAGTTATTTCCTTTATTGCTCAAAATATTGATAAAGAAAAGTTTGAACCCATACTTCTTATTGCCGGTTATCCAAAAGATACTGATTACAGCGTTAAGGATATCAAGTTGATTTATTTAAATAAGTCTAGAGTTCTTTTTGCCATACCGTCTTTTATTTTTTTAATAATAAAAAACAAACCAGATATTGTTTTAAGTTCCATTACTCACGTTAATACAGTAATGGGATTTTTATCAGTTTTTTTTTCAAAAATTAAATTTATTGGTAGAGAAGTAAATGTATTAAGTGTAAAAAAAGAATTTGGGGGGGAAAAGAAATTCTATTCTTCACTTCCACTAGCACATGTCAGTTATAAATTTTTGGATATTATTCTATGTCAGTCAAAAGATATGTATAATGATATGATGCTAAACTACAAAATCCCTCAGGAAAAATTAAGAATCATAAATAATCCAATTACTGACAATTTCAAATTAAAACTTCAAAATGCAGAAAAAACAAATATTGTTAAATTTATAACTGTAGCTAGATTAAAAAAGCAAAAAGGACATGAAAGAATTATTCATGCAATTTCTAAATTGCCTTTTCCTTATATATATACAATTATAGGAGATGGCCCTGAAAATAAGAACATATTTAACTTAATCGATGAGTTAGGTATCCGTGATAAAATTGTCCATATACCTTATACCAATGAAGTTTCTAAATATCTGGCTGAAAGTGATTTATTTCTTCAGGGAGCTTTTGTTGAAGGTTTTCCTAATTGTTTAATAGAAAGTTGTGCCGTTGGTGTTCCCATTATTGCTTTTCGTGCCCCAGGTGGGTTAAACGAAATAATAGAAGAAGGAATTAATGGTTTTATTGCTGATACGGAAAAAGAATATGTTGAAAGTATTATCAAATCAACTACAATTTACCAATGGGATCCACAATCAATAAGTAATTCCGTTAATAGGAAATTTAGTAAAGAAAAAATACTCCAAAAATATGAAGATTTGTTCTTAGAAATTCTTAATTAGTGAAAAAGCAAGATTGTTTTATAAAACCCTATAAAAAGTAGATTTAATTTATATTGGATTGTAAAAAATGATAACAATTAAATATAGCAAAATAAAACTTTGAAAAATAAACGAAAAATTGATTGGTTTACCATAGTCACTTCAGACACATTTGGTGGTGGTGCAGAACAGCATCAAATAAATATGTTTCATTATTTAGTCAATAATGGAAAAAATTGCTATGTAATTTGTCTCTCTAAAAGAAATATGGGTTGCTGGGACTTTATGGAAAAAAAAGGCACAGTTAAATATCTTCCATTTGGTAATAAATATGTGAAATTTGCTTTTTTACTACTTTTTCCTATATTATTATATGTTTTCTTAACGAAAAAAATATCATATAGCTTTAGTACTCAAACACTAATCAATAGCTCTATTGGTTTTTATAAAAGACTTGGTTTTTTGAAAAAAACCAAAATAATTGTTAGGGAATCTAATTCCATCTTTAAACTGATGTCTGGACTGAAATTAAAAAGATATGTTATAGGTTATAAAGTTGGTTATCCTAAAGTTGATTTAGTTATTTGTCAAACTGAATTTATGAAAAATCAACTAATAGAAGGACTACCTTGGTTAGCTAAAAAAGTAAATATCTGTGTAATTGACAACCCCATTAATCTTGAAATTATAAATCAAAAAGCAAGTGAAGATATAGATGGCTTAAATAACACTGAATTTATAGTGGCAGCAGGATCTTTACATCCAAAAAAAGGATTTGATATACTAATAGACTCATTTTCTCAATTCCACATGGAATATCCTTCTCTTAAGTTATATATACTTGGTGAAGGAGAAAAAAGGAAAGAGTTGACTGAACAAATTAAACTATTAAAATTAGAAGATAAAATAGTTTTAAAAGGATTCACAAACAATGTGTATCCATATTTTAAATATGCCAAACTATGTGTTATGTCTTCAAGAATCGAAGGATTTCCAAATGTTTTATTACAAATGATGTCTCAAAATCATAAAGTGGTTAGTACTCTCTCAGCTGGTGGTATTGACAATATTGAAGGATTAATTACATGCCCAGTTTTAGATGCCCAAAAACTTAAAAAGGCCATGATACATGCATTAAATACTAATACAGAAAAAAATAGAGAATCCTTTGATTTGTTTTTAGAAAAAAGAAATTATAAATCTTTTATAGATGAAATTGTGAGACATTTAAATTAATAAACAAAATAAAATTTATATTTTCTTTTTAACCAACTAAAAGTGATTTCATAAATATATTAATTGATTGAAATTAGCTATGTTAAGAAAAAAATAACAAACAATAATTTATGAACATGAGAACATCTTTAAAGCTATACGATCACTTCTATTTCCAAAGACAAAATAAATTAATAGAATAAACCTATAATATTTCATTAAAGAAAGTTGAATTATAGAAGAAATCAAGCCCCAAGAACTAATGAAAAAAAAAATAATTCGGTCAGCTACAGTTTCAGGTTCCCTTAGTAGTTTGTTGCAAGGACAATTACGTTATA
The DNA here is from genome assembly GCF_002843175.1 of Confluentibacter flavum. Lineage (GTDB taxonomy): Bacteria > Bacteroidota > Bacteroidia > Flavobacteriales > Flavobacteriaceae > Confluentibacter > Confluentibacter flavum. Next base: position 42,743 of record NZ_PJEO01000052.1, read on the forward strand.
TGTCACAATATTTTGATGTAATAGCAGTTGCCTCGAATGGTAAAAACAATGAACTTTTAAAAGTGTCTGAACAAGAAGGCATCCCAACCTATGCTGTTGAAATGACTAGAAAAATAACTCCTTTTAAAGATTTAGTTGCTGTTTGGAAATTATACAGACTATTTAAAAAAGAAAAGCCATTTATTGTTCACTCCCATACCCCTAAGGCAGGAACTTTATCCATGATTGCTGCAAAATGGGCTAGTATTCCCCACCGTTTACATACCATTGCAGGACTTCCTTTAGTTGAAGCAACTGGTTTTAAACGCATTATACTAAATACTGTTGAGAAAGTAACTTATGCCTGTGCTACTAAAATATATCCTAACTCTTATGGATTGGTAGATATTATTCTAGAAAACAAGTTTACATCTAAAGAAAAGTTAAAAGTAATTGCCAATGGGAGTTCTAACGGTATTGATACGTCGTTTTTTGACCCTACACTTTATACAGATAATACTACTAAACTTAAATTTAGAGCAGAGTTGGGCATATCTAATAATGATTTTGTTTTTATTTATGTTGGAAGATTGGTGACCGACAAAGGTATCAATGAATTAATCATTGCATTCAATAAACTATACAAGCAATACAATACAATAAAATTATTGCTAGTTGGCCCTTATGAAAAAGCATTAGACCCACTAAAAATAGATACTATAGAGATTATTAATCATAATAGCAATATTATTTCTACAGGATGGGTCAAGGATGTTAGGCCTTATTATTCAATAGCAAATGTACTAACTTTCCCTAGCTATAGGGAGGGTTTCCCAAATGTTGTAATGCAAGCTGCAGCTATGCAATTGCCTTGTATTGTTACAAACATAAATGGCTGTAATGAAATTATCAAACACAATGAATATGGAATTATCATACCTATCAAAGACGAAGTAGCACTATACGATGCCATGATTCATGTTTTTAACAATCAATCTAAATATAAATCTATGGGAATTAACTCTAGAAAACACATACAATCCTATTTTGAACGCAAAGTTGTGTGGAAAGCCATTTTGGATGAATACACACAATTATCATAAAACAACATTGATTATAATATTTTTAATTAAATTGATATGGATAATTAGGAAAGATATCTTTTATTTTGAAATAAAAATTCAGCATTTATAAATGAGAAAAAAAAGAATTCTAATGGTGGCTTCTTCTGAAGATTCACTAGTATCTTTTAGAGGCGATTTTATTAAAAATTTGATAAAAAGTGGCTTTGACGTTTTTGTTGCAGCTCCAGATTTTACCCATAAAAGATATCCTACAGTTATTGACTATGGTGCCAAACCTATACATTATAAATTGCAAAGAACTAAATTAAATCCGTTTAAAGATATGGCAACCATTTTGGAGTTAAAACGGATTATTACGCAAAACAGCATTGATTTAGTATTTCCTTATACTGTTAAACCGGTTATTTACAGTTCGATAGCAGCTAACTTTTGCAACGTTCCTGTTATTTCATTAATCACCGGTTTGGGTTTTACATTTACAGGTTTAACGTTTAAGGCAAGAAGGTTACAAACCCTTAACGAGTTTTTATATAAAATATCCATTCGTAAAAATAAAGTCATTGTTTTTCAGAATTCTGATGATTACCAATTGTTTTTGGATAGAAACATCATTGCCAAAAACCAACCTGTTGGCTTTGTGAGTGGCTCGGGAGTAAATCTCAACTTATATAAATACCGTATAAACGACAATACCACAAAAAAGATACGTTTTCTTATAGTTGCCCGATTAATTAAAGAAAAAGGTATCGGTTTATACATTGAGGCAGCAACAATTTTGAAAAAGACCTATCCAGAAGCTGAATTTCATATGATTGGAGATCTTTTTAACACACCTTCTGCCATGAAAGAAGATTTGTTGATAGATTTGCACGATCAAGGAATCATTATGTATCATGGCCAGCAAGATAATGTTCAGGACCATTTATTTAAAAGCGATGTATTTGTATTGCCAACATATTATAGAGAAGGTGTGCCAAGATCCATTCTGGAAGCATTATCGGTTGGATTGCCAATAATTACAACCAATACACCGGGCTGTAAAGAAACGGTGATACAAAACGAGAATGGTTTTTTAATCGAGCCTCAAAATTTAGATGCATTAATAAACGCCATGGAATATTTTCTTATCAACCCTTCTAAAATAAAGGACATGGGTATCAATAGCAGAAAATATGCTGAAGAAAAATTTGATGTTAACATCATTAATGCTAACTTATTGAACATTATAGATAGTGTTTTAAATAATGACAAAGATGAAATTATATAAACCCAATGCACATTTTGATGAATATTTCACACATAAAAAGTGTATTAAGAATTGAATTTTTTAATTTTAGAATAGTTCTCGATACAATTCGCTATGGCGAATCACTCGAACTGACAGGCTAACTAACTATAATACAATTAAGAACCTAGATGTCACTTCGAGTGATTTTCGAAGCATGAGAAAATTGTATCGAGAAGTCATATAACTAAAGTTCTCCATACAAAATTCCGAAAAAGAATTTTACTCGAACCGACATTCAACAACAATAATAAGTTTAAAAATGCACAAAATGTTTTATAAAAATGTCATTAAAAGAATTATGGATTTGGTTATTGCCTTCATAGCGTTAATCCTATTATTCCCTATTTTTTTAATCGTGTTTATTGCTTTGACCATTTCCAACAATGGTAAGCCCTTATTTTTTCAAATTCGTCCCGGCAAGAACGAAAAACTGTTTAAAATTGTCAAATTTAAAACCATGAATGATAAGAAGGATGCTCAAGGTAATTTTTTGGATTTTGATAAACGGGTAACAAAACTGGGAAAATTTGTAAGGAAATATTCCCTTGATGAAATCCCCCAATTATTTAATGTCCTTAAAGGTGATATGAGTTTGATTGGTCCAAGGCCCTTAATGGTTGAATATTTACCTTTGTACAACGACACACAAAAAAGACGTCATGAGGTAAAACCCGGCATTACTGGTTGGGCTCAAGTAAATGGCAGAAACGCCATACTATGGGTTAAAAAGTTTGAGTACGATGTTTGGTATGTTGAAAATATATCGTTGGTGCTTGATATTAAAATTCTTCTGTTAACCATTAAAAAAGTGATTTTTAAAGATGGGGTTAACAGTTCTGAAAGTTTAAACATGACTACATTTACGGGTGGCAATAATGAGTGATAAAATGATAAGAAAAGAAGGAATTGGGTCTTATTATCATTTTGAAAATCATGAGCGTTTTAAGGATTTAACGGTTTCGTTAGATTTAAATTATAACCTATTTTACACTGGCAGACAGGCTCTTTTATATATTCTAAATGAAATAAACAATTCCGGTAACCTATCTAAAATTTGGTTTCCTAATTATTATTGCCAACACACCTTAGCTTGGATTAAAAAATCATACCCCAATATTCATATTTACGACATTAATCCCTTTGAGTTTTCATTTGATGTTGTAAATGTTAGTGAGTTCGCCACTAAAAACGATGTGGTATTAATCAATAATTATTGGGGCTTGAGCAGTATGAAAACGGATGCGGATGATCATGGGCCTACTATTGTTGAAGATCATTCCCATGGCTGGTTAAGTGATGCTTGTTTACATAGTACAGCAGATTATTGTTTTGTTTCATTACGGAAGTCCTTGCCCATTCCATTAGGGGGTATGTATTGGAAACCCAATACAACGAGACTGGAAAATGACTTAAATTTTAAAGCAGACACACATTTTTATAAGATATGGGATACCATGCTGCATGCCATGACATTGAAATCGGACTTCATTGCCGGTGACACAAACAGCAATAGCTCTAAATATTTGCCCCTATTTTATGAGGTTGAGGAAGCCCTCAATATATATACTGATTTTGTACAGTTAACAAAAGAACATAATCATTTTATTGAATCCTACTTGCATTTAGATACCAGAAAAATAAAAGAAACCCATCTAACCTATTTATATAAAAAATTACAGGACACTGCTTATTATAAGATTATAAAAAGATCTGGTTTCACTGCATTTGGTCTCCATTTGCTTTTTAAAGATGAGACGGATTATAATGAACTCAAGCAGTTTTTAGTTGCTAACCATGTGTATCCATCATCCCTTTGGCCTGATAACCATCTGGATTTAGAATGGCGTTATTTTTTAAATATCCATATTGATTATAGATACACTATAGCAGATATGGATGGCATTATTGCTTTAATAGATACTTGGCTTAAAAATAAAATCGCATGAAAAACAACCCGTTTCTTTCTAATATATTTGTGTCTATTTGGTTAAAACATTTTAACGATTCCAAATCTGCATTTACTTTTAAGTTTATAAAAGAGGTTGATTTTGTTAAAAACAAACACCTTCCGTTATATGTAAACGTTGGTAAAAATCTAACCAATGGGATAGCATATGAATTGGATGAAAAAGAAACCGACTATAAGAACAAGGTTTTTTTTATTTATGATATTCCAGAATATTTTGATGTTCACAATCAGTTTCATGGGTCTCTAAAGTTAAAAACTGTAAGGCAGTATGTTGGCTACTTGGCAAACCTAACCAAATATAAAAGTATTGAAGATTATTTGAGTGAACAATTCAGTACGAATAGCCGGTGGAAAATAAAAAAATCCAAACGGCGATTGGAAGCTTGCTTCAATATAAGGTATGGTGTTCTATATGGAAAAGATACCCGTAAAGATGACTTTGATTTCGCCTTTAATTATTTTCATAAACTTTTAGTAAAAAGATTCACCGAAAAACAAATAAACAATCATTATTTATCCCCGAAAAAGTGGACATATTTGCAGGATGTTATCTATCACATGATTTTGGAAAACAAAGCAGCTTTGTTTGTTATTTATAATGATAACATACCCATTTCTGTGTATTTGAATTATGTATCTCCTACTATTTTATATTCTGCCTTACCTGTATTTGATCCAGACTATGCAAAATTTAATATTGGCTATATTGATAATATAAAGCATATTGAATGGTGTATAGAAAATAAAATTGCTATTTTCGATTTTTCGAAAGGTGATTACGATTATAAAAAAAGGTTGGCAAACAAAGCTTATCATTTTGATTATCACATATTATTTGATTCCAAATCCATACTAGCGACAAGTCTTGCCCAATTCATTTTTATATATTTTAGGGGCAAACAATATTTAAGGGATTTAAATGTCAATATTCTATTTCATAAAGCCATCTATTTTATAAAAGGCAAAAAAAATGTCGTAATCCCTTTAGATTATGACAGTATTGAAATTGAAAGCTTGCCAGATGAACATACATTAATTAAAATGGATTTCAATAGTATTTCAAATGAAACCTTCAAGAAATTTTTAATAGATTTCTTATATAAAAAGTCTGAATCAATAAATAATATCTCAATATTTGAAGTTAAAAACTCGAACAATACTTATATTGTTCAGGCAAAAGATTGTATTGAAAAAATTAAATGCCATAGTAAATAGGCTAACCATCTTAGTAAATGTGTTCTTTATATAATTATTGCCTATTTCTAATTCTATAAGCTGGGAAAAATTTTATTTTATCTTGTTTTATGTCCGTATTAATATCATCAAAAATAATATGTGCATTCATTATTTTATCCAATTTATCGTATACTTTTTTATTCACTATTTTTCTACCAGTATAATAAATAACATCATTGTCGTTTGGAAAAAAAGATTTTTTGTAATGATACAGGCTATCATAATCTTCGCGTCCACCTCCCAATAAGTAATATTTAAAATTATTTGCCCTGGCCCACTTCATGACTTCAATCTTTAAAAAATCATTTGGTCGAAAATTAAAATAGTCACCTAAGGTTCCTCCTAGATAAGAATACAGTGTATTACCAGAAATCAATATTAATTCTGTAGAAATGGCTACGTCGTCTTTAAACACAAACGCTATTAAAAAATTTTCTTTACTCAGTTTAATAATGTTTTTGAAATAATTAATATTGTAAAAATAGTCGGTATCGGCCCCTATCCTACTCATCGTTTTTATGTAAATATTATAAAAAGTCTCTATCTCATCATTGGTGATTTCCTTGCTTACAAATTTTGATATTAATTTAGAGCCTAAACTTTTCCTGTAATTATTTCTAACTTTTGGCTTAAAGTTATTCCATTGCGCCTCTTTTTCAATTAATTCTCCTCTAACGTTTATTAAGGTTGGTATTAAAACTCCAGAATAAAATTGATAGTTATGGTCTAAACTAAACCTTATAAACTCAGAAATAATATTATTTTGTTTATACCATGCATCTACTTCTTCCCAAAACTTAATAAGATAGCCTCTAGACATATCTTCATTAAATAATGGCCCGCTATAACCATATGGTGAAATAACATCATAATATGTTTCATTTTGATCTATGTAGGGGACTTTTCTTATTACAAAGGGCATTAAAATTAAAACCTCTTCTAAATCATTTATAAAGGTAAAATATCTCAATTTATCTTCGATAACTTCATTAAAATCGGAGCCCAAAATTTTATAAAATGGATTGATAACATCAAATGATTCTACGATATTTAAATAAGATTCAAAATCATCTTCATTCAATATTTTATTAACTATTAATTTCATTATTTAATCGTTGGTTGGTTTAATTTAATATGGTTTCAATCTCGTTTAGGTCATTAATAACGTAATTAGGTTTGTTAGTAATATCAAGATCAAATGATTGCTTATGGATATTTTCTCCATCATCCATAAGGCATATTGTACACCATTCTAAATGGTTTGGACCTATAAAATCTTTTTTTGTATTATCACCTACATAAACATACCTCATAGAAGTGCCATATTTGTCTACAAAAAATTTAAAATTATTGATATTTGGCTTTTCTGAACCAAATTCTTCTGAAATGATAATATCGTCAAAATAGCTAGATAATCCCAACGCATCAATTTTATTTCGTTGCTGCACACTTCTTCCATCGGTAATCAATCCTACTTTAAATACGTTCTTCTTTAACTTAATAAGTAATTCCATTCGATCCCGCGATAAACAAATTTGAGGTTTATGATTACGATACATATGGATTAAATCTTTTGTACTAACAAGGCTTATCTTATACTTTTGCAATATACTATCGAATACATTCAATCCACTTTCATGATACTGGTTCATTTCAGATAAAATGATGTTAGACGGTATTTTATTTATATTTGAAAGATAACTCGCTATGTCTTTAAATGCTGATTTCAAAAAATCAATTTCTTTATACAGTGTGTCATCCAAATCAAATACCAATACTACTTTACTTTTCATTATTATGAACTAATACTTCATTATCATAACGTAACATTAACAACTGATCTTCCCAATCATCATAAAAATCTATTTCTTGATTAAGTAGGTATTCTTGAACTATCCATTTAGGAAAATTGGCACCAGCTAAATACGATAAAGGATACCCGCCACCAAACCTGGCATTGATTTCAATCCCATAGATCTCATTCGTCTCAATATTCTTAAAAAATTGAGCAGTTAAGCATCCCACGGCCCCTTCAATATGACTTAAACGAGTTCTAATGTACTCTAATAGTGAATTTTTATCTGTAAGCCCTTTATTAACCTCTCCATCCCTAACTTCTATACGTTTTCTTGGAACAACACATTTTAAATCACCTTTTTTATCGTAATATAAATCACAGGTAAATTCTTCAAAACAACTATGATCTAAATATTCCAAAAACATTAATTCCTCATTTTTGAAGTGATATTCCGTTAAATCTTCATGTTTTTTAATAATGAAATTATCTACGCTTCGGCTTCCATTTATAGGCTTAATAAATAAAGGTAATTTATATTCATATTTTGAATACTCCTTTGCCACATTAATATTATTTTCAATAAAAAACGAGTGGGTCACTCTTTTATCCCTTGTAATATTTATAAATTTTGATGAAGATATGATAGGAACTATCCCTTTTTTTAAAAAAGTATTCATGTTTTTAGATAACAATAATAATTCCGTATCAATGGTTGGGATGATTATTTTTATATTATTATCGAGGCATGTTGTAAGAAGTATATTGATGTAATCGTTGTCGTTAATTAACGGTAACTGAAAAGCTTTATCAGACACATGGCAGGCGGCTGACATATGGATGTTAAAATCTGTAGTCATCACTTTTCCATCTGAAACTAATTTTTTAAGTTCCGTTTGAAAGGCTTTAACCAAAGAGACTCTTCTTCCTGCCGATGTAATTAATATATTCATAAAGGGATTTTAAGTTTTTTGTAACTAAAAGTAGTTAAAGGTACATGACATATTCATTACTATTTAAATACTTTTCATTTCTTTTATATAATTAGCAATTAATTCGGCTATTATAGATCTTCCATTATTATTCCAATGCATATCATAAATTAAAATTGGAGGTTTCTTTGATTTCTTAAATGCTTCGGAAAAATCAATGTATTTATAATTATTTTCATTTAAATGGTTTAAAAAAATTTCAGGAGTTTCCTCTGAATCCAAAAGAAAAACAAATCTAGTTTTATCAAATCCATAGGTATTTATTAAACTTTTAAAGTTATCTAAATATTTAGTTTCTGACTCTTTACGTCGTTTATCTTCTTCCAATTTTGTTAACTTAGGAGTTTCCTTTTTTTCATTTGAAAACAATTTCGAAACAAGACCTTTAGGGGCATCCAAAACTCCGATATTGTTTAAGTAAACAAATAATTTAATTTGACGTATGGCTTTATACAAAGGAGATTCCAATACCATACGTTTTTGAACAATATTATATTCTCCCCTGGTTAAATCATTTTCAAATTTAATACCTAAGATAACATAATCAATTAAAGCGAATTGCTCTTTATATTGGCTTATCAAATGTAATTGATCTGCCAAATCATATCCAGCATACCCAAATTCATAGACCTCCTTACCTTCTAGCCTATCTTCAATTTTCTTACCAAGGGAATTATAATAATTTTGATGAAAACCTTCTATAAATGAATCACCAACCAAGGCTATTTCAATCTTATCCTTTGAGGGATTGTACTCTCTATATGAATTATACCCAAAATTATTGATGTGATATTCTGAAAAATTCTGACGCCTATTTCCTGTTACGGAAAATCCATCTTGATTGGGGAGCCATTTTTCTACACCAAACTCATCCACATATCGAACTGGATAATCTTTGGTAAGATGAAAAACCCTTATATAAACTTCTAAAGCTAAAAGTATAAGAATGCTATATATAAAAATTTTAAAAAATAATTTTTTCATTTTTTTTAAAATTGGAAATAAATAAACGATCGATCAAAACCACTATCATAAAACAGAAGTAAGCATAAAATTACAATTGTATAAATAATAAATCGAACTATTCTAGATTTAAACTTGAATGGAGAGCGCTCATCTCTTCTTATTAGGTATTCATATAAAACGAAAAGAAAAATCAAAACATAATAATCAATCATACGATAACCCATTGGGTGATGGTAAGTTTCGTATGAAAAATTAGTGAAAATTTTATTAATAAATTCAAATGCCACGGTAATGGACTCTGACCTAAAAAATATCCTTGAGAACGTTACTATGCCAAAAGTTAATAAAACCTGTCCCACTTCCGTTAACGTTGGGAACATGGTATTTTCGGCCACTACCGAATCTTTGTAAATAGTATTTCTTCCCATTAAAAAAACAGGAATAAAGGCTAAAGCGTGAAATGCACCCCAAAAAATAAACGTCCAATTGGCACCATGCCAAAAACCACTTATTAAAAACACGATAGCAATATTCCTAACAGACTTTAATTTACTCGTTCTAGAACCTCCTAAAGGAATGTAAACATAATGTCTAAACCATGTAGATAATGATACGTGCCAACGCTGCCAATATTCAGCAACATTTCTTGAAAACTGAGGAAACTTAAAATTAGACGTTAACTCTACCCCAAAAAGCTTTGCCGTACCAATAGCTATATCTGAATACCCGCTAAAATCGCCATATACCTGAAAACTGAATAATGTAACACCTAAAATAAGTGTTGATGCTGGATATGTGCTATAATTTGCGAAAATATCATCTACCATGGGAGCCAATGAGTCGGCTATGACAATTTTTTTGAACAATCCCCAAAGAATTAGCTTTATCCCATCTACCGCTTGCCTATAATCAAACTTACGTACTTTTAAAATTTGGGACAAAAGGTTTGAAGCTCTCTCTATAGGTCCCGCAACTAATTGGGGAAAAAAGCTAACAAAGGCCGCAAAAGATAAAAAATCGGTTGTAGGTTTTAGTTTTTTATAATATACATCAAACGAGTAAGACATGGTCTGAAATGTATAAAACGAAATGCCTACAGGTAAAATAACTTTTAAAGTCCATGTGCTTTTTATATCATACCCAAGCACAGATACCATATCCACCCAGGAATCCACAAAAAAATTATAATACTTAAAGAACCCTAAAAGACCTACATTAAATATAACACTTACCCATAGCCATGATTTTCTGGTTCGTTGATTATCATTGCCGTTTATTTGAATAGCCACTAAATAATCGACTATGGTGCTAAGTAAAATTAAAGACAAAAACCTCCAATCCCACCATCCATAAAACAGATAGCTAGAAACTAAAATAAGAATATTTTGAGTTTTTAAACTTTTTTTAAAGACAAACCAATAGAGGAAATAAACAATTAAGAGGAAAATAAAAAACTCAATAGAATTAAATATCATAAAAATCTATAAAAACAATTGGATGAAATGGTGATTTATCTGTTGCACAAACTTCATATATTTAATTAATCAAATCAAAATTATTCTTTTAAAAGCCAAAATTAAACTTTAATCTACATTAAAACAAAAAAGCCCTTAAAAGGGCTTTTGAATGTTTGTGTTTCTTTGGTAAGTTACATTTCATTAAATATAGAATGCATCAAACGCTTTTTATCATTAATGCTTTCTTCAAGAGAAATCATCGTTTCTGTTCTGTAAACGCCTTCAATGTCATCCAATTTAAAAATAATTTCTTTGGCATGTTCTGTACTTCTGGCTCTAATTTTACAAAAAATATTGAATTTACCTGTAGTGATATGGGCTACAGTTACAAAAGGTATTTCATTGACACGCTCCAATACAAATTTAGTTTGGGATGTATTATTCAAATAGATGCCTACATACGCTATAAATGAATATCCTAGCTTTTTATAATCTAAAGTTAAAGATGATCCTTTAACGATACCTGATTCTTCCATTTTTTTTACACGAACGTGTACTGTTCCGGCAGATATTAAAAGTTTTTTGGCTATGTCTGTAAAAGGAATTCTTGTATTGTCTATTAACATGTCAAGAATTTGGTGGTCGATTTCGTCTAATTTAACTTTCCCCATAATTAATTATTCTTAAATAAAAAGCAAAATTACTACATTTTCATCAATAATTATGCATAATTACATCATTTTATTTCGATAAAATTGGTGTTTTTTTATTATTCAAAATTACGAAATCGTTTTCGTAATTTATTTTCACGGGCAAATAATTGTCATCTAACACTAAATGACCTTTAGCATCGATCTCTCTATGACCATAATACAAATCTAAATTCTCTATTTTTTCAATTTTAGGAATAAAAAAAACCTTGCCATCTACCAATCGTTCCTGAAACTGGATACCAATATCTGTAACATCTGAATTTGAATCTATTTTTGCATTTCTAATGATAATATCCAAAAAGCATTTGTCGTTTTCAGGAATATCGAAATAAGGCTTATGAAAACTTCCATCTACATTGACTGTAGATATATAATCTAAAGATGTCAATAATGACATATAAATATATTTTCTTGTTTGTTCGCGCTCATAATCATTAAAATAATGCCCCGCTTCAAATAAAATGGTCGGCTTATTCTCACTCTGAAACGTATCGCCCACACAATTCAAATTAAAGGCGTCATCATAAACCCCAACTTGGTTCGGAATAACTTGCTGAAGCATATCGTTCATGTTACTAATAATCTCCATAGCAATCATTCTATTGGGTGTTATAGTGCAGGCTTCATCTTGAGCAGGTGCTAAAAAAGACACGGTTGCAGGCTTATTGGTCTTACCTGCACTAAAAATAGTTCGCTGACCGTGAAGGTTATAACAAAAATCTGGATTAAAATCTTCATAAACCGTTCTTAAAACCTTGCTTTCTGGCTGTGATCTTAATTGCGCATCCCTATTCAAATCAACATCATTTGCATTCACTCGTGTATAGGCCTCAGCGCCGTCCGGATTCAATATTGGAATACAACAAATAGTACATGCTTCCAGTATATGTTTTATGGAAGTCTCTGCGGAAATAAACGTGTTTAAAAGATCAAAAATTGCTTTTGTGGTGGTTGACTCGTTTCCGTGCATTTGTGACCACATAAGGATCTTTTTTTTACCCGAACCTATCGTCACTGAATAAATTGGCTGCTTTAAAACAGATGTCCCAATAATTTTGATAGCAACAGAATCTCCCAAATTTTTTAAAAGAGGTTCTATGTGATTATTGGTAATATATCTATGGAATAACCTGTCTTCTTTAAACTTAGAAAACAGTACTTGAATGGCTTCTACTTTCATTAAAAATAATTGATGTACAAATGTAAACAATTACTTTTTTACATTTGTAAACAATAATTAAGTACAATTGTGTTTACATTTAACAACAAAAAATAGAATTAGGTTCTAGTATAAAACCTAAGAAAATAACTCTATTGTAGATATTAAATTATTTAATTGATTTTCAGTATTTTAAATATGTTTATATGAAGTTGTTATTAATATAAATAATGGATTATATGGGTTTATTTATGAATTCTAATCATATTTTTTTACATTTGTAAAACCCTAATCTATTTTAATAGTTTACAATGATAAACAATGAGGATTTCGCTAAAAGGCTTCAGGAAGTCATCGACTTTTATGGTGAATCTGCATCTTCTTTTGCAGAAAAAATAGGTGTCCAACGCTCTAGTATTTCCCATATACTTTCTGGAAGAAATAAACCTAGTTTGGATTTTGTTTTAAAAATTTTATCTCATTATCCAGAAGTAGAATTGTATTGGTTGCTAAATGGCAAAGGCACATTCCCTACTTCAAATGCGTTGCCCAAAGATGAGCCAAAGAAAACAGAAGTTCCTCTAGAGATCCAAACCAAATTAAAGTTGGATGTCAATGATGGAAAACAAATTGAGCGGATTGTTATTTTTTATTCTGACGGTACTTTTAAAAACTTCCAAAACTAGTATTGTAAACTTAGTTTAGTAATTTTGCATTAAATATTAGTCATGAGAAAGTTTTTTATATTGATTTGCCTGCTTTGTTTTTTTAGTTGCTACAACAGTGAAAGGCATTGTAAAGATTATAAAACAGGTGATTTTTATAGTGAAGTGACTATTGACGGCAAACTTTATAAATCCACATTTTCAAGAACGGATATTTTACAGGTAGAAACTTACAATGGGAAAAAGGATTCCTCACAAGTAAGATGGATTAACGATTGTGAAGTCATCTACAAAACCATCAACCCAAAAAACATGGCTGAAAGAAAAGATATTCACTTAAAAATCTTAACAACAAGCGATTCCTCATACACTTACGAATATTCATATGTTGGTGATACCAAAAAGCAAAAGGGAATTGCTTTTAAGGTTAAAACTAATTGAAGGGATACAGAAAAGATTCCACTAGGTTAAATTTCAACTCATTGGAATCTGTGATTTCATAAGTTAAAAAAAGTTCTCCCCAAAATTCTCCATCCGAAAAATCTGCTATGATCCACTTGTGGTTCAATAACTTAACTGTATTGATCATCATTCGTCTTCCTTCACTGGAAGCATACGGAATTATAGGATGTTGTCCTTTTGCCTCGTTTAATTTATAAAGTTCATCTTTTATAAGAGGCATTAATTCAGCAACATTATATCCTTTGTTTTCAAAATAAGAAATGGCATCTTCATTCCTCTCTAAATTAAAATGAGACAAATCCAATACATCATCTTGAATTGTGACAAGAGAATCCTTATATTTTTCTATCTGATTTGTAGTTATTTCTATTTTTTTCTTTTCAATTTCCAATAAACGCTTGGAATTTACATACATAAATAATGCTAATAACAATGAAAAAACAAACAGATACATAAAAATTCTTTGCTTCATAATACTATTTTAAATGGTGATTTGTAAATTATCGTATGCCAAAAATACATTGTTTGGTAATACTTTTTCAACGTCTTCATGAAAACCCATCATGTGGCTTATATGGGTTAAATATGCTTTTTCAGGATTTACGCGCTTAATAAATTGCAAAGCTTCCTCTAGATTTAAATGCGAATAATGAGGCTCCATACGAAGGGCATTGACCACTAAAACCTTGAGGTTCTTTAGTTTTTCAACCTCTATATCCTTAATGGTTTTCATGTCTGTTAAATACGCAAAATCATTACATCTAAACCCAAAAACCTGTAAATCAAGATGCTTTAATTTTATCGGAATAATTTCTTGATTATTAATCACAAAGGGTTTATTTTTAATAATATAAGGCGATACCGTTGGCGCTCCAGGATACTTGTTCACTGTTTTAAAAATATAGTCAAACCGCTTCTTTAAAGATTTTATTACCCGCTTATGGGCGTAAATGGGAATATCGCCTTGTTTAAAATAAAAAGGTCTGATATCATCTAGACCCATAACATGGTCTGAGTGCTCATGGGTATATAAAATAGCATCAATTTTTTTACACCCACACCTTAACATTTGCTGTCTAAAATCTGGACCACAGTCAATTAAATACGAGTATCCATTAAGTTCAATTAAAACAGAAACCCGTAACCTTTTGTCCTTTTTATCTTTACTTAAACAAACAGGGTGGCTACTTCCAATCACTGGAATACCTTGAGATGTGCCGGTTCCTAAAAACGTTATTTTCAAAAAAAATCAATATTTTAATTCAAAAAAAATACTAAGCAAGGTCTAAATTCATAATTTTTAATCTACTTTTTTAAAGAAACCGTAAAATATTAACTTTCATTTTACTGTCAAACCAAAACTAAGTATTAGATCAACAAAATTAGACTTAATTTTTTATTTGCACCCATTATTTGATACCTTTGTTTTGTTCACTAAAGTAACCTAAAACAATATGGAAATAACCATCAAAGGAGACAAAGAGTTTGATGACATTCCCTCGTTAAAGACGAAAGCGCTTCGAATAAACCTAAACGAAAACATTTACGGAACATTTGCCGAAATAGGTGCTGGACAAGAAACCGCAAGGCATTTTTTTAGAGCTGGCGGCGCTTCTGGTACTATTGCCAAAGCTATGTCGGCTTACGATAAAGACTTTAGTGATGCCATTTATGGTGTTGAAGATGATGGGCGCTACGTGACTGAAGCTCGACTTAGAAAAATGCTATCGCATGAAATGGACCTTATTGAAAAACGTCTAACAAGAGATAAAAATCCCAATAAAATATTTTTCGCTTATGCCAATACAGTAGCCACTATTGATTTTGCCAAGCAATTTAAAGGTCATGGTTGGGTAGGCATTAAATACCAGATTGAAGCTGGAAAGGATTTTAATGAAGTTATTCTACATGTTCGGTTTAAAGAAACCGATGCTAGACTTCAACAAGAAACATTGGGTGTATTGGGGCTAAATCTTATTTATGGTGCCTTTTATAAGTATAATGAACCAAAAAAATTGTTACGTTATCTATATGATCACCTAGATAAAGATCAATTGGAAATTGATACCATTAACTTCTCAGGACCCGCTTTCAAAAATGTTGACAATAGACTTATGAGCTTGCAACTTGTGAAAAATGGGATGACCGATGCCGTTATGTTTGGACCTGACGGTAAAAACATTTTGCCTGCTAAAATTTTATATAAGAAAAACATTTTGGCGTTACGGGGTAGTTTTAGGCCAGTAACCAAAGTAAACATGGCTATGTATGACAAATCATACGAGATGTTTATAAATGAAAACAAAGTTGATAAAAACAATACTGAAGTTGTCTTTGAAATCACCTTATCTAATTTACGTGCTGAAGGAGAAATAGATGAACAAGATTTTATGGATAGAGCCGATTTATTGTGCTCTTTGGGACAATCTGTAATGATTTCAAATTTTCAAGAATATTATAAAGTTGTTGAATACTTCTCTAATTATACCAAAGCAAGGATGGGACTTGCGATGGGTGTTAATAATTTAGTCGACATTTTTGATGAAAAATACTATCGCCATTTAAGTGGTGGTATTCTGGAAGCTTTCGGGAAATTGTTCTTTAAAGATTTAAAAGTGTATCTATACCCAATGCTTGATCCAGATACTGGAGAACTTATAAATAGTGAAAATTTAAAAGTATATCCACGTATGAAGGAATTATATAAATTCTTTAAATACAATGGAAAAGTTATTGATATCAAAGATTATGATGAAAGCATCATGAACATATTTTCACGTCAAATTTTACAAATGATTGATGACGGCGATAGAGGTTGGGAAGACATGGTACCAGAAGGAACAGCCGATTTAATCAAAGATTATCGCCTCTTTGGTTTTACGCGTAAACCATTAAAATCATTAAAACCTATAACACTTAAAAAAAGAAAATAAAAAGAAGCTGTCTAAAAAGTAACCTTTAGTGTCAATTTGAGCGCAGTCGAAAATCTTATTAATCAGATTATAAATGCATTTCGCAAGCTGCACTTTTATCTTCAAATAAAAATATATTTTCATTTTCGATAATGCTCAATGTGACAATTTATTTCTAATTAGGCTTTTAATAAAGCCTATTTTTACTCCATTATTTGTGAAGCATGATTTTTGGCTTTCACATCATTAATGACTTTTATTATAATACCTGTTTCGTCTATAACAAAGGTGATACGATGAATGCCATCAAACGTTCTGCCCATAAATTTTTTAGGTCCCCAAACTCCAAAAGCATTAATCACTTCTTTATCCACATCAGCAATTAATGGATAAGGAAATTTATATTTCTTTTTAAAATTGGCTTGAGCTTTTTGGCTATCGGCACTGACCCCTATAACGTTGAAACCGTAGTCAATCAACGTTTTGTAATTATCGCTTAAATTACAAGATTCTACAGTACAGGTAGGCGTATTGGCTTTTGGATAGAAAAAAACAATCAATTTTTTTCCAATAAAATCCTTTAGCGAAATTGAATTTCCTTGTTCATCTAAGGCAGTAAAATTTGGAGCCTTATCTCCTACTTTTAATGTGTTCATATTTTTTAACTTTGTAATTGTAAAAATACAACTGAATGACCAAAGAAGAAAGCGTAAAGTTTATTATTAATACTTTAAATGCACTTTACCCAGAAATACCAATTCCTTTAGACCATAAAGACCCGTACACATTACTGATTGCTGTATTGTTATCGGCTCAAAGCACCGATGTTCGCGTGAATAAGATAACACCTTTATTATTTGAAATAGCCGATAATCCTTATGATATGGTTAAACTTTCGGTTGAAGACATTAGGAATATCATCAAACCT
Source organism: Confluentibacter flavum (assembly GCF_002843175.1). GTDB lineage: Bacteria > Bacteroidota > Bacteroidia > Flavobacteriales > Flavobacteriaceae > Confluentibacter > Confluentibacter flavum. Next base: position 60,349 of record NZ_PJEO01000052.1, read on the forward strand.
GTGGGTTTGTCACCTATGAAAAGTAAAGGTATTCATGGATTATCCCAAATTCTTATTGAGAAATATAACGGAAACGTGCCCCAAAGTTTTGAAGCTTTGGAAGCACTTCCTGCCGTAGGCCATAAAACAGCCAGTGTCGTGATGTCTCAAGCATTTGGTGTTCCAGCTTTTCCTGTAGACACGCATATTCACAGATTAATGTACCGTTGGAATTTAAGCAATGGCAAAAATGTGGTTCAAACAGAAAAGGATGCCAAACGGTTATTTCCAAGAGAAATTTGGAACGATTTGCACTTACAGATTATTTGGTATGGTAGACAGTATTCGCCAGCAAGAGGCTGGGATTTAGATAAAGATATTATAACTAAAACCATCGGCAGAAAATCTGTAATAGATGCCCATCCTCAATCTTTTTCAAATGGAAAGAAGCTATAATTGTTAATTTCCTTTCCTTTGAAAATGGATAGCGAAAAGAAATAAAAAAAGTCCTAATCGGTACTTCGATTAGGACTTTTCCAAAGATTTAGTTTAATACTAATTCAAACTTCACCTTATCAGACTTCATAACACTTAAAGCCTTTGAATAATTTAGAAGAAAATTAATGGTTTCTTCTGTGGGTTTTAAATCATTTGTTGTTTCAATGGATGTTTTAGAGTAAATTTTTGCCATTTTAATAAATTATACGTTAATAAATTAATAACGCAGCAAAAATCACTTTATTGTATACATCTATTAATTTGTTAAAACGATATTATGTTTGTCAATTATCTTTCTCAAATTTATTAAAGCGTAACGCATACGCCCCAATGCTGTATTAATGCTAACGCCTGTTTTATCTGATATTTCTTTGAAGCTCAAATCATCATAAATGCGCATTAACAATACTTCTTTTTGGTCTTCGGGAAGCTCATCAACCAAACGCCTAACATCATATTCAACTTGTTCCTTTATAATACTGTTTTCAGCATTTAGGCTAGAATCACTTAGTACAGAAAAAATACTGAACTCACCAGCATTATCAAATTTTGGCATTCTGTTACTTTTTCTAAAAAAATCGATTACTAAATTATGGGAGATTCGCATGACCCAAGGCAAAAATTTACCTTCTTCATTGTAATTCCCTTTTTTTAGTGTGCGTATGACTTTAATAAAAGTATCCTGAAAAATATCTTCAGCGACATCTTTATCATAGACCTTTGAATAAATAAAACTATAAACTTTTTGTTTGTGGCGCTTTATTAATACTTCTAAGGCGCTTTCATCGCCTTTAATGTAACAACTAACTAAGGTAGCATCTGTTATAAGTTCGTATTGCATAATAATTACTTTTAATGCCTCGAAGTAGCCTTCGTTGCTTGGGGTTAATAGTTTAAAAGTAATGTTGCGTTATAGGCTAGTATTTATTTGTTCATGTAATCTACAAATCAAATATAACAACAATCATTCCTAAAAAACAAAATTTAATATATTTTTTTAATATTTCTTTATGATAAAATCAGTTTTTTAGGTTGAAATACTTATGTTATCTTTACAAACTTATTCTCTTATGCTCGTATGTCTACTAATATTTCAGAAGTAAATCCAAAAGAAAACATCATTATTAAAGGTGCAAAACTGCATAATTTAAAAAATATTGATGTCGTCATCCCACGAAACAAATTGGTTGTTATTACTGGCTTGTCTGGCTCAGGAAAATCAAGCTTGGCTTTTGATACCTTATATGCCGAAGGACAAAGACGTTATGTTGAAAGTTTATCAAGTTATGCCAGACAGTTTTTAGGAAGGCTGGACAAACCAAAAGTGGATTACATTAAAGGTATTGCGCCCGCCATTGCTATAGAACAAAAAGTGAATTCCACCAACCCACGCTCTACCGTTGGCACAAGTACAGAGATTTACGATTATCTTAAATTGTTATTTGCTAGAATAGGCAAAACATATTCGCCAGTTTCTGGTGATGAAGTTAAAAAAGATACCGTTACAGATGTTTTAGAGTATTTAAAATCGTTTCCTGAAGGTGAAAAGTTACTCTTGCTCTCGCCTATCCATTTAGAAGTAGGGCGAACAATGCCCGATAAACTTAAAGCTTTGCAACAGCAAGGTTATGCGAGAATAAAAGTTGGTGATGATGTTTTAAGAATTGATGAAATTAAAATCGATAAAGAATCACAGAAAAATATATTTGTTGTCGTTGATAGAATTGTTATCAAAAACGAAGAAGATTTTCTGAATCGATTGGCAGATGCGATTGAAACCGCTTTTTTTGAAGGCAAAGGTGAATGTTTCATTGAAACTCTGTCTGATAATAAACAACGCTATTTCAGTAATAAATTTGAATTGGATGGCATTAATTTTTTAGAACCTAATATTCATTTATTCAGTTTTAACAATCCGTATGGTGCTTGCCCTAAATGTGAAGGCTATGGCGATATTATTGGCATTGACGACGATTTGGTTATCCCAAACAACGCCCTTTCCATTTACGAAAATGCTATTTTTCCTTGGCGTGGTGAGAGTATGAGTTGGTATAGAGACCAATTGGTTAATAATTCACATAAATTCGATTTCCCTATACACAAACCTTATTTTAAGTTAACCGACTCTCAAAAACAACTTATTTGGGATGGCAACCAATATTTTGAAGGCTTAAATTCCTTTTTTGCTGAATTGGAGGCTAAGGCATATAAAATTCAAAATCGCGTAATGTTATCGCGCTATCGTGGTAAAACAAAGTGCAAAGCTTGTAACGGTAAGCGTTTGCGTATAGAAGCTAATTATATTAAAGTCGGTGGTGCAACGATAACCGATTTGGTTGAAATGCCCTTAGACAGATTGGGGCATTTCTTTAACCAATTAGAATTAAATGATTATGATACCCAAATAGCAAACAGATTATTAAAAGAAATTAATAACCGATTAGCCTTTCTTGCTAATGTTGGGTTGGATTATTTAACCTTAAACAGGCGATCGAACACCCTATCTGGTGGAGAAAGTCAGCGTATTAATTTAGCAACCTCATTGGGAAGCAGCTTGGTAGGGTCCATGTATATTCTGGACGAACCCAGTATTGGCTTGCACCCAAAAGATACAGAACGATTAATAGTAGTTTTAAAATCGCTTCGGGATTTAGGAAATACCGTTATTGTAGTGGAGCATGATGAGGATATTATGAAGGCTGCAGATTATATCATTGATATTGGTCCGGAAGCAGGGACTTTTGGCGGTCATGTAGTAGCACAGGGAACTTATTCAGATATACTGGCCTCAAGTTCATTAACCGCTCAATATTTAAATGAGACCATGAACATTGAAGTGCCTAAAAAACGTCGAACTTCTAAATATTACATAGATGTTATTGGTGCTCGAGAACATAATTTAAAGAATATCGATGTGCGTTTTCCTTTGGAAATGCTTACGGTTGTTACTGGTGTTTCAGGTAGTGGAAAAAGTACATTGGTTAAAAAAATACTATATCCAGCACTTCAAAAAAAATTAACAGATTTTAGCGATAAAGCTGGTCAGTTTACCGCTTTAGAAGGTAATTTCAATACTATAAAACATATTGAGTTTGTTGACCAAAATCCTATAGGAAGGTCCTCGCGTTCCAATCCAGTTACCTATATTAAAGCTTATGATGATATACGAGCCTTGTTCTCCAATCAAAAATTAAGCACGCTTAGAAACTACCAAGCAAAACATTTTTCTTTTAATGTAGATGGCGGACGTTGTGAGACTTGCAAAGGAGAAGGTGAAGTAACGATTGAAATGCAATTTATGGCCGATGTGCATCTGGAATGTGAAACCTGTAAAGGGAAACGTTTTAAAAAAGAAGTGCTTGAAGTTACGTTTGCAGATAAAAATATTGATGATATTTTAAACCTAACTATTGATGATGCCATTGCTTTTTTTGAAACAAACAAACAAACTAAAATCAAAACAAAATTGCAACCACTTCAAGATGTTGGGCTAGGCTATGTTACTTTAGGACAAAGCTCTTCTACCCTTTCTGGTGGCGAAGCACAGCGTATTAAACTGGCATCTTTTTTAGGAAAAGGAAGCCATAAAGACAAAGCACTTTTTATTTTTGATGAGCCTACCACGGGTTTACATTTTCATGATATTCAAAAATTATTAAAGTCGTTTCATGCTTTGATTGAAATCGGACATTCCATCATTGTTGTAGAACACAATATAGACTTAATTAAATGTGCCGATTATATTATTGATTTAGGTCCAAATGGAGGAGAACATGGTGGTTATTTGGTAGCTTCTGGAACTCCTGAAGATATAGTGAAATCCAAACAATCTCAAATTGCTAAATATTTAAAGGATAAACTATAAATTATTCAATAGAAAAGAAAGGCAAAAATTCCTAGTATCATAGCGGTTGCGGGCGCTACGAACGATAAAAACAAAAAACTTGCAATAAAACCTTTAATAAAGCTTTTAAACTTTCCTTGGTTATAAAATCTACTAAGTGCTAAACATAAATAAAAAAAGGTAGAAATAGCAATAAGCCAATCTATGCCGTCTGGAATATCTACAATAAAATTAACAACTATAATGATGCTAAATACTGTAAATAAAAATGCAAAAAAATAAAAGCTAAACACCAAATGATAGGCATATGTACCTTTCTTCCTATATAACAGCATTAAAATTAGAGCGAAAATTGGTAATAGAAAAAACATAGCTATAGGAATGGTATCATAAAAAGCCCCTAAAATACTTCCACCTTCTCTAGATTTATAAAATTTTAAAGCTTGAGAATATAAACGTTTTGTGAAATATCCAGCATCGTTATTCATTCCCATAAATTTATAAATAACCTCATTGGAGGCTCCAATATCAATTAAGGAATCCATTTTAGATTCATTAAAATCAAAATCAAAAATACCTTGTTTTTTTGTGTCCGTTTTACTTACAATAGAATCTATTTTGGAATCACTAAAACGAGTGTACTTTTTATTTTCAGTTAAAACTTTTTTAAGTTCTGCGTTGATTATTGAATCTTCTTGTTTTTGCTTTTCTTGTTCAGCTTTTAAAAGAGAATCATTAGTTTTTAGTGCATGAATAGACATTTTTTCTTGTCTTAAACTTTTTTCCAATTCATTATTTAAATTTTGGATTTGCTGACGCTGAATAAAAGAAAACAAAAAGAAAAAGATGACTGTAATGAACAAATACATTTGTGCTGGATGTAAATACAATAAACGTCTACCTTCAACAAATTTAGAAGCTAAATACCCGGGTTTAGCAATTAAAGGGATGAAACTTTTAAAAAACCTCGCATCTACGGAAAAATAGTTGCTTATAGTATTATAAAACAAAACACCCAAGGTCAATTTTTGTTTATCATCTTGTCCGCAATACGGGCAAAAATTATATTCATCTTTAAATGTGCGTTCGCAATTTTTACAGATTACGTATTTTATGGACATACGGGTTGAATTAGTCTCTATAAAATTAATAAAAATGAATAGACGTACATAATTTCAATTGCTAGAAATAATAAAAAAGCATTTTTTGAAAACAAAAAGTGTTTTTTATTCATTAAAATTTAGACGTATAATTATCTTTGGTCACAATCCAAGTTTTTTTAAATGATGACAATAGATTTGAGGGTATTAATACTTCTAATCCTTTTACATTCATCTTTATTGAAGAAATAAAAGTTTGTGACGTTGCCGTTGTAATTATTAATTAGCACTTCGTTGCTGTTTTATATTAAAGTTATTAATTACCTTTAGTTTCAGCCTAAAAAAAGAGGGTTTCTTTTAAAGATAACAGTATTGATTTAAAAGCTTTAGCACAGCTTTTCTGTTAATTGTGATACATCCATTCACTCTTCTTTAGTTTTATACTTGTTGACATTTTTATTAAAGGTTTTGCTTGCCACTTTCCGGTCCTCAGAAGAAAAAAATAAACCATTTTGCTAACAATCAAAATTATGCGTGCATAATAATGCTGTTTTCAAATAAAAAACCGCAAAGTGCTGCTTAACTTATTCTTATAAACCTACTCTATTTTTTTGGCACGCTGTTTGTAAATAAAAAAACGTATCACAATTAATACTCACAATTATGAAAAAGTTTATATTCTTATTAGCAGGTATACTCCTTACAGGGTTTACTTCTAATGCAGCCACAACCAACACAGAAAACAAAACTACTATTTACAACAGAGGTTACAATAATTCTTTCATTTTTGTTGAAAATGGTATCGAGTTTTCGGTGTTTCCCGATGGACAATTTGACTTTAATATTTTGCGTGGTAATTCAAATTTAAATGTATCTATTGGTTCGCCAAATGTAAACATCAGTTTTAACTCTGGTTACGATTACAATGCTTATGTGCAATACGATGAGTATGGTGCTATTATCCAAATAGAAAACACCCCCATTTATTACGATTATTACGGTCGTATTTCACAAGCAGGAAACGTAAATATTAACTATAACAATAATGGTTATGTATCTCGTGTTGGTGGTTTACATGTGTTCTATAATAATTTCAATGTGTTTACACACTTTTCAGGTTTCATTAATGTGTATAATAGACATTATGTTTATAGACCTTGGCACAATTACTACAGTATTCCTGCATACCATTACCGTGTAGTTTACAACAGACCTTACAGACAATATTATAACCCTGTTCGTTATGTTTACAACAGACCGTTTTATAACAATTACAGACCTAGAACTGCCATTTATAGCAGACGTGGAGATGTGATAAATAGAAACAGAAGTTACGCAACCGCTAATAGAAATTCAAAAAATGTCACTCAAATAAATAGAAATTCTAGAATGGATTATGATGACAATAGAATGATTCAAAGTAATAATACTAGAAACAACTCTAATTTCAACAGAAACTCCTCTCAAATGAGAACGGAAACTTCTAACAATAACAATGTTCGGAGAGATAATAATAGTGCATCCAGAACTAATGGAGAAGTTGTAAGAAATAATAATATTAGTAAAAATAATAATACCTCTAGAAGTAATGCAGATGCTACTAACAATAATAGAACCCGTGAGTCCGTTAATAGAAAAACGGTTCCGAATGTTAATAATTCGAGAGTAGAAAATTCAGGAAATAATAGAAATAATTCATCTAATCGTAAACCAGAAAGTTCTAATACTCGTATATATTCAGAGAAAAGTAATAACAACAGAAGTACCCCACAAGTTACGTCAAGATCAACTCAAAATAGTTCTTCTAGAAATGTGCAACAAGCACCTTCTAGACAAACACAAAGTTCATCTCGAGTTATGGAAAACAGAGGTAATTCTGGTAGCAATAATAAACAGTCTAACACAAGAAGAAGACTATAAAGATTTTGGTTGGTTAGTTGGAAAGCCCTTCGATATGTTTGCCTCAAAGCAAAATTCGTGGGGTTTTCTCTTTTTATTTCAAGTAGCCAACTATCTTGTCTACTAATAACGAAACATCGTTAGATAGTTTAAAGTTATATACGAAATAAGCGTATGTAACAAACACCATAACCGATTTCAATCCGATATTTAGAATAGGATGAAATGGAAAATCCCAAAAATAAAACACCCCAAAACTTACTGATATAAGCACAAATACTTTTATCGTATTGATTGTAAAAGGCATCATTTTAAACGAATGCCTCACAAAACATATTTTTGAAATGTTATACAACAATACAGCTATAAAAGTAGCATATGCGGCTCCCTCTATACCATATTTTGGTATGAATAGAATATTTAAATACACCATAGATACCATTAAAAAAACACCCAGCAACAACGCTATAAAATAATAATCACTATTGAAAAGAATGGCGTTGTTATTACCAAGTAAATTATCCGTAAGCTTAGAAATACTTATGAGAATAACAATCCATAAACCACCATTGTATTTTTCGGGAATTAAGTGATAGAGTTCATTAACATTTAAAACTATCAATAAAAAAATTAATCCGCTTATAACGAATAAGCTTAATGAGCTTTTTTTATACAAACTCTTTAATTCATCTATATTCTTGTCATTTAAAAGTTTAGCGGTAATTGGATTTACAATTTGCTCCATAGCCAACAATGGCACTCCAATAACACTCGCTATATAGATCGCAACGCCATAATACGCGACATTTTCAATGTCTATGTAATAACCTAACATAAATTTGTCCACTTCTAAAATGACGTTAGCTACAGAACCTGCAATAACAATTAAAGACGTGTATTTAAGTATAGCGCCAACTCCATTAAATCTTGCAAACCTTAAAACTGGCAATTTGATATTGAAGGCATAAAGCATCATAATAAAAACCCTTACTATATACACTCCAACAACCGCGTAAATGAATTCTTCTATAGTTATGTATTCAACATATAATAAAATCAATAATAGAGTGGTACCGACCCTATGGAACAGCTCTTTCATAAAATTGCCAAAAACACTCTGCATATGTACCTTACTCCAAGCATAAAACACTTCAAAATAGGCAAATGCAACCCCCGAAATATAGATGAGCCAAATATAATCTTCAATAATCACATTGGTTTCTGTAAGCCAAATACGTATAGAATAATAAAATAAATGACCTAACAATCCCACCGAAACAACCATAGACAATGGTAAGATCAACATGAATAATAAAAAACTATTTTGCGATTGTCTTGTTTTATATGATGAATAAAACTTAATTATGGTATTGTGTACACCAAACGCCATAAGAGGCATCATAATATTGGCTGTAGAGAAGATGAAAGTCACCAAACCAAAATACGTGTCGCTCATAAAATTAGTAAACAAAAAAAGCACATTTATTCCGCCAACCAAAAAACCTAAATACGTTGTTAAAGTGTTTTTTATGGATTGTGAAACAATGGTTCCCATCTTAAAATTTTATTGATGTGTTATAAATTCTACTAATTGTTTGGTCAGATTTTTTCTGCTATATTTTTGTAGTCCAACAGCATGAGATTGCAATGTATTATTTTTAAAAGCATTATAATGATTAATTAAAACTGCTTTTAACAATTCATAATCACTATAATAAAAGTAATTTCCTGTGTTGGTTTCCTTAATTATTTTTTCAACATCCGATCCTTTTGGTCCAATGGAAACAATAGGCCTATTGGAAACCATATATTCAAATAATTTACCAGGAATGATGCATTTGGTTTCATCTGAATTTATTTCAATCAATAATAGTAATTGAGATTTTTTTTGATATACAACAGACTCTTTATGTGATACATAACCTATATTATTTACATGATTTGTTAAATGATACCTCTCTATGGATTCCATTATATTATCACTTATAAATCCTATGAAATTCAACTGAAAATCGTCTTTAAAACCATCTAATCCTTCTATTAAATCCTGTAAAACTCGCCACAAAACTTCTGGGTTTCTTTCTGATAATAACGAACCAATATGGGATATAGAAAATTTAGTGTCCAATAAAACCTCACCAACCGTTTCATTATCATAACCATTTGTGATTACAGCAATTGGTTTTTTGGTTATGTTTTCAAATTCCGTTTTTGTCACATGACTGGTTACGATTATTTTATCGGCATTATTTAAAACCTCTTTTTCCAAAGCCTTATGCTTTTCTTTTGAAGCTTTGGATAGTTTAAGTTTTTTATGATAGCCAATGGTTGTCCATGGGTCTCTAAAATCGGCCACCCACTTCACTCCTAACCTTTCTTTTAACTTTAAACCAATCAGATGCATACTATGTGGTGGCCCTGTGGTAATAATGGTTTCAATACTATTTTTTGAAATATAGTCTGAAAGAAATAAGACGGACGGTTTTACCCAGTCAATTCGGGCATCAGGAATAAAAAAATTCCCTCTTATATAAATCAATAATTTCTGAATGATACTTTGCTTTTTTTGAATAGGTATAATGCCTTTACTTATAGAACTAGAAGCTTTTTTTGAAAACAAGCTAGCAAACTTGTAAGGTTCTTTAATCGGCTGTTTTAAAACAATTAAGTCATTAGAAACTTCAGAATTTAAACTGTTGTCTAGTATAGGGTAATTGGGATTTTCTGGAATATATATAATTGGTTCAACATTAAACTCAGGTAAATACTTAACAAATTTTAACCAACGTTGTACGCCTGGACCTCCTGCTGGTGGCCAATAATAGGTGATGATTAAAACTTTTTTTTTATCCATTTTTCATTCCTACGAATCCCGATAGCTATCGGGAAGAAATCTATTAATGTGTAATTTGTTTTTTTCTAAATTCGTAAAATAAACCACCTATCAACAATAATCCAACCAATATGGAACTCGCTAGGGCTATACTACTACCTGTTTGTATCACTTCTGGTTCAAACTTAAATTCTACAATGTGTTTTCCTGCTGGAATTTCCATACCACGCAACACATAATTAACCCTAATATGAGAGGCTTCTTTTCCGTCAATAATAGTTTTCCATCCTTTAGGATAGTAAACTTCAGAAAAAACTGCAAAACCAGTGTTTTTGTTTACCGATTTATACTTCAAATAATTTGGTTTGTCCTCCACTAAGGTAATGGAAGCTGTTGAATCAACTTTAAAATTTGAAATTTCTATCTTAAAATCATTTTTATTTAAAACAGCAACATTCTTATTATCTAAACTATCCAATGCTATTATTTCTTCATTCGCTGAGTTTACGACTTTAAATTCTTTAACAAACCAAGCATTTCCATTAGTATCTGTATTACTGTAGGGGAACAGATTTCCTTGTTCATCTTGGGCAATAATATATTTTGTATTAAACATATTAAGCACGTTAATGTTGTTCTTTGAAATGTAAAAATCGAAAACGTCTTGATATCTCTGTAGTTTAGCGGCATGATATCCATTTAATGAATTATGGAAATAAGATGCTTTAGCACCAGAAGAGGTAATATCAAAAACCCTAAAATTTGTTGTATCGGTTAAAATGGCTTTATCAGCTTCGTTAGCTTGATAAGGTTTATTGACTTGAATAGCTGAAACAAAATTGTCATTATTTACGTAGCGTTTATCAACGCCTACCAAATCAAATAAAATAAGGATTCCAAAAGTAACAATGACCCACTGTTGTTTTAGTTTATCCTTTAAAACTAAATAGATAGCACCTGCTGAAAGCATTACCAAAATTAATGTCCTTATGGTATCTGAAGTGAAAATGGATTTTCTATCGGCTTTAATGGCATCCATAAATTCTTGCCCATAACTTTGACGATAAAAACCATCATTAACTCCTGAAAAATCAAAAGACGATTTAAACACCAAAAACAGAATAGCTAGCCCGCCAGTAATGATCGCTGAATATTTCAATGCCTTTAGCTTTTCTTCTTTCTTTACTAAACCATCAAATAATTTAACAAGTCCGAACACCGCTAATACAGGAACACATAATTCCAAAATAACCTGAATGGAAGTAACCGCTCTAAACTTGTTATAAAGTGGTACATAATCAATAAAAAAGTCTGTTAAAAAACCTAAATTTTTCCCATAAGATAACAATAACGAGACAATTGTACCTCCAACTAACCACCATTTCAAACGTCCTTCCACCAAAAACAATGCGAACACAAATAAAAACAATACTACCGCACCAACATACGCTGGTGCTTCAACAATTGGCTGTTCACCCCAATACATAGGTGCCCGTTTCGACTCTTGTGCTGCTTGAGTTGTGGTGGCGCCTAATTTCCTAAAAGCCTCATAGGTAGCTGAATTTGTTCCAACATCTTCTCCATTGCCTCCCCCCATTAATCTTGGGATATAGAGGTTAAACGTTTCTAAAATGCCATAACTATATTCGGTAATATAACCTTTGTCCAATCCAGTAGTTACTTCTTTAGGTGTTCCATCAGGATTTATAGTGAGTTCTCCTTTACCACGAGTACTTTCTTTAACATATTCCTGAGTCGCTAAAATATTGGTGGCGTTTAATGCAACGGCCAATATAACGGCTCCAATTAATATACCAACAGTTTTAAAGTAATGTGGCAATAGTTTCTTTTTGTAAGCATCAACTAAATAAGCGATTCCTAATATAATTATTAAGAACATCAAGTAATAAGTCATTTGAAAATGATTCGCCACTATTTCCAATCCCATGGCTATTGTTGTGAGCAAAAAACCAATAATATATCTTTTTTGAAACGTTAGAATAATACCGCTCAACACCAACGGCATATAAGCAATGGCATGTGCCTTACTGTTATGGCCTACTCCCAAAATAATTATTAAATAGGTTGAAAACCCAAATGCTAACGACCCTAGAATAGCCAATTTATAATCCACTTTTAAAACCAACAAAAGCACATAAAAGCCTATTAGATAAAGAAATAAATAATCTGCTGGTCTTGGTAAAAAGCGAAGCGTTAAATCTAATTTTTTTATATAGTTATGAGGGTATTTGGCTCCTAATTGATAGGTTGGCATGCCTGCAAAAGCACTGTTGGTCCAATAGGTTTCTTGGCCTGTTGCCTCTCTAAAATCATTTTGCTGCTTACTCATGCCTATATATTGCATGATATCGCTTTGGAAGATTTGCTTTCCTGATAAAACAGGACTAAAATAAGCTAATGAAATTATGATGAAGCCAACTAAAACTAATATATGGGGAAGAAATTTTTTTGTTGAAAATTGCATGAAGACAGATTAAAGATGATTGTGAAAATTAGTCAATTTCTTCGTAATCCACATATTCACCTACATCTTTATTTGAAGTTTTTGTGTTAGGCATTTTATCTATAGTGACTTCGCCTTCTTTTTTTGTAGTGTTTTTTTGCTGTCTTTGAAACTCACCATGGGTACCTCCAAAATGTTGAGAAGCCTTCTTAGCAGCATATTTTAAAAGCAATGGTGCAAATATTCGGGTTATTATTTTTACTCCATAATAAATCAATAGAATAATCAACAATGTTCTTAGTATCCCTGTTGCAGATGCATATTGTAGCATAAAAAATATTTTTGGCAAAAATACAATTCTATTCATTTAAAAAACGTTGAAAAGCCATAAAAAAAGTATAAAATATCTATATTTGAGAACCCTTTAGATGTTATTATGCAAAATTATATTTAGAAAAAATCTAAAACCTTTGTTATGAACCAAATCAAATCTACCTTCATTTTAACCTTAATTTTAATAGCCTCCAAGTCCTTCGCCCAATATACTGACGTTATAAATTCCAACAGACCTGGTGTGTCTAGAAGTGCTTTTTCTGTCGGCACCAATGTGGTTCAATTTGAGGTTGGCCCTTATATTATTAACGAAAAACGCACTCCTGCTTTAAAAACTGAAGTTGATGGTTTTGGTGTTGATTTTGCTGCTCGATACGGATTAATCTGGGAGCAGCTTGAATTGAATATAGAAGGCACCTATCAAAATGATACGAAAACATACTTTTCAAACATCCCATTTGATGAAGACAGAGCTAATTTTAAAACATTAACTATAGGAGCAAAATATTTGGTATTTGATCCCTATAAAAATGCTGAGGACGACAAACCTAACCTCTACAGCTGGAAAGCAAATCAAGGCTTTAAATGGAAAAGTTTAATTCCAGCTGTATCAGCTTATGTTGGTGCCAATTATGACACAAAAAACAATCCTTACATAGCACCAGGAATTGAAGGTTTTAGTCCGAAAGCCATGATTATGACTCAAAATAATTTTTCTGGCGGATGGGTATTTGTAATGAATTTGATTAAAGATAGGATTGGAACCGATCAATCGGATTTTTCATATATATTAACTCTAACACACTCTTTTAATCCGAAGTGGGTAATTTTTGGTGAAGCCCAAGGCATTAAAAGTGATTTTTATGCCGACAATCTTTTTAGATTTGGTGGAGCTTATTTATGGAGTAAAGATTTTCAGTTGGATACTGCAGTAACTTTTAACACCAAGGATACGCCTTCGGTATTCAGTGTTAATTTTGGGATGTCTTACCGATTGGACTTTCATCAGGATAAGGAAATAACCAATGAAGATAATGGCACCTCTGTTATGGAAGAAGCAGATCGAAGATCTAGACGTAACAGATCCAATAATAATAACACCCAAGATATTCAAAAACCTAAAAGAGAGTCCTTAGATTTCGATTAAAATATTCTAGCATTCATACATATATGATAGTATTAAAAGTAGTAAAAACCAACAAAGACTTAAAGGCTTTTGTAAAATTTCCATTTGGCTTATATAAAGATTCTAAGTATTGGGTACCTCCTATTATTAGAGAAGAACTTAAAACATTCAGCAAAAAATATAATCCTGTATTTAATGATGCAGAAGCCACCTTGTTTTTGGCTTATAGAAATAATGAAATAGTCGGAAGAGTTGCTTGCATAATCAATTGGTTAGAAGTCAAAAATCAAGCTTTAAAAAAAATGAGATTTGGTTGGTTTGATTTTATTGATGATTTAGAAGTGTCTCAATCCCTTTTTAACAAGATAGAAGACATTGGAAAGCAGTATAATTTAGAATTTGCCGAAGGCCCAGTTGGCTTTTCCAATTTAGATAAAGTCGGCGTCATGACAGAAGGATTTGATTCCATAGCCCCTATGGTAACATGGTATAATTACCCCTATTATGTGAAACACTATGAAGCCGCCAATTACAAAATAGAAAAATCGTATTCAGAAAGTAGATTTCCTTTTAAAAATGTAAAGACCGAATTCTTTTTTAAAGCGCAAGAACTTATAAAAAAGCGCTATCAACTAAAGGCATTACGCTTTACGAAAACAGAGGAAGTTATGCCTTATGCCGATAAAATGTTCGATTTATTTAATGAAAGTTATGCGTCATTATCATCATTTGTTGCCATTACGGACGTTCAGAAAGAATATTTTAAGAAGAAATTTATAAGTTTTGTAAATCCGGAATATATAAAATTTGTTGTTGATAAGGATGATAAACTTATTGGTTTTGCTATTGTCATGCCCGCATTTGCTAAAGCATTACAAAAAATGAATGGCAAGTTATTCCCTTTTGGATTCCGACATATTTTACATGCAAAAAAACACAGTAAGGATGTCATTTTTTATTTGATAGGCATTCACCCCGATTATCAAAATAAAGGCGTACATGCTGTTATTTTTAATGAGTATTATAATACGTTTACAGAAAAAGGTATAGAAACTTGTTTTAGAACCCCAGAATTAGAAGACAATTATGCCATTCATCAAATTTGGAAACATTTTGACCCTGAAGTATACAAAAGAAGGAAAACGTTTAGAAAAGAGTTATAAAAAATAGAGCCGCTAAAATTAGCGGCTCTATTTTTTTATATAATATTATTATGTTTTATTCACCCATCGCTGCCATTACGGCGGCTGACAAACGTTGATAAGTACCATTTTCAAGTCTAGCTCTAATAACTTCAAAAGCATCCAATGTGATTTTTACATCCTCTAAAGTATGTGTAGCAGTTGGTATTAAACGTAGCAATATTAATCCTTTAGGAATAACTGGATACACAACGATAGAACAGAAAATTCCAAAATTTTCTCTTAAATCCTTAACCAAAGCCATCGCTTCAGGAATGCTACCTTTTAAATAAACAGGTGTTACACAACTTTGTGTTGTACCAATATCAAAACCACGTTCTTTAAGTCCGTTTTGTAATGCATTCGTATTTTCCCATAGTTTATTCTTTAATTCCGGCATGGTTTTAAGCATGTCCAAACGCTTTCTAGCACCAACAACCAATTGCATTTGCAAAGATTTTGCAAACATTTGGGAACGTAAATTATATTTTAAATAATCTATAATTTCCTTATCAGCTGCAATAAAAGCACCTGTTCCAGCCATGGATTTAGCAAATGTTGCAAAATAAACATCTATGTCGTCTTGAACACCTTGCTCTTCACCTGTTCCTGCGCCTCTTTCTCCTTGTGTACCAAAACCATGGGCATCATCGACCAAAAACCTAAAATTATATTTTTTCTTTAAGGCAGCTATTTCTTTAAGCCTTCCTTGCTCACCACGCATTCCAAAAACACCTTCAGAAATTACTAAAATCCCACCGCCGGTTTGCTCCGCCATTTTAGTAGCTCGATCTAAGTTTTTTTCTAAACTTTCAATATCATTATGTTTATACGTGAAACGTTTACCCATATGCAAACGTACACCATCAATAATACATGCATGGGCATCTACATCATATACAATAATATCATCTTTTGAAACCAGGGCATCAATAGTCGAAACCATTCCTTGATAACCAAAATTTAATAAATAAGCAGCTTCTTTATTCACAAACTCTGCTAATTCATTTTGTAAGACTTCATGAAGATCGGTATGACCAGACATCATTCTAGCGCCCATTGGGTAAGCAGAGCCATAATCAATTCCTGCCTGCGCATCAACTTTTCTAATCTCCGGATGGTTAGCCAATCCTAAATAGTCGTTAATACTCCAAGTAATCACATCTTTTCCTTGAAACTTCATTCGGTTAGAAATTTGACCTTCCAATTTTGGAAAAACAAAATAACCTTCTGCTTGCGATGCCCATTTTCCTAAAGGCCCTTTATCTCTATAAATTTTTTCAAATAAATCTCTCATCTATTATAAATCTTATTTCAATTAATGTTTGATATGAGCAACTATGAGGCTATAAGGCTTATTTTTAGGAAAGCTTTTCTACTTAGTTAGTCCTTGCAAAATTAAATATTTATATTGTTTGTACATAATTTTTACCGTTCAATTATTGATGAAATAAAAAAAGAGATAACTTTTTGTGATTACAACAAAGCTATCTCTTTAAAATATATCTTATGTACTATTTTATATATTGAATAGTTTGAACGGACTCAGCATTGATGCTATCAAAAAAGCCTTGTTCACTCATCCATTTATCACTGTATATTTTGCTCATATAACGAGAACCGTGATCTGGAAATATTATAACCACGTAGTCATCTTTTTTAAATCTTTTTTCTTCCCCTAATTGCTTCACAGCTTGCATGGCAGCCCCAGAAGTATAACCAACAAACAACCCTTCTGTTTTGGCAATTTCTCTTGCTGTATGGGCACTTTCTTCATCGGTTACTTTGACAAACTCATCAATAATATCAAAATCTGTAGCCGTAGGGATTAAATTCTTACCAAGACCTTCAATTCTGTACGGATAAATTTCTTCTTCATCAAATTCTCTGGTTTCATGATATTTTTTTATTACTGAACCATAAGCATCAACACCAATAATTTTAATATTCGGATTTTGCTCTTTTAAATATTTTGCTGTTCCAGAAATCGTTCCACCAGTACCACTACACGCAATTAGATGAGTTATTTTGCCTTCAGTTTGTTTCCAAATTTCAGGCCCTGTAGATTTATAATGTGCATCAATGTTAAGTTCATTAAAATATTGATTTATATAAACAGATCCTTTAATTTCCTCATGAAGGCGTTTTGCAACCTGATAATAAGATCTTGGATCGTTAGCACTAACATGGGCAGGGCAAACATAAACCTTTGCGCCCATTGTTTTAAGCATATCTATTTTATCTGTTGAGGATTTTGAACTAACAGCTAGTACACAGTCATAACCCTTTATAATGCTTACCATGGCAATACTGAAACCTGTATTACCCGACGTTGTTTCTATGATAGTATCCCCTGGAGATAATATGCCTTGCTTCTCAGCTTCTTCAATAATGTAAAGTGCTATTCTATCTTTTGAAGAATGTCCAGGATTAAAGGATTCTACTTTTGCATAAAAGCTACCTTTAAATTTGGAAGTTAATTTATTGATTCTAATAAGTGGTGTTTTACCTACTAAATCTAATACATTATCAAAAACCTGATTTCTGTGTTTCATAAATGCTATTTATCAGCTTAGTCAATATTACGAAAAATAATTGTGACCTAAAACCTAGCAAAAATAAACATTTTTTTTTATTAACAATGAATTCCTTCCAAATCTAATAAAAAAGCATACTCTAAAGCCACTTCTTTTAGACTCTCAAAGCGTCCGGAAGCCCCACCATGACCAGCATCCATATCGGTATGCAATAATAATTTATTAGAATCTTTTTTTAAATCCCTTAATTTTGCAACCCACTTGGCTGGTTCCCAATATTGTACTTGAGAATCATGTAGGCCTGTTGTTATCAACATGTTAGGGTATTCATTGTCTATAACGTTATCATATGGAGAATATGATTTCATGCAGTTGTAATATTCAATTTCGTTCGGATTTCCCCACTCATCATACTCCCCTGTTGTTAATGGAATGCTATCATCTAGCATCGTTGTAACAACATCAACAAATGGAACCGCCGCAATAATACCATGATATAATTCTGGATTCATATTAACAATGGCTCCCATAAGCATGCCTCCAGCAGAACCTCCATAAGCATATAGGTGCTGATTTGATGTGTATTTTTCTTGAATAAGGTGCTTAGAACAGTCTATAAAATCATAAAACGTATTTTTTTTAAATAGCAATTTCCCTTTTTCATACCATGGCCTCCCAAGATATTCGCCTCCCCTAACATGAGCAATCGCATAAATAAAACCTCTATCCAACAAACTTAAACGAAGACTTGAAAACGAAGGGTCTATAGTTGAACCATAAGAACCGTAGCCATATTGCAATAACGGACTACTTCCATCTAACTTAGTGTCTTTTCTATATACTAACGACATGGGCACTTTTGCACCGTCGCGTGCTGTTGCCCAAATCCGTTTTGAAATATAATTTTCTTTTCTAAACTTCCCTCCCAAGACTTCTTGCTCTTTCATTACCTCGCTTTGCTTGGTTTTAAAATTATAATCTATCACAGCGCTTGGTGATGTAAGTGAATTAAAACCATATCTTAAAACATTACTATCAAAATCCGGGTTATTGCCTATATAAGCCGTATAGGTTTCGCTATCGAAAGGCAAATAATAATCTTCTTGATCATTCCAGCTCATAATACGCAAATTGTTCAATCCGTTTTCACGTTCATTAACAACCAAATAATCTTTAAATATTTCGATATCCTCTATTAAAACGTGGTCTCTATGCGGAATAACATCTTTCCAATATTTTTTTTCTGTTAAGTTTTCTTGGGTTTTTAGCAACTTAAAATTAGTTGCGCCATCACAGTTAGCTATAATGTAAAAGCTATCATTATAATGGGCAATACTATAATCGAGTTCTCTTGTTCTTTTTTGGAAAATTTTAAAAGAGCCATCTGGCGTATCAGCATTTACAAATCTATATTCTGAGGTTAACGTACTTGATGAGCCAATGACAATATACTTTTTAGATTTGGTTTTGTACACAAAAGTGTTAAACGTTTCATCTTTTTCATGAAAAACTTCTATATCTTTCTTTGAATCTGTATGTAATTTGTGTTTAAAAATTTTGAAAGACCTCAATGTCACTTCCTCTTTCATTGAATAAAACAACGTTTTACTATCATTTGCCCAGGTGGAACCACCAGTGGTATTCAATATTTCATCAGGATAAATTTCTTCGGTTATTAGGTTTTTAATTCGAAGCGTATATTGTCTTCTTCCCAATATATCTGTTGAAAAACTAGCCAAGGTGTTATCTGGACTAATGGAAATACTTCCTAAATTAAAATATGCCAAGCCTTCTGCCATCATGTTACAATCAAATAAAAGCTCTTCGGCGGCATCTAATGTATCTTTTTTCCTGATGTAAATTGGGTAATCTTTTCCTGTTTCGTAACGTGTTATGTACCAATAGCCATTAAGTTTATAGGGTACGGTAGTATCATCTTCTTTAATTCTGCCTTTCATTTCTTCAAATAGCTCTTTTTGAAAACCTTCAGTATGCTTCATTACTTGCTTTGTATAAGCGTTTTCAGCATTTAAATAATCTATAACTTCAGGGTTCTCTTTGTCGTTCAGCCAATAATAATTATCTACTCTTGTATCATTATGAATACTGAGCTCTTTTGGCTTTTTATTTGCTATTGGAGGTGGAATTGTCTTTTTCAATGACGCTTTATTAATTCTGATTTATTAAGTGGGCAAAAATATAAAATTTAAATAGTTTTGTAATGAATATAAAAATATAAAAACATGTTTGGAGATATGATGAATATGATGGGTAAACTTAAAGAAACCCAAAAGAAAATTGAAGACACAAAAAAACGCTTAGATACCGTTTTAATAGATGAAAAAAGCAATGATGATTTATTAAAAATCACCATTACTGCAAATAGAAAAATCAAATCGATTACTTTTTCGGACGAATTATTGAGCGATAAAGAACAACTTGAAGATTATTTGATACTCACGCTTAATAAAGCCATTGAAAGGGCTACCCAAGTAAACGAAACCGAACTAGCTGCTGTAGCCAAAGAAGGTATGCCAAACATTCCTGGAATGGATTTGTTTAAATGATATTCTACATTTATTAGATTTATAATTATTTGATTGGAGTAATATTTTATTACATAACTAACTTTGCAAGGATTTTTGTTTTTTGAAAGAATCAAAATATATGCTTAGACAGATTTTCATTTAACAAACTTTTAACTACAACAAACTAAACCTTGCCCCAATTTTGCGATCTAATGGCTAAAACCAGAAAGATGAACAAAACCCTAGCATTTGGAATTTTATTATTGACAAGTTTATTATCATTTAAATCAATAGCACAAACTGAAGTAAAAGAAGTTGCAATAATTGGATCTAAATCACCAACCCAGTCATTAGTAGCAAAAGAAGTTATTATCACTGGAAAAGTTATTGATAAAGAAACCGGCCAACCTTTAGAATATGCCACTATTGTGTTTTTTAGCAAAGCAGAGAACAAAATAATTACTGGAGGAATTACTGATGCCAACGGTGATTTTAATATCCCAGTAGATACAGGAACTTACGATATAACCATAGAATTCATTTCTTTTAAAACAATTACTATCGCAAATAAAAATATCAATGAATCTCAAAACATAGGATCTTTTTCTTTAGAAATTGACGCAGAAGCCCTTGGTGAAGTTGAAGTTATAGCTGAGCGAACTACAGTTGAATTGAAACTTGATAAAAGAATATATAATGTTGGTCAAGATCTTACCGTAAGAGGTGGTACCGTAAGTGATGTTTTAGATAATGTTCCGTCCGTTTCTGTAGATGTTGACGGTACTGTGGCCTTACGCGGCAATCAAAATGTTACCATATTAATTAATGGTAAACCTTCTGGTTTGGTAGGATTAAACTCTACTGATGCGTTGCGCCAACTTCCTGCGGATGCTATTGAACGTGTTGAGGTTATAACCGCTCCCTCTTCGCGTTATGATGCTGAAGGAACTGGAGGTATATTGAATATCATTTTAAGAAGAAGTAAGTTGCAAGGAATGAATGGTGCCGTTACTTTAAATGCTGGTACGCCTACAACCTATGGCGTATCTGGAAACGTCAATTATAGAACTGGTGATTTTAACTTTTTTAACACATCTAGCTATAACTATAGAGAAAATCCAGGGAATGGATTGTCTGAGAGAGAAACATTTAATGGTGATCAACCTAGTACCTACTTTAATGAATACAGAACATCAGATAGAATACAAAATGGATTTACAATAAGCAATGGTGTAGAGTGGTATATTAACGATTCTGCCTCGTTAACCGCTTCATTTGTATTAAGAAATAGTGATAATGAAAACGAAACTTCAAATGAGACTTTTCAATTAGACGAAAATAGAGATTTAATACGACGATTTGTTAGGTTAAGCCCAGAAACAGAGAGCGATAATACTTTTCAGTATTCTATTAATTTCGATAAGCAGTTTGGTGGTAATTCACAACATAGATTGACCACTGACTTTCAGTACGAAAATAGTGCTGAAGACGAGTTTGGAGTTATTACAAACGACGATAACCCTTCCCAAAGACTTCAAACTTTAGAAGATCAAAAACGTATATTACTACAAACTGACTATGTATGGCCAATTGGTGATGATAGTCAATTTGAAGCTGGTTATCGAGGTAATTTTTATGTTTTGGATACCGACTACAAACTAGAAAATTATATAAACGATGATTTTGTTATTAATACTGGATTAACCAATAATCTTATTTATACAGAGCATGTAAATGCCGCTTACACCCAATATGGAAGTAAAATAAAAGATAAATTTTCATATTTATTAGGTTTGCGTTTGGAAGAAACTAGAATAACAGTAGACCAAGTAACAACTGGAGATTTCAGTAAGAGAAATTACCTAGGATTGTTCCCTACACTTAATTTATCATACGAAATTACAGAAGATCAAAGCTTAACACTTGGCTACAATAGAAGGATAAGCAGACCGCGTTCTAGATTTATCAATCCATTCCCATCTCAATCAAGCCCTACAACACAATTTATTGGAAATCCCGCTTTGAATCCTAGTTATTCAAATACAGTGGATATTGGCTATCTTAGCGAGTTTGGAAAACTTACGCTAAGCTCTTCGCTATATTATCAGAAAGCAACAGAGACATTTAATTTTATACAACAAGGTACTGGTGATTATTATTTCCCTGAGTTAGACTTTACAATTAGCGAAAACGATCCTAGTTATGGTGGTCTTGCTGCTCAGTATGATGATGAGGTAGAAGTACTGCAAAGCACACCTATCAATTTAGCATCTAACACCCGTATAGGTTTTGAATTTACATTGACTTATAGACCTACTACAAAATGGAATTTGAATGGTAACTTTAATTTATTCCAGTCACAAAATAGAGGTGATTACAATGGAACCAATTTTGATGCCGATAATATTAGTTGGTTTGCTAGAATCAATAGTAAATACACATTACCGGGAGACATCGATTGGCAAACACGTTTTTTCTATCGAGGACCTAGTGAAGATGCACAAAACAAAAGAAGAGGTATGGCTTCTGTTGATTTAGCTTTTAGTAAAGATATATTTGACAGCAATGCTTCAATTGCTTTTAATATAAGTGATGTATTTAATAGTAGAGTAATGATTTCTGAAACTACTACACCAACATTTCAAACATATGGCGAAAACCAATGGAGACAACGTAGTTTCAATGTAGCCTTTACATACAGATTTAACCAACAAAAAAGAGAACAAAATAGAGAACGACGAGGTCAAGAAGGAGGAGGCGAAGGTGGCGAATTTGATGATATGCAATTCGAATAAGAAAACTGATGAAAAATCAGCAACAAAAAAGGGAGCTAAAATTAAATTAGCTCCCTTTTTATATTTAAATAATTATGCTTTTATTGCTTAAGACTGTCTTTTAGCTTTTCTTGCTTCTCTAATTTCTTTTAATCTTTCAATTAAAGAACCACCTATCCAATAAGGAATAACGAATGTTAATAAAAATATCATTAACCAAAAACCTATCGTTAGAATAGTTAAAAATGCTAAAAAACCTAAATATTGATCAAATTCAAACATAATTGTGTGTATCTTTTAAAATATTAGACAAAGATACTATATAGCTTTTTGTTATACAATACTTAAATTAAGATTTATCAAAAGTGTTATCTAATTCAAGTTAGGTTGCGGTGTCATTCTTAAATAAGGCTTTATTTCTTTATGCCCTTTTGGAAACATAGCAGGTATTTGTTCATTTGTTATAGATGGAGAAATAACTACATCTTCACCACTTTTCCAATTGGCTGGTGTCGCTACTTTATGATATGCAGTTAGTTGTAATGAATCAATGACACGAAGTAATTCATCAAAATTTCTTCCAGTGGAAGCTGGATATGTGATTATAAGTTTTACTTTTTTATCAGGACCAATAACAAATACAGAACGTACCGTTAATTTATCGTTAGCATTAGGGTGGATCATATCATAAAGCTCTGAGACTTTGTGGTCTTCATCTGCAATTATTGGAAAATTAACCGTAGTATGTTGGGTTTCATTAATATCCTTTATCCAACCTTTATGCGATTCTAAACCATCTACACTGAGTGCCACAACCTTTACGTTGCGTTTATCAAATTCTGCTTTATATTTTGCTACTGTACCTAATTCCGTAGTACAAACAGGTGTGTAATCTGCTGGATGTGAAAATAAAATCCCCCAGCTATCTCCCAACCACTCATGAAAATTAATAGTTCCTTCCGATGATTGAGCTGTAAAATTTGGAGCGTCGTCTCCTAATCTAATTGTTGCCATAATTTTTAATTTAATTTATTGCTATAAAATGTGATATTTTGATATAAATATTCAATTTGAAGTCTTGCTAAGATACCAATTTTTATCAAATCAGCATTTATTAGAAGCGTTATTTCTGTGTTAAAAAGTTGTTTAAAAACTAACAACTATCATATAATTAACGACAAAAACCGCTAACTTTGCACACAAATTAAACCATTACTAAAATGAATTTCAGAATAGAAAAAGATACAATGGGCGAGGTAAAAGTACCTGCCGATAAACTTTGGGGAGCCCAAACAGAACGTTCTAGAAACAATTTTAAAATAGGCGCTCCAGCATCTATGCCTTTAGAAATTATTTACGGCTTTGCTTATTTAAAAAAGGCAGCCGCTTACACGAATTGTGAATTGGGTGCATTACCTATCGAAAAGCGTGATTTAATAGCCAAGGTTTGTGATGAAATTTTAGAAGGTAAACATGATAATGAATTTCCATTAGTTATTTGGCAAACAGGTTCCGGTACCCAAAGCAATATGAATGTGAATGAAGTCATTGCTAACAGAGCGCAACAACTTGCAGGAAAAGAAATTGGTAAAGACGAAGCGGTTATTAAAGCAAATGATGATGTTAATAAGTCACAATCTTCTAACGACACCTTCCCTACTGGAATGACCATTGCTGCTTATAAGAAAATTGTAGAAACTACACTGCCAGGTGTTAAACAATTACGCGATACTTTAAAATCTAAGTCTGAAGCATTTAAAAATGTGA
Organism: Confluentibacter flavum; assembly: GCF_002843175.1. GTDB lineage: Bacteria > Bacteroidota > Bacteroidia > Flavobacteriales > Flavobacteriaceae > Confluentibacter > Confluentibacter flavum. Next base: position 85,212 of record NZ_PJEO01000052.1, read on the forward strand.
TTAAAATCGGGCGAACACATTTAATGGATGCGACACCTTTAACCTTAGGTCAAGAACTTTCTGGATATGTATCACAGTTGGACCATGGCATGAAAGCCTTAGAAAATACCTTGGCACATTTAAGCGAGCTGGCATTAGGAGGAACTGCAGTCGGAACTGGTTTAAATGCTCCAAAGGGATATAGCAAACGTGTTGCAGAATACATTGCCAAATTTACTGAACTGCCATTTGTAACAGCTCCAAACAAATTTGAAGCTTTGGCTGCCCACGACGCATTGGTTGAAACACATGGTGCTTTAAAACAATTGGCCGTTTCTTTAAACAAAATTGCAAACGATATAAGAATGATGGCTTCAGGCCCCAGAAGTGGTATTGGAGAGATTATCATTCCTGCCAACGAACCTGGAAGTTCTATTATGCCTGGAAAAGTGAACCCAACACAATGTGAAGCACTAACAATGGTTTGTGCCCAAGTAATTGGTAATGATGTTGCGATTAGCTTTGGTGGTGCTCAAGGACATTATGAATTAAATGTTTTTAAACCCGTAATGGCAGCAAACGTAATTCAATCTGCTCAATTAATTGGTGATGCCTGTGTTAGTTTTGATGAAAACTGTGCCATTGGTATAGAACCAAACCATGCTGTTATTAAACAACTCCTTAACAATTCTTTAATGCTGGTTACTGCCCTAAATACCAAAATTGGGTATTATAAAGCTGCTGAAATTGCCAATACGGCTCACAAAAATGGAACTACTTTAAAAGAAGAAGCTATAAATTTAGGCTATGTGACTGCTGAAGATTATGATGAATGGGTTAAACCTGAGGATATGGTAGGAAGTCTTAAATGATAATATCAAAATACTAAAATAAAAAAACAGGTATAAAATTTAATACCTGTTTTTTGGTTGGTTAGCTATCAATCCTTTGTTTCAGAGGAAATCATTGTAAAAATATAATTATCAATTCAATTATTTATTAACAAATGTTAATGACCATCCATTTTCTTTCGTATTCTACTTAATTGAACTGCCGTAATTCCCAAATATGAGGCTATGTGGTATTGAGGTATCAAGTCATCAACTTCAGGAATTTGTTTTCTTAATTCTAAATATCGCTCTCTTGCATCAAGTGAAATTAGTTCAACCAATCGGTTTTCATATTTGGTATAAACGTCTTCTAAAACACTAGTATACAATTTACTGAGACCATGATTTTTTTCACACAAATTCATCAATTTTGTATAATCTACTTCATAAATTTCACAATCTAATAATGCTTCAAAAGTAAAAATTGATTCACTTTTATTTTTTAAAGCCGTCAAAGAAGCCATAACATTAATGGGCAAATAGAAACTTTTGTTGAATTCTTTTCCTGATTCAGTTGATAAATAACAACGAATAACCCCAGAAACCAATAAGTAAACCTTGGATGGAACTTCCCCAAACTTTACTATTTGTGTACCGGCATCAATTTTTTTAAATTTGGCAATATTTTGAAGTTCTATGAATGTTTCCTCAGAAAAATCTGAAAATTGATTAAAAAAAGAAATGATATTATTCAACAGTAAATATTTAAAAATAGACACATAAATATACAATAATAACTCAAAGACCTATTGCAAAGTATTCAAAATAATACTTACATTTTCTTTAAAATACGAAATAAAAAAAACCTGAAAGAGTTAACTTTCAGGTTTGTAAAAAATTTAATGTTTTTTAAATTATTGCAGAGTAAACTCTGATGTAGATATTAAATCTTTTTTATTAAAAACATTTACTGTGTAGCGTCCTTTTGCAAAATCGCTTGATCCTTTTGATGCAACAAACTCACATACATTAAGGTTATCATTTTCATAGTTAAATTTGCTTACAATACTATAGTTTAAAGTTTTTTCACCAAACGTTATTTGTTCGTTTAATCCTAAAGTATTGTTTTTTGGATCTATAACTTGAACATATAATTCTTGATCTCCAGCTTGTACCAATCTGTTTTTAGCAACAGTAAAACATACTCTTATTTTATCTGTACGGCTAGCTCTTTCGGTAGGAATTAATTTCCCAGAAGTTCTTTCAATCACACCAAAACCTTTTAAACCAACAGTTCCTAATGCAGATGCATTTTCTACAACTTCAGCTAGTGCTGTATTTTGTACCAACAATGAATCTGAAAACATACTGCGCTCTTCAAGACGAACTCTGGTACTATCTAAGGATGTAGCCAAATATGAATTACTTACCTTTAAAGAATCATTTTGCGCCATTAATACATCCATTTCTTTTTGTAATGAAAGATATTGGCTTTTGTATTTCCACAAGCTTTTCACATTAGTTTCAGATATTTTTAATGAATCTATTAATCCTTGAATGCGCGCTCTTGCTTCAATTAAGTCTTTATTAGCAACTTTGTTCTCACTTATAGCAACATCATATTGTTTTGCCATAGCATTTAAATCATTCATTACTAATTGTTTTTCTTCAGTTAATTCATTTTGGGTTTCTTTACTGTTTTTGTAAAGGTTCATTGTATAAAACCCAGTTGCTAAAAATAGGACTAAAGCAATGCCTAAACCTACCTTTAATCCAATACTACTTTTGTTGTTTTCCATGATTACTTGTTTTTTGTTGTACGTGTTTACTTTTATTTTTGACGGTTATTTTTTTTTTGGAAGGTTATATTTACTGTTTCTTCCATTTTTCATTATATACGACTAACTTAAAAATATAGATGTTTATAAACTTATTTTTTATTTCCTAAAAAAATAAAGGCTTATAATCAATTGATTATAAGCCTAATTTAGATTTTGACAATATTTAGTTTTCTGTATTTATAGAGTCTAATTTATCTTTCATTTCTTTTTGTTTGGCGGTATCTCCTAATATACTGTATATATTCATTAGTGTTGAAGCTGCGCTAACATTTTTGGAATCTAATACTAAAGCTTTTTCTAGATAAGGTATGGCTTCTTTATAAACACCTTTGCGAACTTCTACTAATTCATCATATTTTTTATTATCTGCGCTAGAAGTGCCCAAATTATTCATTTCTTCAATTATACTTTGTTCTTTTTCCAACACAACTGCGGACATATTTATATAGGCATTAACATAGTCAGGATTTAATTCGATCGTTTTGCTATAATATTTTTTTGCAGATTCAGCATCTCCAGATTCAGCAGATAATACACCTAAATTATATTGAAGCTCAGCATTGTTTGGATCCATTTGTGTCGCTTTCTCCAAAAGTTTTTTAAACTCTTCATTATTACCCATTTTATAATAAATGTTTGCTTCTGATAAAATTAAATTAACGTCATCTGGACTTTCAGCTTTAGCATCTTTAATAGCCGCAATGGCTTTTTCATTGTCTCCCTGTGTGACATAGATAAGAGCAACATTTTTAACTATCTCTGGTTTTTTTGATTCTGTTAAGCGCTCACCTGGATTTGTGTGTGTTCCTGATCTTACATATAAATCTCTTGCCGTTTTATCTAAAATATCTTCTTCTCCAGTTTCTTTGTTTGTAGCATAAAACTGTTTTTCAATACCAGTATATCCTACTTTTTTAAGTTCTTCATACAATGTTAAAGCTCTATCATATTCTTCTACATTAACAGCTGTTACAGCTGCATAATATAGGAATGTTGTGTCTTGTTCACTTAATCTGTATGCTTTTTCAAAATATTTGGATGACGTTGAAAAGTCCTGTTTCTCATATAAATCATTTCCTTTGGTCAATATTGAATTGACCATAGTTTGCTTTAATTCACTACTTTCAGCCACATAAGCACCTTCAACTTTTCCTAAACTTTCAATAGCAGCATCAATATCAGCCATTGACCCAGCGCCACCTGCGTATAAAGCTTGAGCATTTAGAAAATAGTATTGAGCTTTAGTTTTCTCATCCATAGCAGACATTAAACTTTCTGCTTGCTTTAATGCTGACTTAGCTTCAGCATAATTGTTTCCTTTAATAGCTTTTTCTACGGCTTTCAATTCTTTTTTTTGTGCAAATGAAAATGCGCTTATTGAAATTGCTAAAGCTATGATAATCTGTTTTTTCATTTTAATAAATATTAGGTTCTTAAATGTCAATGTTATTTTCATTATTATTATTATTATTATCAATAGTTGTGCCACCATCTATATCATCAGTATCTACAATGGTTTCATCCACACTGTCTTCATCATGCATTACTTTGGCTACTGCGGCTATGGAGTCATTATTCTTTAAGTTTATAAGTTTAACACCTTGAGTTGCTCTACCCATTAATCTTAAGTCTTGAACGACCAAACGAATGGCGATACCAGATTTATTGATAATCATTAAATCATCACTATCAGTGACACTTTTTATTGCTACTAAATTACCTGTTTTTTCTGTAATTGAAATGGTTTTTACGCCTTTTCCTCCTCTATTTGTTATTCTATAAACAGGTTCTCCATCTTCAGGGTCATCAATATATGTACGTTTACCATACCCATTTTCTGAAACAACCAAGACAGATTCCTCTTGTGGGTTTTCAATGGTAATCATTCCTATAACTTCGTCTTGTTTGTTAGCAAGCGTGATGCCTCTTACACCAGAAGCACTTCGGCCCATTGGTCTGGTTTTGGCTTCTTCAAACCTAACGGCTTTACCAGATTTAAGTGCTAACATGACTTGGCTATTGCCTGTTGTTAATCTAGCTTCTAGTAAAATATCGTCTTCTTTAATAGTTATGGCATTGATACCATTTGTTCTAGGTCTAGAATATTGTTCCAACAATGTTTTTTTCACTTGACCTTGTTTGGTTGCCATGATAACATAATGGCTATTTATATACGCTTCGTCCTTAAGGTCTTGTGTACAAATAAATGCTTTTACAGCATCATCTTGCTCAATATTTATCAAATTTTGAATAGCCCTTCCTTTTGAGGTTTTACTGCCTTCTGGAATTTCATAAACGCGCATCCAAAAACATTTTCCTTTTTGGGTAAAGAATAGCATGTACTGATGGTTTGTACCGACAAATAAATGTTCTAAGAAATCCTCATTTCTGGTAGTTGATGCTTTTTGCCCGACTCCTCCTCTATTTTGAGTTTTATATTCTGAAAGGGAAGTACGTTTGATATAACCTGCATGTGAAATAGTAATGACTACTTTTTCATCGGCAATCATATCTTCAATACTTAAATCCCCTCCCGCATATTCAATGGTTGAACGACGTTCGTCACCATATTTTTCTCTTACAACTGCCAATTCGTCTTTAATGATCTCCATACGACGCTCTTTCTTGTCTAAGATATCTTTTAAGTCGATAATGAGTTTCATGATGTCTTCATATTCAGAACGCAATTTATCTTGCTCTAAACCTGTAAGTTGACGCAAACGCATTTCAACAATAGCTTTGGCCTGAATTTCTGAAAGTTCGAAACGTTTTATTAAGTTTTCGCGGGCTTCATCCGCATTTGAAGAAGCTCTAATGATAGCAATAACTTCATCTATATTATCCGATGCAATTATTAATCCTTCTAAAATATGAGCACGCTCTTCTGCTTTACGTAGTTCATAGGTAGTACGTCTTACAACGACTTCATGTCTATGCTCCACAAAATAGTGGATAAGTTGTTTTAAATTTAATAGCTGTGGCCGCCCATTTACAAGTGCAATATTATTGACGCTAAAAGACGATTGCAACGCCGTGTATTTGTATAATTTATTAAGAACAATGTTTGGTATGGCATCACGTTTTAACACGTAAACAATACGCATCCCATTTCTATCTGATTCATCACGAATGGTAGCAATTCCTTCCAGTTTTTTTTCATTTACCAAATCAGCAGTTTTTTTAATCATTTCTGCTTTATTAATTTGGTAAGGGATTTCGGTGACAATAATGCACTCGCGTCCTTGAACCTCTTCAATTATGGCCTTACCACGTACAACAATTCTACCACGTCCGGTGTGAAATGCTTCCTTTACCCCATCATAGCCGTAAATGGTTCCTCCTGTTGGAAAATCTGGGGCTTTAACGTGCTTAATGAGCTCGTCTATTTCTATGTCTGCATTTTCAATATATGCTATAATTCCATTTACGACTTCTGTTATATTATGGGGAGGCATATTTGTTGCCATACCCACGGCAATACCAGAGGCTCCATTAACTAAAAGCCCGGGAATACGTGTTGGCAATACGGTTGGCTCATGTAATGTATCATCGAAATTTAACTTATGATCTACTGTCTCTTTTTCAATATCTGCCAGCATATCTTCAGATATTTTTCGCATACGCGCTTCCGTATAACGCATGGCTGCCGGACTATCACCATCAATTGAACCAAAATTACCTTGTCCATCTACTAGCATGTAGCGTAAGCTCCATTCTTGAGCCATACGCACCATAGCATCATATACCGAAGTATCTCCATGTGGATGGTATTTACCTAAAACTTCACCAACTATTCTCGCTGATTTTTTGTGTGCTGTATTCGATCTAACTCCCAGTTCGTGCATACCATAAAGTACACGTCTGTGAACCGGTTTCAAACCATCTCTTACATCTGGTAGAGCACGTGACACAATGACCGACATTGAGTAATCAATGTAAGCCGATTTCATTTCATCTTCAATGTTAATAGGGATCAATTTTTCTCCTTCTGCCATAGATATTTAATTAAGTTTTTATGAGTATTTCAAAACGTGCTAATATACGCATTTCAATAGTTATACAAGGTGTTTTTACCTTACTTTTTCGTGGTTTTTATTAACAATCAACCACTACTTTTTCGTTGATAAGTATGATGTTAAAAATTTTGATTTTATAAACTTTTTTTCGTCAATTAGCAACTTACAGTCATTATTAAGGCATAGTTTTTGCCCATAGTAAAATGTTTTACTATTTTTATTGCAGAAAGAAGGTATTTATGGATGATAATTTTTCCCCAAGAGTAAAAGATGTAATAGCTTACAGCAAAGAAGAAGCACTTCGTTTAGGCCATGATTTTATTGGAACTGAACATTTGATGCTTGGCTTATTACGAGATGGAAATGGTAAAGCCATTAATATTCTAAATGCCCTTGACATAGATTTGAATCATTTAAGACGTAAAGTAGAAATACTAAGTCCTGCTAACCCAGCTATATCCGTATCTTCAAATCAAAAAAAGAATTTACACCTTACTAGGCAAGCAGAACGCGCTTTAAAAACTACTTTTTTAGAGGCTAAGCTTTTTCAAAGTACGTCAATAAATACCGCGCACCTATTATTGTGTATTTTAAGAAATGAAAACGACCCAACAACTAAACTTTTAAATAAGCTTAAAGTTGATTATGATAATGTTAAAGAACAATTCAAGTCTATGATTACAAATGACAATAATTTTATAGAACCAAAATCAGAATCTTTTCAAGATGATGATTCACATAATGATGACGACACAACAAAAGACAATCTCTTTAACTCTCCAGCAGGAAAAACAAATAAAAAATCCAAAACCCCTGTCCTGGATAATTTTGGACGTGATTTAACAGCTCAAGCCGAAGAAGGGAAATTAGATCCTGTTGTGGGTAGGGAAAAAGAAATTGAACGCGTTTCCCAAATATTAAGCAGACGGAAAAAGAACAATCCTTTACTTATTGGGGAACCAGGAGTTGGTAAATCGGCTATTGCAGAAGGACTTGCTTTAAGAATTGTGAAACGTAAAGTCTCTCGTATTCTTTTCAATAAGCGTGTTGTAACGCTAGATTTAGCGAGCTTAGTTGCTGGCACCAAGTATCGCGGACAGTTTGAAGAACGTATGAAAGCTGTTATGAACGAGCTTGAAAAGAATGATGATGTTATTCTATTTATTGATGAAATCCACACTATTGTTGGGGCGGGTGGTGCTACAGGAAGTTTAGACGCTTCCAATATGTTTAAACCAGCATTGGCGAGAGGTGAAATTCAATGTATTGGTGCTACTACTCTTGATGAATATAGGCAATATATTGAGAAGGATGGCGCTTTAGAACGTCGTTTTCAAAAAGTAATCGTAGAACCTACAACGGTTGAAGAAACCATTGAAATCCTTAACAATATAAAAAGTAAATACGAAGATCATCATAACGTCGATTATACTCCAGAAGCAATCGAGGCTTGCGTAAAACTTACTAATCGTTATATGACCGAACGCTTCTTACCAGACAAAGCTATTGATGCTTTGGATGAAGCTGGTTCAAGGGTACATATCATAAATATTGAGGTTCCTAAACAAATCCTTGAACTAGAAAAACAACTTGAAGATGTTAAAGAAACTAAGAATTCAGTTGTAAGGAAACAAAAATATGAAGAGGCCGCTAAACTTCGTGATGATGAAAAACGCATTGAAAAAGAATTAGCCATAGCTCAAGAAAAATGGGAAGAAGAAACCAAACAACACCGCGAAATTGTTACTGAAGATAATGTTGCAGATGTGGTGTCTATGATGACCGGAATTCCAGTAAATAGAATTGCGCAAACTGAAATTAATAAACTTGCGGAATTACCTAATTTGATAAAAGGGAAAGTTATTGGTCAAGATGAAGCTGTTGCTAAAGTGGTAAAAGCGATTCAACGTAACCGTGCTGGCTTAAAAGACCCTAACAAACCTATTGGATCATTTATATTTTTAGGTCAAACAGGTGTTGGTAAAACGCAGTTGGCAAAAGTTTTATCTAGGGAACTATTTGACAGTGATGATTCTTTAGTTAGAATTGATATGAGCGAATACATGGAAAAATTTGCGATTTCAAGATTAGTTGGAGCACCTCCGGGATATGTAGGTTATGAAGAAGGTGGACAATTAACTGAAAAAGTGAGACGTAAGCCTTATGCCGTAATTTTATTGGATGAAATTGAAAAAGCACACCCTGATGTTTTCAATATGCTTTTACAAGTGCTTGATGATGGCTATTTAACGGATAGTTTAGGAAGAAAAATAGATTTTAGGAATACGATTATCATCATGACGTCTAATATTGGAGCCAGAAAACTTAAAGATTTTGGAGCAGGTATTGGGTTTGGTACAGCATCTCAAAAATCACAAGAAGACGCCAATGCAAAAAGCGTTATAGAAAATGCCTTAAAAAAATCGTTTGCACCTGAGTTTCTAAATAGAATTGATGATGTGGTGGTTTTTAATTCTTTGGAAAGAGAAGACATCAACAAAATCATTGATATTGAATTAAATAAACTTCTATTAAGAATTAAAGATTTGGGATATATTTTAGAACTTAGTGATAGTGCCAAAGATTTTATTGCTGATAAAGGCTTCGATAAGCAATATGGTGCAAGACCATTAAACCGTGCCATACAAAAATATATTGAAGATGCCTTAGCTGAAGAAATTATTACCTCTCATTTACAAGATGGCGATAAGATTTTTATAGATTTAGACAAAACAAAAGATGAATTAAAAATTAAGGTTGAAAAAGCTGAAAAGCCTACAGAATCTTAAAGATGACCAAATTATATTTGAAGCCTAAATCAGTGATTTTAGGCTTTTTTATTTCATTTCCTGAAATTTAGGCACTCGAAACAATAAAATGATTCCTGCCAAAAAGAATACAAATAAGAATAAGATAGCATTGCGCATACTTCCTGTTACTTGTGCAACAAAACCATAAAGAAAAGTGCCTATAATAATTCCGATTTTTTCAGCCACATCATAAAAGCTAAAAAACGAGGCTGTATCTTTAGTCTCTGGTAAAAATTTAGAATAGGTAGATCTTGACAATGCTTGAATGCCTCCCATAACTATTCCCACAAATCCAGCAGCTATATAAAAATCTGTTGGCGTAATAACAAAATAAGCATAAACACAAATAATAGCCCAAAGAACATTTATAATTATGAGTGTTTTTATGTTTCCTAGCACTCTCGAAATTCTGGCGGTTGTTATAGCACCAACAATGGCAACAAGTTGGATAACCAATATGCTTACAATTAGCCCCATGGTACGTTCCGAGTCAGTTCCCCAAGCTATTTCTTCTTCACCAAAATATGTGGCTATAAGCATAACTGTTTGTACAGCCATACTGTAAACAAAAAACGCTACTAAATAACGCTTCAGTTTTATATTTTCTCCTAGTTGATTCCAAACTAATTTCAACTCTTTAAACCCATTAAGAATAATTTTTTTTCTTGGACTTTCTTTCTTGGTTCCAATGGGTAAATGAAAAAAAGTATATTGGCTAAAAACAATCCACCATATACCAACAGAGACAAATGAATATTTCATGGCTTTTATCTCTGCAGCGCCATCAACATCTGTGTTTATTCCAAAAAAATCTGGCTTCATAATCATGGCCAGATTAAACAACAACAATATAACACTACCTACATACCCTAAAGAAAATCCTTTGGCACTAATTTTATCCTGTTGATATGGAAATGCAATGTCTGGCAAATAGGAATTATTAATGGCAAAACTTACCCAAAAGCCAACCAGTCCAAAGAAATAACAAACTAAGCTGAAATAAATTTGATCTAAAGAAAACCAATATAAGCCTATACAAGAAATACCCCCTAAATAACAGAAAAATTTCATGAATATCTTTTTATTGCCTAAATAATCTGCAACACCCGAAATTAATGGCGTTATAACCGCTATAAAAACAAAAGCCAAAGATGTTGTGTAACTTATTAATGGTGCTCTAGCAATTTCGCCACCAAAAACCTCTACTTTTTCAATTTCCGAAACCCTAAAAAGTGCTCCATAAAATATAGGGAAAATGGCTGAGGCAATAACCAAACTATAAACCGAATTAGCCCAATCATAAAAAGCCCAAGCGTTTAATAGCTTTTTGTTTCCTTTTTCTAATATTACCATAATAAAAAAGCTGCCCATTAATAAGCAGCTTCTAAAGTAATTAAATATTTTATATAACTAGAATTTTCCTAAAGGTCTGTATGTTGTTACCCCAAACTTTTTAGCTTCTTCCTTCGCCAAAGGGGATAGTTTTTTAAGTTCAGCAATACGGGAATCGTTTGATGGATGTGTACTTAAAAATTCTGGTGGTGCTTGACCGCCACTATTAGCTTTCATGCGTACCCATAATGATGCTGCTTCATCTGGATTGTAACCAGCAACCGCCATTAAATACAAACCGATTTTGTCAGCCTCCGACTCATGGTTTCTACTAAAAGGCAACATCACCCCAACTTGGGAACCAATACCATACGCTTGATTAAACATGTTTCTACTTTGTTCATCTTTAATAGCAACATTACCTGCAACCGCGCCTAATTGTTGTAGCATCCCAGCACTCATACGTTGCTGTCCATGGTTAGCAAGTGCATGTGCCACCTCGTGTCCCATAATGGCTGCTATAGCTGTTTCATTTTCAGCAATTGGTAGAATTCCAGTATAGAAAACTATTTTTCCTCCAGGCATACACCAGGCGTTTACTGTTTTATCATCTACTAAATTATATTCCCACTTGTAATCGTTAAGATAACCTTGTTGCCCATTGGCATTCATCCAACGCTCTGTTGCAGATTTAATTCGCTCACCTACCCTAGTAATCATTTCGGCATCCTTTGTTCCTTTAATAACTTTATTTTCATTTAAAAACTGATCATACTGTGCGAATGCAGAAGGGAACAGCTGTGAATTAGGGACCAACGCTAATGTTGATTTTCCCGTAAATGGATTGGTTGCACATGAAAAAATTAGAATTATGGCAGCAAATCCTAGAAGTGTGTTTTTAAGTTTCATTGTTTAAAATGTTTAGAAAATATTTTAATAAAAATACAAAAACCGTTCCGTTTGTATCTTACATTTAATTTTTTGTTTATTATATAATTCAAATATTTATTGAACAAATACGTAATGCTTGTTGTATATTATCGACATAAGTAAAACTAATGTAATTTCTATGAAAAAAATATTATTATTGGTTTCTGCTATTGTCTTAATAAATTGTAACGGTAATGCACAAAAGGAAACTAAGAAAGAATCTAAAACATACAAGGTGACCAAAACGGATGCTGAATGGAAATCGCAACTTACTGCCTTAGAATATCATGTTCTGAGAGAAGAAGGTACTGAAACGGCTTTTAGCAGCCCTTTAAATGCAAACTACAAAGAAGGTATTTATGTTTGTAAAGCATGTAATACACCTTTGTTTAAAAGTGACCATAAATTTGATTCTGGTACTGGTTGGCCAAGTTTTGATAGAGAAATAAAAGGAAATGTCATTATTTCAAATGGTTCAGAATATTATGGACTAGAAGAACATTGTGCTGTATGTGGAGGCCATTTAGGCCATGTGTTTAACGATGGTCCAAAAAATACAACTGGTAAACGTCATTGCATCAATGGCGTTGCTTTAAAATTCATACCAAAAAATGATTAAATACAAAATAAACAAAACAGAAGACGAGTGGCGTAAAGAACTCTCTGAAGAGCAATTTAGAATCCTAAGAGAAAAAGGAACAGAAAGACCACATACGGGAACATACAACCTTCACTTTGAAAAAGGTATATATACGTGTGCTGGCTGCAATCAAAAATTATTTGAAAGTAATGGTAAATTTGACGCTCACTGCGGCTGGCCTAGTTTTGATAAATCCATTAAAGGCACTGTGGATTATGTTTTGGATAAAACCCATGGCATGACAAGAACCGAAATCGTTTGTTCTAATTGTGGCGGACATTTAGGACATGTATTTAATGATGGTCCGACAGAAACAGGTGCCAGATATTGTGTGAATTCAGGGAGCATCGATTTTGAAAAAGATGGACAGTAGTTTTTTAATAAGTGCCATAAAGCAATTTGAATATTATAAAAGTTTGGGAGAAAAAACGTTTAATCAACTCTCCTTTGAAGAATTAAAAATGGAATTTGCTGAAGATTCAAATTCTATAGCTATAATAGTTAAACATTTAGTTGGAAATATGTTAAGCAGATGGACCCTATTTTTAACGGAAGATGGCGAAAAAAAATGGCGACAACGTGATTCCGAATTTGAAGACACTTATACATCAAAAAAAGATTTAATTGCAGATTGGAAGGAAGGTTGGAATTGTTTGTTCAGTGCTTTAAATGAATTAACGGAAGCTGATTTAGAACGCATTATTTACATTAGACATCAAGGGCATACCGTAACAGAAGCCATTAATAGGCAATTAGCCCACTTACCCTTATCATATTGGACAAATTGTGTTTTTAGGAAAACTTATAAAAGGTAAGGATTGGCAATCGTTATCCATTCCAAAAGGTAATTCCAAAAAATATAACGAAGAAAAATTCAGTAAAGAAAAAGGTCGACGTCATTTTACGGATGATTTGTAAAATATCACTTTTTCAATTTCTTCTTAAAAGGTCTAATAATCAACCTAGCTTCCCTATCGAACCTAATATAATTATATACCCAATTAATAAAAACGACCATACGGTTTCTAAAACCAATCAGAAAAAACAGGTGTACAAACATCCAAACATACCAAGCAAAAACCCCTTGAAATTTAAATCGTTTTAAATCTACCACCGCTTTGTTTCTACCAATGGTAGCCATCGCTCCTTTATCTTTATACTCAAAAGGCTTCATAGGTTTTTGCTCTATTAACCTAAGCATGTTATCGCCTAATTGTTCGCCTTGCTGGATAGCTGGGTGTGCCATCATGGGTAAACCATTTGGAAATTCTTCATTAACCAAACAAGCAATATCACCAGCTGCAAAAATATTATCAAACCCTTTAACTTGATTGAATTCGTTAACTAAAATCCTATTGCCTCTCGTAATTAATTCAGCGCCATCCAAGCCTTTTATGGTTGCTCCCATAACGCCTGCAGCCCAAATTAAGGTGGCAGTTTCAAAGGTTAAGTCGGTGTTGGTTGTTACCGTTTTTCCGTCATAATTGGTCACTCTAACATTTTTCCAAACATTAACTCCCAGTTTTTCTAAAAAATCTTCAGCTTTTTGGGACGCTTGGTCGCTCATACCCTTCAATATACAATCACTCGATTGAATAATATTGATTTGAGCCAAGCGCGTATCTAAATCGGGATAATCTTTTGGTAGAATCCCTTTTTTGATTTCGGCCAAAGCACCAGCCAATTCAACACCCGTTGGTCCACCTCCAACGATAACAAAATTCATCAAGCAATTACGTTCATTCAAATCTGATGTTAGCAAAGCCTCCTCAAAATTTTCAAGAATCAAACTTCTTAAGTTAAGGGATTGAGGTATGGTTTTCATTGCCATACTATTCGCTTTTATTTGTTCATTACCAAAATAATTGGTTTTAGAACCCGAAGCAATCACTAAATAATCAAATTTAAGTTCTCCTATATCAGTTATAACTTTACTGCTTACTGTATCTATCTCATTAACATGTGCCAATCTAAAATGAAAGTTGGGAAAATCTTTAAGTATCTTTCTTATTGGGTAAGCTATGGAATCTGGTTCCAATCCGCCAGTAGACACTTGATATAACAAAGGTTGAAATGTATGGTAATTATGTTTATCCAATAAAACAACTTGAACTTCTTGCTTTGATAATTTTTTTGCTAGAGAAATTCCAGCAAAGCCACCTCCAATGATAACGATTCTTGGGTAACTTGTTCTTGGTATGTTCATATATTAATGCTTACAACACAAAGGTAGCATAAAGATGTAAATTTATGGAGTTCTAAATTCTTTATTAGAATTCGATTTTGTAAATTCGTAACCTAAAATTTAAGTAATGAATAAATACGATATTATAGTTCTTGGAAGTGGTCCTGGCGGATATGTAACAGCTATTAGAGCATCTCAATTGGGTTTTAAAACAGCTGTTGTTGAAAAGGAAAATCTTGGTGGTGTATGTTTAAATTGGGGCTGTATTCCTACTAAAGCATTATTAAAATCAGCACAAGTTTTTGAATATTTAAAACATGCAGGCGATTACGGACTTTCTGTTAAAGATTATGATAAAGATTTTGATGCCGTTGTAAAACGTAGTCGTGGTGTTGCAGATGGTATGAGCAAAGGTGTGCAGTTTTTAATGAAGAAAAATAAAATTGATGTCATTGAAGGCTTCGGAAAATTAAAACCGGGCAAAAAAGTTGATGTTGATGGTACAGAATATAGTGCCGACCATATTATAATCGCCACCGGTGCGCGTTCTCGTGAATTACCAAGTTTACCACAGGATGGTAAAAAAGTTATTGGATACAGAGAAGCCATGAGCTTAGCAACCCAACCAAAAAAGATGATTGTTGTGGGTTCTGGTGCCATTGGTGTTGAATTTGCCTATTTCTACAATTCCATGGGAACGGAAGTGACCGTTGTAGAATTTTTACCAAACATTGTTCCTGTTGAAGACGAAGATATCTCAAAACAATTAGAACGTTCTTTTAAGAAAAGTGGTATCAATATTATGACTTCTGCCGAAGTTACTAAAGTAGATACATCAGGAAATGGTGTTAAAGCGACGGTAAAAACCAGTAAAGGCGAAGAAATTCTTGAAGCTGATATTATTTTATCTGCCGTAGGTATTAAAACCAATATTGAAAACATAGGTTTGGAAGATGTTGGTATTGTAGTTGATAAAGACAAAATTTTAGTTGATAAATTCTATAAAACAAATATTCCTGGCTATTATGCCATTGGTGATGTCACACCCGGACAAGCATTGGCTCACGTAGCATCTGCAGAAGGTATTTTATGTGTTGAAAATATTAAGGGGATGCACGTTGAAGCATTGGATTATGGTAATATTCCTGGTTGTACTTATTGTTCACCAGAAATTGCAAGCGTAGGTTTAACCGAAAAACAAGCAAAAGATAAAGGTTTAGATATTAAAGTGGGTAAATTTCCATTTTCTGCTTCTGGAAAAGCAAAAGCAAGCGGTAATCCAGATGGTTTTGTTAAAGTTATTTTTGATGCTAAATATGGTGAATGGTTAGGTTGCCACATGATTGGTGCCGGTGTAACCGATATGATTGCTGAAGCTGTTTTAGGCAGAAAGTTAGAAACTACAGGCCATGATGTTTTAAAAGCCGTACACCCACACCCTACTATGAGTGAGGCGGTTATGGAAGCTGTAGCCGCTGCTTATGATGAAGTGATTCATTTGTAAAAAGAAGCCCCTCCTAGCCTCCCCAAAGGGGAGTAACTCTTACTCGGTCGGATAAAATAAATAAAAAATGCGATTCTAAAATTGAATCGCATTTTTTATTTATGCTATTTTTTATTTAGAATGATAATTCCTCCCCTTTTGGGAGGTTAGGTGGTGCTTACAAAAAACTTTGAATCGCCAATTCATAGCTCTGTAAGCCGAAACCTAGAATTACCCCTTTAGCATTAGGAGAAATGTACGATGTATGCCTAAATTCTTCCCTGTTAAATGTATTGGAAATATGAACTTCAACAACGGGTGTTTGAATCGCTTTTACGGCATCTCCTATGCCAATCGACGTATGTGTATATGCAGCGGCGTTTAAAACAATACCATCATAGGTAAATCCTACCTCTTGTAACTTATCAATAAGTTCACCTTCAATATTCGATTGAAAATAATCGATTTTTACTTTTGGGTACTTATCTTTAATAGTCTCAAGGAATTCGGTAAACGTTAAACTTCCATAAATAGCTGGTTCGCGTTTACCAAGTAAATTTAAGTTCGGACCGTTAATGATGATTAGTTTTTTCATCGTAAGTTTATATTTATCAGATGTAATTTGCTTACACATTGTCTTTAACAACAAACATATAAGTATTGCTCGTTTCAAGTGGTAAATATATTAAAAATTGGGCATAAAAAAACCGAAGGGATTAGCTTCGGTTTTTCTAATATTACTTTAATTATTAGAATTTATATCCTATTCCTGCAAAAAAACCACTTAGTTTAACCGAGTAATCGCTTGGTGCATCTTCAAGCAAATTTGCTAAACCCAAATTATATCTCGCTTCAATGAAGAAGTCTTCAGATATGTCATAAGCAATACCTGCTTCAAGACCAAAATTTAATGATTTCATACCTTCTTCTGAATCGAGCAAAATCCCCAAAGCAGGACCAACTAATACATCAAATTCCTCAGAAACTGGAAATTTAGCCATAAGAGGTATTGCTATTTGATCAAAATCTTCAATAGAAACATACAGAACTTCTAGTTGAAATATAAAATTTTCGGAAATTCCAATTTCAGCAAAAGCACCTATATAAAAACCTGTTTCAGAAGTAGAAAGATTCTCTCCTTCTGCTTTAAATTTCATTGAAGCAAAATCTGCTCCTGCTTTTAAGCCAAATCTTGATTCTTGAGCGTTAAGATTAATCATTGTGAATACCGCAATAACTGCGGATAATAATAATTTTTTCATAATTTTTATGATTTAGATTGGTTAATTCGCAACAAAAGAAGGTATTTTTTTTCATATTAACAAATGAAATCTGCTAAATTTTTACGTTTTATCTGAATAATATGCGTTTCAACGAGTTACTTTTTAATATCCCTATCTGATATTTTTGCTTTATTTTTACATCCATGAAATGGCAAAACGCACTTAAAAACTATCAACTATATTTAAAGATAGAACGTGGTCTGTCTAAAAACTCCATTGACAATTATACATTAGACATTAAGAAGCTAATGCGTTATCTGGAAGAAAACCAAATATCCGAATCCCCTATTTCTATCACTTCTGAAATTGTTCAACAATTTATTTATGAATTGGCCAAACAGGCCAATGCACGTTCACAATCTAGAATCATCTCTGGTTTAAGAAGTTTTTTTAATTATTTAATTTTTGAAGATTACAGAGAAGATAATCCTTTGGAACTGATTGAGTCTCCTAAAATTGGTATTAAATTACCCGATACACTTTCTGAAAAAGAAATAGATTCAATTATAAATGCAATTGACCTAGCCCAAGAATATAATAGTGTAAAAATTGGAGAACGCAATCGCGCCATACTTGAAACTTTATATGGTTGTGGATTACGCGTTAGTGAATTGGTAAATCTTAAATTATCAGATTTGTTTTTTGATGAAGGCTTTATTAAAGTGACTGGTAAAGGTGATAAACAACGTTTTGTACCGATTGTAGATGCTACTAAAAAATATATTAATATATACAAAAATGAAGTTAGACCAACCATACATATTAAAGAAGGTTACGAAGATACTTTGTTCTTAAATCACAAAGGAAAACAACTCAATAGAGCTATGATTTTCACCATCATTAAACAATTGGCCGAAAAAATCGGACTCAAAAAAAGCATTTCTCCACATACATTTCGTCATTCCTTTGCTACACACTTACTACAAAATAATGCTGATTTAAGATCAATACAACTCATGCTCGGACATGAAAGTATTACAACCACAGAAATTTATGTGCATTTAGATAAAAGCCATTTAACGAAAGTGGTTCAACAATACCATCCTAGAAAATAGCTGTTAGCTGGTTAGCTGTTAGCTGTTAGCTGTTAGCTGTTAGCTGTTAGCAAAAATAATTTTTTTAACTCTTAACTCTTAACTAACTAACTACTTAGCAATATTAACGGCTCTTGTTTCCCTAATTACGGTTATTTTTACCTGTCCAGGATAGGTCATATCTGTTTGTATTTTTTGGGAAATACTAAAAGATAATTCCGCTGCTTTTTGGTCATCTACCTTTTCACTTTCTACAATAACACGAAGTTCTCTACCTGCTTGAATCGCATAGGCTTTTTTAACGCCTTGGAAACCAAAAGCAATATCTTCCAAATCTTTTAAACGTTGAATATAGCTATCCAATACTTGGCGTCTCGCTCCTGGGCGTGCTCCAGAGATGGCATCACAAACCTGAATGATAGGAGATATTAAAAATTTCATTTCTACTTCATCATGATGGGCACCTATAGCATTACAAACTTCTTCTTTTTCACCATATTTTTCAGCCCATTGCATCCCAAGAATGGCATGTGGTGTTTCCATATCAGTTTCTGCATCTGGAACCTTTCCTATATCGTGCAAAAGACCTGCTCGCTTAGCTAATTTCGGATTCAGTCCTAACTCCGCTGCCATCACACCACATAGTTTAGCAACTTCACGGGAGTGTTGTAGCAAGTTTTGACCATAAGAAGAACGGTATTTCATCCTTCCTACCATTTTAATAAGTTCTGGATGCAAATTGTGAATTCCTAAATCTATTACCGTACGTTTTCCAACTTCAATAATCTCCTGCTCTATTTGTTTGGTTGTTTTTTGAACAACTTCTTCTATACGTGCAGGATGAATTCTACCATCGGTCACTAATTTATGTAATGATAAACGTGCTATTTCACGTCTCACAGAATCGAAACAAGATAATATAATTGCTTCTGGTGTATCGTCCACTATAATTTCTACTCCTGTAGCTGCTTCTATAGCTCTAATGTTTCTTCCTTCCCTTCCAATAATTCTACCTTTAACATCATCAGACTCTATATTAAACACCGAAACACAATTATCAACAGCCTCTTCAGTACCGATACGTTGAATCGTATTAATTATGATTTTTTTAGCTTCTTGCTGTGCAGTAAGTTTTGCTTCCTCTACAGCACTTTGCACAAATGACATTGCTTCATTTTTAGCTTGTCCTTTTAAGGATTCAATTAATTGTGCTTTAGCATCTTCAGCAGAAAGACTCGAAATAACTTCTAATTGATCTACTTGGCTTTTATGAAGTTTGCTGATTTCAACTTCTTTCTTATCAAGAAGATCAAGCCTATGATTGTAATCTTTAATTTTAGCTTCTAAAGTTTCGTTTAATGTCTTCGATTTATTTAACTCGCTAGAAATTTGGGATTCTTTATCTCTGGTGCGCTTTTCAGCTTCAGCCATTTGTTTGTCGCGCGACAAAATAACCTTTTCATGCTCAGACTTAAGTTCAATAAATTTTTCTTTAGCTTGAAGGATTTTGTCCTTTTTAATCGATTCCCCTTCGCTATTTGCTTCTTTTAAAATGGAAACTGCTAATTTTTTTGCTTCCCTAACAAGCTTTGAAGCATTGTTTTTTTCTAATGTTTTGGCTATAATAAATCCTATTACAATCCCTAATACTACGCCTCCAATAATTATTATAATTGAGTTATCCATGTTATTTAGTTGGTTTATATATATAAAAAAAGCCTACACCAGTATAAGATTTTGTATAAACTCCTTAAAACAAGTTTAGGGCTAACAAGCTGATCAAGGATCTGCTAGGTACTAAATAAATTCAGCACATGCAGCATGCTTTTACAACTTAAACTCACCCTTTTTAAGAGAATTAACGTTGAGTTTATCAAAAATAAATAACCAATGTAGGCAGTAACTTTAATGTATTTAAAAGAACGTTAAGAGATTAAGTGAGCATGTAATAATTCATCAAGCGCTTGAAGTTTTTCTTCTAAATGCTCATTTACATTCTCTTTATCAATTGATTTCTGTTCTACTTGAGAAGCAAACTGCAAAGCGCACATGGCCAAAACATCTTGTTTATCTCTCACAGAATAACTTTGCTCAAATTGCTTAATCATCACTTCAATGTTTTTAGCCGCTTTACGCAATCCTTCTTCTTGACTTGCATCAATAGTCAAAGGATATACTCTGTTAGCTATAGATAGCTTTATTTTAAGCTTTTCTGACATTGAATTTACTTAGCACTAATCGGAAAGTTGAGCAATACAATGGTCTATATCCCTAATTAACGCGTTTATTTTAAGCTTAGTCTCTCGTTTATTTTCATCACTGCCAAGTATTGTGTTTGCCATTTTAAGAGCTTCATATTTTTCTTCCCAAGCCACAATTTGTTGCTGTTTGCCTTGAAGTTGATTTTTAGATATCTCTAACTCTTCATTCAACTTTAAATTAGTACGCTTTAAAACCTCGAGTTTATGCAAGACCTTACTAATTTTGTTTTCTAGAGAATCTACAATGTCTTCAATGTTACTCATTTGCAAATTTCAATACTTATCTCACAAAGTTAACATAGATAACTATAAATTACAATTGTTTTTACATAAAATTTAAATTAATTCGTTATTGCTCATTATCAACACTATGGATTGATTTTTGCTTTATCTTTTGTTGATTCATATCTAATTAATATTTTAGCCAGATACCTATCAAATCTGTATACCCATTTTTATTATGAAATTAATCCTATTTTTTTTACTAATTACCTCAACATTTATTGGTGCCCAAAACAATTATCCACAAGATTATTTTGGAAATCCGTTAGAAATACCACTGATATTATCCGGTAATTTTGCAGAATTACGTTCTAACCATTTTCATTCTGGACTGGACATTAAAACGCAACAACGTATTGGACTAAAAGTTTTGGCTGCTGCAGATGGTTATGTAAGTAGAATTAAAATTCAGCATTATGGCTATGGAAAAACATTATATATAACCCACCCTAATGGCTACACAACCGTTTATGCGCATTTATCGGAATATTCGCCCGCCATTGAAGCGTATGTTAAAAAACATCAATATGAAGTAGAGTCATACGAAATTGAAACATTCCCAAATACGGGAGAATTATTGGTTAAAAAAGGTGAACTTGTTGCCTATAGTGGAAACTCTGGAGGTTCTGGCGGACCACATCTTCATTTTGAAATTAGGGACAAGGATGAGCTTCCCATGAATCCGATGCTTTTTGGCATTGAAATTAAAGATACCTCCAAACCTGTAATCACCTCCCTGTATGCCTATCCTATTGGAGATAGTTCAACTATAAATAAATCCAAAATAAAACAAAGGCTCAAATTAACTCCATTAAAAGGTGGTGATTATGCGGCCGAAAGTATTAATGCTTTTGGAGATATTGGATTCGCCATTAACACCTTTGACCGACAAGATTTCGGAGCCAATAGCAACGGTGTTTATAACATACAGACGTTTATTAATGGCAGCCAGAATTTTGAAGTAGATTTTAAAAAGTTCTCTTTTGATGAAACAAATCGTCTCAACAGATTTATAGATTACCAACATTTTAAAACCAAGCAAGAGCGTGTCCAAAAATTATTTAGTGATAACAATGATCTTAGCATGTTAAAATCGATTAAGAACAATGGGATTTTAACCATACAAGATAGCACAAGCCTTGTTTATAAAATTCGGGTAAGTGATTATAAGAACAATGAATCTTGGATAACCATTCCCATCAAAGGTGCCAAACCAAATATAGTTCAAAATCCAAATAAAAAAACCACGCCGTATTTTATATATACAAAAGGAACTACTAATTTAAAAGAAGGCAATGTATCCGTTGATATTTTTCCAGACACTTTTTATGAAGATTATTACCTCGATTTTAAAGTGAAAAACGATACACTTTTTTTAGAGGAGGATATTGTTCCACTTAAAAAAACCTTCAATATAAGTTACGATATAAGCAAGTATTCCGATGTTGATAAAAGTAAACTATACATTGCTAGGTTAATTGGTGCTAAAAAATATCCTGTTTATGAAAACACCAAGAGAAAAGGTGACATTTTATCAAGCAGCATAAAAAATCTTGGGACTTTTGCATTGGCTAGAGATAACGTAAATCCAACTATAGCACCCATAAATTTTAAAAATAATCAATGGATAAGTGATTTTAGATATTTAAAAATTAAAATTAACGATGCGCAAACAGGTATTTCAAATTTTAGAGCTACTATCAATGACAAATGGATTTTAACGGAATACGACTATAAAACTAAAACCCTAACATACGATTTTAATGATGTTGTAAGTAACGAAACGAAGAACGATTTAAAGGTCATTGTTACAGATAATGTTGGAAATAGTGCTACTTTTGAAGCAACTTTTTACAGAAAATAAATAAACACGTTTGAAAACAAAATTTTGGTTTATTATTCTCCTTTTTTTATCGATAACACGACTAAGTTATTCGCAAACAGCCACTATAAAAGGTGTCATTCTTGATGAAAAGAATATTGCTATTGAAAACGTCAATATTAAAGCTGGTTTAATCGGAACACAAACCAATGAAAACGGATTTTTCAGCATTGAAATTCCTGCTAACCAAGAGGTTGAAATAGAATTCACACACATATCGCACAAAAAGGTAGTTAGCACTTTCAACCTTAAAAATGGTGAGGATTTTGAATTCAATCCTATAATGAACAACACAACAGAACAAATAGGTATGGTTGTTGTTTCCAGTAAACGCCAAAAAGAAGTTGAAGGTATAACGACTTTAAATCCGGAAACCATTAGAAAAATTCCAGGCGCCAATGCAGGCATTGAAAATTTATTGATGACGCTTCCTGGAGTTAGCAACAACAATGAACTGAGCACCCAATACGCCGTTCGTGGTGGTAATTACGATGAAAACTTGGTATACGTTAATGATATTGAAGTGTATCGTCCTTTTTTAATACGATCCGGACAACAAGAAGGCTTGAGTTTTGTTAATACTGACATGGTTCAAAATGTCGATTTTTCGTCTGGAGGTTTTCAAGCCAAATATGGCGACAAATTATCTTCGGTATTGGATATTACTTATAAAAACCCGTATCAATTTGAGGTTAATGCCGATTTAAGTCTGCTAGGTGGCAGTTTGTCTTTTGAAAACATAAGCAAAGATTCTAAGTTTACCGGAATCGTAGGTGTTCGTTATCGAGATAATAGTTTGTTGGTTAAAGAAAAAGAAACCGAAACTAATTTCAAACCCGCATTTGCCGATGCGCAGGCTTATTTAACGTATAAATTTTCCAATAAATTCCATTTAAGTTTTTTAGGAAATGCCTCTATTAATAAATATGATTATCAACCACAAGCAAGGCAAACCAATTTTGGTACGCTAAGCGAACCGAAAGCGCTCATAGTTTTTTATGATGGTCAAGAAAAAGATCAGTATCAAACTTATTTTGGTGCTTTTAAAGGCACTTATTTTGCTAATGATGATTTAACCCTAAAATTTATTGCTTCTACATACCAT
This sequence comes from Confluentibacter flavum, assembly GCF_002843175.1. Taxonomy (GTDB): domain Bacteria; phylum Bacteroidota; class Bacteroidia; order Flavobacteriales; family Flavobacteriaceae; genus Confluentibacter; species Confluentibacter flavum. The sequence goes on from NZ_PJEO01000052.1 coordinate 109,105, forward strand.
ACAACTGAGGAAGAATATTTTGATATTTTGGCTCAATACAGGCTTGGTGAAGTTAACAGTAATATTGGTGATGAAAATTTAGGGGAGGTTGAATTTAGTGAAGGTGTTGGGAGTCAATTGAATCACGGACGTAATGATTTAGACGCACTAATAACAAATATTGAGCATAAAGGTGATTTTAAGATTAATGATAACCGTATTGAATGGGCTTTAAAATATACCAATGAAGATTTTCGAGACCGTTTGGTTGAATGGGAAGTTATAGATTCGGCAGGTTTTTCAATCAGGCCTCCAAAAGCTACACCCATAAACGAACAACCTTACTTTCCTTACGAAGGTCCTTTAATGCCCTATCAAAATGTTAGAGCTACTAATTACGTCACCATTAACCGATTGCAAGCGTATACGCAATGGAGTAAACGTGCCACGTTAGGAAGTAGTGATGTTTGGTATAATGCAGGGATTCGCGTTCATAATTGGTCGGTTTCAGGCGATAATATATCGTCATCCAATCAAACGATTTTTAGTCCGCGAGCACAATTCGCTATAAAACCCCACTGGAAAAAAGACATGCTTTTTAGAATTGCTGGCGGTTTGTATTACCAGCCACCATTTTATAGAGAACTTAGGGATTCATTGGGAACTGTTAATCCCAATGTAAAAGCACAAAAATCATTTCATTTGGTTTTAGGAAACGATTATAGTTTTAAAATGTGGGATAGACCATTTAAACTTACCACAGAAGCTTATTACAAAAAATTAACCGATGTTAATCCGTACACCTTAGAAAATGTCCGCATTCGCTACAGAGCCAAAAACAATGCAGAAGCATATGCTTATGGCTTGGATATGCGACTTAATGGAGAATTTGTACCAGGAACAGAATCATGGTTTAGCTTTAGTTACTTAAAAACCGAAGAAAACATCGATGATAGAGGTTATATAGCAAGGCCCACAGATCAACGTTTAAAGTTTGCGGCCTTATTTCAAGATTATGTGCCCAATATCCCAAACATGAAAGTGTATTTAAACTTGGTTTACAATACAGGATTACCAGGAGGCTCCCCTAGTTATGCGGATTCTTATGAGTACCAAACTAGATTGCCCGATTACAAGCGTGCTGATATTGGCTTTCAATTTGTTTTGGTTGATGAAAACAAACCCTTTAAAAACGGTTGGAAAAAGCCCTTTAAAGAACTCTCTTTTGGTGTTGAAATCTATAACATATTCGATGTACAAAACTCCATTACCAATACTTGGGTAAGAGATGTATATAGCAAACGCCAATATGCCATTCCTAATTACTTAACACCAAGGGTTTTTAATATTAGAACAACTATGAAGTTTTAATTTAGTCGCCAGTTTATTTTTATTTTCAAATTAGTTTGAGAGGCTTAACTCTTATGTAGAAATATAAAGCCAGAAGAAAGTCTATGGTCAAGCAAAATATATCATAACCTTCAGGAGCACTTGAGCTATAATATGGAAATAGAATGTCCCAAATACCGTGTAGAATTAGTCCTATTATGATCAGAATAAAATTCTTCTTATAACCAAAATAAGAAAATGCAAAAAATATTGCAGCTCCAAGTATGGCATAAGTCAGCGAGAGAACATCATTCCAAGAAAAACCAATATAAATAAAAGGAATGCCAACTAATGTCAAAGCACCGATTAGTCGTTTTTCTAAAAATTGGAATATTTCCAACAAACCAATTATTGCAATAGTTACAATAACTCCTATATAAAAATCATTCATTTTTTAAAATTGTTAATTTATTAGTAATGAAGTCTTGTAGTTAAAGTATCGGGTATTATTATTTCGCCATGAAATCATGCGCTGGATAATTTTTGTTTTTGGATTTAATTCACTCCTGCTTTAAAAAAAATATCTTTCAGTTCCTTTTCTATTGGAAATGATTTTAGAGGTGGAACATTTGCTCCTCCGGGATTTCCGACTGGAATTTTTCCAATAAATGATTTTACTCCACCAAAAATTAAACGAGGTATTTGACCTATAATTTCTTTTCGGCTTTTGATTTTGAATCCGAATTGCAACATTTTCCAATGTACGAATGTGTGTGAGAAAGGATATTTTTGACCGATTATGTGAGCTCGTTCTAAATGATTCCATGCACTTTTTAAGTTCCCTTTCGAATATTCAATACGGTACTTTTCAAGTTCTGCAATATAATATGGTTTTAATCTCTTTGGAAACGAAGTGTAAAATTTCATTTTTTAATTTTTTCAAGATTTAAATTCTATTAATTTGGTTTGCTCTGAAATTGCCCAACGTATGGATTTAAACTCACACTAATATAATGAAAATTTCCTCATAAATTCAAAGGGCTTTTAATGGTCCCTAAATTATTTTTAAAACACTTTTTCAAAAATAATATTGAAATTTGTAAAATCATTACTATAAAACCTATTTTAAAAATACTTCGTTTGATTCGTTTCTTATTCAATCAATAAAACCAACTTATTTTGCTAAAATTTATTAATTAGGTTTAATCGATAAGAATGAAATATTTGTATATTTAACTATAAAATAAACTGATATTTATGGAAGAAAATATTTGTATTCTCATGTCAGATTTATCAGGTTATACAGCCCTTACAGAAGTACATGGTGCTGTTTCTGCTGCAGACCTAATTGATAGGTATATCGAAATTATAAAGGAATGCCTTGTGGGTGATTGCCATCTCCAGGAACGTACAGGTGATGAGGTGATGGTTGTATCTTCAAATCCTGATTTTTTACTTGCAACAGCAGTCAGGATTATAAACTATACATCCAATGAACATAATTTTCTTCAGGTTCATGGCGGTATTCATTATGGAAAAGTTCTAACAAGACATAACAGCTATTTTGGCACTACAATAAACCTAACATCAAGAATTGCGGCCAAAGCGAGCCCAGGCACATTTTGGTGTTCAGAAACGTTTATCGAATCACTCTTTGATAAGAGTCTTTTTAAGCTGCAATCGATGGGGAGGCACAGCTTCAAAAATATAAGTGGAGTAATGGAAATGTATGAGTTAAGAAGTGAAAGCAAAAACAAAGTTTTTATTGATAGTGTTTGCAGAATGTTGATTTTGGATATAGTCCAAGCCACAAAGCATCCTAAATTGGAAAATATCTTCTTTTGTTCGCCTGCCTGCCTCGATATTTATTTAAAAAGTCAATCGACCAATCCTGAAGTTTACTAACTATCATTAAGCTAAATATCCCTTATGATTGAATTAAAATCTAATTTATAGTCTCTTTGTTTTATTTTAATCTTTGATATTAAATCAATTCCTTCAAAACACCAATAACATAATCAATATCTGCTTTGGTATTGTAAATACTAAAAGAAAAGCGAACGGAAGGTTTTTGCAATTGTTCATCATTTAAAATTTCAGCAAGTACATGCGAATTCTGTGAACTTCCACTTTGGCAAGCACTTCCTTTGGAACAGGCAATGCCTTTTAAATCCAACTGAAATAAGAACATAGCTGCCTTTGATGGATTAACGGGTAAACAAACATTTATAAGCGTATAAGTGCTTTTTTTAATATTTCCTGAATTTCCATTGAAAGTAACTTTCGGAATGTCATTGGAAATTTTATCAATAAAATACTGTTTCAAATTTGAAATATAAGCACTTTCTTCATCTAAATTTCTGTAGGCCATATCCATAGCCTCAGCAATACCTACAATATTATGGATACTCTCTGTCCCTGCCCTAAGGCCTCTTTCTTGCTCGCCACCAAAAATCAAAGGTTTTAATCCTGAATTTTTTCTAACAAAAGCAAAACCAACACCCTTTGGTCCATGAAATTTATGGGCACTAGCCGCTAAAAAATCAACTTGAATATCTTGTAAATCCAATTTATAATGTCCAACAGATTGAACGGTATCGGTGTGAAAAAAAGCCTCATTAGTTTTACACAATGTAACAACACGTTTCAAATCCAAAACATTGCCAATTTCATTATTTATATGCATTAAGCTAACTAAAGTCTTGCTCTCTGTTTTTAATAATGTTTCTAAATGTAAATAATCAATATCGCCGTTTGGTTCTATATCTACATAGCTAACAGACATTATATATTCTTTGTCTAGTTGCTCTATAGTATGTAAAACCGCGTGATGTTCAATTTTCGAAGTAATGATGTGGGTAACACCTAAATCTCTCACGGCACTTCTTAAAATTAAATTGTTGGCTTCAGTACCTCCAGAAGTAAATACAATCTCACTAGCAGAAACATTTAAGTAACTGGCAATTCTCTTCCTATATTTTTCAATAATTGATTTAGATGACCTACCAAAACTATGTGATGATGAGGGATTTCCATAATTATTTTTCATGATGTTAGTCATCTCATTGATAACTTCATCCCGAATTTGTGTCGTCGCTGCGTTGTCTAAATAAACGTGTTTCATTTTTTTTAAATCTGGCGCAAAATTACTTCAAATAAAATTATTATCAATATCAGGCGTTATAAATAACAATTCTATTATTTTTGCCTTAAAACCCAAACCAATGAAGAAATCTTTATTTGTTATACTATTAATAAATTTAATCTTTTCTTTTTCTTGTAGTGATGGTGATGTGATTGCGGTAGAGTTTGATTTTGACGAGTCATTTCAAGCCTGTGGAGAATCGGATATAGTATTTTTTAAAACCAAAAATGATCCATCTGAATCTTTATCCATCTTCATTGAAAACCTAACACTAGCTGAAATTATAAATGTAGGAACAAGTAATACCCTTGTTACACCTAAAACTGGCTTATTTAATTATAGAACCTACAATAATGTGACATTGCCCACTAATTTATTTTGTAGTGACGTTCCTTCTTCCGAAATAAGAATAGCTCAAGATTACCAAAGCACAGCTACAGCAATTATAACGACAACTTTAACCAAAGATGATAACGATGGTATTCCAGCTGCTTTAGAAGACATAAACGGCAATGGCAATTTAGAAGACGATGATACTGATGGTGATGGCATTCCAAATTATTTAGACGCGGACGACGATGGTGATAATGTTTTGACGAAAGATGAAAACCCAGACCCAAACGGTGACGGTGTATTGGATGACGCACAAGATACCGATGGTGATGGCATCCCCGATTATTTAGATGATGATGATGATGGTGATGGCATTTTAACCCGCGATGAAGAAACAGATACTGAAGACCAAAACCCTAGAAATGATGTTAGCGACACTTTAGTTGGACCAGATTATTTAAATAGTGATGTTGCCATTAGCGTTCCTGCTACTGCTTACAGAAACCATATTATTAACTTAAGTTATTTGGTAACCCTTAAGGTAACTGGTATTAGTTTGGAAATCTTGTCGCAAGATGAATTTGATTTTGGTGTTTTGGAAAACACTGGTTTATCTGATACTGAACAAGTTGTCCCTCCCTTTAATTAGGCTCCACATTTTGATAAATATAAACTTCGGTGGCACCCACTCCATATTTTTGGTAATTGCCGTCATAAAATTTTACATTATTATAGCGTGCGAATAAGTATTCCAATTCTACTTTTAGAACCCCTTCCCCAACCCCATGGATAAATACTATTTTTTGAATGCGTTTTGACATGGCAAATTCCAATTGGCGTTTGGCTGTATCTAACTGAAGTGTAAGTATATCATGATTACTCATCCCCTTTGAAGAGTTGACCAATTGATTGATGTGCAAATCAACCTCCATGGTTGGTTCATAACGTTCTTTAGCTTTTGTTTTTTGCTGTTTTCTTTTGGGAGTTTCTTTTTCTGAAATAACCGTTTTAATGCTCGTATTTGTAAATAATGCTGATTTTATAGAATTGTCTGATTTCTTCTTGATAAGCTCATTACTTCTATAATCAAGCAAAAAACCATCATTAGTTTCTATCGTGATCACATTATCTTTAATTATTTTGATAATACCTGAAAAATCTTCATCTATAACCAATACTCGATCACCAACATTAAAATCCATAATTAATTAGTTTAATTGTTTTCTTCATCATTAAATTTACTAGGTATTGTTTTAGAAATCCTATAAACCCCTAACATTAACATGGTAATGCCGCCAATTAAAATAAATAGATTTTGCTCAGTACCAGTTTTAGAATATAGGGCAATAATAGCTCCTAAGATTATAAGTATGTAATTAATATATTTCATCAATGTAAAAAGTTGTTTTTTATAAATTTTCAGCAATCAAAATAAATTATTGAAAAGTAATCAATAATTTTTATTCAAATATATTGTTTACTGTATTATACCAAGTTTTTAAATGTATAAAACATTTTCCTTATATTTAATTTACAAAACCAACCATTTATTAAATTTTATCTTATGGAAAATAAACCACCAAGACCTAATAGCTATTTGGCTTTAGCTATTATTACCACAATAGTATGTTGTTTACCAACAGGCATCGTAAGTATAATTTATTCAACAAAAGTCAATGGTCTATATGAAGATGGAAAATATGAAGAGGCACTAAAAGCTTCTAAAAACGCAAAAACATGGGGATTAATTTCTATTGGTATTACTTTAATAGTTATTATCCTGTATGTCCTCATTTTTGGTTTAGCCATTTTTGGAGCAATAGCTGATGTTTATTAAGTTGGAAAAGTATATAATTATTGTAATGGCAATAGTACTATTTTTAGTGTTATTGCTATATTTTAGTTATAATCCATCTGATTCGAGCATATTCCCTAAATGCCCTTTCTATTCACTTACGGGATTTTATTGCCCCGGTTGTGGAAGCCAGAGAGCCATTCACAAATTTTTGCATGGCGATATATTTGAAGGTTTTAAACATAATTTTCTAATTATGTTATTACCAACCGTTTTAATTTATGATTGGAGTGTAATTTTATTCAATAAATATTCTTCCAAGAAGATTAAAAACATACTACACTATTCAAAAACCACATATTCCATTTTTATCATAATACCATTATTTTGGATATTAAGAAATATTAATTTCTATCCTTTTAGTATTTTAGCACCATAATACGTTTCTTATGGCGTCTATTGAAGATTTTATGTTGCCATGCCTAAACAAAAAATTGTTTGGGATAGAATGTATGGGATGTGGCATGCAACGTTCTGTTATACTTATATTTAAAGGTGAATTTGTAGAAGCTTTTTATATGTACCCCGCTATTTTTAGCTTAATATTACTTTTCTCGTTAATTGTTTTAAATACTTTCAAAAATTTCAGATATGCTAGCAAAATAATTACTATTTTGGCAATATTAAATGGACTAATCATAGTCGGTAATTTTGTTTTTAAAACTTTTCTAAACCACTAAAAAAAACAATATGGAACAACAAAAACTACCCAATGCAACCCTTATCCTAGTATTTGGCATACTGTCTATCATAACTTGTTGTTGTTACGGCATTGTAGGCTTAATTTTAGGAATTGTAGCTGTCATTTTAGCTAGTAAAGCAACAAAATTATATGCTGAGAGTCCTGAATTATATACTGGTTATCAAAATGTAAAGATTGGTAAAATATTAGCCATTATTGGTATTATTTTAAGTTCTTTATATCTGCTTTTTGTTATTTGGCTAATCTCGGAATTTGGTTGGGAGACCTTACAAGACCAAGAATTATTGCAAGAAAAAATGAAGGAAATGATGGGACAATAAAACCTTATTTACAACAATAAAAAAGCAACCTATTTGGTTGCTTTTTTATTGCCATTATTAAGAAATAGCAGCTGATAACGCAGCAAATGCAAATATCAAAACATACATGCTTATGATAACTATCGCAAAAATTGCTATGAATTTGTAGTGGGATTTTAAATTGGAAAAAGCTAATTTAAAATCGTTATTATTATTAGCTTTTAAAGCACTTTTCATCTTTTTAGAAAAGTTGAACAAATAATACACCGGGAAAAAATATACAAGAGCTATTACAACATATATCAATCCAAAATATCCAACTGAGAAGCCCAAGTTTTCGTATGGATTCATGCCTCCCATACTACTGCCCAATATGGCTCCAAAGAATACACCAAAAATAACCATAAGACCAATTCCAATAAAACCTACGATTGACAAAAAGTAAGACCAAGTTGATATTTCTTTTAGAAATCCTTTAACTTCGGAATTTACTTCCAATTCAAAACTTTCAAAAACCGATTTTTCTTCCATAATATCTAATACTCAAATTGTTTTAGTGTTTTAATAATTATTGAAACACAATCCAATAGTTGTTCTTCATTCATAACCAATGGTGGTGCAAAACGAATGATGTTTCCATGTGTTGGTTTTGCTAATAACCCATTATCTCGTAAGGATAAACAAATATTCCAAGCCGTTTCACTGTCCTCGGTATCGTTAATCACAATAGCATTAAGCAAACCTTTACCTCTAACTAACTTTACAATATTGCTTGTTTCAATATATTTGCCTAATTCACTTCTAAACAGTCTTCCGAGTTTTTCAGCATTTTCAGCAAGCTTTTCATCTCTTATAACTTCCAATGCAGCGATTGCCACAGCAGCTCCAAGGGGATTTCCTCCAAAAGTACTGCCGTGCGTGCCCGGTGTCATGACTCCCATAATATTATTGTTTGCCATAGCAGCACTAACAGGATACAGACCTCCACTTAAGGCTTTTCCTAAAATTAAAATATCAGGTTTTACGTTTTCATGGTCAACTGCCAACAATTTACCAGTTCGTGCAATACCAGTTTGGATTTCATCTGCGATAAACAATACATTATATTGTTCACACAAATCTTTCGCTTTCGCCAAATAACCTTCATCTGGCACATAAACACCCGCTTCACCTTGGATCGGTTCTACTAAAAAGCCAGATATATTAGAGTTGCTCTTTAAAGCATGTTCAAGAGCATTTAGGTCGTTATAATCTATGTTGATAAACCCATTGGAATAAGGCCCGAAATTTTTGTTTGCAGAGCTGTCACTTGAAAACGACACAATAGTGGTGGTTCGTCCATGAAAATTTTTATTACAAACAATAATTTTACCTTCATTCTCTGAAATCCCTTTAATTTCATAGCCCCATTTCCTGCAAATTTTCAAAGCGGCTTCTACAGCTTCAGCTCCCGAATTCATTGGTAGTAACTTATCATAGCCAAAATATTCACATGCAAATTTCTCATAACGACCTAGAACATTATTATGAAACGCCCTGGAAGTTAAGGTTAATGTTTGAGCTTGCTTAATCAATGCATTGACAATTTTAGGATGGCAATGCCCTTGATTTACGGCCGAGTAAGCCGACAAAAAATCATAATACTTTTTACCATCTACATCCCAAACATATACGCCTTCTCCCCTGCTTAAAACTACTGGTAATGGGTGGTAGGTGTTTGAACCGTATTGTTTTTCTAAATTAATAGCTTGCTGTGAGGTTAATTGTTCTAAAACAGCCATTTTAATTTCATTTAAATTGATAAAACAACCATTCCTTGCTTGTCCCAAAGTGTGGGTTGGAGAGAAATCATCCGTAAATTTTAGAGATGCAAGTTACTAAATATTAATGGCGATGTAAAATATTTAAGGATCCCTTTTTCATAATACATTAATCTAAAAAAATAGCCCATTGATTCATTCCAAAATAGAAAAAGAAATTACTTTTGCAGCATGTCCAGAAAAATTACGAAGAAACAAATCTTTGAACATATTGAAGTTCTTGATGCCGGTGCCAAAGGAAAGACTATTGCTAAAGCTCCTGACGGAAAAGTTATTTTTTTACCAAATGCTGTTCCTGGTGATGTGGTTGATATACAAACATTTAAAAAGCGAAAATCTTATTACGAAGGTAAAGCAATTAATTTTCATAAACTGTCTGAAAAAAGAACCACACCTGTTTGCGAACATTTTGGGGTTTGTGGTGGTTGCAAATGGCAAGATATGGCCTATGAACATCAACTTTATTACAAGCAAAAAGAAGTTACCAATAATTTAACTAGGATCGGGCATATCCAACTTCCCGAAGTAACTCCCATTTTAGGGTCTAAAGATCAATATTTCTACCGAAATAAAATGGAGTTTTCGTTTAGCGACAGTCGTTGGCTAACCCAAGAAGAAGTGAAATCAGATGCAGATTTAGGAGACAGAAACGCTTTAGGGTTTCATATTCCTGGCATGTGGGACAAAATTCTGGATTTAAAAAAATGCCATTTACAAGCAGATCCTTCCAACGCTATTAGAAATGCGGTAAAACAATTTGCCACTCAAAATAATTTAGCCTTTTTTAATTCTAGAAACCAAACAGGTTTTTTACGGACCATGATGGTTCGTACATCCAGTACTGGTGATGTTATGGTTGTTATGCAGTTTTTCAAGGAAGATAAAGCCAATCGTAAGTTATTAATGGATTTTATTGCTGAAAGCTTTCCACAGATCACATCATTACAATACATTATTAATGAAAAAGCCAATGATACTATTTATGATCAAGAAGTGATTTGCTATAAAGGTGCAGACCATATTTTTGAACACATGGAAGGTTTGAAGTTTAAAATAAATGCTAAATCATTTTATCAAACCAATTCAGAGCAAGCTTTTGAACTTTATAAAATAACCCGTGATTTTGCCGGTTTAACAGGAAATGAATTGGTTTACGATTTATATACAGGTACAGGAACCATTGCGCAGTTTGTTGCCAAACAAACTAAAAAAGTGATTGGTGTAGAATCTGTTCCTGATGCCATAACGGCTGCCAAAGAAAATGCACAATTAAATAAGATAAATAACGTTGAGTTCTTTGTTGGTGATATGAAACATGTTTTTAATGATGCATTCATCAAAAAGCATGGACATCCAGATGTCATCATAACAGACCCTCCTCGTGATGGTATGCATAAAGATGTTGTTCAGCAAATACTTACTATTGCTCCAAAACGAGTGGTATATGTAAGTTGCAATAGCGCCACACAAGCACGGGATTTGGAACTCATGGATACAACATATAAAGTGGTTAAAACACAAGCGGTTGATATGTTTCCCCAAACGTTTCATGTTGAAAATGTTGTACTTTTGGAAAAAAGATAATTAGAATAATACGAATCGACTAAACAATAAAAATGTTATGTTTCTTGTCGTTAGTTGTTCAGTTAATTCACAACTAAACAACAAACAACTAAACAACTGAACTCGTAAAAGACATTTATGAAAAAAATAAGTTTACTTTTAATTTTACTACTTGCTATTGGAATTATTATCAGTTGTGAACGCGATGATATCTGTCCGGAATCTACACCTACCACCCCAAAATTGATTATAGAATTTTATGATAGTGCCAATCCAGAAAGCGTAAAGTTTGTTCCTCAAATAAGGGTTCAAGGTGTCAATAACGATGGGGTGCTTGAAGGCTATAATGCCGCTAATGTTCAGAAACTGGAACTACCTTTAAGAACAGATACCACGGCTACACAATACAGGCTTCATAGAAATTATTCGATAAATAATGGTGGCACACCAGATGACCCAAGTGATGATTTCCCAAACGGAAACGAAGACATCATAACCATAAAATATACTACCGAACAAGTTTTTGTATCTAGAGCTTGTGGGTACAAAACCGTTTTTAAAAACGTTAGTTTAACTATAGAGCCCGATACTAATCCTGACAACTGGATATTATCAAGACAATCTGTAACCGACAACCAATCTGTAGAAGATGAAACAACAGCACATTTTTACTTATTTTTCTAGTATTATATATTCGATGCTGTTTTTTTGTGTCTCTACCAACGCACAAAATGATAGTATTGCAAGTTCTATTAATGATTCCATAAAAATCAAGGAAAAATATGGACTCCGACTTGGAGCAGATATAGGAAAACTTATTCGTTCGTCCGTTGATGACGACTATTCTGGTTTTGAAGTTAGTGGCGATTTCAGACTTAAAAAGAAATTATACATTGCTGGTGAAATTGGCATAGAAGAAAAGAAAGACGACAATAATTATCTTAATATCACCACTAAAGGTACTTATTTAAAAGCTGGTATTGACTACAATATGTACCAAAACTGGCTAGATATGGATAATATGATTTATAGCGGTTTTCGTATTGGTGCCAGTACCTTTAGCCATACATTGCATAATTATCAAGTCTATAATACCAATCAATATTGGCAATCGCAGTTCTCGTCCAATCAACCTCAAGAATTCAACGATTTAACTGCCGTTTGGGTTGAATTGATATTAGGGATTAAAGCAGAACTTTTTAATAATTTGTTTATGGGCATTAATGTTCAGCTAAAAGGATTGGTCAGTCAAACGGAACCTGAAAATTTCACCAATATCTATATTCCCGGCTTCAATAAAACCTTTGATAGTACAAAAATTGGTGTAGGCTATGGTTATATCATTTCCTATAGAATACCGTTTTACAAAAAGGACAAATAAAAGTTACAAAAAATATATCTTTGCATTAAATTTATTTTTCTCTTTAAATGAAAAAAAACACATACAAAATATCTGTAATTCAGTTAAATCTTAACGATATTCCTGAAAATAATTTAAAGAAATGCATCACTTGGGTGCGTGATGCTGCGAAACAAGGTGCCGAAATCATTCTGTTACCTGAACTTTACAGCAGTCATTATTTTTGTCAAAGTGAAGATGTAGATAATTTTAAATATGCCGAACCACTTTACAGCACGTCTTTCATTGCTTTTAGTGATTTGGCTAAAGAATTAGGTGTTGTCATAATTGTCCCCTTTTTTGAAAAAAGAATGGCTGGCGTGTATCATAACAGTGCTTATATTATTGATACCGATGGATCGGAAGCTGGATTATACAGGAAAATGCACATTCCAGACGATCCTCATTTCTACGAAAAATTTTATTTCACTCCGGGAGATATTGGCTTTAAAGCTTTTCCAACTAATAAAGGAAAAATTGGCACATTAATTTGCTGGGATCAATGGTATCCAGAAGCTGCCAGATTAACGGCACTTCAAGGCGCCGAGGTATTATTTTACCCAACCGCGATTGGATGGCATCCAAAGGAAAAAACACAATATGGCGAAAACCAACAAGGTGCTTGGATGAACGTTATGAAAGGTCATGCTGTGGCAAATGGTATTTATGTAGCTGCTGCTAACAGAATAGGCTTGGAAAAATACCTTTCAGATACAGATGGTATTGAATTTTGGGGCTCGTCATTTATTGCTGGGCCACAAGGTGAAATTTTAGCACAAGCATCTAAGGATAAAGAAGAAATTTTAATTGCCGAAGTCGATTTGAATTTGCAAGAAAATGTACGTCAGAATTGGCCATTTTTAAGAGACAGGCGTATTGATCAATACGATGGTATCACCAAAAGAGTTTTAGATTAGTATGGGTGACGATATATGGAGATTTCCAGCCGAATGGGAAAAACAACAAGGTGTTTTATTATGTTTTCCACACAATGGCAATGATTGGCCGGGAAAATATGGTGCCATACAATGGGCTTTTGTAGAGTTTATAAAAAAAGTGGCTAATGTTGAACAAGTCATCCTTATTGTTGCTACTAAAACCCTTCAGGAAAAGGTAACCAAAATATTAGAATTGGCGGATGTAAAACTTCAAAATGTATCATTTATCATCCAAAAAACCAACAGAAGCTGGATGCGCGATTCCGGACCCATCATTGTTAAAAAAGGTTCAGAAAGAAAAGCATTAAATTTTAACTTTAATGGATGGGCTAAATATAGCAACCATAAACTTGACAGACACGTTCCTGAAAAAGTAGCTTCTTTTATAAATATGCCTTTAATTCAAGTCACTTACAAAGGAAAACCTGTGGTTTTAGAAGGTGGTGCGATTGATGTAAATGGCAAAGGAACTTTACTAACTTCGGAAGAATGTTTGCTAGACCCTAATGTTCAAGTTAGAAATGAAGGATTTACCAAAGCTGATTATGAAACCATTTTTAAAGACCATTTAGGTATTACAAATACAATTTGGCTAGGTAAGGGTATTGAAGGCGATGATACCCATGGACATATTGATGATTTGGCTCGTTTTGTCAATGAAGATACCATTATCACAGTCGTGGAAACTGATACAAAAGACCATAACTATAAGCCGCTTCAAGATAATTTAAATAGACTAAAGACTGCTGTTTTAGAAAATGGTAAAACACCAAACATAGTGACGCTTCCTATGCCAAAACGTTTAAATTTTGATGGCATACGAATTCCTGCTAGCTATGCTAATTTTTTAATTATTAATTCAGTTGTATTGGTTCCCACTTTTAACGATGAACACGATAGAGAAGCGTTAAACATCATCGCAAATTGTTTTCCTGATAGAAAGGTTATCGGTATAAGTGCCATTGACCTTATTTGGGGATTTGGGACATTACACTGTTTAAGTCAGCAAATCCCAATATAACCCAATATTTACAGCTTATTATCTATATTAATATTTAACAGCGTATTAACAGCCCTTTTTAAATACAAAACATACTTTTGTAATGTTATGGTAATGTTACCAACACCATTATTATAAGGATTAATGAAACTGTTTTTTTTCTACATAATTTTTGCCCTAACCGTTTTTAGCTGTAAAAAAGATAAAGATGATTTTGCCTTTATAGGGGGAGAAATAAGTAATCCTAATACAAACTTTGTCGTTATTTCAAAGGCCGATTTAGTATTGGATACCATAAGCTTAGATAAAAATAATCGATTTATTTATAAGGTTGATAATTTAATAAGCGGTATTTATACGTTTAAGCATGGTGGAGAAGTTCAAATGGTCCTGCTTGAACCAAATGATAGCATTACATTTAGATTGAATACGCTTGATTTTGATGAATCACTGGTTTTTACTGGTACGGGTGATAAAAAAAATAATTATCTTATTAATGGATTTCTACAAAATGAAATTGAGCAAAAGAGGATTTTTAAATTTTGCCAGTTAAGTCCGGAAAAATACCAAAATCAAATCGATTCTTTAAAAGCAGAAAAAGATTTAAAACTAGAAACCTTTAAAAAAAAATACAATCCTTCCGATTTGTTTATTAAAATAGCACAAGCAAACATTGATTATAATTATTATGCCAGTAAAGAAATATATCCGTTTATCCATTATGGAGAAAATAAGCGTGATATTATAAATGCGCTGCCTAATGACTTTTATGATTACAGAAAGGAAATTGATTACAACAATGATTATAATAGAGATTTTTTGAACTACAATTCCTTTTTAAGATCAACTTTTAATAATATAGCACTTAAAACACATCTTGATCATTCAAAATCAGATGACTTCAACACAAATACATTATGTTATAATTTAGATATCCTTAATGTAGTTGACAGTATTATTTCAACCCCAACAATAAAAAACGACTTGCTTTTCTATTACACAATGACGTATCTAACAAGAAACAATAATTCTGAAGATAACAATGTCATGCTTGAATCCTTCATAAGTAAGAATACCGATGAAGAAAACAAACATAACATGTCATCGGTTGCCCACTCAATTAATAACTTAAAAACTGGAAATAGCTTCCCTAATCTTGAATTGGTTGATTTAAAAAATAACGACATTAATATAGCATCTTTAATAAATAAACCGACCGTCATTTATTTTTGGTCCCATAAATTTAATAATCACTTTAAGGAAAGCCATTATAAAACAAATGAACTGAGTATAAAATATCCTGAGATATCTTTTATAAGTATAAATGTTGATGACAATAGTCCTGATTTTTGTAAAGATTCCATGAAAAAAAATAATTTTTCTTATGATAACGAATTCAAATTTAAAGATCCCAAACAATCCAGATTATCATTAGCAGTTTACCCAATAACAAAGACTATTATATTAGATAAAAACAATATCATAGTTAACCCTCACTCAAACATTTTTAGTGTTAATTTTGAAGAACAACTTTTAGGATTGATAAATAGATAATAATCATTTACTAAAAAAGAAAAGCCTCAAATTAATAATTTGAGGCTTTTCTTATAAATGTAAAATGCATTTAGTTTCCTTTTTTGTAATCTTCTAAAAACTTAGCTAAACCTAAATCTGTTAATGGGTGTTTTAATAAGCCTTCAATAGCGCTTAACGGACCAGTCATAACATCAGAACCTAATTTTGCACAATCAATAATATGCATATTATGGCGAACTGAAGCAGCTAATATTTGTGTTTCAAAACCATAATTATCATAAATAAGTCTGATTTCAGAAATTAAGTTTAAGCCATCTGTAGATATATCATCCAAACGTCCAATAAATGGTGATACATAAGTAGCTCCAGCTTTAGCAGCAAGCAATGCCTGTCCTGCAGAAAACACTAAAGTGACATTGGTTTTAATACCTTTTTCAGAGAAATATTTACATGCTTTTACACCATCTTTTATCATAGGTAATTTAACCACTATTTGTTCGTGCAATTCAGCTAAAGCTTCACCTTCCTTAATCATGCCTTCATAATCTGTTGCAATAACTTCAGCACTTACATCGCCATCTACAATGTTACAGATGTCTACATAATGTTTTAAAATATTATCATGTCCAGTAATGCCTTCTTTAGCCATTAATGACGGATTAGTTGTTACACCATCAAGAACACCAAGATCTTGGGCATCTTTTATTTGTTGAAGATTAGCGGTATCAATAAAAAATTTCATATTGTTTCGTTTAGTTATTATTCAGTTGCAAATTTACAACTTTGTAAAAACCTAGCCTAAAGGTTTAATTAAAATATTTAAACAACTTACTTTAAGTTATTTACAATTTATAATGTTTCATCAACATTTTTTCATAAACCTTATCGGGCAAAATGCGTTTCAATACAATAGAAAATTTTTGCATAAACGCCCCCACCTTATAGTGTACTTTAGGATTTTTGGTATTGATTACCTTTAAAACAGCTTGCGCCATCATGATGGGGTTGCTCCCGCTATCAACATGCGTATTCATTAAGTCTAAAGTATCTCCATAAGGCTTTTTGTATGGTGAACTTTCAAGAAGTGGTGCATGATATCTACCAGCTGCTATATTTGTAGCAAAATCGCCAGGTGCTATATTTGTCATTTTGATATTAAAGTCTTTAAGTTCCATTCTAAAAGCTTCCGTTATAAGTTCTAACGCTCCCTTACTGGCACTATAAATTCCTCTATAAGGCAGTCCCATATAACCTGCAATAGAAGTAATGTTTATTATTAATCCTGAATGTTGTTTACGCATTTGAGGCAAAACTGCCTTAATAACATTAATGGGTCCGAAAAAATTAGTATCAAAATTGGCTTTAATTTCTGCTTCTGGCAGTTCTTCAATCGCTCCCGTAATACCAGCGCCTGCATTGTTTATAAGCACATCTATCCTACCCTCTTTTTCAACAATCGCTTTAATGGTTTCTTGTATGGTTTCAATTGTTTTTACATCTAACTGTAAAATAGGAAATTTACTGTCGGGATACTTTTCTGGATTCCGACTAGTTCCATAAACCTTGAACGCTCTTTCGACAAGATATTCCCCTATTGATTTTCCTATTCCAGAAGAACCTCCTGTAATTAAAACAACTTTAGACATAAATTATATTCATAATTGATTATGTAAAATTAACAATGAATTTTACATGGGAGCATAAAATGAGCATGTTTTGAAGAAAAGAAGATGGGATTTTATACTTATTTTGATGAGATTCCTGCCTTCGCAGGAATAAATAAAAAAAGGCAAGCTACCTACATCACACCGCTACGACCATTTACCTTTGCTGCGTTCCCGCCCTGGAGGATTCAACAGGAGCTGGTTGTGTAGGACTTGCCGGCTGCAAAGATACAACCTTTTAAAATTTTCACAATGATTTTTTAAACTGATTTTAAATAAATATCTTGCTTAAAATTTAAGTTAAAAATGAAACTATTTAAATTCCTCACAATCATTTTATTAAGCTCGTTTGTCCTGTCTTGCGGAACCAATAAAAATGATTTTACCATTAAAACCAATGCCAAGGAGCAAGTAATTTCTAATGCGGAAACCTTAATTCTGTCAATTGAAAATCCGAAAAACCATGCTATTGATTCTGTTAGATATACCTTAAACGGAAAATCAATAAAAGAAAACACGGATTTAAAAAACACTAAATTAGGAAATCAAAATATTGAAGCTACTATTTTTTTTAATAACGAACAGCAAAAAACGGTTATTAAAATAACCGTTTTAAATAGTGAGCCACCAAAAATATATTCTTATAAAATAATTAATGAATATCCTCACGATATCACTTCGTACACTCAAGGATTAGAGTTTTTTAATGACACGCTTTATGAAAGTACGGGACAGCACAAGGAATCAAAACTCAGAAAATTAGATTACAAAACAGGCAACGTATTAAAGAACATCAATTTGGCAGATCAATATTTTGGTGAAGGCCTCACCATTATAAACAACAAAATTTATCAATTAACATGGCAAGGAGGTCTTGGTTTTGTGTATGACGTTAATACTTTTGAAAAACTTAATGATTTCAAATATGGTAAAAGCAAAGAAGGTTGGGGATTATGTAATGATAACAAAACCATCTATAAAAGTGACGGCACAGAACATATATGGCTATTAAATCCTGATACGATGGTTGAAGAAGACCATATTCAAGTGTATACCAATAAAGGTAAAATTGTTGAGATTAATGAAATGGAATGGATTAATGGCGAGATTTATGCCAACCGTTACCAAAAAGATGGCGTTGCTATCATCAATCCAACAAACGGCGCTGTTATTGGTGTTATAGACTTTTCGCCATTAAAAAAACTAGTAACGCAACATCAAGGATTAGACGTGCTTAACGGCATAGCCTATAACCCAAAAACCAAAACTATTTTTGTTACTGGAAAACGCTGGGATAAATTATTTGAGGTTGAAGTTGTTAAAAATTAAACTATTAAGCATTTTTAGATTGATAGCGAAAGAATGCATAAGATAATGGAATAAACATTAATCCTGCTATAACAAAAACAAAGAAGGCCTTTTGTAAACCAAAAGCATGTGATAAATAACCTATAAATGGGGGCCCTAATAAAAACCCAATCGTAGCATAGGTAGATATTATTGAAATAGCCATTCCAGGAGAATACTTTTTTGAAGTTCCTGCCAATGCAAATGTCATAGGGAAAATAGGAGCCGTACCAAAACCTACGAGACAAAATCCAAATAGCGCAGACCAGAAAAACGGAAATACAACCGCTATTGAAATACCCAAGGCAATTAATAGAGCACTCAAAATATATGTTTTTTGAACGCCAATTTCTTGTGCCAGTCGATCGGAGAAAAATCTAGAAAACGCCATAGTTGCCATAAAAGTAAGATAGCCATAAGTAAAAACGTCTTCTTTAACGACTTCTTTAAAATATACCCCACTCCAATCGAACATGCCGCCTTCGCACATGGCCGCAAAAAATATAATCACACCTAGATATAGAATAAATGTGTCTGGTTTTCCTAAAATTAACTTGTTGCCCGAAGTCGATTTATCGTTCCTTAAGGTAAACTTATAACATGCCAAGGAAACAATTAACGTCGCTATTGAAATTACTAATAAATGAACCTGAATGGAAATGTCATTTTTCACCATTAATGTAGAAAACGCAACCCCTATTAATCCGCCCGTACTCCACAAACCATGAAACGAACCAACAATCCGCTTTTCAAACTTATTTTGTAAGGTTATGGATTGTGTATTCATTGAAATATTTAAAATCCTCATAAAGAACGAAAACAGACAAATAGCCAATACCAACATAAAAGACGTTGTGGCGTAACCAATTAAAGCCAGTGAAAAAGAGAAAAACACAAATGATACTACAAGTGGGATTCTACTATCAAATTTTGACACCAACCAACCAGAAATAGGCAATCCAATAATGGAACTTATGGGCATTGTTAAAAGAATCGTTCCAAGCTCGGCATCATTTAAATTAAAAAAGGCTTTTATGGTTGGAATGCGTGATGCCCATGAAGAAAAACAAATTCCAGAAAGAAAAAAATATACACTTAAAGCAATACGCTGTTTAGCACGGGTTTCCATTTAACTCTTGAAAATTTTAAGTGCAAAAATAGTATAACATTTGCTTTATTCTTATAAACGGTTAAATAAATTAATTCCTATTTAAATATAAGTATTTTACCTATTTATACTACATGCCTGGAAATGTAATTTTGCGATTACAATAAATCAAATATCCTAAAATAATGAATACTTTACATATTGATATTAAAAAGTTAAAAAGTAACGCAACTTATATCTTAAGTTTTACTTTGATTTTCTTAATCTTAGGGTGCTCCGTTGAAACCAATGACGTAAATGAGAAAGTAAATGAAACATTAATGTCGAAAAATTGGATACGCGATAGCTATGTAAATAAAAATTCTACAGGTCATTTTGAAACTTATGAAAGTAAATCAGAACTTCAATTTTTCTCTAATGGAAACTTACTAATAAAGGAGCCACAATCTGATGATAACAATGGTTCAGGTTTAATAGCGCCTCCAATAGGTTTTCCGGATACATTACTAATTAATGGTACATGGACCTATTTTGAAAATACCAACACTTTAACATTAAAGGTAGATGATAGTATGTCACAAAAAAGCACCTGTAACTACATTAATTGGAAATTAACTCGTCTTGATAATAATCAGTTTGAAATTGAAAATAATGACGCTACGGAAATTATTAAAGTAAACTTTAAACATAAAATTTAAGCTTCAAAAGTTATAATAGTATTCATCATATTCCAATTAAATAAATTTATATTTTTTATATAACTGCGCCTTTTATATCAAATTAGTATTATTTTAGTGCATGTTTCTGCTTTGTCTTGAACATACATCTTTTATTGATTTAACAATGCCAACCAAAAAATTAGAATTTTATTTATCATTAAAAATTGCTTTTATCTATTTTTTAGTAGGTAGTCTTTACATCATATTTTCTGATATACTTTTAGAAAAAATGCTTCCTCCTGAAACCGTAACTGAGTTTCAATCCTATAAGGGTTTGGCGTATGTGTTTTTAACATCTTTTCTTCTTTTCTTCTTATTAAAGAATAATTTAAAGAAAATTAATACTAGTGAACAAAAGTATCGCTTGTTAGCCGACCATTCAAAAGATTTGATATTCTTAGTTAATCCAGATTCTGAAATTGTATATCTGAGTCCATCTGTAAAAGATTTATTAGGATATGAGGTTAGTGAAGCTATAGGTAGAAAAAAATATGATTTTATTCATCCTGATGATTTAAAAAAAGTTGAAAACAATATTAATGACCTATTACTAAAAGGAAAATCAAAACCAATTACATATAGGGTTAAAAATAAAGCAAATGACTATATATGGTTTGAATCTTTAAAAGAACTCATTACAAAAAACAACAAGGTAATAGGCATCGTCTCTTCTTGTCGTGATGTTACCGAACGTGTAGAAGCAAATAGAGCAATTAAAAACTATCAAAAATCTTTACAAAATTTAACTACTGAAATTTTTTTAGTCGAAGAAAAGCAAAGAAAGGAAATTGCTGCTAATATTCATGACCATTTAAGCCAATCATTAGTGATTTCGAAAATGAAACTAAAGGATTTAAGAGAAAATACATCCTTAAAAAACCACGTCTCGGATATCGATTTTATTAATACCCATATTACGGATGCCCTTGAAAATTCAAGAAAAATCACTTATGATTTATGTCCGCCTGTGTTGTATCAATTAGGCATTATTGACACCATGCATTGGTTTTCAGATAAAATAGAAGAACAGTATCATATCAAGGTTGAATTCACAACAAACATAGAAAGCATACAATTAGATGATAATGAACTCATTTCCATTTATCGTTCTATTCAAGAAATTGTTACCAATTCGATTAAACATGCAAATGCAAGTTTAATTCATATTGATTTTAAATTTGTTGATGAAGGCTTGAATATTTTAGTTTCAGATAATGGAAAGGGTTTTAATGTAGATAACATACTAAGTAATAAAATTCTTAGTAATGGGTTTGGTTTATTCACATTAAAGGAAAGAATAAATAACTTAAAGGGCACCGTAAATATAACTTCTAAGCCTATTATTGAAACTGGTACAATTGTAAAAATTTTTATATATTTACAATAGGAATTATTGTAATAATTTATTTTGGAAACTTCAATTTTATTAGTAGATGATCATAAGATAGTTAGAAATGGCTTAAGAAGTTTAATTGAAAAAAAACAAACTTTAAAAGTTATTGGTGAAGCTTCAAATGGCAGGGACGCTATTAAATTTTGTGAAAAATTTAAGCCCGACGTGGTCATTATGGATATTGCCATGTCTGGTCTTAATGGCGTACAAGCCACAAAACAAATTATTGATATCGATTCAAATATAAAAGTCATTGCTTTGTCTATGCACTCAGACAAACAATTTGTTATAGGCATGTTCAAAGCGGGAGCTTATGGCTATTTACTAAAAGACAGCAGTTCCGAAGAGCTTATTGAAGCCATTTTATCTGTAGTCCGCAACCAAAAATATGTAAGTCAAAAAATTTCGGATGTCCTTATTGAAAATATCTCAAGCAATGGTAACAAAAATGAGGTTGATGTGCTTACAACCAGAGAAATTGAAGTACTCCAGCTGATTGCAGAAGGCAACTCATCAAAAGACATAGGCGAATTACTTTTTGTAAGCCCAAAAACCGTTGATGTGCATCGCACCAATATTATGCATAAATTAAATTTATTTACTATTCCAGACTTAACAAAATATGCCATTAAAGAGGGCATCATTTCATTGGAATAACAATTTCCATCTTACATTTCATAAAGCTATAAGCGTTGTTTAAGAAAATTACTAGGGTAATCTAAAAACAATGCTTATTGTTTTTTGAGCATTTATATATAATATTTGTAGTACAACCAACACACTCAAAATGGGTCAGTTTAAGCAAATATCAAAAATTTTAAAATTTATACCAAACAGCTTTACAAAAAGTGAAATATATAACATACTTAATTGTATACCGTTGCCAATAGCAATGGTTGATAATTGTCAGAATATTATTTTTACCAATCAACAATTTCTAGACTTTATAGGTATTTCAAACTTAAACAACCTAAGTTGTAAAAATTCATTTTGCAACAATTTATCCTGTATCTGCCGTGTCATTAATGATACTAATGATGAAAAGCCATCCAACAAAGTAAAAAGACGTTTCATTAAAAATGATGGTAGCATCGCATTTATAAATAGAATAACCCACCAATTAGAAATTAACCATGTAGCCTGTAAGTTGATTTTTATTATTGACATTACAGAAGAAGAGATGCTAAAAAAACATCAAGACTTAATAATAAAAGAAAAGTCGATAGCAGAACTATATGCATTAAAAGAGGCTAAAAAATTTGAATTTCTTTTTGAAAATTTAGGAGATGCACTCTATTTATTGAACAAAAAAGGTGGCTTTGTAAAAGTAAATGAAAAAGCTTCCCAATATTTAGGCTATTCTAAAGAAGAATTACTAAAAATGAATGTTTTAGATATTAATGAACCTAAAAACATTTTAAAGTCTAAAAGAATCATTAAACATATAAAAAAGAATAAAAAGTTATTATTTGAAACAAACCATGTCACTAAAAATGGAGACATAAAAACGGTTGAAGTGACGGCTAGATATATAAATTTAAATAATGAGGATTTTATTTTTAGCAGTGTTCGTGATATTACCCAAAGAAAAAAGATGGAACAAGATTTACTTTTTTCAAAAGAAAAAGCCCAGGAATCTGAAAAGTTAAAATACGCCTTTTTAAATACTATTAGCCATCAAGTAAGAACGCCATTAAGTGGCATTTTAGGGATTATGGATATACTTGAAAACAATTACACAAATTTAACACTTGAAAAAAGGACTGAATTTTTTGAAACAATCAGAAATTGTAGTGATAAACTTTTAAATACTATTGAAGATGTTATTGAAGTTTCAAAATTGAGTTCCGGTATAGCAGAACCTAAACCAAGCTCATTTTCATTAAAGGCAGAGATAGAAAAGTTAATAAAAGAACTAAAGGAAATCCACAATGAAAATAACAATACGTTTTCTCTGGAAATGGACACAAGCGTTACTGTGATTAAAACAGATAAAAACATTCTCATTCGTGTTTTAAAAAATTTAATGGATAATGCTTTTAAATTTAATTTCAATAAAAATTTAAAATTAACCATACAAAATAGAGACGACAGTATATTTTTTTCAATGGAAGACGATGGTGATGGCATCAAAGAAAAATGTATTGGTAGTATATTTGAACCATTTACCCAATCAGAATTTAGTTTAAATCAAACAATCAATGGATCTGGTTTAGGTTTAACCATATCAAAAAAAATAATTAACTGCCTAGGAGGCGATTTAAAAGTTGAAAACTTGGACGGTAAAGGAATTAAATTTTATTTTACGATTCCTAACATGCTTTTAAATGAATTGGGAACAAGTGAAGAAAAACTAAAAAACAAAACCATATTAATTGCAGAAGATGACCTTATCACCTACTTGTTTTTAAAAAATTTACTGGAAGGAGAAGGTTGCCTTCTAATTCATGCCATGAACGGGAAAGAAGCTGTTGAGAAATTTGAAAAAAACAAACAAATTGATTTAATTATAATGGATATCAATATGCCCATCATGGATGGATTAACTGCTACTCAAGCCATAAGAAATACCTGTTCTGAAATACCTATTTTAGCACATTCTGCCTTTGTTCATGACCGATTCAATGATAATTGTCTAGAATATGGTTTTAATGATTTTATAGAAAAACCAGTGAAAAAGAAGATTTTACTGGAAAAAATAACTACATATACTAAAAATAAGCATATTTCTTATTTTTAATATATGTTGAACATTTTACTTTTATTCAAGTTAACTGAAAAATGAATAAACTAATTTCCCATTATATGTTAGTTGTTGAAGACGAACCCATTATAAGCGAAAAAATAGTAAAAAAATTAACGGACTTTATTGATTCAAAAAAAATAAAATTAGCGAATACCGTTGCAGGATCGCTAGATTTATTAGATACCTGCAAATTTAATATCATCATCTTAGATTTAAATTTGAATGATGGCAATGGTATAACTATTTTGAATAAGGTAAAAGAAGATCATTTAAAATCGTTGGTTTACGTATTTTCAATAAATTCTGAATTAAAAAATATATGTCTTAAAAAAGGAGCCACGGCATTTTTTGATAAATCAAAGGATTTTGATGATTTAATTTCAACGGTTAAAACCGCTTATCAAAATATTTTTAATGAATCAGACTCTGTACAATGACGATTAGTAATTCCCTAGGAACCTATCCCATAGCAATAACACAAAATTTCAAAGGACTCCAACCTTAAAACCTAACTGATATTTTTCCTCTCAAAAAAAATGGGGTTCCTGGGGTAAAATGTATTTCTTCAACTGAATTTGGCTCATTGAACAATCTACTTTCTGTGGCGAATTGTGTTTCGTTCCATTCGGTGTCGAATACATTTTCCACAATCAATCCAAAAGTCCAATTTTTATAATTGTAATTTAAATTGAAATCGGTTACAAAATAGCCTTCTGCCACAATGGAATTATCTTCGTTTGCTGGCCTATCTTTAATGTAGCGGTAATTAATCCCACCCGAAAAATTACATAAATTACGAAAACTAATACCCCCTGCTGACGCTAAATCTGGAGCAAGCGGAATGTAATCTTGTCCACTTGGCTCTTCAACACTTCTAGCATGTGAATAATTAACATCGCCATTCACAAACAACCAATCCGTCAACTGATACTGCAATCCAAAATCAGCACCATAGCGTTGCGTTTTTCCGCTAGGCTCAACAATACCAGCATCTCCAACATACACAAACTCTTGCTGCAAAAACAAACTCCATAAAGCGGCATTAATAACCAATCGCTCTTTGGGTTTTAAAACAACACCAAAATCTGCCCCAAAAGCGGTTGGGAGTATTTTTTTTCCATTATTGGCAGTCACTACCCTACTATCGTTTGAGTGGTAACCCAGCCCTGTTTTAGCATAAAATTGAGTCTTGGGAGAAGCCGCATAAATAATATTAAACTTTGGGCTTAACAGTACTTTGTTCTCACTTTTATTATCGTAAGTGAGTGTCAATAAATTTTCGTAATCAAAAGTAAAATAGTCTAGACGCAACCCTGGATTGAAGGTCCATTTATTTTTTTTATACGTTACATTGGCAAACGAAAAACAATTTAATTCATCCACATTACCATATGCCAATCGTTCCAAAATAGTTTGTCTGTTTAAGGTTCTGGATAATTGAACATTATTAACATCATCATATCTAAACCCAATTCCCAACTCATATTTTAACTGCGCATCATGGTCTCCAAGATGAAATGAATGTTCGTAGGCTGCTTTTGCACCAATAATGGTTCTATCTTCTTTTTGCTGTATTTGATCGCCATTTACTGGGTCTTCCAAAAAGAATGTGAAATTTGAAAATAATTCAAAATCGTACTTAGACACGTAGGCTGAAGATTTTACTACAGAATGTTCGTCTATTTGCTTTTTATGGTTTATCCACATATTACTTCGGCTGGTATTACCGCCTTCGGTATCATCAATAGCTCCAAAACGACCTATTAATCCGCTCTCAACTGCACGTACTGGAATTTGCCCAGAAGCATCCCATTTGCTCTGAAAATGGGAAATCCCCATATCAAACTCTTGGTTTAGGTAATTATTGAAATTGTAACGACCCATGATATTAAAACGGTTAAAATTTTGAGGCGATTCAAAAACACCCTCGGTCAATACCATTTCTGAGGCCAAATAGGCACTACTATTTTTTTCTTCCAGAACTTTAATCATACTCAAAGCACGTAAAGTGTTATATTGTCCAGCTTCTAGAGATATCAAGCTTTCGTCGATGGTTTTTTTGGTATTGATATCCACATAACCTGCCGTATTGAAATTTCCTTTATCGGCGTAATAAGATCCTTTTCCGAAATCGATGTTATTAATGGTCTCAGGAATGATGAAGTGCATATCGGCATAACCTTGTCCATGAGCGTGCGAAACCATATTTACGGGCATACCATCCACATCAATGGCAATATCTGTACCATGGTCTATATCAAAACCCCTCAAAAAAATCTGTTCTGCTTTACCCCCACCGGCATGCTGACCAATTATCAACCCCGGTATTTTACGTAGTATCTCTTGGGACGATTTTACTGGACTTGTTTTTAAATCTACATTTAAAAAGGTGCTTAACACATTAACCTTAGAAACTATCAATACTTGATCTAAGGATACAGAGGATACTTTTAAAATAATATTTTCAGTATTATCTAAATGCTTTTCACTAATAACAAGTTCTTGGTTTTCAAAACCTAAACTATAAAAATAAATTTTGTCACCAACTGAAATATCATCTAACTCAAAATAACCCGCCACGTTGGTATATGTGTAAGTACCCGTAGTTTTATTATAAACGCCAACACCTTGCAAGGGTTTGCTAGTTTCTTCTGAAACTACTGTTCCGCTAAGCTCATGAGCTTGCATGCTTATAAAAGTGAAAACCAATAAAATGAAACATAAGACATACTTTGGAACTTTCTTTTGGTTGCTTGGTTGTGTCATAGCTTTTTTATAATGATTCAAGAATTCTTTGTTCTATATGGCTGGCATATGCTTCAATTGTAGGTAAATTAAAAATTTTATTTAAAGGAATTTCCATTCCCAATTCGTCATTAATTCTAGATGTTACCCTTATAGCTGCTAGTGAATGCCCTCCTAAGACTATAAAATTATCGTGAACACTAATTTTATCCAACCTTAAAACGTCTCGCCATACATTATAAACCAGTTCTTCAATATCGTTTCTTGGAGACACATACGAAGTTTGTATGTCATTGGTTTTATTTGCAGCATACTTAATTTCTTTTAGAACTTTCTTATCTACTTTGCCGTTTTTTGTTAGAGGCATTTCGTCTAAATGCTTAAAAGCGGAAGGTATCATATAGGCTGGTACTTTCTTTAACAAGTGCGCCTTTAAATCTTTTGTTGAAACAGCATCCTTAGCCGTATAATATGCGACTAGCTTTTCATCGTTCTCAAAAAGGTTATCAGAATCCTCATAACCAATTTCGTTCATAATACGTTTTACTTCAGTCTCGTCTATATATTCATTAATTTCTTCAAGACTTTCATCCCGGGTTTTATGCCCTAATCGCACATCCCAACTGTAAGGGAACGAATAATTGCTATAGCCTTTTTCTTTTTTATGAACATAAATCCCTACTTGGTTTATTAAACAGTTGGTAGAACGTCCTGTATCTGTTGGTCTAATCCAGCCCACTGTGTCTTCTAAATATCGAAGCATTTCCTCGAGACTCACATCAGAATATCTATAAAAATCCACGAACTGGACTTTATCAAAAACAGCATCATTCTCAAATAAGGAAACATCTAACAACTCTTTAACGGCATCCTCTTCTCTATGATAAAGTTTTCTAACTTCTAATATAGTGTCATCAATTTTAGTTACATCCAAATTTTCTTCCCAGAATAATTCTTCTGTCAATCGTGTTTCAAAAAACTGACCTCTGGACAAGCCTGTAACAATAAAAGGAATTTGCTTTTCCATGGCAATTTTTGTGCTCAATGTGTAAATGGTTTTAAAACAACCATTACAAACATTTTTGTGTCTTTTAAGACTGTCCACAAAAATTTGGTTCATATGATTCGTTGAGTCATAAATATGATCAACTCCCAACTTCTCAACAATTCTATTTATATTATTTTTTGCTTGTTGTGATATGTAGCCGTTATCTAAGGTAAATGCTAAAACTTTAAGTCCCATGCCTACTAATTGCGCCAAAATGTAGGTGCTATCCTTACCTCCGCTCAAAAGTGTCAAACAGTCATAACTTGGGTTATTAGTCTTGTTCTTGGTTAAGATTGATTTTAGCTCTGCTTCTGTTCTAAAATACTTTTGTACTTTATCTTCGTAATTTTTAAAGGCATTACATAAATGGCATACGCCTTGATCATCGAAATCTATTTCTGGATAATTTGAGGGTAATCCACAATTTGTACAATTTATCACCTTCTCTACTTCTTCTGTCCTTTTTTTATTGTCTACCAAAACAACTGCACAAGTATCAATCCCTTTAAAATCCATTAAATTGGATTCTATATCGGTTAATTCTATCCTGTAGCCCCTTAACTTGATTTGCTCATCTACCCTTCCTAAATATTCATAATCCCCATCTTCATTAATTCTAGCTAAATCGCCTGTATGGTACATTTTTGCCCCTGTTACAAAAGGATTATCCACAAACTTTGCCTTAGTTAATTCATCTAAATCCAAATAGCCATTTGCTAGACTTGCCCCACTTAAATACAGTTCTCCCACAACACCATGAGGTACTAGATTTTTATGACTATCTAAAATATAGGCATGCATATTTTTAATAGGGATACCTATAGGGATAGAAGCACCTGTATGTAATGCTGCATTAAACTCACTTACTATGCAGCCAACAGTCGCTTCAGTAGGGCCATATTCATTAAAGATCCTGATGTTATTGCCAAAAGCAGTGGTGATTGATTTACCTAGTTGTACTTTAAAATCTTCACCGCCAACTATCATTGTTTTTATAGTAGAGTTTGTCAAGTCTCTTCCCTTAAAAAAGGACAAATGTGATGGCGTTAGCTTAATGGTATTAACCAAATTATCTCCCAATAATTGCAATAAGGATATATCGGGTCCAAATGCATTTTCCTTATAAACAATCAATCTGCCGCCATTTAATAAAGGTAAAATGGTGGACGTAATGGTAAGATCGAAGCCTATAGATGTAAATAACGGAAGAATGGATTTACTATCAATGCCATAATAACCCTTGGCCCAAAGCAAATAATTAGACAAGGCACTATGTGATATTATAACACCTTTAGGATTACCCGTAGAACCAGATGTATATAGAATATATGCAATCGAATTAGCCGTTAGTTTAATATTCAAATTATCAACCGATAGGTTTGAACTCTCAGCTATAACCGTTTTTAAATCCAGTACAGGTAATTCAATATTCAATACATTAGTTTTCAGTGGCAATTCAGTTAAAACCATGCTGGCTCCTGAATTAGAAAGCATAAAATGAACACGATCTTTAGGTTGGTCAGCAGCGATAAGTATAAAAGTTGCTCTTAATTTCATTATGGCGAGCAAACCAACAATATACTCTATACTTCGGTAGGTATAGAGTGCTATTTTATTTTCTGAAACAACACCTTCCTTTTTTAAATAAGTTGCAAATTGATTCGCTTTTTTATTTAAACCATTATAAGTGAGTGTTTCAGGTCCACATTGCAATGCAACACTATTAGGGTTAGATTTAACCATGGTTTCAAAAAGCTCTAAGATAGAACTGTATGGTGAGTCGAAATTTAATTTGGGAAGTAAAAAAGCGTCTGTTTCCTGTTGCGTTATAAGATTTGGTTTTGATATTTCCTGATCAATATCCTGAATGAATGCATCTAGTATATTTGAGAAATGATGCATTACCAAACTCGATAAAATACCCTCATTTAAATCAAAAACAACCTTGATTTTACCTGTTGCTTCAAAATCGTAAATATGGCACCTCATTTGGTGGGCGGCATCATTATGATTTGGATGAATCCAATCCACATTTGTTTCCAACCCATCAAAATTTGAAAAGCTAGAAGTTATATAATTAAAAATAACATTAAAACTTCTGCTTACCTTTGCTGAAGTAGCTCCTGTTACAGCATGTTTTAAAAAGGCATTACTCTCGATTTTAACGCGTTGTAGCAATGTATAAAATGTATCATCCTCGTCTAAATCAACAGTTAAAGGGAATACTTCAATAAATAGCCCTGCCGTTTTTTTAAACTTATTTGTAGTCCTGTTATGTATAGGGGCACCAATAGCTATATTATTTTGACCACTTATTCTATATAGATACGAAAATATAACCGTAGCAAAAATATTAAATAGGGTGAGTTCTTGTGTCCATGATTTAATATCACTTTGCTTAGCTAAATCCCTTAATTTTTGTGATTGTTCAAAATCTAAATTTAATACAACCCTATTGGATTTAGTTGTTGGATTGAGAGGCTGTTTTACGCCATATAATGAGGGTGCTTTCGTAAATAAATCAACTTTTCTCTCCCAATATTTTTTTTCTTCGGTATTGTTTTTTGCTTGGTCTATTTCGTATGCTACATAATCGGAATAGTTAAACAATTCATTTAAGTCTGATGGTTTTTTATGATTTTTGATTTGCCCATATATTTTAGACATAGTATCAAAAAGAATTACAGAACTTGAAGCATCTGTTATTAAATGATGCACATTTAAAAACCAGATATAGTGTTGGGAATCCACTTTTATTAAAACGGAATCGAATAATGGCTTAGAAAAATCAAAAGTTATTTCACTTCGTTTTTGTAACCATTCTTCGACAGGAAATACATTTGACTCAGAAGTAAAATCCAGCATTTCAAAAGCATAATCATAGTCATCCATTATCTGCTGATAAGGGGTATTTTGATTTTCTATGAAAACAGTTCTTAAAACATCTATCTGCTTAATCATATCAGAGAATGCTTTGGCGAATACACCCTCATCTATCTCTTCATGTATATGATAGGCATAGGGTACATTATATAAAGGGACATTAGGATGTAATTTTTGTCCGAGCCATAAGGATAGTTGACTTTGTGTCAAGGCATACAACTTCGATTTTGATTGGTCTATCATAACTATGATTTTAAGCTATTTTTTAAAATATAGTTACTCATGTTATTAATGGTCATGAAATTATCGAAAGTCATGTCTTCAAAAGGTATTTCCATATTAAATCGTTTTTCAATAAAACGCACAATACGCATGATGCCCATAGAATCTATAAGTCCAGTACTCAGAAGGTCTTCGTCGTGACTCAAATTATCTAATTTTTCCTCTATAATCTCTTGTTTGATAAAGGTTTCCAAAGCGTCATTTATTTCCATAATAAATTTATATTCATTAAAAATGATTACATGACTAAAATTTAGGAAAATAGAAGCTGATAGGTATTATAATATCAATAACATATACCTACTAAATACAACATATAGCAATTTTTTATATTTAATCTTTTTACCTAGCAAGGTAAAGATATATGAATATTGTTTATCACTAAAATAGTAATTCCGTAATTCAACGATTAAATATTTGTATTGAACGAAAAAAATAATATTGAATATTATGAATCTTCTAATATTTACGATATTCATTAAAAAAAATCGCTAAAACACACTTTTAACAATTAGTGTGTTATACAATAAACTAACCGCTATGAATAAAAAATTCCTGTGCCTAGTATTTATTGCTCTAATTTTAACCACTGTTAACAAAGTATTTGGACATAATCCCGATAATAGTCTCATGTATCTTAGAATTTATGAGAACGCCAATATTGAAGGAACCATACATGTTAACATAAATGAATTAAATGATGTTTTAGGACTTCATTTAAATAAAAAAACGTCTGTTGAGGACGTTGAACCATATGCCAATAAGATTAGGGACTACTTAATTAAAAACACCGCTTTTTCAACTGGCAGTAAGATCTATAAAATGGTATTTACCAATGAAATAAGCATATTGAGTGTTGGATATGGTGATTTTGTAATATTCCATTTTTATTTAGAAAATTCTAATGTTTTACCTGACGAAATAGATGTTGTTTTTAAAATTTTTATTGAAGAAGAGCCTAACCACCAAAATTTATTAGGGCAAGAGTATAACTGGAAAGCAGGCTTGATAAATAACGAAAAAATGATTGACTTATATTTTAGTCACAACGACTGGAAAAAAACATTATCGCTTAAAGAAAGATCTATCATGAAAGGTTTTATGGCGATGATCAGACAAGGTATTTGGCATATCTGGATTGGCATTGATCACATTTTATTTATAATAGCGCTTATTTTACCTGCTGTTGTACGACGGAAAAAAGCTGGTATTTGGGGCTGGGAACCTGTTGATAAGTTTAAACCTGCTTTTATCTACATCATTAAAATCATTACTTTTTTCACAATTGCACATACCATTACATTAAGTTTAGCATCTTTAAATATAATAGCTCTGCCATCAAGGATTGTTGAATCCATTATTGCCCTTTCTATTGGATTGGCAGCCTATCACAATATTAGGCCCATTTTTAAGGGAAAAGATTGGCTTATTGCTTTTGTATTCGGATTGTTTCATGGATTTGGATTTGCAAGTGTTTTAGGAGAACTAGGTTTTAATGGTGAAAATCTTGCCTTAACACTATTAGGTTTTAATATTGGTGTTGAAATTGGGCAATTAGCTATAATAACAGCTATTTTTCCTCTATTATATGTCATTAGAAACCTTAAATTATATCCCAAGTTTTTAGTTTACCTGTCTGCCCTACTCATAATTATTTCTCTTTATTGGGTAGTAGAACGTGCTTTTGATATTGATCTTCCTATTGATAACTACATTAGAAGGTACGGTTATCAATTTGCCGTTTGGTTAGGTCTGAGATAAAAAGAAAGATATGGAAAAGGAATTGAAGCAAGAATCTTTATTAGATAAATGGAAAAATAGAGAGCAAAAAACAACGAGCATAAAACCTATAGAAAAGGCGCCTCCTGGAGTTAAAATACCACTTTCTTACGGACAAAAAAGGCTGTTTTTTTTACAACAATTGTATCCCGATAATCCATTCTACAATTATTCGGAAACGTATACTTTTATAGGTGAATTAGTTAAAGAACATCTTATTGAAAGTTTAAAAAAAGTTTACAATGATCATGATATCTTAAGAACCACCTATCATGCCGATGGAGATACCGTTTTCCAAGAAGTTGATGCGTCTGCCAAGATGGAAATTTCAACACATGATTTAAGTAAATTAAATGAGTTAGATGCTGAAATAGAATGTCATAAAATCATGCTAGCTGATGCCACAAAATATTTTGAGCTGGATAAAGGCCCTTTAGTTCGTGCTTCATTAATTAAAATAAATGACCTAAAACATATACTTCAAATCACCTTACACCATATAGTAACGGATAAATGGTCCATGCAAATTTTCAGAGCTCATGTAGCTCATTATTACAGACAATTTAATAAGGATATTCGGCTTTCAGAATTAAAAAACCAATTACAATATACTGATTATGCCTATTGGTTAGAAAATCAAGAAATAAATAACGACCATCTTAATTATTGGAAAAATAAACTTTCTGGTGAAATTCCCAATTTAAATTTACCTACAGATTACTCCAGGCCCAAACATCCATCATTTAAAGGTGCTGCTTCGTATACTCAAGTTTTTAATAAGGATTTATCAGGTAAACTCCTAAAGCTTTCAAAAAAATTAGAAACTACGCCTTTTAATTTGATGCTTTCCGTTTATTACATAATGCTATATAAATATAGCGGTCAAACAGATATTTTGATAGGGACGCCTGTAACAAATAGAAATCAAAAAGCACTTGAAGATCTTATTGGTTTTTTTAATGACACTATTGTTTTGCGAACCAACCTTTCCCCTTCTATGACGTTTATGGATTTTGTAGGGAACGTACGTACAAACACGTTGGAAGCTTTCTCCAACAAAGATGTTCCTTTTGATATTTTGGTTAGAGAACTAAAAACAAATAGGAACTTATCCATAAACCCATTTTTTCAAGTGATGTTTCTATATCACTCAGTTCCTGAAAATCCTTTTTTTGATGATAATTTAAGTTTAACGCACACATGGTTTGATTCTAAGGTCGCGAAATTCGATTTAACCATCTATATATCAGAAGAACATGGTTTATTTTCATCGACCTTTGAATATGCTTCCGATTTATTTGAAGAAGAAACCATAAATCGATTTCAAGATTATTTTAAACTGCTTTTAGAAGGCATCGTTTCTAATCCCAACATAGTTATAGCCGATATTCCTATCATAAACGAAAAGGAAAAAACATTCCTTTGTAATCAAAAAAATGAATTTAGCAACCATCTCCTTGAAGAACAAGCCATACATAAAATCATTGAACAAATAGCTTCTAAATACCCAGAAAATAAAGCCGTTACCTTTGGTAATGTGTCCATGACTTATAAAGAATTGGACCATAAAGCAAGTTTAGTGGCCCAAAGTCTATTAAAAAATATTACTACAAGAAACGAAGTCATAGGCCTATGTTTAGATCGATCCATAAACATGATTGTTGGCATGCTTGGTATTTTAAAAGCTGGTTGTGCCTACCTACCAATTGACGCAGATTACCCAAAGGAACGCGTGAATTTTATGCTAAAAGATTCCAACGTAAAAATCTTATTAACTCAAAAAAATATTACTATTCATGATACTGGTTTAGATATTTCTACCCTTTTCATTGAAAACTTAACTGATACTATTAATGAGCTGAACACTCTTGATTATCCTCAAACGAGTGAAGACGATTTAGCCTATATCATTTATACTTCAGGTAGTACAGGACAGCCAAAAGGAGTCCCTATTACCCATAAAAGCATTATTAATTCTACCACTGGAAGAATTTATTTTTATAACCATAATCCATCAGCTTTTTTACTATTATCCTCCATATCATTTGATAGCTCGAAGGCAGGCATTTTCTGGACGCTTTGTACGGGTGGTAATTTAGTTATTAGTGAAAAACGCTTGGAACAGGATATTGATAAAATAGGTAATATTTTAAAAGATCATTCCATTAGTCATACACTCATGCTTCCATCATTATACAAAACTATTTTAGAATATACCAGCCCAGATAGCTTTGGAACTTTAAAAACAGTTATCGTTGCTGGTGAAGCTTGTACTGAATCACTTTGCGATTATCATTTTAATAAACTGCCTAAAGTAAAATTATATAATGAATACGGCCCCACAGAAGCCACCGTATGGTGCATCGCGTATGAAATAACAAAAGCAACTATTAAATCTTCAATACCAATAGGTAGACCCGTCGCTGGTGCAAACATTTATTTACTGGATGAAAAACTAAATTTAGTCCCAAAAGGTGCCATTGGGGAAATTTATATTGGAGGCACGGGACTTTCAAAAGGA
This sequence comes from Confluentibacter flavum, assembly GCF_002843175.1. Taxonomy (GTDB): domain Bacteria; phylum Bacteroidota; class Bacteroidia; order Flavobacteriales; family Flavobacteriaceae; genus Confluentibacter; species Confluentibacter flavum. The sequence goes on from NZ_PJEO01000052.1 coordinate 145,239, forward strand.
TATTTAAATAGACCCGAATTAACACGACAGGTATTTATTACAAATCCTTTCAATACTGAAGAAAAGCTCTATAAAACAGGTGATTTAGGAAAATTTCGAAATGACGGTAATATTGTATTCTTAGGAAGAAAAGATCAACAAGTTAAAATACGGGGTTTTCGTGTTGAATTAGAGGAAATAGAACAAACATTGATGGACAGCATCATGTTTCATGGGGTTGTATTGAATTTAGAAAACAACCATCTTGACAATGAATCTGAATCTTCATCTGAGAAACCTAAACAATTAGTCGCTTATGTTATTGCAAAGACGCATTATAATAAAGCAGCATTAAAAAGTTACTTAAAAAAGCGTATTCCAAATTATATGATTCCAGCTAAAATAATAGAGCTAGAAGCATTTCCTAAACTACCAAATGGTAAAATTGACAAAAAAGCCCTCTCAATTTTAAAATACGCTCATTCATCTGCCAATCAAAAAGATAGTAATGTAGAACTTCCAAAGAATGAAACAGAACAAGTTATGCTTCAAATATGGCAAGACGTATTAAATATAGATGCCATAAGTACGAATGATAATTTTTTTGAAATTGGTGGTGATTCTATTTTAAGCATTCAAATTATTGCTAAAGCACGGAAAATGGGGATGATGATTTCACCCAATCAATTATTCGAATTTCAAAATATAAAAGATTTATCTGAATATATTGATGTTAACAAAAATACCAATGAGTCGTGGGATTACGTGGCTCCACTGAGGAAAGAAGGATATAAAAAACCGTTGTTTTGTATACATGCTGGTGGCGGACATGTTTTTTTCTATAATCTTTTAACAGAATATATAGATCCTGAGCGACCAATATATGCCATACAACCATCGGGCCTTTATGGCAGCGAAGCCATGCATAAAAATGTTCAAGAAATGACTGATGATTATATAGAGTCCATTACTAAAATTCAGCCTGATGGTCCGTATAATGTGGTTGTGTACTGTTTAAGTGTTGCTATTGGTCATGAAATGGCGATACAAATGAAAAAAAGAGGCATGGATTTAAATCTGATTGTAATGGATACAATGGCAAATCCTTGGAAACTAAATACCAAAGAAAGAAAGCTAATCAGAGCTAAAAATTTTTACAAAAGATTCAAAAAAAAACCATTCCAAACCATCAAGCTTATTATTGTTGACAGAATACCCAGTTTAAGTTTAAAAATAAAAAAATTACTGAGTATTAATAAGAAAGATCATTTTCAAAAAGTAAAGGACAATCTTGTCAACATATGCGTTGATTATATTTGGAAACCATACCCAGTAAAAATATCATTAATACTTACTGAGAAACATGAAGAAAGTCTGAACGAAGAAACCATTAAATCATGGAAAAATCTTGCTTCAGATGGCGTAGAAATACTTTTTACAAAAGGTAACCATCGAACTTTATTTGAGAAGCCTGATATTGCGTTTGTGGCAAAAACCATTGAAAAGTGTCTAAAATAACCTTGTTAACATCATTTATGCAACCATCAAATACAAAATCTTTCAATCTTTCTTCAGGCATGGTTGATGTATGGTATATTGATGTCAATAATTGTAAAAAACAAATACCATATTATACCTCACTACTTTCTACGGATGAAAAGCTAAAAGCGGATAAATTCAAGTTTATAAATGATAAAAATATATTTATTGTAGCTAGAGGTGTTTTAAGAGTTTTACTAGCTAAGTATCTATCAATTAATCCGAAAAAAGTGGAGTTTAAATATGGTGATTTTGGAAAACCAGAAACGATTAATAATCAGTCCATAAACTTCAACATATCCCATTCTGGCAAGATGGCTATTTTTGGTTTTACTAAAAGCCATGACATTGGTGTGGATATTGAAGAAATAAAAAACAACTTCGATGTATTAGATATTGCGAATAACTTTTTTTCAAAAAAGGAAATTGAGTTTCTAAATAATTTCCCAACAGAAGATCAAACTGAAGGTTTTTATAGATGTTGGACTCGGAAAGAGTCCTTTATTAAGGCAAAATCTATAGGGCTTTCGTATCCGCTAGACTCGTTTTCTGTTTCAATAGATTCCCATGAAAGTGCTGAATTATTAGAAACACAATGGGATATAAAGGAAAAACATAATTGGACATTATTTTCTTTTAGTCCTTATGAAAATTATATTGGTGCTATATCAGTAAAAGGAAATGTTAAAGCTGTTAAATACTTTAATTTCAATAAAACAGATATTAATTTATTGCAGACCATTTAAACTTTTTGTAAAACCAATGTTATCCATTATTAACACTCCTTTTTTAGTTCTATCAAATAGAAACTCAATATTGGTAATCTCATTAAAATCAAAAAACGGATTTAATAATTGTATATCATTTATTGCAAAGGAAAATGTTTTAAGCATACGTTCTGATTCCTTGTAACCATTGATAAAATCAGCTTTTTCTAAAGCAACTGTTAATGGTTCTTGTAAATAGGATACTTTACTCAAAGGGAAAATAACTCGTTCCCCTTTGGAGTCTATTAATGATATTGTAAAGTCCATTAATTCTTCTTCCAAATCATTTGAATAGTCTTCTATCATAGCCATAGAAAAAACAAATAGCGTATTGGATTCAATATTCAATTTTTTTGAGGGTAATGCAATTGAAAATGATGGAGTGGAATATGTATTTGAATTAAGGATTCTTGTATTATCCCATCCCACAACAACTCCTTTGGTTTCTCTATTTTCAAATTTCATCCTAATTTGTTCTTCACGCCAAATTATTAGATTTTTTGTTGAAATATTACCGCCATCCAAAGTAGTCGTTGATAAATTGAAGTCTTCATCAAATGTGCAAACATACTTACAATTTGAGTCTTCAAACTCATTCAAAAAAATAGTTTCAGGAAGCCAATCATCACCTGTTCTATAATCTAAAAACAATGGTAAATACGCTTTATTGTTTTTTAGAGAAGCTTCTAAAAAAGCACTAATGTATACTTTGGCAATTTCTCTTTGCGAAGTTTCATCCATTAACTCTTTTAAGTTTAAAATACCGGTAAATGGACTAAAAGAATCTTTATTTCCCCAAGTAGTATTAAACTGTCCGTGATTTGCTCGATGAATATAAAGACCTGATTTAAAATGATATTTGCTATCACTGAATTTGATGCGGTCGTATTGTTTTAAACCAACAAAAGATCTAACCTCGGCATCATGCGAACCATGGATTGCTAAGTAGTCTATATTTTCTAAATATGAGGATTCACCTGATGGCTTATATTGTCCATCTACAGGAGCTATGGCTATGAGTGATTTTATATTAAAATTATAATCAAATGGTATTTTTGCGTTATCTGGATAATAAGGAAGCTTGTTAAATAATGCAGCATGAGCAATAGACTCACCGCCTTTAGAATGCCCTATTAAAGTAATCTTGCTAGTATCTATTTTATTAAAAAAAGGACTTTTATTTTCTTGATTCCATTCGTGCCACAATTTCAAATGTTCTAACAACAACAATGCCCTAGCATCATTCTCCTTATAAAGAGCTCCAGCATAATAAGCCCATATATTATTAAGGAAATTTTCATCTACAGAAACAAAAATATAACCTCGAGAAGCTAACAATTCCCCTAAATATGCATAACCAGAATCTGAAAAATCTTGCATGGGATGATCGCCATGTACCATTAAAACCAATGGAAATGAACCATTGTTTTCTGGATACCAAACACGTGCATTTAGAGGCAAATTACTTTTGTCAAAACCCCAATACTTTGTTCTCCACCAACCCGTTAAACCACTCCAATTATCAATAAATTCAGTAGCATCAACACTTTTCGCTTTAATGTCGATTTCATTAGCATATTCTGGACGCTGTTTATCACTTCCACTTCCATAACTTAAAGTCTTCACTTTATACAAGCCGGTTTCGGCTGGTGATTTAGCCTGTATGTGACTTATATTTGCTTGTGATAATAATGCTGCATTATTAATACTATCCCTCGTTTCAAACCCCAAAGAATTAAACAAAACAACAAATAGAACGATGCCCATAAAAGCGTATATAATCCCCAATATAGATATGATCTTCTTCACTATTGAGAACTTATAAAAGTTACCACGGAAGAAAATATAAACCAAAAAACTACAAAGGCAAATATGAATAAGTAGAAAAGTTACTATAATTTTATTTGAATCAAGAAGTTTATAAATAAAGAGAAGTGATACAAAACCTGCTAATCTAAAAATTCTAGGAATTCTGGATAATATATCAGTTATATAATTAAATATTAGGCCTAATACAACAATCATTAAACCTAAAGCACCAAACACAAAAAAGACCCAATTGGAATTAATTTCCAAAGTCAATAAAACAATAAAAGCAATCAGTAAAATACCTGAAAAAGCAAACAGTCCAACTGAAATAGCATTTGTTTCTGCTTTTGTTGGTGTATAAGATTTAATAAAATTCAAAAAGTTTTTGATGATACTTAATAGTTTAATAATCAATAAAATTATTTCAATATAATAATATTATTTAACAATTATTACTATAAATAATGTAAATTTAATCAGTGCACCGGGCTCTGTGTACATGGACAATTACTGATTCCCTGTAAAAATTCCAACCCAATCGTAATAACATGGGTACCTGAATTGTAACCCGATAGATCGTTCATAGTTACTTGGTACGCATATCCAAAATAGAAAATATCCTTCTTAAAGCCCAGCATTGGTCCCAGATTCAAGGGCTTAAAGAACTGGTCGTTCAAGAAACGGTAGGATACCCCGGCCCAATAATAATCCTCGTTCCTGTTGAACTTCCTGAACTTGAAATTGAGATCGGTGCTGCTCCGGTTGTCACTGCTGAACATCTGGTAGTAAATGGAGGGCTCAAACTCCAGTCCGCTCTTCTTTGGGCCGTTAAAGGTATAGCCGGAATATACCTGATAGTTCAACAGCAAATTTGGCTCCGCGATCCTTATGTCCTCATCTATTTTTTTCTCCAATATGTTATTGGCATTAAAACTAAAGAAGAACCCCTTGTTCCTGTACAGCATGCCCACATCAAAATTATTGTTATTGGTAGATCTATCGTCCGTTATAAGTGGATTTGAAACTGGTGGCTGGTCCGTGCCATTGTTGAACTTACTGATATCAATTCTAAAGTTATTAATGTTATAGGATATCCCAAACGATAGATATTGCTTGGAATAATAATCCAGGATAAGATGGTGAGCAAAGGAGAACTTGGCCCCTTTTTGGATGGTGTTCCCATTCTTGTCGTTATAGAACGACACCCCCACTCCACTACGGTCCGCAATCCTGAAATCGGCATAGAACGATTGGTTGTCCGGTGCATCCTTTATGCCGACCCATTGCGTCAGGCCATTGGCCCTTAACTTTAGATTATCGCCTATGCCCGCATAGGTCGGTGAGACCACAAAATTGTTGTCCGCCAAATATTGCGTAAAGACCGGCAGGTTAAGCTCTTGCCCATGGCCTTTGGCTAGGACCAGTAATAATAGTAGGTATATAATCAGTTTTCGCATTTGTTTTGTTTTTTAGAGGGTTCAGCCACTGGTTTCCATTATCTATAAAGGGTAAAGTGCCCCACAAAATCACGATCATCTTTTGGGTCGTTCAATTTCACTACGTACCAATAATCCCCTGATGGCAATTCTTTTCCATTATAATTACCGTCCCATTTATCTCCCACACGGAGCGTTGCTATCTTACGTCCATATCTATCAAAAATATCAACCGTCAAATTCCTATATTGTGTGGCGCATCCCGGTCCCCATCCTTCGGTAACAGGCGTGAAATAATTTGGGATACATACATCTATATATTCAAAATACCTGGTTGCCATTGCCGTACAGCCATAACTATCTGTCACCGTGACCGTGTAATCCCCAGATCTATAGATCAGGAACGTGTTGGCGCTTCCGTAATCCTCTCCGTTCAGCGTATACTGGTAAACCCCAGATCCACCCGTGGTAACGGCAACAATCTCATTTAGTCCGCCATCAGCCAATGCCAATGCCAATGGGTCGTATTGTTCGATATCAAAGGCCGGTGTCCTTTGGATACACCCATTGGTATGCCTTACATCAATATAATGATTTAATCCAGGTGGCACATCCACAAAGACATTGCTTGCCTGGTATGGCCCGCCGT
>NZ_PJEO01000015.1 GCF_002843175.1 Confluentibacter flavum
GGACAGTAACTCATTAAAAAAGCAAAAAGTACAATAAGCTAAATAAGGGCGTATGGGGAATGCCTAGGCTCTCAGAGGCGAAGAAGGACGTGATAAGCTGCGAAAAGCCGCGGGGATCGGCACACACGAATCGATCCGCGGACATCCGAATGGGGCAACCCAGCATATTGAAGATATGTTATCCGAAAGGAGGCAAACCCGGGGAACTGAAACATCTAAGTACCCGGAGGAAGAGAAAACAAAAGTGATTCCGTTAGTAGTGGCGAGCGAACGCGGATTAGCCCAAACCGGTACTGTTACGGCAGTACCGGGGTTGTAGGACCACGACATTCGAAACACAATGAACTAGAACCCTTTGGAAAGAGGGGCCATAGACGGTGATAGCCCGGTATAGGCAAGGCGTGCGTAGATAGTGGTATCCTGAGTAGTGCGGGACACGAGTAATCCTGTATGAATCCACCGGGACCATCCGGTAAGGCTAAATACTCCTGAGAGACCGATAGTGAACTAGTACCGTGAGGGAAAGGTGAAAAGAACCCTGAATAAGGGAGTGAAATAGAACCTGAAACCATACGCTTACAAGCGGTCGGAGCCCTTCTGGGGTGACGGCGTGCCTTTTGCATAATGAGCCTACGAGTTACCGTTGCTGGCAAGGTTAAGTGATTAAGTCACGGATCCGTAGCGAAAGCGAGTCTGAATAGGGCGCTTTAGTCAGTAGTGGTAGACGCGAAACCGTGTGATCTACCCATGGGCAGGTTGAAGCTGTAGTAACATACAGTGGAGGACCGAACCGGTTGACGTTGAAAAGTCTTCGGATGACCTGTGGGTAGGGGTGAAAGGCCAATCAAACTCGGAAATAGCTCGTACTCCCCGAAATGCATTTAGGTGCAGCGTTGATCCATAGTTTTATAGAGGTAGAGCTACTGATTGGATGCGGGGGCTTCACCGCCTACCAATTCCTGACAAACTCCGAATGCTATAAAATGTTAATCAGCAGTGAGGGCATGGGTGCTAAGGTCCATGTCCGAGAGGGAAAGAACCCAGACCATCAGCTAAGGTCCCAAAATATATGTTAAGTTGAAATAACGAGGTTGGACTGCCCAGACAGCTAGGATGTTGGCTTGGAAGCAGCCATTCATTTAAAGAGTGCGTAACAGCTCACTAGTCGAGCGGTCCGGCATGGATAATAATCGGGCATAAACATATTACCGAAGCTATGGCATCGAAAGATGGGTAGGGGAGCATTGTAGTGTCGTCGAAGGTGTGATGTGAGTCATGCTGGAGAAGCTACAAAAGAAAATGTAGGCATAAGTAACGATAATGCGGGCGAGAAACCCGCACTCCGAAAAACCAAGGTTTCCTCAGCTATGCTAATCAGCTGAGGGTCAGTCGGGGCCTAACGCGAACCCGAAAGGGGTAGTGGATGGACAACAGGTTAATATTCCTGTACCTGCTCACGCTAAAAGTGACGGAGGCGTAAATTTGGTGCGAACTGACGGAATAGTTCGTTGAAGCCAGTGGCAACACGGCGATAGTACACTGAGGCCTCGGCCAAGGTGATAATCCAGAGTAGCGACTTCCAAGAAAAACAAGTGAAGCAGCCCGTACCCCAAACCGACACAGGTGGTTGGGATGAGAATTCTAAGGAGCTCGAGAGATTCATGGCTAAGGAATTAGGCAAAATAGACCCGTAACTTCGGGAGAAGGGTCGCCCATCCTCGGATGGGCCGCAGTGAAAAGGTCCAGGCGACTGTTTATCAAAAACACAGGGCTATGCTAAATCGAAAGATGACGTATATGGCCTGACACCTGCCCGGTGCTGGAAGGTTAAGTGGAGGGCTTAGGGGCAACCCGAAGGTCTTAAATGAAGCCCCAGTAAACGGCGGCCGTAACTATAACGGTCCTAAGGTAGCGAAATTCCTTGTCGGGTAAGTTCCGACCTGCACGAATGGTGCAACGATCTGGACACTGTCTCAGCCATGAGCTCGGTGAAATTGTAGTATCGGTGAAGATGCCGATTACCCGCTGTGGGACGAAAAGACCCCGTGCACCTTTACTATAGCTTAGTATTGGTTTTGGATAAGTAATGTGTAGGATAGGTGGGAGACTTCGATCCTGCGTCGCCAGGCGTAGGTTAGTCATTGTTGAAATACCACCCTTTGCTTATCTAGAGTCTAACCCTTGAGAAAGGGGACAGTGCTTGGTGGGTAGTTTGACTGGGGTGGTCGCCTCCAAAAGAGTAACGGAGGCTTCTAAAGGTACCCTCAGCACGCTTGGTAACCGTGCGCAGAGTGCAATGGCATAAGGGTGCTTGACTGAGAGACCTACAAGTCGATCAGGTTGGAAACAAGAGCATAGTGATCCGGTGGTTCCGCATGGAAGGGCCATCGCTCAAAGGATAAAAGGTACGCCGGGGATAACAGGCTGATCTCCCCCAAGAGCTCATATCGACGGGGGGGTTTGGCACCTCGATGTCGGCTCGTCACATCCTGGGGCTGGAGAAGGTCCCAAGGGTTGGGCTGTTCGCCCATTAAAGTGGCACGCGAGCTGGGTTCAGAACGTCGTGAGACAGTTCGGTCTCTATCTACAGTGGGCGTTAGAAATTTGAGTGGATCTGACTCTAGTACGAGAGGACCGAGTTGGACCAACCTCTGGTGTATCTGTTGTTCCGCCAGGAGCATTGCAGAGTAGCTACGTTGGGAAGGGATAAGCGCTGAAAGCATATAAGCGCGAAACCCACCACAAGATGAGATTTCTTTAAAGGGCCGTGGGAGATGACCACGTCGATAGGCCATAGGTGTAAGGGCAGCAATGTCGTAGCCGAGTGGTACTAATAGCCCATAGGCTTATTGTACGGCCCCCTCTAACTCCCCCATTGGGGGAGGACACTTGCCCGAGAGGGCAACGGGGGGGCGGATGTTTTTTTATAGGTTTAAAATAATTATTGTTGTGTTTCATGATCTTGTTTCAGTATGTTAAGATATTTGTCCATCGTTTGATGGACGCTGGATGCTAAAGGCCAAAAGCCAATAGCGGACAGCTATGACCTAAGGTGGTTATAGCGACGGGGCTCACCTCTTACCATTCCGAACAGAGTAGTTAAGCCCGTTAGCGCCGATGGTACTGCGAAAGTGGGAGAGTAGGTCGTTGCCTTTTTTGGAAGCCCTTCATAGAAATATGAAGGGCTTTTTTGTTTTTAGGGGGGTTATGAGTAATTATTTATAAAGACTAATTGAAAATAATTTTTAAACTTAAAAATTTTAATTAATTTAGGCTACATGAACATAATCATCCAATCTACTTTAAAAACACTTCAAAAGACTCAATACATTCTAACCAATTTATCTAACGAACAACTATCTAACACTTCGGTATCTCCTTACTATTCAAGTATAGGGTCTCATATAAGACATATTTTGGATTTTTATGGGTGTATATTAAATAAGGATTTAAAAAATCGAATTGATTTAACGGCAAGAAGTAGAAATACAGCTGTTGAAAATTGTTGTAATTTAGCGGCAGAATATTTAAATATTATTATTGAAAGGCTAAAGGACACCAATTACAATGTAGATGATATCGTTATGGTTACAGATGATTTGGGGTTAGGAAAGATTGAAATGGCTTATACCTTAGCAGCGGCATTATCACAGGCTAATAGTCATGCCATACATCATTATGCTATTATAAGCTATATATTAAATGGTTTAAATATTTCTTTAGAAGATTCAGATTTTGGATATAATCCTACGACTCCAAAAAAAGCAATACAAAACAATTAGGAGTTTATTTTTTAAACATACTATTCATTATAATTTTAATGCCTTTAAATAATAAAAAGACAGCAAAAGCGGAAATTAAGCATCCAATTATCAGTATAGGTATATAAAGAGGTTTTTCTTTATTGCTAAGGGCTACACTAAGTAAAATGGGCCCCATGAATAGACTTAGTAGTGCAAAAATTAAAGTTTTTACACCTTTTGCTAAAATTTTTTTATCAGTTTTACTTGTTTCCATGGTGGTAGTTTTTAATTGCTAATCGTACATTTTTATATGTAGCTAATAATTTTTTTGCTTCTTCTTGTGGGATATTAAGCTCCGCCATAATCATTTTAGTCCCTCTATCAACTAGTTTGTTGTTGCTTAGTTGCATATCCACCATTTTATTTCCTTTAACATGCCCTAATTGAATCATGGTCGTAGTAGTTATCATATTTAGAACCATTTTTTGTGCGGTACCAGCTTTCATTCTGGAACTTCCTGTAACAAATTCTGGACCGACGATGACTTCAATGGGAAATTGAGCGGTTCTAGATAACGGGCTATCATGATTACAAGTGATGCATCCAGTTATAATATTATTTTTATGGCACATTTCTAAAGCAGCTATGACATAAGGCGTCGTACCAGAAGCAGCTATCCCTACAACTATATCGTTTTGGTTGATGTTGTAAAATTGTAAATCTTGCCAACCTAATGTTGTTGAGTCCTCAGCAAATTCAACAGCTTTTCTAATGGCAGAATCACCGCCAGCTATCAATCCAATTACTAAATCAGGCGAAACACCAAAGGTGGGTGGACATTCTGAAGCATCTAAAATACCTAGCCTACCACTGGTCCCTGCACCCATATAGAATAAGCGTCCGCCTATTTTTAGTTTAGAGACTGTTTGTTCGATTAAATTTTCTATCTGTGGAATTGCTTTTTCAACAGCTAATGCAACTGTCTTGTCTTCATTATTAATATTTTTAAGCAATTCTGAAATACTCATCATTTCCAGATGGTTATAATTAGAATCTTGCTCGGTCGTTTTAATAAAGTTCATTTGCTAAAAATACGATTTTTTGATAATGTGACGTTAAATCCCGCGCCATCCTTTTATTATTTTTCAGCATTAACAAATTTTATTCGATAGTATAAATAAATTGGTCTGCTTCAGAAAGTCTGAAATAACCAAAAGGATAATTGCTCGGATTTGTTATATTAACACAATTACCTCTAATACTGGTAGGTTGAGTTTCAAATGGACTACCATTTTCATCTGTTTTTTGTTGAAGTAAAAGGAAAATAAACTCATAAAAACGTTTTGAAATTCCATAATTTCTAATTATTATTTCATCTCCTGTATTCAAGTCTTCTTTACTGAAAAATCCAAAAATCTCATTTCCATTGGTAAACTCATCATCATAAATTTCTAAATCAACAAGAGAATTTTTATCATTGATAAATTCGAAGAAATAATAATTCTCTTCATTTTCAGGATCTAAATAATAGGCTTTAAGTTCAGTTTCATCACCTGAAAAACCTTTATTGTTTTCTTGTTCTACACGGGTAATTGAAGTTATTGATTTTAATAATTCTGTGCCAATATATGTTTCATTTTGGTAAGTAATATTTAGGGTATATTCTTCATTTATCTTCGGGATGAAATTATAGGTCATATAGATACCTGTATCTTCATTCTCAGAAAAAACAAACGTATTGTTGCTGCTGTCTGTAACTGTTATTTCAGCATTATTGGCAGGTAGAATTTGTGTATCAAAGTAAGGGGCTGATAGTGATAATTTTATTATTTGGAAGTTACCGGGAGTGCCTTTAAGCCAATTAATAGAAGCTTCAATAACCAATTTTGGCGGAATATTGGGAGTATCGATTTGAATAACATCTTCACAAGCTATTGACAATATACAGGTGAAAACGACTATTATTTTTTTGGATATAGAATTCATATGTGATATTTATTTATTTTTCATATGGTATTCGCATATTTTAATTAGTGTTTATCTCATCGGTTACTATTTTTTTTGTATTCGATGATTTTCAATTGAGACCAATTTTCGGTCATGCTCATTTCATGGCATTAAAACTTAAAATTATAGGATATCGATGGGACTATGCCAAATATGGACAATCGTGTTGCTTCATTAATCCCAGTGGTTTCATTATTTCCAAAACTAATGGATGCAGCATTCCTTCTATTGTAAACGTTGTAAATTCCAAAAACCCAATAACTTTGCCAGCCTTCTTTTTTATCTGGTTTTGGGGTATAAGTTGTGGAAATATCTAAACGATTATACGATGGTAATCTATTGGAATTTCTTGGACCGAAATTAGGCACACTCACCCCATTATATATGTATTGAGAATTAGGATACGTTGTTGGCCTGCCAGTTTGAAATAAAAAATTGGCATTTAACTTCCATTTTTCAGAATACTTATAGCTTACGGTTATCGAAATATCATGTGTTTTATCATGGGGCGTATTGTACCAACTACCATAATTAATACCTAATTCATCTGGTGTTCTCCCTTTTGTTTGTTGCTTTGATTTTGAGAGTGTATAAGCTAACCATCCATTTAATCTGCCTTCATTTTTTTTAAATAAAACCTCTAAACCATACGCTTTGGCACTACCATTTAATATAACTTGCTCTATGGCATCATTGGCTATTAAATCGGCTCCATCAATATAATCAATTCTGTTTTTCACTGTTTTATAAAAACTTTCAATTTCAAATGAGTAATCAGTATTGTTGAAGTTTTTAAAATATCCAATAGCATACTGGTCTAGTAATTGAGGTTTGATATATTTTCCACTGGGTGTCCAAACATCAAGCGGCGTTGGAGAACTTGTGTTCGATAATAAATGTAAATATTGGCTCATTCTATTGTAACTTGCTTTTATAGATGAGTTATTGTTTAGTTGATATGCAAAGGTTAGTCTTGGTTCCAGATTAAAAAATGATTTTATAACATCACTTTTTTTAAAATTTTCTGTACCAATTGGATTTGCTTTTTCATAAATTTGTAAATCTTCATTAAAAACAACTGGTTGATCATTTTCATAAACATTGAGTTCATTTTGACCTAAACGTAAAAATGAACTTAGTCTTAATCCAAAAGAAACAGCCAATTTATCTGATAATTGATATTCAGAATCCAAATAAACAGCGTTCTCAAAAGCATATTTGTCTATAAGTTTAAAAGGACTAATGCCAGAAGTGGAAGTTGTAGGTTCTATTTTTCCAGGATTAAATTTGTAATGAATACTGTTTAAACCAAATTCGAGCTTCATTTTATTGTTCATATAATATTTAAAATCGTATTTTAAATTGAAATTTTGAATCCCAGAGTTCCACTTAAATTCCACAAAATTGAGCTTCAAATCATAATAATAATCGGAATAAATGAGAGATAAATTGGTAAAAAGTTTATTTGAGAATAGATGGTTCCATCTCAAGTTAAGAATGGAATTACCATATATGTTTTCAAAAGAATCTGCAATAGTAAATACATCACGGCCAAAGTAACCAGATAAATAAATATTGTTTTTATCATCTATTTTGAAGCTTAGCTTGGTGTTTAGATCATAAAAGTAGGCCTCATTATTAATATCAAACAATGGTAAAAATAAATGGGCATAACTTGAGCGTCCTCCAAAAAGAAACGAACTTTTATCTTTTTTTAGAGGACCTTCAATAAGTAACCTGCTAGAAACAATGCCTATGCCACCGTTAGCATGAAATTTTTTGCTATTACCATCTTTTTGATAAATATCCAATACCGAAGACACCCTACCACCATAGCGAGCTGGAATGCCTCCTTTGTATAACTTTAGATCTTTGATAGCATCTGGGTTAAAAACAGAAAAAAAGCCAAAGAGGTGAGACGAATTATAAATAGTGGCTTCATCTAGAAGAATTAAATTTTGATCTACCGCGCCACCCCTTACATTAAATCCAGAAGACCCTTCGCCCGCATTTGTCACCCCTGGTAATAACGTGATTGCTTTTATAATGTCAGCTTCTCCCAAAACAACGGGTATGTTTTTTATAGTATTGGATGTTAAACTATTAACACTCATTTGAGGTTTTTTAATATCCAGTTTTTCAATATTTTCTGTGATTATTATTTCGTTTAGGGTTTCTATATTTTCTTCTAAACTATAATTTTTTGTTATATTATTAGAAAGATTTATGGTATCGATTATCGTATTATAACCAATAGAAGATATCATTAGTTGATACGTTCCTTTGGGAAGTGTGATTGAAAAAAAACCATATTCGTTTGAAGATGTTCCTAGCTCAATTTCAGGGAAGTATAGATTAACACCTATGACTGTTTCGTTACTTTTAACTTCAAATATAGTTCCGCTTAAAGTAAACTTTTCTTGGGAACTTAAATAAAAACAATTGAAAAAAGAAAATATAAAAAAGCAGGTAAAGATGTTTTTCATCAATCAATTTTCGCTAAATGTAAAAAAAATGCCTCTGATTAAGAGGCATTTTATATAAACTTTATACTAATAATTTTAGCTTAAAATAGCATTGAAGGTTTTGCTTGGTCGCATCGCTTCATTAACAAGCTTTTCATTTGGGATATAATAACCTTCTATGTTAACAGGACTTCCTTGAATGCTGCTAAGTTCATTTAAAATAACAGATTCATTACTTGCCAATTCTTTAGCAATAGGCGTGAATTCTGCTTTTAAGCTACCATCAGAATCTTGGTTTGCTAATGCTTCAGCCCAATATTTAGCGATGTAATAGTGGCTGCCTCTATTATCTATTTCTCCAACATTTCTAGATGGGCCATTATTGTTTTCCAATAATTGTTCAGTAGCTTCATCGAGTGTTTCCGCCAAAATTTTTGCTTTGGAATTGTTGTTTACCTCACTAAAATGTTCAAGGGATACTGCTAATGCTAAAAATTCACCTAATGAATCCCAACGTAAATGATTTTCGTTTATAAATTGTTCAACATGCTTTGGCGCAGAACCACCAGCACCTGTTTCAAACAAACCGCCACCATTCATTAAAGGTACTATCGACAACATTTTTGCACTGGTACCAACCTCTAAAATTGGAAATAAATCGGTTAAATAATCACGTAATACATTTCCGGAAACCGATATGGTATCTTTACCTTCTTTCAATCTTTTGCACGTAAATAACGTAGCATCAATAGGCGCTAAAATTCTTAAATCCAATCCCTTCGTTTCGTAATCTTTTAAATAGGTATTTACTTTTTTAATCAATTCAGCATCATGTGCTCTGTTTTCGTCTAACCAAAATACGGCAGGAGTTTCAGATGCTCTAGCACGTGTTACTGCTAATTTTACCCAATCCTGTACTGGGGCATCTTTGGTTTGGCACATTCTCCAAATATCTCCAGCTTCAACTGGGTGTTCCAATAATGTGTTTCTGGAAGCGTCCACAACACGAACAATACCATCAGTTGCAATTTCAAAAGTTTTATTATGAGAGCCGTACTCTTCAGCTGCTTGAGCCATTAAACCAACGTTAGGCACGGTCCCCATTGTTTTAGGGTCAAAAGCACCGTTTTCCTTACAAAAATCTATGGTGGCACTATAGATGCCAGCATAGCTACTATCAGGAATGACGGCTTTGGTATCTTGAAGTTTTCCTTCTGGGTTGTACATACGTCCAGAAGTTCTAATCATGGCGGGCATGGAAGCGTCAATAATCACATCACTTGGTACATGAAGATTTGTAATACCTTTATCGGAATTTACCATGGCAATAGCAGGACGCTTTTTAAATTCCCCAGCAATATCAGCTTCAATTTCTTTTCGTTGTGCTTCAGGTAATTCCTGAATTTTCTCAATTAAATTGCCAAAACCATTATTGACATCAACGCCTATTTTTTCAAGGGTCGCTCCATGTTTATCAAATACATCCTTAAAAAATACTTTTACAGCATGTCCAAAAATTATTGGATCACTCACTTTCATCATGGTACCTTTCATGTGCAATGAAAATAACACGTCTTTAGCTTTGGCGTCAGCTATTTGTTCCTTAAAAAATGACACTAAGGCTTTTTTGCTAAGAATAGTAGCATCAATTATT
Source organism: Confluentibacter flavum (assembly GCF_002843175.1). GTDB lineage: Bacteria > Bacteroidota > Bacteroidia > Flavobacteriales > Flavobacteriaceae > Confluentibacter > Confluentibacter flavum. The sequence continues at coordinate 9,870 of NZ_PJEO01000015.1, forward strand.
TCGCCTTTTAATAGCCCAAATTTATCTTTTAAAATGGTAATGTTCCCTTTACTATCTGTATGTTCTATAGTAATACTAGTTGCTTCTGGTAAGGTTATGGATTTTTCATTATTATAAAAATCGCCGTTGGACATGGTTGCAACATGTGTTTTGGAATCTTTGCTCCATGCGCCCATGGAATGTGGATTCTTTTTTGCGTAATTTTTAACCGCTTTTGGTGCGCGTCTATCTGAATTCCCTTCACGAAGAATTGGGTTTACAGCACTACCTTTTATCTTATCGTATCGAGATTTAGCCTCTTTTTCTGTATCGTTTTGTGGTTCATCTGGATAGCTTGGAATAGCATATCCTTTTGATTGTAATTCTTTTATAGCTGCTTTTAATTGTGGAATGGAGGCACTAATATTGGGAAGTTTAACAATATTTGCTTCGGGTTTCGTAGCCAATGCACCAAGTATGGCCAAATCATCAGATACGCGTTGTTCTTCTTTTAAAAAATCTGGAAAAACAGCTAAAATTCTTGCAGCTAAAGAAATATCTTTAGTTTCAATTTCAATTCCTGAAGATTTAACAAAGGCTTTTACTACTGGTAATAATGAACGTGTTGCTAAAGCAGGAGCTTCATCTGTTTTTGTATAGAAAATTTTAGACATTCGGGTCTAGTTTTTAAGTTAATAAAATAAAAGATGCAATTTCATAAAATCCCTAAAGACTTTTTTCGCGATGCGAATATACAAAATCTATAAGGTTATTATAGGGTTATAAATACTATTGTAGAAGTTTTATTATTGTCAATGAATACAAATATTGTTTTTTGTTAATTCTTAAATAATGTATTGAAATTGTATTAATTCCTAAAATTGATATTAATGAAACGAGGGGTTTTGATTTTTTTTTTACTCCATTTTAAATTGGATTGTTTATTGTTTTAGTGTTATAATGTCCGTCCATTGTCATATTCTGTTAAAAATGACGTCACATGATTTCTTTTTTAAATGGTTTAATAAATAGTGTAAGATTTAATTGATACATTTGTGTGCTATTAATTTTGACTGAATATTTTTAATGAAGAGGTTTATTAAAATAATTGGTTTGTTCCTTGTTGTTTTTTTAGTTTCGCTGGCCTCTCTATTCCTATACACCCATAGAGCTAAAAAAAATGTCATAGACAAAACAAAGGATGTTTATATTGTTGAAGATTCTACTGGTTTTAATCTTTTTAGAAAAGGTAAGCTTTTTGGAATTAAAGGAGCGGCAGGAAATGGAGAACATTTAGAAGCTTTATCTGATATTGGGGGAAATACCATTCGTCTATATGATACTATCAATATTCAATCGATTTTGGATAGAGCTCATAGTAATAACATAGCAGTTATTGTTGATATACCCATTCCTAAATATGATAAAAAGTATAACTTCTATTCTGATGAAGAAAATATCATTGTCTTAAAAAGTACTGTTAAAAATTTTGTAAATACATATAAAAACCATCCAGCTCTGCTATTCTGGAATCTGGGGAATGAACTCGAATATCCGGAGGTTTTAATAAAGAATGATTTTATTAAAGCGTTTAATGATTTAATTGACATGGTTCACGACATAGATCCGAACCATCCTGTTGGGACGAGCAATCAATATGACAGATGGCAAATTTTAAGTATTAATTTCCATTCTCCCAATCTTGATTTCTTAGGGTTTAATATATTTGGCAGTTTATGGAGTCTAAATAGCCGATATAAAGAACTGAGTTATATAATAAAGCAATTGCCTTATTATATAAGCGAATATGGAAATAGTGGGCCATGGGAGTCAACTTTGACGCCATGGGATGCTCCAATAGAACAAACAAGTACCAAAAAAGGAGAGCAATATAGAAATCAATACAATTTGTATATAGCTATTGATGAAAATTCTATGGGTAGCTTAGTTTTTTATTGGGCCCAAAAGCAAGAGCGCACACACACGTGGTTTAGTATATTTGACGATGAAGGAAGAAAGTCTCAGGTATATTATGAAATGCAAGCATGTTGGGATAATTCATCAATTATAAATGATTTTCCACCAAAATTAAAGGAAATGACGATAGATGGAAAAAGAGCTGAAGATGAATTGATTTATAAACCGAACGATATAAAAACGGCGAGCCTACTTTTAGATGGTGAAATCGATAATACTTTTAAGTATCAATGGGAAATTTATGAAGAAGGTTGGTATTATAAAATATATGATATTGAAAACAAGCCTATATTAATTTCGAAGAGTCCAGATAATCAGGGCGATTTAATTTTCACATTTAAAACACCAAATATTGAAGGGCCATATAGGATTTTTGTTCATGTGTATGATGAAAAAGGGAATTTTTCCACAGCCAACATACCTTTTTATGTTTTAGAAGCCAATGATTGATGCAAATATTATAACAAATCCTAGAAGAAGGGACTTATTTGCTCTAAGGTTAATTATTATAATTGCCTTGTTAAGTATTTTTAATTTTTTTTTCTGGTTCCTTCAACCTGAATTAATTGAAAACCCTTTCTTATTTTGGCTACTAACCAGTGTTATACTATTTGATGGTCTGAGAATTATTTATATATGGTATCACTACTGGCATGTTAGTGTGCCTGTAAAGCCAATTTCAAATAAACAATTTACGGTAGACATATTAACTACTTATTTCCCTGGCGAACCTTACGACATGATAGTTGAAACGCTTTTAGCTATCAAGAAAATTAAATATCCTCACACCACTTATTTATGCGATGAAGCTAATGATGCTTATTTAAAGGATTTCTGTAATAATAATGGGATTATTCATGTAACAAGAGATAACAGGATTAATGCCAAAGCGGGTAATATTAATAATGCTTTACAGCAAGCAACGGGTGAAATTTGTCTGATTCTTGATCCAGATCACGTTCCTTTGTCAAATTTCTTGGATGAAGTAATACCTTACTTTGAAGATGAACAAACAGGGTTTGTTCAAACCGCTCAAGTATACTATAATGTAGAGGAATCATCAGTGGCTAAAGGGGCTGCACAGCAAACATTTCATTTTTACGGTCCCCTTATGATGTGTATGAACTCATACGGAACAGTAAATGCCATAGGTGCTAATTGTGTTTTTAGACGAAAAGCATTAGATTCCATAGGTGGACATGCGCCCGGATTATCTGAAGATATGCATACTGCTATGAAACTTCATGCTAAAGGATGGAAATCTATATACGTTCCACGGGCATTTACAAAAGGATTAGTGCCAGCTTCGCTAACCGCCTATTATAAACAACAGTTAAAGTGGTCTAGGGGTACATTAGAATTGTTAGTATCGGTATATCCTAAATTATTTAAAAATTTCACATGGAGACAAAAGATACATTACGGAATACTACCAATGCATTATTTGTCGGGTATTTTTTTTCTGATTGGTTTTTTAATACCTATAATTTCTCTATGTAATGCTTCTTTACCTTGGAAGGGTAATATTATAAATTTCGGACTTATATATATGCCTTTATTTATATCTATTTTAGGTATTCGCCTGTATGTTCAGCGTTGGGTAATAAATAAAAGCGAGCGAGGCATTCACATACTCGGGGGCTTGTTAATGATTTGCACATGGTGGGTTTTACTAATGGGTTTTATATATACGGTAATAAGGAAGAAAGTACCTTATTTGCCAACCCCAAAAAATGATAAGGAGGTAACAAATTTTAAGTTATTAATTCCAAATCTAGTAATTGCTGTTATGTCTATTGCAGCGGTAATTTATGGGCTATATATAGATTTGACTCCATTTTCATTGTTTATGGCGGGTTTTGCATTAATGAATGCTTTTTTTATGTTTTATACTTTAGTTTTTGCTTATGAAAAGCCTTCATTAGAAAATATAAGCTTTGATGAAAACCATAAAGTATATACCAAAGCTATAAGAAACAGTGCTTTTAATATATTTAGTAAATTGGCTTTGCCAATAATTTTGTTTTGCATTTTTAGTTGTGGTAGTCTGCTATATTATAGGGAATATATAAAATGGGGTGGTGTTTCACCAATTGTCAAAGAGAAAAATATTATTAATTATCTGGGTGTTTTTGCTCCGAGCTCCGATAATGGTCTTACCGATTTTAATGAAATAAAAAGAACATTAAATAACGCTGATGAGAATTTCGATTTAATTTCTTTATATATAAGCTGGGATGCCAATACGAAATCCAATTTCCCAAAAACTATAATGGATTCGGTATTAAAACAAAAATCCATACCTTTTATTACTTGGGAACCTTGGCTAAACACTTTTGAAAGCGATAAAAGCATAGAAGGTAAGCATGTATACGATCTTATAACAGAGGGATATTTTGATGATTTTATAGCCAGTTTTGCCGATGATTTAAAATCATATAATAGTCCTGTTTTTCTAAGATTTGCACATGAGTTCGACAATCCTTTTTATCCTTGGTATATGGAAGGGAAAGAGGCAGCGACAAAGTTTAAATCCGCGTGGATTCATACCTACGAAATATTTAGAAGGCGTGGGACCAATAATATAGTTTGGATATGGAATCCGTGGAAATCAGAAAACATGGTAACTTTTTATCCAGGAGAGTCTTATCTAGATTGGATTGGTGTCAATGTTTTAAATTATGGAGAGTTCAATAAAGATGGAAAAGGGCATGATTTTAAAAGTTTGTATCAACCTTTTCATGATGAACTCAAAAACCTACCATTAACTCCGGTAATTATATCTGAGTTTGGATCTTTGAAATCTATTGATCAGGAAAATGATCAACAAGATTGGCTAGACCAAGCTTTTAACGTTATGGCAGATGATTACCCTGAAATTAAATCTCTTATTTATTTTAATAGCAAATTTGATAATAATTGGCCTGATAGAGAACACCATAATGAGTATTTAGATTGGTCGGTTGCTTCAAAGCAACTTACACAAAGTTCATTTGCCAATAAAGACGTGCCAAGCTATGTATTCCAACCATTACCAAATTTAAAAACAAGTGACACTCAGTTTATTAAAAAACCAAACCCATTAAACAATATTAAAGGGATTAATTTTAAAAAAGGACATAATTGGAAAAGCGACTATTATGTGCTAAATAGAAATAGTTTAATTGCCGATTTTCAAAAGCTTAAAACGCTAGGGGTAAATACCATCAAATATCAACTTAATGCTGCATACGATTATAATGTATTAAAGATTAGTGATATGTTTGAAATGGATATTTCACTTAGTTTTTGGATTCCTGAAGATCTTGATTTCATGATTGATACGTTAAAAGCACAATCATTAAAATCTGAAATTCTCAAAAAAATTAATTCTTTGAAAACTAATAAGCATATCATTTCTTGGAATATTGAAAATGATGTGCAATACAATCAAAAAAACTTTTACCATAAACCAGAGCTTTTATATCAAAATAGAGCCTACCTATTGTGGTTAAAAAGTCTTGTTGAAGATATTAAAACGTTAGACCCTAATCGACCAGTAGTAGTAGATGTCGAAATAAATAAACAATCCATTTTTCATATAAATAGATTAATAAGTAATATAAATGGGATTGACGCCATTGGACTTGTGGTTAAAGAGGATGGTTATTTATATGATGTTTTAAATCACATTAAAAAAACAGGAAAGAATTTTGTCTTTAGGGAAATTAATACAGATAAATTTGTTAAACATGAGAAAAGTATTAAAAATGAGCCTTTTTATATAACATCATGGCAGGATAAACATGAAAGCAATAAACTGGATTTTTATGGATTAGTAGACCGAAAAGGCAGATATAAAGAAGACTATTATACCTTGCATTCCAAATTAGGTAAAACAAACAGTAAAGTTATTTTTCCAATATTTAAAATATTAAAACCCTCAAAATTAATATTTGGCAATGATAAATACACTTATCGGGCTATGTTTTATGATGATAGTAAGGGCTGGATTTTTCCAACAAATAATGATGGTTTTAAATTTGAGTGGTCTTTAGTAAAATGTGATGATTATGGTAATTACCTTGCCATAAAAGACATAGGGTTTGATTCTAATTTAAACTTAAAAGTGCCAGAAAATCATGAGAACTATAAACTGCTCTTAACCATTATAAAAGGAGATATAATCACTACCAGCCTTACAAGTTTGAGCACGCCCTTATTGATTGAATAGTATATTGTGACAATTGCATTTGAAGTGGATACTATAAAAAACAAAAGCCATATCATATAGAACTTAATCTATTGTGATATGGCTTTCTTTGAAGTAGCAAGACTTGATCTAATTAGTATTGCTACTAATTCAACTTAATCTTAACGACTAAATCTTTTCAATACAAGTATTACTAGTTCAATGAAACATTTAAATAATTTTCAAAATGAATTGACATATTACCAAAATATTTCAGTTTAATTGTTTCTTTTGATACTTTTCAATCTATCATTTGTTTTCACAACCAATAAACTTCCAAGCATTGCTCTTACAATACTAAGCCCTTTCGGAACCTATTATTTTGGGAACTTTCAATCATATTAGTTTTTAGCTGTTACACATCTAAAAATCAATTGATGATTTCATGGTTTTTTGCTCACACACGCTTACACGTGGCACAACAAAACCTCAAAAAACAATTTTTATAAAGAACGTTACTTCAATTAGAATGTCAATATAAATTCACTTTTACATGAAACCAACCGAGGTTGTTATTTAATTCTTTTGCTAATATACTTTAAGAAATCAAAAAAACAAATTTTTTAGGTAATTAGATATCAACTCGTTATGAACCGAAGTTATTAACTTTTGTTCATAAAAAAAGCCTTGATAATTCAAGGCTTCTAAGTTTCTGTCTAAAAAACAGAAAGTGTATTTTTTAGTGTCTACTTTCTTTGATTCTAGCTTTTTTACCAGTAAGACCTCTAAAGTAGAAGATTCTAGCTCTACGAACCTTACCTCTTTTGTTAACTTCAATTTTTTGTAAAGCAGGTAAATTAACAGGGAATATACGTTCCACGCCAATAGTACCAGACATTTTTCTGATGGTAAAAGTTTCTGATGCTCCAGTGCCTCTTCGTTGAATAACTACGCCTCGAAAAAACTGAGTACGCACTTTTTCGCCCTCTCTAATTTCATAGTAAACAGTAATTGTGTCTCCAGCTCCAAACTCTGGAAAGTCTTTTTTCGTTACAAACTCGTCTTGAACAAATTTTACTAAAGATTCCATATCTTTAAATTTAATAATGATTAATTCGAAACAACATACACGATTCTCGCCAGAGGTTAACCCGAAATTGGCTGCAAAGATAATTAAAAAGTTAAAAGTTAAAAGTTAAAAGCCAAAAGTTTTTAAAAATAAGTTTTTAATCTTCTAATAAGTCAGGCCGTCGTTCTTTGGTGCGTTCATAAGCCTGCTCTTCACGCCATTTTTCTATTTTTGGTAGGTTACCACTAAATAGCAGTTCAGGGACTTTCCAGCCTTTATACTCACGTGGTTTCGTGTAAATGGGGGGTGCCAATAGATTATCTTGAAATGAATCGGTTAGGGCAGAGGTTTCATTACCCAAAACACCTGGAATTAATCTAATAATAGCATCGCAAAGTACCGCAGCGGCCAACTCGCCACCAGATAATACATAATCGCCAATAGAAATTTCACGGGTTATAAAATGGTCGCGTACCCGTTGGTCAACACCTTTATAGTGACCACACAAGATAATAATGTTTTCTTTTAATGATATGTGGTTCGCCATACCTTGTTTTAGGGTTTCGCCATCAGGCGTCATATAAATAACCTCGTCGTAATGGCGTTCTGCTTTTAGTGCAGAAATACATTTATCTATTGGTTCAATCATCATCACCATACCAGCGCCGCCACCAAACTGGGTATCGTCAACCGATTTATAATTATCACTCGTATAATCCCTTAAATTATGAAAATGGACCTCAACCAAATTCGCTTCAATAGCACGTTTTAAAATGGAGGCTTCAAACGGACTTTTAAGTAATTCGGGTAAAACGGTAATAATATCTATGCGCATGATGTTGTTTTAAAACATGCAAAGATAGTTTATTTGGAGAATTATATGTTGAGGGAAAATTTTGTTTCGTTTAACATGTAGCTAAAAGCTGTGCTGCACTAGTAAGTTATCGCTTAAGCAGGAATTTGAAAGGCATTGCTTTTAGCGATTATTGCTTTTAGCGATTGTTGGCAAAAGTTCTTTAAAGAGCACCGTATTCTCACTAATTAATAAAATCATTAATGGTTTAAGTCATTATTAATCCATTTTTTGTACACTTATAAATCTGGTTTTGGTATAATATTTTGATTCAGTTTAAAGAAGTTATTAGGATCATATTTACTTTTAACATCCTGCAGGCGCGAATAATTTGAACCGAATGAAGCACTTACCTTATCGCTATCATCATGATCAAGGTAATTGCTGTATGCACCGCCAGAAGCAAAGGGTGTCATTTTATTATATAATTCACGTGTCCAATTAATGTTTTTTTCGTCATTTTCAGGCTCTATCCAACCTGAAAATATCCCTAAAATATAAGAGGCACTTCTTTGAGGGAATGCTGTAGCATTTTCTTCTACCCGGGTGATTGCACCTCCAAATGGTTCAAGTCCTACAGCAGAAAATGCTCCTGGGAAATGCCTGGTGTGATTAACCAAAACATCTATTGCTTCGTCTGTCAGATCATCCATATAATGTGCTTTCCAGTAATTTCGTATTCCATTTGGCGCACTCTGATCAAAACTTGTTTGTAGTGCTAAATAGGGCATGGGCATTATTACCCGAAGAATTGGATTTCCAAAGTTTTCAAGTGGTGCCAGAGCTGCTTTACCAGCATCCAAACTACCTGCATAGCCTACCAGGAGTGCTATTGCTGTTTTTCCTTGAAATGCTTCCGGGAACGGATCTGCCGGTGGAATTCTTACAATTAGAGCATAACCTGCAAGTTCATCTGCCGCATTTGATGTAAAATCGCGATAAAACGTAAACACTTTTTTAGCATCTTCAATAGGATAAAATATCTGTGCAGCCATGATTTCAGGACCTATTTCATGAAGTTTGAACTCAAAGGAGGTTACCACTCCAAAATTTCCTCCACCGCCGCGAATTGCCCAAAACAGATCTGGATTTTCAGTTTCATTTGCAGAGATGAAATCACCGTTAGCAGTAACCAGTTCTACGGATAATAAATTATCAATAGTAAGGCCATGTTTACGCGCTAAATAGCCATTGCCTCCTCCCAAAGTCAGACCTGCTATTCCGGTTTTTGAAACAATACCAACTGGAGTAGCCAAACCAAATTTTTGAGTTTCCTTGTCTAGCTCACCAATTGTCGCACCCGATTCAACTCTGACTGTTCTTTTAACCGGATCAACAATAACAGCATTCATTTGCGAAAGGTGAATCATTAACCCGTCATGGCAAACTGCCTTTCCGGCAACATTATGGCCCCCTCCTTTAATGGAGACCAATAAATTATGGCTTTGAGCAAAATTCACACACTTTTTGATATCATCAACATTTGTGCATTTTGCGATCATTGCAGGTCGTTTGTCAACCATTCCATTCCAGACAGAACGTGCTTCATCATAGCCTGGCTCTAAAGGCATAATTAATGGTTGACTTAAGGTTTGCGAAAATTCCTGAATTGTTATTTGATCTAACATGGTTTAAAATTTTAAATGAATATTTAGTTAGTTTCCCGTAAGCACAAGTGGTTTTTAATTTTCTATATTCCTTCCATGCTTAATTGTTGCCAACTTCTAAGATATGGATAGTTTCAATTGTCTATATCGATAGTTAAACGAAGTTAGTTGAAATTTTGTACACTATCAATTTTTCAGAAGCAAAAAAATCTACAAGCCAATATTCTAATTTGCCTTGCTACCTTTACTTAAATCCAAATTATGTCTTACTTGTAACCAAAATACATTTGTTTGTCTGTAATGTCCAGATGTAGAGGTGGAAGCATACTGACTGTTCCAGGTGGGTGAAATGGATAGACTATTGTTTAATTGAAAGGTTGGGCTCACTACAAACCTATTTTGGTCAAAAATCTTATTGAGTGTTTCTTTTCCCGCGTTTATAAAAATTTCATCATTAATCCTCAATAAAAATAAGCTTTCAGGATTGGTTTTTGATAATTTGAATAGGGTAAAGTTGACGGCAAAACTATACCTGAAGCGAAAATTAATGTATTATTTGAATTGTCAAGTAGGTTGAAAAAACGTTCTTCAACACGCAGTCTATGATTAAATTTAATGTTGTTAAGGTTATTTATAAACACCAATTCTTGATGTGGGCGGTATTCCATTCTGTTTAAAGCATCTTGCGAATAAAAGCCAGAATAAGCAAAACCGGCCGAAACCCTAAGATTTTGTTTTATGGCATACCCCAAAGCAGATCTTACAATAAATTGGGAACTTTCATTAAAACCATCTTTCCATCTATAACTGGCATCCGCAAGTAATGTCCAATGGTTGTTTAATTTGGTTTCATTATAATATTGCAGCCATTGTTGGTTTTCATGTGTTACGGTTTTGTTTTGTGCACTTGTTTTATGACTTAAAAAGGAAATTAAAACAACAGCAATTAATAAACGTTTAAATATCCTTTTTAGAATCAAGATTCTTGATATTTAAAGTAGAAATATAGATGCCAACACCCAAAGAAAGTCCAATAAAAGATAACGAGAACCATTCAGGAATTTCAAAAAATTGTGAACTTATCAATTTTATCGAAACGAATAATAAAATGGAAAACACGCTGTATTTAAGATACGCGAATTTTTCAAGCATATTTGAAAGAAAAAAGTATAACGAACGTAAACCCATAATGGCAAATATGTTAGAGCTGTACACAATAAAGGGGTCTGTGGTGATTGATAAAATGGCAGGAATACTATCCAGTGCAAAAAGCAAATCCGTAAACTCGATGGTAATTAAGGCACCAAATAAGGCCGTAAATACTTTTTTACCATCAACAACAGTCGTGAATTTTTCACCATCAATGATTTTGGTGAGCCTAAAAAACTTAGATAAGCCTTTGCCTTGTTCCTTTTCTTTATGTTCCACATCATTCTTCAACATTTTTATAGCTGTAAACAATAGGAAAAGACCAAAAACAATGCTCATTCCATGAATTTTATTCATAAGAACAAGTCCTAAATTTATTAAAATCGCCCTAAATACAATAGCCCCCAAAATACCCAAAAACAATAGCCTATGCTGGGATTTAAGCGGGATTTTAAATGAGGCAAAAATGGCAGCAATAACAAATAAATTATCAACACTTAATGATAATTCAACCATATAGCCGGTTAAATAATTTAGGACCGCTTTGCTAGGCGTAAGGTTGGTTGAGTTGTCAACAAGTTGAGCACTATAAAACCAATAAATTAAAATAGAAAATAAAAGCCCATTGGAAATAAAAAAAATGGTTTCGTAAACGGCTTTTTTGGTAGATGATTGTTCGCCTTTTTTATGCAACACGAAAAAATCAAAAAACAAAAGAGCAATAGCGTAAACTATTAAAATTATCCAAGGTGTTGTATTATCCATTTTGAATTAGGGATTAAAATTTAAACGAAATTAATTGATTTGTTCTCAAAAACAATGCATGTGCACTAGTTTATTTTTCTAAAAATAACCATCTGTTTTTTAATTATTTATGATTTTATTTTCTGAAATTATGACAGTCTTTTATACTGCAAAAATGAAAAATTGTCATTAGTCTGTTAACGTAATATTAAAAAAAAGGTTGTTATCTGCCACTTTGTGTTTTGGTATTTTTTTTGTCACTTTTCAGTAAAATAGATAAAATAATGTTTAACTAAAAATTTTTAATTATGAGCAATTTAGCAACAGTAACAAAAAATGGAGGTTTAACAACAACTAATAAAAATAGATTGTCAAACTTCCCAAATTTATCTACATGGCTTGAAGATTTTCCTTTAGGGGAATTTCCAACCTTATTTTCTTCAAATTTCAATACTGGTATTTCGCTTCCTAAAGTAAATATTAAAGAAGTATCGGATGCTTTTATTGTTGAAATGGCAGTTCCAGGATTGAAAAAATCGGATTTCAACATCGATTTAGAGAACCATGTTCTATCTATTTCAGCAGAAATTAAAGAAGAAAATAAAGAAGAAAAAGAAGCAGGTTATACACGCAGGGAGTTTGGTTATTCATCATTTAAAAGAACTTTCACATTGCCAGAAACGGTACAAGACGACAAAATTAAGGCAACATATAACGAAGGTATTTTAAGCGTACATCTTCCTAAAAAAGAAGAAGCCAAACAAAAACCAGCTAGAACCATTAATGTTTCTTAAAAACTAAAGATTTACTGGTATTTAGTACATTAAAGCCAGTTAAAAAACACTTAAGCTGCCTTATGAAAAGGCAGCTTTTTTTATTAAAAATTTTAATGATTTTTTGGTTATGATATGATAATTATCATAGTAAATAATGGGTCATTGGTATAATTTTATACCATAAAAACACGAGTCATGCAAGTTAAAAAGAATCCACAAGCAGAAATTGGCAGAAATAGCAGTTTATATTTTGCCATAGGACTTAACATCATGTTGTTTATTACATGGCAAGCATTAGAATTTAAAACTTATGATAAGGCAGATATTGATATTGGTATGATAAACTTAGAAAAAGAAGTAGAAGAAGAAATACCCATAATAAATATAAATACACCACCCCCACCACCCCCACCTGTCGTATTAACTGAGACCGTTCAAATTGTTGAAGATATTGAAGACATTGAGGAAACCGTTATTGAGAGTACTGAAGTAAGTCAGGATGATAGAATAGCAGATGTTGTTGTTAATGTTCGTGATGTAGCCGTTACAGAGGTAGAAGAGGAAGTGGAAGTACCTTTTGCGATTATTGAGGATGTTCCCATTTTCCCTGGTTGCGAAAATGTAAGTAAAGCTCAAAAAAGAGCTTGTTTTGAACAGAAAATACAAGCACATGTCGTAAAGCATTTTCAATATCCACAAGTAGCATTAGAATTAGGAATACATGGTCGGGTTTCCGTTATGTTTACGATCGATAAAGATGGTAGTATTACAAAAATAAGAACCAGGGGGCCAGATAAGACTTTAGAAAATGAGGCTGTACGTATCATAAATACATTGCCAAAAATGATACCAGGTAAACAAAGAGGAAAACCAGTACCAGTACCATTTAGTTTGCCAATCAACTTTGTTATGGCAGTAAACTAAAAAGATAAACCGTTAGGTTTTATATTGAGTTTGATTGTTTTAAACGGTTAACCATACATAATATGGTTAGCCGTTTTTTTTTTATGGTGTTTTAAATTACAGTTCAGTAATAATAAATTACAATTCAGTCAATACCTTTTTTATTTTCTTCACTCCCATAAGATATTTGTTTCATAATTAAAAAAAGAAAACATGAAACATCTTATTCCTATTGCTACCTTATTGGTTTCGGCATTGCCAAATGGGCAACCAAATTTAAAAATCCCATTAGAACTTTTTACTAACTTTAAAGCAGAAATACTATGTCGCTTGAGTTAGCCTAATAACCGTGCAAAAATCCTGTTGTTCACGTACAAAAAATAATATGGCAAAATCGATCAAAAATATCATCTTAACATTTATAATTGGATGTGCCGTCTTTGTAATTGGCAACCTCATTTCAGGTGGATTTGAATATGAAAGTTTTAATAATGCTTTAATTGAATTTTCATTATATCAGCTGTATGCCTTCGTGTTAGGGTATTCAAATATGTATTTTTTTCAGTATTTAGACCGGTTGTCATGGAAAAAAAGCTATAAAGCAAAACGCATCGTTATTAGTGTTTTAGGTTCAACAGTCATTACTTTAATAGGTTTGTTTTTAATGAGGGCATTAACTGCCATGGTATTTAATGGTGAAACATTTTCAGAATTTATAAAAAACGAACATATAAGGTATTACCAGTTTGGAATTTGGATTACGCTAACCATTGTTATTGTTTTTTACTTTATCTACTTCTATAACAGATATCAGCAAAACAAAATAAAGGAACAAAAGGTTATTGCGGGTACGGCAAGTGCTAAGTTTGATGCTTTAAAAAATCAGTTAGATCCACATTTTTTATTCAACAGTTTAAATGTGCTGACCAGTTTAATTGAAGAAAATCCAGAAAATGCGCAAAAATTCACCACATCGCTATCAAAAGTATATCGCTATGTTTTAGAACAAAAGGATAAAGAATTGGTATCGGTTGATGAAGAATTGGAGTTTGCCAAAACGTATATGTCTTTATTAAAAATGCGTTTTGAAGATAGCATTATTTTTGAAATGCCCGAAAAAGCATCCAATCCCGAAAGTAAAGTGGTGCCATTATCATTACAGCTACTTTTAGAAAATGCCGTTAAACACAACATGGTGACATCAAGTAAACCATTGCACATTAAGATATATGAAGATGGCAATTATTTAGTTATAGAGAATAATCTTCAACTAAAAGACATCGTAAAAAAGAGTAGCGGCGTGGGCTTAAGCAATATCATGCAACGCTATGATTTATTAACAACCAAAAAAATAAACATTAACAAAGAAGCCAATAGGTTTGCAGTAGCCATACCTATGCTTACAAAACAAATATCAATTATAAGAACACAACAATCAGAATCAAAAATGGGAGACAGCTATATAAGAGCTCGCAACCATGTTGAAGAACTTAAGAATTTTTATTACAGCCTCGTATCCTACATCTTTGTAATACCCTTTTTAATATTCATTAATTATAGAACCTACTGGGATTTCCAATGGTTTTGGTTCCCAATGTTAGGTTGGGGCTTAGGCCTATCAATTCAAGCTTTCAGGGTCTTTGTTAGCGATAAATTTTTAGGAAGCACTTGGGAAAAACGCAAGATAGAACAGTTTATGAGACAAGAAGAAAATCAAAAACGTTGGAACTAAATATATATAATCATGGAAAAATATAAAAAAGAAGATGCTTACATAAGAGCAGAAAAAAGACTGAAAGAGCTAAAAGGCTTCTACTGGCATGCGTTTTGGTATGTTGTGGTCAATCTATTTTTAATCGGTATGGTTGTGGTAAATGGAGGAGATTTGTGGCATTTTGGCACATTTTCTACAGCGCTTTTCTGGGGAATTGGTTTGGGTTTTCATGCCTTGAGTATATTTGGTAAAAACATGATGTTCTCTAAAAATTGGGAAGACCGAAAAGTTCAAGAATTTATGGATAAGGATAAAAAGAATTGGGAGTGATTTAGTTATCAGTCGCAGTCTCAGTTTTCAGTCGTAGCCTCGGTTTCAAGTAAAATCTTGATAACTTTGAAACTTTGCAACTTTGAACCTTTGTAACTTAAAAAAATGAACGTAATTATTATAGAAGACGAAAAACCATCAGCCCGCCGTTTGCAACGTATGTTGGAAAAACTAGGAATTCATGCGAAAACCATGTTGCATTCGGTTGAAGAATCCTTGGAGTGGTTTCAAAAAAACCAGCATCCCGATTTGATTTTTTTGGATATTCAATTGAGCGATGGTTTGTCGTTTGAAATTTTCGAAACCATAGATATTAAAAGTGCCGTTATTTTCACCACAGCTTATGATGAATATGCGCTGCAGGCTTTTAAATTGAATAGCATCGATTATTTATTAAAACCCATTGATGAAGAAGATTTAGCAAAAGCCGTAAAAAAATACCAAGAGCGCATTCCGCAAAAACAAACGGTTAACATCGATTTTAATGATATTAAAAAATTATTGGTAAACCCAATAGACCGAGACTATAAAAAACGCTTTTCGGTAAAAGTGGGGCAACACATCAAACTGATTAATATAGACGACATTGAATGTTTTTACAGCGAAAACAAAGGCACCTATTTGTACGCCAATGATGGTAGAAATTATTTATTGGACACCACTTTGGAACTCCTAGAAAACGAATTGGAACCACAAACCTTTTTTAGAATAAACCGCAAGTTTTTTGTAAACATCCATGCCATAAAAGATATGGTAAGCTATACCAATTCGCGCTTGCAAATAAAACTAAAAACATATAACGCAGAAGAAGTTATTGTAGCTAGGGAACGGGTTAAGGATTTTAAGGATTGGTTGGAGTAATAGAGTAGAGGTTGTCGAAATTCAGTAATCTCTTTTAATGGTGTTATATTTCATTGTTATGGTTATTAGTTTCAAAACTTTTTAAAGTCTGTCCTGTTTTTAATTTCCATTCTTCGAGACCATTTGCATTTCGCCCCATAATAGTTGCAGCAGCAAGTGAAGGACTTGTAAAAATATAATCTTCTGAAAATATCAAACTTCCATTCAAATTGTTAATGACATTTTTGTCGATTAGGTTTTGTCGCAATTTTGCAATCGACGGAGACATTGAAGGAGTTGTTGAATCCGAAGCTTTAGAACCTTTAAATACCAAAAAACCGTCAGAAGTAGGTTCTCCTTGTGCAT
Organism: Confluentibacter flavum; assembly: GCF_002843175.1. GTDB lineage: Bacteria > Bacteroidota > Bacteroidia > Flavobacteriales > Flavobacteriaceae > Confluentibacter > Confluentibacter flavum. The sequence goes on from NZ_PJEO01000015.1 coordinate 26,348, forward strand.
CTGCTCCGCGTGCGGCTTTAATTTGAAATAGTTGGTTCTTTTTATTATTAGTTATTTCCCGTTTATCATCAAATACTTTATGACCTAATGTATTGACAAGCATTCTCATATTTTCAATGTATTCTTCCATTTCAGCCCGATCAGATTCAGAAATCGAAGAAAGTGTCGGAATTGTGGAATTGTCTATTTTATAACGATTAGATGAAACAGCAATATCATGTAATCGATTTTCAATGTATTTAATGTGAGCTTTGTTTAGATTCTCATCTTTGCTAATAAAAACTACTACTTCGTTCCAAAAATCTTTTTGTGCTAAATGTTGATTAAGTCGTTTTAAAACTGATTCAGCTTCTCCAATATATACTTGATCTTTTCCATCATCGTCCTTTCCAAATAACAAATACACCCCTGTTGAAGTCAAGTCATGGCGATCTGAACAGTCTTTAACTTTTATTCTTGGAATTTTGTAAGCTTTCCCTGTCCAATTTGAAAGCTCGCAACTCATTCGCCCATTAGGGTCACCATCAATTAAAAAAATCTTGATTGTTTTACCGTACTTGCTCAATGGTAATAATTTAGTTTTAACGAATATATAATAAATGTTAATAAAATCATTAATATTTTTGCTGTCGCTCGGCAATAGTTTCCATAAATTTTTTACAAGCAGCATGTTATGTTATTTGGTTTGGAACCCATAAAGCATACGATAAAATAAATGTTGAAACCATTGCTTTTGACACAAACATTTTAACAAACAAAAAATGATAATTATGAACTGGAAAGTATTAAAAACAGAAGACGATTATAATAAAGCTTCCATGAGAATGATGGAGATATTTAATGCCGAGCCTAATACGCCGGAAAGCGATGAATTGGATTTGCTTATTGTTTTAGTTAAAGATTATGATGAAAAGCATTATCAATTACCAGATTTGGATGCTTTGGAAGTCATTAAATATAAATGCAAGAAATGGGAATAAAAGCAAAGGATTTAGAGCCGATTATTGGAAGTAAAGGGCACGTTTCTGCTATTCTTTCTGGTAAACGTGAAATCACTTTAAAGATGGCACAAAAGTTAAAGGATTATTTTAAGATTCCAGCGGACGTATTTTTGCATAGTGCATAATATCCAGAACCTAGTTACAAAAGCTTCTCGATACAGATTTGTTCCGTTGCACTCTGCAAATCCACTCGAAGTGACATTTCGGTTTGTAATTTTAGTTAGATTGTCAGTTCGATTTCTATGACACAACCAAATCATTTTTATAAAAAGTTTGGTTTTTAATCAAGGCAAAAATACGATGGATAATTTTATTCCTAATGGCATTTAAAATACTCATCTTATTTTTGCCCTCTTCAATCTTTCTTAGGTAATATACCCTAAGGTCATTTTCTAGCCTAATAGCACTCATGGCTGCCAAATGGAGTACTTTTTTTAATTCTTTATCTGCAAAAATGGATACCCTAGGCCTATATTTTAAGGATGTTCCCGATTGATGTTCAAAAGGGACAACACCGGCAAAGCAGGCCATCCTTCTTGGGTTATCTATTTTTGTAAACCCTTCCGTTTTGGACAGCACCATCCAGGCCAATACCTTGCCCACCCCAGGGATCGTCCGGATCCTATTTACCTGTTCCCTTAACCGTTCATCATTCCCAATTATAAATTGTATCTTAGCTTCTATCTTGCTTATTTGCGCATCAATGTTCCTGATCAAGCTTTCATTTAGTTTAAGTAGCTCTTTGTCCATTCCATTGGCATTCATTACTTTATAATCCGATCGTTGCCTAAGCAATCCTGATTTTATTTTGACCCTATACTTTCTTTCCGCTTGCAAAACTTTCAATTGTTTAATGGATTCTGTACTTGGTTTCCATTGTGGCAAATCCATATGGTTTTTCTCAATGAACAATGTGATCCTTTCAGCATCTATGCGGTCATTTTTTCCCCTGACCAACCCTAAACTTTTTTTGATATGGATAGGGTTTATTACATAGACCAAGAATGAAAAACCCTCTAGTGCTTCATACAGATTGTAATTGTACCTACCTGTGTTTTCCATGGCGACATAGATTGCCGCATCCTTGATAGCTGCATATTTTTTAAAGAATTTGTCGCACTCTTTTATGGTGTTCCCAATGGTTGAATAAGCGACCTGCCCGTCTTTTTTGATACAGAGATCCAATGTTTTAGAACTAATGTCAATCCCAATAAAAATGTTTTTCATAATTTTGTTTTTAAGTGATTAAAAGATTAGAGAAAACCATCAATAACTCAACTCCTTTATAATGGGCTTGGATCCCTAATTTCTATCTGAGATTTTGATGTTTAAAGTGTTTAAGTCTATATCGAACTATGAGTTTTACTCGGAGTGAGTATTAGTTTACTTAAACACTTTTCTCTATTCTAAATTTAATGAAATACTGCTAAACAAATCTAAAGGAGTAAAATACTGAGGCACGAGGTATTTTGTATAGAGAACAATCTAAAACAAATAGCATAAGTTCTCAAACTAAACACTCAATTAAAATATTTTAGATTCTATACTTTCAATAATAGTTTCAACATCTATTAAGTAATCAAACCACAAAATACTGTTATCTTTTTTAAACCAAGTCAGTTGGCGTTTAGCAAAACGGCGTGTGTTTTTTTTAATTTCAGAAATGGTAAAATCCAAATCCCATTCACCATTAAAATAATTGAAGAGTTCTTTATAGCCAACGGTATTTAGAGCGTTTAGATGTTGGTAAGGCAACAAACTTTCCACTTCTTTCAGTAATCCTCCTTGCACCATCATTTCAACACGTTGGTTAATGCGGTTGTAAATAATGGGTCTATCAGCGGTAAGTCCAATCGTAATGGTTTTGAAATCACGTTTAGCTTTGTCTTTACTTAAAAAAGACGAATATGGTTTGCCTGTACCCAAGCAAATTTCTAAAGCCCGAATCACCCGATGCGGATTATCAATCGCAATGTTATTATAAGATGTTTCATCCAAGGTTTTTAGTTGCTCTTGTAAAAATGGGAGTCCTTTGGTTTCTAAATCGGAATTTAGTATCTCGCGTATGTTGCTATCTACCTTAGGGAAATCATCCAAACCTTTGGTTATGGCATCTATATACAATCCAGAACCGCCAACCATTATAACCACGTTGTTAGTTTTAAAAAGGGTTTCCAAACACTGTAAAACATCCTTTTCAAAAGCACCCACATTATAGGGTTCTTCAATAGATTTATGATGGATGAAATGATGTTTTATGGCAGCTAGTTCTTCTTTAGTTGGCGCAGCAGTGCCAATGTGCATCTCTTTAAAAAACTGCCTGGAATCTGCCGAAATAATTTCTGTATTAAAATGTTGCGCCAGTTTAATGCTTAAAGCTGTTTTTCCAATGGCCGTTGGCCCCACAATGGAGATTAAAAACTTAGTCATTACGTAGTTTATGGCCACAATTATGGCAAAATTCGGATTTCTCCATATGGTCCTGTTCGCCACAACTCGGACAAGGGTTTCGGTTTCCGATTAAAAAGATGCTTCCTTTACGTTTATTTTGGGCAAGTTCTGCAGTAACAATTCCTGTAGGTACTGCAATGATGCCGTAACCTAAAATCATGATGAATGATGCCATAACCTGTCCTAATGGCGTTATGGGATGGATGTCTCCGTACCCAACCGTGGTTAAGGTTACGATACACCAATAAATACTTACTGGAATACTTGTAAACCCATTTTCCTTGCCTTCAATAATATACATTAAAGACCCTAATAGGACACAAACTACAAGTACAAAATAAATGAATACGATAATCTTAATCCGACTCGTTTTAAGGGCCAATCTTAATTGCGATGCTTGTCCCATAAAACTAACTAGATTAAGTATTCTAAACAAACGTAACAGTCTTAATGCCCGAACAACCGAAAGTATTTGTGCCCCACCCAAGAAAAATGAGAGGTACATAGGCAAAATGGCAATAAAATCTATGATGCCATAAAAACTAAAGATATATTCAGAAGGTTTTCTTATGGAGATGATACGTAGGATGTATTCTAGAGTGAAGAAAATAGTAATAATCCATTCACAAATAACAAAAATTTGGTGGTACCTATCATCTATAAAATCGACGGTTTCAAGCATCACCATGAGCACGCTCAATAAAATGAGCCCCAGTAACACAATATCGAATAACCTACCAGATATGGTGTTTGTGCCATAAATAATGATGTGCACTCTCTGCCTGAATATATCGAATTTAGATTTTACGTTATCCATAAAAAAAACTATAGATTCAAATCTACAAAAATTATAGTTGAATAATCTTTAAATTTTCTTTATTACAATAGTAGCATTTTTTTGAATATCAACAATTTTGGTCATGAATTCCTTTAAATAGGGATAAAATTCTGAAGGATACAAAGCCTCTTTGAAATCGACTCTCAGTGTTAAGTTAACAGTTGGCCCCAAAGTTTTAGAAGATAATGTTACCATGCCAGTATTGTTAGGTAATGCTACAATGAAATCTTGAGGCAATTCCAAAACAGAATACTTGTCTCCCAAGTTAATGCTAATCATGTAAAAATAGGAGTCTTTGTAACCAAAATCTATTGGGTAAGTCCGCTCCTGTAATTTAAATGGGTTTTCTAAAAAGAATTTAACAAAAAAGGGATTTAGATATATGTTGTCCCCAATGACTTCTGGATCCAACACAATATTATAGGATTCAGAAAAATCTGGGCTTGTCTTGCCTTCAGTAATTACTTCATGGTGGGTAATTTCAATACTTGGATAATTATTTTCAAGCCCATTAACATAAGCCTCTTTATTTGGGTAATAGGATTTTTTAAAATTCAGTGAATGGTATCCAGTGCTTTTGCCGCTAATTTTGCCAACTAATTTATTGTTTTCATTAAAATTTATGGTAGCATTATATAAAATTTTTGAAGCCTCTTTTGGAGCGATGTCAATCCATTCACTACCTTTTTTAAAATCTAATAAACGACCATAACTATTTAAACATCTAAAGGGAAGTTCTCCGAAACTTAAATAGCTGTCTGTGGCATCCAATAAATACGTTTTGGTATCAATAGTTGCTTGTACAATTAAGTAATTAAATTCTGAAATTACGGGAAATATTTTAGTTGCAAACCCATTATTTCTAGTAGATAACAGTACGGGTTTCACCTCAACGCCAACTTCTTCCAATAAATTGTGGAGCAAAATATTCATTTCTGAAACATTACCAGATTTATCCTTAATAATATCTTTTACCGACACATCGTTGAAAATACGGTACTCTTCATTCCATGTATAATTATCCTGTACATAATTGTAAACCGCCATCGCTTTTTTAAGAGCATCTGGTTCATTTAAAATAGTTGATGATAATAATTTATCTGCTTCAACAGATCTTGATAGCTGTCTGCCAACATTTGGTTCTGCTTTTAATTCATCATCTACAGTTTTCCATGTTTTTGTGTAATTTTCTACAACACCATTAAATCCTTTAAATGTTTTTAATTCATAATCAACACGTGACAAGTAATTTTTTTTAGCGGTTAAATAATCTTCATCAATAAAGGCAGGTATGTCTTTCATCAGGTAATAAGCATCAGAACAATCTGCCGTTAAATCATTATTACTGGAATAGGGTTGAGGGCTAGGATTAGGTATCGATAAACATTTAGGTCTTAGCTTAATATCTGTTTCGGTAAGAGGTAAATTTCCAACAAGTTTAATATTGTAATCGTAATTGGCAGGAATACTCGTCCTGTATTCGCTATATAATTTAGGAATTTCTTCTTGAAATACCCAACCATTGTAGTTATACATAAAAGGAGAAGAAATAATATAACTGTATGCTATTACAGAACCCTCTTTTATGTTTGGTAATGTGAATTTTACAAGTGTATGATTCTCATCATATTCTTCCCTATAGATATTACTAGTATAAAGGTTGGATGTTACAACATTTTCCCCATTTAAATTGTAAGTATTAGCAATAATATCATCTATTTTTTCCTTTCTAGTATTATTATTATATAAATGTATGGTCACAGTAGCATTATCAAAACCTTCTCTTTTTAATATTTTTATCTTACGCTTTACCTCTGTTTTTAATACATAATCGTTTGAGTCAAAATAACTATTACCATATTCATAAATAACCAATGCATTGGCAGTTGTATCTTTTTTGAAAGATGATGCTTTAATATCATCAAGAGAAACTCTGAAATCTTCAGAAACATAATTTTCTTGCGCAAAACCTAAAACACTAAAAGTAAAGGCTATCATAAAGTAGATTTTTTTCATACTTGATTGAAATAATGTTGTTTGACTTGCTTGTTTTTCCTTAAATAACTTTGAATAATATGTTGTGTATCTCTATTATTTTCCATAGGCGTAATAATGGATTCTAAAACATCAATATTATTTATTTGGTAATTCAAATTAAAAAATCCTAAGCCTTTAAAAACGCCACTTTCAATCAGTATGGCGCTTCGTTCGTCAATATCACGACCTCTATCAATAATCACCATGTTTTTATTTTTGTAACTATTTTTATTGATGAGGGCTTCAACACGTTTATTATAATCTTCTGGGGCTTCTTTTTGAATACAGGCACCGGCACATTCTTTTATATCATATTTAAAACAACTTGTTTTTGTATTGTAAAGGCCTGTTAGTTTTTGACATAATTGGTATTCTTCCACCATATGAAACATAAATGTTTTAGCGCTTTGCCTGTTGGCAAATGTGGTAATGGGGCTTTTGCGTCCATCAGCAATATCAATTTTAAGATTGATGTAACCATGTTCATCAACAAAACTATACAAAGCATGTGTAAATATTTTTCTGCGTAAAGCCCTATTGTAAATGGGATTGTTGCGTTTTATTTCCTCACTCTCTTTTAAAAGCGCTACCAATTCACTGCCTGTGGCTTCATAAGTTACGGCAGCTACCTGCATTTGTATTTTTTTTGATTTGGGGTTGGTATTCGTAAAATGCTGATTAACGCGTTTTTTTATATTGTTACTTTTGCCAATATAAATAATTTCACCATTAGATTTGTGCATATAATATACACCCGTAACAGCAGGCATTTCTTCAATAATATTAATATGTCTGGGTTCTAATTGATGCTTTGGGTTCAAACGAATGGATTCTAGAATAATACTTTTTGTAGAATCTTTATCCAGCAACATTTTAAACAGCTTAACGGTTGCCATGGCATCTCCTGCTGCTCTATGTCTATCTGCTACAGGAATGCCAAGCGATCTTACCAGTTTTCCTAAACTATAAGAATCTTGATTTGGGATTAAATCTTTTGCCAATTCAACCGTGCAGAGTGATGGACGTTCAAACTCAAATCCTAATCTCCTGAATTCCGTACATAAAATGCGGTAATCAAATTGGGCGTTGTGTGCCACTAAAATACAATCTTCTGTAATTTCTACAATACGTTTGGCAATTTCATAAAATTTAGGCGCACTGCGTAGCATGCTGCTGTTAATACCAGTAAGATTCACTACAAAGGGTTGAATCTCGCGTTCTGGATTTATAAGACTGATGAATTGATCAACGATTTCATGACCATTATATTTGTAGATTGCTATTTCGGTAATGCCTTCTTCATTATACTTGCCCCCCGTTGTTTCTATGTCTAAAATCGCGTAAATGGTAAAAAGTTTAAAAGTTAAAAGTTAAAAGCTAAAAATTAAAAGTTAAAATTACTGAGGTTTTAACTTCATGGTGTTGATTGTAGAAACTAACATTTTAATTAATTCTTGATTTAAATCTATTAGTTTATTGAAATTTTGTGATTCCAAATAATCGGAATCTTTAAGTAACATAAGCCAATACTCGGTTTCACTCGATTCTTTAAGAGCGATACTCATTTTGCTTATAAAGTCCTTATTTGATTGCGCAAATTCAGCTTCTCTAATATTCGCTCCTATAGAAGTGCCACTTTTAAGTAGTTGTCTAGTTAATGTGAATTCTTTCTTAGTTGATGAAATAGATTTGTAAGTTTCAATAATTAATAGTGCAAAATGATAACTTTTATTTTTTAAAATTGATTCCTTCATCCAACTATTAATTTTTCACTATTACTTATTAACTTCTACTCCCGAATATACTGCTTCCAACTCGTATCATGGTACTTCCACATGCTATGGCAAGTTTATAATCGCCACTCATGCCCATGCTTATAATTTCTGGCTTAAAGTTAAAAGATTCCATGGTTTTAAAGCTATCAAAAGTAGTTTTTAACAACGTAAATTCGCTTTTTATTTGGTTGAGGTCTTCCGTAAAAGTCGCCATTCCCATAATGCCAACAATCTTAATATTTTTTAATTCTGAAAATGTTTCAGATCGAACAATATTTACTGCTTCATGCGGTTCCATTCCAAATTTGGAATCTTCTGAAGCTATTTTAATTTGAAACAAGCAATCAATCACCCTATTATTTTTAATGGCTTCTTTATTTATTCCTTCTAAAAGTTTAAAATTATCAACGCCATGTATTAAACGCACAAAAGGCGCCATATATTTTACTTTATTGCGTTGTACATGCCCAATCATATGCCATTCGATGTCTTTTGGCATCTGCTCATACTTGTCTACCAATTCTTGGATTTTATTTTCCCCAAAAATGCGTTGCCCTGCATTATAGACTTCCATTAAATCACTTATAGGCTTGGTTTTAGAAACTGCTACCAATGTAACATGAGGTGGTAACTCGGATTTAATATGGTGTAGATTTTCTTTTATTGACATTAATTGTTGTTAAGGCGTTTAATTGTTTTTAAGTTTAAACGCATAAACGGTTAAACGAATAAACTTACTTTAGGAATTGTTTAGAGATTTTCTCGGCTTTTTTACTTTCGGAATAGTCATAAAATCCTTCCCCAGATTTTACGCCCAATTTACCAGCTTTTACCATATTTACAAGTAAGGGACAAGGTGCGTATTTCGGATTTTTAAAGCCATCATACATCACATGTAGTATCGACAAACAAACATCTAAACCAATAAAATCTGCCAATTGCAAAGGCCCCATCGGGTGTGCCATACCTAATTTCATCACGGTATCAATCTCATGAACACCAGCAACACCGTTGTAAAGCGTTTCAATAGATTCGTTAATCATGGGCATTAAAATACGGTTGGCGACAAACCCAGGAAAATCATGGACTTCAACAGGTATTTTTCCCAATTTTTTGGAAATGTCCATGATGGTTTTGATTACTTCTTCACTGGTGTTATACCCTTTTATGATTTCAACCAATGGCATGACAGGTACCGGATTCATGAAGTGCATACCAATAACCATATGCGGTCTGGTTGTTATGGATGCTATGTGTGTTATGGAAATAGAGGAGGTATTGGTTGCTAAAATGGTATCATCTGGACAAGCGTCGTCTAACTGCTTAAAAATAGTAAGCTTTAAATCGACGTTTTCCGTGGCGGCTTCAATTACTAAACTTGCATATTCAACACCTTCTTTTATGTTGGTAAATGTGGTTATATTTGATAAAGTGGTATTTTTTATGGCTTCGGTAATGGTTTCTTTTGCCACCATTCTATCCAAGTTTTTAGAAATGGTTTCTAAGGCTTTCTTTAATGCAAGGTCATTGGTATCAATAAGCTGCACTTTAAATCCGTTTTGAGCAAAGGTATGTGCAATGCCATTGCCCATGGTGCCTGCTCCAATAACTGCTACGTTTTTCATTTTAATAGTGCTTTTTTTATTCCCTCGTAGGAGGGAATCCCATTATTTATTAGTCATTGCGAATCATACTTTTTTGTGATGTGGCAATCTTTCGAATAAAATATAAAATTAAACAGATTGCCACGTCATGCTTCCTCGCAATGACTGTCAAAAACAATTAATTATTTGATTAGCCACACGCAACGCTTCCGTACCATCATGTAGCGTAACCGCAGGTTTTGTGTTATTGTTTATCGCATCAGCAAAGCTTTCCAATTCATCTAGAATGGAATTGTTTTCTGGTATGGGCGGATTATCAAAATAGATCTGTTTTTTTACGCCTTCCGCATTTTCAAGAACCATATCAAAATCCCCAGGATTTTCAGGCGCATCCTTCATTTTTACCACTTCACATTGCTTGGTTAAAAAATCGACTGAAATGTAAGCGTCCTTTTGAAAAAATCGAATTTTACGCATTTTCTTCAACGAAATTCTACTGGCGGTTAGGTTGGCAACACACCCATTTGTAAACTCAATGCGCGCATTGGCAATATCGGGGGTATCACTAATGACAGCGACGCCACTGGCGGAAATATGTTTTATTTTCGAATTTACGGTACTTAAAATAATATCAATATCGTGAATCATTAAATCCAATACCACAGGAACATCGGTGCCACGAGGATTAAACTCCGCCAATCGGTGCGATTCAATGAACATGGGCGATTTCACCTCGTCCTTTACCGCTAAATAGGCCGGATTAAAACGTTCAACATGGCCCACTTGTCCTTTTACATTGTGCAAGGCAACCAAAGCTCTTATTTCTTCGGCTTCTTCAACGGTATTGGTAATGGGTTTTTCAACAAAAATATGTTTGCCTTTTATAACGGCTTGTTTGGCACATTCATAATGGGAAAGGGTAGGCGTTACAATATCAACGACATCTACAGCTTCAATAAGCGTGTCAATGGAATTAAAGAATTTATAACCAAATTCTGCTTCTATTTTTTTTCCGTGAGCGTCATCGGCATCATAGAAACCAACAAGATTATATTTTTCTGACTGTTGTAGAAGTCTTAAATGAATTTTCCCAAGATGACCTGCACCAAGTACCCCAACGTTTAGCATAATATTTCCGTTTTAAACAAAAATAGCATAATTAACACATGATTTTGGTATAATGCTGCTAAATTTTAATCGCAAATTATTAAAAATAAATTCTGTTTAAATAGTTTTAAGCTTAAAAATCTTTAACTAATTTTAGCATTGAGAAATGACGCTACTTTTGAAAGATACATATAAGCATAAAGGATTACGACAGCAATTAGTTACTATATTAAAAGGCAAGGGAATAACAGATGCAAATGTTTTAAAAGCCATAGGAAATGTGCCCCGACATTTATTTATGGATTCTGGGTTTTTAGATTATGCTTATAAGGATATGGCGTTCCCGATTGCGGCCGACCAAACCATCTCGCAACCTTATACCGTAGCTTTTCAAACGGAATTGCTCCAAGTTAAAAAAGACGATAAAATTCTTGAAATAGGCACTGGGAGCGGCTATCAAGCGGCCGTTTTATGTGAATTAGGTGCTAGAGTTTACAGTATAGAACGCCAACAGGAATTATTTAAAAAGACCAATTTATTTTTACCGAAACTAGGCTATCGTGCCAAAAAGTTGATTTTTGGAGATGGTTATAAAGGTTTGGTAGAAGAAGCGCCGTTTGATAGTATTATTGTAACAGCCGGTGCACCTTTTGTACCGAAACCGTTGTTAAGTCAGTTAAAAATAGGAGGAAGGTTGGTGATTCCTGTTGGTGAACACACACAAGTTATGACTTTAATTATTAGAAAAGACACCAAGGAATTTGAACAACATGAATTTGGTGAATTTCGTTTTGTGCCTTTGTTGGAGGATAAGAATTAATAGCTTATTAAAAAAGACTACAATTTACCTTCACGGTCTCTGTTAAGTACCTTGTATTCTTCATAACATTCACTGATGGCATCCAGGATTTGGAGGTCGTTTGCCGTTTGTATAAACCCTTTTGAGTAGTTGCACTGACTTACAATTTCATCTAAATCGATCTTATCTACTTGTAATAATACGGTAAGCATTTCACGGTCGAAGCGAGAGGCGAGCAGGTTTCTTATTTCATCATCTTCCTTCATCTTTTTAAGCTTTCGTAATTCATTTGGTTTTTTACCAAACATACGATGCAAAAAATCCGCAGGATTAAAAATAGATCCTAATACTTTGTTGATGGTAGATTGTCTACCGGCCTCATAACCTGTACTTGGCAGTCCAGATATACTGTAACGGTAATTTGTGTTTATGGCAGGAACTTGTTTAATATCAACTTCCAAATACCCTGTAAGTTTTAATTGGTTTACTACAACTTCTTCAAGTGCTAGAGCCAGTTCGGTGAGTTTAATGGTGGTCGTGGTACCGTCACCGTATTTTAACCAGTCGTTAGTAACACGCACTTTAATGGATTTGAAACCCAAATAAGAGAAGTGCAAGGTATCATTTACCTTTGCGGAAATTTCAAACGCACCATTGCTATTGGTGCTTGTTCCAATGACCTTGTTAAGGTTTACAATATTTACACTTTCTAAGGGATTGTCATTGGAAGCATCAACAACGACACCTTTTACTCTTCCTTCCTCTTCTTGCGAAAAGCAAAAAACCGAAGATAATAGTATTAAAAAAAGTAAAAGGTATTGCTGCATGTTATAAATAGGTTAATTCTAATTTAGTCATAAAAATACTAAACAAAACCTTAACTATAGTTTATAGAATTTTATTTTGACTTAAAATTAACAAATAAGGGTTGATTAACGTCTAGAACGTCTTGGTCTTGATACGCCAGAATCACTTGGTTTGGCATCACCTTCTGAACGTCTTGGACCTCCTTTTGGTTTAAAATCGCCACTAGAACGTCTTGGTCTTGAGGTGTCATCACTCCGTCTGTCGCTTCTGTTTCCAAAATCACTTCTTGGGGCAGAACGTCTTTCTCCACCACGCTTATCGTCACGTCTTCCGCCGCCGCCTCTTCTGTCATCGCGTCTTCCGCCACCGCCACCGCCACGGTTTTCAGAAACTTCAACATTTACATATCTATCATTATGTTTAAAGTCGGTGAAAAAAGCCAATACCTTTTCTTGTAATTCCTTTTCGGTATTAAAGAATGAAAAACTTTCTTTTACTTCAACCTTAAAAACATCATCCCTACCAAGTTCTAAAATATCTTTTAAAAAGTCTTTTAAACTCATCCAATCATAACCATCTTTACTACCAACATTAATAAAATAACGTGTAGAATCAGAGTTACTTCCACCAAAATCGCGACTGCGTTCCCTACCACCTTCACGGTCGTCACTTCTGCTTTCCGATATATTAAGGTTTTTAGATTTTTTATAGTAATTATAGAAACGGGTGAACTCTACCGAGAAGAATTTTTTAATTAATTCGTCTTTTGAAGTATCAGTGAATAATTCGTTGATATTGATTAAATATTTATCAATTTCATGATTGATTTCTGTGTTATGGATTTTATTGGCAAGCGACATTAATTGTACCTCACAAATTTCCATACCATCTGGAATATCTTTCTTAATAAAGTCTCTTTTAATGATGCGTTCAATGGTTTTTATTTTACGCACTTCACTTTTAGAAACAATAACCATAGAAACCCCAGTTTTTCCGGCACGTCCTGTACGTCCGGAACGGTGTGTGTAGGTTTCAATTTCATCTGGTAATTGGTAGTTTATAACGTGTGTAATATCATCTACATCAATACCACGTGCAGCAACATCGGTTGCTACCAACATCTGGATTTGATTTTTACGAAACGAATTCATAACCAAATCCCGTTGATTCTGACTTAAATCACCATGCAAAGCACCAGCACTGTAACCATCTTCAATAAGTTGTTCCGCTACTTTTTGAGTATCGCGTTTCGTTCTGCAAAATACGACTGAAAAAATATCTGGATTCGCATCTGCCAAACGTTTTAAAGCATCATATCTATCACGGGCATTTACTAAATAATATTCATGAGATACCTGACTTGTACTTTCATTTTTATTCCCAACGGTGATTTCCACAGGATTTTCCATGAATTTTTTGGCAATAACCGACACTTCTTTGGGCATGGTTGCAGAAAACAACCACGTACATTTTTCTTCGGGGGTATTCGATAGAATATCAGTAATATCCTCATAAAAGCCCATGTTAAGCATTTCATCAGCTTCATCTAAAACAGCATATTCTATTTTAGAGATATCAACCAAACGTCTGCTTATCATATCCTTTATACGTCCAGGCGTCGCTACAATAATTTGAGCACCTTTTTTTATATCCCTAGCTTGGTCTGTTATGCTAGATCCTCCATAAACTGCCACCACGTTAAGTCCTTTGCAGTACTTGCCGTAAAGTTTCATTTCGTTGGTGATTTGCAAACAAAGTTCGCGTGTAGGGGATAAAATAAGACCTTGGGTAGTTCTACTTTCAATATCTATTTTTTGCAACATGGGGAAACCAAACGCTGCCGTTTTACCGGTTCCTGTTTGTGCAAGAGCAACTAAATCTGTTTCTTTTTCTAATAAAATGGGGATGGCTTGGCTTTGTACATCGCTTGGGGTTACAAACCCTAAATCGGTAACAGCGCGTAAAAGGTCCTCATTAAGACCTAAATCTTGGAATGTGTTCATTCTTGTATAAGTATTCGATTTTGTTATGTGGTGTTACATAAGAAGCGAATCGACATACTTAACTTAACCTTCTAGTAACACATCCTCACTCTGAGGAATTCAACTCATTTTCGAGTTTCAAGCGGCAAAGATAGTCTTTTATTTGTCATTCCCTCGAAGGAGGGAATCTTTTTATTTAAAACAGGATTTTTATTGATTTCTTGGGCGTTTTAACACGCTTTCACTACTCGCTCCCTCCTGTGGTCGGGGAGCTCAAACAGACCGTTCAATCGTTAACGCGGATAATATTGATAGCATTATTTTAAATCCAAACACCCAATACCCATAACCTTACACCCAAAACCCAAAAAAATCACTTCCTCAAATTAACAATCCGTTCCAACAACGTAGGATGCGAATAATGCATAAACACATATGCCGGATGTGGCGTTAAATTACTCAAACTGTTTTTAGAAAGTTTTTTTAGCGATGTAATAAGTGGTTCTGCTTTATAGGTATTTTTAGCATAATCGTCAGCTTGATATTCAAATTTTCTGGAAAACAGATTCATGATTAAGCTTGTGATTTCAGAAATCGGCGCGTACAACAATCCGAACGCAATCAAACCAATATGAAAACTTGGTATCTCAACCCCCAAAGCGTTTGATAATAACGGATTGGAAATAAAAAGTGATAAAATATAAAGCATCAGTCCCGTCATTAAAATGGAGGCAAACAGGTTAAAGATGATATGTTTCTTTTTATAATGTCCGACTTCATGCGCCAAAACAGCAACAATTTCTTCTTCATCCAAATCATTAATCAACGTATCGTAAAGTGTCACACGTTTTTCGCTACCAAAACCAGAAAAATAGGCATTAGCTTTGGTACTTCGTTTAGAGCCATCAATCACAAAAATCTTGTCCAATTTAAATCCAACGGTTTGGGCATATTCGGATATTTTATCCCTTAAAGTTCCAGCTTCCAATGGTTTTTGTTTGTTGAACAACGGCACAATAAGTTTGGAATAGAACATATTCATAAACAATACGAATACCGCTACCAAAGCCCATGCATAAAGCCAGAAATAAGTTCCTGTGGATTGGTAAAACCAAATAATTAATGCCAATATACCACCGCCAACAATAGCCATCAGGAGCCAACCTTTAAGTTTATCAAGAAAAAAAGTTGTTTTTGTCGTTTTGTTAAACCCAAATTTTTCTTCAATGACAAACGTGCCGTAATATGTAAAAGGCGTGGTGATGATATCGCTGCCTATCATAATAATTCCGAAGAAGATTAAAGCGATAATTATTGGGTTATCACTAAAACCTCTAGCGATATTGTCAACATATTCAAACCCATCAAAAAATAAAAAAGCGAGCGTTAACACCAACGAAAATGTGGAGGTTATTAATCCGAATCTATAATTAGTAGCTTTGTAGTTCTGCGATTTTTTATATTCGGTTTCATCATAAACATCTTGCAAATCTCTTGGCAACATGTCGTTAAAATGTTTGGCATTTAAGGCATCCAAGATTTTATCAACTATAAAATTGATGATGATTATGGCGATGATGATGTAGAATAATGTTATTGAGGTCATATAAATGATTAATGATGAGTAATTAGTAATGAATGATTAATAATTGATAATATGTGATTATTCTTTTGATGATTGAATTATTTTAAAAAGTATTTTTAGAATGCTGTTAAGCTCATTTTCTAGTTCTATGAATTCTTCATTTGAAATATTGTCGGAATCTTTAAGGAGTCTCAACCAATAGTGGGTTTCTCTAGCTTCTTTATAAGAAATGGACATTTTAGCTCGAAAATCTTTTTTTGAAATACCTCCAATAGCTTCTTCAACATTAGCTCCGATTGAAGTGCCCGATCTTAAAATCTGTTTTGAAAGAACATATTCATTTTTAGCAATCAAATGCCTATTTAATTTGATGATGCTGAGTGCAAATGTATAGGTTTTAGTTGCTATTAAATTTTCTTTCACTATCATTAATTGCTCATTATTAATTACTCATTACACATCATTAATTATTTTCTCCGTTGTCTTTTCGCTTCAAAAATAAGAATTCCTGCGGCAACCGACACATTCATGGAATCGATGTCGCCTTCCATGGGAATAATGATATTTTGTGTAGCATTTTTTAACCACTCATCACTTAATCCTGTATCCTCCGTGCCAACAACAATAGCCGTTGGTCTGGTGAAATCTTGCGTGTCATAATTAACCGAAGCCTGTAAAGCGGCACAATAAATATCTATGTTTTTTGATTTTAGAAACTCAATAATCTCTGAAGTTGAACCCGTTACAATCGTATTGGTAAATATACAGCCCACACTAGAGCGGATAATATTGGGATTGTACAAATCGGTTTTAGGGTTGGCTATGATGACGGCATCCACACGAGCAGCATCCGCAGTTCTTAAAAGGGCACCAATATTGCCCGGTTTTTCGGGAGCTTCAGCGACTAAAATTAATGGGTTTTCTGTCTTGAAATTTAATTCATTTATGTTATGTTCTTTGCATTTTGCAACCGCTAAAACGCCTTCGGTGGTATCGCGATAGGCTAATTTTTGATATACCTCGGCAGTAATTTCGATGGTGTTTAGTTGTTTAGTCGTTAAGTTGTTTAGTTGTTCATAATTTATGATTTCTGGATTAAACAAGATCGTTTCCAACCCGTAACCACCTTTTAACGCAAGCATAATTTCGCGTTCACCTTCAATTAAAAATAAACCGTTTTTTTTACGTTCACGCGACTTGTCTTTTAGCTGAACAAGTTGTCGGATAAATGGATTCTGTATGCTGCTAATTTGTTTATTCATTATAAATTAAATCAGATTCTTTTTCAAAATAATTAACCAAGAGTGCTACCACGTAACTGTAGCTTTCCATACCTTTTGCTTGGTTGTTGGCTTTTAAGAAATTGCTATAAAACACTTTAAATAGGGGTTCTAATGGACTGTCGTAAGCATCCATGAATTCACGGACTTCTTTAAAATTGCTTAAAATACCCTTGTTGACCGTTTCAAGCAGCGTGTTGAATAGGTCTTCATCACGTCTGTTAATTTCATTCAAACAAAAACGGAGCGCAAACGTATATCCTGTGTATTTAAAATAGATGTCATCATGGTTTATAGCTGCTAAACAACCAATAAAATTAGCTTCATTTTCTGCGGCGTAACCCAATTGATGTGCTATTTCGTGCGATGTGGTTGTTGGAAACAAATATATGGGAATCAAGGCATCCACTTGAGCTTCATTGGTAAACGGATTTAAATACCCAGTAAAACCCATATAGGTTAGTGGATAACTGAACAACGATTTTTTAACGCTTTTTGGATGGTATTCCAAATCTGGAAATACATTTTTTAAATTCTTATAACCCAGCGGGGCAAGTCCTAAAACATCCGATTTACTATAAGGAAGGTCGATTTTAGTCGTGTCATTTTTTTTGATTTCCGAATACAGGGCATTCGACTTTTCTATTAGCTTTTTGGTGACTACAATCAGTTGTTCCGTGGTATAATCGGCTTCCAGATTTAGGTTTTTATGTAGTGGCAATCGGTAATAGTTCATGCCCCATAACACATGAAATGCCAAGTAAAATAGGGCAACTGCCGAAAACACATCAACAAACCATTGCTTGGTATCTTTTCTTAAACGCTTTCTGTTTATATAAAACCATCTGAGCATATAAATAATGGCACATGTGTACACCAAATCGCCAAAAGAAAAAGGAATCCAACCAAGCGTATATCTAAATAGTTTTGAAACAAATTGATAGAACCCATTGCTATAATACTGCTCAATAAATTCAGGGTAACGTGACAACCATTTTATAATGATATACTGCGGAATAATGGACAATGCCAGTATGGTTTTTTTGTCTTTAAGCATGCTTCAAAAATAGATAAAATTTTGTCATTCCGTCCCGATAGCTATCGGGAATACGGAATCCATTCAATTACTCTATAAATGTAGATGCAATCCATATCTTTGTAAAACACTATTATAAATGTTATGAATTCAGAAATAAGAAACCTTCAGCCACAAACCCTTTGGAATAAATTCGCCGATTTAAATGCCATCCCTAGAGCCTCAAAAAAAGAGGAGCGTGTTATTGCGTTTATGAAAGATTTTGGGAAAACATTAGGATTGGAAACCACTGAGGATGCCGTTGGAAATGTCATTATAAAAAAACCTGCCACCAAAGGCATGGAAAACAGAACCACTATTGTGATGCAATCGCATTTAGATATGGTGCACCAAAAAAATAATGATACGGTTTTCGACTTTGATACACAAGGGATTGATATGTATGTGGATGGTGACTGGGTAAAGGCCAAAGGAACCACGTTGGGCGCTGATAATGGTTTGGGCGTTGCTACGATCATGGCTATTTTAGAAAGTAAAGACATTCCGCATCCAGCCATTGAAGCACTGTTTACCATTGACGAGGAAACAGGGATGACAGGCGCTATGGGATTACAAGGCGGTTTGCTTTCTGGTGGTATTTTATTGAATTTAGATACTGAGGAAGATAACGAAATAGGCGTAGGTTGTGCCGGTGGTATTGATGTAACGGCGACACGCGATTATCATGAAGAAGAAACACCAGAATTTAAAGTCGGGTTTAAAATTGTTGTAAAAGGTTTGCAGGGCGGGCACTCAGGAATGCAAATTCACGAAGGCTTGGGCAATGCCAATAAAATCATGAATCGTTT
This sequence comes from Confluentibacter flavum, assembly GCF_002843175.1. Lineage (GTDB taxonomy): Bacteria > Bacteroidota > Bacteroidia > Flavobacteriales > Flavobacteriaceae > Confluentibacter > Confluentibacter flavum. The sequence goes on from NZ_PJEO01000015.1 coordinate 45,498, forward strand.
ATTATTTGATGGTTTTGAGTGTTTTGGATTACGGATTTCAGAAATGGAAGGTGGCAGTTTACGTAACGCCATTCCAAGGGAAAGCCAAGCCATTGTGGCTATTGATGCCATTCATGAAGCGGTGTTTTTATCTGATATGGAGGCTTTGGCAACCGTGATTAAAACGGAATTCAAGACGATGGAACCACATTTAGACATCAGCATAGCTAAATGTGAAACGCCAAAAATGATTATGGATTTAGGAATTCAAGAAGGGTTTACGAGAGCGTTATACGCAGCGCAAAATGGCGTTTACAGAATGAGTGCCGATATTCCTAATTTGGTGGAAACTTCCAATAACATGGCGAAAGTGGTGATTAAAGATGGCACGATTAAAGTGGATTGCCTCACACGTTCTTCGGTGGAAACTTCTAAAATGGATTTGGCAAATTCGCTGCGAGCTTGTTTTGAGTTAACGGGTTGCGAAGTAACGTTTTCGGGTGATTATCCGGGGTGGACACCGAATATGGATTCTCCTATTTTAAAAGTTATGACCAAATTGTATGAAGATTTAAATGGCAAAAAACCGCATGTGGCGGCTTGCCATGCCGGATTGGAATGTGGTATTTTAGGGAAAAACTATCCTAATATGGATATGATTAGTTTTGGACCCAACATTAAAGGAGCACACTCCCCAGATGAACGTGCACAAATATCATCCGTGCAAAAATATTGGAAATTTGTGGTGGAGATTTTGAAGGGGATTTCTGAGAAGAAGTGATTTTTTTGATTTTGTTATGTTCTATAAAGTACGGTTCATGGATTTTGGTAGTTCTAATGAGATTACATCTATATTATTTTTTTAAAGTATATTTGGTTAAACACGTGAAATTTGTATTTCAGACTATTTAATGATTTTACAACAATCAAGTGTTTAAAGAACCCATTATGTAGGGGTAGTAAATGGAAGGAGAAGCATACACCTCATTTTCATAATAACTGAAAATTTTCTGAAGAGCTTCTTTTTTATTTGAAATAATAGTAATGGAGTCAATTGTAGGTCCATTTAGAAGATTGATTTGTTGTTTGTTAAATTTCGGAATTACCACTGTAATAGGAACACATGCTAATGATGCAAGTCTGACAGGGAGTAAAGAAGCATTGCATTTTTTTCCAAAGTATGTCACTTGACAGCAGCGAGACCTATTCTCGTTGTCTCCAATAATAACAACAAATTTTTTGGAATTTAAATGGGAGACTAACTTTCTAATTTGGGATAAACTAGCATTAGAAACATTTAAATGTCCAGTTCGCTTAATCCATGGACCACCAGCAAAAACCAGTGCGAAATCGTTGGAACGGCACCATTCTGCAAGTAATTTAGCCCATGGTGTATGGGGAATAGCTATAATACACCCTAATTCCGGTAAAGTAAGCTTATTGTTAATAAGTTTGATGGCTTTAGAACGAAAAGGAGTCCTAAGTGTAAGAGACAATAATCTTCTCATCATTCTTGTAAACCAAATTTTTTGAAGCATTTTTTTATATCCTTCAGGAGAATTAAAAATTATATCTGAAATTTTAACCCACCTTATTTTAATTAAAAATATGTGAAAAAAAGCAATCATTATGGAGAGTGTGTTTAATAGTTGAATTGGTAAAAGTAAATATAGCGGTTGGGAATACTTTATAGGCTCTGCAGATTTATCTATTGAATCAATTTCCTTTTTCATCTTGGTTAGGAATTTAATTATAAAGGGATTTTAGCCATTACAATAAGTATTATCTGTTTTAATGTTTTTTTATAAAGCATGTAATTAAAGATAATAAAAGATTAAATAACAACAAATAAAATTTTGTTTAGCAAAAAGAATCACACAGACGATCGTATGTTTTTACATGTAGTGGGAGAATATTTATTAACCTTTCTTATTTGCTATCTATATAGCCAGGTCTGATTTAGTATAAGTAATCTGTCATTTTTTAATATTGCACAACTACAAAGATGTGAAATGGTTTTAATGATTTATATCAGAAGTTACCTGCCTGTCGTCAAACAGGAGCGAAGTTTGATATTTTTTCCACAAATCTGAAAATAAAAAGATGTTATAAAAAACTGGGTTACTAACATCTTTTGGTACAATATCTGGGGCGAGTAGATTTAGGAAACCCGCAATATTTTCTCCATCTTACGTCCTTTTGCCAATTCATCCACTAACTTATCTAAATACCTTACCTGTTGTGTTAACGGGTTTTGGATGTCTTCTACACGATAGCCACAGATCACACCAGTAATCAGTTGCGCGTTTAGGTTTAAGTCAGCACTTTTGAAAAATTGTTCAAAAGGCACTTTTTTTTCAATGAGTTCTTGCAGCTTTTTTTCATCATAACCTGTTAGCCACATAATGACTTGATGTAACTCGTCTTTCGTTCTGCCTTTCTTCTCCACTTTTGTGAGATAATGTGGATATACGGAGGCAAAGGTCATTTTTGCTATACGCTCATCGTGATGGCTTGTATCATTCATATCGCATTGGTTGTTAAACGAATATAATTGAAATTTTTTATAGAGTCAAGGAAGACATTTATTAAAAATATAAATCGCACATTTTAGATTTGAGGCTTTCGCAAAGATATAGAGATTCTGAAACACGTTCAGAATGACAACACAACACTATTTCAAAATTCAAAACATAAAAAGCCACCCCGCTTAGCGAGATGGCTTGTAATATTCCATTCTTAAAATAGAATTAAAACATTCCTAATAACCACCAAATAATTACAAAAACGATGATGGTTCCTAAACAGCCACCGCCTAATTTTTTGGCGCCGTAACCTGCGATTAAACCTTTAAAAATATTGTTCATTGTTTACTGATTTATGCTTTTACTTGGGATGCGTCTACATTTATGGCAGTTGTGGCTACTTTTGATAGTTTTTCATCGGCCGCTTTTTCTTCTTTGAGTGTCGCTTTAAGTAGTTTTGCAGCTTTTCCTAAACTTAATGTTTTCGCAAACTGACGAAGTGTTCCGTATGATGCAATTTCATAATGTTCTACTTTTTGTCCTGCCGAAATAATGCCTGCATCACACATGGCACCTTCTTCGCACGATTCCATGATATCTTCTGCCTCTTTAATTAAACCTTCCATAGCATCGCATTTTTTGGCACTGGCTTTTTTGTCTATCGACTCAAAAACCTGTTCCAATCTGGTCACTTGGTTTTTAGTTTCTTCAAGATGACTTGTTAGTGCATCAATCAATTTTTGGGATGTTGCGTTTTTAATCATCTTAGGGATTGCTTTGGTTAATGCTTTTTCGGCCCAGTAAATGTCCTTCAATTCATCTTCAAATAATTTCATGAGTTGAGATGATTGCATAGAAGATTTTGTGGATTTTTCTTTGGACTGTTTTCCTTTTTGGGACGTAGTCGTGGAATTTGATTTTTTATTTTTCATTTTTATGAATTTAGATTAAAAAATTATTTGTTTTTGTTTGAATTGGCTTCTACGGATTCTTCATAGACTGACCAACTCATGACGCCATTTTTAGGAAGCGTGGCTTCATCTACTTCGGCTTTACGCTCCTTAGATAACGACTTATTGTCTTTTTGAACAGATTGTTCTGTTCGCTGTGTACCCTTAGCTTTTTCGTCTAGTAAGCCATTGGTTTCTTGAACGTGTTCAAGTGGATGGTTTACAACTTGCCATTCTTCTTTCATCTCCGGGCTTTTGCCTTCATTCCAAGGGCCTTTAAAATCTTTGCCATTAGACATGTTGAAGTATTTGTTGCTAAAGCGCGGATCACTTTGTAAAATGCCAGGAGGAAAGTTTGGTTTAATATTTTCCAATGCCGCTTGAAACATTTGAAAGTGGGCAACCTCTCTTGTCATTAAAAAACGCAAAGATTCTTTTACATACTCATCGTCTGTAAATTTCATCAAGTTTTCATAAACCATTTTGGCACTGGTTTCTGCACCAATATTTAAACGGAGATCAGCTGTTAAATCGCCCATACCCATAATGTAAGATGCGTTCCAAGGGTTGCCAACGCTATCGGTAAGTGTTGGTGTGCCGCCACTAACAATAAAGAAGTGTGGATCTATCATGGCATCGTGTATGTAACTTTCTTTTGCCGCTTTGCCATCTAACATTTTGGTTAAGTCAGATTCATCAGCTGCATTTTTTAATTCACCGTTAACACCGGTGAGTAACATTTGAATCGTTGCACCTACAATTTCTAGGTGACTAAATTCTTCTGTGGCAATATCCATAAGCATATCATATTCGGCAGGATATGCTTTTCGGCAACCAAATGCCTGAACAAAATATTGCATGGCTGCTTTTAGTTCGCCATTGGGTCCTCCAAACTGTTCAAGGAGGAGTCTTGCAAAACGCACATCAGGTTTTGAAACCCGGGCGTTGAACTGTAATTCTTTTACGTGATGGAACATATGTTTTTATATTTATCGCTTAGATTTATAACGGAATGACTTGAATTGTCATTCGGTTTTTATTGCAATAGGAATTCTAATTGTAGATTTCTTCACCTTTATTAGTACGCCAGTTGTTTTCAAAATATCTGGCATCTTCATCATTACGAGGCTTAACCCCAATAACGATTTGTCCTTCTTTGATTCCAGATTCATATAACTTCGCACGTGCTTCAGGAATTCCTGAACCTACAAGCGCACCAATTATTCCACCTGTAAGACCACCCGCGCCAGCTCCTGCTAAACCTGCGGCAATAGGGCCAGCAATAACAATACCAAGTCCAGGAATAACCAAGCTTGTTCCAATGGCTGCAATGACGCCTGCAATGGCGCCAACAGTGCCACCAATAGCTGAGCCTTTTCCGGCACCTTCAGCAGCTTTGGTTCCTATTTCAGTGTCTTCAACATCACCCGAAAAATGTTTTTCTCGTGTTTCGTCCGACATCACAAGATTGATGTCGTCTTTTGTATAACCTCTTTCTTGTAGAGTGTTATATGCATTTTCTGTGCTTTCACGGTCACGAAACATGCCGGTTAACATGCCTTGGTCCGTTGTGTCGTTTTCTCCCATTTGATTTTCTTCCATTTTGATATTTATTAAATTGTGAATAATTAAACGGTTGATTGTTTTACAAAGTTCATAAACATAAAAACGTATAGTGTTATACAATTTCAGAAAGAACTTGTATGATTTACTCATTTCTCCTTTGGGAAAAAATTAAATGACTTATAATTTGAAGGTGCTGTGCGTTAAGGTATTAAAGCAAAATTGAAAAGTTTGCGATAGACAAGACAAGGGATTTATTTTTGCTTTGGCTTACGAAGCAGTGTAGTTTGTTAATAAGGAAGTATGTGATGTGATTTTGGGTTCTCGGGATTGAAGGATGTTTTTTAAGGTACAGGGTCGTAACCAGAACCACCCCAAGGATGGCAACTAAAAATACGTTTTATAGCTAGCCAACCGCCTTTGAACAAACCGTGTTTTTGTAAAGCTTCTTTGCTGTAGTGAGAGCATGTGGGCTGATATCTACATGTTGCAGGCGTTAGGGGAGATATAAGCATTTGGTATACTTTTATCAAGAATAAGAATGGTATAATGAGGAGTTTTTTCATTGATGTTTGTCGTTTAGTCGTTTGTCGTTTAGTTGTTAGGTTTCTTTCGACTTTATAACTTAAACAAGAAACATTCTAGAATCTTTTGTCGTTTAATCTTTATTGTTATACTTCGACTAAACGACTCCACAACAAACGACAAACTTTTAAGATAAAGAAAAAGTAGTGCCTTCTTTCCCATCCTTCAATTGAATACCAACCTCTACCAATTCATCACGTATTTTATCAGACAATGCAAAATCTTTGTTGGCTCTGGCGTCTTGTCTTAATTTAATTAAAATATTAACTGTGGCTGACAATTTATCGGTTCCAGATTCGGTTTTAGTAACGTTTTGTAAGCCTAAAACATCAAATGTAAAAACATTTAAGGTTTCTTTTAAAAGCGATAAATCTTCTGAGTTTAAAGTTTGAGAACCCTCTTTGATCTGATTAATGTATTTAACAGCTTCAAATAAATTTGCAATTAAAATAGGCGAGTTAAAATCATCATTCATCGCATCATAACAAGATTGTTTCCATGATTTTATATCTAGGGAGGATGTTTCTGAAGTCTTTAATTCATCTAATAAATTAATAGCGTCCATCAATCTGTAAAATCCTTTTTCGCTAGATAATAAACCATCATCTGTTAAATCGAGGACACTTCTGTAATGAGCTTGCGCATTAAAAAATCGGATGACACTTGGTGCAAATGCTTTGCTGAAAAAGGTGTTATTTCCAGACAATAATTCATCTGGATTAACAATGTTTCCTGTTGATTTAGACATACGTTGTCCGTTTAATTGCAGCATATTGGCATGCATCCAATAATTTACTGGTGTTTGTCCTTTAGCGGCTTGGTTTTGAGCAATTTCACATTCGTGATGCGGAAATTTTAAATCCATACCGCCACCATGAATATCAAAATGATCTCCAAGATATTTAGTGCTCATGGCTGTACATTCTAAATGCCAACCTGGGAAACCATCGCTCCAAGGTGATGGCCAACGCATAATATGTTGTGGTTCAGCTTTTTTCCAAAGGGCAAAATCCTGTGGATTTTTTTTGTCGGATTGTCCGTCCAATTCGCGGGTATTGTGAATTAAATCCTCTAGTTTACGTTTACTTAGTATGCCGTAATCGTGGGTTTCGTTAAATTTATGAACATCAAAATAAACAGATCCATTAGCGACATAACCAAAACCATTGTCTATAATGTTTTTAATCAATTCAATTTGCTCAATAATATGACCTGTTGCCGTAGGTTCAATACTTGGCGGCAAAAAATTGAATATATTTAATATGTTATGAAAATCAACGGTATAGCGCTGCACGATTTCCATAGGTTCAATTTGTTCTAAACGTGCTTTTTTGGTTATTTTATCTTCACCAACATCGGCATCATTTTCCAAATGACCAGCATCGGTAATGTTTCTAACATAACGCACTTTATAGCCTAGATGTTTCAGGTAACGAAATATCATATCAAAAGACATAAACGTTCTAACATTCCCAAGATGCACGTTGCTGTAAACGGTTGGTCCGCACACATACATGCCCACATGGCCTTCGTTTATAGGTTTGAATTGTTCTTTTTTACCTGAAAGTGAATTGTAGAGGTCTAGTTTTTGATGCTGAAAAAGTGGCATTTTTGTTGAGTTGTTTAGTCGTTTAGGTGTTTGGTGTTTAGTCGTTTAGTTGTTACGAGTTGATAAAATGTTTTCGTAAAGCATTAATCTTGTTTGTAATAGATTCAACTTCTAATCTAATACTTTTATAGTTTTCTTCGGAAATAAAATTCAATTCTTTTGATATAATAGCTTGATTTAATAATTCTAGTGCAGAGCTATAAGCGATTGTCATAAAATGCGATTTGTCTTTATTGGTAAGCCTAGAAGTTCCTTCTGCTATATTTGATGAAATTGAAACAGAGCATCTTCTCATTTGCGATGTTAGTCCGAATTTTTCATCATCTGGAAATGCCTTTGTGTAATTATAAATGTTGGAAGCTAACTTTATAGATTCTTTCCAAACGTCTAATTTTTCAAATGAATATTCATGCATGTTATGTTGTTTGTCGTTAAGTCGTGAGTTGTTAAGTCGATCGTTAAACTACAGCTTAACAACTAAACAACGAACAACTCAACATAAATTAAAATTTAGTGTCCAGTTTTATATAATCTAAAAATTCCCTGCGTGTCGCTTCTTCTTTAAATTTACCACCAAATTCTGATGTTACGGTGCTACTTTCCACATCCCTGATCCCTCTAGAATTTACGCATAAATGTTTGGCATCAATAATGCACGCCACATCTTGAGTTTTTAAGGCTTCTTGAAGTTCTTTAACAACTTGGATAGTTAAGCGCTCTTGTACTTGCGGACGTTTGGCGTAATAATCTACAATACGGTTCATTTTTGAAAGCCCAATAACCCTTCCGCTAGAAATATAGGCAATGTGAGCTTTACCAACGATTGGGAGTAAATGATGCTCACAAGTTGAGTACACGGTAATGTTTTTTTCAACCAACATTTCACCGTATTTGTATTTGTTTTCAAAGGTAGAGGCACTTGGTTTTTTCTTAGGATCTAATCCGCCAAACAATTCCTTTACAAACATTTTAGCAACTCTGTTTGGGGTGCCGTTTAAACTATCGTCTGTCAAATCCAAACCCAACGTTTCCATAATATGGCGAACATCGTCTTTAATAATATCTATTTTCTCTTCAATAGAAAGTTTAAAAGCATCCTGTCTCATGGGTGTATTTGATGAGGTTCCTATATGATCTTCTCCCAAGGCATCAAAATCCTCAATGTTTTTCTCAATTTTCATGTGTTCAAAAAACTTATTTTTTAGTCTGCAAAGATAAGTAATTCCATTTTGTTATGTTTTGTATTAACAAACAATTAATTCCACCAACAATTAATCCAGAATTTCTGGTCATTTATAAAATGAAAAAGCCTGAACTTTATAAGTTCAAGCTTTTAAATATTAGGTTGAAAATGTATTAAATATTGAAACTTAACGATAGTGTTATGTTTGAATTTGTATTGTCAATAATGGCTGCATCGGTTAAGCCGACATTGTATAATGGGGTTTCTGAAGTTCTTTCAAAATAATCATAAGTCAAATCCAATTTCGTGTTTCCAAAATTATAACCAAGACCTAAAGAATAACCTGTTAAATCGCCAACTGTTACCCCGTTTGCATAAGGACTTTCCTCAAAACGGTAACCACCTCTAAAAGCGAATTGTTTTACTTTATATTCGCCACCAATTCTGTATGTGGAAGCGGCAGTTAATACATTGCTAACATCGTTGTTTAAACCTATAAAATCTGAGGTTGGTTTGAATTTAGTGGTGCTGTAATCTTTATGTGAATAATCGAAACTGATTAAACCTTGCGTGCCAAATATATAGGCTAAACTACCTGTTATTTTTGCAGGTGTTTGTAATCTATAATCAGGATACACATTTACAATTTGAGGATTTACAACAGCTGTAATATTTGAGCCATTTTCATCTCTTATAGTAGACAAGTATTGTGTTGTTTCTTCTGAAATGGTATACCATGTTGATGAATCGTAAGTTAAACCAACTCTAAATTCGTCGCTTAGTTTTAAAATACCGCCCAATTGAAACGAAAAACCATTACCTGAGGTGGATAATGTATTACCAAATTCTATGCTGCTAATTAATGAGTTGTTGTTCGAATTGTTCTCATAAAGAGACGTGGTACGGTCGTAATTTATAAAATGTGAATTCAAATTTAAACCTAAATATAGATTATCTCCATACTGAGCGGCCATGTTGAAAGCAATTTTACCATTTAATCCGGTGGCTGCATAATAATAATCGTGATCAAAAGTTCCATTCGCAAGATTTGAAGTGTAAGATGTGTTGTTGTCGTCATCAGCATCTGGCTCAAGTATATACGATTGATATCCTAAAAACGCTTGTTGATGCGTATAACCAAACACATTTCCAATATCAGAATAGGCATCGGTTATGGATTCATTGCCTATTAATGAAATATCTCCCAATCTGATACCATCAGCATAGTTTAAAAAGTAAAAATCAATGGACTGATTGTTTGAATTGGTTCCAACAGCATTCCAAGTGTCATCGTAGTTATTGGTTTTATCATAAGCCACGCCGATAGTGAATTTTCTCCAAGGTGAATTTGAGTTGTTGTTGGCAAATACAAAGGATGCACCACCTTGATTGATATCGAAATCAGATTCAGAAATAGATGTAAACCCATTAAAATATTGGGTATCGTTTTTTGAGCTTAAATTCGAAAGGGAAAAGGATGCATGGCTTTGTGCAAAAACAGCAGAACCAGCTGGGTTGATGCTTACGGCACTCATATCCCCTCCTAATGCCCCAAAAGCACCACTTAATGCTCTAAAACGAGCGGTTCCTTGAATGTCACTTTGTGAATATCTTACGGCATCAGAGATGTCTTGTGCGTAAAGTGTAGACATAGATAGCAAACCCATGAATAGGAATTGTAACTTTTTCATATGCAAAATTTATTGTTTTTATAGGTCATATGATATCGCATTATTTTCATGTTGTTTTTTTACAAAAAACTTATTGTTAATTTGTTAATGGCGATTTCATATGCGTTTTTTTCTATTAATATTATCGTCTTCTACCACCACCTGATGAAGTACCAGAATTGCTGCCACCTCCAGAAGATCTTGTTGCACCAGAGCTGCTGCTGCCACTGTTGGTAGATCTTGAGTAATTACCTGAATTGGTATTGCTAGAGCTATTAGTGTTACTTCTTCTATATTGTGTAGAATTATTATTAGTAGGAGAAGTAGCATTGCTACTATTTCTTCTTGACGAATTATTGTTTATAGTTGATTGCGAATTGGTGCTACGGTTTGTTGTGCTGTACGGACTAACAGTATTACTTCTTCTATAAGAACTATTATACCTTGATGTAGTGCCATTATTTGAGGAACTTCTTGTGCCTATGTTATTTGATGGATAGCTATTTCGTCTACTGGCACTATAAGAAACATTGTTTCTGCCATAAAATCCGTTTCCGTAATAGTTATTATATCCGTTGAATGCATAAAATCCAGGATTGTACCAGCCACCGTAAAAACCGCCATAGAAACCACCATAAAAAGGATCATAAAACCCCCAATTGTTCCAACGATTGCCATAAAAACCACCATAGAATCCATTATAAAAAGGATCGTAAAAACCCCAGTTGTTCCAACGATTGCCATAGAAGCCATTAAAAAACGGTCTGTTCCACATGCCTCCCCAACCAAAATTTGGCTGCATGTTGATAACTACTTGGCTATTAGTTTGTCCCCAACCACTATTACCTTGGTAATTGTTATTATTGGGATCCTCATCTTCATAATTACCACTTTGATAAGAATCTACATCGGTGAAAATAGCGCCTTCATCGTTGATGCTTTCATACTCTAAAGCTTTGCTTTTGAAATAATTTTGATAGTACTCATTAGAATTATTTGAGACGTCAACAACAGCATCTTGATTTTGAGAAATAGTTCTTGGGGCTTCACCATAAATACCATCATTGTCCGTACCAACGTATTGATAAGAACCACATGATGACACCACTAATACCAATATAAAAATTGCTATTAAGGATGTTTTGATTTTTAAGTAGTTAATAAGTTTCATATCTCTAGAATTTTTTATTGTTGAACATAACAAAAATAGTTAGTTTTGCCAAACTATTTCTATATTTAACATAGTCACAATTTTTGTGCCAAAACACGTGTATGAGCAAAAAACTTACCAGTAGATCAGAGGATTATTCAAAATGGTATAATGAACTTGTTGTAAAGGCTGATATGGCTGAGAACTCGGCAGTTAGGGGTTGCATGGTAATCAAACCTTATGGCTATGCTATTTGGGAAAAAATGCAGGCTGAGTTAGATAAAATGTTTAAGGAAACAGGGCATCAAAATGCATATTTTCCACTTTTTGTCCCAAAAAGTTTATTTGAAGCAGAAGAGAAAAATGCGGAAGGTTTTGCAAAAGAATGTGCCATTGTAACACATTATAGATTACAAACCGATCCTGACAGACCAGGTAAATTGCGTGTGGACCCGGATGCTAAACTGGAAGAAGAATTGATTGTTAGGCCAACATCTGAAGCCATTATATGGAATACATATAGAGGTTGGATACAATCTTACAGGGACTTACCATTATTAATAAACCAATGGGCTAACGTAGTGCGTTGGGAAATGCGCACGCGTTTATTTTTACGTACGGCTGAGTTTTTATGGCAAGAAGGGCATACGGCGCATGAAACTAAGGCAGAAGCCATTGCGGAAGCAGAATTAATGAACAATGTATATGCCACATTTGCAGAAAATTTCATGGCAATTCCCGTTATTCAAGGATTAAAAACAGAAAGCGAACGTTTTGCTGGTGCCGATGAAACCTATTGTATTGAAGCATTGATGCAGGACGGAAAAGCATTGCAAGCAGGGACATCGCATTTTTTGGGTCAAAATTTCGCAAAGGCTTTTGATGTGAAATTTGCTAATAAAGAAGGGAAGCAAGATTATGTTTGGGCAACGTCATGGGGCGTATCCACGCGGCTTATGGGCGCTTTAATTATGACACATAGTGATGATCATGGCTTGGTATTGCCGCCAACGTTGGCACCTAACCAAGTAGTTATTGTGCCTATTTATAAAAGTGAAGAAGAATTGAATGCCATTAATGAAGTCGCAAACGATATTTTAAAAGATTTAAGAAGTAAAAACATATCTGTTAAGTACGATAATAGGGATACACAGCGTCCAGGAGCAAAATTCGCTCAATACGAATTACAAGGTGTGCCTTTGCGTATTGCAATCGGCCCAAAGGATTTAGAAAATGGTACTGTTGAAATAGCAAGACGTGATACATTAACAAAAGATATTATCCCATTAAGTAATTTGATTGAAGTCGTTGATAATTTGTTGGCAGAGATACAAAAAGCATTATTTAATAAAGCATTGGATTTTAGGGATGCCCATATAACAGAAGTGGAAAATTTCGTTGAATTTAAGTCCGTTTTAGAAACTAAAGGTGGTTTTATCTCAGCACATTGGGATGGCACAAATGAAACCGAAGAGAAAATAAAGGAGCTTACAAAGGCCACCATTAGATGTATTCCATTGAAAAATAAGGAAGAAGCAGGCGTTTGTGTGTACACAGGAAAACCTTCAAAAGCGAGAGTATTATTCGCAAAAGCATACTAATTTAATTTTTTTTCAAAAAAGATTAAGTAGGTCTTGTGACATTTAAAAATAGTTGTATTTTTGCATCCGCAATGGAAACATTGTAAGTTATTTGAAAAGCGTTGCAAGTTTAAGTTTTATTAATATATTTGCGCGCTCAAAAAAAAATAATGGCCCGTTCGTCTATCGGTTAGGACGCCAGGTTTTCATCCTGGTAAGAGGGGTTCGATTCCCCTACGGGCTACAATTAAAAAAAAACAAAATTAAAATGGCAAATCACAAGTCATCGTTAAAAAGAATTAGAAGTAACGAAACTAAACGTACAGTAAACAAATATCAGCATAAAACAACTCGTAATGCTATTAAAAAATTACGTGAGTTAACTGATAAAAATGAAGCAGAAACGTTGTATACTTCAGTAGTTTCTATGTTAGATAAATTAGCTAAGAAAAATGTTATTCACGCTAACAAAGCGGCTAACCTTAAATCTGGCTTGTCTAAACACATAGCTGCACTTTAATACAAAGAACCAAAGAGTTTTTATAAAAGAAAACCTCTCAGTTTGTTATTGAGAGGTTTTTTTTATGTTTTTTTTAAAATTCTCGTATAATAATAAAAAGCCTTAACAATTCTCTGTTAAGGCTTTTAAATTTTGTTTAATGTTCAGTAAGTATATTATCCGTTCATGGATATTAAAAATTCTTCATTGTTTCTAGTTTGTTTGAAACGGTCGTTAATGAATTCCATAGCTTCAACAGGGTTCATATCTGCTAAATATTTTCGCATCACCCACATACGTTGAATCGTGTTTTCATCTAGTAATAAATCGTCTCTACGTGTGCTTGAAGATGTCAAATCTATAGCAGGGAAAATTCTACGATTGGATATTTTTCTGTCCAATTGAAGCTCCATATTACCAGTTCCTTTAAATTCCTCGAAGATGACTTCGTCCATTTTAGAACCTGTTTCAGTTAGTGCCGTTGCAATAATGGTTAAAGAACCGCCATTTTCAATATTTCTGGCAGCACCAAAAAAGCGTTTAGGTTTGTGCAACGCATTGGCATCTACACCACCACTTAATATCTTACCAGATGCTGGTTGTACGGTATTGTATGCTCTTGCTAAACGTGTAATAGAATCTAAAAGAATTACCACATCATGGCCGCACTCGACCAAACGTTTTGCTTTTTCTAAAACGATGTTGGCGATTTTTACGTGTTCATGAGCTTCTTTATCAAATGTTGATGCAATAACTTCGCCGCGTACATTGCGTTGCATGTCTGTTACCTCTTCTGGACGTTCATCAATGAGCAATATCATTTGGTAAACTTCAGGATGATTGGCAGCAATAGCATTTGCCACATCCTTAAGCAACATGGTTTTTCCTGTTTTAGGTTGCGATACAATCATACCACGTTGTCCTTTTCCAATTGGAGAAAACAAATCCATGATTCTTGTAGAAATGGTGCTTTGTTTTTCTGCTAATTTGAATTTTTCTTTTGGAAATAATGGTGTTAAATGCTCAAATGATACACGATCTCTTACCACATTTGGATTTTGACCGTTAATTTTACTCACTTTGATTAAAGGAAAATATTTTTCGCCTTCTTTTGGAGGTCTTACATGTCCTAAAACGGTATCCCCGGTTTTTAAACCAAATAAACGTATTTGAGATTGGGATACATAAATATCATCTGGAGAAGACAGATAATTATAATCCGAAGATCTTAAAAATCCATAACCATCCACCATAATATCTAAAACACCTTCACTTTCTATAATGGCATCAAATTCAAAATCTGGTTCGCGGTAACGGTTTCTACCGTCTTTATTGCCAGTATCAACATTGCCGTTTTTTTGATTTGGGTTTTGGTTGGGATTTTGGTTTTTATTTTTGTGCTGAGGATTATTATCTCTTTTTTGATGAGGTTTTTGAGAATCTTTTGGTCTTGGATTCGGAACATTTTTAGTTATTTGTTCTTCTTTCTTAGGAACATTAGCCGCAACAGGCTCGTTTTGAGCTTCATTTGTTGTAGTCTCTACTACAGGTTTTTCTTCTTTCTTTGGTTGCGGTGTATTTTTTACAGGTTTTTGCACACGCGCTCTAGGTTTTTTTTCTACATTATTAGATTTTTCTTCGCTAAACAAAGTAGGTTCTACTACCTCGTTCACAACTTTTGGGTCAGCCGCTTGTTTGTCTAATATTTGGTAAACTAAATCTTGTTTTTTTAATGAACGATATTTTGCTATGTTCAATTTTTGAGCAATCTCTTGTAAATCAGAGAGTTTTTTATTTTGTAACTGTGAAATTTCAAACATTGATGTTGAATTGAATATTTTATTTTGAAAAAAATTTGAATTATTCTGAAAAAATGATTTTTAATCTGAAGAATTAACAACTTACTACTGTGATTGTTGTGAATTGTTACTGCAATTATACAACTTTATTTTAATTTTTAGCACTAATTTTATAAAGAAACTGTTATTTTTGCTTCCAAGTTTTTTAAAACAGTATGTTACAGCGTATACAAACCGTATATTTATTAATAGCCTCCATTATTTCTGGAGGGTTAATATTTATATTTCCAATTTGGAAATTGAATGATGGTGTAGAGGTATTTGCAATAAGTAGTACGTTGTTTGCATGTTTGTTTTTTGGTTCTGCTATAGTGTCATTAATAGCTATATTTATGTTTAAAAACAGGAAGCTTCAATTTGTATTGGGGCGACTTGCCATCATATTAAACTTTATTTTACTAGGATTTTTTGTGTATCAATCTCTAACGGTATCTGGAGAAGCGGAAGCTTCTGAGAAAGGTATTGGGATGTTCCTTCCTATTGTTTCTATCGTTTTTTTGGCTCTGGCCAATAAAGCCATCAAAAAGGATGAAGATCTCGTAAAATCTGTAGATCGATTGCGATAAACCTAACATCTTAGTAGTATTAGTGCGTTAGCCCAAGGTGAAGATCTTGGGCTTTTTTTTCCTCCCTTAATCCCTTCAAAGGAGGGAAATCGTTGGGTATTGTATTTGTTGTTTTAGATTTCTATTGTTGCTTTTTTTAAGAATACAATTCCCTTCCCTTAGGGAAGGGTTAGGGATGGGAAAATTCAATCACTTCTAAATTATCAACTTTACTACCATCAATGGTAAAACGTAACATAGTACGTTTTTTATGAAATCCGTATTTGCCAACAGCACCAGGATTCATGTGCAACAGATTTAATTTTTTATCTGGCATCACCTTTAAAATATGCGAGTGTCCGCAAATAAACAGTTTTGGTGGATGTAACCTGATTTCTTCGCGTATTCTTGTATTATAAGCACCTGGATAACCACCAATATGGGTCAACCAAACATCCACATCTTCACACATAAAACGATTGTTCTCTGGAAACTCCTTTCGTATGATGTTATCATCAATATTGCCAAAAACACCTTTTATAGGCTTTAATTTTTTAATATCATCAGTTACTTTTAAATCACCAATATCGCCCGCATGCCACACTTCATCAGCCTGTTTCACATATTTTAATATGTCATCATCTATATAGCTGTGGGTATCAGAAAGTAATAATATTTTTATCATAAATAAGTTCCGCTGTAGCGAATATCTTTTAATATTTAATTAAGAAAGCTAACTTCGTAGGAATAACAAATCTGTCTATCTTTGTCGTTTTAACAAAAGTATTAAAAAATAGCTTGGAATGAGCTCCAATAAGCATTGTGGCAAAAACTATGATTATTAAATGCGAATTACATCTGTCCTCTAAAAAAATAAAAATCACAGATGAAATATTTTATTGAACTTTCTTATAATGGTAAGGCATATCATGGTTGGCAAAATCAGCCGAAATCAATTTCTGTGCAAGAAGTTATAGAAGATAGTTTGTCTAAATTATTAGGTGAAAGCATAGCTATAGTTGGTGCTGGTAGAACTGATGCAGGCGTGCATGCCTCACAAATGTTTGCCCATTTTGATACCGAAATAGCTTTTAAAGAAGACGATTTGGTTTATAAACTCAATTCTTTTTTACCAAAAGATATTGCAGTTCATACTATTTTTAAAGTAAAAGCCGAAGCTCATGCTCGTTTTGATGCGTTAAGCAGAACATATTTATATAGAATTACATTAAAAAAAAATGTGTTTACATTTGATAACACGTTTTATATTAAACAAGAGTTGGATGTAGACAAAATGAATGAAGCTTCTAAAATATTATTTCAGTATAAAGATTTTCAATGTTTTTCAAAAAGCAAAACAGATGTTAAAACCTATGATTGTGATATTATGAAGGCATCATGGTTTTTTAAGGAAGATGAACTTCATTTCGTTATAAAGGCCGATAGGTTTTTACGAAATATGGTGAGGGCCATTGTTGGAACGATGATTAATATTGGCATAGGTAAATTAAATATAGAGGATTTACATACCATAATAATATCTAAGAATAGGAGTGAAGCCGGTTTTTCTGTGCCTGCGCATGCGTTGTATTTAATAGAGGTTGAATATCCTAATAATTTAAAACTTTAGATGAGCAATAAAAAGGAAAGCAAGTTTGATGTTAATTTATTTTCGCGTTTGCTTAAATATATAAAGCCTTACACAACGGTTTTTATAGGCGTTTTAGTGTCTGTGCTTATTATTGCTGTATTGGCTGCATTAACTCCTCATATTTTGCAAATAGCCGTGGATGAAAATTTAGCCAAAAACGAACTCGAAGGGTTTTCATTTTACATTATTTTAATGATTATTCTTTTAATTCTGGAGTTTGTATTTCAGCTTATATTTATTTATTACTCAAGTTGGTTGGGGCAAAATGTGGTCAAGGATGTTCGGGTAAAATTGTTCAATCACCTGCTTAATTTTAAAATGAAGTATTATGATAATTCTTCAGTAGGTGTACTCATTACGCGTTCTGTAACCGATATGGAACGTATTGCAGATATTTTTGGACAAGGATTATTTACCATTTTTAGAGAGTTGCTCACTATGATAGTCGTTTCTGGTTTTATGTTTTACAAAAGCTGGAAATTAAGCCTTATTGTGTTTACGGTGTTGCCATTATTAATGTACGCTACCCGTATATTTCAAAAATATATGAAAAAGGCTTTTGAGGAGGTCCGTAATGAAGTTTCAAACCTAAATTCCTTTGTTCAAGAACGGTTAACGGGTATGAAAATACTTCAACTTTTTGTTAGGGAAGATATCGAGAGCAAAAAGTTTAGGGACATCAATGAACGTCATAAAAAAGCTTGGTTAAAAACGATTTGGTACAACTCCATATTTTTTCCAATAGCAGAGTTGTCATCATCCCTCGCCATTGGTTTGGTGGTATGGTATGCTGGTTTGGCAATGGTCATAAGTGAGGGGGCAACACAAGGTATTATTTTTGCTTTTATCATGTACATTCCTAAACTTTTTAGGCCTTTGAATAGGATTGCCGATAATTTTAATACACTGCAAATGGGTATGGTTGCTGCCACTAGAGTATTTAACATATTAGATACTAATTCACAAATTGATGATAAAGGCACTAAAAGCATCACTCATTTTAAAGGAGATATTGTTTTTAAAGATATTTACTTTAGCTATGTAGAAGATGAAACTGTTTTAAAAGGTGTGTCGTTTCAAGTTGAAGCTGGACAAACCGTTGCCATTGTTGGAGCTACGGGAGCGGGGAAATCAACAATTATTAATTTGTTAAGCCGCTTTTATGAAATTGATAAAGGAGTTATTACCGTTGATGGCATTGATATAAAAGATGTGACTTTGTTGTCCTTAAGAAATCAAATTGCGGTGGTTTTACAAGATGTCTTTTTGTTTGCTGATACCATTTTAAGCAACATAACCCTTAACAAACCAAATATTACAGAGGCTGAAGTGCACCAAGCTGCTAAAGATATTGGTATACACGATTTTATTATGAGTTTGCCTGATGGTTATCATTATAATGTGAAAGAACGTGGTGCTATGTTGTCATCTGGTCAACGTCAACTCATATCATTTTTAAGGGCTTATGTTGCCAACCCAAGTATTTTGGTTTTAGATGAAGCGACTTCTTCGGTTGATTCTTATTCAGAACAACTTATTCAAAACGCAACAGATAAAATAACAACTGGTAGAACCTCTATTGTTATTGCCCATAGATTGGCAACCATAAAAAAAGCCGATAAAATAATTGTAATGGATGCGGGCGAAATTGTGGAACAAGGCACACACAATGAGTTGCTTAAAAAAGAAAATGGATACTATAAAAATCTTTATGAAGTTCAGTTTTTAAAGGAAGAAGTGATTTAAGCCAAATCTTTTTTAATGATTTCAGTAAGTTCAACATTGTCTTTAAACAGCACAAATTCACCATCTTTAAAATAAGAAATATGGCCTGTTTCTTCACTTACCGCCAATGCTACGGCATCTGTTTTTTCAGTAACACCAATGGCAGCTCTATGGCGTAACCCAAAACGTTGCGGAATCACTTTGTCATTATTAACGGGAAGTATCACACGGGTTGCTTTGACTATATTGTTGCTGATTATAATAGCGCCATCGTGCAACGGACTGTTTTTAAAGAAGATACTTTCTATAATGGGCTGGGTCACTTTAATATTCATTTCGTCACCCGTAGCGGTTAAAAAATCTAAATTATTATTGCGTTCAAAAACAATTAAAGCGCCCGTTTTCGACATCGACATTTTATTGCAAGCAGAAATAATAATATCGACATTGGTTTCATCGCCCGTTTCGGTTTTTAAAAATTTGAATTGGGATAAAAATTTCCCTTTTTTACTAAAATTGGTGGAACCAACCATAAGCAGAAATTTTCTAATCTCAGGCTGAAAAACCACAATAAGCGCAATAATACCAACTTTCATAAATCCACCAAGAATATTGGTAAGCAATGCCATATTTAAAAAATCCGTGAGTCTGAAAATCAAGTAAATAATAATGATGCCAATAAAAATATTAATGGCCACCGTGCCTTTTACTAACTTGTAGATGTAGTAGAGTAGAAGCGCTACCAAAAAAACATCTATGATGTCTATAACCGTAAATTTTAAAAGGTCTTTAAAGATTTCCAATAGTATATGGGTTTTGGTAAATTTAATAAAATATGGTTAATTATGGAGAAACTCTTGATTCGATATTTTTAGATGTTTAAAATCAGATTTTAATATTATGGATTTATAGGTAATATAATCCTGAAATGACAATTGCTCATTAAAATTTAAATATAAAGTGGTTTGTATAGTATCCAGTTTTTTTAAATCATTTAGCAACTCGTTTTTGTTGGTCATGATTATAAAAGGTTCGGAGTTCGGGTTAATGATGGAAATCTCCCCATCTAAATTAAAGCTGACGGGTTTTATATTTTTCGCTTCTTTAAACTCCGAAATTTTAGACATATACGTTTCGGAAGATTCTTCATGGTAAACAAGATTTGAAAACTCAATAAATCCTAAGGTTTTCTTGCTAGTATCGTTGCAGGTAAAATAATTTTTTGTGCCTTCTTTCTTGTGCTCCGAAGTTTGCTTTTTATTTTGAAGAAATTTTAGTTGCGGAATTACTTGTTTTAATGTTAAGCGTTTATCCACATTTACCAACCAATTAGTAGTACTTATTAAGTTTTTTCTATTCAGTTCGATACCTTCCGGATTTGATTCATCATAAAATAAATATGCGGCAGATACATCATGTATTTCGGAAATGTCTGAATGATCGATTTCAGGAAGCTGAACCACTTTATCCTTTCCGCAGGAAATAAGAAATAGTAAAATAACAAGTAGGTATGTGTTTTTCATAGAATTAGACAATTAAACGTTTTAACAGTTAAACATATCAACAAATCAACGCCTCAACGACTCAACCAAAGTAATACATTCCATAGCTTCCTTAACATCATGAACCCGTAATATGGAAGCACCTTTTTGTAAAGCAATCGTATTTAAAACAGTGGTGCCATTTAAGGCATTGTCTGGGGTTGTTTGTAAGGTTTTGTAAATCATGGATTTTCTTGAAACACCAACAAGAACAGGTTTTTCTAACATTTTAAATAATTCTAAATGGTTCAATAATTCAAAGCTCTGCTCTCTTGTTTTAGCAAAACCAAAACCAGGATCAATTATAACATCTATAATTCCCAAGTGTTTGGCAGCAGCCAACCGTTCCGAAAAATAAAATAAAACGTCTTTAATGATGTTGTCATATTCTGTTTGCTTTAACATGTTTTGTGGTGTGCCTTTCATGTGCATCATGATGTAAGGCACTTGTAAATCGGCAATGGTTTGTAACATGGTATCGTCCAATTTTCCGGCTGAAATATCATTAATTAAAGCAGCACCAGCTTCAATACATTGTTTTACAACTTGACTTCTAAAGGTGTCAATGGAAATTAAGGTTTCAGGAAATTTATTCAGAATTAAATGAACGATGGGCAGAATACGTTTTATTTCTTCATCTGTAGTAATATGCTCGGCATTTGGTCTGGAACTATAAGCACCAACATCAATAAAAGTAGCACCATCAGTCAGCATTTTTTCCACATGAAGCAATATGTCTTTTTCATTTTTATGCTTTCCACCATCGTAAAAAGAATCAGGCGTGATGTTTAAAACACCCATCACTTTCGGGGATGTTAAGTCGATAAGTTGCCCTTTACAATTTATGGTCATTTATGCGATAGTGAGTTCAAGGTTTAAAGTTCAAAGTTAAACTAATTATTTAAAAAAATAGGAGTATGGAAACCTGGAACCTGAAACTTTGAACTTTAAATTGTATAAACTTTGAACTTTAAACTATTTAAGCGAAATTTACACAAAATTCAATTGATTTAAATGCAAGATACTTCAAAACAATACGATGCAGTTATAAAGACCTGTAAAAGTTTATTCATAAAAAAGATGAGTGATTACGGGAGTGCTTGGCGGATTTTAAGATTACCATCTTTAACCGACCAAATTTTTATAAAAGCCCAACGCATACGTAGTTTGCAACAAAATGCAGTTAGAAAAGTAGATGAAGGTGAAGTTAGTGAGTTTATAGGTATCATCAATTATTGCATTATGGCATTGATACAACTGGAAAAAGGCGTTGTAGAACAACCGGATTTATCAGCTGAAGAAGCCACAACATTATATTCTGAAAAAGTAGCCATCACTAAAAAATTAATGGAAGATAAAAACCATGATTATGGTGAAGCTTGGCGAGACATGCGGGTGAGTAGTTTAACCGATTTGATTTTACAAAAACTATTACGGGTTAAACAAATTGAAGATAATGCCGGAAAAACTTTGGTAAGTGAAGGTATTGATGCTAATTATCAGGATATGATAAATTATGCGGTTTTTGCATTAATCCATCTAAATGAAAAATAAATGTCATTCCTGCGATCCCGATAGCTTTCGGGAAGGAATCCAAAATAAAACTAACTAAATAGATTCCTGCCCAAACAGGATAGCAACATTATGAAAATCATTACTCACATTTCAAGAATCTTAGTAGGAACCTTGTTTATTTTTTCAGGATTTATAAAATTGAACGATCCCCTGGGGTTTTCTTACAAACTTCAAGAATTTTTTACCCCCGATGTTTTAAATCTTCCTTTTTTAGAACCTTATGCCTTATTAATTGCTGTTTTTGTTGTGGTTTTTGAAGTGGTTTTAGGGGTTTTTCTGTTGATAGGCTATAAACCAAAATTTACGGTTTGGAGTTTGTTGATTATGATTGTGTTTTTTACATTTTTAACTTTCTATGCTTGGTATTTCGATAAGGTTAAGGATTGTGGTTGTTTTGGGGATTTTTTAAAGTTAAAACCTGTGGAAAGCTTTATAAAAGATGTTATTTTATTGGTCTTCATACTTATTCTGTTTTTTGGCATGAAGCACATAAAACCTCTATTTGGGAAGTTGCCAACAACTGTTTTAGCTTTGTTAGGCTTTATTTTAAGTTTATGGTTTGCGTATCATGTATTAATGCATTTGCCTTTAATTGACTTTAGGGCCTATAAAGTTGGAAACAACATTAAGGAAGGCATGATTACACCAGAAAATGCACCAAAACCCATTCAGGAGTTTTATTGGAAATTTAAAATAAATGGTAAAGAAGAAATTATTACAACTGATGGTTCTTACCCAGAGGTAGATGGTGAATATATTAGCTATGAGAATAAAATTATTGACGAAGGTTACCAACCCCCAATACAAGATTTCTCAATAGAAAGCGATGATGAAGACTTAACCGACTATTTTTTAAGTGAAGACAAACTCATTATGGTTGTTTCTTATAGTCTAGAACATATAGATAGAACCTATTTGAATGAATTAAAAAAGCTTACAGATGAAGCTCTAAAAAAAGGGTATACGGTTATTGGTGTAACAGCTTCAGGAGCAGATGCTAAAAGAAATATTAAAGACACTTATCACTTGGATTTCGATTTTTATTTGTGTGATGAAAAAGCGCTTAAAACAGTGGTGCGCTCCAATCCTGGTATCTTAAAACTGAATAAAGGAACCGTCATTCAAAAATTACATTATAATGATATGGATGATTTGGAACTGTAGTTTACAGACTTAGGGAGAAATCGGCTAAACACCTTAACAACTTAACACCAAACGATAACTGATAAATTATCTGCTAAATAAAATCTTTTACGCATTGCTCACATTGTTTGGAGTGGTCACGGTTATTTTCTTTTTATTTAATGTGCTTCCTGGCGATCCAGCTCAAATGATGTTAGGTCAGAATGAAGATAGTGAACAATTGTTAACCATCAAGAAAAAGTACGGATTCAATAAGCCAATTAGTACGCAATATTTGTATTATTTAAACGATTTGTCTCTTATTTCATTTCATTCAAAAAAACCTGAAGATTATACATATTTAACACCTAATAAATACACCGCCACTAAATTATTTTCTATTGGAAATATTACAACGGTTTTAAAGTTCCCATATTTACGGGAATCTTTTACTAAACAAGGGAAAAAAGTAAGTGCCGTATTGGCCGAAACCTTACCAAATACCTTTGTTTTAGCGGTGACGGCCATTATTATTGCGATGCTTTTGGGAGTATTTCTGGGAATAGTTTCAGCACTATATAAAGATACTTGGCTAGACAAAACCATACAAATTTTAAGTACGTTCGGAATGAGCATTCCATCTTTTTTTAGTTCTATTCTATTCGCTTGGTTCTTTGGGTATGTTTTACATAAATATACCCATTTAGAAATGACTGGCAGTTTATATGAATTGGATGATTTTGGAGAGGCCATGCATATCAAATGGAAGAATTTAATTCTTCCTGCGGTGGTTTTGGGCATTCGTCCGTTAGCTGTAGTGATACAACTCATGCGTAATTCTTTATTGGAAGTTTTTAATCAAGATTATATTCGCACAGCAAGGGCTAAGGGTTTAAGTGAGTATCAAATTATTAGGAAGCATGCTGTTAAAAATGCATTAAATCCCGTAGTTACGGCTATTTCAGGATGGTTTGCATCCATGTTGGCTGGTGCTGTTTTTGTAGAATATATTTTTGGGTGGAACGGACTAGGAAAGGAAATTGTAAATGCGTTAAATACCTTGGATTTACCAGTCATTATGGGGGCGGTTTTAATTATTGCTTTGTTATTTATAATTATCAATATTTTGGTAGACATCATCTATGTTTGGTTAGATCCTAAGGTAAAACTCGACTAACCACTTTTATGGATAATATTAAAAATTGAATTGAATTGAAATGAAACGAATTGGTTATCTGCTTTTTTTACTGTTAATAACTCTAAGTTGCGAAACTAAAGAGCCTATCCAATTTTCTGAAAAGGTATTAAATGATACTTTCATAGATTTAAATGGCAATAAAATGACCTTTAATGACATTTTAGACACTAATAAAGAAAAAACTATTGTTTTAGAGGTTTGGGCATCTTGGTGTAGTGATTGTATTAAAGGGATGCCTAAATTAAAAGCGCTTCAAAATAAACACAAAGAAGTAGCTTATGTTTTTTTGTCTTTGGATAGAAGTCACGATGCCTGGAAGAGAGGCATCGAAAAGTATAAAGTTGTTGGTCAACACTATTTTATGGAATCGGGAAGGCAAGGCCCTTTTGGGTCTTTTGCAGGTTTAAACTGGATCCCCCGATATATGGTTATAGACAAAAATGGTAAAATAAAACTGTTTGAAGCCATAGAAGCCGACGATAAAAATATTTCAGAAGCTTTAAAATAATTACCTTTGTATTTTAAACTAATTCACAATTCAAACCATTTCTTTTCTTTAATTGAATGGGAATGGATTATTACATAAACATTATGAGAAAACAAATTGTAGCAGGAAACTGGAAAATGAATAACGATTTAGCGCAAACTGAAGCGTTAATATCCGACTTAAAGAAGTACACAAAACTATCTGATGCAGCTATTATGGTGGCACCAACTTTTACAAATTTGTGGCATGCCTATCAATCTTTAAAAGGTACAAATATTGAAGTTATTGCACAAAACATGCATTTTGCAAAAAATGGTGCTTACACAGGAGAAATAAGTGCTAGTATGCTTAAAAGTATAGGTGTAGAAACCGTTATTTTAGGACATAGTGAGCGTCGTGAATATTTTAATGAAACGGATGAGTTATTAGCAAAAAAGGTTGATGCAGCTTTAGAGAGCGGTATGAAAGTAATTTTTTGTTTTGGTGAAGTTTTGGCAGATAGAAAGTCTGGTAATCATGAGAAAGTGGTAGAAAGCCAAATTAAAAATGCCTTATTTCATTTACAAGCATCATCATTTTTTAATATTATTTTAGCTTACGAACCAGTTTGGGCCATCGGTACAGGCGAAACGGCCAGTCCGGAGCAAGCTCAAGACATGCATTCATTCATTAGAAAAACATTATCAAACAAATATGGTTCTGATGTAGCCGAAGGTATTTCAATTCTTTATGGAGGCAGTGTAAAACCAAATAATGCCCAAGAGATTTTCTCAAAACCAGATGTTGATGGTGGTTTAATTGGTGGTGCGGCATTAAGTGCTGACGACTTTTTTGCTATTGTTAACGCATTTTAAAGCCCCATGTCATTCCTAAGGAATCAGTTATAAAATGTCAAATACCATTTATATAGGTTACGAGTTCAAAGTAAAGCCACTTGAACCAGGGGTTGAAATATTAATCGCAGAACTAGGGTATGCTGGTTTTGAAAGTTTTGTAGAGACGGAAGAAGGCGTTATGGCATACATTCAAAAAGATGAATGGAACGATGCCATTTTAGAAGATATTCAAATACTTGGTTCTGATGAATTTGAAATTGGCTATAGCTTCAATGACATTGAACCGGTAAATTGGAATGCGGAATGGGAGAAAAATTTTAATCCCATCATCGTTGATGGTGAATGTTCTGTTCGTGCGCCGTTTCATGAAAAACCAGATACAAAGTACGATATTATCATAGAGCCTAAAATGAGTTTTGGAACGGGCCATCATGAAACGACCCACATGATGATTCAGCATATTTTAAAAACTGATTTACAAAACAAATCGGTTTTAGATATGGGTTGTGGTACGGGTGTTTTGGCTATTCTGGCCGAAATGAAAGGTGCCAAGCCTATTGATGCTGTTGATTATGATAATTGGTGTTATTTGAACAGTTTAGAAAATGTTGAAAGGAACAATCGCAAACACATCACGGTTATAGAAGGTGATGCTTCTGTACTAAAAGGTAAAAAATATGATGTGATTATCGCTAACATCAATCGGAATATCTTATTAAACGATATGGGCACCTATGTATCATCATTAAATAAAAACGGCATGTTGTTTTTAAGTGGCTTTTATAATGATGATATTCCTACAATCCAAGCGGAATGTGAAAAATATAAGTTAAAATTTGCAGAAAAATTAGAAAGAAACAATTGGGTTTCACTAAAATTTTTAAATTAGTAAACTAAATAGTTTTTCCTTTGAAAAATTCTTACACACAAATAAGAGCTATGAGTACAAAAGAAAAAACCTCAGAATTATTACTGGAAGAAAAAGTAAGCACTCAAAATGAAATTGTTCTTTATAATGATGATGTAAACACGTTTGATCATGTTATAGAAACACTCATTTATGCTTGTGATCATACCATGGAACAAGCTGAGCAATGCTCCATCATTGTACATTATAAAGGACAATGTACCGTAAAAACAGGATTGTATGACGACTTAAAGCCGCGTTGTTCTATGTTATTGGAAGCGGGTTTAAGTGCTGAAATTATTTAAAAACGTATTTATGTGATTCTACCTGTAGCACAACCACTACATTTTAAATCTTGTATTTTTAAAGTTGCTTTTATTTTTTTACTTTACATGTATTCATGCCTAATGCTAGGTAAAGCGGACAAAAACTAATAAAACTAGTTAGCACAAAAACAACAGCAAAGGCCATTAAAATATAGGCTAAAGTACCTTCAATAGTATTTGTAAAATATAATACTGCAATAGCGATCGCAATTAAGATCCTAATGCCTCTGTCTAAATCACCCATGTTTTTTTTCATTTTAATAAATTTAAGTTAGAATTAAAGAGTTGTTGGACAAACGTAATCTGATAATGGAACACCTGTCTTTTTAAGTGTTTCAATACCTCCAGTAATGTCAATTAGATTATTGAATCCCCTTGCTTTTAATATCGATGTTGCTATAGCAGACCGATAGCCGCCCGCACAATGAATATAATATGTTTTGTCTTTACTTATGGCATGCATGTTTTGGTTAATATAATCCAGTGCAAAATGTTTAACATTCTTTCCTTTTAGATGTGTGGATTGGTATTCGCCATCTTTTCTAACATCAAGTACATTCAAATCTTCTTCTTTAAATCGGTTTGAAAATGCTTCTGCTGAAATGGATTCTAATGTTTCAACATCTTTTCCTGATGCCCCCCAAGTATCAAAACCACCTTTTAAAAAGCCCAATGTATTATCATAACCCACACGAGATAATCGTGTAACGGTTTCTTTTTCTTGGCCAATTGGAGTCACCAGTAAAATGGGTTGTTTTAAGTCGGTTATTAATGCCCCAACCCAAGGCGCGAAGGCACCATTTAAGCCAATAAAAATTGAATTTGGAATATGTCCTTTTGCAAATTCCTGTTCGGTTCTAACATCCAAAACCAATGCATTTTCATGGTTAGCAATAATTTCAAAATCGTTTGCAGATAATGCGATATTTCCTTTTTTTAGAACGGTTTCAAAGGCATCATAACCTGTTTTATTCATCATGGCATTTTTAGCAAAGTATTGCGGCGGCGGCAGAATACCATCCAAAACCTCTTTTACGAACTCTTCTTTAGTCATATCAGCCCTTAGCGCATAATTGGTTTTTTTCTGTTCCCCAAGAATGCCAACGGTATCTTTACTTAAGTTTTTACCGCATGCCGATCCTGCACCATGTGCAGGGTAGACAATAACATCATCAGCTAACGGCATAATTTTATTTCGTAACGAGTCATAAAGCATAGCAGCTAAATCTTCTTTAGTAAGATCGGATTTAATAGCCAAATCGGGTCTGCCAACATCACCTAAAAACAAGGTGTCTCCAGAAAAAATCGCATGATCTTTTCCGTTTTTATCAATTAGTAAATAGGTAGCAGATTCTAAAGTATGACCAGGTGTATGAAGCACTTTTATAGTAATGTTTCCTAATTTGAATGTTTCATTATCTTTAGCGATATAGGCTTCATAATCAGTTTTTGCAGTCGGACCAAATATGATTTTAGCACCTGTTTTTTTTGCTAAGTCGATATGGCCAGAAACAAAATCGGCATGAAAGTGGGTTTCAAATATATATTTAATTTTCGCATGTTCATTGGCGGCTTTATCAACATATTGTTGGGTTTCCCTAAGGGGGTCAATAATAGCAACTTCACCATTAGATTCTATATAATAGGCACCTTGTGCTAAACATCCTGTATAAATTTGTTCTATTCTCATTCCCATCCTAACCTTCCCTAAGGGAAGGGATTTATTTTAGTTATTAATTAAAAAATATTTTATTAAAAGTACGAAATAGATTAGAGTTGGTCTGTAACTTAAGTCACATTAATTGCTATAGTTCTTTGTATATGATATAAATAGCCATTAAAAATGTGAAATAGCCAAATGCCCTTTTAAGGATGTTATTGGAAATATATTTTGAAAGGCTACCACCAACTATAATTCCTATTATAGTCAAAAATGAAAAGAACAATAAAAATTTCCAATCAATATAAAGGTTATGCAAATCGCCCATAAAGCCTATCAACGAATTTATGGCAATAATGACTAATGATGTACCTACGGCTTTTTTCATGGGTAAATGTGCCCAAAGCACTAAGGCGGGAACATAAAGAAAACCGCCACCAGCTCCAATAATTCCTGTAATAGTCCCTATAATTATGCCTTGAATAAACGTTTTGTAATAGGGTTGATTCACGTAAATAAGGGTGTCTTCCTTAGTGTTTCTTATCATGGAAAATGAAGCAAGAATCATGATAATAGCAAAGAATATCATAATGGTCATATTCTTGGTAATAGCAAAATCACCCATAGTAAAAAGCGTTTCTGGAATGGCATGCACTAAATACCGTCTTGAAAAATATACCGCCAAAAATGAAGGAAATGAAAATGCGATGCCTGTTTTAAAATCAACAAGCTTTTTTCGATGTTTTTGAACAACACCCACTAGCGATGATGAGCCAACTACAAAAAGGGAATAGGCTGTCGCCACGATAGGGCTAAAACCTAATAAATATACCAATAGAGGAACTGTTAAAATAGAACCACCGCCACCTACTAGTCCTAAAACCAAGCCTACAACTAAGGCTCCTATATATCCAAGGACTTCGGTTGCTTCCATGTTAATGGGGTAGTTTGTTCTTTAAAACACCATATAAAAAAGTTCCAACTAAAGCAGATGCTATTGCAATAAGCATAGAAAAAACACCAGTGCCCAATAGTATATACATGGGGCCAGGGCATGCACCAATGAGTGCCCAACCCAATCCGAAAATAGAACCACCAACTATATATCTTATAAAGCCTTTGTCTTTTGAAGTAAAATTAATGGTTTCGTTTTGAGTGTTTTTAATAGTTCCTTTTTTAGAAATAAAAAAAAACAATATCCCTAAAAGAACAGCGGTCCCGATGATGCCATACATGTGAAAGGATTGAAACCGGAACATTTCATAAATACGATACCATGAAACAGCCTCCGACTTCACTAAAACGATTCCGAAAAATATACCGACCAATAAAAATTTAAGATGCTTCATAATTAAAATATTAGTGGTAATATCAGGTTCGTCATAACCAAACCTCCAATAAAAAAGCCTATTACGGCTATTAATGAAGGTTTTTGTAAGCTGCTTAATCCCGTAATGGCATGCCCCGAAGTACATCCGTCTGCATAGCGTGTTCCAAAACCAACTAAAAGACCGCCCATAATTAAGATGAGAAGACCTTTGCCAGACATTATAGATTCATAATCATACAATTCATTAGGAACTAAAGTGGTACCTGGATTGTTAAATCCTAGGGCTGCTAGTTCCGAAATGGTTTTAGGGTTTAGGTTGGTAACGGCGTCATTAGACAGAAAATTAACGGCAATATAACCGCCAATAATAGCACCAATTACAACAACCAGATTCCAAGATTGTTCTTTCCAATCAACTTTAAAGAAGTCTGAAAATTTATTGGCACCCAACATGGTGCACATGGTTTTAAGGTTGGATGACATACCAAAAGTTTTTCCGAAATAAACAAGAAGAGCCATTACCAAAGCAATTAATGGGCCAGAGACATACCATGGCCATGGGTTTAAAATAAAATTCATACCTGATAAATTAGAGTAAATATATAATGAAGTTAAACTTCGGTTTGTAATAAATGTTACGTATGTGATATATGTTGATTTTAAACCAATACTTCTATTTTATTACGGCTTATTTTAATTTTATGCTCGTTTTCAAGTTGTTTTAAAAGTCGGGAAATAACAACTCTTGAAGTATGTAAATCTTCTGCTATATCTTGATGTTTTGTGTCCAGTGTATTGCTGTCGTGAAGCATCACTTTGTTTTTTAGGTATTTTAAAAGACGCTCGTCCATTTTCATAAAAGCTAAAGTATCAATGGTTTCTAGCATTTCATTAAAACGGGTTTGGTAGCTTTCTAAAATAAAGTTGCGCCAACTTTCATTGGAGTGAAACCATTTTTGCATGTATTCTACGGGAATCATAACCAAATAGGAATCTATTTCTGCAACGGCTCGAATTTTACTTTTTGTTGTACCCATGCAACAGGCAAGCGACATGGTGCAGGTTTCACCAGCTTCCAAGAAATAAATTAGTAAATCGTCGCCTTCGTCATCCCCTCTAAGAATTTTAATACTGCCACTAAGTAGTAACGGTATGTATTTTAGAGGCTGATCGACATCTATTATGATGTCATCTTTTGAAAAATGCCTAAATAAACCTACTTCTAAAATTTCTTTGATGAGGGTTTCATCCAAAATATGATGAAACTTTTGGTGTACCAATTCGTTTGTCATACGTAAAGATAATCATTTTATAAAATTGAAATAAATTGTTTGGTAGAGAATTAATAAAAATACTATATTTGCACCCACAAAAAAGGCCTCGTGGCGCAACTGAATAGCGCACTTGATTACGGCTCAAGAGGTTACTGGTTTGAATCCAGTCGAGGTCACAATACAATCCTTAACATCCTTTATTCACAAGGTGTTGAGGATTTTTTTTATCTTCGTTTGACTTTTTTTTGACCACATTCTTTTATTATGTCAATATACTATTTAAATAATAATTTTCCACTATATCATTTTAAGTTATTTGAAAACAGAAGTTTAAGTAGTTTTGATGACTACGAAAATAGCTTACTTTTTGATATTATAAATAAGGAAATTGTTAAAGATGATTCAGAAAAATTATTTACTGTAAGAGATATTGCCCCAAAAATGTTTTTTTATAATGCAAGAAGTAAAGTTGGTTATGATTTACTTTTTTACTTATTAACTATTTATCCAACTTTCTCATTTTATAATATTGATATTGATGCTTGGAAAGAACTCAAAGGAGTGTTTATACAGGATTTGCCACAAACAGATAAAGTGCTTTTAAAGAATTTATTGAATTTCAAGCTCGATAAGGATTTCTTAAATAAGGAAATGCTGAGATTAAGTAAAGTTAATAATTTTGAAATTGATGTTGAAAATATTTATAAAGATTTACTTAATTCATATTATAAATACTGTTTTGTGATTTTTTGCAAATCGATTGATTTTAAATTTGGAATTACACGGGATAATATTACATATGAAAAAGAATTTAGAGTTGACTTTAAAAATTTAAAAAGAGATTTTTTAAAAAATATCAAAAATTTAAAGAAATCAAAAATCGACGTAAAAACACTTACAACTTCAATTGGATTCATTGATAATTTATTAGTTAGTTCAAAATGTAATAGTACAGAGGAGGCATTAACCTTTTTAGATGATATAATTAAATATAATACTGCAAGAAGTGCAGAACGAATGATATATTCTAGTTTTAAATCAAATTTTGTTAAAAAGAATAATATAACCTCGAACAGATATAATAAGGAATTGAGAACATTGTTTAACAATATAAATAAACCGCTTTTTCATAGTAGAGATATTGAAAGCTTGGACAAAGAAAAGCTCAGAGATATACAAAAGCATCTATAACTTTTAGCATAGTAGAAAATAAAATCGGAATAGAATTGATGGTTTGCCATTGAATCTGTTCCGATTTTTCTTTTTAATCGCATCATATATTTATGAAAAATATGAATGTAGATTATGGAAAGAATAACAATTTCAAGAAAAAAATGTACAGAACAACTGGGGCTAAGTATTAGAACAATTGATAGGTATTTGTCAGAAGGGCGGTTTGAAGCCTTTAAACCAGCTTACAGTACTAGGGTGTTAATTTACGAGGACACAGTTACAGAAGAAAATCTTAAAGCTATTAAGCCTAAATATAAAAATTGGTAAACAATAATTCGTTTTTAATCTAAAAGGCGCGAATCAAACCAACTTAAACCAGATTGATAAAACATCAAAACTGCTGAGAAATGTTATTATTTATTCCAAAAAATTTAGATTTTGAAGAGCTTATAATTAAAAATCCTCCAACTTTTAAGAAAACAAAATTTAAGATTGAAAAATTGCTGTATATCATTCACTTGATAATTCATATTCCTTTAGTAAATAAGTTATATAGAGATAAGAGGTTCATTCCTATAAATTCTACTCTTCTTCAAAGCAAAATACATAACTACACTGAATATTTGGATTATCTAGTTAACATCTTAAAAATTGTTGAATGTGATAACCAGTATATAAGTGGCAAGAAATCTAAAGGATATAAACTGAAAGATTATTATCAAACAGAAGTGATTATTTATGAAGTTATGGATTGTGTTTTCAAAAAAGCGTTAAGCCAAGAAAAAACAAAAAATATTGAAGTGGAAAAGAAACTTTACCATTTAACCAAATGGTTTAATGATTTAAGTATGGATTTTGAAGAAGCCATGAAATTTGCTAAAACCCAATATAAGATTCAAAGTAAGACAACAGATATACCAAATATTACGAACAGTTTTAATTATGCTAAAATGAGTATCTATAAAATTTTTAAAAGAGACTTTTTCATGATTAGAGATTTAAATGTATATCGATTTCACTCAAACCTGACAAACATGCCAAGTATGTTAAGAAATGCGCTTAGCTATAATGGTGAAAACCTCATATCGATTGATATAAAAAATAGTCAACCATATTTTAGTACGATACTTATGAATCCTTTGTTTTGGAGAAAAGAAAAAAATGGCATAAAAACGAGCGATAATGGCACGAAAACGAGCGATTTTTTTAATTTAGGTTGTAAATCAACTGATTTTCAATTAATTATAAATATATATAAACTTAAATGTAATAATATCATTCCTTACATTATGTTAGAAGAAATTCTCGGATGTATTTTGAAACATGACTTTTCATATTTTATTAATCTAGTTGTCACAGGAAAGCTTTATGAGTTTTTACAAGAAGAAATTAAGACTGAGCATGATGTGGTTTATAATGATAGGAAAGGAGTAAAAGCAATGGTTTTTTTAGTTTTATTTTCACATAATAACTTTTTAGGTCAACCAGAAGCGAAGCCAAAAAAACTATTCAAAAATTTATTTCCTGAGGTATATTCTTTGTTTGAAATTATCAAACGAAAAGACAAAACATTACTTCCTAGATTACTTCAAAATATTGAAAGCTATTTAATTGTTGATGTAATTGCTAAAAGAATATCTGAAGAATATCCTTTAGCACCAATATTTACTATACACGATAGTATAGCAACAACTCCTCAATATGTAGATATAGTTGAGCAGGTTATGAATGAAGAATTATATTTAAAAATAGGACAAAAACCAAAACTGAAAAGGGAATATTGGAATATAAATAATTTAAAAAAAGTCTAAGATTAAAAAAATTAAGCTATTTGATATGAATAGCCTTTGTCTCAGTCTTTGAAGAAATGTATAACTAATAACAATTAAAACATGAAAAGAAATAAAAGTATTCTTGAAATGACTCAGGAGCATTTCATGATTAAAACAAAAACAGAACAAATCATAAAAAATATAAAAATAGGAACTATAGTTGTTGGAAGCGTTTATGCTTTTGGTATAGCTTGTAGGATTTTAAATTTTTCGATGAGACATTTTAAGAATTTAAAAAACACTTTAAGAAATTAACTATGGACAGTAAAACCGATTACCTTTTTAAAAATAATTTTAATCTAAAATTATATATGAAACTAAATGGTAAAAAAGCGTATTTCTCCCATAGTATAAAAACATATAATACTATTGACGAGGAAGAAGAGTTTGAATTTTTACAAAACTTTTTTAATGGGAATATCATATGTCCAAATAACCATTCACACTTATTTGTTAATGAATCAGATTACACAGATATATTTCGTTTAGTTGATGTTTTAATTGTATCAGAATATAATGGATATGTTGGTAAGGGTTCATTTAAAGATTGTGAAACAGCATATAGAAAAGGAATACCAATATATTTAATTGAACGGAATGGCTCTTCATTTAATTTTAGACTTGTGGTAGATTTTGTAGAGGTCAGTAATTTTAACCCTATTGAATATGGGAATTTGGTAAGCATTAGTTTGGATTAATATTAATTAAGTAATGATATTATTATTGAATCATTATACTAAGTAATAATTGATTATTGTTGTTTTTAATATAGATTAAGTTATTTCCAATTATTTAATTGGTAACTAATTAAATAACTTAACTTTTTAATTATTCTTTGTAAAGTATGAATTATTGTTTTTTTAATGAAAAATTATATTTTAAAACAATTTTAAAGAAATGCTCTTAGTGTCTAAAAAATCTTATTTTTATGGATAAATAAATAATTTTTTATAATGCCATTGTACCAAGTTTCAGTTTTAAAACAACATCTTAAATTACTTGAGCAAGATAAATTAGATAAGGCTTACAAAAAGTACTCAAAATACTTCCTGAATTTAACAATACAAGATAATATACGAAGCTCTAAAGAAGAAGAATATCAAGGTATATTCCTAACGGAGTTATTTGTAAATATTTTAGATTACACATTAAAGCCTAACATAGATTTTAACTTAGTTGCAGAATATAAAAACCAAAGTAATTCTCGTAAAGCTGATGGTGCAATATTGAGTAATGACATCGCCATTGGTGTCATAGAATTAAAGGGAACTAATACAAAAGATTTAGAAACAATACGTAAACAGGCTTTTGATTATAAAGTCAATCAAAAAGGGTGTGTATATGTAATTACCTCAAACTTTGAAAAGTTACGATTCTATATAAATGATGCGACTGAATTTGAAGAGTTTAATCTTTTTGAGTTAACAAAAGAGCGATTTGAATTATTGTATTTATGCCTTCAAAAAGATAATATTTTAAATAATATACCTTCAAAAATTAAGGAAGCTTCTATTGTTATAGAAGAACAAATAACTAAACAGTTTTATAAAGACTACTCACTTTTTAAGCGTGAATTATATAGGGATTTAGTAAGAAGAAATTCAAAACGACTTAAATCTTTTCAGAATGGTATATACACTTCGGTTAATATAGATAATGAGGTTAAAACTGAATTAGAGCGTTTAGAAAAAAATGTAAAACTTACATTATTTAAAAAATCTCAAAAATTAATAGATAGGTTTCTATTTATATTCTTTGCGGAGGATAGGGGCTTATTACCAGCAAATAGCACGATACAAATTTTAGATAAATGGAAAGCTGATTTAGATTTTGGAGATGAAAGACCCCTTTATGACCTATTTAAGCAATATTTTAATTTTTTAGATATAGGAAGGCAGGGAACGAGCAGTAGAGCCGAAATTTACGCCTATAATGGTGGTCTTTTTAAAGAAGATACTTTGTTAGATGCGCTTGAAATAGATAACGAGCTATTATACAAATACACAAAACAATTAGCTGCATACGATTTTGAAAGTCAGGTAGATGTAAATATTTTAGGGCATATATTTGAGAACTCATTAAACGAGATTGAAAGTGTTAATGCCGAGATTGAAGGAGGAGATTTTGATAAGCAAAAAAGTAAGCGTAAAAAAGATGGGGTTTTTTACACGCCTAAGTACATAACGAAATACATAGTAGAGAATACCATAGGCAAACTATGTATTGAAAAGAAAACGGAGTTAGGGTTTAAAGAAGAAGAATACTTTAAAGGTCGTAAAAACAGAAATAAAACCACCATTGAAAAATTAGTATCAATTTTAGATGGTTATAGAAATTGGCTACTTCAATTAACTATTTGCGACCCTGCATGTGGTTCTGGTGCGTTCTTAAACCAAGCATTAGACTTTTTGATAAAAGAACATACTTATATAGATGAGTTAAAAACAAAGGTATTAGGCGGAGGATTTCAATTTCCAGATATTGAAAACACAATTTTGGAAAATAATATTTTTGGTGTTGACCTAAACGAAGAATCTGTAGAAATTGCTAAACTCTCCCTCTGGTTACGTACCGCACAGCCAAGACGTAAATTAAACGATTTAAGCAGTAATATTAAATGCGGTAACAGTTTAATTGATAGTAAAGCCATAGCTGGCAATAAAGCGTTTAATTGGCAAGAACAATTCCCTAAAGTATTTGAGAAGGGTGGGTTTGATGTAGTGATTGGAAATCCTCCTTATGTATTTGCTAGAGACAACTTTACTCAAAGTTTAAAAGATTATTATATTAACAATTATGTTTCCGCTGAATATCAAATTAACACATATTTGTTGTTTATTGAGCGTACAATTAATATTATTAAGTCCAATGCAAATTATGGTTTAATTATACCAAATGCTTGGTTAATGGTTAGTTCAGCCAAAGGTTTAAGGAGGTTTATATTGGAAAGGTGTTCTATGAATCAAATAATAAATTTAGCAGGGTACTCCTTTGAAGGGGTAAATGTTGAAACAATTATAATCATTGCCAGTAAAACGAATCAGAAAAGTAAAGATAATGAACTAAAGGTTTTATTAAGTGAAGGCAAAGAGTTTAGATATTCTCACAATAGAAAGCAGATTGATTTTTCAAAAAATGAAGGGTTTGAGTTTAAGGTATTTTCAGATGAAATAAGTGTTGAATTGACTAAAAAATTACAATATAATTCTAAAAAACTTGATGACCTAGTTTTAATAAAATCTGGTTTAAAGGCTTATCAAAAAGGTAAGGGTAAACCAAAACAAACAGTCGAAGATGTTAAAAACCGACCCTTTGATTATTCTTATAAATTTGATGACAAAACTTTTCCTTATCTTGAAGGTAGGGATATTGGTCGAAATTATATTAATTGGTCAGGAACATTTTTAAGATTTGGTTCGTTTTTAGCTGAACCTAGACGTTTTACAGGTGAAAAAATTATTATTAGAGAGATTACAGGAAAGTTTCCAAAAAGTATAATTGCAACTTTTACTGATGAGGATTATTTATTTAATATGAGTAATATTGCGATTACGAATAAAAATAATATTGAAATTTCTTTAAAATATATACTAACTATACTTAATAGTAAATTAATAGCATATTACTTTGTAAAGAACACAGCTAAATCTGTTAGGAAGATGTTTCCTAAAATTATTTTAAATGATTTAAGAAAATTTCCCATAAAAAAAATTAATGTAGATAAACAAGAGTATTTTATAGAAAAAGCAAATCTAATTTTAGAGCTAAATGAAAGGGATATTAATTCTTCTAATAAATTTCAGAATTACTTACTGCAAAAATTTCAATTAGAAAAACTATCCAACAAACTACAAAACTGGAACGAATTAGAATTTAGTGAGTTTATTAAAGAGCTAGACAAAGCTATAAAAGCTAATAACAAAACTTTATTAGCAGGAGGTAAATCTCCCGTTGCAGAACTTTCCAAAAAAGATGAGTTTGAGTGGTTAGACCTCTTTGAAGAAAACAAACAAAAAGCACAAGAACTTAAAATTCAAATACAACAAACAGAAAAGGAAATCGACCAAATGGTTTATTTGTTGTATGGCTTAACTGAAAATGAAATTGCAATTGTAGAGAATATTTAGAGATGGCAAATTTTATTACTAAAGAACAATTAAAATCTACGCTTGGCGAAGATTCATTTGGAATAAAAGGAAGTATGGCTGTGCTATTATCAATGTCATCAAAACTTTCTAAAAATAGAAGAGAATTTGAGTCAAGTATATTTATTAGCCACAGTCATAAAAATTCTGATTTAGTAGGTTATTTGGTGGGTATTCTAAATAAACTTAAAATTGAAGTTTATGTTGATTGGATGGATGATGAATTATCTTATCCTCCAACAGGAAGTACAGCTGTAAAGATAAAGAACATGATAAAAGCTAATAAAAAATTTTTACTATTGGCTACAACTGAAGCTATTGAATCAAAATGGTGTAATTGGGAATTGGGAATAGGTGATGTTCATAAATATATCAGTAATATAGCACTTTTACCTGTTGCTGATAATTCAGGAAATTGGAACGGGAATGAATATTTACAAATTTATCCATATGTTGATAAAAGGTATAAAAGTGTGGAATGGAATGATGACTACGATGTTATTTTTCCAGATGGGAAGAAAATTGGTATAATAGAATGGTTAAAGAGTTAGTATGAGTTTAATAACAAAAGACTTATTAAGTAGAGTTACTAATTACAGAAAAGTTAATTTTAGTAAAGAGTTAGATACACCCGAAATCTTAAATGAGTCATTTAGCATAAATAAGAAATACGATATATTTTTATCTCATAGCTATTTGGATAAAGATGAGATAGCTAGTCTTAAAATCTATCTGGAAGATTTTGGGTTTTCGGTATATATAGATTGGATTGAGGACTACCAACTAAATAGAAATTCAGTTACAAAGGAAACGGCAAAAATAATTAAATATAGAATGCAAAATTGTAAATCTTTAGTATATGCTTTTTCAAGAAATAGTAGTTTGTCAAAGTGGATGCCTTGGGAGTTAGGTTATTTTGATGGGTATAAAGGTCTAGTGGCTGTATTGCCAATATCTGATTATGAATCCGATAATTTTTCTGGTTCAGAGTATTTAGGTATTTATCCATATATAACCCAAAATAAAATAGAAGGAACAGACAACTATAAACTATGGATTAGAGAAAATTTAAATAAATATGTAATGATGGATTATTGGCTTACTGGCACAGACCCAATATTAAGAATATAATATCATGAAGGAAACTACAATAAAACATTTAGAGCTTATTCACAATGTGATAAACAGATTATCACATAAATCTTTTCTGGTAAAAAGTTGGAGTATAACTGCTATTACTGCATTAATCGCTTTTGGTATTGACAAAGAAGATTATAGAATATTTCTTATTGGATTTCCCATTACAATAATTTTCTGGTATTTAGATTCTCAATATTTATGGCTTGAAAAAGTTTTCAGAAAACTATATGATGGTGTCAGAAATAAAGAAGTTAAATCAATGAGTATGGATATTTCGGACTATAAGATAAAAGTCAATAAATGGGTAATATTTAAAAGACCAACAATATTGCCAATTTATTTATTTGAAATTATTTTATTGATATTTTGTGTTTTATATTTTAAATGCATCCAAATTTAACTTAGACTAATCTATAGTAGAATTATTATAAAAACATTTATTTTAAATAAACAATGAGTAGATATATTAGAAATAATAGGACTAGAATATTATCTGTAACATCAATTTTTTTATTCATTACTATATTAGTTTTTCATCTTATTATTGAAATAGAACCTTCTTTATTATTAGGTCTTTTAGGTGGCGTTATCACCTTTTTCTTAGGTTTAACAAAAATCTATATGGAAGATGACAGGTTTTTTAAGGAGTTATATTTGGATTTTAATTTACGCTATGATAAGCTCAATTCTAAACTTTATAAAATAACTAAAAATAAAAAATCTATGAAGGAGTTAGATTTTAAAGATAAAAATGTAATCTACGATTATTTTAATCTTTGTGCCGAAGAATATTTTTGGTTTAAAAAAAATAGAATTGAAAAAGCTGTTTGGAATAGTTGGAAAAATGGAATGAATTTTTGGTACAGTAAAGATATAATAAAAACTATGTGGGAGGAGGAAATGAAAGCAGGTTCTAAGAAAAGTTACTACATGAGTTCTAACGAATATTTTTTTAAACATTAATGATTACATAAATTATTACCCCAAATTAATATGTTAAATAAAGAAGAGATAAAGTCTTATTACACTATTAGAGAGTTGAAAGAGCTTTCAACTTCCGAAATTATAAGTAACATTGAATGTTTTCTTGATGAAAAGATAAATTGTAATACATTTTCAAAAGGACAAATTATTTCTTGGAATAAATCTATCGACTTAGTAAAAAGTATTTTTGAAAAAGATAATAAAAATTGGAATATTATTTTTGAATTTCTTATTCCCTTGTCAAGTGGTAAACGTCCTGATATTTTATTAATTAATGGCGTTACCATTTTTCTAATAGAGGTAAAAAATAAATCAGAATATACTTTGGCTGATTTAGACCAAATAAACGGCTATAAACTTGATTTAGAATATTATCATTCTACAGCTAAAAATTTTGAAATCAAACCTATTTTATTATTGCTTAAAGCTAATGGATTAAAGGAAAATATAGGAGAGATAGTTGTTTTAAGTCCAGATAATTTAAAGCCTATTTTACTTGAAAATTATCAAAATTATTTAATGGTTCATCCTAATAGTTTGAATGATGGAAATTTTAAGCCAGTTCCTGCTATTACTGAATATGCGAAGGCAGTATTTGAAAATAAAGAAATTGAGCATATTGAGAAGGCATGTTTCCTTGAATCGAGTCAAATAAGTATTGATTTGAATAATGTGTATAATGAATCGAAGGCTAAAAATGAACATGCAATAGTGTTTCTAACAGGTACAGCAGGTTCTGGTAAATCAGCTTTAGGTCTTAAATGCGCATTCGAAAATAATGGATTATATGTTACAAAGAACAGGCAATTTGCTGAAAATTTAAATGATGAAATTGGTGTTTGTTCTAATATTAAAACAACTCATAATTTTATAACTGAATATTCAAAAAAGGAAGGTGAGCCAATTTGGGATTTGATTGTTTTTGATGAAGCACAGCGATTTTGGAATCAAGATAAAATGGAAAAGTACTTTGGCTTAAAATCAAGTGAAAGCAGATTTGTTTTAGAATTATATGAGAAAAAAGAATGGGGTGTTTTAGTAGTTTTAATAGGTAGTGGGCAAGAATTAAGTTGGGGAGAATACGGAAATTTTTACCAGTGGAAAGATGCTATAAATAATGCAAATAAAAAATGGATGGTTTATGGTTCTAATAAAACGAAGAAAGGGATTGGTTATAGTAAGAAAATAATTTATTTTGAGAAAAATAATTTTGATTTATCGCATTCATTTAGAAATTTTAAAACACCTAGTTCACCTGTTTTTATTAATAAATTACTTGATTTTGAGGGAACTTTAGATTCTTATTATTTTAAAAGTT
Organism: Confluentibacter flavum; assembly: GCF_002843175.1. Taxonomy (GTDB): domain Bacteria; phylum Bacteroidota; class Bacteroidia; order Flavobacteriales; family Flavobacteriaceae; genus Confluentibacter; species Confluentibacter flavum. The sequence continues at coordinate 87,419 of NZ_PJEO01000015.1, forward strand.
TACAGAAAGAGTTTAATGAATTATGCGATAATGGATTTAAAATTATTATAACTAGGAACATTGACAGTGCTATTGATTATTGTGAAGCTAGATACCAAGATAAACCAAATTCTTATTGCACTCTAACATCATCTGAATCAGAAATTAATGAAATTAGGGAACTAAATTTTAAGAGTAACGTTTTGTATGATTACAAAAAATCAAGTAGGTTAGGTATTAATCAATATTTTAATAACAATGGTTTATGTGAAGATAGTAATGGAGATTTAATCCCTTTAACCGAATTTTCTGCAATTGGATTTGAAATGCAAATGCCCATTATTGTTTGGGGTGTAGATTATATTTGGTACAAAAACAGGTGGAATTATGAATTTGTGCGGTCAATTGTAGGGAATACTGAATTTAGACAAAACACTTATAGGATTTTACTAACTAGGGGTAGAGACGGTGTTATTTTGTATTTTCCTCCTATCTGGCAATTAGATAATACATTTAAATTTTTTAAGGAACTTGGTTCTGAAAGTATATAAAATTATCCTTTTATTCAATTAGACGAATAAAGATTGGACAGATTTAGATTTTGAAGTGATGGTGTATTAATGCAGCTAAATCAAAGTAAATGACTTCAAACTCATCTCTATTGTTAAGAAATGCAATTATATCTTCTTTTAAAATCTTTTTTTTTACAACTATTTTCTTTAAATTATTGGTGGAATAATTACGGTTATATTTATCTGCAAAAAATTCTGCAACCTCTTTTTTCAGAGTCCAAGAACAACCATAAAAACCAGATTTCAACTCTTCTTTTGTCATACCTCTATATATTGTTACTTTATCAGGTAAACTTTTTAAATACTCAATTTCATCATTTTCCATTAAATGTTCTCTGAAAGGTTCATCACATAAAAAAGAATCCATTATACTTGATTTATGATAAAATAAGTTATCACTATCGGTATAAGCTATTCTTAAAGCATACCAATAACTTTCACCTGATAGTTTTTGTTTAAGGTCTAAAAAACATTGAAATCTATTAAGACTATCAACTCCTATGCCCCAAAAGGTATTTCTTATATCGCTTTTAGTCATATTTTAAAGATGTAAAAACTTTTAAATTTAAACAAAACAGCACACAAAATAACGAAGCACAAATATCAATTTCACTTTTTTAATACAACCATACATTTCTCTATTTCGCTTCTTTTATAGTATCGTCTAGCACCTATCCCATATGCTTTAAGTTTACCTTTGTTTGTCCAACTCCAAAGTGTAGTAGAGTTAATTTTTAAGTATTCTGCCGCTTCATTTCTAGTTATTAATTCAATAGGTTCTTTAGGCTGGAAATTATGTTTTAAATCATTTAATTGTTGTTCTATAATACTTAGCTTTTCTAAAGCTATTTCCATTGCTTTAGGTAAATCCTCTAATTTTAAGTTTTTCATTTTTACAATGTCTTTATTTAATAACTTTGTTAAATTATGAAATTAAAAAATTTATACGACACAAAAAATATTGAGTTTTATACTCCATTATATACAACAGTGAATAGGGCTGTCAAAGTGAGCCACTAAAAAAAGAAATTTTTGAACCCTATAAGAAATCACTTTAACCTAAATTATGAAAGGAAATGCAATAATTATGTCTATGCTCAATTTAATCCACTGAAAGTATTTTACCTTGACTGTTTTTCGCATGTTCTATTATGGATAATTTCTAAAAAAAACAGTTATAATGGCTGAGAGCTAAATATTTTTCAAAGGATTGTTTTCATTATAATCATCTACTGCTAAATTAAATCTAACATCTAAAAATTCTTTAATAGCATCAAAATTTGGAGTTATTGATTTGTTTTCTAATCCATAAGTTTTTATTATACTTCCTATACCAACTTCAAACTGTTCCATAAATTCTTTGCTTTTGAAAGCTTGAACTGGAAATTCTATATAACAATCTTTTTCATCTAAGTTTTTGTACTTAACAAACATTTTATTTATTAGTTCAATAGCTTCTTTTTCATTGGTATAATTAATGTTCTCAAATCTTCTAACTTTATAACTAATCATAAAATTAAAAATATTAGTAATTATTTGCCAATCTTTCCAACCTTCCTCTCTTAGGCTATGGATTAGCTTAATAAACTCATTGTCCTTTTTCAGTTTTTCAATTGTTATATATATAGATTTTTTTGTGTTATTAAATCTGTTTTCAATTGCTTCAACAGAAAAACCCACATCATATTTTTCACTTAAAGAATCATCCCATCTCATTGCTTTGTTCTCTTTTGGGAAATTTAGTGGAAAATATTCTTTTTGAAAAGAACATCTTTGTGAAATATCAAAAGCTTGTTTAGTGTATATATCTCGATGCATTCTTTGATATAAATTAACAGAGATTTGCTTCTTGTCTAAGCCTCTTTCCTTAATAAGTTTAAAAAAAAGGTCTTTATATTCTTCTTCTATTAATAAACTAATGTTATTCAAAACATATAGAACCGTAACTGTATTAAACACAGTATGTTTATTTATTGCTTCGGGATTAGTTTTGTCAAAATGGCAAATAAAAACTTTCCATTTATTAATTTTGTTTGAAGGTAATTGTTCTGGTGGGGTATAATCGTTTTTCAATTCTAATTCAATATTAATTTCACTTTTTGTTAGATGAAAATCATAATTAGAAAGTGAGATTTCAGATAAAACTATTTGAATAGTTGAAATGTATTCTTCAGCAATAGACATAAGTTCAAAACTATTTTCAAACTTAATTTTCCAGAGACTTCCTAAAGCGTAAAAAGAAATAACTCTTTCATTTCCAATATCGTTAAGCGGAAAATCATCTATTTCTTTTAATATAACTTTATTCAATTTTTCACTATTATCTATATCCTTTTCAATTCTTTTAAAAATTGGCTCTATTATTTCACTACCTATATAATCTAGTTCCTTCAAGTAAGCATTTATAAAATTTTTAAATTGGTTTGAGGTCTTTTTTGTATAGTACAATATCATTGCTAACCTTTGGGTAATTTCTCCTTCTTCTTTATAATCTGACATTTGAAGATTTGATTCATCTCTAATAGCAATGTATATTTTATAGATATTTATTGCATTAAACCAAGAGCCTTGTTTGTAGTCACAATAGAACATCATTGCCAAGCTTTTTTCCGTTCTATTTACCATTTCCTTATTAACAGATAATCGAAACGCTGCTAAGGCATAATATTTAGCTGCTAAGTGCATACCTACTTGATTATATAGCTGAGAAATATTAAGTAAAGCCAAAATATAACCTTCAATTGTATCTTCTTGTAAATAGTTGTCTTTTGCTTTATGAAAGTATTCCAATGCCTTTAATAAGAGTGGTGGTTCAGAACTATTAAGATACTGAACGCCCCTTAAAACTTGTTTTTGGGCTAATTTAACCTTGCCCTCTCTTTCTTCTACAAATGGGAAAAGCTTTTCTGAGAAATCCTCTAAGCTTTGTATTATACCCATCTTATCTTTAGGGTCTATATTTATGTGTATTTTTATGTACTTATCAATCCTGTCTCCAAATTGAGAAATTTTAAACAATGGAGCTTGGTCTATTAATTTTAAAAGTTGTTCATAATAATAAATAAACTCAATATTGCTCCTGAGCCTAAATCTATTAACAGAAAGTAAAATATTTCCTTTTTGTTCAATTAATCTACATTTTTCATTAATGTCTCTTTCAGATAAAAACCTTCTGCTTATTTCCTTATAAAGATTCACTAACCATAACTTTAAATCGTTCTCAGAAATATTTACTTTTTGTTCAAATACTACTGGAAGTAAAACATTCATGATGTTTTGGGCTTTTTCTAACTCATCTGCATTCTGAAATGAATTAAAATCATTTAAATAATACCTTATTTCCTCCTCAAAACCAAACAAACTACCTTTTGGACGCACTCTTTCTTTGAGATTGTTATAATCAACCTCATAAAACTCGTTATTAAGAAAAACAAGCTCGTATATGGCCTTTCTTTTGTATGAAGGGAGAATGTTTTCGTTTTTAGTATAAAATCCCAAAAAAGCATTCCAGAGGGCTTTATGCTTGTGTAAATACCTTTTTCTTCTGCAATAATTTACTAGGTCTAAAATTTCGTAAAACTCTCCTATTCTAAATGTATCTATTTTATTTATTTTAGAATAGAATAATTGTCCTTTGGAATACCATTTATCATCTTCACTGCCAATATTTAGCATTAACTGTTCCAATTGGACAAGGGTTAATTTCCTATTTTCTGGCTTTTCTTGTGAAGTCGTTGAGAATACTTTTTCCAATAATACACCAAAAGCCTGTGATTCATTGCCACTATTTTCTGAAAAAGGTAATTTAAGTATTAGATTTTCAATGTTACTTTTTACACGAATAAATTCTTCTTCAGAACTAATTCCAATAAATTTCCATTTAATAAGTTTTGTAAATTCTAACCAAAAATCATCATCAATTATATCAAAAATTTCAATTAACTCCGCTAATAACTTGTCATCAAGTTCTCCCTCTAATGATTTCTTTTGTTTTTGTATATATTCAGAAACTATCTCCTTTACTTTTACAGAGTATATCTTAAATTTATCAAAATCAAAAACGTCTTGGTTTTCATACCAGTCTTTTAATAGTTCAGCATCGTTTTCTAGCCTTTTTCCTGCAATATTTGAATTGGTTTCAAAAATAAATTCTTTTTGAAAGTCATTGTAATCATATTTAATATGTAACATAAAGAAGTGTGCTATACACTTTCTAACCTCATCACTGCTAAAAGAAAAGTTACTTTTATAAAGTTTAAGTTGTCTAAATTTAAGGCTATTATTTAAATTGTCCTTTTGGAAAATATCTTCTTCAAATTCGCAATATATTTCTTCATTATTATCCTCTAAAAAATTATTAACCCAAGTTTCGAGTGTTTTTAAAGTTTGGTAATTGTAACCTCTCTGAGAGGAAAAAGCATCTGTATCTTTTGAGAAGATATGAAGTTTATTTATTTCCATTTAAAAAATATTTGTTCTATAAAAGCCATTTTCAAAAAAGGCTTTTCTGATGGCATATAATTTTCTATAACTCTCAATGCCTCTGTACTCTAGATTTCCTTCTAAAGCTCCTTCTTCGGTTATTTCTGGAACATAAACATTTACTATTGGTATTATCCCTTCTTTAAAAAACCATTTTAGCCTTTCTTTTAGTAATGTGTCTTTTATTTCCAGAATATCAAAACTTTTTTCAACTTTGTCATTAGGTATTATAAAATATCCTATCGGAAATAAATTTATCACAGAACTATTATTTGATGTATTGTGTTGTTTCTTTTTTTCAATTTCATCGAGCTTTTCTAGCTCATCTCTTTTAAACTGAATTTCAATCTCAATTTTTTTAATTCTTTCTTTCTGGTTAATAGTATATTGTACAAAAGTACCCCCATTAACCACAAAATCTATTCGCTTTTTTAGATCAGGATTTTGATACCTTTCTGCATACTCTCCAAGCAGAGAAATTATTTCTTTTATTTTTTCTTTGTTATCAGAACTTTGATATGATTCTAATAGAATGGTAAGCGAAAATATTTGGTTATCAATATGTCCAATCTCAATAAAATATTTGTAAGATTGATATAATGACTTTTGAATATCCTCAAACAGTTTATTATCAAACAAAGAATCTATTTTAGTTTTACAAATAGCATCAAATTGTATTAAAAACTTATTGTGCTTTAAAGCACAATAGTGGCTAATAAATGGACTTTTGATTTTTTCAGATTCAAGCAATAAACTACGAAACTCTTTATTAAGAGCGACAAAACTTGATTGTAATATGTGCTCATCATGATTTATAAACATAAATGGTGTCAAGCAAATCAATTGTTCTCCTTTGTATGCAGCAACTCCAATTTTAGCTATTAGTTTTATTTTATTATTTACTTTGTCGTTACCAATAAAATCAGAAATTCGCTTTTCGTAATTCTTTGAAATAAAGTTATCAGAATTAAATAAATCAGGAATTGATTTTTCTATTTCTTCTAATTGAATATAATATTTAATCCCACTATCACTTGGTAAGTTTTTAATTGTGCTATCATATTCATCTTTATCAATTAAGCCGAACAAATAACGTAATTCAGCGTAAAAAAATATTGCATATCCTTTTACATATTGTTGAAGTTCATCAATGTCTTGGACTGCACTTTTAAAACAATCTAATGCCCTAAAATATTCTCCAGTATATGTATAAGATAGCCCTACTATAAAATTATATAAGGCTGTTTTTTTTGAGCCTACTGATGTTTTATTATGTAAAAATATAATTTCTTTCCACCTACACTCATCATTTAATATCCATCCACTATTTTGAATAATATTTTTTATATCATCCTCTGATTCCACATTGCAATCATAATCAATTAAAATACTATTATCATGCTCAATATTATTGATATTTTCAGCTAGCTTAGAATTTAATTTTCTCAACATCAACCCTCTCTTTAATGCTAAATCATAAATTTCGTTGATTGAATTTGAGGTAATTTTTTTAGAAAATCTTAAAGTATGATTTTCTTGGTTTTGCCAATTAATTTTTTGAGAATTTAATTGATTTATGAATGCATCTAAACTTTCATAATACATTGTTTTTTCTTCATCAATATAGAAACCATAAAAAGCGGGTTGACCATTGTTTAAAAGGTATTCAATGTTTGAAGTTTTAAAAGACTTACTGTAAGTACCATCATTGTTTTTAAATATGTTCTCGGTACTTTTAAGTTGAAAATTTAATCCAAAGCCTACTTTGTTTCCTTTTTGCTTTAATTCAATTCTAAAATCAATGCCATTATCAATAACCTCACTCTTTAATATGAAACGTTCAACATCAAAGAGTGGGCGAAAATAATTTTCGGAAATTACTTCTAATTGCTCGTTTCTTGAATCTTTGGGGAATTGTAAATTATTTAAATCGTGATTCATTCTTTAAACTCAAAATTATTATCAATTTCTATTCTAGACAAAAATTATTTACTACTAAAGGGGTAGGTTCTTTAGAATCTGAACCAGTATTCGTCAAATAAATAATTATTTGTTAGTTTGTCTTTTCTCATTTTAGCTAATTCATATAAATCTTCTATAACTACAACTTTATAACCTGCCTTTTTACAAAATTCTTTAGTGTAAAGATTTAGTTTCTCATAATCACTAAAGACTATAAGGTTAATAATTTTATTATTAAAATAAGAGTACTCATCCCTAATAAATTTTATTGATTTTTCAAGTTGACCTTCTCTGATTGAAGAATACCATTTATTCTCTATGCTTAAAATATAAGATTTATTCTCACCGTTAATCTCTAAATTGATTTCAGCTAATAAATCAATTAAATTCCACTGTCTTTTTGTTTTAACAGATTTAACTATTATTTCAGAATTAGAAGCTGCAAGTTGATAATTCCAATCACTATCATTATCGCCAAAAATTAAGGCTAAAAGAACTCCTTTTGAATAAGATTGAAGAGTATTATTAACCTTTGAATAATTTTCAACAGAACACCTTAAAGTCCAACTTAATATAAAATCTTGGATTGATTCGTAACCACTATCAGTTCCTTCCTCTTTATAATTATAAAATGGAGGTAGTTCAATTTTATTTTTCATTTAATTGCGAATAACTTATTTATGTAATATTAATATTTTGTTTAAATTTCTAATTTTGTGAATAAAACCGGATAGAAACCCAAAAATATTTTACTAAGTAGGGTAGTATTTAATTATCCGTTAATATTATATCCTAATTTATCAAGCTTTTCTTTTGCTTTTTTAAGTGTATCTTCATCAAACATAACTCTATACTTGTCTTTTAAGATTATGTTTTCAAAAGTTAGGTCTAATCTATCTATCTCAAACATTTTTAGAAATCCAGATTGAAGTTTTTCAGCACCATCCTTTACCAAACGTTTTGCTGTGCCAATTGCTCCATATCTATTTAGTAAATCCAAAATTGTTGATTTATTTATTTTTGCTCCCTGTTTTATGGAAAGTTCAATAGAGTTAATGAGTTCATTAAACAACTCATTTTCAATATTTTGAAATTCTTCTTCTTTAGATTCTGTTTCTAAAATTGATTTTGTTAGTAGTTTTTGAATTTCATAATTTTCAACAATATTTTCTAAAAATCGGTATCGCCCTAAAAACTGTTTAATGATTGTTTTATCATCACTGATTATAACATTTTCATGATTAAAAAATTCTGCTGAATTAGTCCAATTATATGAACCAATAATTACTTTCTTTTTGTCAAAAATCGCAAATTTATCATGAAGAAATCTCCCTGAACTACTTGACAAAATTTTAATTGTTCCATTTTTGTTGATAAACTCTTTAAAATCTAGTCTTTTATTTTCAAAATGGTCACTTATTATTATTTGGACTTTACATCCTATCTCAGCTTTATCAATTAGTTTTCCTAGAATCTCTTTACTTGTAAACCAGGCTACACAAATTTGAATTTCTTCTTTTGAAGAACTAATTAATTCTAAAATTTTATATCGAATGTTATTAAAGTGAGCTTGGGTCATAGAATTAGAGATAGCTGTTTGAATCGGCTTAGGACAAGTTTAAAAGGTCTTTATATCAGTTTGTTAATTAATTTATTGACTTTTTCATTATTATGATTAAATATAGTTAGTATTATATCTTACTGACAATATCAATTACATTTACTTTCCCAAACCATTCTTTGGCTTTTTCTAAAACAAGTTCATCTGGATTGTGAAAGTAAACTGATAAATTTTCTTTAGCTCTAGTACAACACACATAAAATAGTTTTTGTGTTCTTTCCAATACACTTTCAGAAGCAGTTCCTAAAAACATTTTCTCAAAATTATAATTGTTCCATCCTCCATTATCAAGTATAACTAATACATTATCAAATTCAGCACCCTTTGTTTTATGTTGTGTTGAAAATTGTGTTAACCCTTCTAAATATTCATATAATTTTTGAAACTCAATAAATTTAACATTCTTTACACGATTATATAAATACATATACTTCTCTTTAAAAATATCTAACCTGTCATCAATTAAACAAATCCCTTTTTCGTTAGCAACATTTATTACTTCTTCAATTGTTTTATCTCCAACATTTATAAGAATTTCAATATTTTCTTTTAATATTTTTTTGCTTTCAATACTTGTTATTTTGTAACGATAGTCTGTTGCTCTTAAAAATTCATTGTACTTCTTATTTTGATAAAGAGAAATATTAGTTTGAATTTTGAATAAATGCTTAATAAGATTATCTCTTTTTGAACCTTTTTTGTTTTCATCCTCTTCATCTTGTTTCTTATCATCAATTAGAGCATCTTTATTCAAATAGATTTTCCTTACTTCGGAGAATGGTTTATCCTTTAACTGATTGTATAATTCAGCCTTATCTGGGTCAGATAATAGAATATCTTTTTTTAGTTGTTTTTGTCTATTCTTAAGTTGAAATTTATCTACAACAGTATCAAAAGTATCATCTTCTTCAATTTTAATTTCGGGTCTATTATTTTTTTTATTGTATTTTATTTTCTCAAGTATTTCAGATTTTAGACCAATAACTGGATCATTATCATAAATATCCATTAGTGTTCTAAACCTTGCTTTATCTGCTATTAAATTGTGAGTGAGGTTAAGTTCTTTTGTTTGCTTTGAATTATTGAAGTCCCAATCATATTTATTCTCTAAGAATTTTTCAACCACATTAATATCACCATCGGCAGAATGCAAAAATAAAATAGTACCTTGTTTAACAACACCTTCTATCATATTTGGTGCTTTAGAGTCAGTAGAGGCTTCTTGAATTATACCGTCTGTTCGAAGTTTATTGGCTAAGTCAATTATGAGTTGAGGGTTTCTTCTATTTTGATTCTTTTTAATTTCTTTTACTTTGTCTGCATCTTCTCCTGTGTAATCAGCTAAATTACCAATACCTTCATAAATTGATTGCATTGCATCACCAAAAAAACCAATAATATTTTTTCTTTCACTTTTTTTGAAATGAGTTAGAAATATTTCTACAACAGTTTTATTTGTGTCTTGATACTCGTCAATAAATATGAACTTGTATTTATCTTTTACAATGCTACTCAGTTTAGGATATTTCTCAAAAAGAAAGTTTGCAACTATAAGTAATTCATCGTGAGAGATGATGCCTTCTCGTAACTTCACAAATTCCTTATATTGAATACCATCAGGTAATAAATCGTAATAACTTTCAGGAAGGGGAAATATATCGTCAATATTAATGCTGTTTATTTCTACATTATTAACTAAAGATATAAGTGCTAATTTAAGCTCTTTTTGAAAGTGTTTAATACTATCCCATAAGAAATCATGAATTGTTGATACGTTCAAATTTTTATGATTTACCCTTTCTTCTATTTCTTTAACGGCAGCATTAGTATAAGTCATACAAGCAACTTTTATGGTTGGATTTTCCACTATTACTTGACGAATTACACTTACTAGTGAATAAGTTTTACCACTTCCTGCACCACCACTCAAAAGGAAGTTTCTTCCATCGTCAATTAATTTGAAGATTTCCTGTACTTCGGGTTCTAAGTCTAATCTTTCTTCAACCATAATAAGCCATTTTGGATGTATTCAGGGATATTCCAATTACTAAAATTTTCATTGCTGTGGTATAATATATCTAAAGCAAAATGAGTTTTCTTCTTTATACAAGATTCTGCTAATTCATAGGGGCTTTTATCATCATCATCAAAATCATTAGCCTTTTTTAATCCTAGAAAAGTTTCTTTATTTGCTTTCACAAATTCTCTGTTAGAATGAATAAAAGCATCTTCAAAACTTCTTGCATAATATCCATTTTCTTTCTGTTGGTAGCATAAACAAACTTTAGAACTCCCAATTATAATTGTTCTATCACCAATAGGTAAATCTTTTAAAACATCCCAAGCAATACCTTTCAAATAATAATTTATAGCCGAGTTACTTGTTTTAGTGCCTTCTTCAACAGGGCAGGCTCCCCAAACATCCTTTGCAAAATCATCTTTTTCTACAATTTTGACGGCATCAATATCCGTTAAAATCAAAGATTTTATCCCCAAAAAGTCAATAAATTTTTCAAATATTTGGGAATATGCTCCAACTTCAATGACTGATATATTTTGAGATAATAGCGGAAGAAAATTATCTTCTTTTCCTTCTTCTTTCAAACGGTCAGCTTCTTGCATATCTACTTTTCGCATAAAAGTTGGAATTAATATCCGTTCTGTATCTCCTTCAATTAAAACAGCTTTATCAGCAAAGAAAATTTCTGCTCTACTTATAGTTAAATATTGCTTTAAGAATTGATAATGATTTGGTTCAGCATCATATTGCTTACTCAAATCTTTCAGGTTTTTCGCAACAACGTTATTTTTCTCCTTTGCCTTCAAATATTTAATATCGTCAAAATCACTATCTGCAACTATGTGAGATGAATGTGAGGTGATTATATACTGTAGTGGTCTTATTATTCCATCATCTTTTTTAATACCTTCTGCTAGTAACCTCTTTATGTTCTTGATAAAAATATACTGCATTTGCGGATGTGTATGTGCTTCAGGTTCTTCAATGATTAATAAATTAATATCGGCTGGCTTTGTTTCCTTATCCCTTTTAAAATCCTGAACAAGTATTTCAATTTCAAAAATCATACTTATTAGGTTCATATAACCTAAGCCGTTATAATGCTCTGGCAATTTATGGTCATCGTGAGTATAAACAACTGTTGTATTTCCTTCAAGCAATTCTCTGTGTTGTAATGTTGAAATTATTGCTATATCAGTGTCATTGAATTTAACCCCTCCAAAATCTTGTACTTTTTTAATTACATCTTTGAATAGGTCTTTGTATATTTCACTTAATGTTCTATCTGTTTCTGAAAGTTGGTCTTTAAAATCCTCTGTAGCTTCGGTTTTATCGCTACTATCCTCTTTCTTCTTATAAAGGCTCGAAGTTTGTTTAGAAAGTGTATTTTCTTTTTCTTTATTAGTTACATCTCTTCTTGCACTAATGTATTTAAAGCTAATAATATCTTTTATACGAATACCTTCACTTTCAAGGTTAATAAAGTTAGCATCATTAACTTTATCCGTAACTGAATTATACTCAAAAGACATTTTGTTTATTTGGAAATAATTATCTAATTCTTGTTTTAAAAATTCTTTTAATTCTCTTGGTTTGTATTCTTTCTTCTTATCATTCTTGGTTATTTCATTTGCAGTAAAAACTCGATAATTTGCCCTTATTTTTATAAAATCTGTATATGATAGTGTATATTCAAAACCCAACACAATTTTATTGTTGTTAGGGTCTAAATCCATGAGTACTCTGCTTACATTAGATAAATCGTCTGCCTCGTTATATTCTATATAAATTTTCAATTTAATGCCTTTGGGTAGAAATTCTTCAGGAGTATCAGGAGATTTAATTAAACTTTCTAATTCGTTTATAAAATCTATATTAAAGTCATCATAGGAAAATTTACTTTTCTCATTCAAGAATTTATCAAGAACTGAAAGAATTGAGGTTTTTCCTGAATTATTCTTCCCAATTACCAAAGAAAGCTCTTTTTCAATGTCTATAAAAAAGCTTTTTAATAGCCTGTAGTTTTCTATTTTTAGTTTATAAATGTTCATATTTACTGTGTTAATTATTTTGGCTGAAGGCTATTTTATTTTAGGATTACTAAAATAGACATAACTTCCCAAAGTTATGATATAATAAGAAAAATATTACCTTTTAAAATCTTTTTGTTAGAATGAATAAAATAGGGATATTAATAATTTCTTAGCTCCAAATTAATTAAACTATTAACCATAAAATACTAACCTACAAACTTTTAGGTTTAAAACTGATAATAAATTTATCAAGACGAGCTTTTTTCTTATTTTGACTTTCCGTTCTGTTTAAGTAAATAAAATGAATAGCCAAATTGAAATTGTGAATAATTATTATCCCAATCTGCTAATTCAGTAATAAGGTTGTACCTTATAAAGAGTTTGCCTGTTGTTGAAGTATTTACAAAAAATTCAAACTGGGTTTTATTAAACAAGTTTTCAGGTGATACAAGTTCTCCATTTTTGAGAGACATAACATTAAAATTATCATCGTTATACACTTGAAAATGCATTAGTTTTTCACTTATCAAAAGCCCATAACGTTTTTCTGGTATAAATTGAAAACCTAATTCTATAGTTGTGGTAATACTATTAAAAAATTCTTGTGTGCTTTCATCAATTTGCAAACCGCTCCTTCCAAATCTTACTCCAAAGTCAAAATTAGTATTAATTTTTTTGTTTTGGTTTTCTAAATATAGGAGGTTAATATCTAATCCTATGGAGAAAGATTGATGTTGCATAATATTAATTGGAGAGAAATAATCTACAGTACTAATTGTACTTGGCTGTAGGAATTTATTGTTTTCTTCAATTTTCGACAACATCGCACTTAAATTAACATATTCAAACCAACCATACCCTTCAGAAAATGCGATAGGTGGAAATAAAAGTCCTAAGAATCTACCTTTTGGAGTAATTTCATATCGATGTGTATTTATATAGAATTTTTTAGCTATTTCTGTTTGTATTATTCCATTAGGATTTTCTTCATCGAATACCCCTAAAAAATCTGAGTAAACAATAGCTTCAAATAGCTTTGTAGATTGTTCTTTATAAAGTTTTGTTGTTTTTTGGGTTTCGTCCAAGACTAATTTGGTCGGTTCTGGACTAATATCGTTAGCATTTATGTCAATTTCTCTGTCATAATCTATAATATCCGCAAAATTAATAGTTAAGTAATATCCATAGTAATCTCGTGTTAATTTAGATTTGTCAAATTTATATTTGTAAAAACTTAGAATGTTATTTTTTGTAAAATTCTTTATTCCGTTTGATGAAGAAATTCCAATGGAATATGTATTTGTAAATCTAACTTTAGTACCATATAACTCTGTTTCTAATTCGACTTTTTCAATATAACCATTAAAGAATGTGAGTTCAAGTTTTGCTTCATCAATAGTCTTAACTTCAAATGTGGAGTCTGTAATCATTATTTTAACAGGAATATCTTGTTTTAAAGTGATATTTGCAACCACTGGTCGTTCATCTTCTGTTCTTTCAAAAGTAACAAGTTGTGCAAATAGATAAGATATTTGTAGTTCATTAAAAGTTGATGTATTCTTTATAGATTTTCCCTCAGCTTTTGCAGCCAACTTTAAAAATGAATTTTTAAATTTTGCAGAAAAAAGATCAATAGACAAAGGATGAATCCTAAAAGTTTCTTCTTGATTATTATCTGATTTAAGAATGACATCAAAGTAATTGGAATCCGACTTTGAGGCTTCAATAATATAATTCTGATTTAGAGAATGTGTATTGTTATCAGTTAAAGTAACTTTTGAATCGGTAACTATTTTGTTATTAATTGATTTCGAAAAAGTTTGTGCTTGAAGTTGAATTGAAAATAAACTGATAAATAATAATAATAATAATAATAAGCATTTGGTTTTCATAGTATATTGGTTTTTGGTTGGTTTAAATGCTAATATTTTGCGAAATATGATTCCATATTTTATAATGATAAATTTTTATTAACTCAAAAAAGTAAAATGTAAAAAATTAATTTATTAGGATAAGTTTATAAAATTACAAAAAAAATAGATTGTAAGAAAATTAATTTATTTAAAAAAGCTATGCTCTGCTACTTGCGTTGCTTTTTCTTGAACTGTTGCTTTAATATAATTGTAAAATACCTTTTCGGATTTGTGTCCAGAAATAATCATTATGTGGTGAGGAGGCATTCCTTGATTATATGCATTTGTGCAAAAGCTTCTTCTTGCGCTATGCATACTGATTAATTTATATTTGGGCTTAATCTCTCTTTCTTTTATTCCTTTTACTGTTCTTATTATTGTAAAATCATCTGTTATTTTGGCTCTTTTTAAAATTCGCTTTATTTCCTCATTCAGAAGATTTTGATGGATGTAAGGAGGGAAATAGTTATCTCGCTTTTTGAGAATATTTTGAACCATACTATTTAGTGGAATATAAACCTCATTTCCTGTTTTTTGTTGTTTTAAAAATATGTAATCCCTACCTTTTAAGTTAATCAATTTGGGTTCTTTTAGAAAAGTTGTTAAATCTCCAACTCTTAATCCAGTATTACAGGCTATTAAAAAAACATCTCTAACATCATTAAGATATGGGTCATTTAATTCAAGTGAATAGATAGAATCAAGTTCTTTATCATTTAGGTAAGGATGGTTAATTTCCTCCGTAAGTTTTGAAAAATAACGTTGCTTAAATTCTATATTCTTATGGTTTCCATTATCATATGCAGAACTAATTATCGTTTTTAGTTTTTGTATCATAGAACCAACATAATTTCTTGTATATCCATTGGAGTAACCGTAATCTATAAAATCATAATAAAATTCTTTATCGAAATTTTCAAAATAAAAATCTTTAATTTTTTTTGATTTTAGATACTTTTCAAAATACACTTTGCAGTTTCTGTAAGTTTTAATTGTACCTGATGTTAAGGGCTTTTTAGAATGTGGAGATATTTTGCTTGCATAAAAAGTTAGATACCAATCGAAGTATGTTAGAACATTATTTGATTTACTTATATCTGTCTCAATTTCACTTTGGACATTTGGGTTTAAAAGTTTCTTAATAGCTTCATCACAATTAAATTGAGTTAAGATATTTTTATTTTCTAAATTTTCAATTATCTCTTCGATGTCAGATTCATAATTTTTAAGTTTTTTATTAATTTCATCGGCATTATAAATGTCATTTGGTTGTTTAATTCTGCACCTTTTAGCATTCCAATATTTTTCTGAACCTTTTTTAATAATTAATGCTGTTGTACATCGAACTCTTATGTTTCTTCCGTATCTTAAATCAATTAAAATTGTGTTTACTTTTGCTCCATTTCTAAGTTTAAAATTTGTTCTCATTTTTTCAGTTTTTTACTTTTTAAAAGTTATAACAGTCACTGAAAATGAAAAAAATATATGACCACATTTTTGACCACATATGTCCATTCATGACCATTTATCATTAAAAATTGTTGTAAAAAAGTGTGGAAAAACGTCAGAAACGCTGAGTTTTAATTGGAAAACTGATTAAAAAACTAAACAGTCGAGGTCACTAAAACAAAAAATAAGGCGAAACGCATTACTGCTAACCACAGCGGTAATACGGGTTCGCCTTTGTGTTTTCAATGGTTTCACTAAAATAGGATTATTATGTATTCGGCGTTCAATTACTCGGATTTTGTCCCACTGCTTGTCCCACAAAATATGAATGGGACAAAAATTGAAATATAATATATTGTTTAAACGTGATTCCAAACTTATCCAACCAAGAATCTGAATACGCCATTAACTACTCAAGTAATAATTAATTGATAGCGTTCTTATTTTCTTTTTCTGCGCACTTTTATCCGGTTTGTTATATCTAATTTTATTTGATAAACTTAAATAAGAGGATTATGAGCGCTAAAGACAAAAAAGAAACCCAAAAAAAAGAGGATAAAAAAGAGGATAAAAAAGATTCTCCAAAAAAATCGCCTACTAATCAAAAGTCAGCGAATCCTTCTAAGAAAAAATAATCGATTTTTTTTCTGCAAAAAGCTTCTGGCAACGATACGTGGCCAGAAGCTTTTTTAATTTAAAATTTATATACAATGCCTTTACATATCATTATACTTAACATCATTTTACCTCCATTCGCGGTTTATCTCAAACATGGAACAGGCAAAGAATTGCTCATTAGCATTATACTTACTATAATTGGATGGATTCCAGGTATGATTTACGCTTTTTGGGTCAATGGAAAGTAATGTGTAACCCATAATTATTCAACATCCATATTTCATTACTATGATAGCTATAAATAATACTTATTCCCAGACGTGGAACGATCTTTTTGAGATAACTGAAAATACTTTGCCACTAATATTGTTGTCCAGTGTGGGCATATATATTGCCGTCATTCTATATACCAGACTATTTGGAAAGAGAAGCTTTTCAAAGATGTCAAGCTTTGATTTTGCCATGACTGTTGCAGTAGGTTCTATGATAGCCACTACCATATTATCAAGTTCGGTTACCCTTTTGGAAGGTGCTGTAGGCCTATTTGCGGTGTATGCCCTTCAGTTAACTGCCGCATTTTTAAGACGTTATAAATGGTTCAGACAAATCACAGACAATCAGCCTACATTGTTAATGGATGGTGAAGTCATGTTAAGGGACAATATGAAAGCAGTTCGAGTCACAGAAGGTGATTTGCGATCTAAACTGCGTGCGTCCAATGTTACCAAACTTTCTGAGGTGAAAGCTGTTGTTTTTGAAACTACTGGCGATTTGGTAGTAATACATAAAGATAATGATAATGCTATTGATGATTGGATTATGAAAGATGTACAACAATAATAGGCATCGATTTTAAAAATTAATTATCATTAAATAATCATTTTATGACTCCACAGAAGCCAGATAGAATTGAACTTGAATATCGAAATTTTATTATTAAACAAAAACATCCTTGTATCATGGCAAATACGGTTTTTGCTATGGATAATTATCATATAAAAATTTATGAGGATATGACATCTGATAAGGTTATAACTCCCATTCTTTTGGATATAGAAAACTATTTAAATCAATATGATTTTGAGTCTAATCACTTTGAGTCTTTAATGATTTGTTTTAAAAATAATACCTTTAAATCAGAAATTCAGTTTGAAAATGCCCTATGGATATTTTTACAAAGGCTTCATAATCATGATGATGTAGTTTGGGATTGCAATGTAAGTCAAAACCCAAATGAGTCGAATTTCAGTTTCAGTATTAAGGGAAAAGCTTTTTATGTAGTGGGCATGCATCCAGAAAGTTCAAGAATAGCAAGGAAAGCGCCTTATTGTACCGTCGTTTTTAATTTACATTGGCAATTTGAAAAATTGAGGGAAATGGGGACCTATCAAAGTGTTAAAAAAAGAATACGTAGACGCGATAAGAAATTACAGGGAAGTATTAACCCTGTATTACGTGATTTTGGTTCAGATACAGAGACCAAACAATATAGTGGAAGGGCAGTGGGTCATCAGTGGGAATGCCCTTTTAAACCTAAAAATAAAAATGTATGAGTGCATTACATATTATAGCACCGCAATCTGGTGCAGCCTTTGAAATGAATAAAGGCGATATACTTACTGTTATCGATCCGCTTGGTCAACAAGTAAGCGATATGGTGCTTTTTAATCGTGATGATATAAAAGAAAAAATATCCTCTGGAAAAACCATGGACTTTGAAGAAACGATATTATTAACTAAAGGACATTTTTTATGGAGCAATCGTTCACAAAAAATGATGGAAATTATGGAAGATAGTAACGGAAGGAATGATTTTCTGTTAGCCCCATGCAGTCCGGAAACATTCAAAATCATGTATAACAATCCTGGCTATCACCCAAGTTGCTTGGAAAATTTAAATAAAAATTTGATCGGTTATGGCATTGAATTGGATGGTATTCCAACAGCTTTTAACATTTTTATGAATGTACATTTTGACACAACGGGTCAGCTTAAAGTGTTACCTCCAACGTCGAAGCCAGGGGATTTAATTAGGTTTAAAGCCGAAATGGATCTCATAGTGGGTTTAACGGCTTGCTCTGCTGAAGACAGTAATGGTGGAACATTTAAACCTATCCATTTTCTTGTCACTAATGCATCTTTTGACAAACATATATAATTCCAAAACTAAAGTAATTGACGACATATTTGAAAACCACAAACCTTTTAAATGCGGTTTTAATATAATAAGCAAAGGGCTGTCTAAATTTAGACAGCCCTTTGCTCATTAATCGATTTATAATTTATTTACGGGGAATGATGTCGATTATGACCGTTCTATTGTAAAAACGTTCCTCAGGTTGCTTGTTATTAAACTGTGACAGGTTTGGGTCTTCACCAAATCCATGCACTTCAAAAGTCACATCTGTTCTGCCTGTTTTTGCCAAGGCTTCCTTGATAATAGCTTGCACATCATTTGCGCGTGCTACAGATAATTTTTGGTTGTAAGCGGCATCACCTATCACATCTGTATGGCCGTGTATAATTACTTTTCCGCCCGTTGGTATCTTTGGTGTCACCACTTCAGTAAGATAGGTGTTATACATAGTTATTGATTTAGAATCATTGAAGTTGTAAGGCACGCTAAAACGCATGGCTTCTTCATTTTTGGAAGGCGTCCAAAGAACCATTTTGGTTGAGGTTTCTTTTACTACAGTTAAGCCTTCTTTTGTAATTCCTGTCATTTTCACGTTGTAAACACCTTCAGGCCGTGTGCCCATGATTGTTTTTCCTGGAATGGTAACTACATCTTGTGTATAAGGGCCAAAACTTTGTTTTTTACCCTTATCATCTTCTATTTCCAATGTCCAAGATGTAAAAGCATCTGCACCACCTTCATTATTAAAAGTAACATAACTTTCTACAGGTGCTTCCTGTACGTTTACAATTTTTACAGGTTTCAACGGGGCATCTGGGCCACTATGGAACTCTATTAACAATGCAGGTGAATTACTTTCAATCGAAACCCTTCGGTCTCCCTGACGTAGCAATTCAAGTTCTTCAGTGGCACCCGGTTGTTCTGATGGGATTTTTGGTTTATTGCGACCTTCAGTAGTTATTCTGGAACCAGCCATAGCGAAAACCTCGGTTAAATAACGTTTTACGGATTCAGCCATTGTTTTTGCATCATCAACTCCTTTTTCAGAAGAACCAACCAGTTTAATATTGGTGTTAGGATTTTTTACCATACGGTCACCAAGTATATTCAATATATTATAATATACAACCATTTGCCTTTCAGAACGTCCCGAAAGATTAGCAGGTGTGAATAATTGAACATTTTCTTCTTTAAAATTCTTAACATCTTCTTTTTTCAATAATACATAACGGTTAGGTATCTCTGTAGAACCTAAATCGAAGAATACATAATTAATTACTGGAAACGTTTCTACTACAGTACGCTCTGAAGGAATATTTTCCGGAGCATTAACTGTAAAATTAACTTTTGGATCTGCAACTTTTACATCCTCTTCTTCAACAGTTGTATTTTTGCCTACTCCAAACTTAAGAATAGCACCGGCCCTGATGGTTGTGATATTCCAAGTTTCTGTAGATCTTGGAGACTGACCAAAATAGGGGTGGAATGCAACAAAAGGAGAAAGTACAAATTGCGTTTTGTTGTTTTGGGATGAAAGCGGGATGTCATATCCGGCACCAATTTGCATGGATATAAGAGTGTTTTTCACCTCACTAAAATCGCCTGTTTCTTCTGGTAACATTACCTGTTCAGGGAAAGCTGGGTTTGGATGCAACTGATAGGTAAACGCTTTATCCATATTGAAGGCGAAACGTGGGCCTGCATATAAATAAAAATCATTTCTAAAAGGAGCAAAGCGTATACTTGGCTCAATCGTTAAGTAGCTGAGGTTAGTTGACAGGTCCATTGGGCAATTACATACAGACAATGTTTCGTCAAATTCCCCTTTTCGACTGTCTAAGCCAAACTGCAACATCATACCCCATAAAGAACCAGGGCGATAGTATTCAATAGATGGAGCAAGAAATAGTCCTACACCAGAACCATCACCAAACGCTTTAGGTACAGTTAGGTCAGCATTTAATTGCTGTGTACTTCCCTGATAGAAGTTGAAATTGGCTCCTGTTGCAACACCAAACCACCATGATGGTTTGGAAAATGTGTCTTGTTCTTGTGCCTGAAGTGGCGCTTGTATAACTGCTATTATAAAAGCGAATAAAATGACACTTTTTATATTTGTTGTATAAGTGGACCAGGCTTTGCCTGATCCCTTATTTTTATTATATTTTGTTTTCATGTTCTAGGTAGATTTAAGGTCTGTAAATAAAGTTTGTACTAGTCAGGGTAACTGCTCCATTGCTGCAAAGCATTCTTCCAACAGCTTGTGAATAAGCATTCATGGTAACTGACGTCAATGCAAGAACATTACCTTTAAATGACGTGTAATCCCCAATTACAGCTGAACTTCCAACTTGCCAAATAATATTCTTTGCCTGTGCACCGCCTATTAGGATAACGTTACCACCTGCTGGAGATGGATATGGTGCTCCTCCCACTGTTGTAAAATCACTTGCAATCTGGAAAATCCATTCGGCATTTGGATCACCTTGCCCATCAAGAGTTAGGTTTCCATTTTGTATCAATAATGTTGAATTTGATTTGTAAATACCAGGAGGCAGTGTTTGACCACCTAAATCTCCTGCTACAGTAGCCGGTGCAGGTGAAGTTGCTCCCTCTGCTGCAAGATAGGCTGCAGTAAGGTCATCTTTAGCTTGTAATAACATAGCAGGTACTGGGTCTGCATCATCAGCGGCATAAAAATCACCATTGAATATAAGTCCTGGTCCACCATCTACTTCAAAAAAGCCTGTTATTGATGATCTAGCACCGGGATATATACCAATATCCAAATCATGTATTTCACTTGCTCCTGCATTATTGCTTACCGCTACTCCCGAGATTATTCCAAATCGTGCTACAGAGCCTAAAGCAATTGTTGGATTAAAGGGCGTTCCAGCTGTAGTAAATTCCCATTCATGATTATTTGCCAACGGAATACCTGCTACATTGGTGGCTCCCGTTGTTATGGTAGCCTTGTATAAAGTACCTGGCAAAAGATCAACTGAAGGAAAGAAAGAAGCTGTTAAAGCGTTGTAACTTACTGTACCAGTCACAGAATTTGTCCCTTCCTGTAAAGTGAACGTGGTTTCATCTATGGTAGCCAAATCCATTGGCTCGCTAAATGTGGCCGTGATTGTTTTGTCTAGTGCAACATCTATTTCATCGTCCTCAGGATCTGTGGAAGTTACCATAGGTGCTAATAAGGTTCCTGTGGTAAAACTCCACTCGTAATTGTTTTCTAAGGGGATGCCTGTAGCATTAGTGGCATCTGTAGTTATTGTTACAGTATATAGCGTATTTGCCTCAAGATTTACGGTAGGGGTAAAAGTAGCGGTAAAATTATTATAGGTCACTACTCCAGATATAGCTGTAGAACCGTCCATTAAAATAAAACTTGTTTCATCTATGGTGAGCGGATCCATTGGCTGGCTAAATGTTGCTGTGATGGTTTTATTTACTACAACATCTGTTTCCTCGTCTTCGGGATTAGTTGAGATAACCATTGGCGATACTGTTATGCCAGTACTGAATGTCCAAACATACTCTTCCTGTAGGGCATTACCATTAAGATCCTTAACGGAAGTTTTTACCCTTCCGGTGTAGGTAGTACTTCTTTCCAGTGGAGCTGCAGGCGTAAAGGTTGCAGTAAAGCCACTATACGTTATAGTACCTGCAATCGCTGATCCCGACTCAATAATAATAGATGCCTCCGTTATGTCCGTTATGGTTGCAGGGTTCATTTCCTCATTAAAGGTCACTGTTATAACCTGGGAAAGTGGTACATTAGTATCGTTATTATCAGGGTTAGTTGCTATTACCAAGGGGCATATCCCAATGGTTTCTATGAAGCTGTCTTTTTCGCAGGCCGAAAAAAGCACAAGCATTATTAATGTAAAAATTGACAAGGGTCTAAATGTTTTCATGTATTTGTAGGGTTTAAAAGCAATCCGGAGGGAACGGGATACACTTGGGGTTTATGGGGCAAAGGTGATTTCTTATAACAGTAAAAGTGTTATAAAATTAAAAGTATTAATTACAACATTCATACATATTGTGATGGAAAATGTTATAAAGAGTTGTTATATAGATGGTGTTCTATTTTCATTATTTTATGTTGGTTGATAATAACGAAACGCGATTATTTTGAATGGAACAAAGAGGTGGGAAAAGGAAAATAGTAAAAAAACACAAGACTGTCTTGATTACTATATGAATTAAAGATTTTAAAGGTCTTCAATGTTTTTTTTACGTTTTTCTTTCAGGTGTTTATAAAAACTAGGTGTGAGTCCCGTTATTTTTTTGAATTGATTGGAAAGAGCACCTACACTACTGTAATTAAGTTTATGGGAAATTTCAGTAAGGTTTAACTCATCATAGATAATCAGTTCTTTGACCCTTTCAATTTTATGGAGGAGAATGAATTGTTCAATGGTGATTCCTTGGTTTTCGGAAAAAATATTAGCGAGATATGTATAATTATAATTTAGTTTTTCACTTAGGTAATTGGAGAATTTAATTTTCGGAAGTTCATCTTCATGATGAATCATTGTAATGATTACATTTTTTATTTTTTCAATGAGCATGGCTCGTTTATCATCCATTAATAAAAGCCCAGATTTCAATAACAAATATTTTAGTTGGTCGCGCTGCGTGTTGGATATCTCCTCCAGAATATCCACTTCACCCAGATCTACTGTTACATAATTTAATCCGAGGTTTTTTAACTTCTCTTTCACAATCATTTTGCAACGATTGCTAACCATATATTTAATGTATAATTTCATTCAGTACATTTAACGAAAGCTGATAATAAATAAATTTTTTAAATTAAATCTAGATTAGCCTAGATTTTACAGGTGACTTTTTTTAAAGTAATTGGTTTTAAAAGAGAAGAAGTTCTATAAAATAAATTCTTTTTATAATTGTAGGTTTGGGTTGGCTTTTAGTTCATTTAATTGAATATAAATATACAGATAATATATTATAAAAAACCACAAAATATTTTGTGGTTTTTTGTTTTTAAAAATGTTCGTAATCGTTAATCGACGGCATCTTCTATTTCATCAGCAGCATCATCAATCGCGTCTCCAGTATCATCTATTGCTTCTTCAACGCTATCTTCTACTTTTTCTCCAGTTGTTTTTTCTCTACAGCTATTAAAGGCCGTCATGGATAGAACAATTATAAATATATATGCTAATTTTTTCATGTTTTAATTTTTAAGGTTATCGATTTTCTTTTATTGGTTCTTATCTTTTAAAACCACCTTTTACAAGTGATAAAATGAATAAGACAATAAACACGAAGAATAGTATTTTAGCTATTCCTGCTGAAGTTCCTGCTACACCACCAAAGCCTAATACTCCAGCAATGATTGCAATAATTATGAATATTATAGTCCACTTTAACATAATTTTTATTTTAAGGGTTAATTATTAAGTTTAATTATTTTTTTGTTGGCTATATAAATTGCGATAACGCGGTATTATTCTTTTGCTTCAGCATTTTCAGCCGATTTTGCTCCCATTCTATTAACAGTATACATGGGTGCAAACTTTAATTTAAGTCCAGCAATTTTTCTGTTATCAGAGCTTGTAAGACCTTCGTTTTCTACAGTATTTTTTCTAGTATCAATAGCTTCATACAATAGTTTAATTTCATCCCAATCTTCTCTAGAATAAGAGTCTTTATTGGTTTGTACAGTATTAACAAATGTTTCATAAACGCTTAGTATGTTGTCTTTATTGATCCATTCAAAAGCCATGTCACCACTATCATCATAATTTGCTCCCAAAAGCGTTTTCCTAAAATTACTTTTGCTAGTACGGATGTCTTCTTTTTCTTTTTCAGCAATTAGATTGGTTTTATAAGTCTCATATTTTAATGTGGCATTATCCACATTTTCTAACAAGACAACTCTTTCTTCGTTATCATCTATGTCCACGCTTGCCATAGATTTATGGTTGTTATACCCATCTTCAATACTTTCCCAATTAGAATAGGCTTCGGCATATTCTAGAGTTGCTATAGAATCCACATAACTTGTGTATTCTTCTACGTTTTGTTTGGCTATTTCTGCTTTTTCATCTTTACATGATGCAAATAATAAGGCAAATAAGCAGATTCCGATTGTTAACTTTATTGTTTTCATAATTTTAATGTTTGATTTTTTTTGAAATTATTTTTGTTGCAAGGTATTGTACGCCGTAACCAAACAAATTTGTGAATATGGAATTTGTTTTGCCTACTAATATTTTTTTTGATAAATAGCCTCCTACTAAACTGAGTGCTGATTCTAGGATATTGCCTTTAAGTTGGGGTTCTTCTTTAATATCGTTTAAGACTCTATTTAATAATCTAGAAGGTCTTAATTCTTTATAGGTAAGGTCTAATTGTCCTTTTAACTCCCTAGTTTTTATTTTTTGTTTGTTTTCTAGAGCTGTAATTTTTGCATCCAAAAGCTGACTTTGATTACTATAATTCTTCATTTTCTTCAGTATTGGATTCTATAAATTCAGGTTTTCTTGATTTTAGTAATTTTTCAATTACCAGATCTGTGATGGGTGCTTTAATTAACCTATCATTGAAAAAATAGAAAATGATGGTAATAACTAAATAGAAACCAGAGACAATTAAAAAGCCTAGGTAATAAGCCCCAAGTAAATTGCCTATTAATAAACTAATGGCAATGTTTACAAAAAGGGTAAATAAAGAAAACACCAAAGCTATTGCTATTCTTGATACTAAAGACGAAACAACATCTGCTGTTACATCTATAGCATTCAATTTATATAGCTCTAAACTAGTTTCGGTATATTCTTTAACTTTATCATAAAGCAATTCTATATGTTTGGCTGTGGTTTCCATTTATTATTGTTTAATAGGTTCTTTTGATTATTTAATAGGTTTTTTTCATATTATCTTTTATTGTTTCTTTTTCTTTATTCAAGAATTCTTCACCGTTTTCTTTAAGAGAGCTATATTTATCTGAAACGGTATCTAAAAAGTCGTTAAAACCTTCTTTTACTTTGTCTTTAGCTTGTTTGCTTTTTTCCGAGATTTTTCTTCTGGTAGCTTCACCTTTGTCTGGGGCGAATAAAACGCCTAAAGTTGCTCCTACTGCTACACCTGCTAACAGGCCTAATATTGTGTTACTTGTTTTCATTTTTTTTAATTTTAATTGTTAATTGTTATTAATTTATTTTAATTATTAAATTCCTCTACCACCACCTATTAATCTTAATAAAATGGCGATTACTGCTATAACTAATAGAATGTGTATTAGTCCGGTTGCGCTGTAAACAAAAACTCCGAATGCCCAACCAATTATTAGGATGACTGCGATGATGTATAATAAACTTCTCATAATATTGTGTTTTATTGGTTAATTATTATTTTAATATTTTAAATGATTCGTCTATATTGGATTTTACCTCCTCGGTACTTCCAAATGAATTTACCACCCTGATAGCTTCTTCTAAATTTACCGATACACCAGAGGCCTGACCAGAATTGGTTATTATATTCCAGGTGTAAACCTTATTTCCTAAATCTTCATTGATTAAAGACATCGGGATAATATTCTTTTTAAGAATTTTAGCATTGTTTGTTAGCAATGTTATTTCTTCATTTACACCATCCATACTCAAACAGGTTCCTGTAAACGATCCCAGTTCTGTTTCTATACTCCATTTATATACCTGTATAACTTTATCCTCTGCCTCCATATCATTTTTTTTTGTTGCTGCATTCATTTGGTTTGAGTATAACATCCTCGATGCCGCTATACCAGTTGCAATAATTGAATTTTTCATGACGTTAATTTTTAGTATTTATATATCTTGAGCTTCTTGGTTTAATTTATTTAAAGCAGATTCAATTTTGTTTGTATTGGATATTAATTCATGAGTATCTCTAACTGCTAATACTTTAAATTCTACATTATTCGTTGTTTTTCCTAAAGTTTCTAGCAACCGTATTTGTGTTTTTATCTTATTTAAGATTATTTTTAATTTTTTTTCTATAAATTCATTATCATCAACATTTTTCAATTCAAATTCATTGCTTATGTTTATATAGTTTGGAATTGAAATAAGTTTATCTTCTGCAAGTTTTTTGTAATTATTAGATATTTCAATGTGCGTTTGTTCCAATCTTTCAGTTAAATGGGCCACATTATCGAGGGTATCAACATACTCTATGGCCTCACATAATTCTAGAATATCCAAATTGTTTTTTGAAACACTAAGCAATAACTCAGCCTCTTTTTTGTATATGTTTATTCTAGTTTGAATGTCACTTACAATGTCATTCTCATCTTTGTCATTTTCTAAAATGTAATTACAAGAAATTAATGTGAGAGTTGCAAATACCGACATCAATATCAGTTTTACCATGTTTCTAAATTTCATTTCTTCTTCCTTTACACTGCATTACAAATATGCAATGGAATGATGCTTTTTGTGTTATAATATTTTTTACAATGCTTATAGAATTTACATTTCTTTTAATTTGATGCTTTATTGAATAAGTTTAATACAAATATGCGATGGCCTGCTACTTTTTATGTTACAGTATTATGGAGTATGGTTACAATATTCCAACATTTGTATTTAACACTAAAAAGAATACATATGAATTAACCTATCAAAAGCACTTGTAAGGTCTTATTGTATTAAAAAATGGAAAATTTATAAAAAGGGAAGGTAAATAGTAAATGTGGCACCAATATTAGGTTTGCCATTTGCGAAAATAAAACCTTGGTGGTTTTCAACTATTTTTTTACAAATAGATAACCCTATGCCTGTACCAGAATATTCATGCTTATTATGAAGACGGTTAAAAAGCACAAAAATGTTTTCGGCATATTTATTATCAAAACCAATACCATTATCTGAAAACTTAATTTTATGATAATATGGTTTTTTAGGCCTTAGTATTCTTGGTTCTTCTGAAGCTATTACTTTACTATAAGTAATACGTATTTCTGGGGTTCTGTCATTTGATTTATATTTTAACGAATTAGTTATTAAGTTTGAAAACAGTTGCTGTATTTGAAAAGGAATGACTTTAATGGACGGAATATGGTTTGATGCAATAATGGCATTTTCATCGGTTATCGATTCTGCTAGATCTAATTTTGCATTTTCTAATAATGTATTTATATCAGCGACTTCAAATGCTTTGTCTGCTTTGTTTGTTCTTGAAAATTGCAATAAATCATCAATTAACATCCGCATTCTAGTGGCTGCATTTTTTATTCGATCCACATATAATACGCCTGAGTCGGATAATTTACTGGCTTCTTTATCTTCAAATCTGGACAGAAATGTCTGTATTTTTCTTAATGGTTCTTGTAAATCATGGCTGGCAACATAGTTAAATGCCGAGAGTTCTTTATTATTTCGCTCTAGTTCTAAATTACGTTCTTCTAGAGTTTTAAAATGTTCAATTTCGTCAGTAATATCAGTGGTAATTCCTAACAGTTGTTTTTTGCCATCAACGTTTTTATGTAATTTTGCGCAAGCTTTAAAGTGTTTTGTAGCCCCATTTTTTTGAACAATTCTATAATGTATAAAAGAGAGGTCGGCATACGTCATCATTCTATCAATATCCTTCCTAAATTTCTCCAAATCTTCAGGATGTACAAAATTCAAAAAATTATCTAATGTTGGTTTAAAAGATTGAGGTTCTTCCCCCAATAATCTATATAAATTATCAGAATAGATAAAGGTACTTTCTTCTATATCCCAAATCCAGTTGCCTTGTTTGCCAATAATTTCAGATTGTTCTGTAGATTCCTTAAAAATTTCTAATTGCTCATTCGCCGATTTTATTTTCTTTAAGTCACTAATAATTTTACTATAAGTTAGAAACATGAGTACTAAAGATAATAACAAGACCATGTATAAAAACATGGGCGTAAGCTTTAAATCAGAATCGTATGTTTGCTGTCTTTTATTTAACAATTGGTTTTCAGAATCTATCATTCCTTTAATTTTGACCCTGATAGTATCCATCAATTTTTTTCCATTAGAGAAATTTTCATTGAAATTTTGATCCTCATAATTGCCGACTGATGAAAACCTAAAGGCTTTTTCAAAATACTCCATACGTTTATCTATCAGAATATTAAGCTCTTTAAGATTGTTTTGCAAGGTTGTATTGTCGCTTCCTAGCACTTTTAACTCGGCAAAACTGTAATTAATATTTTCTCTTCCAGTGTGGTATGGCTCAAGGTATATAGGATCGTTTGTTATTATAAATCCTTGTTGTCCAGTTTCGGCATCTTTTAAATGAGAAAATATTTTTTCTAACTCAACGTTTGTTTTGTAGGTTTTGGTCAATAAAGCTGAAGATTGAGATAAATCTTCTATTTTTTTATAGGTTGTGCCACCAATTACTAGAATTACAAAAGCAGATATAAAGAAAATGCTTTTTATTAACCAAGATTTATTTAGTATTCTAGTGGGCATAATTTTTATAATCTTAGAAGGAAATTATCCTTATTCAAACCATTTGTATAGTACTGCCAATTTATGGTAACAACCTCTTCCAATACTTTTTTGAGCGTTTTAAAGTCGTTGGGCTTTTTAATATAGATGTTTGCTCCCATAACAAAAGTTTTTTCAATATCTTCTTCTGATGCTGATGTTGAATAAATAGCAATAGCTATATCTTTAAATTTATCATTTTTCTTCATTTCTTGTAAGCACTCTAATCCAGATTTTCTGGGCATATTTAAATCTAAAAACAATACATTTGGAAGCACGGTGCCTTCTGAATTCAAATAATCCATTAAATAAACACCATC
This sequence comes from Confluentibacter flavum, assembly GCF_002843175.1. GTDB lineage: Bacteria > Bacteroidota > Bacteroidia > Flavobacteriales > Flavobacteriaceae > Confluentibacter > Confluentibacter flavum. Next base: position 117,018 of record NZ_PJEO01000015.1, read on the forward strand.
GTTAAACGTTTTTACCCGTGTGGTTATTTTTAGTTCGTCAAAGGCATCAGAAAAAAACAAACGATCATCCTCATCATCGTCTGCCAATATTATATTTATGTAATCTTCATGCATAATTTAGTTGGTTTGACTCTTTAACTCACGTCTTTTGGTAATAATTCGCTGAAAAGCAGACGGAGTAATGCCTGTAGTGTTTTTAAACTGAGTGCTTAAATGAGCCACACTGGAATAATTGAGTTTAAATGCAATCTCAGTTAAATTTAAGTTTTCATTTATTATTAGCTGTTTGGTATATTCTATTTTTTGAAGAATAATAAAATTTTCAATGGAAGTGTATGTGACTTCAGAAAACAAATTGGACAGATAGCCATAGCTATGCCCTAAAGTATCTGATAAATAAGCGGAGGCTTTTAAATTGGTAGGGGTGTCATTATTAAATACCATATCCGTTATGGTATCTTTTATTTTTTGTACCAATATGCTTTTTTGATTTTCAACAATTTCAATGGAATACGCAGTTAAATCATTAGAAAAACGTTCTAGTCTATCAGCCGATACCTTTTCTAAAAGCTTAACCTCACCAAAACCAACAATTTTATGTTTTATATTGTGTTCCAGTAATTTTTCATTTAAGACTTTTCTACATATGGCATTAAAATCAAACTTTAAATGTAATTTCATAAGAAATATTTGTCTTGTAAATTTAAAACTAATTATGAACAAATTTGTATAAGATATTTAAAACGTTTATGGTGTTTAAACATTTTAAAGTCGTATTTTCCAAAATTAACTTTAAATATTAGTTTTTACTTCTTATTTCCCTCCATTTTTTTAATCTGCTTTTTGCCCTGGTACGGAGGTGTTTATTAACAGGGTCACCTATTAAAAATCCGTATGCTTCATATCCAGGCGAATTATCAAAAATTATTTTTAAGGTTGCTGTAATAGGTAATGCCACAATCATTCCAGCAATGCCCCAAAGCATTGAAAAAACAATAAATGAAAGTATGGCAATAAAAGCATTAATGCTCACTTTAGAACCGGTTATTTTAGGCGTTATAAAGTTGCCTTCTAAAAATTGTATAAACATAAATATAGCAACAACTCCAAATGCGTACCAAGCACTATCTTTGGTTGCTAGGGCAACAACAGCTGGAATTATGGAACCAATTAATATACCAACATATGGTATTAATAATAAAATGGCTGCAAAAAAACCAAAAAAGAAGGCATGATCAATTCCTAAAATAAGCAATCCTATGGTATTTAATATGCCAACTATAAATATTACTTTAATTAATCCTAATAAATAGTTTTGTTGAATATTATAGATTTTTCCAATCATTATGTTTAAAAAATCCTTTGATTTGTGTCTAAACACCTTGTAATAGAAAGTTCTAAAAAAACTTCTGTAATACAAAAAGAAAAATAGGTAAATGGGAATTAAAACAAGATTACTGATTAAAGATCCAGATTGTGTTATAAATTCGCCAATTTTATCAAAGTTACCTTTTAAGACATTCTCAATTTTTAAGTCTCTAGAGAACAACGGGTCCCTGCTGTTCATATTAAAAGTTCTTTGAAGAAATTCTATGAAATTGTAATAAATTTCGGATATGTTTTTTGTGTAATCTTCACCATTATTACTTATGCTATTTAATTGAAAATATATTAGAGTTCCAATAAGGGTTGTAGCAAAAAAAATAATAAGGAGGGAACATATGGTAGCAAATAAGCGGTGAAATCGCCATTTGTGTTCTAAAAACCCTTGAACGGGATATATCATAACCGCTAATATAATGGCGTATAAAATGGGCATTATAAGCGGTTTTAGTATATACAGTACAAATACAATTGTAATGAGGGTAAGTAACCCAAAAAGAGGGTGGTAGTTTGTATTTTTAGGATTCATTTGGTTAAGATAAAAATAAATTTATAAATCTGCCTTACTAACCATAATAGTAATTCTCTAACCAACCAACCAAAATTAATATAGAATTAAAAGTAGCTTTCGGGCAGATATTTATAATATTACAAATCTGAGATTATCTTATGCAATTCTTCTTTGGATTTTCCTATTTTCTCTTGAATTTTTCCAAGGGTTTCTTCTTCTTTTCCTTCTGCCATTAGCAAATCATCATCTGTTAATGTGGCATATTTTTGTTTTAATTTACCTTTTAATTCTTTCCAATTTCCTTTCAATTCGGTCGTGTTCATATTTAAAGTTTTAAAATGTTAAATTATAATTGTTGATATATTACAGGGAGTCCAAGCTAAATATTATGTTCTTAGATAAATTTTTACTACCTAGGTTATACCCTTTTTATCAATTGCAATTTTAGTAACCAAAATTGTGCCTGTACTCTTAAGTATATATCTTGGTACAAAGTTAAAATAGTGATGAGGTTATGGGTTACAGAATTTTTTGAGAATGTTATATAATTTTATGAATGCCAATAAAACGTGCTTTAAAATATTACAAGAAAATTAGTCTAGGGCATTTTTGGTTATATAATACCTCCAGCCAATGATGGCCATTTGTAGTTTATTGGCTTTAGCGAGGTCTAATTGTTTTTTAGAATAACTGGGTAAAACTAGTTTGTTGATTGTTGCTAAAATCTTGAATACTTGTTTTTTCATTTTTAAAATCCTTCTTAGAAAACAAAAATAGTAAAACTTATTCTAGACTAAGTTTTACTTGTTTTTGGTTTAGAATATAATTGAAATTATAATTTTAATTATTAATTCAATTACAAGTTCGACAAGTGTGATCATAATTTTAGGTTTTACAGTTAATAATTAGAGTTTGATATTCAATTGAATTTTGAAGATATATATTTAACAATGTTTGTACTTCATGATTTTATATAAATCGATGAATTTGCATATAAATATGTAACATAAAAAACAATATTAATATCATATTTAATATTACGCCCTTCATTTTTGTTTAAAATATTAACCAATAATTATGTTTTCTGTTTTAAATTGTAATAATTGTAGGGTGTTTTGGAGGTGTTTTTAAAAATCGTAGATGCTAAAACCTGTAAAAAGATACTTTTTTGGAATTTTGGTTGTTTTGAATCTCTAATTTATTAAGAAATATGTGTCACCCTGAACTTGTTTCAGGGTCTCATTGATAAAGTCTTTGATCTCGAAAAAAGATGGGATGCTGAGATGCTGAAACAAGTTTAGCATGACAATGAGGAATTATAATATTTTGAAATAAAAAAGCACTCCCAAAAGTAGTGCTTAAAAATGATAAAATAGCTAGCAATTTACTTTTTGGTCGTGATTTCTATAAAACCGTTTTTGCCTTTTTTGCCGTATTTTTTTGTGGCAGTCTCATCTTTTAAAACGGTCATGGATTCAACGGTGTCAGGGTTTAGCTTTTCAAATTCTTCTTGAGGTAATTCTTTGCCATCAACGAGAATCAGAGGATGTTTATCTTTTCCTATATCCAATTTATGTCCAATTCTGATTGTAGTTGTAGAATCAAGTTTAGTAGCATATCCAGTTACTTTTATATCAGAATTGAGTTTGATAGATTCTTTCAAAGTAATCTCAACAACACCATTTTTGCCTTTGTCACCGTATATTTTTGTGTGTTTTTCATCTTTTAGTACGTTAACACTTTCAATGTTGTCTGGATTTAATGCTTTAACTATATCTTCAGTAACTTCTTTTCCGTTTATTATATATAGCGGGGTTTCACCTATACCTCTTATACGGATTCTATTTAAGGTATCCTCTGTTGCTTCGGCATCAAACGTTTTACCTACTATAAAGTTGGTTTCCCACTTGGTAGTAATTTCAATAACACCATTTTTGCCTTTATCACCGTATTTTTTAGTGGCATTTTCGTCTTTTAATACATTAACGGCTTGCACATTGTCACTAGACAACTTTTCTGCTTCTTCTTCGGTAATTTGTTTTCCGTCAACTATAAATAATGGAGCTCCGTCAACACTATCAGAAAATAAATTTTTGATAGTTTTAGTTTTTTTATAAGCGGCTGCCTTTTCTTTGGAGGAAAATCCCATGACAATTTTTTCGGATGTATTGCCAATATTGATGGAATTATTTGAACTGTCAAGTTCTATTTTAATTGGTTTTATGGGAATAACAGAGCTAGTATTAAAGTTGGCATTTTTTGATTCATTACTTATAGATAAATCTATTGAGGTAATCAAACCATCTTTCGTTCTTTTTAAATTGCTGATTTCAAAGGTGTAGCCTTTACTTCTTAGATCTGATTTTATTTGAGTAAACTGTTCATCAGTAGTGCCATCCATAATGTAAAATGTGAAAGGATTATTTAATGTTTGTTTACTATTTGGAATTAAATCATTTTTATTAGTATTTGTTTTTTCAACATAAACCTCTTCCGTATTAAAACCCATTAAGAATAGAGCCAAAACAGGAATTACTAATGCATACTTTAATTGATTGATTTTTTTTGATTTTGATTTGTGTAACATAACGATTCGTTTTTTGATTAATGAATTATAAAAATGATTGCTTAAAGCCATTTGATGAGATGGCATGCTTGTTTTAAGTAAGGTGTATTGGTAACTTTTTGCGCAGTTGTATTGGTTTAAAGTACGTTTGTCTGCAATAAACTCTAGGTTTTGTTTTAAATCCTTGTTATAAAACCACATAAACGGATTGAACCAAAGCACAACACAGAATAATTGGGTTATTAAAATATCTACGGAATGGTATTGTTTGGCATGTGTTTTTTCATGTTCAATAATATGTTCTAGTTCGGTTTGGTTGAATTTTTCAGGATTGTAAACAATCCATTTAAAAAAGGAAAACGGGGAGGTATTGTTTTGAGTTTCTATAAAAATAAAACGATCTTTTTTAATGCCTTTATTGTTATAGATTATCCTTATTAATGACAATAATTGAATGAATAAGCGTCCTAAAAAAAACAAAACACCCAGGGCATAAATAAGTGGTAAATAATCTAAAATATTAAAGGGTTTTTCAATGGTTTCAGTTGAAAGTTGTTCGGTTACCCTGATATCTGTAAACGATATAGGTGTGTAGTCTATATAAACAGGAATGACCAAAAACGGAATCAGCAACGACGATATAGGACCGATTATTAAAAACCATCGGTTCGATTCAAAAAAGGTATCTCGCTGTAAAAACAATTTATAGATGATGTAAAATATGGTGACAACCGCCGTGACTTTTAATAAATATTCCATGCTATTTTTTGTTTTCTATTAATGCAATAATTTCCTTAAGTTCTTCTACACTAATCTTTTCCTCCTTAGCAAAAAACGACACCATATTTTTATAAGAGTTATTGAAATAATTATCAATAGCCGTATTCATAAATCCTTTTCTATAGGTTTCCTTACTAACAATAGGGTAGTATTCATGGGTTTTCCCATAAGCTTTATAAGACACATAACCTTTCTCTTCCAAATTCCTGATGATGGTAGATAAGGTGTTGTAATGTGGTTTGTCTTCCTTTATTTCTGCCATGACATCTTTTACAAAACCTTTTTCCAGTTTCCATAAAATATGCATGATTTCTTCTTCTTTATTTGTTAGCTTTTCCATGTCTAATTAATTTAAACAAACATATAACTATTTTAGTAGTTATACAACTATTTGTGTAGTTATTTAACGAAATTTTTAGTTTTTTAAAAAACTTTTCACTTTTCACTTTAGACTTTTCACTTTAATTTATCTTCGTAAAAAAATTACTTATGAGCATTCTTTTGGTTATTCTTGGGTTAGTGTTGTTGGTAATAGGAGGTGAGTTCCTAGTTAGGTCATCTGTGGCGCTGTCATTTAAGTTCAACATTTCAAAGATGGTTATTGGTATGACAATCGTGTCGTTTGCAACTTCTGCACCAGAACTATTGGTAAGTCTTCAAGCGGCATTATCTGGTTCGCCAGCCATTGCGATAAATAATGTTATAGGATCTAATATTGCCAATATTGGATTGGTTTTAGGTATTACAGCTTTAGTGAGTCCCATTGCGGTAGATAAATCGTTCTACAAGCTTAATTGGCCCGTCATGATGCTCTTTTCTTTAGTGTTGTATTATTTTTTATATAATGATAACATGTTGTCTTTTATAGAAGGTGGTATATTATTTATAGGTATCATACTTTTTTTAGTAGTATTAATAAAAATGTCCAAAAAGTATGAGGAAGCTGAGTTAGCTGAAGAAGTGGATGAATTATTATCTGTTGTGTCTAATTTTAAAATAATTATTTGGTTGCTTATAGGTGCTGCTTCATTGTATTTTGGTAGTGAATGGCTAGTACAAGGCGCTAAAGACATTGCGTTGTCTATTGGAGTAAGTGAAGCAGTTATTGGGGTGTCTTTAATAGCTATTGGAACGAGTGTGCCAGAGTTGGCGGCATCTGTTATTGCAGCAGCCAAAAAGGAAAAAGCCATTTCTTTGGGGAACTTAATAGGCTCCAATATATTTAATATTGCCTCTGTTTTAGGTTTAACGGCTATGATTACTCCAATTCCTGTTACAGAGCCATTGATTCTTAACAGAGACATTTTTTGGATGCTTGCCTTCGCGTTTGTATTGTTACCATTGGTTTTTATTCCTAAAAAATTTGAAATCACTAAACTTAAAGGATTATTATTGGTTGCAGTTTATGGTGTTTTTATGTTTCTAATTTTTACTTCTTAATACTATAATTAGGTCTGTTTAAAAAATAAAGAAGACCTACATTTTACTGTAAGCCTTCTTTATTATGAACAAAATTCTATTTTTAAAACTGATTATACTTTAGCAGATTTTACAGTTTTTACAATTCTAGCTGCAATTTTGTATGGGTCACCATTAGAAGCTGGACGTCTATCTTCCAACCAACCTTTCCAGCCTTTATTTACTGTAATTAATGGGATACGGATAGAGGCGCCACGGTCAGAAATCCCATAAGAGAAATCATGAATAGAAGCTGTTTCGTGTTTTCCAGTTAATCGTTGGTCATTAAATTCACCATAAACTTCAATATGTTCTTCTACAACAGGTCGGAATGCTTCACATATTTTTTCGTAAATTTCTCTAGATCCACAAGTTCTTAATATTGAGTTAGAAAAATTAGCGTGCATACCAGAACCATTCCAATCCATATCTTTTCCAAGTGGTTTTGGGTGGTATTCTATATAATAGCCATATTTTTCTGTAAGTCTGTCTAATAAATATCTAGCAATCCATAATTCGTCACCTGCTAATTTTGCCCCTTTAGCAAACAATTGAAATTCCCATTGTCCACAAGCAACTTCTTGGTTAATACCTTCAAAATTTAGACCAGCTTGGATACATAAATCGGCATGTTCTTCAACTAAATCCCTACCGTGTGTGTTTAAACCACCAACAGAACAGTAATACATACCTTGTGGTTTTGGATATCCGTTAATTGGGAAACCTAATGGTAATCCAGTAGCCGTATCCATTATAAAATATTCTTGCTCAAAACCAAACCAGAAATCATCATCAGCATCATCAATAGTTGCTCTACCGTTAGATTCATGAGGTGTTCCATCAGCATTGTATACTTCAGTCATTACTAACCAACCATTTACACGTTCAGGATCAGGGTAAATTGCAACAGGAACTAAAGTACAATCAGAAGATCCGCCTTCTGCTTGTCGTGTTGAGGATCCGTCAAAAGACCAGTTTCCTATTTCTTCAAGCGTTCCTTTAAAGTTTTCATGCTCTTCCACTTTGGTTTTACTTCTCATATTCTGAGTCGGAAAATAACCGTCTAACCAAATGTATTCTAATTTAATTTTTGCCATAATAATTATTTTGTAGTTATTAGATATTGACACAAATATAATTTTTTAAGTTATACTGACCATTTTACAGGGTGGTTTTAACGAAGTGCTATGTTATTTTTATTTAAACCCTATTTTTTTATGGTATATTTTAAAAAAACCCTATTATTTTAAATTTATATTATAAAAATGTTAACAGAGTGTTTTTAATAAAATAAGAAAATATCTATTTTAATTATTTATTACGGACCTTGATGCCTATTTTTGTAGTTACGTTTAATGCTTTAAAATATAAATTAATACTTTAAAACTATGTCAACATTAAGATTTCACGCTATTAAAGAATCTCTTGCAAATAGACCAATTTTGGTAGAAGAGAAAGAACGTCGTTCAGATATATTTGGTAAAAATGTTTTCAACGAAAATTCCATGCGTCAATATTTAACAAAAGATGCTTTTAAGGGCGTTATGAATGCTGTAAAACATGGGAAAAAAATTGATAGAAACATTGCCGATCAAGTAGCGTCTTCCATGCGTGATTGGGCATTATCTAAAGGGGTTACCCACTATACACATTGGTTTCAGCCTTTAACCGGAGCGACCGCAGAAAAGCATGATGCCTTTTTTGAAACCATTGGAGATAATGCATCTGTTGAGAAGTTTGGCGGAAGCCAGTTAGTACAGCAAGAACCGGATGCTTCTAGTTTTCCAAGTGGGGGTATTAGAAATACGTTTGAAGCAAGGGGTTACACAGCTTGGGATCCTACATCTCCTGCATTTATTTATGGAAAAACGCTTTGTATTCCAACCATATTTGTGGCTTACACCGGTGAGGCTTTAGATTATAAAACCCCTTTGTTAAGGGCATTGCAAGCGATTGATAGTGCCGCCACCGAGGTATGTAAATATTTTGATAAAAATGTTAGAAAAGTGACCTCGTCGCTGGGCTGGGAGCAAGAATATTTTTTAATTGACAAAGCCTTGGTGGCCAGTCGTCAAGATATCACGTTAACAGGTAGAACATTATTGGGACATTCTTCAGCAAAAGGACAACAATTAGATGATCATTATTTTGGTTCTATTCCTAATAGAGCTTTAAATTTTATGCGCGATTTAGAGGTTGAATGTATGTATTTAGGTATTCCCGTAAAAACACGTCATAATGAAGTGGCTCCCAATCAATTTGAGTTAGCCCCCATTTATGAAGAAGCTAATTTGGCCGTCGATCACAATTCATTATTAATGGATGTCATGGGGCGTGTGGCTTCTAGACACAATTTTAAAGTGTTGTTACATGAAAAACCATTTGCTGGTGTTAATGGTTCGGGGAAACATAATAATTGGTCGTTATCCACAGATACTGGGATAAATCTTTTAGGGCCAGGTAAAACACCCATGAGCAATCTTCAATTTCTGACCTTTTTTGTAAATACCATTAAAGCGGTTCATGATAACGAGGAGCTTTTAAGAGCGACCATTGCATCTGCTGGGAATGACCACAGGTTAGGAGCCAATGAAGCGCCCCCTGCCATCATTTCGGTATTTATAGGAGAGCAATTAACAAAAGTTCTTGAAGATCTGGAAGGTGTTACGAAAGGGAAACTTTCTCCAGAAGAAAAAACAGATCTAAAGCTGAATGTAATTGGAAAAATACCTGATGTATTATTAGATAATACAGATAGAAACAGAACATCACCTTTTGCGTTTACAGGAAATAAATTTGAGTTTAGGGCGGTAGGTTCGCAAGCAAATTGTGCCAACCCTATGACTGTTTTAAATACGATTGTTGCAAAACAATTGAAGGATTTTAAAGTTGAAGTAGATGCGCTTATAGTCGACAAAGACCTAAAGAAAGACGAGGCCATTTTCAATATCCTACGGGAATACATAAAAGGATTAAAAAACATTTTATTTGAAGGTAATGGTTATAGTGAAGCTTGGGAAAAAGAGGCAAAAAAGAGAGGTTTAAGCAACAACAAAACAACTCCAGAAGCTTTAAAAGCTAAAATTTCCAAGAAAACGATCGCTTTATTTGAAGAAATGGAAGTAATGAGTAAAATAGAAATGGAGGCTCGTTATGAGGTCGAAATGGAAGATTACATCAACCACGTTCAAATTGAAAGTCGGGTTTTAGGTGATATAGCCCGTAATCACGTAGTGCCTACAGCGGTTAAATATCAGAATATCTTAATTGACAACGTAAGAGGATTAAAAGATATTTTTGAAGGAAGCTACAAGAAGTTGGCGAAAGAACAATTGGTATTAATCGAAGAAATTTCAATCCACATCGAGAGCATCAATGCAAATGTGACGAAAATGACCAATGAACGCAAGAAAGCGAATGGTATGCAAGATATCGAAGAGAAAGCGAACGCTTATTGTTTTAATGTGAAGCCCTTGTTTGATGATATCCGTTATAATTGTGATAAATTGGAATTGCTTGTTGATGATGAAATTTGGCCATTAACAAAATATAGGGAACTCATGTTTACTAGATAGTTAATCTAAATAATTCCCCGATGGCTCTGCCTCGGGGTTTGCTTCGCCAGTTCGCTTTGCTCGTGTCCAATTCACCTCTCCTTTGGAGAGGTCAGAACTGCCCAAAAGGCAGTTCTGGGTGAGGTGAAATATAAAAATTTCGGTTTTTGGCTCCGAGGTCAAAATGAAACAGGCGAAATATCTCTATGGCTCTGCCTCGAGGATAGTCTGTTTCAAGAAATTTTTTATTTAGAAAATCCCGCTGTAAAAAGCGGGATTTTTTAATTCAAAAAATTAAATTTGCAGCTCAATACCATATTATGAGTCAAGAAGTAAGTAAGCGTTATGCAGGGCGAGGTGTTTCGGCGTCAAAAGAAGATGTTCATAATGCCATAAAAAATATTGATAAAGGATTATTCCCAAAAGCATTCTGCAAAATCGTTCCCGATTATTTAACTAACGATGACAACTACTGCTTGATTATGCATGCTGATGGTGCGGGAACAAAATCATCCTTAGCGTATATGTATTGGAAAGAAACCGGCGATATTTCTGTTTGGAAAGGCATTGCTCAAGATGCGTTGATTATGAATATCGATGATTTATTATGTGTCGGTGCTACCGATAATATCATGCTTTCTTCAACCATTGGCAGAAATAAAAACCTAATTCCTGGTGAGGTTATTTCGGCAATTATTAATGGGACTGAAGCGTTGATTTCAGAATTAAAAACGTTTGGTGTTACCATACATTCCACCGGCGGGGAAACGGCCGATGTGGGTGATTTGGTTCGAACCATTATTGTGGATTCTACAGTAACTGCTAGAATGAAACGAAGTGATGTGATTGATAACGCTAACATCAAAGCAGGCGATGTTATTGTTGGCCTTGAAAGTTTTGGACAAGCCACTTACGAGACCTCTTATAATGGAGGTATGGGGAGTAATGGCCTAACATCGGCTCGACATGATGTGTTCAGCAAATACTTAGCGCAAAAATATCCGGAAAGTTTTGATGCATCAGTCCCTGAGGATTTAGTATATTCTGGACAAATGAAATTAACTGATGCCGTTACAGATTCACCTATCGATGCAGGTAAATTGGTATTATCACCAACCAGAACCTATGCGCCCATTATCAAGAAAATCTTATCAAAATACAATAGCGATGTTATTCATGGCATGGTTCACTGTTCTGGAGGTGCGCAAACTAAAATACTTCATTTTATAGACCAGTTTCATATTATAAAAGACAATATGTTCTCGGTGCCACCATTGTTTAAACTCATTCAACAGCATTCTAAAACCGATTGGAAAGAAATGTATCAGGTTTTTAATTGCGGACATAGAATGGAATTATATGTTTCGGCAGAAGTCGCTAACGATATTATTTCCGTCTCCAAATCCTTTAACGTGGATGCTAAAATTATAGGTCGTGTGGAAGCTTCAAAAATTAAAAAGCTTACAATAAAAAGTGAGTTTGGGGAGTTTAGTTATTAAATTCTGATTAGTGCCCTAAAAAAGCGGGGCGGTTTTTTCAAAAACAATAATTTTTAAATTAAGCTTTAATGTCTGTTTCAGTAGACAAAAGATTCATAGCCTAAACATGAAGAATATTTTTTTTATTCTATTTTGCGCCCTTTTTAACTTCTCAATGGCGCAACCAGATTCACTATTTTTAAAAGATAAAGAGGAAAAAGAAAAAGGACCAGAATGGATTCTAAAGAATAAGTTCAGTGTAGACTTAAATGAAGTCGCCTTTGTGAATTGGAATGCTGGAGGTAGCAACTCCATATCCGCATTAATAGGCTATCAATTTTCTTATAATTATTCTGATAAGTATTTTTTTTGGAGGAACAATCTTGTCGCAGGTTATGGTGTAAATAGCCAGCAAGGAAGGGAGGCGAGAAAAACGACGGATTTATTGGAGATAAATTCGAGTTTCGGATTTAGTCCAGACGAAAAATCAAATTGGTTTTATTCAGCTCGATTTAATTTTAATACCCAATTTGCCGAAGGGTATCAATATCCCAATATAGATAAGCCTATATCGAAGTTTATGGCGCCGGGCTATTTGTTTTTTGGAGGCGGTATGGAATATGGGCGCAATATTGATGAATTGTCTTTTTATTTATCACCTCTGACTCTAAAAGCCACATTTGTATTGGATGATGATTTAGCAAATGCAGGCAAGTTTGGTGTAATTCCTGCCGTTTTTGATGTAGATGGAAATGTTATTAGGCCAGGGAAGAATAAAAGAACAGAAGCGGGTATTTTGGTTACAAATAGTTATCAAATGGAAGTTGCTCAAAACGTTGTTGCAACAAACTCTCTGAGTCTATATTCGGACTATATAAATAATTTTGGTAATGTAGATGTTGATTGGCGGTTGAACTTCGATTTTAAGGTGAACAGTTTTGTGAGAGCAACATTCGAATCCCATATTAGGTATGATGATGATGTAAAAACAACCGTGCCTTCTGCTATTGAAGGGGAATTTGATGAAGCTGGTGCTAAAGTTCAATGGAAACAATTTTTAGGGATTGGCTTTGCGGTCGATTTTTAAAATGTGTTTTCTTTTTTGTTATTTAAAAAATTTGTTAACTTTTTAATGTTAATAAAAATTTAAAACATTGAAAATAAGATTATTAACAGTTGTGTCTTGATAACTTTATGATATTTATCATGTATTAAGTTTAATTTATGTTGTTACTTTATGGTTCCTGCAAAACAACCTAAATTCAAAATAATATAATGAATCTAAACGTCACCAAAACTCCGCTTAAAACGTACACGCAAGATGAAGCCTTTAAAGCTTCATTAACCTATTTTAAAAATGACGACCTAGCTGCTCGTGTTTGGTTAAATAAATATGCCTTAAAGGATTCCCAAGGGAATATTTACGAGTTAACGCCAAACGATATGCACCGTCGTATCGCAAAAGAACTGGCCAGGGTTGAAAAAAAATATACCAATCCCTTAACGGAAGATGAGATTTTCGATTTAATTAAAGACTTTAAGTATATCGTTCCCCAGGGCAGCCCCATGGCAGGTATTGGTAATCCGTATCAAATAGCCTCACTTTCAAATTGTTTTGTTATCGGGAATTCTGGTAATTCCGATTCGTATGGTGGCGTTATGAAAATTGACCAAGAGCAGGTACAGCTCATGAAACGCCGTGGTGGTGTTGGTCACGATTTATCGCATATTCGTCCCAAAGGATCAGCGGTCAACAATTCGGCTTTGACTTCTACGGGCATTGTTCCTTTTATGGAGCGGTATTCAAATTCTACAAGGGAAGTCGCCCAAGATGGTCGGCGAGGGGCTTTGATGCTATCGGTGTCTATCAATCATCCCGATTCAGAAGATTTTATCAATGCGAAATTGGAACAAGGCAAAGTGACTGGTGCCAATGTATCCGTTAGAATAGATGATGCCTTTATGGAAGCCGTTAAAAACGGTACAGAATATACCCAAAAATATCCCATTTTTAGTAGTCAGCCCAAAATATCTAAAACCATTGAGGCTACTGCTTTATGGAAAAAAATAGTCCACAACGCTTGGAAATCTGCCGAGCCTGGTATCTTGTTTTGGGATACCATTATCAACGAGTCCATTCCTGATTGTTATGCCGATTTAGGTTATAAAACCGTCTCCACCAACCCGTGTGGTGAAATTCCGTTGTGCCCTTATGATTCTTGTCGTTTATTGGCAATCAATTTGTTTTCGTATGTAGATCATCCGTTTACAAAAGAAGCTAGTTTTGATTTCGAGTTATTTAAAAAGCACATAAAAGCGGCTCAACGTATTATGGACGATATCATCGATTTAGAATTGGAAAAAATTGATGCTATTCTTCTTAAAATAGATGAAGACCCAGAAGTAGATGAAGTAAAAGCAACTGAGCGAAATTTATGGATTAACATCAAAAAGAAAGCCCAAGAAGGCAGACGGACCGGTATTGGCATTACTGCCGAAGGTGATATGTTAGCCGGATTAGGTATTCAATATGGTAGTGAAGCTGGCAATGCGTTTTCTTTGGAAGTCCATAAAACCATAGCCATTGAAGCATATAGAGGCTCTGTGCATTTGGCGAAAGAGCGTGGTGCGTTTTTGGTTTATGATTCAGAACGCGAACAAAATAATCCCTTTATCCAACGATTGAAAGAAGCAGATAATAAATTGTATTACGACATGATGGAATATGGCAGACGAAACATCGCCTTATTAACCATTGCCCCCACAGGAACAACCAGTTTAATGACGCAAACAACCTCTGGTATAGAACCCGTGTTTTTACCAGTTTATAAGCGAAGACGAAAAGTAAACCCAGGTGATAAGGAAGCTCGTATTGATTTTGTTGATGAAGTAGGCGATTCTTGGGAAGAATATGTGGTGTTTCATCAGCGTTTTAAACAATGGATGGAAGTAAATGGTATGGACACGTCCGTAAATTATTCCCAAAAAGAAATAAACAAATTAATTAAAAAATCACCCTATCACAAAGCAACGTCCAATGATGTGGATTGGTTAAGTAAAGTCCGCATGCAAGGTGCTATTCAAAAATGGGTAGATCATTCCATCAGCGTGACCATCAATTTACCAAGCGATGCGACTGAAGAGTTGGTTGGTGACCTATATTTAAAAGCTTGGGAAGTCGGTTGCAAAGGCGTTACCGTTTATAGGGATGGTTCGCGTTCGGGCGTGTTAATCGCCAATGACGATAAAGAAGATAAAAATCAAAATATATTAACACCATTTCCTAGAAAGCGTCCAGAGAGTTTGGAAGCCGATGTGGTTCGTTTTCAAAACAATAAGGAAAAATGGATTGCGTTTATTGGCTTGATTGATGGCAAGCCTTATGAAATTTTCACTGGTTTAGCCGATGATGAAGATGGTATTTTAATACCACGTTGGGTAAATGAAGGCGTTATTATAAAAAACCGAAACGAAGATGGCACCTCCCGATACGACTTTCAATATAAAAACATAAGAGGTTATAAAACCACCATTGAAGGCTTATCTCATAAATTTAATCCAGAGTATTGGAACTATGCCAAACTCATTTCCAGTACGCTTCGTCATGGGATGCCCATCGATAAAATTGTCGATTTAATTAATAGTTTGCAACTGGACAGCGAATCTATTAATACGTGGAAAAACGGTGTGGTCCGTGCTTTAAAGCGCTTTGTTGAAGATGGCACCCAAGTAAAAGGACAGGTGTGCGATGCTTGTAAATCGGAAAACTTAATCTATCAAGAAGGCTGCTTAACTTGTAAAGATTGTGGGTCTTCTAAGTGTGGATAATTATTTTTAATAAGGATTGAAAAAAGGAAGTTGATTTTTGATTGGCTTCCTTTTGTTTTTGGATTGGAGGATTGGGGTACTGGTTTGACATTTCATCGAGATGTGTGATCTTGATTAAATGATAGATGAACGCTGTTAACGAATTTTTTTACATGTACAGTTGAGGATTAAAAGCTAAAATTATACCCAAGCCTGCAATATTAAATCCAAAAACGGCCATCAGTAATCCAATTATGAATTTTGTATTTGATGAAGTTTCTTTTATTACTATTCCAACATTATTAACTGATAGTGTATTTTGGAACATTCTTTTAGATAGTAACATTGATTCTTTAGCTTCTAAATCTGCAATATTTTTAAACTCAAATTTATATTTCCCCATGTTTTTAATCTCAAAATGATAAAATTCGGTTGCTAATTTACCTTTATGACGGAATTTAAATTTCATTTGTTTTTCAAGCACATCTAATTTATTCCCATTGTTTGTTATGTGTAAATCAAAATCACCTTTATTATTTGCATAACCACCACCAATAATACAAACAGCATATGTTCCCGTTTTTTTAATATATATTTCACTTGGATTTTCAGTGAAATTTAATTCTGCTATAGTTCTACTTCTGTATTTTTTGATTAGAGTTTTCATTCCAAAAAAGAACATTACTAATCCTAGTATGCCAATTAATAAAAATATTACCTCCATAGTTATCTGTATATTTTTAATTTATTTATTCGATAGTATTTTTAAAATATCTGTGAACTTTTAAAAGATGGATAGTATCGGGCGCTTATGAATCATTTGATATTGAGTTAAATGATTCAATTATTTTCTTAATTCTATTTGATGCTTTTGACAGTGTTCCTTTTTCAATGTTATATTTATATTCTAGGTTTGAAATTGTAGATGAAGTAATCCTGGAACACAATACCAATATATTTGTGTTATAGAGTATGCCGAGGATTTTTCGTTGATTCTCAAAGGACATATCTGCTAATTCTAATAAAGTTTTAAGTTTTTCTATACTTTGTGACATATGCTTCCTACTTAATTAGGATATAGATGGCCAAACAAACTTCGTTATTTTTTCCCACAATATCAAACTTAAAACCCAAAATGACAAATTATTTCTAATCAATAAAATCAATGCTTACACAGTTATCGGGAGCCGTTTTTTTTTAGTTCAGTTCGTATATTTTATTAAGATGTATTTCAAACTCTGACTTATCAATTTTGTGGTTTGTTTTCATTTTGTCAATTAATTCGGTATTCTTATCCGATAGTTTTTTAGTAATGGCATCTGGAGACGTTGTTATGCTATTTTCTTTTATTATTCTATTAAAATCTTCTACAAACTTATTATTGGCGATTATTTTTAATTCTTGAATTTCTCTGTAGCGATTGTACAAATCCCTAGACCTAACTTTCATCTCAAAAGTCATATTGCTAATTGTTGTAAGATGCGATTTGTTTAATGCCGAATTTTCTTTAATTGAATCGATTTTATTGGAGATTTGAATGGTTATTTCTCGTGTTGTCAGATTATTGTCTATGGTGAACGCTGGGTCTATTTTTTTTAAAGGCGTTTCAAGCCCCAAACAAAACTCCCTTAATTCTATTCCCAAAATCCCAACGTCGGTCCTTATGTTTTGTAGTCTCATAAGATATTCGTTATCAAGCTTGGCCATATGGTCGTAGAATGATATAATCTGATTTAATTCATTTAATATTTGGCTTTGCGAGTTTTTTATCTCTGCAACTAGTGTGTTTTTATACTCATTTTTAATGTCCTTTGGATCTAAAGCACTCAAGACTAATCCTGAAGTTGTTCCAATGATGCTTTTTATTGTGGAAGCAAAAGGTAATATTCCGGTAACATCATTTACGATTGGATTATCTAAAACTGATGTAACGGTATTTAAAATATTGGATACTTTAGACTGAGTTTCATTCTTTTTATTTCCATCTTTCATGACTTTATCAATTAAGTCTTTATAATTTTTTGATAACGCCACTTGTAATTTATCAGAAAGTTTAAAGCCTAAAGAACCAGATTGGGGATTGATAATTTTTCTAAATTCTACTGCCAATTCTTCACTAGTTAGTTTCTCGTCAAGTTGGCTGTATTTGTCACCATAAAACTTGATATAATGATGAAAATTATCTAGAATTTCTTTATTCTTTATGATGTTTTGTTTTAAAAATTCTTCTTTTTCTTTATCAGTTATTTTAAGCTTTTGCTCTACATTGTCAGCTCTGCTTGTTAAATCACTGTATTTACTGTCTATTTCCTTATTCACGTTTTCAACTTTAGAATTAACAGAAGCAGTACTCTTTTCAAAATTAGCTTGTGTCAAATCAAGCTGGATCTTTAAAGAATTGTAAAGCTTCGTTAATGCTTCTAACTGGGCATTTAGTTCACTGATTGCAGCGTCATTTTTTTGTTCGTTTTGTCCAACTACAGGAAAGTATATGAGTACCGCGAATGCTAATAATATTAGTTTTTTTGTCATTTTATTTGTTTTTAAGTTGAGTTGGGCCCCAATACGGTACACAATATAACGCAATGGAATCGTTTTAATTTTCCATATCAGACATTAAACGAAGTTCATTCTTTTTTATCACATAGTCAAACATAAAAACAAAATGGGTATTGATTTTTTTTAATCAATAGAGCCAATGCTTACATATTTATAATCCTCAAGGTCTTTTAAGTGATTAATAAGTTTAGAACAGCCATTTTTTAAAAGATAAATAGCGTCTAATTTTCACTGCTTCATTTTTGTTCTTCTATTTTTTACACCTATCAAAATACCCATCACAGATACCATAAGTATTAAGATAAGCATACTATTTATAGCAACCTTATTGATTCCAATCTCTGGGATATTTAAAAAAGGATATGGATAATGGTTGGAAAAATGGCCCCTTACTAAAATAAAAAGCAGATAAAAAAGAGGATATAACAACCAAATAGCTGCATTACGGAAATTGATTTTTTCTTTTGTATCAAAAACAAACCAATAAATAAGCATGTTTAAAGGAATGATGGTATGCAACAATTCGTCAATAAGGCGTTTCATGCCTGTTGACTCCAAAACACTTCGCAATATAAATTGATACACAATGCCAACAATAAATATAAAAGCCGTAAGCGCAGTCAATGTGGTTTTTTTATTGAGTATAGCATATGGTTTATTAAAAGAACCTAAAATTCGAGAAGTAAAATACAGTGCCACCAAGATATTGGTAAGTACGGTAAAGTAGCTAAAAAAGCGAATGATGGTTTCAGTAAGATCTGTCTGACTATTTTGAATAATCAAAATAAACTGTGTGATGATAGCGAACCATCCAAGGCAAAATCCTATAAATTCAATCTTTTTTTGCATTTTTAGATCTTTCTTAAGACAGTTAAACCAATTTAACTTTTTTTCTCACACAGTCATAATTAGAAAAAGACAAAAATGAAAAATTATTTTTTTGATCAATAGAACCAATACTTAGATACTTATAATCCTCAAGTTTTTTAGATTATTGATAAGTTTGGAACATCCATTTTTTAGAAGATAGATAGCGTCCGACACATCCACGATATGTTGATACATATGGTCAGTTATGATAATCGCTTTTTGATGTTTTTCAGTCTCAATTAAAGAAGTTATTTTCTTAATATACAATGGCGCTATATGAGAAAAGGGTTCATCTAGCAAAATGATTTTACTTGAAGATTTTAGTATTAAAAAGACTTCAACAACGCGACGTTCGCCACCTGAAAGTCTGTGGAATTTTAAGTTTTCAAAAAAAGCAAATGATGGAAATGTGATGGTAAAATCAATCCAATCCACATTAAAGAGTTTGAAAGCTGTTTTTGTGTTTAGATTATTGGGTATAAAATGATGTTGCGGTAAATAGGATACTAATTTGGTTTGATATAAGGGTTTTAAAATGGGTTTGGAGTTGATTCGTATTAATTTGTATTTTGGATTTAAGTCTCCAAAAATAATTTTTAATAAGCAGCTTTTTCCGCAACCGTTGCTTCCTAAAATACCTGTTATGTGTCCTGTTTCAGCTTTTAAATAGATACCATTTAAAATGCGTTTTTCTTTAAAAAATAGTTCTACATTATCGATTTCTAAAGTCATATAAATCCCTTTATAATTGAAAGTATGGACATAGTTAAAATAGCATCGATAATAAAAAATACGAAAAAAAGTTTGAAGGTAGAAATGCCTAAATTTTTATAGAATATGAGTTTCTGCTTAAAAGAAGATTCATTAACAACATATGCCAAGAAAAGAATCAAGAATATTTTTCCTAAAATCACAAGGGATATATAATTCCCAAGAAGTATGAACAAGAATATACTTATCCCAAAAGACCAAAATAAAAAAGGCTTGTAAAAATAAAAGATGGTGGCTAGTTTTTGCATAATATATGCATAACGACCTAAAGCTAAGAATATTTTTAGGAATCCATTATAAGATAAACGTTTTATATATAGAATTCATAAATTATCGTATTTTTGCCCCACAATTTAAATAGTTAGATGTTAAAGAAATTACGAATAGTAAACATGTGATGATTTAGGCAAATAGGTTTGAATAATCAAAAATAACCTATTATGGTAATTAAAATAAAGAAAGACCAAAAATTATTGATGCTATTTCGTACTTTGAACTCCAAGCAGCATATTTGTCAATAATTTCTCTACTTGTTTGGTACCTTAATTCTAAACTGTATCTGTTATACTTATAGCCTATTCCCAGTGCTAAATTATTGGTACTGCTAATGTCTAGTGAGTTTAATTCTGAACCATCAGCTCGTTTAAAGTCAATCGTTGTTTTTGAACTGAAATCCATCACATAAGAAATATTAGCAAAAATCTTTGAATGGTCACTTAAATAAAAATAATGTTTTACACCTAAAGGGATTTCTATTGAATTATACTCCAAATTAGCAGTTAGTTTTCCCCCAGATACATTGCTTGCATCAGTTGTTTTTTCTGCTTTAAATTTTTGATAAGTAGGCTCGATTGTGATTGCCCACTTATTTTTGTTAAAAGGTAAAATAAATTCGACTTCAGCTCCAAAACCGAAACTTGTTTTAGAGCCAAAATTTAAGTTATAATTATTAGAGTTTTCATTTTTTATGCTAAGGGATGAATTATTGAAACGAGGTCTTAGAGTTAGATTGAAGACATCTCTTTCTACTTTTTCCTCATAACTTGTAAAATTCGAATCATGGCATGAATTGTAGCGGCCAAAAAAATTGATTAAATTATTTTTTTCATACTTCACATTTTCTACATCGCTCATTGTAATTGTTGGACACTTTAAGGCATTCCATAATTGTTGTTTAAATTGTTTGTTCCTTTTGGTTTTATTGCTTTCAGTAAGGTATATTTTATAAACCAATTGTTCAATGTTCGAATTATCTACCATATAAAAGAACCTTTTTAAGTTTCCTTCTTCATATAAGTATAAATTTGCCTTGCCTTCAATTAATACTTTTAAAAAAAGTTGTTTTTCACTAAATATAGGTTCTTTGCCCTTTTCCAAATTGTTAAGATTGTTTGTAGACATGTCAATGTTTACGGTTTCTCTAATATATTTTGATGCTTGGTCAATGCCAAATTCTTTAATGGATTCTATGGTTGCTGTTTTAGGGTTGTCGTTTTCTGATAGTTTATATTCGATGTCAGTTGGACTGTCTTTCCAATCCATATTTTTAATTAAGCAATTAATTTTTTGGTCGGTATCATCAATGTAATATCCTTTTTCAAAAGAAATTTGTGCATGTAAATTGAAGGCTAAAAGAGTTATCAACAGAGAAAGCAGTTGTTTTTTCATATATGGAATCAATTATTGAAATAAAAAGAAAGCGAATTACGTTTTTTTTTCTCACAAAGTCAAATTTAACTTTAATTATTTTTAATAAAGGTTATACTCTTTAATATTTAATTGAGAATATATTGGTTTAAGGAGTCGTTAAGATTATTTCCAATACTAAATCTACAACTATTTAAAATCCATAAATTATCGTATTTTTGCCCCACAATTTAAACAGGCAGATGTTAGAGAAATTACAAATAATAAAACAGCGTTTTGATGAGGTGAGTGATTTGATCATTCAGCCGGATATTATGACCGATCAAAAGCGTTATATTTCATTAAATAAAGAGTATAAAGACTTAAAACTGCTTATTGATAAGCGCGCCGAATATATTCAAGTCACCGATAATTTAGCAGAAGCTGAAGCCATGCTTTCGGATAAAAGTGACCCTGAAATGGCCGAAATGGCTAAGATTCAGTATGAAGAAGCCAAAGCACGAATCCCAAAATTGGAAGACGAAATAAAGTTTCTTTTAATACCAAAAGATCCTGAAGATACTAAAAATGCCGTGGTGGAATTACGTGCAGGAACTGGTGGCGATGAAGCCAGTATTTTTGCGGGCGATTTATTTAAAATGTATTCTAAATATTGCGAAAGCAAAGGTTGGAAAGTAGATACTGTTGATTTTAGTGAAGGTACCAATGGTGGTTTTAAGGAAATCCAATTTGAAGTCACTGGCGAGGATGTTTACGGCACTTTAAAATTTGAAGCGGGCGTTCACCGTGTACAACGTGTACCACAAACCGAAACCCAAGGTCGTGTGCACACCAGTGCTGCAACCGTTATGGTGTTTCCAGAAGCCGAAGAGTTTGATATTGAAATCAACCCAAAAGATGTGCGTATTGATTTTTTCTGTTCATCAGGGCCGGGAGGTCAGTCGGTAAATACCACCTATTCAGCGGTGCGATTAACGCATATTCCCACAGGATTGGTAGCGCAGTGTCAAGATCAAAAATCGCAACATAAAAACAAGGAAAAGGCTTTTAAAGTATTACGTTCCCGTTTATATGATATAGAATTGGCGAAAAAGAATGAAGCGGATGCTGCTAAACGGGGCTCAATGGTGTCGTCTGGAGATAGAAGTGCTAAAATTAGAACGTATAACTATTCACAAGGACGTGTCACTGATCATAGAATCGGTTTAACATTATACGATTTAGGTAATATTGTTAATGGGGATATTCAACGTATAATTGATGAATTGCAGTTAGCTGAAAATACTGAAAAATTAAAGGCTAATAGTGAGGTGATGTAACTGTCATTCCTGCGTAGGCAGGAATCCATAGTTTTATAATTTCGTTTTTTTAATTAAAAAGATTCCTGCCTACGCAGGAATGACAAAAATAGATTAAGTGACAACAAACCAACTTATTCAAAACATCCAAAAAAAGAAATCCTTTCTCTGCATAGGACTGGATGTCGATTTAGATAAAATTCCGCCACATTTATTACAAAAAGAAGATCCTATTTTTGCATTTAATAAAGCCATTATTGATGCGACACATCAGTTATGTGTAGCTTATAAACCCAATACGGCATTCTACGAAGCCTATGGTTTAAAAGGTTGGAAAGCATTGGAAAAAACCATTAATTATCTAAACGAAAACTATCCTGAAATTTTTACGATTGCTGATGCCAAACGTGGCGATATTGGCAATACAAGTAGTATGTATGCCAAAGCATTTTTAGAGGATTTAGGGTTTGATAGTGTCACAGTAGCACCATATATGGGAAAAGATTCCGTAGAACCTTTTCTGGCTTTTGAAGATAAGCATACCATTCTTTTAGCGTTAACCTCAAATGAGGGCGCATTCGATTTTCAGACAAAAACAGTTGATGGGAAAGAATTGTATAAACAGGTTCTAGAAACTTCTAAAACCTGGTCAAACTCACAAAACCTCATGTATGTCGTTGGCGCCACTAAAGCGGAGTATTTAGCGGATATTAGAAAAATAATTCCCGATAGCTTTTTATTGGTTCCCGGTGTAGGTGCACAAGGAGGCAACCTTCAAGAAGTTTGTAAATATGGTATGAATTCGAATGTGGGTTTATTGATTAATTCTTCTAGAGGGATTATTTATGCGTCTAATAAAGAAGATTTTGCAAATCAAGCAAGGTACAAGGCGTTAGAGCTTCAACAAGAGATGGAAGCTATTTTACATAAATAGTCTGAAAAATAACTTAATTTAGTCATTTAAAAGTTTGCGCTCAAGCTTTCAGGATAATCAATTTTGCTAGTATCTTCCACAAAATTCACTATCATTTTTTCAAGTTCTTTTAGACTAATCAGTTTACTTACGTTTGGCTTGATTTTACCAACTCTACAAAAATGGGGACTCATAACGTTCTTCTTTATAATACAAAGTACGAGCCTTGTTGTATTTTGGATGTAAGTCAAAGGTTAAATAAATGATAAAAAATTAAAGTTGGTGTAAAGTCTTTTCTCTTGAAAGATATCTGAGTTCATTTAATTTATTAAGAAGTTTGACAGCTTTAAATTCCGAAATATCACTTAAAGCCGAATCAATTTGCTTTAAATTGTAAGCTTCTTCAACAAGTTCTTTATATTGCTTGCTGAGTTTTGTTTGATTTTTCTTTATGAGATCAATTCGATTCATTTAACTCCTGAATAACAGATAATTAAATATACATTTTTTTTTTCTAATTTAAAAAAAATAATGCTTTTTGAATCAAAATTTAATGCTGTAGAGTTAATCTTGCAATGCAAAAACCCTTTTTAATAAATCGGTTGTCCTTGAAGAAAAATTGGTTCTAATTTCTTTTTCCTCAACAGCAATCATGGTATATACACCTTTTAAGGCTTCATTGGTGACATAATCGGTTAAATTTGGATTCACATCGGTGGTGAAGGGTAATGCGTTGTATCTGGTTATTAAATTGCTCCAAATTTGGTCTGCCCCTACTTTATTGAACGAATTTTTAATAATAGGGTTGAATTTTGCATATAAAGCGTTTTCTGTTTTACTTGATAAATATTGTGTTGCAGCATTATCGCTTCCCAGTAAAATATTTTTGGCATCGGTAAAGGTGATGCCTTTTACGGCATCCACAAAAATAGGGGTTGCTTCTTTTACGGCATCTTCGGCAGCTCTATTAAGTACTTTTAACCCTTCATCAGCTAAATTGCTTAAACCCAAATCCCTTAGCGCTTTATCAACTTTTTTTAATTCATCTGGTAATAAAATTTTAACCAATTCATTTTTAAAAAAACCATCGGTTTGGGTCAGTTTACTCACTTGTTTGTCGATGCCCATGTCTAAGGCTTGTCTTAGTCCAGATGCAATTTCCTCATTGCCAATAGTGCCTTGGGGAAGTTGGTTAATGACTTGTTGTAACTCTGCACAGGACGAAAGCATAAACAATGCAAGTAGGGCGATACATGATTTTTTCATAGTAGGTGATTTTAATAGTTTCAAAAATTTGAAAATTATTTGTTCAGGTATAAAAATAGATTAAATCTATCTAAATATTAAAACAATTGATTTATTTTATTTCGAATTCAACGCTCTTTTTGGTAACTTTATAGGAATTGTTTAAATATAATTGATTAACTATAAAATATATACCAATGACTAAGAAGACCTTAACAACCGTTGCAGGTGCACCTGTGACACATTATGAAGATTCCCAAAGTGTCGGACCGAGAGGCCCACTTTTACTACAAGATTATTTTTTACACGAAAAATTAGCTCATTTTAATCGAGAGCGTATCCCAGAACGTATTGTTCATGCGAAAGGTTCTGGTGCTTATGGTACCTTTACTGTAACCCATGATATTTCAAAGTACACACGGGCTAAAGTTTTTTCTGAAGTTGGTAAAAAAACCAGGGTCTTTGTGCGTTTTTCAACCGTAGGTGGCGAAAAAGGATCGGCCGATACGGAACGTGACCCTAGAGGATTTGCCGTTAAATTCTATACAGAAGATGGTAATTGGGATTTAACAGGTAACAACACCCCTGTATTCTTTATAAAAGACCCTAAAAAATTCCCCGATTTTATCCATACCCAAAAACGCGACCCATATACCAATTGTAAATCGCCAACCATGATGTGGGACTTCTGGTCGTTAAACCCAGAAAGTTTGCATCAGGTTCTTATTTTAATGTCCGATAGGGGAACCCCCGTTGGGTTTCGTTTTATGCACGGTTTTGGAAGTCATACGTTTTCTATGGTCAATGCCAACAACGAGCGTATTTATGTAAAGTTTCATTTTAAATCGGCTCAAGGCATCAAGAATTTTACTGATGCCGAAGCAGCCGACATGAAATCTAAAGACCCTGATTTTTCACAACGGGATTTGGTAGAAGCCATCGATAACGGTCATTTTCCGAAATGGAATTTGAAAATACAAGTGATGACCCTCGAACAATCTAAAACGTTTCGATGGAATCCTTTTGATTTAACTAAAGTTTGGCCACATGGCGATTATCCTTTAATCGATGTTGGTACTATGGAACTAAACGATAATCCAGATAACTATTTTGCACATGTAGAGCAGTCGGCTTTTGCTCCTGCCAATGTGGTGGACGGCATCGGGTTTTCTCCCGATAAAATGCTACAAGGCAGAATTTTGTCTTATCCAGACGCCCATAGGTATAGACTAGGGGTTAATTTTGACTCCCTGCCTGTTAACAAATGCCCGTATGCGGTCAATAATTACCATCGAGATGGTGCCATGCGTTTTGATGATAATGGCGGAAAATCACCTAATTACAGACCCAACAGTTTTGACGATATTGTTGAAGACCAAAACTATAAAGGAACGCCTTACGAACTTGAAAGCAATGTTGTGGCGTATTTCGACAGAAATGAAAATGACAATGATCACTATACCCAACCGGGGAATTTATTCCGTATAATGACCGATGACCAAAAGAAGAATACCATAAGTAATATTGTGGGTGCTATGAGCGGTATTTCCGGACCTAAAAAAGATGAGATTATAAACAGACAATTGTGTCATTGGTTTAGGGCAGACCACACATTAGGAGCAGCTGTTGCAGAAGGCTTGGGTGTGGAAGTTGATATGGAACTTCTAAGATAACTAAAAGTGGAAGATTCCCAATTGAAAATTTTAAATATCTCTGGTAAAAGGTTTAAAAAAGAGCTTCTTATTTCCTCAAAGGAAGTTTCGACTTTGCATATCTTTTTAAAAGGGATTATAAATGATAAAGTAATGATAATAAACACCAACGTTGGGTTGGATGTTTATTATCATTCATCAGTATGCTACAAAGATTTAATTGTAAATGCGTTTTTACTTTTAACAACTTGTAGCGGGAAATCAATTAATGACTTTCATATAAAATCCTTAAATTCTAGAATCGACATTGAAAATGAAACTAATAGGTTTTTTGATAGACTCATCAAAAACCCCTTGTTGTTTAAAAGCTATACCAAAAGCTTATTCAATCAATTAAAAATAAACTACAACGACAATTCAGAGCTTATTGATGAATTGCTTGCCTTGTGGCAGACAAAAATTTTAGAAACAAACCTGGATAGTAACATATTGAACACCATGATACCTCACATAATAACCTTGCAGGACACTTATTTTGAAACGTTCAATCAACCTATATTAAAGTCTTTAATTAAAGAAACATTAAAGGATACCCGATCTAATTAAAAATCAAGAGAAAATAACGGTTTTGTTATTATAAACCATCACTTTTCGGTTGGTGTGTAATTTAACGGCGTTTGCAAGTACAATTTTCTCTAAATCCCGACCTTTTGCAATTAAATCTTCAATGGAGTGTGTATGAGATACTCTCGCTACTCCTTGGTCAATAATGGGTCCAGCATCCAATTCTTCAGTTACATAATGACTGGTAGCTCCAATAATTTTAACACCTCGTTTATAAGCGGAATGGTATGGTTTTGCACCAACAAAGGCGGGTAAAAACGAATGGTGAATGTTAATAATTTTGTTAGGATATTTCTCTATCAATTTTTCTGAAATAATTTGCATATAACGCGCCAAGACAATAAAATCTATTTGATATTCTTCTAGAAGTTCCAATTGTTTGTTTTCAGCTTCTTCTTTATTATCTTTTGTAACTGGAATATGGTAAAATGGGATATTGAAATTATCTGTAATGGATTTTAAATCATTATGATTACTTATTATAAAAGGAATTTCCAAAAAAAGCTCACCAGAATTATAACGACCTAATAAATCATATAAACAATGGTCGTATTTCGAAACAAACAAGGCCATTTTTGGTTTAACGGCAGAAGAATGGATGCGCCATTTCATATTGAATTTATTGGCTAAATGTATTTCAAAGGCTTCTTTAAAAGCTTCGGTAGAAAAATCACTTGTTATAAATTCACTTTCTAAACGCATAAAAAAGATATTTTGCTCTCTATCTACATGTTGGTCTATATAAACAATATTGCCTTCTTTTTTAGAAATGAAATTCGTTATTGAAGCAATAATATTTCTTTGGTCTTTACAATGGATTAAAATGGTAATCTTATTCATGTGATTTAATATAATTTCAGCGGGTAAAATTACCCAAAATTATCTAACAATAACAATAGAATGTGATTTTACATTTTTGAGGAAAGTTCAATTGATATTTCGTCGCTTATTTTTGCAAATATTTGTACGTCACAGAATTAATCGAACGCTTAAACTAATTTAGTTTAAGAAAATAGTTGGACTCAATATCTCGGATTAATTTTATGGTATTAACCCCAAATAATTTAACCTTTTTAGCCATGGAAGCAACTTTAAACTACAATTTTAAGAGGCAATCTAAAAATCATTTAGATTGGTTGATACATATTATTCAATCTGAAAAATATTATCAAGATGAAGGTAATATCATTAATTTTCAAAATAGTGCTTATATAGATTAAACCAATCCATTTTAATAAAACCTCAATCCTTATAAATTTTATAAGGATTTTTTATTTTCTACCCAGTTGTAATGTCATAATTGATTCATTAAATATTATATATTTGAAAATTAAATTCTACTCATGCCAACAACAAAATACAACCATTTTTTTAGTATTGTTTTATTGAATTCAATACATCCATTATCAAAATCGCTCAATAAGTTTTTATCAAATACGCTTATTTTATCCCAATATAAAAAAGGCGATTATATTGTGAAAAGTGGTGATTTTTGTGATCGGGTACACATCATAAGAAAAGGGTTGGTGCGTGGTTATTTTAATCATAATGACAAAGAAATCACAACTTGGGTAAGTGTGGATAATGAGTTGGTTACATCCATATCTGGGTATTTTAAAAAAGCCACCGCATTAGAGAACATTCAATGCCTTGAGGATACTTTTACTGAAAGTTTAAGTTTCAATGACATGCATTTTGCCTTACAGAACTTTAAGGAAATGAATCACTTAAATAGAATCTTGATGGAGTATTATTATCTTCATGCAGAATATCGTGCATTTATGGCAAGAATTCCTTCTACGAAATACAGATATGAGTATTTTTTAAAAATCACAAATCCAGAAATCATTAAACGCTTACCTAATAAATACTTGGCATCACTGCTAAATATGCGTCCAGAAACCTTGTCAAGATTAAAATAGGCGTGATGATTGTAATGTTAAGGAATAATTGATATATGTCAATACGCCATAAACTTTTTAAATATTTAATAGATTTCAAATATTACATTCGCAGTGTTTTCATATTTAAAATGTATGAATGTAAATTGCTTTATATCAACAAGGTTTATTGTTTTAGGGTTAATAAGATAAGGCAACTAACTAACCAAAAACACACATCTGTAGATGTGTGTTTTTTTATATGATATATTTAAAGATGATATAGTTATGTTTTACAAACTCAACATCCAATTACGTTGAAGCTTTTTGAATTTTCTTAATTCAGCACGCAAAATAGGTAGAAAGTCTTTCCCATTGCTATTGGAGCGCTCCAGTCTATAAGAGTTTTTATAAAGTAAGTTGGTAAGGCGTCTTAAAGATGCGATGTGCTTGTGCTTTCTGTCTGAATACCGTTCTAATTCAGCATTTACGATTTCAGGGGCTAAAGAAACGGATTGCTGAACAATGTCACCTGAAAAATAGATGTTAACATCTTCAGAACCGTCTTCTTTTAAAGTAGATAAATCATGATTTAAATACACCGAAATATTCTGCGATAAAGCAAAAATCTCCATCGCCTTTTTATAAATAGGCAGGTCATACAAATGTGTAGGTGTATTTGATAGCATTCTTTCTAGCAATTTTTATCAAAATTACTCACTAATACGGATAATCTACTTTAGAATTTAAAGTAAAATTGTATATTTGGTTTAATATTTAATTTTTTAATGTTAAAATTCTTTAAATGAATATTGACAATCTTAATTGGAAAATTTTAAAGTGCCTCCAGCAAAACGCCAGACAGTCTAATGCAGAGATTGGCAGGCAAGTGGGCGTGAGTTCCCCCGCGGTTTCAGAGCGGATTAAAAAAATGGAAGATTTAGGGGTTATCCAGGGATATAATACCCTGATATCGCCTTTTGAAATTGGGTATCAACTCAAAGCTATCATTACCATGAGGGCTTTTATGGGTAAATTAAAACCCTTTTTGGAAAAGGTAAAAACCTATGATGAAATTGTTAATTGCTATCGCATAACCGGTGATGAAAATTTTGTGATGGAAGTGGTTTTAAAAAACCAAAAACATTTGGAGCTGTTTATAGACCAACTGATTGTTTATGGCGAAACCAAAACCCAAATTGTGCTATCGCATGTTGTTAAACAAAAGGAATTAAAGCCCATTATTTAACTCTTTGGCTATAATTATTAACCCCGTAATTGCGAGGACGGAGGATGCAGTAATCTGCTAATCGTCATTGCGAATGAATAGCATGTAACAATCTCTTTAATTATACCTCCAAACAAACAGAAAAGCCATGGGTTTTGTTAAATGCGCCATAAAACAAATTTTTTATAATGGAAAAAAAGTATATTTAAGCTTAAAATACATTCAACTAAACTAAATAAATAAAATCATGATTACCAGACATTTAATTACAAACTTTATCCTGAGTGTGGCATTAGGTTCCACAGTTTACGGTCAAGGGAATACAAATACAGCGTCCCAAAAAACGCTAAAAGAGGCATACGCCGGTAAATTTCTCATAGGAACTGCAAATGATTTAAGAGGACTTTCTGAGGCTGAGTTAACAAGCGTTAAAACACAATACGACATCAATACGCCGGAAAATTGCATGAAACCGCAACCCATCCATCCTTTTGAAGATAAGTACAACTTTGAAACTCCCGACGCGATGGTTGAATGGAGTAAGCAGAACGGTGTTCAGACTTGGGGACATACCTTAGTGTGGCATGCTCAAACAGCTCCTTGGTTCTTTCAGGCAGTAAACCCAAAGGTTGAAGAAAGTGTTGAACCGGTAAGAGGTCCCAGAGGTCCCCGAGATCCTAATGCCCCTCGCCCCTCTATGTCCGAAATGTGGCGTAACAGCATTCAGGGTGAAATGGCGAGCAAAGATGTAGCGCTTGCACGTCTTAAAGACCATATTATGACTGTAGCCGGACGCTACAAAGGAAGCATCATCGGTTGGGATGTTGTTAATGAATCGATTGCCGATGGTGGTGACGGTACTACAGAAAACCTCCGAGATTTTAGTTGGTATAAAGTTGTTGGGCCAGAGGTGTTGACCTTGGCTTTTAAGTGGGCACGTGAAGCCGATCCCAATGCACAGCTTTACTACAACGATTACAATATTGAGCAGGGCGCTGTTGAAAACAAGGGCAAACATGCCAGTTCTATGTTATTGCTAAAACGTCTTATCGCAGAAGGTGCTCCAATTACCGGTGTGGGTATTCAAGGACATTGGCACTTAGACTCAAACCTTGCAGACGTTGAAAAGGCTATAGAGAACTACGCATCTCTTGGCTTAAGGGTTGCTATTACAGAATTGGACGTAACGGCAACTGGTAATAATAGCGGTGCTTTTGGTGTGAACCAGGGCGACAGAACTATTCCTGCAGAAAACTATCAAAAGCAAGCTGAGGTTTACAAAGAACTATTCAAGATTTTTATGCGTCACTCCGATGTCATTGATCGTGTCACTTTTTGGGGCATTAGTGATACTAGATCGTGGCGCAGAGGGCAAGATGCCCTTTTATTTGATGGACAGTTGCAGCCCAAACCAGCGTTTAAAGCTGTTATTGATGCAAGTTCAAATTAAATAAATTTTCAAATAGATAACACGTGCAATCGACTAACTGATTAGCATAAACCTAAAAAACTCCCAAAATCACTTGGGAGTTTTTTATTTTAAAAATCCCTAACTTTGCGCGATTACTAAAAAGAAATCTTAAAATATGATAAATAGTATAGAAAATATTGAACTGGAATTTTTAACGCTTAATGATTACCAAGAGCTTAA
This sequence comes from Confluentibacter flavum, assembly GCF_002843175.1. GTDB lineage: Bacteria > Bacteroidota > Bacteroidia > Flavobacteriales > Flavobacteriaceae > Confluentibacter > Confluentibacter flavum. The sequence goes on from NZ_PJEO01000015.1 coordinate 148,893, forward strand.
AAGCGCCATGTTAGAAGCGTATTCGTCAAATTTGCCAGATTCCTATTGGGACGAAGCGCATATTAAACTATTAATCGATAAATTTACCCAAGGCCAAATCGTTATTAAAGTAAATAATGAATTGGCAGGATGTGCTTTATCCATTCTTGTTGATTATGACGATTTTGATGAACATCACACCTATAAAGAAATAACAGGCAATTATACCTTCGATACGCATAAACCGCAAGGCGATATATTGTATGGTATTGATGTGTTTATTAAAACAGAATATAGGGGATTACGTTTGGGTCGTCGACTGTATGATTACAGAAAGGATTTATGCGAAAAGCTGAATTTGAGAGGCATTGCTTTTGGTGGAAGAATGCCTAATTTTAATCAGTATGCCGATAAAATCTCACCAAAGGAATATATTGAAAAAGTTAAGAGAAAGGAAATTCACGATCCGGTTCTAAACTTTCAAATTTCTAATGATTTTCACCCGACAAAAATTTTAAAAGGCTATTTGGCTGGCGATGAAGCGTCTAATGAATTTGCCGTTTTGATGGAGTGGGATAATATTTACTACGAAAAACAGTCTAAAAAAGCGGTCAAGAATAAAAAAATCATACGTCTGGGGCTTATTCAATGGCAAATGCGTTTGTATAAGGATTTGACGGAATTGATGGAACAAGCTGAATATTTTATTGATGCGGTGTCAGCCTATCGTTCGGATTTCGCCTTGTTCCCCGAGTTTTTTAATGCGCCGTTAATGGCAGATAATAACCATTTACCCGAAGCGGAAGCTATTAGGGAATTGGCTAAGCATACGCCCGAGATTGTGCAACAATTTTCAAAATTAGCCATTTCATACAATATCAATGTCATTACAGGAAGTATGCCCGAAATGCGAGACGGTTTGTTGTATAACGTTGGGTATTTATGTAAACGGGACGGTACTACCGAGCGTTATGAAAAACTACACGTTACACCCGATGAAGCGAAAGTTTGGGGCATGCAGGGCGGCAATGAATTGCGCACTTATGATACCGATTGTGGAAAAATTGGTGTTTTAATTTGTTATGATTCTGAATTTCCAGAGTTAAGTAGGTTGTTGGCAGATGAAGGCATGGATATTTTGTTTATTCCGTTTTTAACCGATACACAAAATGGGTATTCCAGAGTGCGCCATTGTGCCCAGGCTCGAGCCATAGAAAATGAATGTTATGTGGCTATTGCTGGTAGCGTTGGTAATTTACCAAAAGTGAACAATATGGATATTCAGTTTGCACAATCGATAGTATTTACGCCTTGCGATTTTTCGTTTCCTGCTAACGGTATTAAAGCTGAAGCGACCACCAATACGGAAATGATTCTAATTGCGGATGTGGATATTGATTTACTTCGCGAACTAAACCAATTTGGTAGCGTGCGTAATTTAAAAGATAGAAGGAAAGACATTTTTGAGTTGAGAAAGCGTTGATTATCCGCCATCCTTTAATATGAGGTTTCGACTGCGCTTAACCTGACAGGCATATGTCGACATTTATTTACCAAATATTAATATAATCTGTCATTCTGAACTTGTTTCAGAATCTCATTAAACTTAAAATGAGATGAGATCCTGAAATACTGAAACAAGTTCAGCACAGGCAAGTTCAGGGTGACAAAAAATTCAACTTTATTTATCGCCTAATCGTATAACTGTTTATAATGCGTTTCAATTGGGCTTTTAAATCTTCGCCTGTATCGTAAATCATTTGTTCTTCAGTAGGGAAGGGAACACCTCTTCGGTCTAAAAAAGGTAATAAATCAGTGTCCAAAGCGCGTTTGTCACCTCTATAAGTGGCGTAAATATGCTCGAAAACAAATTCGCTGGTTACTGGAAAGGCATCTTCCAATTGTTTGGTATTTAGGTTTACATATTCCACATTGCCAGTTACTTGCACCGATTTGAATTGTCTGAATTCATAATATTCGCAACGAACGGTTTTTAAATTATCTACTTGAATGGTTTTGCCAAGACTGTCTTTAACCACATTGCCTTTATTGTCCAGTAAATTCTTTTTGCCATCAACAATTTGTTTTTCCTTAATAATTTGGCGTTCTTTTATTTGTTCCGGAGATATATTGATTTGTCTTAAGTTCACCAACATATTGTAATCGTATTTTACTTGATCTGTTGGCGTGTTATGGTAAACGGTCCACAAGTTGTTAAGTCCGTACGTGCTAAAATTCAATAAATCGGTTTCCAATCGGTTAGGAATCACTTTTTCGGTATCATTTTTCATATCAACAATCACAAAATCGGTTCCTTTTTGATGAGCTACGTCCATAAGCTGACGGACATCTTTAAAATTAGGATTGATGTTTTCTATCTCTTGAAAATCGTCATAGGCATATCTAAAATCCATTTTGTTATTGGATTTTAAAAGCACAGACGCGTTATTATAAAGATGTTGGGAGGCTTTGTCTTTATTAGCGATAATCTGACTGGAGTAATCTTTCATATTCAATCTCACTTCTCTAACCCGTTGTGCATTATGATTTAAAAGAAAAAAGTTGTCCATATTACTGATAATCAGTAAATTGTTTTAGCGATAAAACATTAATTATGAACAACTTAAATGCAAATTACGAAAGAATATTGGAAGTATTACAAAAAATATCAAAAGAACAACTTTTGGACTATCAAAGACGTCGACCGAAGCTGAGTGATTTGGAACTGATTTGTTTAAGCTTAACAGCTGAATTTATGGGAATAGATAGTGAGAATGATTTATTTAGAAAGCTCCCTGTCATTATTGCCTCAAAAATAGACAGGAGCGTCTACAATCGAAGAAGACGGAAATTAGTAGGTTACATGGATGATATCCGATTAAGATTAGCCTCTCATTTTAATGAATTTGAAGATTATTTTATAGTGGACAGTATGCCTTTAGAGGTTTGTAAATTATCACGAAGTTCCCGTTCGAGAGTCTGTAAAGAGGATGCCTATGCTTTTCCTGACAAAGGCTATTGTGCCTCCCAAGGTTCCAATTATTATGGTTATAAGCTGCACGCCGTCTGTTCTATTAAAGGTGTTTTTCAAAGTGTCGATTTGAGCCCTGCATCGGTACACGATGTCAATTACCTTAAGGACATTAAAGCACAAATGGGCGATTGCACTTTAATTGGAGATAGAGGGTATCTATCAGCAGAAATACAGCTCAATTTGTTTGAAACCTGTAACATAAAGCTAAATACACCTATGAGAAGCAATCAAAAAGATTATAAAAAACAACCTTACATTTTCAGAAAAAAGAGAAAAAGAATAGAGACATTGTTCTCACAATTATGTGACCAATTTATGATAAGACGTAATTATGCCAAGTCTTTTCGAGGATTTAAGACTAGGATCCTATCTAAAATAGCGGCCCTTACAACAATTCAATATATCAATAAGTTTATTTTTGATAGAAACATCAACAATATTAAAATTAGCATTATTTAAAATGCACAACGAGT
>NZ_PJEO01000041.1 GCF_002843175.1 Confluentibacter flavum
GGACAGTAACTCATTAAAAAAGCAAAAAGTACAATAAGCTAAATAAGGGCGTATGGGGAATGCCTAGGCTCTCAGAGGCGAAGAAGGACGTGATAAGCTGCGAAAAGCCGCGGGGATCGGCACACACGAATCGATCCGCGGACATCCGAATGGGGCAACCCAGCATATTGAAGATATGTTATCCGAAAGGAGGCAAACCCGGGGAACTGAAACATCTAAGTACCCGGAGGAAGAGAAAACAAAAGTGATTCCGTTAGTAGTGGCGAGCGAACGCGGATTAGCCCAAACCGGTACTGTTACGGCAGTACCGGGGTTGTAGGACCACGACATTCGAAACACAATGAACTAGAACCCTTTGGAAAGAGGGGCCATAGACGGTGATAGCCCGGTATAGGCAAGGCGTGCGTAGATAGTGGTATCCTGAGTAGTGCGGGACACGAGTAATCCTGTATGAATCCACCGGGACCATCCGGTAAGGCTAAATACTCCTGAGAGACCGATAGTGAACTAGTACCGTGAGGGAAAGGTGAAAAGAACCCTGAATAAGGGAGTGAAATAGAACCTGAAACCATACGCTTACAAGCGGTCGGAGCCCTTCTGGGGTGACGGCGTGCCTTTTGCATAATGAGCCTACGAGTTACCGTTGCTGGCAAGGTTAAGTGATTAAGTCACGGATCCGTAGCGAAAGCGAGTCTGAATAGGGCGCTTTAGTCAGTAGTGGTAGACGCGAAACCGTGTGATCTACCCATGGGCAGGTTGAAGCTGTAGTAACATACAGTGGAGGACCGAACCGGTTGACGTTGAAAAGTCTTCGGATGACCTGTGGGTAGGGGTGAAAGGCCAATCAAACTCGGAAATAGCTCGTACTCCCCGAAATGCATTTAGGTGCAGCGTTGATCCATAGTTTTATAGAGGTAGAGCTACTGATTGGATGCGGGGGCTTCACCGCCTACCAATTCCTGACAAACTCCGAATGCTATAAAATGTTAATCAGCAGTGAGGGCATGGGTGCTAAGGTCCATGTCCGAGAGGGAAAGAACCCAGACCATCAGCTAAGGTCCCAAAATATATGTTAAGTTGAAATAACGAGGTTGGACTGCCCAGACAGCTAGGATGTTGGCTTGGAAGCAGCCATTCATTTAAAGAGTGCGTAACAGCTCACTAGTCGAGCGGTCCGGCATGGATAATAATCGGGCATAAACATATTACCGAAGCTATGGCATCGAAAGATGGGTAGGGGAGCATTGTAGTGTCGTCGAAGGTGTGATGTGAGTCATGCTGGAGAAGCTACAAAAGAAAATGTAGGCATAAGTAACGATAATGCGGGCGAGAAACCCGCACTCCGAAAAACCAAGGTTTCCTCAGCTATGCTAATCAGCTGAGGGTCAGTCGGGGCCTAACGCGAACCCGAAAGGGGTAGTGGATGGACAACAGGTTAATATTCCTGTACCTGCTCACGCTAAAAGTGACGGAGGCGTAAATTTGGTGCGAACTGACGGAATAGTTCGTTGAAGCCAGTGGCAACACGGCGATAGTACACTGAGGCCTCGGCCAAGGTGATAATCCAGAGTAGCGACTTCCAAGAAAAACAAGTGAAGCAGCCCGTACCCCAAACCGACACAGGTGGTTGGGATGAGAATTCTAAGGAGCTCGAGAGATTCATGGCTAAGGAATTAGGCAAAATAGACCCGTAACTTCGGGAGAAGGGTCGCCCATCCTCGGATGGGCCGCAGTGAAAAGGTCCAGGCGACTGTTTATCAAAAACACAGGGCTATGCTAAATCGAAAGATGACGTATATGGCCTGACACCTGCCCGGTGCTGGAAGGTTAAGTGGAGGGCTTAGGGGCAACCCGAAGGTCTTAAATGAAGCCCCAGTAAACGGCGGCCGTAACTATAACGGTCCTAAGGTAGCGAAATTCCTTGTCGGGTAAGTTCCGACCTGCACGAATGGTGCAACGATCTGGACACTGTCTCAGCCATGAGCTCGGTGAAATTGTAGTATCGGTGAAGATGCCGATTACCCGCTGTGGGACGAAAAGACCCCGTGCACCTTTACTATAGCTTAGTATTGGTTTTGGATAAGTAATGTGTAGGATAGGTGGGAGACTTCGATCCTGCGTCGCCAGGCGTAGGTTAGTCATTGTTGAAATACCACCCTTTGCTTATCTAGAGTCTAACCCTTGAGAAAGGGGACAGTGCTTGGTGGGTAGTTTGACTGGGGTGGTCGCCTCCAAAAGAGTAACGGAGGCTTCTAAAGGTACCCTCAGCACGCTTGGTAACCGTGCGCAGAGTGCAATGGCATAAGGGTGCTTGACTGAGAGACCTACAAGTCGATCAGGTTGGAAACAAGAGCATAGTGATCCGGTGGTTCCGCATGGAAGGGCCATCGCTCAAAGGATAAAAGGTACGCCGGGGATAACAGGCTGATCTCCCCCAAGAGCTCATATCGACGGGGGGGTTTGGCACCTCGATGTCGGCTCGTCACATCCTGGGGCTGGAGAAGGTCCCAAGGGTTGGGCTGTTCGCCCATTAAAGTGGCACGCGAGCTGGGTTCAGAACGTCGTGAGACAGTTCGGTCTCTATCTACAGTGGGCGTTAGAAATTTGAGTGGATCTGACTCTAGTACGAGAGGACCGAGTTGGACCAACCTCTGGTGTATCTGTTGTTCCGCCAGGAGCATTGCAGAGTAGCTACGTTGGGAAGGGATAAGCGCTGAAAGCATATAAGCGCGAAACCCACCACAAGATGAGATTTCTTTAAAGGGCCGTGGGAGATGACCACGTCGATAGGCCATAGGTGTAAGGGCAGCAATGTCGTAGCCGAGTGGTACTAATAGCCCATAGGCTTATTGTACGGCCCCCTCTAACTCCCCCATTGGGGGAGGACACTTGCCCGAGAGGGCAACGGGGGGGCGGATGTTTTTTTATAGGTTTAAAATAATTATTGTTGTGTTTCATGATCTTGTTTCAGTATGTTAAGATATTTGTCCATCGTTTGATGGACGCTGGATGCTAAAGGCCAAAAGCCAATAGCGGACAGCTATGACCTAAGGTGGTTATAGCGACGGGGCTCACCTCTTACCATTCCGAACAGAGTAGTTAAGCCCGTTAGCGCCGATGGTACTGCGAAAGTGGGAGAGTAGGTCGTTGCCTTTTTTGGAAGCCCTTCATAGAAATATGAAGGGCTTTTTTGTTTTTAGGGGGGTAAGGAAAAACTAAAAAGGTATTATATAGGATTAATCTCTTAAAATACTTCTAGAAATAACAATTTTTTGGATTTCAGAGGTGCCTTCATAGATTTGGGTGATTTTGGCATCACGCATTAAGCGTTCTACGTGATAATCTTTCACAAAACCATTACCACCATGAATTTGAACGGCTTCAACCGTATGTTCCATAGCCACTTTTGAAGCATATAATTTGGCTGTTGCGCTAGATATATCATAGTTGTTACCTTGATCTTTATCCCAAGCAGCTTTCATCACCATATGTCGGGCAGCAGAAATGTCTGTATACATATCTGCCAATTTGAAAGCAATGGATTGGTGATTAGAAATCTCTGTTCCAAAAGTTTTGCGTTCTTTAGCATATTTCAAGGCTAATTCATAAGCACCTTGGGCAATTCCTAATGCTTGTGATGCAATACCTATACGTCCGCCAGACAACGTTTTCATAGCAAATCTAAAACCAAACCCGTCTTCACCTATTCTGTTTTCTTTTGGGATTTTGACATCATTAAATTGCAACGTATGCGTGTCACTTCCGCGTATACCTAATTTATTTTCTTTAGGACCAATATGAAAGCCTTCCTTGCCTTTTTCAACAATAAAGGCATTGATACCGTGTGATCCTTTTTCTTTATCAGTTTGAGCTATCACTAAATATACATCGGCCCTACCTCCATTAGTAATCCAATTTTTTGTTCCATTAAGTAGATAATAATCACCTTTATCAATTGCTGATGTTTTTTGGGATGTCGCATCACTTCCAGCTTCTGGTTCACTCAAGCAAAAGGCTCCAACAAACTCACCAGTAGCTAATTTTGTTAGATATTTTTGTTTTTGCATATCATTACCAAATGATTCTATACCATAGCAAACCAATGAATTGTTTACGGAAACTATTACAGAAGCAGAAGCATCAATTTTAGATAATTCTTCCATAACTAATACATATGATATGGTATCCATACCACTTCCTCCATATTTCGGGTCAACCATAATACCCATAAATCCGAGTTCTCCCATTTTTTTTACTAATGTATCTGGGAAATGTTGATTTTCATCACGCTCGATAACACCCGGGAGTAGTTCATTTTGAGCAAAATCTCTAGCAGTATCTCGTATTATAATATGTTCTTCAGTAAGGTTAAAATCCATAATTTCTAGTTAGCTAATAAATTGGCATGAATAAACTCAAATATACCTTTTTATAAGGATATTATCAATGAGTATTATTATTTTTACCTCATATGACAAAAGCAAACTATAAAGTTATTGGTGTTATGTCTGGCACGTCGCTTGATGGTATCGATTTAATTTATGTGGAGTTTAGGAAGCGTTCTAAATGGGATTTTATTATTTTAAAAGCGGAGACTTTTGAATATGATGCCATTTGGAGAGAAAGACTCAGGAATTTGGTTGTGGCTTCTATTGAAGATTTGAAAACCATAGATAATGATTATACACATTATCTTGCTAATGTTATTAATAATTTTATTGAAACAAATCATATTAAAGATTTAGATGCTATTTGTTCTCATGGACATACAGCTTTACATCAACCACAAAATAAACTCACTTACCAAATAGGAAATAAATCCATTTTAGCTGCCTTAACAAAAAACACAGTAGTTTGTGATTTTAGAGTTCAAGACGTCGAGTTGGGCGGGCAAGGAGCGCCGCTTGTACCTATTGGAGACGAACTACTTTTTTCAGAATATGATTTTTGTTTGAATTTAGGAGGCTTTGCAAATATTTCAACAAAAATAAAAGATGAACGAATTGCCTATGATATTTGCCCAGTAAATATTGTTCTGAATTATTATATAAAAGCAACAGGGTTTAATTATGATGATAAAGGAAGCATGGCTTCTACAGGAATGTTAAACTATTCATTATTAAATAAATTGAATGATTTAGATTTTTATAAACTGCCATACCCTAAATCGTTAGGACTAGAATGGGTAAACGAATATGTTTTATCTTTAATTAATTCATATAATTTAGAGATAAAGGATGTTTTAAGAACTTTTGTAGAGCATATTGCTATTCAAATTTCAAAAGAGATCAACAGAACGAACAAAGCATCGGTATTGATATCTGGAGGTGGTGTTTATAATGAATTTCTTATAAACAGAATAAAATCTTTAACAGAAAATGGAATTATAATCCCTTCAAAAAATATAATAGAATTTAAAGAAGCATTAATTTTTGCTTTCTTAGGGGTGTTAAGGCTTAGAAATGAGGTAAATACCTTAAAAAGTGTTACTGGTGCTATGAAAAATCATAGTGCAGGTAACATTTTTCATTATTAAAAATAACCAAAAATTAATCTTTAAGGACTATAGTTTTTTATATTTGTTTAATCAATAAAAATATTAAACCAATCAATTTTATACAGTGGTAAAATACACCTATCTGAATCGGGTTACTGCCGATAAACAACATTAACTTTATGGAAACAGCAATTATTTTGGTATTTGTAATGGGGTATTTAGCCATTACGTTAGAGCATAATTTGAAAATAGATAAGTTGATTCCGGCTTTAGTCATGATGGCTATTTGTTGGGCATTAATAGCTCTAGGATTAGAAAGTTTTCCGCAATGGTTCGATTCTGCCAATCATAGTTTGATGGAAGGATTTGGTTTATTTACTCCAGACGAAAAATTGCACCTCATGGAGGAAACACTATTACATCACCTTGGGAAGACCGCTGAAATATTAGTGTTCCTTTTAGGTGCTATGACTATAGTTGAGATAATTGATTATTTTGATGGGTTTTCTACAATTAAAGACTTTGTAAAAACAAAAAAGAAAACAAAAATTTTATGGATTTTTTCTATTCTGGCATTTGTATTATCAGCAATTATTGATAATCTAACAGCTACTATTGTTTTAATATCCATTCTTCAAAAAATTGTTAAGGACAGAAATGTACGTTTGTATTATGCTGGGTTAATTATTATTGCAGCAAACGCAGGGGGGGCTTGGTCTCCTATTGGAGATGTGACAACTACCATGTTATGGATAGGTAAAAAAGTAAGCACGGGACACTTGGTAGGATACTTACTTCTTCCATCTTTCTTATGTATGGCTGTGCCCACGTTTATTGCTTCTTTTTTACCAATTTTCAAAGGAAACTTAGATATTGATGAAGTAGCCATAGAGCCAAAGAAATCTAAATACAGTGCTAGAATGCTTTATATTGGTCTTGGTGCTATTGTTTTTGTGCCTATTTTTAAAATGGTAACCCATTTACCTCCTTATGTTGGGATGATGTTATCTTTGGGTATTGTTGCTACTTTTGCGGAACTTTATAGTAAAACAAAGTTTAGTTTGACTGAATTTGGAGATGAGGAAAGCGAGGCTCATGCTAGCCATGGTCCCGTTCATCATTCACTATCAAAAATTGAATTACCAAGTATATTATTCTTTTTAGGAATATTGATGGCTGTGGCAGCATTAGAATCTCTTGGTATTTTGTTCAATTTTGCTGGAACATTAGAAAGAACGATGCCCATGTTAGGTACAGAGATACATGTAGGTGAAGGAGTTTCAGATTTGGTGGTTTTATTATTAGGCGTTGCTTCCGCAATTATTGATAATGTGCCACTAGTTGCAGCTAGTTTAGGAATGTTCCACGAACCTATGGATAATGAACTTTGGCATTTTGTAGCCTATTCCGCAGGAACGGGAGGCAGTATGCTTATTATTGGGTCGGCTGCAGGAGTAGTAGCTATGGGCATGGAGAAAATTGATTTTTTCTGGTACTTAAAAAAGATTTCTTGGTTAGCTCTTATTGGCTTTCTGGTAGGTGCAGTAGCCTTTATGTTTACAAGAACTTTATTTTAATATACTTTAACAAAAAAACATACGTTATACAATTCAAGAAATAATTTTATATGCTAAATACCTTAATACAAACTACCCAAGAAGGCCCAGAGTTACTTACAGATGTGGAACCTGTTGAAAAATCACTTTCAATAATAGAATTAATTAGTAGTGGAGGGCTTGCTGGACAACTCATAATTGCCGTATTATTTTTAATGCTTGTTTTGGCAATCTATATTTATTTTGAACGTTTGTTTGCCATTAAGGCAGCTTCAAAAGTAGATTCTAATTTCATGAATCAAATAAAAGACCATGTAACCCATGGAAAAATTGACGCAGCCCAAATACTTTGTGCCCAAGTTAATTCACCAGTATCAAGATTGATAGGGAAAGGCATATCTAGAATAGGAAAACCTCTTGCAGACATTAATACTGCTTTAGAAAATGCTGGAAGATTAGAGATTTACGGATTGGAGAAAAACGTTAGTATATTAGCTACCATTTCTGGCGCTGGACCTATGATAGGATTTCTTGGTACAGTAATTGGAATGATATTAGCCATATTTGAACTTGCAAATGCTGGAGGTACCATTCAAATGGATGTTTTAGCTAGCGGATTATATACCGCCATGACAACTACTGTTGCAGGACTTATTGTCGGTATTGTTGCTTTTATGGCATTTAATCATTTGGTAGTAAAAACAGATAAGGTAGTGTATCAAATGGAAGCAAACTCATTGGAGTTTCTGGATCATTTAAACGAACCATCATAGTATGAATATTAGAGGAAGAAATAAAGTATCGCCAGAATTCAATATGTCATCCATGACAGATATTGTTTTTCTGTTACTTATATTTTTTATGATAGCTTCTACATTGGTATCTACAAGTGCTATTGATATTTTATTACCAAAAGCTAGCGGTAAAACCGAAAATAAGAAGTCAATTGCTGTAAGTATTCAGAAAGATTTAACCTATTATATTGATGAAAAAAGAGTAGGGGAAAGTGTTTTAGAATCCGAATTGATTGCAGCACTTTCCAACGAAGAAAGCCCTACAGTTGTTTTACGTGCCGAAAAATCGGTACCAGTAGAAAATGTTGTGAAGGTAATGGACATTGCTAATAGAAACAAGTTCAAGATCATATTGGCGGTGAAGCCAAATAATTAATTCTAATTTTAGATTTTAATTTCCTAGGACAGCTGTTTGGTAATAATTATCATGCTAACGGCATCTCACAAATAAAAAACAATAAGCATTAACAGATGAAATTTTTAGAAACAAAACATGAAAGGGATTCTGCTAAATTAACCACGTTAATTACAGTGATATTAATTTTGTTATTGTTTGTTGTGGGGGCTCCTTACATGGATCCACCTATAGAATATGGAGTTGCTGTAAATTTCGGAACAACTGATTTTGGTAAAGGAGATGTCCAACCTTTAAAACCAATAAAATCTGAACCACAAGAAATAAACGAACCTTATCAACCGGATGTTTCAAAGGCAGAGCCAACAAAAGCTTCAGAATCAAAAGAAGAAGTGTTAACCCAGGACAACGAAGAAGCTATTGCCATAAAAAAGCAAAAACAAGCAGAAGCAAACGCCAAAGCCATTGCGGACGCCAAAGCTAAAGCAGAAGCGGATAGAATTGCTAAAGAAAAGCAAGAGCAAGACGATAAGAAACGGAAATTAGATGCTTTAATTGGAGGTGTTAGTAAATCTGAAGGCACTGCCACTGGAGGAGAAGGTAATGACAATAAAGCTGGTGATAAAGGCCAATTAGATGGAAATCCTTATGCACCAAGTTATTTTGGTTCTGGAGGTTCTGGAAGTGGTGGTGTTGGTTATGGATTAAATGGCAGAGGAAGACCAGAAAGAACAATTTTCAAACAAGATTGCAACGAATACGGGATGGTAGTTGTAGAAATTGAGGTTGATAGAAGCGGTAAGGTGATAAGTGCAAAACCAGGAATAAAAGGTACCACTAATACGGCTGCATGTTTGTTAGAACCTGCTAGAAAGATTGCGTTATCTCACAAATGGCCTGAAGAGCCTAAAGCACCTATTAGGCAAATTGGATACGTGAGTGTCAATTTTGAAAGTAACTAGAATGATTTATAGTGATACACTAAATTGGATGTTTTCACAACTGCCAATGTATCAAAGACAGGGTAAATCTGCTTTCAAAAAAGATTTATCAAATACTTTAAAACTATCAGAGCATTTACATTTTCCTGAAAAGCATTTTAAGTCTGTTCATGTGGCAGGCACTAATGGTAAAGGTTCTACAAGCCATATGTTAGCTTCCATTCTTCAAGAAGCAGGCTTTAAAGTTGGATTATACACCTCGCCGCATTTAAAAGACTTTAGAGAACGAATAAAGATTAATGGAACCGTTGTAAGCAAACAGTTTGTTATGGGTTTTATTAAACGAAATAAATCGTTTTTTGAAACCAATGATTTATCATTTTTTGAAATGACGGTAGGTATGGCATTCGAATATTTTTCAAACGAAAAGGTTGATATTGCTATTATTGAAGTTGGTCTCGGTGGGCGATTGGATTCCACAAATATCATAACCCCAGAAATTTCTGTTATTACTAACATAGGGTTTGATCACATGCAATTTTTAGGAAATACACTAGAAGAAATAGCTTTTGAAAAAGGAGGTATTATAAAACCAAACATCCCCGTAGTTATTGGTGAAACACAAACGGAAACACAACCTGTTTTTGTAAACTTAGCATCCAAAAATAATTCTGAAATCACTTTTGCAGATAAAGAAATTAAAGCTGTTCATGAAAGTGATTTAAAAGGTATATATCAAGAAAAAAATATTAAAACAGTTCTTCAAACGATAAAGAAACTTCAGGAAGTAGGTTATAAAATATCTCAAAACCATATTAAAGAAGGTTTATTAAACGTAGTAGGTAATACAGGTTTAATGGGACGTTGGCAAATTTTACAACAAAATCCTAAAATAATTTGTGATACGGCACATAACAAAGAAGGCCTCAGTTATGTTATGAAACAACTTTTGAACGAACCCTATAAGACACTCCATATTGTTTTTGGAGTAGTCAATGATAAAGATGTCACATCTATTTTACCGTTATTACCAAAAAAAGCGATCTATTATTTTTGTAAACCAGATATCCCAAGAGGTTTAGATGCTAATCAATTAAAGCAAATATTTATTGATTCTGGATTTAATGGAGAAGCTTATGGTTCTGTAAAAGAAGCATATATCGCATCAAAAAATAAAGCGACCGCTAATGATTGTATTTTTATTGGCGGAAGCACATTTGTAGTTGCAGAAATAGTTTGATTTTTTATTGAAAAAGTTTTTGCAGATTAAAAATCTAGCTTATATTTGCACACCTAATTAAAGGGCGACTAGCTCAGCTGGTTCAGAGCATTTGGTTTACACCCAAAGGGTCAGGGGTTCGAATCCCTTGTCGCCCACAAAGAAATCCTAAAGTGAAAGCTTTAGGATTTTTTATTTTTATAATAGTTTAGTTATAAAAATTAATATATTTATATAAAATGGGTCATTAACTCAGTTGGTTCAGAGTGTCACGTCGACAACGTGGAAGTCACTGGTTCGAATCCAGTATGACCCACATTTTTTTATAAAATATATAATATTCTTTCCATCGTCAGCATTTCAAAATCTAGAAAGATTTAATTTAATATTCATAATTTTAAAATGATTAGAAATAGCTAACTTGTGACTTATTCTTAACCGTTAAATTTATATAGATGAAACAGTTTTTCACCATTTTTTCAATAGTGTGTATTTGTAATATGTATGCCCAGAAAAAAGTAGATTCAACTCAAATATTTAAAATTAATAATCAAGAATATTTAGAAATGAGGGGTGCCAATGTCATGTTAGCTCACGATTTTTATCCAGAAAGCCATCAAGGTGGTGTGGGTATTATTCAAAATGGTTTAAGGGTTGCAACAAATGGAGACTTAAGACTAGAACCTACTCCCGGACAATGGCAGCCTGTTCCTAAAGTTGGTGAACGCAAAGTAGATCTTGGTAAACAGGAAATTAGTGTGCATATGGAATATCCAGATGCATCAATAAATGGTGTTGGTTTTAATCCCATTTTCTATCCAGATTTAAATATGTCCTATACGCTTAAAGTGATTCCGCAAGGAAAATCTTTTAAAATTGTGGTGGATTTAGATAAACCTATTCCACAGGAATGGGTTGGTAAAGTAGGGATGAATATCGAACTTTTTCCAGGTATATTATTTGGGAAATCTTATTATATGGATAATGAATTTGGGATTTTCAACCGTCAGGCAAATGGTCCAGGGTATAAAGACAGTGATAACGAATTTCAATTAACCCCAATGGCAGAAGGGAAGGTTCTAGTAATTGCTCCAGAAACGACTTCGCAAACTCTTACTATCAAGAACTTGAAAAATGGCAATTTACAATTAATAGATGGCCGTGCAAAACATTCTAACGGGTGGTTTGTTGTGCGCTCTCTAGTTCCTGCTGGTGCTACTAAAAATGCTATTGAATGGTTGGTAACCCCTAAAGTAGAGGAGAACTATACCTATAGCCCAGTGGTTCAAGTGTCGCAAGTAGGTTATCATACCAATCAACCCAAAGTTGCTATTATAGAAACAGATAAAAATGATGTTGATATTAAAAATATAAAACTGTTGAGAGTTAGTACAGAAGGCGGATTTAATGAAGTGATTTCTGAAACACCCAAAGAATGGGGTGCCTTTTTACGTTATAAGTATTATCAATTCGATTTTTCTAAAATTACTGAACCAGGCTTATATATCGTTGAGTATGGAAATTATAAAACAAATCCTTTTCAAATAAGCGATAATGTTTTTAAAAGAGACGTTTGGCAACCAACACTAGAGTATTTTTTGCCCGTACAAATGTGTCACATGCGCGTTAATGATAGATATAAAGTGTGGCATGGCCGTTGTCATTTAGATGATGCTCGAATGGCACCCATAAACACCAACCATTTTGATGGGTATTTGCAAGGTCCTGAAACACTAACAAAATATAAATCTGGAGAGCATGTGCCCAATATTAATGTTGGAGGATGGCATGATGCAGGTGATTATGACTTGCGTGTTGAATCTCAAGCATCAACAGTACAAGGATTATCTCAAATATATGAACTCTTTAATGTAGATTACGATAACACAACTATCGATCAAGCAACCAAGACGGTCGAAATATCACAGCCTGACGGAAAACCTGATATGCTGCAACAAATTGAGCATGGCGCATTATCGATTGTTGGAGGCTATAAATCAATGGGACGTTTTTACAGAGGCATTATCGTACCGCATAAAAGACAATATACATTATTAGGGGATCCTGTAAACCATAGTGATAATGAGATTTATTCACATGAAATGAAAACATCGGCAGTGGATACAGTTGGAATTGAAATGGGTAAACCCGGAATTGGTGATGATAGATGGGTTTTTACAGAGCAAAACCCTAACAGGGAACTAAATGCAGCAGCGGGATTAGCTGCAGCATCAAGAGTATTAAAAGGATATAATGATGCTTTGGCAAAAGACTGCCTTGAAATAGCCAAAGAAATTTGGGATATAACTAAAACAAGTAACCCAATAATTAAAACAAATTTGGCTGTAGAACTATTGAAAACAACCAATGATGAGAAATATGCAGAATTTTTGGTAGAGAATACAGATGCCATTGCAGAGAAAATTGAGCAAACTGGTTGGGTTGTAGGACCAATCATTCAGTTAATTAAAAATGAAAATTTTAAAATTAAAATCACAGCAGCGGCTAAATATTATTTTGAGAAAGTAAAAGAATTAGGGAAGAAAACACCCTATGGAATGCCTTACGAACCTAATATTTGGGGAGCTGGTTGGGGTATTCAAAATTTTGGAGTGCAACAATATTATTGGCATACTAGTTTCCCGGAAATATTCCCTAACACCTATATGCTTAATGCCATGAATTTTGTTCTTGGCGTGCACCCAGGTGTTAATACATCGTCATTTGCGTCGGGTGTTGGGTCAAGATCATTAACGCAGGCATATGGCGTAAATAGAGGGGAATTTTCATTTATTCCTGGAGGTATTGGTTCTGGTACAGCTTTAATACGACCAGATTTTCCTGAATTATTAGAATGGCCTTTTTTGTGGCAGCAAACAGAATATGTTTTAGGTGAAGGTACAACAGATTATATTTTTTTGATTCTAGCAGCAGACCAGCTATTGAATAAATAGTTAGATTTAAAAGAAACGAAGCAAACTTGTTTTTATATTAAATCTAAAACACGCTCTAAGGCCATGCCTCTAGAGCCTTTAATTAAAAGCGTGTAATTTTCTATAGATGAAGGCTTAAATGCCTCTTTAAAGTCTGAAAAAGATTTGTACTTACTTATTTTATCAGAATCCATTTTAGTTTGAAAAAAGTTTTCTCCAATAAAAATGAGTTTATTTATTTTTAATGAGTTTGCCAAATCCACAATATATTGGTGTTCTTGTTTGGCTTCAATGCCTAATTCAAACATATCACCTATAATAGCTACTTTATTTTCTGTTTGTTTTTCAAAATTATGTAAAGCGGCCGCCATACTAGTCGGATTAGCATTATAAGCATCTAAAATTATTTTATTTGAGTTTTTTTGAATAATCTGAGATCTATTATTAGCAGGGATATAGTTTTCAATAGCTTGTTTTATAGATTTATCATCTACTTTAAAATAGTTTGCTATGGCAATTGCCGCCGCTATATTGCTAAAATTATAATCTCCAATAAGTTGACTTTTAATAGAAAGATCATTATAAGAGCAAATTACAAAAGGTTGAGCTTCATTAAAATTGACACAAACATCAGGCGTTTGGTCTTTATTTCCAAAAGTAAAAGTGGTAGTTTTTTTTGTTTTTTCTAATTGAATGGGGTCGTTTGTATTAACAAATATGGTTTTATTATGTTCCATTAAATAATCATACATTTCACTTTTTCCTTTAATGACACCTTCAACACCACCAAACCCCTCTAAATGCGCTTTTCCAAAGTTTGTGATATAGCCATAATCTGGTTTTGCCATTTGGCATAAAAACGCTATTTCTTTTAAGTGATTGGCCCCCATTTCTACAATACCAATCTCTGTGTTTTTATCCATAAAAAGCAATGTTAATGGAACGCCTATATGATTGTTTAAATTGCCGACCGTAGCTGTGGTTTTATATTTTTTTGATAAGGTTGCATTAATTAACTCCTTAGTAGTTGTTTTTCCATTACTGCCCGTTAATGCAATAATTGGGATATTTAAAAAAGTTCGATGAAATGATGCTAATTCTTGGAGTGTTTCAAGTACATTATCCACTAGAATGGTCTGAGAATTTTTATAATACGCGGGTTCGTCAATAATAACATATTTTGCGCCAAGATTTATAGCTTGTGCAGCATAGGTGTTTCCATTGAAATTATCGCCTTTAAGAGCGAAAAACATATCATTTCCTTTGATTTTCCTAGTATCTGTGCTTGCTGAATGACATTCTAAGAATAAAGTGTGCAGTTGTTGAATTTTCAAGAGTAAAGTCTTTTTATTATAAAATTAAATGTATAAAAAAAGTCCTAACATTTGCTAGGACTTTTTAATATTATAAAAGATTATTAATTCTTCGTTTTATTTTTTTCTTTGCTTTTTGAACCTACTCGAGACATAGCACATCTAAACCCGATGTAATCGGTTGCCATATCTTGAGGGAAATAGCGTCTTTGAGCTGGGTCTAACCAATATTCCCTGTCTTTCCATGAACCACCTTTGTAAACTCTTACTTCATCATTAATTAAAGATGTTCTATTGTTGTCTTTGTCAAACTCTCTAACAATATTACCTAAAGAATCCCTTGTTACAGAATGTTTAGGAGCGTTGTACATTTTTCTAGTTTCGGCGTCTTCTTGATTTCCATCTTCTGTCTCATCATCGTTAAAACTTTCAAAGTATCTAGAAGAACGTTTGTCACCATCTCTAAAGTTAATCTGGTTACTTTTGTCAAAGTTTGTTCTTAAATAGGTTTCATTTTCATCAACAGGAACTTGCTTTATTTCTCCTGGAAGATTTCTTGCAACTAATTTACCAGTAGACAGCGTATCGTAAACAATATCTTCAGTGGTTACAATTTCTACGGTGCCATCATCATTAATGGCATTTTTTGTATAAACGTTACCTCTGTAGTAATTAAAATCATTAAATTCGTCATCTATAATAGGTCTGTATACATCGGCAACCCATTCAGCTACGTTACCCGCCATATCATATAAGCCATAATCATTAGGGCCATAAGACTTTACTTTGTTGGTAATATCAGCACCGTCATCAGACCATCCCGCAATTCCGCCGTAATCTCCTTTACCTTGCTTGAAATTAGCTAATTGATCACCACGGGTTTTACGTTTTCCAGAACGTGTATATTGTCCGTCCCATGGATATTTTTTACGGCCTCGGTATAAATTATAAGCTCTTATATCACTTAAGCCTAAAGCAGCATATTCCCATTCTGTTTCGGTTGGGAGTCTGTATTTTGGAGTAATGATACCAGTTTCTCTTGTAGCATATATGCCTACTGGATTTCCATCGGCATCTGTTTGCACATTTCTTCTTCCGCTATCAGGGTTGATAACTTCTTCATTGCCACCATACGTTAACGTTGGCGCAGTGATATAGGTATCTGTACTAAATGTAGCGTCTGCGTTAACATCTGTAGTTTTAGCATCACGTTTTAAATAACCTTCACTTTCAAGGTTATACTCATTAACACGATCTGTTCTCCAATTAGCAAATTCTACAGCTTGAATCCAACTAACACCAACAACAGGATATTCAGCATAACCAGGGTGACGTAGATAGTTTTCTGTCATAATTTCATTAAATCCTAAACGGTTTCTCCAAACCAATGTATCTGGCAACGCGCCGTGATAGATAGCTCTAAAATTTTCTTCGGAGGGTGGATAAACCCTCTTAATCCAATCTAGGTACTCTAAATACATTATATTGGTAACTTCTGTTTCATCCATGTAGAAAGATTGCACATGTTGCTGGGTTGGTGTATTATTCCAATCATGCATAACATCATCTTGAACTCTACCTTTTGTAAAAGTTCCACCTTCTACAAAAACTAAACCTGGTGAAGTTTCTTGTTCTTTAAAGCTAGTATTGTACTGAAAACCCCCTTCTTTGTTGTTAATTTGCCATCCTGTGGCCCTTGAACTATTCTTGGAACTGGATGATTTTTTACAACCAATCAAGACTACAGATAATGTCAGGATTAATAATACTTTGATTGTCACTACTTTTTTCATATCCATACGTTTAAGTAAGCTAATAATGTTTTTGGTGCTGCAATATAGTAATTAAACCGAACACAGCAAGCGATTTTTTGCATTTTGACCAAAAAAAAGTGCATTTCACCCTATTTTTAATGCATTACACCGATGTTTTTGAATTATTTCACGCTTATTTAGTGTTGCTATAACGACTATATTCCGATTAATATTGTATTTTTGAATCAGTTTTAAAAAAATGTTGATTATTTCCAGTAATAAGAGATGCGCAAATACGTTAATTAATCGATGAAAAGGAAATTTTTACTTTTATTTTTATTTTTTACTATTGTTTGTTTCTCTCAACAAAAAAATTATACTGTTAATTGGGATGGAAAACAAGCATTATCTGCTGGAAATCAAACTATAGAAATCCCTTCTTTTAATAAAGAATATTTTAGTTATGAGTTTGAGGAAGGATTGCAGTTTGTCGATCAATGGAAACTAACCAATCCAATTAATGAGTCTTCTTTAGTTGTGAATAATGTTTCTTATTCTAACATATCGAAAAGCGAATTAGGTGATTTCGATATTAGCAAATTGCCTAATGAATTAAAGTTTAGCTTAAAAAATTCCAAATCACGTGATAAACAATACGCCTTTTTTAAATTATCACCCATAATAAAAAGTGAGGATGGTACTTTAAAAAAGGTCACTTCGTTTCAAATTACCTATAATGAAACTACAAATACCAATAGAACAGCAGTAACTAGTAAAACATTTGGTTCTTTGGCTGTTTCCAATTCTGTGCTAAGCACGGGTAAATGGTTTAAATTTTATGTGGATAAGACAGGGGTTTTTCAATTGTCCAAAAATTTTATAAGGCAATTAGGAGTAGATGTAGATAATGTTGACCCACGTACTATCAAGATATATGGTAATGGCGGACAAATGATACCGTATTCCAATTCAATTACGCAGCCGTTTGATGTTATTGAAAATGCCATAAAATTTGTTGGAGAAGCAGATGGTGTGTTTAATAATGAAGATTATATATTATTTTATGCTCAAGGTCCTAAAGAATTTAATTTAGAAAGCAACACCAATATAAACTGCTACACAGATAAAACATACTATTATATAAATGTAGGAACTGGTAATGGTAAGCGCATCCAACCATTTATTCAACCCGTTGGTGTGGTAGATTTGGTTATTAATACGTTTGAAGATTATCAATTTCATGAAGTAGATGATTATAACTTAGCGTCTTTGGGAAGAAGATGGTTTGGGGATAGGTTTGATATTCAGAATCAAAAAGCATTTCAATTTGATGTCCCCAATTTGGTTACAACATCCCCAATAAGACTTAAGGTTTATTTTGCTTCAACGTCTACAACCCAAAGTTCTTTAAGGATTGATGTTAATGGAACCGCCGTTTCTACCTTATTAATAAGTGGCGTTTCCGGAACAAATTTAGCGAATGAAGCATCCTATATAGGAAATGTAAATGTAGCGTCTTCAGCAATTTCAGTAAATCTTAATTTTGATAACCAAGGAAATCCAAGTGGCATAGGGTATTTGGATTATGTTTCAATAGAAGCGCTTAGGAATTTGAATTTTTCAAATAAGCAATTTCAATTTAAAAACAATCTGGTAACAACCGCTTCTGGCATTGGTCAATATAATATTACCAATGCATCACAAATATCAGAAGTTTGGGATGTAACCGATAAATTTAACATTGCTAATGCGGAGAACACAAATGCCAGTTCTACCTATAGTTTCACATCCACATTAGGTACTTTAAAAACCTATGTGGCTTTAACACCAACAGATTATTTTGTGCCTAAAGCAGATGCTAACACATCATTAAGTAATCAAAATTTAAAAGGGACTTTGTTTTTAAATAGTTCTGGGCAATTTCAAGATGTAGATTATATCATAGTGTCTCCCAATAATATGCTTACACAAGCGGAACGTTTGGCTCAAATAAATAGAAATCAATATAATTTGAATGTTAAGGTTGTTGGCTTGAACGAGATTTATAATGAGTTTAGCACAGGAAATCAAGATATTGGTGCCATTAGAAATATGGTAAAATATGTTTATGATAATGCCAGTACACCAGAAAATAGGCTAAAGTATTTGTGCTTATTTGGTGATGGCTCTTTTGATTATAAGGATAGAATACAAAACAATACAAACATAATGCCTTCGTGGTATTCCTATAATAGTTTTAATCTTACCAGTTCGTTCGTTTCTGATGATTTTTATGGTATGATGGATGCTAATGAAGGCACCATGGGAACAAGTGATAGACTCGATATTGCTGTTGGAAGAATTATTGCCGATACGCCACAACAAGCAAAAGAAATGGTTGATAAAGTTGAAACATATTATACAAAAGAATCTTTTGGCAGCTGGCGTAATAATTATGTTGTGGTTTCAGATGATGTTGATCGAGATTGGGAGGGGATTTTACAACAAACCACCGACAATATTGGCAATTTAGTTACCCAAGAAAAATCGTTTATAAATGTTGTTAAAATACATTCTGATGCTTTTAAACAGGAATCTTCGGCTGGTGGAAATACCTATCCAAAAGTAAATGAGGCTTTTGTAAATGCTATTGATAATGGGGCGTTGGTGGTAAATTATTTTGGTCATGGTGGTGAAGATGGTTTAGCGGGCGAGCGTATTTTGTTAAAGCCAGACATACAAGGATTAAGAAATTTTAATAAGCTAAATTGTTTTGTTTCGGTTACTTGTGAGTTTACTAAGTTCGATAATCCATTTAGGCAAACAGCTGGCGAATTTACTTATTGGAGTAAGCAAGCAGGAGCTATCGGTCTCATTACAACTACCAGACAAATATTTGTAAATTTTGCTATCAATTTTAATAACCTCTTAGGACAGTATTTATTTTCATATAGTGATGATGATAATTATGGAGATTTTGAATATCCAACAATGGCCGAATCATTGCGATTGACAAAAAACGAACCTTCAATTTCATCGAACAGCCAAAATAGGTTGGTATTTTTTATAGGTGATCCCGCGATGAAGTTAGCGTTTCCTAAACCAAATATTCGTTTAACAAAAATTAATGATGTTGATATAACACAAGCTACAGATACCTTAAAGGCATTAAGCCATATAAAGCTATCGGGTGAAGTAACCGATTTGTCCGGAACTGTTTTAAATAATTACAATGGGATACTTTCAACCACGATTTATGATAAAGATATAAATAGGCAAACACTTGCTAATGATGGTACAAGAGATACAAATGGGCAAATAGTAAGATTGGATTTTACGACCCTTGGTGAAATTATTTTTAGAGGTCAGGCATCTGTTACAAACGGACAGTTTGAATTTAATTTTGTGGTTCCTAAAGATATTGGTATCCCAGTTGGTTTTGGTAAAGTGAGTTTTTATTCAGAAAGGGATGAACTCCTGGAAGACCAAACAGGTGCTGCCATCAATACGGTGAAAATAGGAGGTTTAAATGAAAATGCCGAAGAAGATAATATAGGCCCCATCATAACATTGTATATGAATGACGAGAATTTTGTATCAGGAGGTATTACTAATGAATCGCCCACACTATTGGTAAAACTGGAAGATATTAATGGTATTAATACGGCAAGTGGTATTGGTCATGATATTGTTGCTATTTTAGATGGTGATGAAACAAATCCGTTTATACTGAACGATTATTATCAAACCGAAGTAGATGATTATCAAAAAGGAGTGGCTACGTATCCGTTTAGGGATTTATCGCCGGGGCTTCATACTTTAACACTCAGAGCTTGGGATGTGTACAATAATTCTTCGACAGCTGAAATCCAGTTTATAGTATTTGATAAAGATCAAGAATTGGTCATAAATAATGTGTTGAACTATCCAAATCCGTTTGTGAATTACACGGAATTTTGGTTCAATCACAATAGTTCAGATGCTTTAGACGTTTCAATACAAATATTCACTGTATCAGGGAAGTTGGTTAGAACCCTTAATGGGCAAACCCTAGGCGGCGGTATTGTAAATAGTACATTGTCTAGAGATATAGTTTGGGATGGTAGGGACGATTTTGGCGATAGAATAGGAAAAGGCGTTTATATTTATAAGCTAACCGTTCATTCCAATTTATTAAATAAAAAAGTGGAAAAAATCGAGAAACTTGTAATACTATGACCTCACTTAGACTTTTTGGATTGAAGCGAAAATTATTCATTTTGTGTTCATTTGAAGGATTTTTTGATCCCGATTGCTATCGGGAGCATAGCAGAGCTATGGAGGGAAAAGAAGACGAAAAATGGGTGCAGAAGGGCAATTTTTTAGCCAATTGTAAAAGTTTAAATGAGTTCAATAATAAAAAATTATATTTGTTAAATAAAAATTGATACATGAAGAATAAAATATGCGTTTTAATTCTATTGGTAACTGTCTTTAATTTAAGTGCACAAACTACCATAATACCCAATGATAACGATTCTAGAGTAATAACCACAGGAATGCCTTTCGTTCTAATAGCAGCAGATGCACGTGCCGCTGCTATGGGTGATATGGGTGTCGCCACTTCGGTAGATGGTTTTTCGCAACAATGGAATTCATCAAAATATGTTTTTTCTGAAACTAAATCGGGAATAGCGGTTAGTTACACGCCCTATTTAAGCAAATTAGTAAATGATATTTTCTTAGGAAATGTTACTTATTTTAATCGTTTGGATGAACGTAGTGCGTTCGCCGCTAGTTTTAGATATTTTTCTTTGGGGGATATTGAATTTAGAGATAATGAAATTTCACAAGCATTGATACAAAGGCCTAATGAACTAACTATAGATGCCTCGTATGCCCTAAGATTAACTGATCAATTCGGTATGTCTGTTGCTATGCGATATCTGCGTTCGGATTTGAGATTGCCGGGTGTTGATGGCAATGTAACTGCGGCAAATACCTTTGGAGTAGATATTTCAGGATATTATCAAAGCGAAGAAGAAGCTTACTCCGATTTTAACGGACGATGGAGAGCAGGGTTTGCTATTCAAAATTTAGGTCCTAAATTTAAATATGATGAAGGTGGTACAGAAAATTTTCAACCAACAAACCTGCGTTTAGGGGCTGGTTTTGATTTCATTTTTGACGAGTATAATAAAGTAGCAGTTACTGCTGAAATTGCCAAACTCTTGGTACCAACGCCTCCAATATATGGAGATGAGTATAATTACGTTGATACAAATAATAATGGTGTATATGATGACGGAGAAGAAACGACTTTAGTGCAAGAAGGGGTTATATACAAAGGTCAAGATCCTAATGTAGGCTTTTTATCTGGTATTTTTCAATCCTTTGGAGATGCGCCAGGAGGTTTTAGTGAAGAGTTAAAAGAGTTTACTTGGGCGTTAGGAGCAGAATACACCTATCAAGACTCTTTTGCTTTCAGGGCAGGTTATTTTAATGAGAGTGAAGAAAAAGGCGCTAGAAAATTTTTAGCATTAGGCGCCGGTTTTAAGTATAATGTGGTCAATATAGATTTATCGTATTTATTTTCTACTTCAAAAGTGCAAAGTCCTTTAGAAAGTACGCTGCGTTTTGCATTAACATTTAATATAGGTGCAGGCGAGTACAGAGAATATTAATAAAAAAGGAACAATTAAATGATATCTAAAAAACTATTACAAAACGTAATGGTTTTTTTGTTTAAAATAGTATATTAACTTTATTGAAATAGTTTAGCACATGAAAGAACTCAAAATAGAATCTATCTTCCAAGTCTATAACGACTTAAATGAACTTCCTAGTGATATTTCTGTATTAATGAATAAAGCCATTATAGCTAGAACCAAGGCCTATGCGCCATATTCTAAATTTAAAGTGGGAGCTGCCATATTATTAGATAATGGAAAAATAGTAACAGGCAATAATCAAGAAAACGTCTCTTATCCGTCGGGGTTGTGTGCCGAACGTACTGCTATTTATTATGCAGGAGCCGAATATCCAGATTCCAAAATATTAAAAATGGCCATAACGGCAGCTTCAAGTAATCAAATAACTAAAAATCCTATTCCGCCCTGTGGAGCATGTAGACAAACAATAGCCGAATATGAAGTAAAACAAGACTCCCCCATAGAAATCTATTTCATGGGAGAAGTTGGCAGTATTATGAAATCTAATTCCCTGGGCAACTTGCTACCCTTGCTTTTTGATAAAACAGCGTTGTAATTATTGTGGTAATCATTTCAATAATGCATCAAATAATTAAAATTTCCCAAAAAGACATCAAATTCAATATTTTTTCTACTTTAATGAATTTACGTTTTTGCAATCCCTAGCAATGTATTACTTTTGTGTTTCGCTTAAGTAAAATCTAATATTATATTAGTCAATGCAAAAAATCACAAAAGAAGTTTACCTCAAATGGTACGAAGACATGTCATTCTGGAGAAAGTTTGAAGACAAACTAGCTGCAGTATATATACAACAAAAAGTAAGAGGGTTTCTTCACTTGTATAATGGTCAGGAAGCAGTGTTAGCAGGTGCTTTGCATGCTATGGACTTAACAAAAGATAAAATGATTACCGCCTATAGAAACCACGTACAGCCCATTGGTATGGGTGTAGATCCAAGACGTGTTATGGCAGAACTTTTTGGAAAAGGCACAGGAACGTCACAAGGTCTTGGGGGTTCTATGCACATTTTTTCTAAAGAATTCCGTTTTTATGGCGGACATGGTATTGTTGGTGGCCAAATTCCATTAGGTGCAGGTCTTGCATTTGGAGATAAATATCATGGTAGTGACGCCGTTACATTATGCTGTTTTGGTGATGGTGCTGCGCGTCAAGGGTCTTTGCACGAATCATTTAATTTAGCCATGCTTTGGAAACTACCTGTAGTATTTGTTTGTGAAAATAACGGATATGCCATGGGAACGTCTGTGGAGCGTACCGCCAACCATACTGAAATTTGGAAATTAGGATTAGGTTATGAAATGCCTTGCGGCCCTGTTGATGGGATGAATCCTATAAAAGTTGCTGAAGCTTTTGATGAAGCCATTCAACGTGCACGTCGTGGTGAAGGACCAACATTTTTAGAGTTAAAAACATACCGTTATAGAGGCCATTCCATGAGCGATGCCCAGCACTACAGAACAAAATCAGAGGTTGAAGAATATAAAAAAATTGATCCTATAACCCAGATTAGAGATATTATCCTTGAAAAGAAATATGCTTCCGAAGACGATTTAAAAATCATAGATAAGCGTGTTAAGGATTTGGTTGCAGAATGCGAGAAATTTGCAGATGAGTCACCGTATCCTGAGAAAAGCGTTATGTACGACGTTGTTTATGAACAAGAAGATTATCCATTTATTCAACATAAAATATAAGCTATGGCAGAAATAATAAATATGCCGCGTTTGAGCGATACCATGGAAGAAGGAACTGTTGCAACTTGGTTAAAAAAGGTTGGTGACAAAATAAGTGAAGGCGATATTTTAGCTGAAATTGAAACAGATAAAGCCACTATGGAATTTGAGTCTTTTCATGAAGGCACCTTGCTTCATATTGGTGTTAAAGAAGGTGAAACAACTAAAGTTGATGAATTGTTGGCTATTATTGGTGATGAAGGTGAAGATATTTCCGGTTTGTTAAACGGGGGTAGTAGCAAATCTACTCCTGAGGCGAAGCCTGAAGTTAAAAAAGAAGAAAAGGAATCCAATGAGCAAAAAGTTCCAGTAGAAGAAAAATCAAAAGAACAACCTGCTAATGCAAAAGCCGATTTACCAGATGGGGTTATTGTAGTTACCATGCCAAGATTAAGTGATACTATGGAAGAAGGTACTGTGGCAACTTGGTTGAAAAAAGTTGGAGATACCGTTAAAGAAGGTGATATTTTAGCAGAAATTGAAACAGATAAGGCGACCATGGAGTTTGAGTCATTCCAATCTGGTACCTTATTATACATTGGTTTAAAAGAAGGCGAATCTGCAAAAGTAGATTCATTATTGGCCATTATTGGTCCTGCAGGAACTGATGTTTCTGGAGTGGCATCTAATTTTAAATCTGGTACAACAACCGATAAAAGAGAAGAATCACCTAAAAAAGTTGAAGAGCCAAAAGCTGAAACTCCCAAAGAAACCCAAAAGCAGGAAGCACCTAAAGAATCTAAGCCAACGGCTAAAACATCTACTAATGGAAGGTTATTTGTATCTCCGTTAGCTAAAAGGATAGCAGAAGAAAAAGGGATTAATTTGCAACACGTACAAGGTTCTGGTGAAAACGGCCGTATTGTAAAAAGCGATATAGAAAATTATACACCTTCGGCGGCGGCGGCAGTTGGTAAATTTGTACCAGTGGGTCAAGAGGATTTTGAGGATGTTACAAATTCACAAATGCGTAAAGCCATTGCAAAAGCCTTAACAAATTCTAAGTTTACTGCACCTCATTATTATTTGAATGTTGAGTTCGACATGGATAATGCTATCTCATTCCGTGAGCAGTTTAATTCCATTCCAGATACTAAAATATCTTACAACGATATGGTTATCAAGGCATGTGCTTTGGCATTAAAACAACATCCACAAGTCAATTCACAATGGTTTCCAGACAAAATGCGCTTAAATAATCATGTGCATATAGGTGTGGCAGTAGCTGTGCCAGATGGTTTGGTTGTTCCTGTTGTAAAGTTTGCAAACGAGCAAACCTTACCACAAATAGGTGCCTTTGTTAAAGATCTTGCTGGAAAAGCTAGAAATAAAAAGCTAACGCCTCAAGAAATGGAAGGTAGTACGTTTACAGTTTCAAACTTGGGAATGTTTGGAATAGATACATTTACATCTATTATCAATCAACCAAATTCAGCTATTCTTTCCGTTGGAAATATTGTTGAAAAGCCAGTGGTTAAAAACGGACAAATAGTTGTTGGAAATACGATGAAATTGTCTTTAGCTTGCGACCATAGAACGGTTGACGGAGCAACGGGTGCTCAGTTCCTTCAAACTTTGAAAGGATATATTGAAAACCCTGTAACTATGTTGGTATAACAAATTCCTGCGAAGGCAGGAATCTTATCATATTAAAAACCTGTTTCAATTATTTGAGGCAGGTTTTTTTATTTGGATAGATGCCTTATTTGTCATCAGCTGTGGATGGATCAATGACAGTGGCAACTTTTGCGACTGAATTTGCTGGAAAACCACCTTGTTTCGCATGCTCTAAAACCATTTCTTCATTCGGTGCTGTATATACACAGTAAATTTTATCGCCTGTAACATAACTATGTAGCCATTTTATTTCAGACCCCATTTTTTCCAGTACCCCACATGAGCTTTGTGAAATTGCTTTCAATTCTTCTGAAGTTAAATTGCCTGCTCCAGGGATTTCCCGTTCAATAACATACATATTTTGATTTTGAGTAGTTGTTTCGTCTCTTAATGAGTCGGCAACGGATTTTTCGTTATTGGCACAGTTTATAAAAGTTAATGCCAATATAAAAACAGAAAATATTTTTAAAGTTTTCATATATAAAATGTTTAGTTGCTAGTTTGTAATTATTATCTAAGATACTGATTTTTATTTACTTGTATAAATATTTTTATTTAACATTGAAAAACCACCGTCTTTGACGGTGGTCATGTTTTAAAGGCTATGCCATTATTTAGGATTAATCGGTTTTGTGTTTTGATTGTGTAAATTTAACGTAGTGAGTTCTTAAATTAGGTTAAGTTGATAAACATGTCATGCCCCTTTGGGGCTAATCTGAAATCCAAAGCCACCGTTTTTAACGGTGGTTGTTTACTTGAGGCAGTTTTTTTTAATTTATCAGATAGATGTCTTATTTGTCATCAGCCGTAGATGGATCAATGACAGTGGCAACTTTTGCGACTGAATTTGCTGGAAAACCGCCTTGTTTCGCTTGCTCTAAAACCGCCATGGGGGTTTTTGTTTTTATTCAGTTGGATTCGCATCAAAAGGAGCTACCAAAGCTATAAATAGTACGCAGGGACCGCTGTCTAGACATTTTGCTTTGTGGGGTTTGCCTGCAGGACCATATAAATAGCTCCCTGCTTTTATTATTCGTGTTGGCTCACCTTCATAAGTTACTTCAAGTTCCCCTGTAATCAGTACCATTCGTTCGGGTGAATTATGGGTATGACTGATAATGTCGGTATTAGGTTCTATTTTAAAGAACAAATCTAAGTTGGGTTTAGAGATGTCTCCATTTAAAATAGTAAAGGAGCAATTAGGAAAAAAATCTGGAGCCTTATGCCATATAAGATCAGCATCACCAATAGTATTTGCAATTGACATTTCTGAATTGACCGTTGCTGCTGTTTGGGCGCAAAGGCTAAAACCATTCAGCACAAAAACAGCTAAACAGGAATAGATAAATTTAAATTTTGTAGTTTCCATGACAAGTTATTTTTTAGTTTTTAAATAATATATTATACCTACTAGGCAGGTTTGATATTCTGATTCACATTAAATAAATTGTTAGCATCATACTTTCTTTTAATTTTTGAAAGTCGCTCATAATTGTGTCTATAACTCGCTTTTACACGTTCTTGCCCTTCATCCATCATAAAGTTTGAATAGGCACCGCCAGATGAGTAAGGATGCAATGCTTCCCAATACGCTTTACACCAATTAGTGATTTTATCAGCGTCTTTTGGTTCTGGCGATACACCTACAATGACTCCTGCATATTTTGCATCCCGATATGCCCAAGGGGTTTCTTCTGCTCCAATACGACTTGCTGCACCACTTATGGGGTATAAATGCATTTGAGATAGTGGTGTTGGAATACCAGAACCAAATTTTAAATGCTGTGCACTGACCTCTGAGCCTAATTCATTAAAAAAATCGGCACGCCAGTACCATTGCAACCCTGGAGGCATTAAACCATCAAAGAGGGTTTGTATTGAAGGATAAGGCATTTCCCCTACATGTTCAAAAACAGGATTTAAATCCATAGCTGGTTTTATTAGTTTGTTGAATTCTTCCTGACTGCCAGTATAACACCATACAATACCACAATATTGATTTCCGTGTAAAAAATCGGGAAATGGAGGCCCAGGAATAATCATGGTGGCTATAAATCCATTTAACTCGTCTGGAGCGTTATTAATGAATTCATGGTACCATGTCATAATTTCTTCAGTCCGTTCTATAGGCCATAAAGTTGGTCCGCCAATAACCGTTTTAACTTTATGGGCTTGAAATTTAAAAGAAGTAACAATACCAAAATTTCCGCCTCCACCACGAATTGCCCAAAATAAATCGGCATTTTGGTTTTTATTAACCGTAACAAAAGAACCATCAGCTAGAACCATATCAGCTTCTAAAAGGTTGTCTATTGTTAGTCCATATTTTCGTGATAAATGGCCAACACCACCACCAAGGGTTAATCCGCCCACACCTGTAGTGGAAATTATGCCAGCAGGAATTGCTAAGCCAAAAGGATGTGTTGCATGATCTACTTCGCCCCAAAGGTTTCCGCCTCCAACCCTTACGGTATTATCTGATGTGTCTACACGAATAAATTTTAATCCCGATAAATCAATAACTAACCCATCGTCACATAAACCTAATCCGCCACCATTATGGCCGCCACCTCTTACGGCGATTATTAGATTGTTTTCTCGTCCAAAGTTTACAGAAGCCATAACGTCGGCTACATCTACGCACATAACAAACATGCCTGGGTGCTTATTTATCATGCCATTATAGACCTTTCGTGTTGCATCATAACTAACATCTTTAGGCATTACAATCTTTCCTCTCAATTTTGATGAGAAGGCTTCAATAATTGAAGGATCTAAACTTTTAGCTTGATTTTTCATTTTAAGTTGGTTTATTTTATTTAGAAATTATCATACCTTTTAAAGACCATAAAACGGAAAGAACGTCTTTTTTTGAGTCTTCATCAATACCGTTTTTATCTAAAGCAGCAAAAATATCATCCACCACATGCATATATTCAGCAGGGGTAATACCCATACCTGTATGCGCAGTTACCATATCTTTCCCTTTATAAGTTGCTGGGCCACCACTGCCCGCACTAAAAAAATCGATGGTGTGCTGTTTTATGATGGCTAAATGTTCGGGTCTATCTTTAAAAGGAAGAAACCGAGCGTTAACTTCTGGGTTGTTCATGTGGTTTTCAACGGTATCGTCGACGATGTTTGAAATGCCATCCCTGCCTCCTAAGCGTTCAAAAAGTGTTTTAGTCATAATATTGAATGTTGGTTATCTATCAAAATTAAGAATACTAAAAACTGAACACCTCTAGATTTAATTCAAAAAATGATAATTTTGAATCAATGTGTTAAACCACGTGTTGCTGAAGGTATTGAGAAGGCAGCATTCCAAATTTATTTTTAAAGCAAGTAGAAAAATAAGCGGGACTATTAAATCCGGTTTCAAAAGCAATTTCTGAGATGTTTCCTTGTTGATCATGCAGTGCTTTAAGTGCTTTTTGTAGCCTATAATCTACAATAAAGTTGTTTGGTGATTTTCCTGTCAGGCTTTTTAATTTCCTATTAAGTTGCGATTTGCTATAACCCATTATTGAACTAAAATCGTTAACATTAAAATCTGGTTTATTCCAAATAGTTGCTACAAAATCCATCAAATCTGTTAAGAATTTTTCTTCATTTTTATTTATCGATCTTATATGGTCTTTATTAATAAATTCATTTCTATTCTCACTTTCATAAAGCGATTTTATTTCAGAAGTAATAACTATATGGCCATCAACAATTTCACATAACCGTGTAGCTAATGTTATGGTTTCTTCAAAAAAGGAATCTTTATGGGTAACTGGAACTCCAGAGCTAATCCCAATGTTTAACGTTCTCATTGAAACGTCGTGTTTTGTGGTTATATATTTGAAATTATACTGAATTTTTAAAGCACATAAAATAGCATCAGAAACCGATACAAAAGAAACTAAATAACTACTGTTATCTTGTTTTACAATAGACCCTTCAAATTGTTTAAATGTTTTTGTAAGGCTGTTATGGAATTTCTGCGTGAATAAACTAAACTGATTTCCTTCAAGTCTGTGCAAATAATCGCTGGTTTCAATAAGCATTATAACCCTAAAGGCAGGATCGTTAATAATGTTCAATTCAGTGTTTTTCGATTTCTCAGGATCTTCAATACGTCCCAAAAAAGATTCTACAATCGTTTTATTCACTTCTATAATTCTATGGGGCACGTCACCATGAGCTTTATTGTGCATGTCTTTAATGGCCTTCTCATTAGGAGCTTCAATTAAACAAAAAGCGGTTCTTCTATGTTCATCACACCAATACGTGATGCCTTTACAACCATATAAATGTTGCACTTTTAAATCTTCCTGATGCATTAGAGCTACATGTTTGGCGGTGATTTCTTCCGGTATGTCATGGCGATCCATGTATATTGGCATAGTGAGTATTTTTAATCCAAGTTAATGATATTTAGTATAATAAGCTAATTTTAATGCATCTTGAAATGAAACAATGAAATGAAAAACAATATTCAATTTTTTTATTCCGAGGATTTTTTATCTTTAAAACATGAAATTGCTTGCAAACACCAATGAAGATAAACGATTGCTTCGCCAGTTCGCTATCGCTCGTGTCCATATGACCTTTTGAAAAAATAAATATCTACATATGAAAAAAATTTTTATAATCATTCCGTTTTTAATTTTAATAGGGTTTTTAGGTTTTAAGCTATTTAAAAACGATGATGTATCGCCCGAAGCCTTAGAAATGGTGACCTCATATTTGGCATCTGAAGAATTGGAAGGGCGTGAATTAGGGTCTGTTGGCATTGAAAAGGCAGCGATATACATTGAGGCCGTCTTTGAAAAAAATAATATAAAACCATATTTTGAAACGTATAGAAATAATTTTAAGTGGAGTGCAATAGATGCTTACAACATCGTTGGTTATATAGAAGGTAGCGATCCCAAACTTAAAAATGAAGTCGTTATTATTGGAGCGCATTACGATCATATTGGAATAGTGGAAAAAGTAGGTGATGATAACCTTGCGAATGGTGCAAACGACAACGCATCGGGTGTAAGTGGGGTTTTACTAATAGCACAGCATTTTGCGGCCAAAAAAAGTAATAAGCGTAGCATTTTAGTTGCCTTATTTTCTGCCGAAGAAAAAGGCATGTTAGGGTCGGCCCATTTAGCAAAAACCCTTAAAGAAGATAATATAGACCCGTACATCATGTTGAATTTTGAAATGATTGGCGTGCCTTTTCCCGATAGGGATTATATGGCATTCATTACGGGTCATGGATTATCAAACATGTCTGAAAAAATAAATGAATACAGCGATTACAACCTTACAGGGTTGTCTGAGATTTCAAAAGAGAGAGATTTATTCATACGCTCTGATAATTATCCTTTTTATGAAGCCTTTAAAATACCTAGCCAAACCATTTCATGTAGCGATTTGTCAAATTTTGATTATTATCACCATGTAGATGATGAGGCCGATAAGTTAGATTACGAGCATATGGCAGACTTAATAAATAAAACCATCCCTGCTATTGAAGCCATTTGCAACACGCCAACCAAAGAAATAAAACTTTACAATGAGTAACATAATTATAACAGGTACAAGCCGGGGTATTGGTTTTGAATTGGTTAAATTGTTTGCCAAAGCTGGACATCACGTTTTGGCGCTTTCGCGGAACGAAAAACCTTTAGAGATACTCAAGCTAAATAATGTCACGTCTTTTTCGTTCGATTTAAGCGATGTCGATGCCTATAAAAAGGTAGCGGATTTTATAATTACGAATTGGGAACAAGTAGATGTGTTGATTAATAATGCAGGTATGTTGATTAACAAACCGTTTTCCCAACTTTCCATGAAAGATTTTGAAACCGTCTACAAAACCAATGTTTTTGGGGTGGCGGAGTTAACCAAAACGGTGTTGCCGTTTCTAAAACAAGGAAGCCATGTTGTGACCATCAGTTCTATGGGTGGTGTACAAGGTAGTTTGAAGTTTCCAGGACTGGCAGCCTATAGTTCCAGTAAAGCAGCCGTTATTAATTTAACCGAATTATTGGCAGAAGAATATAAAGATTCTGGAATATCATTTAACGTGTTGGCATTGGGAGCTGTGCAAACCGAAATGTTGGAAGAAGCTTTTCCTGGGTATAAAGCCAATATGTCGGCTATAGCTATGGCACAGTATATATCTGATTTTGCTTTAACAGGACAAAAATATTACAATGGAAAACTGTTGCAGGTGTCTAATTCTACGCCTTAATTACTATTTAAAACATCTTCATAATTCACTTTCATTCACTTTATTCAAACTTATCGCTTAACAATGTGAAAACATATTTTACATTAAGTTAATTAATAGATTAATAAGAATAACACTAAGAAAATATCGATTGCAGGCACAAGTAATATCTTTATTTGCCCTAAAGTTACTGTGTTTCATGGAAATAAGTGATGGAATTTGTTTCTAATCAAATGCTAATCCTACATGTTTATATTATTACTAAATCATTTATAAAATGATGCGTTGGTATAAGTTTTTAAATTAATCAATAACCAATTATAATTATAAATCATGAAGAACATTTTATTAGTATTATTTGCATTATTTTTAGTTTCGGCTTGTGAAAACGATCAAGCAGTTGTTAGTGAAAACGCGGTGTCTTTAAGTCTAAGTAAAGAAGCTAAATTTAAATCAGTACCACCTCAAACTGTGTTAGATTATAACACACAGTATGTTTTGCCTTTTGAGTTATTAACAACGACTAGTGAAGGTGTAGAAATTAGAAATGGAGGGTACGGGTCTGCGACTACTGCTCACCCAACAAAAGCGGGTGAATTTTATGCTTTAACAGATAGAGGCCCAAATGTAGATTATGCAGATGGTAAAAAATTTCCTGTGGCGGATTACACTCCAAGAATAGGACATTTTGCAATTACCAAAGAAGGAAGTGTTGTACTATTAAATGAAACTTTATTTAAAGATCCTTTTGGCAACACAATTTCGGGACTTCCTAATCCAGTAGGTAAAGGTGCTACGGGTGAAATTCCTTATGATATAAATAATAATGTGCTTCCATATGATGATTATGGTTTAGATTCAGAAGGTTTAGTGGCTTTAAAAGATGGATCTTTTTGGGTGTCCGACGAATATGGACCACACATAGTTAATTATTCAGCAGAAGGAATAGAATTGGAAAGAATTTCACCATATGGCATTAACGATGGAAATGGAGGAAGAAAGTTACCAAAGGTTTTTGCGAAAAGAAGGGCAAATAGAGGTATGGAGGGGTTAGCCGTTACGCCAAACGAAAAAACCTTGGTTGGTATCATGCAGTCTACAATGTTCAATCCAAGTGGTGGAGCAGCCACCAATCGAACAGTAACGAGAATAGTAACTTTCGATTTGGAAACGGGAATAACCAAACAATATTTATACAAACAAGAAGCAAACAATTTATCAAATTCAGAAATTGTAGCACTTTCTGATAAGCAATTTTTAGTAGTTGAGCGTGATGGAAAATATTCAGGAGATGGAGTGGTTCAAAAATATATTTATAAAATTGATTTGGAAGGAGCTACAGACGTAAGTGGTAGTAATGTGGAAGCGGAGCTTGGCATGTTGATAAATGGAAAAACCCTTGAAGGATCTAGTTGGGATGAAATAACCAATGCTGGCATACAACCTGTTAAAAAAGAATTGGTAGCAGATTTGGCTGCTTTAACTGGGTATCCACATGACAAGTTGGAAGGATTATGGCTAATTAATCACAATACTTTGGGTTGTATAAACGATGATGATTTTGCGGTTATTGATAATGATGGAAATGGTGTTTTAGACCAAAAAATATTACCAGGAACTGGTGGCAGTATAGATTCCAGTTCGCTCTACATGATACATTTTTAAGTAAAGAAAATTGATTTAAAAAAGCACCTTTTGGGGTGCTTTTTTTGTTTTAATAATTAGTTTAACGACCGATACAAATTCGTTTTTAATGTTTTACATCAGAAGAGACACGAGTTTAGTTAAAAATTTCTAATAAATTAAAGTGTTTTTAATTATTTTCAATATCACTAATGTGGTGCTCTAAGGCCCTTACGGAAATTTGTATTTCCTTGATTAGTAATGTTAAAGAGATAATCAATAACACCAAAGCAGTACCAAACACCCAAACCGCAATGGTTTGTTGTTTTATATAAATAAGAAACATGGTTAATACACATAGCAATAAACTGCTAATGCCATAAATCTGCATCGCGCGTGTTAGGTACAACCGCCTCTTTATATTTTCTATTTGCTTGATAAGTTGCTTGTCTTTTTTCTTAAGGTATTTATCGTGCAGACTTCTTACTACGGCAGCATAAGCCAAAAATCGGTTGGTATAGGCAAGCATGATTAATGAAATAGCTGAAAATAAAACAGCAGGTGTTGTAAGCGTGAGTTCTTCCATAGTATAAAGTTAAATTAAAATGTCAATTCGAGTGTTTTTTGAACTAAGAAATAGGGCAAAAAATGTATCGAGAATCATTTTATTCCAAATTTAAAAGTTCTTTTCGATTCAATTATATTTATTTGTAATACTTTTTTTATATTAGTACTGTGCAAGAAGATTTTTTACATTATCTCTGGAAACACAAAAAATTTGATGTTTCCAATATTAAAACCACAGATAACGAAAGTATTCATGTGCTGTCCGTCGGGCAACATAATTTAAATGCTGGCCCCGATTTTTTTAATGCTCAATTAAAAATCGATCATCAGCTTTGGGCAGGGAATGTTGAGGTTCATATAAAATCATCCGACTGGTTTTTGCACAATCACGAATTGGATAAAGCGTACGATAATGTCATTTTGCATGTGGTTTGGGAACATGATACCGATGTATTCCGGAAAAATAATTCCAAGATTCCGACTTTGGAATTAAAAAGCTATGTTTCTAAATTAGCCCTAAATAATTATGAAAAATTATTTGCCAAATCTGGTAAATGGATTAATTGTGAACATGATTTTTCCAGTGTAAACAATTTTGAGATGTCCAATTGGCTGGAGCGTTTGTATTTGGAGCGTTTAGAACGAAAATCTGAAGATATAAATACCTTGTTGATGACTTCACAAAACGATTGGGAAGCCGTTTTGTTTAAAATGCTTGTCAAAAATTTTGGTTTAAAGGTAAATGGAGAAGCATTTTTAAGTTTGGCAAATAACATAGATTTTTCAATAATTAGAAAAACACTGACTAATAACACAACGTTAGAATCCTTACTTTTTGGCCAAGCTGGATTATTGGAGCAAGATATTGAAGATCCTTACTATTTAGAGTTGGTAAAAGAATATGAATTTTTAAAACAAAAATTTTCACTGTCTAACAAAAATGTAACGCCCATTCAGTTTTTTAGGTTACGCCCTCCCAATTTTCCAACCATCAGATTGTCCCAATTGGCAACATTATACCACCAAAATCAAAACTTATTTTCAAAAATTATAGAAATAAATACGTTGATTGGTTTTTATGATTTGTTTTCTGTTTCCACCTCACTGTTTTGGGAATCGCATTATACCTTTGGTAAATCTTCAAAAAAATCAAAGAAAGTGATAACCAAGGCATTTGTTAATTTACTATTAATCAATACCATCATACCGTTAAAATTCAGCTATGCTAAATTTAAGGGGCATAATATTGACGATTCCATAGTAAGTTTAATCGAGTCCATTGCTTCAGAAAAAAATAGTATTATAGAAAAATTCAATTCATTAAAATTAGTATCAACATCTGCGTTACAATCTCAAGGGCTACTTCAGCTTAAAAACGAGTATTGCAATAAAAATAAGTGCTTACAATGTGCCATAGGGAGTTCACTTTTACATAGTAATTGATTAAATTGCGGCATGAACATTTTTTATAAAGCATTACTATATTTTCAAAAACGCGGGTATTATGTATGTCAACGTATTGCCGATAGATTTGGAATTAGGGCAAAGGTGATCAGAACCACATTTATGTATTTAACATTTGTAACCTTGGGTTTTGGTTTTGCATTGTATTTATTTTTGGCTTTTTGGATGCGCATTAAGGATTTGCTTTATACAAAACGATCTTCGGTTTTTGATTTGTAGATTATATGATGACCCCCATTATAAATTTTTTTAGAACCAAAATCTATACAGCGATTTTCTTGTTGTTAGCGATTATGTTTATTGGTGTTGCTGGGTATATGTATTTATCCCATTATACATTTATAGACGCACTTTACATGACGGTTATTACTATGACAACCGTTGGATTTGGAGAAGTATCGCCACTAGATGAAACCGCTAGGATTTTCACTATATTTTTAATAATAGCGAGTGTGGTTATTGTAGGTTATGCGCTGTCTGTTATCACAGAGTATATTTTGAGTAAAAATAATATTGAAGAATTAAAACAAAAAAAGATGCAAAAACAAATTGATAACTTTAAAAACCATATCATTATTTGTGGCTATGGTAGAAATGGTAAGCAAGCTGCTAGAAAGCTTTTCGCTTATAAAAGACTATTTGTGGTTATTGAAAAAGATAAAGAAATAGAACAGCGACTTCAGTTTGATAATGTGCCTTACGTTATTGGTAATGCCAATGATGACGAGATTCTTATTAAAGCAGGCGTGCATAGGGCATCCAGTTTTATTTCGGCATTACCTAATGATGCCGATAACTTATTTGTAGTATTATCTGCAAGACAAATAAATAAAGATATTAATATTATAAGTCGTGCATCACACGAATCATCTTATGATAAGTTAAAATTTGCAGGAGCCAATAATGTGATTTTACCAGATAAAATAGGAGGGGATCATATGGCATCCCTGGTTGTTGTGCCGGGTTTAATGGAATTTATAGATAATTTATCCATTGTTGGAAAATCGAATATAAATATTGAAGAAATAGCTGTAGAGAAACTATACAACACTAAGGACGTTAAAACGATTAAGGACTTAGATCTTCGTAGAAAAACTGGCTGCACAGTCATTGGATATAAAAATGCTAATGGTGAATATATTGTTAACCCAGAGGCAGAGATTGAACTCGTACCACAATCAAAAATAATTGTTTTAGGAAGGCCAGAACAAATAGAAGCTTTAAATTCAGAATACAATATACATTAGTGGTTTTTATATTTTTATCAACAGATGTTTTAAAAAGCCATTTTTTTTTAGCATCTTGCCTGCTTTTAGTAACTATTATTCAATAAATAAACCAACATAGAATTCTTATGAAGAAATATCTTCTTTCAACGTTCACGTTATTATTACCATTTTTAACAATCGCACAAGAA
This sequence comes from Confluentibacter flavum, assembly GCF_002843175.1. GTDB lineage: Bacteria > Bacteroidota > Bacteroidia > Flavobacteriales > Flavobacteriaceae > Confluentibacter > Confluentibacter flavum. The sequence goes on from NZ_PJEO01000041.1 coordinate 36,694, forward strand.
GTAACTGAAAAAGGACTTGATGAAAAAGTAAATGATGCGTTCATGCCTTTTGCAACTTGGTGGGAAGGTTTTATTTTGACTACGGTTCCCATTGGGGAGTATCATATTCCTTTTGTCGTGCTTCTTTTGGTTTTAGGAGCGTCATTTTTCACCATCTATTTCAAGTTTCCTAGTATTACTAAATTTTGGACAGCCATAAGTACCGTAAGAGGTAAGTATGTTGATATTGAAAAACATGGCGTTGATAAACTTTATAAAAATGATGAAGCGTTGGCAGTTGAAGATATCCCGAATACCATAAGAGACGAAAGTGCTCATGGAGAAGTATCGCATTTTCAGGCATTGGCTACGGCTGTTTCTGGAACCGTTGGTCTTGGAAATATTGCGGGAGTTGCGGTGGCTATAGGCTTAGGTGGGCCAGGAGCTACTTTTTGGATGATTGTTTGTGGATTATTAGGTATGTCAACCAAATTCGTGGAATGTACCCTTGGGGTAAAGTATAGAGATATAGGTGTAGATGGCACTGTTTATGGCGGCCCTATGTATTATTTATCTAAAGGGATGAAGGAAATCGGTTTTGGAAACCTCGGAAAAGTATTAGGTGTTCTATTTGCGGTTCTTTGTGTAGGGGCATCGTTCGGTGGCGGTAATGCATTTCAATCCAATCAAGCAGCCGTTCAAATAAGCACCTTATTAAATTTAGAAGGCGGTTCTACAGGTGTTGTTATAGGCATTCTATTGGCCATTTTAGTTGGAATTGTTATTATAGGAGGCATAAAACGTATTGCTAAAATAACCGAAAAAATTGTGCCTTTTATGGCTGGGCTTTATATCTTGGCATCGTTAGTCATCATATTTGCTAATTTCAGTGATATTGGTATGGCTTTTTCATTAATTATTGATGGAGCCTTTTCACCTATGGCCGGTCTTGGTGGAGTGGTTGGTGTAATTATTGTCGGATTTCAAAGAGCGGCTTTTTCTAACGAAGCTGGAGCAGGCTCTGCAGCCATTGCCCACTCCGCAGTTCGTACTAAATACCCAGCTTCCGAAGGTGTTGTAGCACTTTTAGAACCTTTTATAGATACCGTTGTGATTTGTACCATGACTGCTTTGGTTATTATTTTCTTTAATATTAATGGCACGGAACCACAAGCTATATTTGATTATACGGCGCAACATGGTAGTAGCGTGATTTTAAAATCGACAGGCTTGCCCATCAGTGGTGTCGATTTAACCTCCTTGGCATTTGATTCGGTAATCCCTCATTTCTCATATGTATTAACCATAGCTATCGTTTTGTTTGCTTTTTCAACCATGATTTCTTGGTCGTACTATGGTTTGCAATCATGGAAATATTTATTTGGAAAAGGGAAAAGAGCCGACATGGTTTATAAAGTATTATTCTTATTTTTTGTGGTAGTTGGTGCTGCCGCAACTTTAGATGCCGTCATTAAATTCTCTGATGCCATGATTCTGGCATTGGTATTCCCTAACATGATAGGCTTATTTTTCTTATTTCCTAAGGTAAAACAGGAAATGAAACGTTATTTGGGTGCTATTATGATTAAAAAAGAAGCCATTCAAGAAGGTGCTGAAGATATTACCAAACACATGTAATTAAAAAAAATCTATATGAAATCCCATTTTACGTTTTCTAAAAGTCAGCGCAATGGGATTTTTTTATTGATAGTCACCATCATCGTGCTTCAGTGTGTTTATTTTTTTGTTGACTTACCATCCGAAAAGGTTAGTGTAAACCAAGCATTATTAGCCAAGTATAATGAAGAAATAGATTCATTACGTTTGGCGGAACTGGAAGCTAGAAAGCCAACTATTTATCCGTTTAATCCCAATTATATTACAGATTATAAAGGTGCTTCGTTAGGGATGACCAACGAAGAAATCGATCGGCTATTAGCTTTTAGAAAACAAAATCTATGGATTAATTCAGCAAAGCAATTTCAGGAAGTTACGAAAGTCTCCGATTCACTTTTAAATACCATATCGCCCTATTTTAAATTCCCAGATTGGGTGGAGAATCCAGTGTCCAAACCCATTTCAACTTACAGTAATAGTCCTAAAACCTTTGCTCAAAAGCAAGATTTAAACACTGCTACGGCGCAACAACTTCAAAAAGTATATGGTATAGGTGAAGCCTTATCCCAGCGCATCATAAAATATAGAAGTAAGTTTATGGGCGGTTTTATTGCCGATGTCCAACTTCAAGAGGTTTATGGTTTAAATTCGGAAACTATTGAAAACATAACCAAAGAATTCACTGTTAAAACCCCTAGACCTATTACAATAATCAATTTAAACAAGGCGACTGTTGAAGAACTTGTAACCCTACCATATATAGATTACGATTTAGCATACCATATTACAGAGCAAAGACAATTGAGAGAGGGGTTTAAGGCGATTGATGATTTAACAAAAGTTAAGGATTTTCCAATCGATAAATTAGATATAATTAAATTATATTTGTCCCTCGATTAAAAAAATTGTAAATGAATAGTATGTACTTCACTGAAGAACATCATCTTTTTAGAAAAAGTCTTCAAGATTTTTTAAAAAAAGAAGTCGTTCCAAATGTAGATAAATGGGAGGAAACAGGTGTCATTGACACCGGTATCTGGAAAAAATTTGGCGATATGGGCTTTTTTGGGATTAATTATCCAGAAGCTTATGGCGGACTAAATCTGGATCTTTTTTATACCGTTATTCTTCTGGAAGAACTTCAAAAAGTAAACTCAGGCGGTTTTGCAGCTGCCATATGGGCGCACGTGTATTTGTCAATGACGCATCTCAATGCCGAAGGAAGTGAAGACATTAAGCAAAAATATTTAGTACCTAGTATTACGGGAGACAAAGTAGGCTGTTTATGCATTACCGAACCATTTGGAGGCAGTGATGTGGCAGGATTGCGGACAACGGCCGTAAAGGAAGGCGACTTTTATATCATTAACGGGTCTAAAACATTTATTACCAACGGTGTGTACAGCGATTATTTAATTGTTACTGCAAAAACAAAACCACAATCAGGGAATAAAGGCATTAGTATTTTTGTCATTGATAGAGAAACACCAGGGATAACGGCAACTAAGTTGAATAAATTAGGTTGGCGAGCGTCCGATACGGGCGAGATTGCATTTAATAATGTTAAGATCCCAGCTAGCAATTTAATGGGAGAAGAAAACAAAGGGTTTGCTTATATATTACAGCATTTTGCTTTAGAAAGATTGGTTATGGGAATAAATGCCCATGCCCGCGCAGAATATGCCCTGGAATATACGTTGGAATATATGTCGCAACGAGAAGCCTTTGGTAAGTCTATAGATAAATTTCAGGCACTAAGACATACCATGGTCGATTTATATGCCGATATGGAAATCTGTAAAGAGTTTAATTATTCGGTTGCCTATAGATTGAATAAAGGCGAATACGTGGTAAAACAAGCCACCATGTCTAAATTAAAGTCCACTAAAATGGCCGATGAGGTTATTTACCAATGTCTTCAATTTTTAGGAGGCTATGGGTATATGGAAGATTATCCGTTGGCAAGACTTTTTAGAGATAGCCGATTGGGACCCATTGGTGGAGGAACCTCAGAAATTCTTAGGGAAATATTAGCTAAAATTATAATTGATAAAAAGGATTATAAGCCTATTATTTAATATTTGGGCGTTACCCAAGGGTCGGGCTTTCCATTTCAATCTTTTGCCCAAAAGCAAAAGGATTTCCACTGCAATCCCTAACGCGAGATAGAATCAAAAATTGGATATTTTCCAATTATACCTGTATCTAGCAATGAATTCTAGCCATTGTTAGGAAAATGTTTTTTTCTTTCTTCTATCCAATCACCAATAAATATTCTGATTCCCTTTGAAGCTTGTTGCATATAATACGTTCCAGCAATTTTTTCTTTTTCGGGAACATATTCATCAGTTTTCCTAATTCCACTTTCGATTGTGTCAGGGCCAACTATTTTAACAGATGAATAGAAGTGTTGGTTGCTAAGATGTATGTATCCACTACCAGCATCATAAATTTGCTCAGTCCATTTAAACCCTTTGATTTCTTTTATAAGCTCAACAAGTTTAGAATCCGTTAATCTCTCTTTATGATTTTTGAAATATTTCATTTTTCTAATTATTTCGCCTTTTCTAACTTTTTTGGCAAAAGTTTCAACGTCAAATTCCGATTGAGTAGAAGCGAATAATCTTAATAAACTATCTAAATTTAATCTTACTAATGGTGCTGCTGCGATATAATTATTATCGTTGATTAATGTTATGTAACCTCTATTTAGATTAATAGTGCGGTTTAAAATTGAATGGCAAAAAAATGTAAATTCTGTCATTCCATTAATTTCAATTAAGTTTTTTCCCATCTCAATAAGTTTTGAGTCTTCATTTTCTAATTCAATTAATAGATCATCTAATTCTTTCGACATCTTTTACATTTTGTCAACTAATATGATATAAAATCGTTTTAATACTGAAACAAGTTCAGCACAGTTTTTTTTAATCAAAAGCCAAACTAAAATAGCTGAATTTATTCACAAAATAAAGGTATACTCAATTTTAAATAAAATATTTTTAATAAGTAATTATAAATTAATAATTGTTTTTATATTTGCACACTGAAATTCTAAAAGAGAGGAGGTTAAGACATTATGTTAATAATACCAATTAAAGAAGGAGAAAATATAGATAGAGCGCTAAAGCGTTTTAAGCGTAAGTTTGATAAAACAGGCGTAAAACGTCAGTTACAAACTAGAAAGCAGTTTACAAAGCCTTCCGTAGAACGTAGAGCACAAATACAAAAAGCGCAATACATTCAAGGTTTAAGAGATGCAGAAGATAATATATAATTAGCTTCTAAATCGTATACAATCCAATTCCCGCAACTCGCGGGAATTTTTTTTATCCTAAATTTCAGCATATAATCAGTTAAAAACTTTGTACTTTTAAGGTTGGTCTTCGACAAGCTCAGACTGACAAATGTTTAATATTTAAGTTTTTTAATTTTTAATTTTGTTCTGCTGGGCCTGTCGAAGCTCCTATTAATATAAACTAGTTTTAACTTTTAACTTTGAACTTTTAACTTTAAAGGATGCCTCTAAAAAAATTTACGGATTATTTATTACTAGAGAAAAAATATTCGGCCCTTACAGTTAAGGCATACCAAACCGATTTGGAAAGTTTTGTGGCATTTGTAAAAAGTGAGTTTGATGAAGATACCATCCAACACGTTAACTATTCCCAAATACGGAGTTGGATTGTATCGTTGGTGGAGAAAAAAGTGTCCAATAGAAGCATCAACCGAAAAGTATCGGCTTTAAACACCTATTTTAAGTTTCTTCAAAAAGTAGGCGACATTAAATTAAATCCGTTAACCAAACACAAGGCATTAAAAACCAGTAAAAAAATTCAAATCCCTTTTTCGGAAACCGAAATCAATACAGCCATAGACGATTTGCATTATGAAGATAATTTTGAGGGCATTAGAGATAAATTAATCATTGAGCTATTTTATTCAACAGGCATACGGCGAATTGAATTGGTGGAGTTGAAGCTGGCTAGCATCGATTTTCAAAATAACACATTAAAAGTATTAGGAAAAAGAAATAAAGAACGATTGGTGCCGTTATTAAATTCAGTGGTTCAATCATTACATCATTATTTAAAAACAAGAAGTGAATTAAAAACCGTTGTCGATACTGAGAACTTATTTTTAACAAAAAATGGCGTTAAAGTATATGAAACTCTTGTGTACAGAATAATAAATGATTATTTTAGTAAGGCATCTTCAAAAGTAAAAAAGAGTCCGCATATTTTGCGTCATTCTTTTGCCACACATTTACTTAACCAAGGTGCAGATTTAAATGCTGTTAAAGAGCTTTTAGGACATTCCAGTTTAGCGGCGACTCAAGTTTATACACATAATAGTATTGCAGAGTTGAAAAAAGTGCACATCAATGCACATCCTAGAAGTAAAAAGTAGAATATTGTCTAACCCAAAACATGTAAGTATGAAAGTAAACACCCAGTCAGTGAATTTCAACGCAGACAAAAAGTTGATTAATTTTATCCAAAAGCGTATGGATAAATTAGATTTGTTTTATGATAAAGTCATACAATCCGACGTATATTTAAAATTAGAAAACACAAGTGATAAGCAAAATAAAATTTTTGAAGCCAGAGTAAGTGTGCCTGGAGATAGCTTTGTAGTAAAAAAACAGTGTAAATCCTTTGAAGAAGGGGCTGATATGGCAGCGGCTTCGCTTGAAAGACAACTTAAAAAGAGAAAAGAAAAATTAAGAGCAAAATTGTGACAAAATTTATCAAAAAATGTTTTGATTAACTAAATAAATCTATACATTTGCAGTCCGTTAGAAATAGCGGGCTTTTTTTATGCTAAAAAAGTAAGAAAAAGGCCGATGTAGCTCAGTTGGCTAGAGCAGCTGATTTGTAATCAGCAGGTCGTGGGTTCGAGCCCCTCCATCGGCTCTTTTAAAAAGCCGGTTCCTTTTGGGGTTTGGATTTTAAAAATTGAAATTTTGAAAAATTGGGGAGATACTCAAGCGGCCAACGAGGGCAGACTGTAAATCTGCTGACTACGTCTTCGCAG
>NZ_PJEO01000035.1 GCF_002843175.1 Confluentibacter flavum
ATCTAAAAGCCATTTTTTGTTTCTTTTTGCCCCATATTTCGTTGAATTTTTTTCTAATAGCTCTGCTATTAAAAAAAAATCCGCCTCATCTGACCCAAAAATAATTCAAAAAAGCATCAATAAACAAAACTTAAACAGTTTCTAAATGAATTGGGTTTATTTATAATCCATAAACTTAATTAGTTATCAAAGATATTTCTTTATCTGAAACGTTTAACTAAGTATATGTCTTTTTGCATTGTTTTAACACAAAAACCATTCCTAAACCAAATATCAGCTTGCTATTAATCGATTTTATGATTAAAACCCGTGCCCTATTCTTAATATTATGTTAATTTATTATTATGTTATACATAGTACTGTAACAAATTTAATTTGTTGTCGTCTATCTAGTATAAAACAATTAAAAAACAAAAATCATGAGAACTTTAAACAACAATCAAAACACAGGTCATTCAGTAAACACTAAAAGTTATAACTGGAACAGCAAGAGACGTTACAGATAAGTAACGTCTCTTAAAACAAAAAATGTCATCAATAATAATCATCAATCAAAAAATGAACTCACATATAAAAATATCAAACCACACCGATAACATTACACAAGAAATCGTGTCGTTTTACAGAAGAATCAATACATTTGATTATAATAAGGACGTCATCTGGAAAGGTGCTAGGCCTTATAATTATTAAGCTCCAAGCAATAGGTAAACACTAAATACCAATAAGTTAAGGATCATCCTTTTCGGTTTGCTTAGGAATTCCATAAGAAATGGACACCTTTTTTCTGCCCCATTGTCTAGCTACTTTTACATCAAGTCCCATATAGATATCTATACGGTTTTTCCAGCGTGAGTGCATTCTGTCCTTTACAAAATAAATGCTATCAAACCCTTCTATTTTAACAGGGGTATTGTGTTTTAAACCTATTTTAAGCAAATCGTTTGACACGGCTATGTAGTTTAATCCGGGTTTTAAACTATCTCCAAAGGCAGTGATGTGTGGATTAGAATCTGTTTGATGGCGCGTTGAATTATATGCCGAAGCCGTCACTTTAATGGTATGCCAATCGTACCTATCATCAAAACGTTCTTCTTTACAACTGACCAATAACAAAACACATATAAGGATGCCGATTCTCAAAACATGATCATTTTAGACACATAAATATAATATTAATATTTTAAAAGTGATTTTAATTCAGCTTCAAATCGGTTTTTCGGAAGATACTGTTCTTCTAATTGAGACACAAATGGAATGGGTGTATCCATACTGGCAACCCGCTTTACAGGTGCATCCAAATACTGAAAACAGTTCTCCATAATTAGTGCTGAGATATCGCTGGCTATACCACCGAACAAGGAATCTTCATGGAGAATAAAAGCCCTATTGGTCTTTTTTACCGAAGCAAAAATAGTTTCGGTATCTAAGGGTTGGAGGGTTCTTAAATCAATAACATCTGCTTGAATATCTTTATTATCATCCAAAGTTTTCAAAGCCCAATGTACTGCAGCCCCATAACAAATAATGGTGATATCAAGACCTTCCCTTAAAAGAGCCGCCTTACCAAATGGTAAGGTATAATATCCAGTTGGCACCTCTTGACTGATAGTTCTATACAAGCCTTTGTGTTCAAAAAACAATACGGGGTTTGGATCATTAATAGCCGTTGCCAATAATCCTTTGGCGTCATATGGAAATGCTGGGTAAACGACTTTTAAACCTGGGGTTTTGGTAAACCAAGCTTCATTGGTCTGTGAATGGAACGGCCCGGCAGCCACACCCCCACCACAGGGCATTCTTATAACCACGTCGGCCTGTTGTCCCCATCGGTAATATGATTTTGCTAAATAATTAACCACAGGATTAAAACCAGAAGAAATAAAATCGGCAAACTGCATTTCCACTACGCTTTTTATACCTGCTATGGAAAGTCCCATCGCTGTTTCAATAATAGCCGACTCACAAATGGGTGTGTTTCTTACCCGTTCTTTACCAAATTGTTCTACAAATCCTTCCGTGATTTTAAAAACACCTCCGTATTCTGCAATATCTTGCCCCATAATCACAAGGTCTTCATGACACTCCATGCTCTGTTTTAAACCTTCTGAAACTGCATCTATAAAACGGATGTTTTTAACTTCTGAATTTTCGGTAACTTCTTTATATTCAAATGGTTTAAAAACATCATTTAATTCGTTGGTTTCATTTGGAACAATAGCTTCTTCCGCATAAGCGATGTCCAAATGTTTATTTATTTCCCTTGAAAAATCGATTTTAATAGATTCCACTAGTGAATCAGTTAGAATACCTTCATCAATTAAAAAGTTTTGAAAATTTATTAGCGGATCTTTCTTCTCCCAAGTATTTAAAAGGTCTTGTGGCACGTATTTGGTGCCACTCGCTTCCTCATGGCCACGCATTCTAAAGGTTTTAAGCTCCAGCAAAAAAGGTCTTGGGTTATTCCTCATACTGTTGGCAATGGTATTGACTTTGGTGAAGACTTCAATAATATTATTACCATCTATAATATGCGATTCCATACCATAACCGATGGCTTTATCGGCGATATCTTTACAATTATATTGCTCATTTGTCGGCGTAGATAAGCCATAACCATTGTTTTCCACACAAAAGATAACCGGCAATTTCCAAACCGAAGCCACATTTAATGCCTCATGAAAATCGCCTTCGCTTGTACCACCTTCTCCAGTAAAAACAACCGTTACGCACGGTTTCTTCTTTAATTTAGAAGCTAACGCTATGCCATCGGCGACACCAAGTTGAGGTCCCAAATGGGAAATCATACCCACAATTTTATAGTCCTGACTACCAAAATGAAACGATCTGTCCCTGCCTTTAGTAAACCCAGAGGCCTTTCCCTGCCATTGAGCAAATAACCTATGCAATGGTATGTTTCTGGACGTAAATACACCCAGGTTTCTGTGCATGGGCAAGATGTATTCTTCCCGCCTGACGGCCATAGTAACACCTACCGAAATGGCTTCTTGCCCAATACCCGAAAACCATTTGCTAATTTTTCCTTGTCGTAATAAAACAAGCATCTTCTCCTCTATCATTCTGGGTTTCAGCATATTCTTATACAAGCCCATAATTAAACTCGGATCCAGATGTTTTATATCGTATGATATACCTAGAGAGGCATTGGATTTACTCATTAATCAGTCCTTTTTCAAAGTTTTCCAAATATAATATAAATACAGAATTCCATATAATTAATGGTTTAAAATGCTGCATAAAATCTTTATAATGTTTTGTACATTTGTTATAATCACAAAAAATAATCCTGATGAAGTTAGTTCCGAGCGTAGATTTAAATGATTTTATTTCTGGAGACCCCATAAAGAAGCAAAAATTCGTAGATGAAATCGGTAAAGCCTATGAAGATATTGGGTTTGTAGCATTGAAAGGTCACTTTTTAGATGATGCCCTAGTTGAAAATCTATATAAGGAGGTAAAGAATTTTTTCAGCTTGCCTTTAGAAACCAAACAGACATATGAAATTCCGGGTATCGGTGGGCAACGCGGTTATGTGTCCTTTGGAAAAGAAAGTGCCAAAGGTAAAAAAGAAGGTGATTTAAAAGAGTTTTGGCATTTCGGACAATATGTTGAAAACGATGCTGAGCGTGAAGCCGAATATCCAAAAAATGTGTTGGTTGAGGAATTACCGGAATTCAACAACATCGGTAAAGAAGCCTATAAAATGTTGGAGAAAACAGCCAAGTACGTATTGCGTGCTTTAGCATTGCATTTGAATTTGGAAGAAACCTACTTTGACCAATACATACACAACGGAAATTCCATTTTACGCCCTATTCATTATCCACCCATTACATCAGAACCAAAAGAAGCCGTTCGTGCCGCAGCACATGGAGACATTAATTTAATAACCCTTTTAATGGGAGCCCAAGGGCGTGGCTTGCAAGTGCAAAACCATAAAGGCGAATGGATTGATGCTATTGCAGAGCCTGATGAATTAATGATCAATGTTGGCGATATGCTTTCCAGACATACCAATAACAAACTAAAATCAACGATTCACCGTGTGATAAATCCACCGAAGGAACTTTGGGGAACATCGAGATATTCTATTCCTTTTTTTATGCACCCTATCAGCGATATGAAACTAAATGTTTTGAAAGGTTGTATTGATGACAATAATCCGAAACAGTTTGATGATATTACGGCAGGTGAATTTTTAACCGAACGTTTGATTGAGCTTGGCTTGATTAAAAAATAATATATTTCCTTTTTAAAATGGATTTAAAAGACCAACTAAAAAATTTATTTCCAGACCATACTCCCGAACCTTCTGATACAAGCAATACAGAAGACCATGGCATTTGGATGCAGGACGACCCCATTATTTGTAAATACGAAAAGCGAAAAGGCAAACCCATCACGATATTGGAAGGCTACACAGGTGCCTCAGAGGATTTCAAGCTATTGGCAAAAGATATAAAAACGACACTGAGTGTTGGGGGCAGCTTTAAAGATGATAAAATCATTATTCAAGGTGATTATAGAGATAAAATCATGCAAATGCTTATAAACAAGGGGTTTAAAGTAAAACGAGTTGGTGGTTGATAAATGGATAAACAAACGCTACATATTACTAACGGGAATCTTTTTACAAAACAACTTTTAGTGTTGGATTTTGCTGGAGATATACTTACTTGGGAAGAAATGCTCTGTGATGGCCCTACTTTTTTTGATATAGATTCTGAAGCTTTTTTTAAAACACGAAAATCTTTCTTCGCCTCTATTTATAAGCTGGAATTGGATGTTTATGCTTTTAAAAATGAGTTAAAAAAATTAAATCGTAAAGAGGATTATTCTGAAGTCATTCTTTGGTTTGAATATGATTTGTTTTGTCATATCAACATGATTGCCGTAATAAGTTTAATTCAGCAAAAAAAAATAGGCCTACCTATATATCTGGTTTGTAGTGGTAGAGTTCAAGGGAAAAAAAACCTGGTCGGACTATCTGAACTATCTTCAGCCGAAATAATAAAACATTATGACGAACGCATTTTACTAAATGAAGATGATATAAAGCTGGCGGTGTCGCTTTGGCAAATTTACTGTGGTACGGATCATAATTTATTTAAGCCCTTTATTGTTAAAAGTTCATCGTTTGTATATTTAAGCAACTGTTTAAAAGCACATTTAGAGCGTTTTCCTGACTCTAAAAGCGGATTGAATATATTGGAAAGAAACATTCTTGAAATAGTAAAAAACAACACTATAAAATCGGAGCATCATTTGCTTGGCTATGCCCTTAACTACCAAGGATATTATGGATTTGGAGATATGCAATTGCTACGTATTATTGATAAACTTTCGATATTTTTTACCATAGACGCATCTGGCTATAAATTAAATAGAAAAGGTCATGAAGCCTTATTAAATCAACATAATTTTTATCCAGAAATTAAAAATACCATGTTTTATGGAGGGGTTAGTAATGCCGATTTTCAATTTAGCAAAACGCACAATAAACTCATAAAAACACCAAGGAATGCCTATTAAAGCCTCTGAACTTATTCTGAATCCAGATGGCAGCATCTATCATTTAAACTTAAAACCTGAAAACATAGGTCAAATCATCATTTTTGTGGGCGATCAAGATCGGGTTGAAAAAGTAACTAAGCATTTTGAGGTTATTGATTTTGAAACACAAAAAAGGGAATTCAAAACACAGACTGGCACTTTCAAAGGAAAACGTATTTCAGTAATTTCTACGGGCATTGGCCCTGATAATATAGACATTGTGCTTAACGAATTGGATGCATTAGTCAACATCGATTTTACAACCAGACAAGTAAAAGAAACCCTAACAAGTCTGGATATTATTAGAATAGGCACCTCTGGCTCGCTTCAAAAAGATATTCCTGTTGATTCTATGTTGATGAGCACCCATGCTTTAGATATCAATGGAATGTTGCATTCCTATAAAGTAGATACTATAACAAATCCCGATATCGAAGAAGCCTTTTTAAAACACACAAATTGGAGTGAAAATAAAGCAAAACCGATTGTTATTTCCAATAGCAAAACTTTAGAAAAAAGATTTGATAGTACAACCATTTACAAAGGTTTAACCGCCACCGCTGGAGGGTTTTATGGTCCGCAAGGACGTATTTTACGCTTGCAAATTCAAGATACGGAATTGAACAACAAAATGGATACCTTTCTTTTTAACGGCATTCGTATTACCAACCTCGAAATGGAAACGGCTGCTATTTATGGTCTTTCAAAGTTATTAGGACACCAAGCTATCTCTTTAAATGCCATTATTGCAAACAGGGTCACTGGTACTTTTAGCGAAAATCCAAACAAAATCATGGATGAGTTAATTATGTATACATTAAAACATATTTGAATGAATTTATTACTTTGCATGCATAAACTAGTGTTAAAATCCAATCAAAAGCTTTAATAATAATTATTTTTGAAAAAATATTTATAAATGAGAAAACTATTCCTTCTAGTCGGCACTTTCGCCCTATTAATATCTTGCAAAGAAGAACCAAAAGATTACGTGACACTTTCAGGACAAATAACCAATAAAAATAGTGATTCATTAATAATTCGCTCCCGTTATAGCCCCTATTCAAAAACCATCCCTGTAAAAGAAGATGGAACATTTAGTGATACATTAAAAGTAGAAACAGGTCTTTACAATTTATATGATGGTAACGAATCTACTAATTTGTTTTTAAAGAACGGGTTCGATCTCAATGTAACCATTAGTACGGATGAATTTGATGAATCCATTACTTATTCTGGAAATGGTGCTGAACACAGCAATTTTATAGCCAAAGAATATTTACTACAGGAAAAGCTTTTGAATTTAGATGAGTTGATTGATTTGGATTCCTCAAAAATGGAAAACAGGTTTTTAGAAATCAAAAATGAATTGATGACTTATTATAATTCCAATAAAGCTATAGACACACTTATTACAAATAAATACATCAATGACGTGGAGCCTATGCTGAAGCCTTATAAAACCTATTTAGCCGACGCCATTGCTTTAAGAACAAATTTTCCAAAAGGAGCGCCTTCTCCAACGTTTGAAGAATATGAAAACTATAACGGCAGCAAAACATCTCTAGCTGATTTAAAAGGGAAATATGTTTACGTAGATGTATGGGCAACCTGGTGTGGCCCTTGTAAAGTGGAAATCCCATCATTAAAAAAATTGGAAAAAGACTATCACAATAAAAATATTCAGTTTGTAAGTATGTCTATTGATGATGATCAAACCCATCAAGGGTCTTGGGACAAAGCCAAAGCAAGTTGGAAAGCTATGATTGCGGATAAAGATTTGGGTGGTATTCAAATCTTCGCTCCGAATGGCTGGCAATCAGACTTTGTCAGAGATTATAAAATAAATGGCATTCCAAGATTCATTTTAATAGACCCAAACGGTAATATTGTTAGTGCAGATGCTCCTAGACCTTCCGACCCTAAATTGTTGGAATTGTTCAATGAATTAAGTATCTAACGATTTATTATCTTGGATGGGTTGTTCCGGTTGCTTAAACAAATCTAAATAAGCCGCTCCCAAATAATCAATAATATGGCTGGCTATCAAACTTTGGTAGCCATAATCTTCAACGGCAATGTCGGCTGATTTTCCATGCAAATACACCCCAAAAACAGTTGCTATTAACGGATTATAATCTTGAGATATCAATCCTGTTATGATTCCTGTTAGCACATCGCCACTACCAGCCGTTGCCAAACCAGGGTTACCTGATGTGTTTATATATAATTTATCCTGATAAACGGTGATACTGTGGGCGCCTTTTACAACTAAAATAACCTCATGTTTTTTTGAAAATGCTTTCGCTTTCTTTAGTTTATCGAAATCATCTTTCCAGGTTCCTAATAAGCGCGCCAGTTCTTTTGGATGGGGCGTTAAAACAGTATCTCGAGGTAACAGCTTAAATAATTCGGGTTTTTTTGACAGTATATTGATTCCATCGGCATCAATAACTAAAGGTGCTTTATTTGTTTTTAAAAATGCTTCAAAAGCAGTCGTCGTTTGTTCATGGGTCCCCACGCCCACTCCAAACCCTATGACTGTTGGTTCGATATCAAATGTAATATCCGAAATAATCTGCTCGTCTTCATCCGTCATAACCATAGCTTCTGGAAAAGCAGATTGCAAAACCGTATAGCCACATTTTGGAATGTAACTGGTGACCAATCCCGCTCCTGCAGACAAGGCTGCTTTACTGGCTAAAATAACGGCTCCTATCTTACCATAACTTCCCCCAATGATTAAGCTGTGTCCAAATTGTCCTTTATGGGAAAATTTATCTCTTGGCATGTACATACTCAACACTTCTGGTTTTCCTATTAAATCGGCTTCAGTAGTTGTGGTAAATAAAAATTCCCTATCCAACCCAATATCCAAAACTTCCCATTGTTCGGTATATTTTGCGGTTTCTGGTAAAAAGAACACCAATTTAGGTGAGGCAAAACTTAATGTATAACCAGCCCAAACCACTCCATTGTCATCAGCAGGAACTTTATCGGTACGCAATCCAGAAGGGATATCAATGGATAGCGTAAAGGCTTTGCTTATTTTAAAGTGTTGGAATAGAGCTTTTACCCAATCATCTATAGGGCGATTTAACCCAATACCAAAAATGGCATCTACAATAATATCATCTGGATGTATTTCTGGAAAATCTTCAATATCTTTTAACAATATCGGCCATTTTTTTGTAATGCTTTTTATCCTATCATAATTAACCAAAAAATCTTTTGAGCGTTTATCACCATAATTAACGATATAAACATGAACGTGATAGCCATCCAATATTAAATGTCTGGCTAAAACCAAACCATCACCTCCATTATTTCCAATACCACAAAACACATGAATAGGCACTTGCACGCCTTGCATACGCATATGCATCCAATTGAAAATCTGTGTGCCTGCCCGCTCCATTAGGTCGGTTGAAGAAATGCTTTGGCGTTTTGTTGTTAGCTTATCAGCTTGATAAATTTGTTCTTTCGAGAAAATTTTCATCTTAATGCATTAAAGATTTTTTTATTTCTAAATAATCTGGGCAGTGAAGTGATTTAAACTTTTTTTAATTGGCTACAAAATGGTCTTTTTATCCCATATTTCATCTGTTTTTTTACTCCGTAGCTCTGCTATGCAGTGCGAAAAAGATAAAATCTGGAACAAAAATCCCTATTTTTCGCTTCAATCAAAAAAGTTTAAACCACTTCAGTATTTCATAAAAAAAACCAATTCTGTATAAGAATTATGTAAAAAACATTTTTTTGTTTTTTTATATGTCTAAATGTAATACTTTTGAAATGTTTTTAAATAAAAAATGAAGCTTTTAAACCAAAATATATGCATTGTTACCTCTTCTATCAACGAAGGGAATACGTCTATTTTTGTAATTGCTACAACCACTACAACCCTTTGGGGTTGCTAGTATATTTTTCTTCGGTCCATCTGTGTAATTATTACAATTACATCTTCTTAAAATATTTATTTAAACTTTAATTCATTAAAAATGAAGGTTTTAAAATTTGGTGGAACCTCGGTAGGTTCTGCAAAAAATATCAATAACGTTATAAACATTTTAGAGAATTACTCTAAAAACGATTCCATCATATGTACTGTTTCAGCTGTAGGAGGGATTACTGATAAATTACTTTTAGCGGGAAAACAGGCTCAAAATAAGGATATTGAGTATATTAACACATGCCATTTAATAAAGGATATTCATTTTGAAATTATTGATGAATTAAATTCTAACAATGGCAAATCCATTATTGAACAGGTTGCTATTGAATTAAATGCCCTTAAAAGTTTATTGGATGGGATTTACTTAATCAACGAACTATCCCCTAAAACATCTGATAAGTTGGTTAGTTTTGGTGAGTTGTTATCATCATTTATTATTGCTGAGACCATGAAACATCGGGGCATGCCCGTCGTATGTAAAAATTCGCAAGAATTAATCATTACAAACTCTAATTTTACTAAAGCAGAGGTAAATTATAATATAACCAATAAAAATATTCAGGATTATTTTAGTAGTGCCTCTCAAAAAATAACCATTATACCAGGATTTATTTCTAAATCACATTTAGGTGAACAAACTACACTTGGTCGTGGTGGATCGGATTTTACGGCCGCTATAGTAGCTGCTGCCTTAAAAGTACAGCAACTTGAAATATGGACCGATGTTAGTGGTATGTTTACCACTAATCCGAAATTGGTAAAACAGGCGTACCCGATTGAGAAAATCTCGTACCAAGAAGCCATGGAATTATCCCATTTTGGAGCTAAAGTGTTATATCCGCCAACAGTTCAACCTGTTTTAAGTTTGAATATTCCCATTCACATTAAAAACACCTTAGAACCAGATGCTGTCGGTACTATTATTTCGAATGATGACACTAATAATACGTCTCCTGTTAAAGGTATTAGCAACATTTCCAACATTGCTTTATTGACATTACAAGGCAGTGGTATGATTGGGATTCCTGGTTTTTCGAAGCGTTTGTTTGAAACCTTATCGCAAGAGAAAATCAATGTAATTTTAATTACGCAAGCCTCATCTGAACATTCCATTTGCCTAGGAATCGATGAAAACGATGCCGAACTGGCTAAAACCGCAATTGATGCTACTTTTGAAAATGAAATTGCTTTAAATAAAATTGACCCAATTATTGTTGAAAAGGATTTATCCATTATCGCATTGGTTGGTGATAACATGAAAAACCATCAAGGCATCAGTGGAAAAATGTTCAGCTCTCTAGGTAAAAATAATATCAATATCAGGGCTATTGCCCAAGGTGCTTCTGAGAAAAATATTTCAGCAGTAATATTACAAAGTGATGTAAAAAAAGCGCTTAACACCTTACATGAGCAGTTTTTTGAATCTAAAACAAAGCAATTAAATGTATTTATTACCGGCGTTGGCAATGTTGGTGAAAAATTAGTCGAGCAAATAAAACAACAACGCAAATATTTAAAAGAGAATCTCAAAATCAATTTGCGTGTTGCGGGATTATCCAATTCCAGAAATATGATTTTTAATGAAGAAGGCATCGATTTAAGCAATTGGAAAGAACAATTGGCTACTGGAGAAAAAGCAACATTAGAAAGCTTTTTTGAGGGAACAAAATCCTTAAACTTACGTAATAGTATTTTTGTGGATGTGACTGCCAATAAAGACGTTGCAGGTTTATATGCCCAGTATTTACGACAAAGTATTGGGGTGGTTGCCTGTAATAAAATTGCGTGTTCCAGTGATTATGAAAATTATAAACTATTAAAACGATTGTCTTTAAAATACAACGTGCCGTTTTTATTTGAAACCAATGTTGGTGCTGGTTTACCGATTATAGATACACTTGGTAATTTAATTGCTTCTGGCGATAAAATCACGTCTATTCACGCTGTGTTATCAGGAAGCTTAAATTTTGTATTCAATAATTTTAATGATACCACTAAATTTTATGATGTTGTTAAGCAAGCTGCAAAAGAAGGCTATACCGAACCCGACCCCAGAATTGATTTAAGTGGTGTGGATGTCGCCAGAAAAATATTGATTCTCGCTAGGGAAAGTGGTATGGACATGAATTTGGAGGATATTTCAAATACACCTTTCTTGTCGGATGCTGGATTAGAAAGTGACTCTGTAGATGATTTTTATCAAACCCTTATTGATGATGAAGCGCATTATCAAAAACTATATGCTTCTGCTAAAGCAAAAGGGTGTCAGTTAAAATATGTGGCGCAACTTAATAATGGCAAAGCGAGCGTTAGTTTACAGGAGATCCCTAGCGACCATCCGTTTTATAATCTAAAGGGGAAAGATAATATAGTGATGTTCTACACACAACGATATCCAGAACAACCTATGATTATTAAAGGTGCCGGTGCAGGAGCCGAAGTGACGGCCTCTGGATTATTTGCTGATATTATTAGAGTTGGAAACGATTAAAATAGACTGGAGAATAGAGAAAAAGAATAAAGAGTCTATCTTCTATTATCTACTCTCCCATATCTAAGAAAGAATGAACGAAATAAAAATATTTTCTCCAGCAACCGTAGCCAATGTAGCTTGTGGCTTTGATGTGTTAGGATTCTGTTTAGACAGTGTTGGTGATGTGATGGTGATTAGAAAAACTGATCAAAAAGGCATTTACATCACTAAGATTGAAGGATTCAATTTACCTTATGAAGCAGAATTAAATGTCGCCGGTGTTTCGGCTTTGGCTATGTATGATGCTTTAAAACCTAATTGCGGATTTGAAATTGAAATCTATAAAAACATCAAACCAGGAAGTGGTATTGGTAGTAGTGCCGCTAGTGCTGTGGGGAGTGTTTTTGGTATGAACGAACTTTTAGGGCGACCTTATAACAAAACACAACTTACCGCATTCTCTATTAAAGGTGAGGCCTTGGCCAGTAAATGTGAACATGCCGATAATCTAGCTCCCGCCATATTTGGAGGTTTTACACTAGTAAAAAGTGTAAACCCATTAGAAATACTGGAAATTCCAACGCCAGATGACTTGTATGTCACGATCATTCATCCGCAAATTGAAATAAAAACATCGGAAGCTAGGGCTATTTTGCCTAAAAACATTCCACTGAACGATGCCATTACACAATGGGCAAATTTTGGGAGTCTGATACACGCTCTACATACTAGCAATTATGAATTGATGCAAAAATCCCTTCACGATGCTATTATTGAACCGTATAGAAGTCAATTGATCCCCTATTACAATGATGTGAAAACTGCTGTTCTTAAAGCAGGTGCTTTAGGTTGTGGCATTTCAGGTTCAGGACCTTCAATTTTTACTTTGAATCAAGGTTCTGAAACTGCTAATAATGTGAAGGATGCAATGGAAAAAGTGTATTCAAAAACAGGCATTGAGTTTGATATACATGTGTCCAGGATTAATAAAGAAGGAATTAAAATTATTGATTGCAAAAATTAATAATTAACAATTAGCAAAAAACAATGAAATGCATGATTTTGTAATCTGAACACCAAAAAAATATATTGAAATTGTAAATATAAAAATCATCATGCTTCACTATTTTAGCTTATAAAAATAAACATTAGTGAATTCGTGGCAAAACATACCTATGAACTATTACTCATTAAACCATATAGCCCCAAAAACATCTTTTAAAGAAGCTGTCATCAAAGGATTAGCCCCAGATAAAGGCTTATATTTTCCAGAAAGCATTACACCGCTTCCAAAAGCCTTTTTTGAGAATATTGACAACTTATCGCATTCAGAAATAGCCTTTGAAGCCATTAAACAATTCGTAGCTCCCGACATTCCAGAAAAGGTATTGAAGACGATTGTAGAGGAAACCTTGTCTTTTGATTTCCCTGTTGTTGAATTAAATAAAAACATCTCAACTTTAGAATTGTTTCATGGGCCAACCATGGCGTTTAAAGATGTTGGCGCTCGTTTTATGGCGCGCTGTTTAGGGTATTTCAACCAGAATAATGATAGAGAAGTTACTGTTTTAGTAGCAACATCAGGTGATACCGGTGGTGCTGTTGCCAATGGATTTTTGGGGGTTAAGGGGGTTAAAGTGGTTATACTCTACCCTAGTGGAAAAGTGAGCGATATCCAGGAAAAGCAATTAACCACACTCGGACAAAATATTAAAGCTTTGGAAGTTGATGGTACGTTTGACGATTGCCAGACGATGGTTAAAACGGCTTTTTTAGATGAAAATTTAACCAGTAAAATGCAATTAACATCGGCTAACTCCATTAACGTGGCGCGTTGGTTGCCTCAATTGTTCTACTTTATGTTTGCCTATAAACAATTGCATAACAAATACAAAGACATTGTGTTTTCAGTGCCGAGTGGAAATTTTGGAAATATTTGTGCAGGAATGATGGCACAGCAATTAGGCTTGCCTATAAACCATTTTGTGGCCGCAAACAATGTTAACAATGTGGTGACTCGCTACTTAATATCCCAATTATATGAACCAAAGCCATCAGTTCAAACGGTAAGTAATGCGATGGATGTAGGTGCCCCAAGTAATTTTGTTCGTATCCAAGAAATTTATAAAAATAACTTTGAGTCTCTGAAAGAAAACATATCGTCATACAGTTTTACGGATAGTCAAACTAAAGAAGCGATGTTAGATATTTACAAAAACTATAAGTATGTTGCTGATCCCCATGGAGCCGTTGGCTATTTAGGCTGTGTATCCTATTTAAAAGTACATCCTGAAGTGCATTGTGTCTTTTTAGAAACAGCACATTCTACCAAGTTTTTAGATGTCGTAGAAGAAGTCATTAAAAAAAGACAGCCACTTCCGGAACAAATTAAATCGGTTATGGGTAAAGACAAAGTAGCTGTTAAAATTTCCACTTATGAAGATTTGAAAAGCTTTCTTTTAAACTAACCAAATGGGACTAACAGACTGGATTGGATTTATAGGTGTTTTTCAAATTCTGCTAGCCTATTTTTTAAACGTTATTGGAAAAATTTCCAACAAAAGCTTAGTGTTTATATTGCTTAACCTTGTTGGTGCCACTATGGCTTGTTTTGCCTCTATTCTTTTAAAGTATTGGCCGTTTATTATCCTTGAAGGTGTTTGGGCATTAGTGTCTCTTTACTCGCTTATAGAAAAAATAAGGGCATCAAGGATTTAAAATAAAAAAGAGTTGATTATCAAATCAACTCTTTTTATACACCAACGAGATCGTTTATCTTAGAAAACGATTATCGTCAAACTCAGGTCTGTCGTAGAACGAATCATCATCCGAATAACCGTTGTCACCTACTAAATTATTATCAGAATAATCATTATTCATCTCACTACGATATGTTCTCATTTCATCTCTTACAATTTCCCGTATTTTCTCTTCATTTAAATTATTGTTGTACTCATTTTCCTCTTCAACCAGAACGGGTTCGGTATAAGGTTTTTTCTCTGTTTTCCTATTGTAAGAACTCATTACCATGCGTTCATAGTTTCTTCCTACAGTATCACCTTTACGAATCCGCTTCGTTTCGGTAAACGTTCTATGATCAATAATATCTGTATATACGTAATTGGAATCACTATTTAAATCTACCAAGCCAATTGGTAAAATGATATGGTTCTCTCCATCTTTATTAACAAATTCTTTCAAATCCTTATTATTTGGGCGACCATAAGGATCATGGTTTGCATCAATAATAGATTTATCAACTTCAATATCTAAATAAACCACACGTTGCGAATCTTGGTTTACTAATAAATTATCAACTTTACCAATCACTCGATTGTCAAAGTCTTTTACATCCCAACCTCTAACATCGGGGTAACCATCCGATATTTTATAGTCCGATAATTCATTTAAATAATATAGGTGTTTTTTGTTTTCCGTTGCCATAATGTTAATTATTAAGTGTTCATATTGTTTACCACTTTTCTAGCTTTTGTAAAAAAAGTTTGGATAGTGCTCTGTTGCTCTTTTGTTGCAATACTATTATCTATTTTATTAGAGGTTTGCTTTAATTCAGCGATTTCATCTTGAAGTGAAGGATAACTATTGGTTTGGAGTATCTCTAAAACTGCCACAATATCATTGCTGACCGTTTTAAAATTTATAACATCTGAACTCTCCGGAAGCTCAGAATTAGTCATTCCATCCCTTCGATTAGAATAGTATCTCAAATTTTCCAAAGCAATTGAAGGTTGTAAATTAAGTTCGTCCGCTTTCATCGATACAACTTTTGCAAGATTTATAATCGCCGTTTTCGTATAGGTGGAATCGGTACCTATGCGTGTTGAATCTGTTACTGAATTTTCAAATTCCTGAATGGCACTTGTAGAACTCGTATACGGTGCTGTAGATTGATAACCATCTTCATAGGTATTGGAATTTGTATCCATTCGTTCATCATTCATGTCGTTATCATAAATAGTATCATCATCATTATCACTATTATACACAAAGTATGCAACAATGGCTATTACTGCAATAACGAGCAAAATCCAAGGCCAAATGGGCGATTTTTTTTCAATTTTTATTTCTGCCATAATATTATAATTAAATTAATGTTTTTAAGATTTAACAGGTTTTTGTTATTGTAAATTTAAATTTAAGATATCATGTGTATTTGCTCTATTCAAAAAATAATTAACCTTATAAAATATTTGATTATTGATTTATACCAACAAAAAATTTGAAAATACATACACGCAAATTTTCTTTGTCATATTTTTTATAAAAGAAACAGACATTTCCATAACAAAGTATTGGTTAAATTTTCTACTTATAAGGATTTGAGAGATTTTTATTAGAATGGCCGTTAGTTGAAACATTTGTTGCCTTGATTTTCTGAAAAATTATATATCTTGGGCGGCATTATATTTGAAATTTTAAACAAAATTATATTAACTCATATCTTGATCTATAAATGGAAATAAATAACAAAGTTTCATTAAAAGAAAAAATTGGCTATGCTTTAGGCGATGGCGCAGCAAATATTGCATGGAGAGGAGTTGCTACCTTTTTATTTATTTTTTATACCGATGTATTTGGATTAGCGCCAATTACGGTGGGCGTTTTAATGTTAGTTGCTAGATCTAGTGATGGGATAAGTGATATTTTAATGGGAATTATTGGAGACCGTACCAATTCCAAATACGGGAAATTTAGACCATGGATTTTATGGACCGCCATTCCGTTAGGAGTAATTCTTTCCTTATTATTTACAAGTCCAGAGTTAAGTTCAAATGGAAAAATTGTTTATGCCTACATTACATACATATTTTTCACCTTAATCTATACAGCTAACAATATTCCTTATGGAGCCTTAATGGCCGTTATGACGGGCGATGATAAAGAACGCACAAGCATCGGTTCTTTTAGAATGGTTGGCGCTTTTGGTGGAGGCATGCTGGTGCAAGGTGCTCTGCTTTTTTTGGTGGCTCATTTTGGTAATGTAGACCCCTCCATTAACATTTCTCAATTAGATGAAGAAAAATATCAGGTAAATGTCACTGCTTCTAATGATATTGAACACGTTAATATAAAAACAGATAATGGTATTGCTTTATTTTCATGGAATGAGGCTTCCATGCAAAACAATGATATTGAAGCCACGAGTGGCAAAAGTTTCAAAATGAAAAAAGGAAGCACTTATTCCTTCACCGTTACGGGCGAAAAAGATTTAAAAGCTGATGATATATCCATCATAAACCAAAAACAAGGCTATAGCAAGTCTATGTATGTCATGTCGGCCATACTTGCCCTGTTAATGTTGGTTACATTTTTTTCCACGAAAGAACGTGTATTGCCTCCTAAAGACCAAAAAGCAGATTTAAAACAAGATTTTAAAGATTTAATAAAAAATAAGCCATGGGTCATCTTACTGGTTATTGGACTCTTATTCAACGTTTACAATTCTATTAAGCAAGGTATTGTTATCATATATTTTACCCATTATTTAAATAACCAATTACTATCTGCTTCCTATTTGGTTGGGTTGATGGTAGCGTCTATAGCAGGAGCCTTTTTTACGGCACAATTAAGCAGAAAATTTGGGAAGCGCAATTTATTCATCTATGCCTTGATTTTTTCGGGAATTGTAAATGCCTTATTGGCCTTTTGCACCCCTGATGATATTGGTGCTATTTTCATTATTGGAACCATATCAGAATTTGGAGCAGCCATTTTCCCAACCTTATTCTTCGTAATGCTGGGCGATGCTGCTGATTATTCAGAATGGAAAAACGGCAGAAGGGCTACAGGACTTATTTATTCGGCAGGATCATTCGCTACTAAATTTGGTGGAGGTATCGCAGGAGCTATTATAGGTTTGGTATTGGGTATGTTTCATTACAATGGACAAGATGCTGTGGCAATTAAAGGTGCGTTTCCAGGCATGGTTGTATTAATGAGTTGGGTACCTTCCATTATAGCGATCATTGCGGCAGGCATTATGTTTCTCTATCCGTTGACACGAGAAAAAATGGATGAAATTACAATAGAGTTGAATAATAGAAGACTATCTCAACAATAGGCTTGACTGTTTATTTTATTGAAAAAAATTATAAATTACAATGACAAAATTTCCAAATGATTTTATATGGGGTACGGCGACGTCGTCTTACCAAATTGAAGGCGCAGCCACAAAACATGGCAAAGGACCCTCCATTTGGGATGCCTTTTCGAGTATTCCAGGAAAAACACATAACGGAGAAACTGGCGAGATAGCATGCGATCATTTTCATAAATACAAGGAAGACATCCAACTCATGAAAAACATGGGCGTAAAAGCCTATCGCTTTTCAATAGCTTGGGCTCGAGTGATGCCTACAGGGAAAGACCGTATTAATGAAGCAGGCATTCAATTTTATTCAGATTTAATTGATGAATTAATTAAGGCTGATATTGTGCCTTGGGTGACTTTGTACCACTGGGATTTACCTCTGGCATTGCAAATGGAACATGATGGTTGGTTAGGTGCTTCAATGCCAAATTATTTTGCTGCGTATGCCGATTTGTGCTTTGAACGTTTTGGGGACCGCGTTAAACATTGGATTACCTTAAATGAGCCTTGGGTGGTTTCTATTTTAGGTTACGGCCAAGGGGTTTTTGCTCCAGGCAGGGTTTCTACTTCTGAGCCTTATATGGCGGCACACCAATTACTTTTAGCCCACGCCAAAGCAGTTCATGTTTATAGAAAAAAATATAGTCACCAAAAAGGCACCATAGGCATTACCAATAATTGCGATTGGAGAGAGCCACTTACAGATAGCGAATTGGATAAAGAAGCTGCAGATAGAGCCCTTCAATTTTTCTTAGGCTGGTTTGCAGACCCTGTTTATAAAGGCGATTATCCAAGCATTATGAAGGAACGATTGGGTGACAGACTTCCAAAATTTTCTTCGGAAGAAAAGGATATGATTAAAGGAACGTCTGATTTCTTCGGATTAAACCATTATACAACCATGTATGCCGCCCATAACGATGGTACGAAAAAAGAACAAAGTGTGTATGGCAATGGCGGAATCTCTGAAGACCAACATGTGGATTTATCGTTGGACGACAACTGGAAACTCACTTCCATGAATTGGGCCGTTGTGCCATGGGGCTGTAAAAAAATGTTGGCTTGGATTGATGAACGCTACGGCAACCCGGATATTTATATTACTGAAAATGGTTGTGCCTATAATGATGAACTTATTAATGGACAGGTGAACGACCAAGAGCGATTGGATTTTTATCAAGGCTATTTAAAAGCGTGCCAAGAAGCTATTTCGGATGGCGTAAAACTTAAGGGCTATTTTGCTTGGTCTTTTATGGATAACTTTGAATGGGCGTCTGGTTATGATAAACGTTTCGGATTGCATTATGTGGATTTTAAAACCTTAGAACGTACACCAAAAAAATCAGCGCTTTGGTTTGGTGAGGCTATAAAACATAATAGTGCCGATATTTGATTTATATGATACGAATTATACAAATAAACACGAAATAATTTGTGTAAATCTGTTTGAATAGTATCCATAATTTTTCATGTAATCACTGTCACCCGGAACTTGTTTCATGGTCTCAATAAAATTTTGATTTTCATTGATATGATACAAAAAGGATATTCATAAATTTGTAAACCAACCAAAAACTAAATATCCTATGAAAACGACCATCATTCTAGTTGCTTTTTTAATCTCCAACATCTTTTTTGGGCAAACCACCCAAGAGGTTATAGGAAACCATAATGGCATGGACGTCAGCATCTTTACGCTCACAAACAAATCGGGACACGTATTAAAACTGACCAATTACGGGGCAAGGATTGTTAGAATCGACGTTCCCGATAAAAACGGAAAGATTGATAATATCACAACAGGTGGCGAAACATTGGAAACCATTGTGAAGGGTGATGCTTTTGGTGGTGCTACCGTAGGACGTTTTGCAAACCGCATTGCTAATGGAAAATTTACACTTGATGGTACCGAATATAATTTACCCATTAATAACAGGCCTAACACCTTGCATGGTGGTCCTAACGGCTGGTTCTCTCAGGTGTGGGATTCCGAAATTGGCACAAAAGACAATCAACAAGCGGTGACGTTTACGTATTTAAGTCCAGATATGGAAGCAGGCTTTCCGGGAACGGTTACCATGTCGGCTACATATACCTGGACCAACGATAACGAAATCATCATCGATTATTTAGCAACCACCGATAAAAAAACGGTCATCAATGTGACAAACCACGCTTATTTTAATCTGCATGGCACAGGTAAAGGTTTTATTTTCGACCACATATTAACTATAAATGCCAAAAATTATACGCCTGTAAACGATGTAAAAATACCGACTGGTGAAATAAAACCAGTAAAAGACACACCTTTTGATTTTACAACACCTCACGCCATGGGTGACGCTATTGGCAAACCTTTTGAAGATGCTGTATTTAATGGTTTTGACCATAATTATGCCTTGGATGAAAAAGCCAAAGTCGCTGCTACGGTGTACGACCCAGAGAGTGGACGTGTAATGGAAGTCATCACAGACGAACCAGGCTTGCAATTCTATTCTGGAAATAGCAGAGCGTGGTTGCAATTTAAAGAAACTGGTACCATGCCAGCAGCTAGCAGATCGAGTTTTGCACTAGAAACCCAACATTATCCTGATAGCCCAAACCAACCCTCATTTCCAAGTACGTTATTAACACCCAATAAACCCTTTAAATCTAGAACGGTTTATAAGTTTTCTGTTAAAAATTAGATTTATATTTTTTATTCGAAGAAAATACCTCGAGGCTCTGCCTCGGGGACAATAGAGGAAAAGTTTGAAAAACGGATGGTTTTTCATAACACTTTGAAAAAGTGTAGTTTTGAACTATGGATGATCATATTTTAAAAAGACATAACAAAACATTACTTCTGTATCATTTAGTTTTTCCTGTAAAATATAGGAATTCAGTTATTACAGAGGAAGTTGGATTTGGTTTGAAAGAAATATGTATTGATTTGTCACAACGCTATGAAATACATTTTGTGGAAGTTGGTTATGAAGAAAACCATGTTCATTTTTTAATACAAAGTGTTCCCAGTTTGTCGGTGAGTGAAATTTGTATGAAAGTAAAGAGTATCACGGCGAAAGAAATTTTCAGACGATTTCCTGAAGTGAAGACAAAGCTTTGGGGAGGAAACTTTTGGACAAGTGGTTACTATGCAAACACAGTAGGTCAATACGGGAACAAAGATGTTATCAAAAAATATATTGAAAATCAAGGTAAAGAAATAAAATATCAAAAGGTATATGAAGCTCAGCTTACACTTTTTGATTTCTAATACTTCGGGGCTCTGCCCCGGGGTAGTTTATT
>NZ_PJEO01000046.1 GCF_002843175.1 Confluentibacter flavum
TATACCTTGCTTCCCTCACATGTGGGATCGGTGTTTTCGGTGACCACTGGGACAATCTCGGTGTCACAGGCATCGGTCACCACAGGCGCGGCAGGCTGTACGGCATCGGCGATACATTCCACTGTAGACCCGGCATTTGCGGGAACTTGAGGAGGCGTTGTATCTTCAATGGTAAATGTGGCCGTTGTTTCGATAAAGTTGCCACAGTCGTCAGTAGCTCTAAAAGTTACAGTAGCAGCACCTGTGGCGCCACATAGGTCACTTAAAGAAGTGAAATTATTAGACCATGTAACACCTCCACAGGTATCAGAAGCTACGGCACCACCGTTAGCGGTTAGCCATGCATTGAGTTGTGTTGTATTACCAGAACCATCACATTCCACTGTACTATTAGCAGCAGGAGTATCGAAAGTTGGATTTGTAGTATCTTCAATGGTAAATGTGGCCGTTGTTTCGCTAAAGTTCCCACAATCGTCAGTAGCTCTAAAAGTTACAATAGCGGCACCTGTGGCACCACATAGGTCACTGAATGAAGAGAAGTTATTAGACCATGTAACACCTCCACAGATGTCAGAGGCCACAGCACCACCATTTGCGGTTAGCCATGCGTTAAGTTCGGTTGTGTTACCAGCACCATCACATTCTACGGTACTGTTAGATGCCACAGTATTAATTGTTGGAGGTGTGAAGTCAACTATGGTAAATAAAGCGGTTGATGAATTTTTATTACCACAATCATCAGTCGCAATAAAATCAACTAAAGTTCTCGAAGTTGCACCACAGTCATTCATTACACTAATAATATTATATGACCAAGTTACATTAGAACAATTATCGTTAGCCACGGAACCTGCATGAGTATTTAACCACGATTGGAATTGAGTTGTATTACCTGAGCCATCACATTGTACCGTTTGATCTGAAGCTACATTCGATAGGGATGGAGGAGTTGTATCTTCAATGGTAAATGTAGCCGTTGTTTCGCTGAAGTTGCCACAATCGTCAGTAGCTCTAAAAGTTACAGTAGCAGCACCTGTGGCACCACATAGGTCACTTAAAGAAGTGAAATTATTAGACCATGTAACCCCTCCACAGGTATCTGAAGCTACGGCACCACCATTAGCGGTTAGCCATGCATTGAGTTGTGTTGTATTACCAGAACCATCACATTCCACTGTGCTATTAGCAGCAGGAGTATCGATAGTTGGATTTGTAGTATCTGCAATGGTAAATGTGGCCGTTGTTTCGCTAAAGTTGCCACAGTCGTCAGTAGCTCTAAAAGTTACAGTAGCGGCACCTGTAGCACCACATAGGTCACTTAACGAGGTGAAATCATTAGACCACATCACATCTCCACAGGTATCAGAAGCTAAAGCGCCACCATTAGCAGCTAGCCATGCATTAAGTTGTGTTGTATTACCAGCACCATCACACTCTACGGTGCTATTAGCAGCAGGAGTATTAATAGTTGGATTTGTAGTATCTTGAATATTAATAATTTGATTAGCTTGTGAAGTATTACCACAATCGTCTGTAATGGTATAAGTTCTAGTGATTATAATTGGACACGTGCCAGATACGCTATCTGAGCTGCCTACAATTAAGTCGGAGTCTCCAGTAGCATCATCACTAATCAAGAACCCAATTGTTTCAAGACCAGCAACCGTAGTTTCAGGAGCAGGCGCAGCACTTATATCACAACCTTCAATATTTAAAGGTGTAGGTGCTGTTATACTTGGGGCATTATCAGAAATAATAACTTCTTGGTTTACAACTATAACATTACAAGGTTCAATACCATCTGGGTCAGTAACCGTTAATGATACATTATATGTACCACTGGTAGCATAGGTATGTGAAGGATTCATAGCTGTGCTTGTATTTCCATCATCAAAATTCCATAAGTAAGATAGATTAGCACCTCCATTAGTTGTTGAAGCAGTGAAATCAACAGCTAAATTACATGTTCCTCCAGCTCCAGGTGTTATTGCCATTGTAGTGGCACCTAAACCTTCTCTAAATTCTATTTCAATATCGCTATATACTTCTACAATGGTAGTAGCACAATCACCATCTAAACCCAGTGCAATATCAACATTAATTCTTAAGGTATATATTCCTGGGGTACTTACAGTTACAACTGTATCGGCTGAATCGTCAGGAGAAAAAGTAACAGTTCCCGGATTTGTATTCCCAGGTGGAACTGTCCACTCGTAAGTAACAGCACCACTTATAAATCCATTAAGTTCGATTGAAATGTTAGTAGGGCCATAGCATACTTCGTTATCAGAACCACTGATAACAGCAAAATCAGGATCTAGCTGTATTGTTCCTCCAGCCTCAACTAATTGTGAAAAAATAACACAAACGTTCCCACCTCCAGTACAAGCTGCATATTTGGTTGTGCCTATATAAATAGCTCTATTATTACTACAAGGACCAATTGTGGTTATAGCTGCATCAGAACCAGTTAAAATTGAGGTGTTTTCAATAACTATAGCAGAATTCGCCGCTAATATTAGGTCTACATTATTGTTATTCCATAATATTTGACCACCATTTTTTATAACAATTCTATTAATTGTACTTGGAATAGTTAATGATGAATTTAGAATAATGTCAACAGGAGATTCTATTGTCAATGTACCAGTACAGTTATTACTATTAATATAAGTTAGTAATTCTGCTCCAGTCATTATATTGTCACCACCAGTTGCAGCGGTATCAATAGTACAGTCTGCACTGACTTGAAGAAGTCCTAAAAACAGAAAAACAAAACCAAATAGATAGGATTTCATTTTTATACCTGTATTTGATAACAGATTAGAGGTAGTTGTTTTCATAAGCCAAAAATTATGTAACAAAGATTTATGTTAAGTCAGTTATTAGATTAATATTATTACAATACAATTATTTATTGCAATCTAATTTTAAATCTTATAAAGTAATGAGGGAGGAGCATTTTTAAAATGCTAAAACTTAAAAGGAAATTAGATTTTGGGGTCCATTTTGTTTTAAATTACTTAGCAAATGAACATACATATAATTGTCTTTTCAAAAAAAAATGTTAAATAGCTTAAAAAAACGACGAATAGAATAGGATCGGTATTTAAACGTCTTTTTATGTAATTTATCCTCATACTTATTTGTTTGTCTATATATATTAATAACTCATTTTACTTAAATATTCCTTTTTTTGTATTAATTTTAAAATTGATTGGTACAAATAAATAGAATTTTATCGATAAAAACAACATTTTATCGATAAAAAATGCCTTTAATCGAATCATATGAAAAAATTAATAATTGTAAGACATGCAAAATCGTCATGGAAACATGATGTTATTGACCATGAAAGGCCTTTAGAATCAAGAGGTTTTACAGATGCCAAGATCGTATCTGACGAGTTAAAAAAAGTTGTCTTAAGTGTTGATTTTGTGATAAGTAGCGATGCTAATAGAGCTAAAACAACTGCTGAATTATTCATTTCGAACCTAAATATTGATAGAAATCTATTGAAATTCAATCATGATTTGTATGATTTCTCCGGAAATAAGTTGTTAAACACCATTAAATCAACTAATAACGAGAGTGAATGTTTAATGGTTTTTGGGCATAATTATGCCATTACATTTCTTGTAAACAAACTTGGCGATAGGTACATAGATAATGTACCAACTTGTGGCGTCGTTATTATTGAATTTGATATCCATGACTGGAGCAGTTTAAAACCAGGTAAAACCATTAAAACCATTTTCCCTCGAGATTTGAAAAAATAAAGCACTCTAAACTTTATTTCCAAGTTTAAAATGATAAACTTATAGTTGACAGCTATTTAATAAACAGAGATTTAATATAAATTTAAACTTAACTTATTATATATAATTTCATTTTACTGATTTCCAAAATATAAAAAATTAAGCCTTATTATTAAGTTTAAAATAGAATATATTTGTATAATTATTTACAAAAATTGCTAATGATTACAAACGAAAGCCTCAATAATAGTTATATAAATAGAGAGATAAGTTGGTTACAATTTAATGCAAGAGTGCTTCAAGAGGCTTCAGATGAAAGAGTTCCGCTAATAGAGAGATTGCGCTTTTTAGGAATTTTTTCAAATAATTTGGATGAGTTTTTTAAAGTAAGATATGCCACGGTAAAACGTATTGTAGAAGCGGGAAAAGGAGCTAAAAATGAACTTGGGGGTATTAGGGCAGAAGAATTACTTGAAATTATTACCAAAATAGTTATTGAGCAACAAACGGAAAGTTTAGAAGTTTTAGCCACCATAGAGAATCGTTTAAAGGATGAAAACATCCATATTATTGATGAAACCAATATCAGTTGGAAACATCACGATTTTATTAAGAAATATTTCATTCAAAAAGTTAGCCCAGCACTCGTCACTATTATTTTAAACGATTTGGTTACACTGCCTAATTTAAAAGATAGTGCAGCCTATTTAGCGGTAAGAATGGTTATGAATAATGATTCCAATCAATTCGCGCTTATTGAAATCCCAAAATCCATTAATCGTTTCGTTGAGTTACCGAAATATGAAGGTAAAGATTTTATCATAATGATAGATGATTTGCTCCGTTATTGCCTAAGCGATATTTTTAACATTTTCGATTATAAAAGCATTTCCGCGCACATGGTTAAAATTACTCGTGATGGTGAACTTGATTTTGAAAGTGATTTGAGTAAAAGCTTTATCGAAAAAATTTCAGATAGCGTAAAACATCGGCAGCTTGGAGAGCCTGTTCGATTTGTTTATGATAAAACAATAGAAGATGAAACCCTTCGGTTCTTAATGGGTAAAATGGGCATTACGGAAACCGATAGTATTATTCCGGGCGGTCGTTATCATAATCGACGTGATTATATGAAGTTCCCTAGCATGGGAAGGCAAGATTTGCTCTATCAAAAAATGGAATCGTTACCCATTAAAGGATTAAGTTTAGAAAGCAGTATTTTTGAAGCCATTGCTAAAAAAAATTATTTGCTATATGCTCCTTATCATACATTTTCTTATGTTGTTAAATTTTTAAGGGAAGCTGCACTAGATCCGAAAGTAAAAACCATTAAAATTACTATTTATCGATTAGCTGAAATATCGCATATTGCCAGTTCTTTAATCAATGCTGCCATAAACGGAAAAAGCGTCACGGTATCCATAGAACTTCAAGCAAGGTTTGATGAGGAAGCTAATATTAATTATGCCCAGCAAATGCAAGAAGGAGGCGTTAACTTAATTTTTGGGGTTCAAGGATTAAAAGTGCATAGTAAAATGTGTGTTATTGAACGTGAAGAAAATAGAAAAATAATACGCTACGGGTTTATAAGTACTGGTAATTTTAATGAATCTACCGCACGAATTTATACAGATTATACATTATTCACTTCAAACCAAAATATTTTAAAGGACATAACCAAAGTGTTCATGTTTTTTGATACCAATTATAAAATTTATAGATATAAACACATTATAACCTCTCCACATTATACCAAAAAGGCTATATTTAAATTGATTGATGAGCAAATTATTCTTGCCAAAGCCAGCATGGGAGGTTATATAAGATTACGAATGAATAGTATTACCAGTTATTTAGTAATAGATAAATTATATGAAGCTAGTAGGGCCGGCGTAAAAATTGATATGATAGTTAGAGGTATTTGTTGCTTAATTCCTGGTGTAAAAGGTATGAGTGAAAATATTGAAGTCATCAGCATTGTCGATAAATTTTTAGAACACCCTAGAGTTTACATTTTTGGAAATGATAGAGATGCTAAAGTATATATATCTTCCGCAGATTGGATGACCAGAAATATTGATAACAGAGTAGAGGTGAGTTGTCCCATTTATGATGCAGAAATCAAAAAGGAAATTATTGATACATTTCATATTTCTTGGAGTGATAATGTGAAAGCAAGATTAATTAACACGCCAAATGAAAATGAATATAGAATGAATGACAATCCAAAAGTCAGATCACAAATTGCTACATATGATTATTATTTAAAAAAGCTAGAAAATTAGTATGCTATCAATAAAAAAATATGCGGCTATAGATATAGGCTCCAATGCTGTAAGATTACTTATTTCAAACATTATTGAGCAAGAAGGAAAGCCTACACAATTTAAGAAAAACTCGTTAGTGCGTGTGCCCATACGTTTGGGAACCGATGTGTTTTTATCAAATACAATTTCTGTAGAAAATTCCGAGCGCTTAGTAGATACCATGAAAGCATTCCGATTATTAATGAAATCCCATAAAGTAGTTAAATACAAAGCATGCGCCACGTCCGCAATGAGGGAATCATCAAATGGAAAGGAGATTGTGGATTTGGTTTTAAAAAAGTCAGGAATACAAATAGATGTTATTGGAGGAGAAGAGGAAGCAGCTATTATTGCGGCAACAGATTTGAACAAGTATATAGACAACACAAAAACATATTTATATATTGATGTTGGTGGTGGTAGTACGGAATTCACTATTATTCATGAAGGAAATCCCGCCGCTTCTAAGTCATTTAAAATAGGAACTGTTAGATTGTTAAATGATATGGTTCAAAAAGAGAATTGGTTCGAATTGGAAGAATGGATAAAAGTAAATACAAAACCTTATGAGCGAATCGATGTTATAGGTTCTGGCGGAAACATAAATAAAATTTTCAAAGTATCTGGAAAATCTGAAGGCAAGCCACTTTCTTATTTTTATCTCACATCTTATTTTAATACTCTACAAAGTTATACTTATGAAGAGCGTATTACTGAATTAAATTTGAATCAAGATAGGGCCGATGTTATCATACCGGCTATGCGGATATATCTATCTTCCATGAAATGGAGCGGGGCAAAAAACATATATGTTCCCAAAATAGGATTAGCAGATGGTATCATCAAAAGTATATATTTTGATACCGTTTCAAGCAATATACAGTAAATTTGTTTATTGTTACTCGTTGTGCATTTTAAATAATGCTAATTTTAATATTGTTGATGTTTCTATCAAAAATAAACTTATTGATATATTGAATTGTTGTAAGGGCCGCTATTTTAGATAGGATCCTAGTCTTAAATCCTCGAAAAGACTTGGCATAATTACGTCTTATCATAAATTGGTCACATAATTGTGAGAACAATGTCTCTATTCTTTTTCTCTTTTTTCTGAAAATGTAAGGTTGTTTTTTATAATCTTTTTGATTGCTTCTCATAGGTGTATTTAGCTTTATGTTACAGGTTTCAAACAAATTGAGCTGTATTTCTGCTGATAGATACCCTCTATCTCCAATTAAAGTGCAATCGCCCATTTGTGCTTTAATGTCCTTAAGGTAATTGACATCGTGTACCGATGCAGGGCTCAAATCGACACTTTGAAAAACACCTTTAATAGAACAGACGGCGTGCAGCTTATAACCATAATAATTGGAACCTTGGGAGGCACAATAGCCTTTGTCAGGAAAAGCATAGGCATCCTCTTTACAGACTCTCGAACGGGAACTTCGTGATAATTTACAAACCTCTAAAGGCATACTGTCCACTATAAAATAATCTTCAAATTCATTAAAATGAGAGGCTAATCTTAATCGGATATCATCCATGTAACCTACTAATTTCCGTCTTCTTCGATTGTAGACGCTCCTGTCTATTTTTGAGGCAATAATGACAGGGAGCTTTCTAAATAAATCATTCTCACTATCTATTCCCATAAATTCAGCTGTTAAGCTTAAACAAATCAGTTCCAAATCACTCAGCTTCGGTCGACGTCTTTGATAGTCCAAAAGTTGTTCTTTTGATATTTTTTGTAATACTTCCAATATTCTTTCGTAATTTGCATTTAAGTTGTTCATAATTAATGTTTTATCGCTAAAACAATTTACTGATTATCAGTAATATGGACAACTTTTTTCTTTTAAATCATAATGCACAACGGGT
>NZ_PJEO01000013.1 GCF_002843175.1 Confluentibacter flavum
CTCTAGTGCCAGAAACTATCAAGATGACAGTACGGTTTTAGAAATAGACGATGCTGGATTTTTCGGTTAGTTGTTAAAGGGCACTCGTTACAAACGAGCGCTAGCAGAGGAAAAAGTCAACAGGTAATATAGTATCAAGAGGTAAGCTCAAATAAAATAAAAAAGCGCACTTCTAAAAGTGCGCTTTAAGGATCCCAAAAATTATAATTTGGTGACTAACTCAAATAATTAAATAATTGTGGATTGTCCTAAATGAATGTTGGTAAAGTTTAGATTGGTTTCGTCAGGATTGTTAATAAAATCCTCTATGAAGTCCCCAACCTTGATTGTGGTGATGTGTTCGTATTTTGTATTTAAATCGGGGGTAGTAATATGAAGCTTTAATGACTTATCGACACCTTCTTTTACCAAAGAAGCTTCGTCATATAATTCAAAATGATCTAATAACATAGCCGCCGATAAAATCGCTGCTATAGGGTTTGCAATGCCTTGGTTTGAGGCTTTGTTGTAAGCTCCGTGAATGGGCTGAAACATGGCTTTTTTGTCGCTAAAAGATGCCGAAGCCAATAAACCTATAGAGCCTACGATGACCCCAGCAAGTTCAGATAGAATATCGCCAAACATGTTTTCGGTTAAAATAACATCAAACTGTCTTGGGTTAATGGCCAACTCCATAGCCGCTTTATCTATATACATGTAACTAACGGCAACATCTGGATATTGAGGTGCCATTTCTTGAATCACTTTACGCCATAATTTTGAACTTGCCAAAACATTGGCTTTATCAACCAAGGTTAATTTGCGTTTTCTTTTTTGTGCGGCTATAAAAGCTAAATGTGCAATGCGTTCTATTTGAAAGCGTGTGTACTGACAGGTGTCTGTAGCGGTGTTCCCATCGTCACTAAATGTTTTTTCACCAAAATATATACCACTAGTAAGTTCTCTGTAAATAAGAATATCAGTGTCTTTAATTTGTTTCTTTTTTAAAGACGACTTGTCTAAAATATCTTCGTAAGCGATGACGGGTCTTACATCTGCATATAAATCAAATGTTTTGCGTAAGCCCAAAAGACCTTGTTCTGGTCTTATTTTCGCCATAGGATCCATATCATATACAGCATTGCCAATAGCGCCAAATAGGATGGCATCTGCTTTTTCGCAAAGTGCAATAGTTTCCTGTGGTAAGGCAACGCCTGTTTTTTCTATGGCAGAGGCACCAACCACTCCGTAATCAAAAGTAAATACATGGTTAAACTCCATAGCAATAGCTTTCAAGACCTTAACGGCTTGTGCTGTTACTTCTGGACCAATACCATCGCCCGGTAAAACGGCAATATTTAACTTCATAAATTAACTTTTAAGACGAAATGATTTCTTTGTACAATTTACTATGTTCTATAATTTGATGAATATCATCATCATCTACTTGTTTCTTATTGTCTGCAAAGTCTAAAAAGCTAGTATATATGTCATCTAGCTGAAGCTTTGTTAATTCGTAACCTAAATTTTTAGCTCTGTAGGCCAAAGCTGCTCTACCACTTCTGGCAGTAAGTACAATAGCAGATTCCGTAACTCCAACATCCTTAGGATCTATAATCTCATATGTTTCACGTTTTTTAATAACCCCATCTTGGTGAATGCCCGAGCTATGTGCAAAGGCATTGGCTCCCACAATGGCTTTATTTGGCTGGGTGTAAATGCCCATACTCTCTGATACTAATTGGCTGATGCCGTATAACATTTCTGTTTTAATTCTGGTATCCAAATTAAGATATGGATGTTGTTTTAAAATCATAACCACTTCTTCTAAAGCAGTGTTTCCAGCACGTTCACCTATACCATTAATGGTACATTCAATTTGTCTGGCGCCGTTAATAACACCTTCAATGGAATTTGCGGTGGCCAAGCCTAAATCATTATGGCAATGGCAAGACAAAATAGCTTTGTCTATACCTTTAACATTTTCCTTTAGGTATTTAATTTTGGCACCGTATTCACTTGGCAAACAATACCCTGTAGTATCTGGAATATTTAAAACGGTAGCACCAGCTTTAATGACCGCTTCACACACACGAGCTAAATATTCGTTATCGGTTCTACCAGCATCTTCCGCATAAAATTCTACATCTTCAACAAAAGATTTAGCATATTTAACGGCATGAAAGGCACGCTCTAATATATCTTCTTGGGTGGATTTGAACTTGTATTTTATGTGAGAGTCCGATGTGCCAATACCAGTATGAATCCTTGGGCGTTTAGCATATTTTAATGCTTCGGCAGCTACTTTTATATCATTTTCAACAGAGCGTGTTAATCCGCAAACTGTAGCATTTTTTATTATTTTTGAGATGGCTTCAACCGATTTAAAATCGCCCGGGCTAGACACAGGGAAACCAGCTTCAATAACATCTACTCCTAAAATATCAAGTTGTTCTGCAATAATAAGTTTCTGTTCTGTGTTTAATTTACAGCCAGGAACTTGCTCACCATCACGAAGGGTAGTGTCAAAAATTTGAACGTTGTTATTCGACATTTATTAAAATATATTTTCGTATTCTTACTACGAATTTATATTTTGGTTTGTCAAAATCAGTATTCATCAATTGACTTTTACGATGTTTAACACTTCTATTATTGATTTAACTATTTGTATATCATATATTTAATATTGTTTTTACAACTATGACAAAGGAGCAAAAAGATAATTTGTTTGTACTAATAAAATCGTTATCAAAATCAGAGAAGCGGCAGTTTAAGCTATATGTTGGGCGTTTAGGTGTCAATGAAGATTCAAAATTTTTAATGCTTTTTGATATTCTTGAAAAACTATCTGTGTATGATGAATCGGTCATTTTAAAGAAGGGGATAGTAAAAAAGCAACAATTATCAAATCTTAAGGCTCATTTATACAAACAGATTTTAATCAGTTTAAGGTTGAATCCGTCGCATCAGGATGTTAGAATTCAAATTCGAGAACAATTAGATTTTGCCACCATATTGTATCACAAGGGTTTATATAAGCAAAGTCTAAAAATTTTAGAAAAAGCGAAGGCCGTTGCCGTTGCACATGAAGAAAAAAATGTGGCTTATGAAATTGTTGAACTTGAAAAAGTTATTGAATCCCAATACATCACCAGAAGTTTAAGCACTAGAGCCGATGAACTTTCTATTCAAGCCAAGGAATTAAGTCAGCAAAATGTGCTGGCAAGTAAATTATCTAATTTATCACTTCAATTATATGGTCTTTTCTTAAAAACGGGTTACGTTAAAAATGACAAGGAAACTAAACGAATTGTAAAATATTTTGAAGCTAGAATGCCAAAATATGATATTAACGACCTTGGTTTTAGAGAAAAATTATGGCTTTATAAAGCTTATTTATGGTATAGCTTTTTGACACACGATTTTTTGTCTTGTTATAAATATGCGACTAAATGGGTCAATCTGTTTTATGAAAATAAAGACATGATTACTTTAAATCCCGTATTCTTTTTACGAGGAAATCATTACTTGCTTGAGGCATTATTTTATTTAAGACATTATGAAAAGTTTAAAGAATCGCTCCTTAGATTGGAATCTATTACTAAGGAACCTTGGTTTCCAGTAGATGACAATTTGGAAGGTTTGGCATTCTTATATATTTACAACAATAAATTTAACCTCCATTTTATGGAAGGTAGTTTTGAAGAAGGCCTACCTTTAATTGATGAGGTTGTATTTAAATTGAAAGATTTTCACGACCGTATAGATGAGCATCATATTATGGTTTTTTATTATAAAATTGCCAGTATGTACTTTGGTGCAGGCGAAAGCAAAAAATGTATCTATTACTTAGAAAAAATAATTTCAAACAAATCATTACAAATGCGCGAGGATTTATTGTGTTTTACCAGAATATTGAATTTGGTGGCTCATTATGAATCTGGTTTAGATTACCATTTAGATGTACTTATAAAAAGCACCTATAAATTCTTAATTAAAATGGAAGATTTGTATGAAGTGCAAAAAGAGTTTATTAAATTTTTAAGAGGTTTGGGCGATATTTATCCGCATGAAGTTAGAAACGAATTCATCAAACTTCATAAAAAACTAAAAGAATTTGAGG
The DNA here is from genome assembly GCF_002843175.1 of Confluentibacter flavum. Lineage (GTDB taxonomy): Bacteria > Bacteroidota > Bacteroidia > Flavobacteriales > Flavobacteriaceae > Confluentibacter > Confluentibacter flavum. Next base: position 4,106 of record NZ_PJEO01000013.1, read on the forward strand.
ATGATCCATACCAAAGTAGAGCGTTTCTATATTTAGATATTATTTCGTGGTTGGAATCTAAAATCCAAAACAGACCAATAGGGCTAGTTATTAGAAATAAATTTCATGATAATTTGGGAAAACATAAAAGTCATTGAAAAAAAAATTATTAAAAAAATTAGGATTTTAAATTTTTCTGACTGAATATTTGCATTCACAAAGTTCAAAAACGTATTGAAATGTTATCAAGAAAGGCGGAGGGATTAGACCCTGTGAAGCCTTAGCAACCCTTTATCCGTAAAGAAGGTGCTAAATTCTACCCACTTCTGAATAATTTTCAGAATAATTTGGATAGATAACCAAACGAAATTGCTTACGGCAATTTTTATTTCTTTTTAACATTTTTCTATTAAGTACATTTCGAAAGAAGTGTTTATTATTAATTAATAGTCTTTTACCTCTCCTTTGGAGAGGTCAGAAATAGCTGAAACTATTTCTAGGTGAGGCAAATAAAAAACTAGAAAAATGAGTACATTAAAATTAGCAACTAACGCATTACATGCAGGACATGATGTAACGGCAAACGCAGGAACTAGAGCGGTTCCTATTTATCAAACAACGTCGTATGTTTTTAAAAATTCTGACCATGCGGCGAATCTGTTTTCATTACAGGAACTCGGTTTTATTTATACGAGGCTCAACAACCCTACCAATCAAATTTTACAAGAACGTTTAGCAGCTGTTGAAGGCGGTATAGGTGCCGTAGTTTTTGCATCAGGAACGTCAGCTATTTCAACAGGTTTATTAACCTTGTTAAAAGCAGGTGACCATATTGTGGCATCTAGCAGCTTATATGGCGGTACGTATAATTTACTAAAAGTTACCTTGCCACGATTAGGCATTACCACAACGTTTGTGGATGCCGATAATCCAGATAATTTTAAACACGCTGTTCAAGATAATACGAGAGCCTTTTTTGTGGAATCTTTAGGAAATCCAAAATTAGATGTGTTGGATTTAGAAGCCATTGCTGTGCATTCAAAAGCGGCAGGTGTACCGTTTATTGTGGATAACACCGTTGCAAGCCCCGTCTTGTTAAACCCAATAAAACATGGAGCAGACATTGTGATCCATTCGTTAACTAAATATATTGGTGGACAAGGAACATCTTTAGGTGGTGCTATCATTGATGCCGGAACTTTTGATTGGGCTAACGGGAAGTTCCCAGAATTTACAGAACCTTCTGCTGGATATCATGGTTTAGTGTATCATGAAGCATTAGGTGCTGCGGCATATACGTTTAAATTGATATTAGAAGGATTACGGGATTTTGGTGGTGCTTTAAGTCCGTTTAACGCCTTTCAAATCATTCAAGGTTTGGAAACATTACCAGTTAGAATAAAACAACATAGTGAAAATGCTTTGGAACTGGCCAAATGGTTAGAACAGCAAGACGAAGTGGCTTGGGTAAATTATCCAGGATTGGCATCGAGTAAATATAAAGCATTATCAGATAAATATTTGCCAAAAGGACAGAGTGGAGTTATTACCTTTGGGGCCAAAGGGGGTTATGATGCAGCGAAAGCCATAGTAGATAATTCGAAATTATTTTCATTATTGGCAAACATCGGTGATACAAAATCTTTAATTATCCATCCAGCAAGTACAACGCACCAACAATTAACGGACGCTGAGCAAGAATCGACAGGTACTTCAAAAGATTTAATCCGTTTGTCGGTTGGTATTGAAGATATAGAAGATTTGAAAGCTGATTTAAAAGAAGCATTTAAAGCCATTAAATAATTTTTCAGTTGAATAAAGCATTGCAACATATCATCATCACAGATTATATTACAGAAAACAACGTATCTATTTCTGAAATCAAATTAAGCTATCAGCTATTTGGTAAAGATTTAGGTACGGCTCCTGTGGTATTGGTCAACCATGCATTAACGGGAAATAGTAATGTGGCTGGTGAAGATGGCTGGTGGACTGATTTGGTTGGGGATGATAAAGTCATTGATACCAAACTTTACACGGTTTTGGCTTTTAATATTCCGGGTAATGGGTTTGATGGTTTTGTTATTGAAAATTATAAAGATTTTGTAGCAAGGGATATTGCCAAATTATTTTTAATTGGTTTAAAAGAGCTTAAAGTCGATAAACTTTTTGCATTAATTGGCGGTTCGTTAGGTGGCGGTATTGCTTGGGAAATGGCTGTTTTAAATCCAGATATTACCGAGAATTTAATACCTGTGGCAACCGATTGGAAATCGACCGATTGGCTTATTGCCAACTGTCAAATTCAAGAACAATTTTTAATGAATTCTAGAAATCCGGTGCACGATGCCAGAATGCACGCCATGTTATGTTACAGAACACCAGAATCGTTTAACGAGCGTTTCCACCGTTCTAAAAATGAGGAATTGGAAATTTTTAATGTCGAGAGTTGGTTGTTGCATCATGGTAAAAAATTGCAGGAACGTTTTCAGCTATCGGCATATAAATTAATGAACCAACTTTTAAAAACCATTGATGTTACTAAAAACAGACCGAACGATTTTAATGTTTTGGAAAGCATTCATGGGAATATTTATATTATTGGGGTGGATTCCGATTTGTTTTTTACGGCTGAAGAAAATAGACAAACGCATAAACAATTGGCGTTGACAAATCCCAATGTCACTTATAATGAGATTAATTCGGTGCACGGACATGATGCATTTTTAATGGAATACGAGCAATTAGAAAAGATAATAGAAGGCATTTTTGTGCCAAATTCTAAAAAGAGACGCATGAAAGTATTAAAGTTTGGAGGCAAATCTTTAGCAAACGGCGAAGGGTTGAATACCGTGATTTCAATCATTGAAAATAAGGTAAAAGAAGGCGAAAAAATAACCGTTGTGGTTTCTGCCAGAAGTTCTGCTACCGATGATTTGGAAAATATTTTAAATAAAGCCTCAAAAGGACATCCCTACAAAGAAGTGTTGCAGGTTTTTAAAGATTATCAAACAGAACCTTTAAAGGATATTGATTTTTCTAAAGAATTCACCATTTTAGACAAACTGTTTGAAGGCGTCAGTTTATTAGGTGATTACAGCAATAAAACCAAAGATGAAATTTTAGCACAAGGCGAATTGCTTTCAGTGAAACTTATTTCAGCTTTATTGAATAAAAAAGGGATAAAGGCTTCGGCGGTTGATGCCAGGGAACTCATTAAAACCGACGGATCTTTTGGTAATGCACAACCTATTTTGCAATTATCGAAAGACAACGTCAAAAACTTTTATAAAAACAGCGGTAAAGATGTCGTCAATGTTGTAACAGGGTTTATTGCGTCTAACGCTAAAAATGAAACCACAACCTTGGGTAGAAATGGCAGTAACTATACGGCTGCTTTGTTGGCGAATTATTTAGATGCCGAAGAATTGCAAAATTATACGCATGTGAATGGTATTTACACAGCCAACCCCGATTTGGTTGAAGATGCCAAAAAAATTAGGGAATTATCGTTTAGTGAAGCCAATGAATTAGCAAACTTTGGAACCACCGTTTTACATGCTAAAACCATCATTCCGTTGGTTGAAAAAAATATCAACCTTCGTATTTTAAATACCTTTAATCCAGATGATGAAGGAACGTTGATTACGGCGAAACCAAATTCAAAAGAAGTCACCTCCTTATCGGTTTTAGATAATGTGTCGTTATTAAATTTGGAAGGACGCGGGTTGTTAGGAAAAAGCGGTGTGGATGCTCGAATTTTTGGAGCATTGGCAAATCATAATATTAGTGTCAGCATTATTTCGCAAGGGTCTTCAGAACGAGGAATTGGTTTGGTTATCAATTCCGAGCAAGCAACGCAAGCGGTTATCGCTTTAGAACGTGAGTTTGAAAATGATTTTTATTCGCAAGATGTCAATAAAATTGGCGTGGTAGACGATGTGTGTGTTATCTCCATTATTGGTATTGAGTTGAGTTCATTCCACAAACCGTTTAATGCCCTTATAAAAAACCAAATAGTGCCGTTATTGTTTAATAATACGGTGACTGGGAAAAATGTGAGTTTGGTTGTTAAAAAGGATCAGTTGCATAAAGCCATGAACGTGATTCATGGTGAGATTTTCGGAATTTCAAAGAAAATAAATATCGTCATTTTTGGTCATGGGGGCGTTGGTGGCGCTTTAATTAATCAGATTTTAAAATCGAAAGGCGATATAGAAAATCGAAAAGGCATCAACCTAAATGTGTTTGCTATAGCGAATTCCAAAAAACTGCTTTTAAACAAAAGAGGCGTTGATATTAATTGGAAAGATGCCATAAAATCAGCATCATTAGAAAATTCCATTCAAGATATTATAGCGTTTGCAAATACACATCATTTAGAAAATTTAATTGCCGTAGATAATACAGCGAGTCCTCATTTTTATAAAAATTATATACCGTTAATTGAGGCTGGTTTCGATTTGGTGTCATCCAACAAAATAGCCAATACCATTTCACATCAGTTTTACTCAGATTTACGTGTTAAATTAAAGGAAAACAATAAACAATATTTATACGAAACCACGGTTGGTGCTGGTTTGCCGCTTATAGATACCATTAAATTATTGCACGAATCGGGGGAAAATATTACCAGAATACGTGGGGTGTTCTCAGGCACATTAAGTTATTTATTCAATAATTTCTCGGTTCAAGACAAGCCATTTAGCGCCATTGTTCAAGAAACGATTGATAAAGGTTTTACGGAACCGGATCCTAGGGAAGATTTCTCAGGAAATGATGTCGCTAGAAAATTATTGATTTTGGCAAGAGAATTGGATTTACAAAATGAGTTTGAAGATGTATCGGTTCAAAATTTAATTCCAGAAGCGTATAGAGTCATTTCTGTGGAAGCATTTTTAAGTCAGTTGCATGTTTTAGATGATGAATTTCAGAAGATAAAAGAAAATCAAAAACCGGGTTATGTATTGCGATATGTAGGTGATTTGTCGGGCGATTTGTCAAAAGATAAGGGAAATTTAGAGGTGAAATTAGTGTCCATTCCAGGAGATAGTACTTTAGGTCAAATTAAAGGAAGTGATGCTATTTTTGAAATATTTACAGAATCGTATGGCGAACAACCTATAGTAATCCAAGGCGCAGGCGCAGGCGCACAAGTGACTGCCAGAGGTGTTTTTGGGGATATTTTAAGATTGTCTAAGCATATAAATTAATATATAAACCGCAAATTGGCAAATTAAACGGAATAATTATTTGTTAACTCCCCGAGAAAGAAGGATAAAAATAATAATGAATTTAGCAGCCAATGCATAGATTATTAAATCAAAAATTTGCGAATTTGCGGTAAAACAAAAATCATGAGCGAAGAAAGAAAACAATTTGAAACAGAAGCCATTCGTACGCAATTAGAACGTAGCGAATTTTTAGAACATACCAGCCCAATATACTTAACATCCAGTTTTGTTTTTGAGGATGCCGAAGATATGCGTGCCTCTTTTACAGAAGAAAAGGAACGTAATATTTACAGCCGTTTTTCAAACCCAAATACCACTGAGTTTGTAGATAAAATTTGCAAGATGGAAGGAGCCGAAAGTGGTTATGCATTCGCAACGGGTATGGCTGCTGTATTTTCAACATTTGCAGCGTTGTTAAAAAGTGGTGATCATATAGTATCGGCGCGTTCGGTGTTTGGTTCAACACATGCGTTGTTTGTGAATTATCTTCCAAAATGGGATATTACAACCAGTTATTTTGATGTCAATAAACCAGAAACCATTGAAAGTTTCATCACGCCAAATACTAAAATTCTTTATGCTGAAACACCGACCAATCCAGCAGTAGATATTATAGACTTGGAATTGCTTGGTGACATTGCCCAAAAGCACAATTTAATTTTAATCATTGATAATTGTTTCGCCACGCCCTATTTACAACAACCTATAAAGTTTGGAGCACATTTGGTCATCCATTCGGCTACCAAATTAATTGACGGACAAGGTCGTGTTTTGGGTGGCGTAACCGTTGGAAATGCCGATTTAATAAGAGAGGTCTATTTGTTCTCAAGAAATACAGGCCCTGCATTATCACCATTTAATGCGTGGATATTGTCTAAAAGTTTAGAAACCCTTGCGGTTAGGGTCGATAAGCATTGCGAGAATGCTTTAAAGGTAGCTGGGTTTTTGGAAAGCCATTCGAATGTGAGTTGGGTAAAATATCCATTTTTAAAATCGCATCCGCAATACGAAGTCGCTAAAAAGCAAATGAAATTAGGCGGTAACATTGTCGCTTTTGAAGTTAAAGGGGGCATAGAAGGAGGTCGTAACTTTTTAAATGCCATCAAAATGTGTTCTTTGGCAGCAAATTTAGGTGATACAAGAACCATAGTCACACATCCATCCTCAACAACACACAGCAAATTATCGGAAGCGGATAGATTGCAAGTCAGTATTACCGATGGTCTGGTAAGAATTTCGGTGGGGTTGGAACATATAGATGATATTATTACAGATTTAAAACAAGCTTTAGAAAATTAAAATGCAATTATTTACTGTTGATTCTTTTACAAATATTCCTTTTAAGGGAAACCCTGCGGCAGTATGTGTTTTGGAAAAACCGCTGACTGAAGCTGCTTATATTGATATAGCACAAGAAATGAATCTTTCTGAAACTGCTTTTGTGTACGAAGAAAACGGTCAGTACCAACTCAGATGGTTCACGCCAACTCTAGAAATAGATCTTTGTGGACATGCTACTCTGGCGACGGCTAAAATTCTTTTTGAGAAATTCAACGTAACCAAAGACGTTCTCGAATTCCATACTAGAAGTGGGGTGTTGACGGTGAAAAAAAGGGGGCATCAGTTAGAAATGGATTTTCCAATTGGTAAAACCCAACCTGAAAATTCCGATGATGCTTTATTAGAAGCGTTTTTAGGTGAAAAACCCATAACCGTTAATAGTGATAAGGATTGGTGTTTGGTTGAAGTCAGTCAAAGTGATTTGATTAGGCATTTAAAACCTCAATTTGAATTGTTAAAGAAGCACTCCAAAAAGAAATTTATCATCACAGCTAAATCTTCTGAGAAGGAATACGATTTTGTTTCTAGAATGTTCGCGCCAGATTTCGGCATTGACGAAGATCCTGTTACAGGTTCTGCACATTGTTACTTGGCAAATTATTGGAGTGAGAAACTGTCTAAAAATACACTCATTGGTTACCAAGCGTCAAAACGTGGCGGTGTGGTAATATGTGAGGTTATAAATAATGACAGAGTGCTTTTAATTGGCGATTGCGTTATTATGGCTGAGCTTTTGGTGGCGTGGGATAAGTAGATGCATTATTTTGAATTTGGAATAATTTTCTAAAAGCTTTAGTTACTATTGCAAAGTAAAAAACGTATATTTCAGTTATATCGATTGTATTATGGGAGCATTAGAATTAAGGGAAAAACGGAAGAAGTCAATAACTAAAGTTGATGAACGTTTCCTGCGTATGGTAAATGCGCTATACGAAAGCTCCACCCAAAATGAATGACTACGATAATTAACAGAAACCGCTAAGAAGTTAATTAATCAAGGTTTAGAAGATATTAATGAAGGACGTGTTCATACTCATGAAGACGTGATGGCCGAATTGAGAAAGAAATACACTCTTGTTTAAAATTTAATGGAGGTTTTTTGGACTCAAACTGCTAAATGGAGTTACCTCACATTTTCTATTTCACCGTAAATCTAATTGGTAAATCATAAATTTATGATACGTCTTTGGACACAGATGCATTTATCTGTGCCAAAACTAAAAGATATAAAATTATAGTTATTTATTATCACCACCTTGTTGTTTATTATCACCACCTTTGATTGTATTTTTTTTCCCATAAGTTAATTATCAACTATTTATAACCTTCAAATAACATTTTTTACTTTTTAAAAGAAAATAATTAAAATTTATCCATTGGGGTGGAGACTTGGTTTATAAATATATTAATAAACAAAAAAAATGGATAATAGAAATTTTTTGAACGAGCAAGCCATTGCGAGCAATCTGGCAAAAGATTTAAAGGCTGCTTACAGTGAAATATCATTTCAAATCGAAGAAAAGGGAAAGCGTGCAGCAGAGCTTGTTATAGCCAACATAGAACTTTCTTTTCAAAACGAAGAAAAAGAAAAACGATCAGCAGAATTAATAATAGCTAACAAGGAACTCATTTTCCAAAATAAGGAAAAGGGAAAACGCGCAGGAGAATTAATAATAGCTAACAAGGAACTCATTTTTCAAAATAAAGAAAAAGGAAAACGTGCTGCAGAGTTATTCATTGCTAACAATAAGCTTATCAAATCAGAAGCCAATTTTCGGAAACTGAATGAGGAACTAGAGCAAAAGGTAAGTAAGCGCACGTCACAATATGTCTTCTTAAGCCAAATTAATCAAACCATTGTTCATGTTAGAGACGAAGCGACACTCTTTCGCAATTCATGCCGCTTTGCTCTGGAGTTTGGCAAATTCAAAATGGCATGGATAGGAAGTTTTAACTCAGAACAAAATAAAATTACACTTCTTGAAAACAGTGGCATACCAGCTGAAGACATCAAACTATTTACAGATGTGTCCTATGAAAGCAAAGATCCGCAGGGTATTGTATTTCGAACCGGAAAACATTTTCTTTGCAATGATGTGGAGAACACTCCTGAAATAGAGAGTTGGAAATCCTTTGCAAAAAAGCAGGGTATTCATTCGTGTATTGTCCTACCAATACATAAATCGGGCAAGGTCTTCGGCACTTTTAATCTCTACGCAAGCAAACTTAATTTTTTCAACAAAGAAGATATTGCATTACTTACCGAGGTGACTGGCGATATTTCATTTGCCCTTGACCTTTTAGAAAAAACAAAAAGACATACACAAGCAGAAGAATTAATAATTAAAAATGAAAAGCTTTTTAGAGCATTGATAGAAAAAAGCACCGACATGGAAACGCTTTCAACAATTGACGGCAAAATTTTCTATGCAAGCCCCTCCATTTCCAAAGTACTTGGTTACTCTCTTGAAGAATTTTTAAATACAACCCCTTCTGACATTATTCATCCTGATAATATACCCATAGTTTTTGAAAACATACAAAAGATTTTACAATCTCCTGGCGCTTCATTTACTATACGACATCAGCTAAAACATAATAACGGAAACTATATCTGGTGCGAGGGAACTATTACCAATATGCTTCATGAACCTTATGTGCATGCAATAGTATCAAACTTCCGTGATATTTCCTATAAAAAATCAATTGAAGAACAACTGGAATTCGACAACAATAATCTGAATGCCTTAATTAATAACACTCATGATTTGATGTGGAGTGTGGATCGGGAATTAAATCTTATTACTTCTAACCTTCCATTTGATATAGCACACAAACTTAATTTTGATAGAGCAATTCGTAAAGAAAAAAATATTCTTACAATAATGAATGCTCCTGAAATGATAAACCATTTTAAGCCATTATATGAACGGGCATTTGCAGGAGAAACATATTTATCAACTTTTTATTTGGATACACCAGTAGAGTTATGGACTGAAATTTCCTTCTATCCTATACGCAAGGGACATGAAATAATTGGAACCGCCTGTCATTCGCGTGACATTACGGGAATAAAAAAATCAGAGAAAGAATTAAAAAATATCACAGATCGGCTATTGCTTGCAACTTATTCTGCAAAAATTGGGATATGGGACTGGGATACTAAAAATGATATATTGATTTGGGATGACAATATGTACAAGATTTTCGATACTGTGCAAAATGAATTTAATGGCGCATTTGAAGCTTGGTCTAATACCGTGCATCCTGATGATTTACAAAGAACTTTGCTTGATGTTCAAACAGCACTTGATGGTCCTAAGAACTTTGATTCTGTCTTCAGGATACGCTGGCATAACAATGAAATTAGATATATAGAAGGACATGCAATCGTTCTGCGTGATGAAGATGGTAAGGCTAATAGAATGATTGGAGTAAACCGTGACATCACAGAACTAAAAGTTGCAGAGGAAACCAAAGAAAAATTAATCAATGGCATGGCTCAACGCAACTGTGACCTAGAACAGTTCACATTCATGATTTCTCACAACCTTCGTGGTTCCGTCGCAAATATTCTAGGTTGTGCAGAAACCTTACAGGATGATACACTTACACTACAAGAACGAAAAGAATTTCTAAAAGGTCTTTTTGAATCCGTTTCGGGGCTAGATATCATAATTAAGGACATCAACTCTATACTACAATTAAAACATAAAGTCACCGAAAAAAATGAACTTATATCCTTTTCAAATTTAGTAAATGATATAGTCAACAGCCTCGGACTTCACATAGACAAACACAATGTTCACATCAACTCTGATTTTTCAGCAGTGGACGAAATCCTTTCACTCAAAGTATATATGCACAGCATCTTTTACAATTTAATAAGCAATAGCATAAAATACAGCAAGCCCCATGAACCAACGCATATAGAAATCAAAAGTTATTTTGAAAACGGAAGAATAACCCTCACTTTTAATGACAACGGATTAGGAATTGATATGAAAAAACATGGAGATAAAGTGTTTGGACTCTACAAGCGATTTCACTCTCACGTTGAAGGCAAAGGCATTGGTTTATTTATGGTAAAAACACAAGTAGAGGCATTAGAGGGAAAAATAACCGTATCAAGTGTACTCAATAAAGGAACAGAATTTACAATCGTATTTGAAAACAGAATTAAATAAACCATGACAAAATCTGCAAAACAATTCATACTAGTGGACGATGACTCCTTAAGCACTTCAATCTCTAAAATGGTATTAGTAAAGTCTCTGGAAGATATAGAAGTAAAGGATTTTATTGATCCCGAAATAGCATTGGAGTATATTGAAACGCAATTTGAGAATAAATTTGAAAACCAATTAATAATACTCCTTTTAGATATTAACATGCCAAACTTAACAGGATGGGAATTCCTTGATAAATTTAAAACATTCACCGATTCAATAAAAAAACAATTTGAAATCTATATGCTCTCCTCATCTGTTGACCCAGTTGATATTCAAAGAGCGAAACTAAATCCCCTTGTCAAAGATTTTATTGAGAAGCCACTCAACAAAGCGGTCCTTTTAAAAATATTGGGTTGAGAATACATGCTTTCAAGCTATGAACTCAATGTTTTTATTAGCGTTGTAAGCTTCCCATAATAAAACTACGAATTTAATTCTACTAGTTAATTTTACAAGTGATTTTTACTGTTGCCCAACTCATTATACATCCATTAAAATACTCATTATCCATTTATCTTTTCAGCATCATAATAACTTTTGTTAAAATACTTATCTTCGCAGCATGCTATCTAAAAAAACAAAATACGGTTTAAAGGCACTCACCTATATTGCCAGAAAAGGTAATAACGAACCAGTACAAATTGGTGAGATTGCCAAAAACGAACATATTTCACAGAAATTTTTAGAGAGCATTTTACTAACGTTAAGAAAATCTGGGTTTTTAGGTTCAAAAAAAGGGAAGCACGGGGGTTATTATTTGATTAAAAAACCGTCTGATATTTTAATGACCGATGTGATGCGTGTTTTAGAAGGTCCCATAGCTTTGGTATCTTGTGTGAGTTTGAACTTTTATGAAAAATGCGATGATTGCCCAGATGAAGCCAGTTGCAGTGTAAATAAATTAATGATTCAAGTGCGGGATAGCACCCTTAATGTGTTTAAAAATAATACACTAGAGGATATATCACGGTAATGATTAAAAAAAACATAAATATTTTTTGAGATATAATAAAAAGTATTATTTTTGTAATCCCTATTAAGTCGATAGGAATAATATAATACGAATAAAATGATTGACCAAGTGTTGACAAATCCAAATCAAACAGAGAAAACGACATATAAAACCGATTCAACTAAAGAGAAGCCAATAAGAAGTATAGCAAAATCTATTAGTTGGAGGATAATAGGAACGATTGATACCATGATCATTTCTTGGATTATTACTGGAAAGTTGAATACAGCACTTTTAATTGGGGGTGTTGAAGTCGTCACAAAGATGGTATTATACTTTTTCCACGAACGCATATGGAATTCAGTTAAATGGGGTAAATAAGAGATTATAATGATAACGGAAAATCAAATTAAAGAATTAAACGACGCTTATAAAAGTGCTAAGCCCTCTGACATTATCCAGAAGGCTTTTGAGCTTAGCAAAGAAGCGGTAGTAACAACAAATTTCAGGCCTTACGAAGCAGCTATATTATATGCTGTAAATACCGTTGAAGCCAATGTGCCAGTGGTTTGGTGCGATACAGGTTACAATACACCACAAACCTACAGACACGCCGAAAAAGTCATAAAGGATTTGAATATAAACGTATTTCTGTACGTGCCTAAACAAACATCGGCGCATAGAGATGTGGTTATGGGTATTCCAAGTGTTGATGCGCCAGAACATGCTCTTTTTACAGAACAAGTGAAGTTAGAACCTTTCAGACGTGCTATGGAAGAACACAAACCCAAAGTTTGGTTTACCAATTTGCGTCAAGGGCAAACAGCATTTAGGGATAGTATTGGTATTTTCAGCGTCAGCAAAGATGGCGTTTTAAAGGTAAGTCCGTTCTATTATTGGTCTGATGCCGATTTAGATAAGTACTTAGAAGAACATAATTTGCCAAACGAATTTAAATATTTCGATCCTACAAAAGCGTTAGAAAACAGAGAGTGTGGATTACACGCCTAAGTAAGTTAAAAGTTAAAAGTACAAAGTTAAAAGTTGTTATTGATTTGGTTCAGAAACCAACAACCATCAACCAACAACCATCAACCATAAAAATATTATGAATAAAGACACATCGCATATAAATTCACTAGAAAACGAAGCAATTTATATTATTAGGGAAGTAGCAGCTCAGTTTGAAAAACCGGTATTGTTGTTTTCTGGCGGAAAAGATTCCATTACCTTGGTTAGACTTGCCGTAAAAGCATTTTATCCTGCAAAAATTCCGTTTCCATTAATGCATATCGATACAGGGCATAATTTCCCGGAAACGATTGAATTTAGAGATAGATTGGTTAAGGAATTAGGATTGGAATTGATTGTTAGAAATGTTCAGGATTCTATTGATGAAGGTAAAGTAAAGGAAGAATCTGGCAGATATGCTAGTAGAAACCAATTGCAAACCACCACACTTTTAGATGCTATTGAAGAATTTAAATTTGATGCTTGTATAGGTGGTGCTCGTCGTGATGAAGAAAAGGCAAGAGCTAAAGAACGTATTTTTTCGGTTCGGGACGATTTTGGCCAGTGGGACGAAAAAAAGCAACGTCCGGAATTGTTCGATATGCTAAACGGACAAATTAATTTAGGACAAAATGTACGTGTGTTCCCAATTTCAAATTGGACAGAGTTAGACGTTTGGTCTTATATTGAACAAGAGAATATTGAAATTCCATCTATTTACTTTGCTCATACGCGTAAAGTATTTTTAAGGGATGGGATGATTTGGTCAGCTGAAGATGAAGTAGTTTATAGAGATGATAACGAGCAAGTAATTGAAGAATTGGTACGTTTTAGAACCGTTGGGGACATGAGTTGTACGGCAGCAGTGTTGTCCGACGCTACAACCATTTCAAAAGTAGTGGAAGAAATTAGGGAATCAACCATTTCAGAACGTGGTGCGCGTATAGACGATAAACGCTCTGAAGCCGCTATGGAAAAACGTAAACAACAGGGGTATTTCTAAAATTTGCTTAAGCAAATTTTTGCTATTAGCTATTGGCTGTTAGCCTTTAGCACAAGTTTAAAAATTAATTATAAAATTGCCATAAGTGGATAGCGAATAGCTAAAAGCTAAAGGCCAACAGCATAAACATGGAAGTAATAAAAATTGCAACAGCAGGTAGTGTAGATGATGGAAAGAGTACCTTAATTGGGCGCATACTTTACGATACAAAATCATTAACGACCGATAAGTTAGAAGCTATAGAAAAAACCAGTAAACAAAGAGGATATGATTATCTGGATTTTTCTTTGGCTACAGATGGTTTGGTTGCTGAAAGAGAGCAAGGCATCACCATTGATGTGGCTCATATTTATTTTTCAACAGCGAAAAAAAGTTACATCATTGCCGATACACCGGGGCATGTGGAATATACCAGAAACATGGTTACTGGGGCTTCAACATCACAAGCATCCATCATTTTAATTGATGCTAGAAAAGGCGTTATTGAGCAAACCAATCGTCACTTCTTCATCAATAATTTATTAAGAATTAAAGATGTGGTTGTTGCTATTAATAAAATGGATTTGGTTGATTATTCTGAAGACATTTACAATAAAATCAAAGCAGATTTTACTGAATTAATGAGCAAAAGGGATTACCAAGACCAAAAAATAACATTCATTCCAGTAAGTGCTTTAAAAGGAGATAATGTAGTGAACAAATCCCAAAAGATGCCTTGGTACAAAGGGCAGTCTTTGTTAGAGCATTTTGAGCAATTAGATAAAGCGGATATTTATAATGTGGGTACACCACGTTTTCCTGTACAATATGTTATTCGTCCAAAAACAGAAGAATTTCATGATTTTAGAGGCTATGCAGGTAAAATATATGGAGGTGAGTTAAGTGTTGGTGATGATATTTTAGTGTTGCCTTCAAAAACAAGATCGAAAATTAAAGACATTTATTTTTATGATCAAAAGTACCAAACGGCTTCCAGACGTTCTTCGGTAACGATTACTTTGGAAAACGACATTAATGTAAGTCGTGGTGATATGATTGTTAAAGATGGCGATTTACCAACCATTGATAAAGAATTCACGGCCAATGTGTGTTGGATGGACTCAAAACAATTAGTACCAGGTGCTAAATATGTAGTGCAACATGGCATTAATAAAGTTTTAGGTAGGGTTGAGAGAATCAACCATAAAATACATCCAGATTATTCTGGAATAGAAAAAAATGTTACAGAATTAGGAGTCAATGATATTGCTTCGGTAACATTCAAATTAAATAAGCCAATTTTTTATGATCAATTTAAAAACCACAGAACCAACGGTTCTTTTATTTTAATTGATACACAATCCAACAATACAGTTGGAGCAGGCTTCATTCAGTAAAGCCCCTAGCCCCCGATGGGGGAATTAGCAGGGCTGCGAAAAAATAATAATAACAATATTCTTGCTTCACCCGAGTAAGAATTCCTCCCCTTTTGGGAGGTTAGGAGGGGCTAGATTATGCAAACTTTTAGAACAGAAATAGAAAATCCGGTTGTAGAAAAGGATATTATCGATTTAGCGAATAAAATCGAGCTTTTTCACAAAGGAAAAATAGATGAGGAAAAATTTAGAAGCCTTCGTTTGGCACGTGGTGTTTATGGTCAGCGTCAAGAAGGTGTTCAAATGATACGTATTAAATTGCCTTACGGAAAAGTAAAAAGCAACCAATTACGTAGAGTTTCTGATGTGTCTGATGAATATTCTCGTGGACGTTTACACATTACAACACGTCAAGATATTCAAATTCATTACGTTGATTTGAACAGAACACCTGAGCTTTGGGCAGAGTTGGAAAAAGATGATGTTACCTTAAGAGAAGCTTGTGGTAATACCGTTCGAAATATCACCGCTTCAGAACTTGCAGGAATCGACATCAATGAACCCTTTGATGTGTCACCGTATGCCGATGCCATGTTTCGTTTCTTTTTAAGAAATCCTATTTGTCAAGAAATGGGACGAAAATTCAAAGTGTCTTTTTCATCTTCTGATGACGATACTGGATTATCTTACATGCACGATTTAGGTTTTATAGCGAAGATTGAAAATGGTGTTCGTGGATTTAAAGTGATGATTGGTGGTGGATTAGGGTCTCAGCCTCGTGAAGCCGATGTGCTATATGATTTTATACCAACAGATAAAATCATTCCAACTATGGAAGGCGTTGTACGTGTTTTTGACCGTTACGGTGAACGTAAAAGCCGTGCCAAAGCGCGTATGAAATTCTTAATTAAAGATGTCGGATTGGATGCTTTTATAGAATTGGTAGAAGCAGAGCAAAACGCTATCGAGCTTAAAACGGTTGCTATTGATGCAGATGTTTACCCCGTTTCGAAACCAGTGTCGGTAGAAGCCCCTCAAGTAGCCATTAAAGACCAAAAAGCTTTTGAATTATGGAAATCTACTAACCTTATTCCTCAAAAACAAGACGGCTATGTGGCTATAGGAATTAAAGTGTTGTTGGGTGATTTTTATACAGATAAAGCGCGTTTATTGGCCGATTTGGTTGAAAAATATGCTGCGGGCGAAATACGTTTGTCATTGCGTCAAAATATCGTTATTCCTTTTGTAAAGGAAGATTTAGTGCCTTTCTTCTACACAGAATTGGAAAAATTAGGTCTGGTGGAAGTAGGTTATAATAAAGCAGTCGACATCACAGCTTGTCCAGGAACTGATACGTGTAATTTAGGTATTGCAAGTAGCACAGGAATCGCAGATGAATTAGAACGCGTGTTGAAAGCAGAATATCCTCAATATTTAACTAAAGATGATTTAGTCATAAAAATTAGTGGTTGTATGAATGCATGTGGGCAACACAATATGGCGAATATTGGTTTCCAAGGGATGTCTGTTCGTACTCCAGATAAATTAGTAGCACCTGCTTTACAAGTCTTATTAGGTGGTGAAAATTTAAAAAATGGTAAAGGAGCTTTTGCAGATAAAGTGGTAAAAGTGCCAAGTAAAAGAGGCCCAGAAGCATTGCGTAGAATTTTAAATGATTTTGAAGCCAATGCCAACGGAAAAACATTCTATGAGTATTACCAAGTAACAGGTGAACGCTATTTTTATGACTTATTGAATGATCTTCAAGATGTTACCAATTTAACCCAAGACGATTTTATTGATTGGGGAACCAACGAAGAATATGTTAAGGAAATAGGTGTTGGTGAATGTGCTGGTGTGGTCATTGATTTAATTGCAACTTTGTTCTTTGAAAGTGAAGAGAAAATAGAAAATGCTACAGTTTCCTTCGATAACAAAGTGTATTCTAGTGCTATTTACCATGCTTATAGTTCTATGGTAAATTCTGCGAAAGCATTGCTTATCGCCGAAAATAAAAGCACAAACACCCATGCTGGTATCATCAGTCAGTTTGATGAATTGTTTGTTGAAAGTGGAAAAATAAATTTGGGTGTTTCTTTTTCTGAATTGATTTATCAGATTAATAAAAATGCACCAACCGAAGCTTTTGCATCGAAGTACATTGAAAGTGCCAATCTGTTTTTAGATAAAGTAAGAACGTATAGAAGCCCCAAACCCCTAAAGGGGGCAAAATAGCGGTATAAATAAACTGTTGTTTTTCAGAATTAAATGAATAAGAAAAAAAAAACATATGAAACTGAGTCTTCTATTTCCCCTTCGGGGGTTAGGGGGCGGTTAACGGTAGTAGGTGCAGGGCCAGGAGATGTAGATTTAATTACCATTAAAGCAATTAAAGCTATAGAATCTGCTAATGTGATACTGTATGATGCCCTTATTAACGAGGAGTTGTTAAAATATGCTTCAAAAAAGGCTGAGATTATTTTTGTGGGTAAACGCAAAGGATGTTATGCCTTTCAGCAAGAACAAATTAACGAACTTATTGTTGCTAAAGCCAATGAAAAAGGACATGTAGTTCGATTAAAAGGAGGTGACCCTTTTATATTTGGCAGAGGTGCAGAGGAAATTGATTATGTAAAACCTTTTGGTTTGGAGACCTATGTGGTCCCTGGGATATCCTCTATAAGTGCTGTACCAGCGTATCAAGGAATTCCGTTAACTAAAAGACATGCTGCCGAAAGTTTTTGGGTCATTACAGGAACAACAAAAAACCATCAATTATCTGAAGATGTTGCTATTGCAGCAAAATCGACAGCAACAATTATTATTTTAATGGGAATGTCTAAGCTGAAAGAGATAGTTAAGGTTTTTTCAGCAGAAAATAAACAAGATATTGCTGTAGCTGTGATTCAAGAAGGGACAACAGCTAATGAAAGAGTAGGGATTGGGACGATTAGCAACATTCAGCAAGTTGTGGAAGAAAAACAGTTAACATCTCCTGCAATCATAGTTATTGGCGATGTTGTAAAAGAGCGTGTTGAACTTTCATCGTTAGTTAAGAATTTAAATGAGAATATATCTTAACGGACAGGGATGGAAGAAAGAAACAATCTATATCCAATTTTTTTAAAACTAAGTAACCTTAAAGTACTGATAGTTGGTGGTGGAAATGTTGCTGAAGAAAAATTGTCATTTATTTTGAAATCCAGTCCAGATGCTTGTGTAACAATGGTGTCACCTATGTTTAGGGATGCTACCATATCTTTGGCAAAACAAGGCAATGTTAAGTTAATAAAAAGTAGATATAGCAAACGTTTCTTAAAAGGAAAACATATGGTGATTGTAACTACCGATATTCCTACTGTAAATGTAAAAGTTTACAAACATTGCAGAAAGCGTAGCATTTTAGTTAATGTAGCCGATAATCCACCGTATTGCGATTTTTATATGGGTGGCATCGTAACCAAAGGCAATGTGAAAGTGGCGATTTCCACTAACGGAAAGTCACCTACAACAGCCAAACGTTTACGTCAGTTTTTCGAGGATGTTATTCCAGAAAATGTAGATGATTTGGTTAAAAATTTGAATGAATATAGAAAAACAATAAAAGGTGATTTTCAAGAAAAAGTGGAAACACTCAACGAATTTACCAAAGGATTAATTGAAAAAAAAGTGCAAAATGATTAAAACAGATATACTCATAATAGGTGCGGGACCAACAGGATTGTTCACGGTTTTTGAGGCGGGATTGTTAAAACTAAAATGCCATTTAATTGATGCATTGCCTCAGCCAGGTGGTCAATGTTCAGAAATATATCCTAAAAAACCTATTTATGATATTCCTGGTTTCCCAGAAATATTAGCGGGCGATTTGACTAAAAATTTATTAGAGCAAGGTAAACAGTTTGAACCTGGTTTTACATTAGGAGAACGCGCAGAAACTATAGAAAAACAAGACGATGGTTCGTTCATTGTAACTACAAATAAAGGTACAAAACACCAAGCGCCAGTGGTTGCTATTGCTGGAGGATTAGGATCTTTCGAACCTAGAAAACCAGCACTAGATAATCTGGAAATTTATGAAGATAATGGTTTAGAATATTTCATTAAAGACCCAGAAGTATACAGAAACAAAAGAGTGGTTATTTCTGGTGGAGGTGATTCTGCTTTGGATTGGAGCATCTTTTTAGCCGATGTAGCCTCAGAGGTAACATTAATACACAGAAGAAACGAATTTAGAGGTGCTCTAGATTCTGTTGAAAAAGTAGGCGAATTAAAAGACCTAGGGAAAATCAATTTAGTAACGCCTGCCGAAGTTGTAGAGCTGCACGGGAATGGTAAAATTGAAGCGGTTACAGTAAATATAGATGGCGAATTAAGTCAAATTGAAACCGATCATTTCATTCCGTTATTCGGTTTATCTCCAAAATTGGGGCCTATTGCCGATTGGGGATTGGAAATTGAGAAGAATGCTATTAAAGTTGATAATTCCTTAAATTATCAAACTAATATCCCCGGTATTTTTGCCATAGGAGATGTTAACACCTATCCAGAAAAATTAAAATTAATTCTTTGTGGATTCCACGAAGCTACCTTAATGTGCCAAGCAGCTTATAGAATTATTAATCCAGGTAAAAGGTATGTGTTAAAATATACGACTGTAAGTGGTATTGATGGTTTCGATGGTACACGTAAAGAAGCACCAAAAGCGGTTGTTCAATCCATTTAATCGAAAAGAATTTTTATCTAAATCTATTATTGTTGTAAATTTCAGAAGTGAATAACGACAATCATTAGATAATTAAAATGTATTTGATATGGATCCATGTGAAGAATTGAACGATAAGTTGATTCAAAAAAAGTATAATGTTCGTTTAAAAGATGTTGTAAAAACATTTACGAAACGATTGTTCTATTATGTTTTTGATGAACACGACAATGAGCTTCAATCTTTAAAGAAAACGTTTTTAGATATTACCGATAATCTGAATATTGAAAATAGCGAAGCTATCTGGGATGAGTTTAAAGGTAAATTTCATGCCATTAGGGTAAAATTAGATTTAGATGCTATTGCAGTTGTAAATTTCGACCCAGCTACAAAAAGCTTAGAGGAAGTTTACATGGCATGTCCAGGGTTTTATGCCATTTCCATATACCGATTAAGTCATGAATTATATGTGCAAAAAGTGCCTATTCTCCCAAGAATGATGAGCGAATATGTGCACGGCATAACAGGTATTGATATTCATCCGGGAGCAACCATTGGCGAATCCTTTTTTGTTGACCATGGCACCGGTATCGTCATTGGAGAAACGTCCATCATCAAAAATAACGTCAAGATTTTCCAAGGGGTTACTTTAGGAGGCATTCAAGTGAAGAAAAACATGGAATCTACTAAACGTCACCCAACCATTGAAGATAATGTGACGATTTATGCCAATGCGACTATTTTAGGTGGTGATATTGTCATAGGAGCAAACAGCACTATTGGTGCAAACGTTTGGATAACCCAATCAGTTCCAGAAAATTCATTGGTGACATATCAAACGGAAATTAAAATCAGACCAAAGAAAAATGGAATACGCTAGTATTACAGACCGAATAGGAAATACACCACTGGTAGAAGCCAGCCATTTAATTCAAAATAAAAAAGTTACTCTATTATTAAAACTTGAAGGTGATAATCCGGGCGGAAGTGTAAAAGATCGTGCGGCATTTAATATGATTTCTGAAGCTTTAAAGCGTGGAGAGATAAAACAAGGTGGAACTTTAGTGGAAGCTACAAGTGGCAATACAGGCATTGCATTGGCGTTTATAGCTAACTTATTAGGTTTGAAGATGGTGTTGGTGATGCCCGATAACTCAACCGAGGAACGTGTTAAAACCATGCGAGCTTATGGCGCTGAGGTTATCTTAACACCTGCCGATATTGGCATTGAGGGTTCTAGAGATGTTGCTTTTCAATTACGTGACGAAAAAGGATATATGCTTTTAAACCAGTTTGAAAATGATGATAACTGGAAAGCACATTATAAAACCACGGGACCAGAAATTTGGAGAGATACTAATGGTGAAGTAACTCATTTTGTGTCTGCCATGGGGACCACGGGAACCATTATGGGCGTGTCAACCTATTTAAAAGAGCAAAATAAAAATATCACCATCGTTGGTGCCCAACCAGCAGATGGCGCTAAAATTCCGGGCATAAGAAAATGGTCGCCAGAATATGTGCCTAAATTTTTTGACAGATCGAAAGTAGATGTGGTCATAGATGTGAGTGAAGAAGATGCAAAAACGATGACTCAAAGGCTAGCAAAGGAAGAAGGCGTTTTTGCAGGCATGAGCAGTGGCGGTTCTGTTTTTACAGCTTTAAAATTGGCAGAAACTTTAGAGAGTGGTGTTATTGTTGCTATTATTTGTGATAGAGGAGACCGGTATTTGTCTTCAACATTATTTGAATAATTAAAGCAATTTTTCATAAATAGTGCGGATAAAAAAAATATTGTTAGTATTTTTGTTCGCTCGTTCATAAACGTATTTTCATAAACGTATTAATTATGTTATCAAGAAAGGTAGAGGGAATAGACCCGTTGAAGCCTTGGCAACCCTTTACCTTGTAAAGAAGGTGCTACGTTCTACTGCTTGTCCTGAATTTATTTTCAGGAACTATTCAGAAAGATAACGAAAAGTGTTTCTTTTACTTTTCTTGATGACATATAGATAAAAAAAAATCGAAAATGTCAAACATACAACAAGCTTTACAGCAACGTATTTTAGTGCTCGATGGCGCTATGGGAACCATGCTTCAGCAATATAAATTTACTGAAGAAGATTTTAGGGGCGAACGCTTTAAAGATTATCCAACACCATTGCAGGGTAATAACGATTTATTGTCTATTACCCAACCTGAAGCTATTAAAACCATTCATGCTAAATATTTTGAAGCAGGTGCCGATATTGTAGAAACCAATACATTTTCTGGTACAACGATTGCTATGGCCGATTATCAAATGGAAGATTTGGTGTATGAACTCAATTACCAATCGGCTAAAATAGCTAGAGAAGTTGCTGATGTGTTTACCGCAAAAGAACCACACAAACCGCGTTTTGTTGCTGGGTCTATCGGACCAACAAACCGTACAGCCAGCATGTCACCTGATGTTAACGATCCAGGGTATAGAGCTGTGACTTTTGATGAGTTGCGTATTGCCTATAAACAACAAGTGGAAGCGCTGATGGATGGTGGTGTTGATTTATTGTTAGTTGAAACCGTGTTCGATACCTTGAACGCCAAAGCAGCATTATTTGCGATAGAAGAAGTTAAGGAAGAGCGCAATATGGATGTGCCTATTATGCTAAGTGGTACCATTACCGACGCTTCTGGTAGAACGCTATCAGGTCAAACTGCCGAAGCTTTTTTGATTTCCGTGTCTCATATTCCATTATTGTCCATTGGATTTAATTGTGCTTTAGGGGCAAACTTATTGCAACCGCATTTAGAAGCGATTGCGAATAAAACTGACTTTGCTATTTCTGCGCATCCTAATGCGGGTTTACCAAATGCTTTTGGAGAATATGATGAATCTCCAGAAGAAATGGGTGAACAAATAGAAGAATATTTAAAGAAAAATTTAATTAATATTATCGGTGGTTGTTGCGGTACAACACCAGAACATATTAAAGTCATAGCGCAATTAGCGGCGAAGTATAAACCGCGGGAGTTTGTCATTCCTATGGAGGCAGGAATCCAATAGAAGAATTAATTATGATATTAGAGGTTGCTGTTTTAAATATTAAAAAAGGACTTTCAGAAGATTTTGAAAAAAATTTTCATGAAGCACAAAAAATAATTTCATCAATGAAAGGATACATATCTCATGAATTGAAGAAATCTATAGAGCAACAAGATAAATATTTATTATTAGTGAATTGGGAAACCATTGAAGATCACGAAGAAGGATTTCGTAAATCGGAAGCATATCAAGATTGGAAAAAATTATTGCATCATTTTTACGAACCATTTCCAACAGTAGAACATTATAAATAATGCAAATTAAACAAACAAAGTACATGCGTTTATCTGGACTTGAACCTCTTGTCCTGAATGAAAATAGCAATTTTATAAACGTTGGTGAGCGTACTAACGTGGCGGGGTCACGTATGTTTTTACGATTAATAAAAGAAGAAAGATTTGATGAAGCCTTAGATGTGGCACGTCATCAAGTAGATGGTGGTGCGCAGATTATTGATATTAATATGGACGATGGTCTTATTGATGGCAAAGAATCGATGGTACGTTTTCTAAATCTAATTGCTGCCGAACCCGATATTTCTAGAGTACCAATCATGATAGACAGCTCGAAATGGGAAATCATTGAAGCTGGTTTAAAAGTGGTACAAGGTAAATGTGTGGTCAATTCTATTTCTTTAAAAGAAGGTGAAGACAAATTTATTTGGGAAGCAAAACAGATAAAACGGTACGGTGCTGCGGTAGTTATCATGGCATTTGATGAGGTGGGACAAGCCGATAATTATGAACGTCGATTAGAAATTTGTAAGCGTTCGTATGATATTTTAGTAAATAAGGTAGGCTTCCCTTCCGAAGATATTATTTTCGACTTAAACATATTTCCTGTGGCAACAGGAATGGATGAACACCGTAGAAATGCCATAGATTTTATTGAAGCTACGCGTTGGGTACGTCAAAATTTACCAAACGTCAGTGTAAGTGGAGGCGTTAGTAATGTGTCGTTTTCATTTAGAGGAAATGATGGTGTACGTGAAGCTATGCATTCTGTGTTTTTGTATTATGCCATTCAAGCGGGCATGAATATGGGGATTGTCAATCCAGCACTTTTAGAGGTTTATGATAATATTCCAAAGGATTTATTGGAACGTGTAGAGGATGTTATTTTAGACAGAAGAGAAGATGCTACCGAACGGTTATTGGATTTTGCTGAAACTGTTAAAGGTTCTAAAAAAGAAGCGGGAGCCGATTTATCCTGGCGCGAAAACCCCGTTCAAGATAGAATTACACATGCGCTTGTAAAAGGTATTGATGCGTTTATTATTGAAGATGTTGAAGTAGCCAGATTAGAAGCTGAAAAACCCATCGATGTTATTGAAGGTCATTTAATGATTGGGATGAACGTTGTGGGCGATTTGTTTGGCGCGGGAAAAATGTTTTTGCCTCAGGTTGTTAAGTCAGCCAGAGTGATGAAAAAAGCAGTAGGATATTTAAATCCGTTTATTGAAGCTGAAAAAGGAGATTTACAAGAACCAGTTGGTAAAGTACTGATGGCAACAGTAAAAGGCGATGTACACGATATTGGTAAAAATATTGTGAGCGTCGTTTTGGCTTGTAATAATTATGAAATCGTCGATTTAGGTGTGATGGTGCCACCAGAACGAATTATATCTGAAGCCAAATTGCATAATGTTGATGCCATTGGATTGTCTGGATTGATTACACCGTCGCTTGATGAAATGGTCTATTTAGCGAAAGAAATGGAGCGTCAAAATTTCAGTATTCCATTACTTATCGGTGGAGCAACAACCTCAAAAGCACATACAGCAGTGAAAATTGATACTCAATACAAAAATGCCGTGGTTCATGTCAATGATGCATCGAGGGCCGTTACTGTTGTGGGCGATTTGTTGAACAAAAAAACGGTCAACGAATATGTGGTCAATTTAAAAAAGGATTATGATGAGTTTCGCACCAAGTTTTTAAAACGCGGCAAAGAGAAATCCTATATTTCTATTAATGAAGCTAGAAAAAGAAAGTTTAAAATTGATTGGGAAACTTCTGAAATTTTAAAGCCTAAAGAATTAGGAATTCAAGTTTTAAAGCAATTAAGCTTAAAGGAATTAGAGCCATTTATAGATTGGAGTCCGTTTTTTAGAAGTTGGGATTTACATGGAAAATATCCAGATATTTTAACAGATGATGTGGTAGGTGAGCAAGCAACCATTATGTTTAAGGAAGCTCAAAAAATGATTGAAGAAATCATTGCAAAGCAATTATTAAAACCTAGAGCAGTTTTCGGATTGTTTGAGGCAAATACCATCCATCATGACGATATTTCTGTTCAGAAAAAAGGAAAAGAAATAGCTATTTTTAGAACGTTACGTCAGCAATTAAGCAAACGGGAAGGCATTCCAAATATCGCTTTAGCCGATTTTATCGCACCAAAAGAAACCGGAAAAACAGATTATATGGGCGCCTTTTGCGTCGCCATTTTTGGAGCGCAAGAGTTGGCCGATAGTTATAGAAAAAAAGAAGATGATTATAACGCAATTATGGCACAAGCCATTGCCGATAGGTTTGCTGAAGCATTAGCAGAATATTTGCACAAGCAAGTACGAACCAAACATTGGGGTTATGCGGCAGACGAAACGTTGTCTAATGATGATTTGATAAAAGAAAGCTATAAAGGTATTCGTCCAGCACCAGGATATCCAGCATGTCCAGACCATTTAGAAAAGGAAACAATTTGGAGTTTATTAGAGGTTGAAAAAATTATTGGTGTAACCTTAACAGAAAGTATGGCGATGTGGCCAGCAGCAGCGGTTTCGGGATATTATTTCGCAAATCCTGAAGCGAAGTATTTTGGTTTGGGAAAAATCACAGATGATCAAGTAACCGATTATGCCGTTAGAAAAGGCATCACAAAGGAAAAGGCCAGGAAATGGCTGCATCCAACGATTGCAGATGAATAAGCCCCACCTAGCCTCCCAAAGAGGAGGGATGATAATGGAAAAGAATTACTGTAAAGTTATTTTCCGTGCGAGTTCCCCTCCTTTGGAGGGGTTAGGGGAGGAAAAAATATAGAAATGAAAGATAAATTTATAGAGTTAACATTGGGCAGTTACATTATTTCGCATGGCTATAATGCTAAAAATAAAGAGATGATGGAGCCTATTGCTTCGGATCATTTTTCAAAGAAAATCATTCCAGTTTCCAGAATAAAATCGATTAGTGAGAAATATATTTTAACCGATTATGTAGATGGACGATGGATTTATTGGGAATATGAAGAGGACTATGAAGCCATTAAAAAGTTATTGCTTTAATTTGCGTTAACAAAAAAAAATAATTAATTAAGACCACGAAATTCCCCTCCTTTGGAGGGGTTAGGGGAGGCCTATGAAAGTAACAGATCACATAAAAAAAGCCAACGGAAAAACATTGTTTTCCTTTGAAGTTATTCCACCTCAAAAAGGAAAAAATATTCAGGAATTATATGACAATATAGATCCGTTAATGGAGTTTAAACCACCTTTTATTGATGTAACGACATCTAGGGAAGAATATGTTTATATCGATAAAGGTAACGGACTTTTAGATAAACGCATGACACGTATGCGCCCTGGAACCGTTGGTATTTGCGCGTCTATTATGCATAAATATGGGGCTGATGCGATTCCGCATTTGCTATGTGGTGGCTTTACAAAAGAAGAAACTGAATATGTTTTGGTCGATTGCCATTATTTGGGCATTGACAATGTGATGGCATTGCGTGGAGATTCCATGAAAGATGAACCGTATTTTAAACCTGTAGAAGGTGGTAATGCGTTTGCTAGCGAATTGGTGGAACAAATAGCCAATTTAAATCGTGGTAAATATTTACATGACGATGTTATAGTAGAACGTCATGCTGATTTTTGTATTGGTGTCGCTGGCTACCCAGAAAAACACATGGAAGCACCATCTTTGGTAACCGATTTAAAGCGTTTAAAAGCCAAAGTAGATGCTGGAGCCGATTATGTGGTGACACAAATGTTTTTTGATAACAATAAGTTTTTTGAGTTTGTTGAAAAAGCAAGAGCAGCAGGTATTACCGTGCCCATTATTCCTGGTATTAAACCCATTGCCGTAAAGCGTCATTTACAATTATTGCCTCAGGTTTTTAAAATAGATTTACCACAAGAACTTATTGATGCTGTGGAAGCTTGTAAAGACAATAATGCAGTAAGGCAAGTGGGTATTGAATTTGCCATACAACAATCGAAAGAGTTAAGAGATTTTGGAGTACCTGTATTGCATTATTATTCCATGGGCAAAAGTGATAATATAAAAGCCATAGCCTCTGCTTTATTTTAATATAGTACATTTACCAAATAAGCAAATGCTTTAATGAAGCCATTTTTAACCTACACGTTTATTTTTGTTGCACTGCTTGGTTTTTCACAAGACAAAGAACATACATCGTATTTTGATGTCAACTATTTTAAAGGAAACATTTCCTTACATAATAATGATATTCTTCATCTAATTAAAGGGCATCCAGAAGGTGTTATTTTAAGTTGGAATAAAAAAACCTATGGATTTAACAATTGGGAACAACGTTACAACTATCCAGATTATGGAGTCTCGTTCATTTATCAGAATTTAAAAAATGATGTTTTAGGAGATAATTATTCAATGTACGCGCATTATAATTTTTATTTTTTCAATCGGAATGTAATGATGCGTATCGGTCAAGGTTTGGCTTTAACAACAAATCCGTACGACAAAGAAACAAACTATAGAAACAATGCTTTTGGGTCTAAATTATTAAGCAGTACGTATGTGATGCTTAATTACAAAAAAGAACGAATTGTAGATAATTTTGGTTTGCAAGGGGGCTTGTCTTTAATTCATTATTCCAACGCAAACCTAAAAGCACCCAACACCAGTATTAATTCCATTACTTTAAACTTAGGGGTTACTTATAATTTAGATGCTGAAGAACCAGAATACATCACCACATTATCCCAACAAGGCAAAGAAAAATACACTCAGACATTAAAATATAATCTCGTTTTTAGAACGGGGATTAATGAAAGTGATGTTGTTGGTAGCGGACAATTTCCATTTTATATAGTGTCTGCGTATGTGGATAAACGTATCAATGTGAAAAGTGCATTTCAGTTAGGAACCGAAGTGTTTTTTTCTAATTTTTTAAAAGAGTATATTCATTATAGGTCGGTGTCTTATCCAGAAGAGCCCACAACCGGAAATGAAGATCATAAACGTGTTGGTGTTTTTGTTGGTCATGAGCTATTTGTTAACAGGACATCGCTGGTTACACAATTAGGATATTATGCCTATTATCCGTTTGATTTCGAAGGAAGAACCTATTTTAGAGTGGGGTTAAAGCGTTATATTAATGATAATTGGTTTGGTGCTTTAACGCTAAAATCGCACGGAGCAAAAGCTGAAGCCGTAGAATTTGGAATAGGGGTGAGGTTATGAAAAACTGGAAATGATAAATAATAGTAGATTCCTGCTTTTGCAGGAATGACAAAAGATGAAAAAAATAATATACATATTAATTTCTATTTTGATGATTGCTTGTAATAGTGAACAGGCGGGCGACTGTTTTCAAACATCGGGAATTATTATTCAACAAGAAGTGATGCTTTCTAATTTTGATAAAATATTAGTAAATCGTGATATTGAATTAATTTTGAAAGAAGGTCTAGAGCAAAAAGTAATTATTGAAACCGGTAAGAATTTATTAAATGATGTTGAAGCGGTGGTTACCGATGGAAAACTTATTATAACAGATAATAATAGTTGTAATTACGTGCGTGGTTATGGCATTACAAAAGTGTATATTACATCTCCAAACATTACCGAAATTAGAAGTTCTACACAATACGATGTTCGGTCAGATGGCGTTTTAACATACCCAACGTTGACTATTTTATCTGAGGATTTTAATGTACCGGATAGTTTTACCATTGGAAATTTTTATTTGCAATTGAATAATGATGCTTTTAACGTGGTATTTAATAATATATCGAATTGCTATGTTTCAGGCAATACCAATAACTTAAATATCACTTTTGCATCTGGGGGGTCAAGGTTTGAAGGGGAAAACCTTATTGCTCAAAACGTAACAATTTGGAACCGAAGTTCAAACGATATGATTGTAAACCCACAGCTATCCGTAAAAGGAAAAATTTCAGGAACAGGAGATGTGATTTGCTTAAACCAACCTCCTATTGTGGATGTTGTTGAACAATATAAAGGTCGATTAATTTTTAAATAAATTCATCGATTGTTTAACGATTTCCAATTCTTCATTAGTTGGAACTACCAAGATTTTTGCTTTTGAATCCTCTTTGTTGATAGCTCGAATGGTTCTTAAATCAGAATTATTTTTTTCAGTATCCAAATTAATGCCAAAAAACTCTAAATCTTCACAAATTAGTTGGCGCATATATTTTGAATTTTCACCAATACCACCCGTAAATACAATAGCATCAAGTCCGTTTAACACAGCAGCATAACTTCCTATATATTTTTTTATTCGATATGCATTCATATGTAAAGCCAATAAGCAATCGGTATTGCCTTTTGAAGCCATAGCTTCAATATCTCTTAAATCGCTATAACCAGTAAGCCCAAGCATACCACTCTTTTTATTCAATAGGGTATTTATATCCTTTAAATGGTATTTTAGTTTGTCTTTTAAATGAAAAATGATGGAAGGGTCAATGTCACCAGATCGTGTTCCCATAATTAAACCGCCAAGTGGTGAAAAGCCTAAAGAATGATCGATGCTTTTGCCATTTTTTATAGCGGTCATACTGCAACCATTTCCTAAATGAATGGTGATCATTTTAGATTCTTTTTTATCTAAAAACGCAATGGCTTTTTCTGAAACATATTTATGGCTTGTGCCGTGAAAACCATACAAGCGGATATTATGTTCGATTAAAAACTCATTAGGAATCGCATATTTATAAGCATGTTCTGGAATACTTTGATGAAAAGCAGTATCGAAAACAGCTACCTGTTTTGCATTGGGAAAAATATCTTCGGCCACTACGATGCCTTCTAAATTGGCAGGATTGTGCAAAGGGGCTAAAGACGATAATGCTTTTATTTTCTCTTTAACTTCTTCAGTAATTTCGGTAGTATTACTAAAATAAATACCGCCATGTACCACTCTATGACCAACAATAGCAATATCTTCAGGTAGTTTTATAACGCCTATGTTTTTATCCAAAAGATGTTGCGCTACTAGTTTTAAAGCTATTTTATGATTTGAAATCTGAGACTCTAACTCAATAGTATCTTTATTGGTTTTAAATTTGAAAATAGAATCATTAAAACCAATACGCTCTACAATTCCAGAGCATAAAATGGTTTCATCTGGCATGGAGAATAATTGAAATTTTAAAGAGGAGCTTCCTGAGTTTAAAATGAGTACTTGCATATATATGTTAAAGTTCTTGAGCTTGAATGGCGGTTATAATTACGGTGCTGTAAATATCATCTACAGTACACCCTCTACTAAGGTCGTTAACGGGTTTGTTCAGTCCTTGTAAAACGGGGCCGATAGCCAAAGCTCCTGTTTCACGTTGCACCGCTTTGTAGGTGTTGTTACCAGTATTTAAATCTGGAAAAATTAATACACTGGCATGTCCTGCCACTTCAGAATCTGGCATTTTGCTTTTTCCAATACGCATGTCTACAGCGGCATCATATTGAATAGGCCCTGCAATTTTTAAGTCTGGAGCTTGTATCTTAACAATTTCTGTGGCTTCCCTTACTTTTTCAACATCAGCACCTTTACCTGAAGCACCAGATGAATAAGATAACATAGCCACTTTGGGTTCTATACCAAAATCTTTAGCAGTTTGAGCAGAGGAAATTGCAATTTCAGCTAACTCTGTAGCATTTGGGTTTGGGTTTATGGCACAATCACCAAAAACAGAAATCCTGTCTTCTAAACACATAAAGAATATAGACGATACAATATTAACGCCTGGTTTGGTTTTAATGAATTGCAAAGCTGGCAGTAAGGTATGTTGGGTGGTGTGCACTGCTCCCGAAACCATACCATCAGCATGGCCTTTGTAAATCATCATGGTTCCAAAATAGGATACATCTGCCATGGCATCTCTAGCCATTGCCAAATTAACATTTTTGTGTTTTCTTAGTTCATAAAGGGTGTTAACATAATCTTCAAAATAAGGTGATTTTGTAGGATATACAATGTTTACATCTTTTAAATCTAAAGGAATATCAAATTTTTCAACAAGCTCCTTTATCTTATCTTCATTACCTATAAGCGTTAATTTTACAACTTGTGCATTAATCAACCGGGCAGCTGCACGTAATACACGTTCATCATAACCTTCGGGCAACACAATGTGTTTTTTATTTTTTAAGGCACGTTGCAATAAATTATATTGAAACATTCTGGGCGTAAATATATCTGATTCAAATGTTATTAATTTATCCGCTAATTTATCCGTATCTACATGTTTTTCAAATGTGGCAATGGCTGTTGTGATTTTTTCAGTGTTATCGGCATATATTCTTGGTTTGATAGTACCAATACTATTGGTAACCAAATAGGTGCCTCCATTAACACTAATTATGGGAACAATACTAGAAAGACCTTCAATAAGTTTTAGTATAGATTCTTCAGGAATAAGCCCCCCTGTTAAAATAATCCCCGAAATTTTAGGATAGTTTTTAGAGATATTGGCTTGTAAGGCACCAAGAATAATATCGGCACGATCTCCCGGAGTTATTACCACTGCATTATCTTTTAAATGCGTCAAATAATTGCGTAATTGCATAGCACCAACACTAAAGTTTTCAGAAAGATTGTGTAACATGTCGTTTCCAAAAAGAACCTTTCCATTTAGTGATTTTACAATTTCTTTTATGGTAGGGCTTGATAAACTATGAATCATTGGAATAACAGTGATATCTGTATCATTGTTTATACGCTCTTTTAATAGACGTTTTAATTCTTTAAGATTATTGGCATGTACTTTATTGGTCATAATGGAAAGTACATCGGCTTCTTGTTTAAAAGTGTCATATGCCAATTGCACATTATCAACAATGTCCCTTAAATCAGTTTTGTCACCTCTTGTAACGATGATTACAGGAAGTCCCAGATTTTTTGAAATGAGCATATTAATATCTAATTCCAGACTTGAGTTGTCATGCGAAAAATCGGTGCCTTCAACCAAAACGATGTCAAATTGATTCTCTAGATATTTGTATTTACGAATGATTTCATCAATAACGTCTCCAGATTTTCCTTGATTGTACAGGTTAAGAACTTCATTTCTAGTAAAAGCGAAGCATTTCTTGTAATCAATATTAATTTCAAAGTATGATAGTACGGTGTTGATGTGGTTATCGATTTCACCCTCGTCAATATCATCAATTATGGGTCTAAAATACCCGACTTTAGCCGTTTTGCCCAATAGCATACGCATAAGGCCCAAAACCACAACCGATTTGCCACTACTTGGTTCAATGGCGGCTACATAAATTCCTTTACTCATAATTCCCCTTTGTTTTTAAAATATATGCAAAATTAATGTCTTCATATATTTGTAAAACTGATTAATATCATACCTCTCAAAAATTATAGAAGAAAGTATGCTGTTATTTTGAAGTTAAATCTCTAAAAAGAGATTCTAAACTTGCATTTTTTTGATTAAGCTGTAAAATCTTCAATTGATTATCATGTGCAAAATCAAACACATAAGCGCGCATATCATCTGATGTCGAAAAGGTTATTTCATATACAAAATCGTGTGTGTTAACAACGTTTTTTGCTTTTGGTAATTTTAATAAAAAAGCATCTTCAACTCTATAGTCAAATTCCACAACAACGGTTTGTTCTTTACTATCACGAAGTTCCTGTAGTTTTTTATCAGCAACAATTTGTCCTTTGTTTATAATGATAACGCGGTCGCACATGGCTTCCACCTCTTGCATGATGTGGGTAGAGAGAAACACGGTTTTTTTCTTGCCAATGGTTTTAATTAAATGTCTAATATCCACTAATTGATTGGGATCTAAACCTGTTGTAGGTTCATCAAGAATCAACACTTCTGGGTCATGTAACAAGGCATTTGCTAAACCCACACGTTGGCGATATCCTTTAGATAATTGGCCTATTTTTTTATGCGATTCTGTAGTTAAGCCCGTTTGTTCAATAACTTCATTAATTCTGTCTTTCGCAACATTATATATAGTCGCATTGAAGGATAGATATTCTTTAACGTACATATCTAAATACAATGGATTGTTTTCCGGTAAATACCCAACACTTTTTTGAACACCTTCAACATTATCAGTAACATCATGTCCATTTACCTTGGCATTACCAGCATCACTTTTGAGGAACGTGGTTAAAATTTTCATCATGGTAGACTTTCCTGCGCCATTCGGCCCTAGAAAACCAACAATTTCTGGGTTATTTATTTTAAATGATACATTATTTAAAGCTTTTTGGTTTCCGTAAAGTTTAGAAACACCTTCAACTTCTATTGACATATTTAAATAGTTTGCTCAAAAATAATGATTATATCGCGTAATGTAAGATTTGATGTTAAATCTTTAAAACTTTTAATAAAATTGAAAAAAAATAAATATTCGATTTTGATTTATTAAAATATTAATTACTTTAGCGGCTTAATTATGAAACCTTCATAAAGATTTTAAATTCCTTACGGAATGATTGAATGAAGGTTGCATGTAACAATTGGGAAAACAATAAATAACCCACATGAAAGCAGTATATTATACATATTTTAGCAACTTTTATTTCTTTTTTAGCAAAAGGATCGAGGCGTTGTATGTATAATTTATAAGATATAAATTTAATATAAGTCTCGATGAAAATCGGGACTTTTTTTTGTTCAACTTTTGGTTGAACAACCTCCATGAAGATGGAGGTCTAAAAAATAAAAACTAGATTTTGATAAAAACGGTTGCCATACAGGGAATAAGAGGATCTTTTCACCATATTGTTTCATTGCAATATTTTGAAAAACCTGTCCGCGTTATAGAATGTATGACGTTTGATGGCGTTGTGGAATCTTTAATAACTAATGAGAGTGATGCAGTAATTATGGCCTTAGAAAATTCCATTGCGGGATCCATTTTACCTAATTATGCTTTGATAAATAAGCATGATTTGCATATTGTGGGCGAGCATTATTTGGATATTCAACATAATTTAATGGCGCTGCCTAATCAAACGATCGAGGATATTAAAGAAGTGTATTCGCATCCCATGGCGTTGTTGCAATGTAAAGAGTTTTTTAGAAACTATCCGCATATCAAACTTGTTGAAGATAAAGATACTGCTGAGGTTTCCGAGCGCATCCATAATCATCAACTTAAACAGGTAGGCGCTATTGCAAGTGTTATGGCCGCAGACATTTTTGAATTGGATATTTTGGCACACAGTATTCAAACCATAAAACATAATGAAACCAGATTTGCTATTGTTAAAAGAGTAAATTCTGAAGTTCCTGAAAATGAAATTAACAAAGCTTCACTAAAATTTGAAGCAGACCATAAACGGGGTAGTTTAGCAACCATATTGAATGTGATGAGCGATTGCAAATTGAATTTAACTAAGATTCAATCCATGCCCATTATAGAAACACCTTGGAAATATGCTTTTTTTGTTGATGTTACTTTTGAAACGTATGCCGATTTTAAGAAAGCAAAATCCATTATAGACATTATGGCTATTAATTTTAGAGTATTGGGTGAATATAAAAATGCTAAGTTATGATAGAAGTAGCAGATAGATTGAATACTGTTGAAGAATACTACTTCTCAAAAAAATTAAGAGAGGTAAATTTGCTAATTGCAAATGGAAAGCCTGTTATTAATTTAGGTATTGGTAGCCCAGATATGCGGCCGCCACAAAAAGTTATTGATGCTTTGGTAGAAAGCTTGCAAGATGTTAATGCGCATAAATACCAGAGTTATCAAGGTCTTCCGGCATTACGTGAAGCTATGGCTGGATTTTATAAAGAACATTTTAATGTGTCTTTAAGTCAGACAACAGAAATTTTACCATTAATGGGAAGCAAGGAAGGTATTATGCACATTTCTATGGCTTTCTTAAATAAAGGAGATGGCGTGTTAATTCCAAATCCGGGATATCCAACATATCAATCGGTGACAAATTTAGTAGAAGCTAAGGCTATGTTTTATGAACTAGACGAAACTAACAATTGGTTTCCAGATTTTAAAGCCATTGAAAAGCAAGATTTAAGTAAGGTAAAGTTAATGTGGGTAAATTATCCGCATATGCCAACAGGAGCAGGTGCTACTGAGCAATTATTTAAAGATTTAATAGCTTTTGCAAAACGGTATAATATATTAATCGTTAATGATAATCCGTATAGTTTTGTATTAAACGATTCGCCAAAAAGTATTATGAGCATTCCTGGGGCAAAAGATGTTTGCTTAGAGCTTAATTCGCTTAGTAAAACATTTAATATGGCTGGATGGCGTGTAGGTATGGTTGTGGGAGATAGTAATTATATTAACCATATTTTAAAAGTTAAAAGCAATATGGATTCTGGAATGTTTTATGGCATTCAAAAAGGGGCTATTGAAGCTTTAAAATGTTCAAGCATGTGGTTTGTTACATTAAATAGTGTTTACAGAAAGCGTAGAGAGTTGGTATGGAAACTAGCCAAGGCATTACATTGTACGTATGATGAACATGCTACCGGACTTTTTGTTTGGGCAAAATTACCTCCAAACATAAAATCGGAGGCATTTATAGATTCAATATTAAATATCAATTATATATTCATAACACCGGGAACCATTTTTGGCAGTAAAGGTGAAGGATATATCAGGTTTTCTTTATGTGCTTCGGAAGAAGAATTAGTGGAAGCCATTGCAAGATTAAAATAAGTTTACAGTCACAGTAAACAGAAAAGTAATAAATAAAATCCGTAACATTCCCTCTCCTTTGGAGAGGGTTAGGGAGAGGAAAAATGAAAAATATATACATCATAGGTGTTGGATTAATAGGCGGAAGTTTAGCTTTAGAACTAAAGAGGCTAGACCCTACCGTAACTATTTATGGCATCAGTAGAAAAGAAACTACTTTAGATGAAGCCATGTCTTTAAACTTAATTGATAGAAAAGCAACTATTGATAACATTGTAAATGCCGATTTAGTGATTTTATCTATTCCCGTTGATGCCGCGGTTAAGTTATTGCCATCGCTTTTAGATACCATACCAGAAAAAGGATTGGTCATTGATGTAGGATCAACTAAAGAAGCCATTTGTAAAGTGGTTGAAAATCATCCCAAAAGAAAGCATTTTTTAGCCATGCATCCCATAGCAGGAACCGAATATTCTGGTCCTAAGGCAGCTATATATGATTTGTTTCAAAATAAAACCAACATCATTTGTGAAGAGGATAAAACAGATGAAGCTCTTAAGAATAAAGTGTTGAATTTTTTCACTACAATTGGCATGAAACTAAGGCGCATGAATCCAGAGTCACATGATAAGCACATTGCGTATGTCTCTCATTTATCGCATATCAGTTCATTTATGTTGGGTAAAACCGTTATTGAAAAAGAAAAAAATGAACGCGATATTTTTGATATGGCTGGGAGTGGATTTGCTTCAACGGTGAGACTTGCAAAAAGTTCACCAGAAATGTGGACTCCCATTTTCAAACAGAATAAAGTTAATGTTATTGAAACATTAGAAGAATATATTACAAACCTCACTCATTTTAGGGATATGATGAAACAAGATGATTTTGAAGCCATTTATAATGAGATGAAAAATACCAATCATATAAAAGACATATTAAAAGGAATCAATTAAAGTAAAAAGTAATAGTTAAAAAGTAAAAGTTAATAAATTAATAGAAATAGATTTTTTCCGCTTGTACTGAGCAAAGTCGAAGTATTGGGAAACTATCTGAAAGACAAAAGGGATATGGAAAACAAGAAGGAATTAAGAGGCTGGTTAGATGATTTAAATTTAGATCATCCTTTGGTTATCGCAGGACCATGCAGTGCAGAAACAGAAGAACAAGTATTAAGAATAGCTCACGAGCTAAAAGATACGGATGTTAACTATTACAGAGCAGGCATTTGGAAACCAAGAACACGACCAGGCATGTTTGAAGGCGTTGGGGCTTTGGGTTTAAAATGGTTGCAAAAAGTAAAAGCTGAAACTGGTATGAAAACAGCAACCGAAGTTGCTAATGCAGCCCATGTAAAATTAGCTTTAGAGCATGATGTAGATTTATTATGGATTGGCGCACGCTCCACAGTGAGTCCGTTTATTGTTCAGGAAATTGCAGATGCCTTAAATGGAACCGATAAAATCGTATTGGTTAAAAACCCAGTGAATCCAGATTTGGCCTTATGGTTAGGTGCTATTGAACGTTTGGCAACGGCTAATATTAAAAAATTAGGAGTCATTCATAGAGGGTTTTCAACATACGAAAAAACAAAATACAGAAATAATCCAGAATGGCAATTGGCGATTGAGTTACAAACAAAATTTCCAGATTTACCAATAATTAATGACCCATCACATATTACGGGAAAACGAGATATGATTTTTGATGTGTCTCAAACGGCTTTGGATTTGAATTTTGATGGATTAATGATTGAAACACATTTTGATCCAGATAATGCTTGGAGTGATGCATCTCAGCAAGTAACACCAAAAGTATTGATTCAAATTATGAAAGATTTGAAGATAAAAAAAGAGACCGATCCCGAAGCGGACTATAATAAGAATCTTGATAATTTAAGGGCTCAAATTGATATTGTAGATAATCAAATTATAGATTTACTTGGTAAGCGAATGAAAGCTGCCGATAGTATTGGAGTTCTTAAAAAACAAAAAAACGTTGCCGTTTTACAATCCAAACGGTGGAATGAAATATTAGGCAAAATGGTTCTTGAAGGAGAATCTAAAGGATTAAGCGAAGAGTTTGTTTTAAAAATGTTTAAAGCGATTCATCAAGAATCCATCAATCACCAAGAGAAGATTATTAATGGTTAAAAAAAAAGAGCCTCACAATTGTGAGGCTCTTTTTTTGATAGTTTATTGAAAAATTAATCTTTTACTTCTTCTCCTTCTTCTTCTTTACTGTTTTTAGTATAGGCCAATCTTCGTGATGCCTTTCTCATTAAAATATTAATTAAGTCTTCGGTATCACTACCAATACTTCCACTAACTTTTTTATTGTAATTCCAAAGTAAAACACCATCGGCAGTATTATGAACACTCATATTAATTGTGGCACTATTTGTGTTCCCAAAAAACCCAAATAAAACACCCAATGCGACAGAAGCACCTTCAGACATGGGTTTGTTAGTTTCAAAATCACCAGAAATTATCGCATCCACTCCAAGAATCGTAGCCAACTCTTGAGGAGTAGAATCCATAATATTATTATAATCAATATTCTGTTTTTTTAATGTGGCATTAGTAGTTCTGGGATCCTGAATGTCTAAAGATTCAAGGTCACCTCTCTTTTTTCGTTTTAGAAACCAAGAATACATAGCTGTTTGAATACTTTCACCTTCAGATTTTTCAATGCGGTTAAGTTGTTCCGCAGTCATGTCCTTCATTTGTTTTGGACGCAATTTCACTTGGGTTTTAAATGGAACCATGGCAATGATTTTGTGACTTTTTGCAATTTCATCAAAATCTGGGTTTTCATATAGGCTGGTTTGTGAAAACATACTTTGAAAGAATGCCAATAGTAAAATGGATAATAAAATTTTTTTCATGTGGTTGTTGATTTTTGTTTATCTCGCAATATATGGTTTTTTCTCACGGTATATTATAACTAAATGTTGTTAATTTGTATAAGTAATTATTTAATCATTAATGACAGGACTTGTTTATAAATCTACTGGAAGTTGGTACACGGTTAAAACCGATTTAGGCGACACTTACGAGTGCCGTATTAAAGGTAAATTCCGAATGAAAGGGATAAAAAGTACCAACCCCATTTCAGTTGGCGATGTTGTAGATTTTGAATTGGAAACTGATAATAATCAAGTTTCGGGAATCATTAATAATATCCACGACAGAAAGAATTACATCATTAGAAAATCGGTCAATTTATCGAAGCAAACGCATATTATTGCGGCAAATATCGATCAGGTTTTTTTATTGATTACCATAAACAATCCGCCAACGTTAACTAGTTTTATCGATAGGTTTTTAGTTACGGCCAATGCCTACCAAATAAAAACTATTTTGCTTTTCAATAAAATTGATAGCTATGATGAGGAAACATTAAATGAAGTAAAGTTTCTGGCCTATGTGTACAGAAAGATTGGTTATGAGTGTATTGGTGTTTCAGCCAAAACAGGTAAAAATGTTGACAAGGTTAAATCCATCATGCAGGGTAAAGTAAATATGTTTTCTGGTCATTCTGGAGTCGGGAAATCGACACTTGTTAATACAATTGAGCCAACTTTAGATATTAAAACCAAAGAAATTTCAACACTACACATGCAAGGACAACATACTACTACGTTTGCCGAAATGTTCGACTTAACTTTTAATGCCAAAATAATTGATACGCCCGGAATTAAAGGTTTTGGAGTTGTGGACATGGATAAAGAAGAGATAGGCGATTATTTTCCGGAATTTTTTGCTCTTAAACAGCATTGTAAATTCCATAATTGTTTGCATGTACAAGAACCAAACTGTGCTATAAAAAAAGCCTTAGATAATGATGAGGTTGCCTTTTCACGTTACCGTAGCTACATTCAAATACTTGAAGGAGAAGATGAACATTATAGAACCGATAATTGGGAAAATCAGTAAGCAGTATTTAGTCTCAGTTTTCAGTTTAAGAAATATTTAAAAAATAGAAGTCCCTTTGGGGATTTAGGGGCTTATGAAGGTTGTCATTCAAAGAGTTTTAAAAGCAAGTGTAACAATTGAAGATAAAATAGTAGCTTCCATTGGTCATGGTCTTTTAATCCTTCTGGGAATCGTTGATAAAGACACCCAAGAAGATATAAACTGGCTCAGTAATAAAGTTGCCAACCTCAGAATTTTTGGTAATGAAAACGGTGTGATGAACAAGTCCATTTTAGAAATACACGGAGATGCTCTTGTTGTTAGCCAGTTTACATTGCATGCTTTAACCAAAAAAGGCAATCGTCCGAGTTATATAAAAGCAGCAAAACCAGCTGTTGCCATTCCCATATATGAGGCCTTTGTAAAGCAATTGGAATTAGATTTAAATAAAAAAGTTCTGACAGGAG
This sequence comes from Confluentibacter flavum, assembly GCF_002843175.1. Lineage (GTDB taxonomy): Bacteria > Bacteroidota > Bacteroidia > Flavobacteriales > Flavobacteriaceae > Confluentibacter > Confluentibacter flavum. The sequence continues at coordinate 44,280 of NZ_PJEO01000013.1, forward strand.
AATTTGGTGCGGATATGAAAGTGGAACTAACAAATGATGGTCCGGTAACCATTATAATTGATTCAAAAAACAAAGAGTAAATACAATTATACATATGGGAATATAGTCTTTCCCTTATTTTATTATCTTATCTGTAAGATTTTAGCTTATAAACTAAAAAGCTAAGCATTACAACGAAATATGATTTTTCTCATGTAATTATAAGCTTAAAAAGAATATATTTAAGGCTTTAATCATATTTTGCACAATAAATGAATGTAAAAAGCATAGCGATTATTTTTGTTTTATTCTCAACAACATATCTTTTTTCACAAGAAAATTTATATTCTTTCACTTCAATTCCCGAAAATCTTAAACAAAATGCTAATGCTGTCGTTAGGCTGCATCAAGTAAATGTTTCGTTGAATTCTATAAATAATATGGATGTTTCTGAAAAACGTATTATTACTGTTTTAAACAAACAAGGAAACGATAATATTGATGCTTATGTACATTATGATAATAACGTAAAAATTAAAGAATTAGAAGTTCTGGTTTTTAATCAGTTTGGTAATGAAATAAAAAAAATTAAAAAGAACGATTTTAAAGATGTAAGCGCTGTAGATGGCGGCACATTGTATTCTGATTCAAGAGTTAAATATTTAGAATATATACCCATTTCGTATCCTTATACAGTTGAATTTAATTACTCATTAAACACATCTAATACGGCATTTATATCACCATTCATACCTATTGATAGCTATTTTTTAAGTGTTCAAAATAGTTCTTATACTATAAACTTCCTCAGTGATATAACTATGAGAACCAAGGAAGTTAATTTAGAAGGTTTCGATGTCACTAAAGAAGAACTTTCAAATAAAATTAGCTATAGTGTAAAAAACATGGAGGCCTTGAAGCCAGAAGATTATAGCCCTAATTTGGTAGATATGTCTCCAAAAGTATTAATTGCTTCAAAACAATTTACATTAGAAGGGGTGTCGGCTCAGGTTGAAAATTGGTACGACTTTGGAAAATGGATTTATGATGATTTATTAAAAGATACAAACGATTTATCAGCTGAAACGGTGTCTTACATTCAAAATTTGGTTAAAGACGAAAAGAATAATATTGATAAGGCAAAAAAAATATATCAATATGTACAGGACAAATCCAGATATATTAGTGTTCAAGTTGGTATTGGCGGATGGAAACCTTTTAATGCTTCAGAAGTTGATAGGTTGAGTTACGGAGACTGTAAAGGTTTAACGAATTACACCATGTCTTTACTTAAAGCGGCCAATATAGAGTCTAATTATACTGTTCTGTACGCAGGTGAGAATCAAAGAAGTATGGATCCACATTTTGCTTCCATGCAGGGCAATCATGCTATTTTATCTATTCCAACAGAAAACGATACACTTTGGTTAGAATGCACCAGTCAAAAAGCTCCTTTTGGTTTTATTGGTGATTTTACCGATGATAGAGATGTGTTGGTTGTAACACCAGAAGGAGGTAAAATTCAACATACCAAAAAATATACAACGGAAGAAAATACCCAACACTTAAAAGGACGCTATGCGGTATCAAATACTGGTGATATTGATGTAAAGGTGAATGTGAATTCTAAAGGAATTCAGTACGATAATAAATATATATATGAAACCCAAACCAAAAGAGATTTAGATACCTATTATAAAAGTAGATGGAATTATGTTAACGGTATTACCATTAATAACATGCAAATTACCAACGACAAAGAGCAAATAGCGTTTATTGAGGATGTTAATTTTATAGCTGGTAATTATACCAAAATAGCTGGGGATAGAATGTTAATTACATTAAATGCTTTAAATAGGCAGACAGAAATTCCGGATCGATATAGAGATAGAAAATTTCCACTTAAAATTAAAAGAGGCTTCAAAGATGTAGATGAAGTTGAAATAACACTACCATCAGATTATAAAATTGAAGCGATGCCTAATAATGTTTCCATAGAAAATAAATTTGGAAATTATGGAGTTGAAATTGAAAAAAGAGATGAACATACACTAATTTATAAAAGACAGTTTGTTGTAAATGATGGAGAGTTTCCTAAAGAAGATTACGAAGCCTTTAGGGATTTTTTCATAGAAGTATCAAAACAAGACAATACCAAAGTAGTACTAATTAAAAACCAACACTAAATGAGAACCACCACATTATTGCTCAGCTTATGTTTTTCCATAACGACATTAGCTCAAAACTATGATTTTGGAAAAGTTTCGAGAGAAGAACTAGAGGAAAAACAAAATCCTTTAGATACTTCGGCAAACGCAACCTATTTATATAAAAACCGAAAAACCTATCTTCAATATGATCAAACCCAAGGATTTCAACTAATTACCGATATCCATGAACGTATAAAAATATACAATCAAGACGGGTTTGATTATGCTACAAGAAAAGTAGAACTTCACAAGAGCGGAAGCGATGAAGAAAAACTTTCAAGTTTAAAAGCCAATACCTTTAATCTGGTTGATGGAAAGATAGAAGATACAAAACTAGATAAAGATGGCATTTTTAAAACAGAACTTTCTAAGTATAATAATGAAACGACATTTACAATGCCAAATATAAAAGAAGGAAGTGTTATTGAGTATAAATATAATATTGTTTCTCCTTTTTATTGGAATGTTGATGATTTCGTGTTTCAGCATGCCATTCCAGTAAAAAAATTAGAAGCATCCTTTGAAACACCAGAATATTTTAATTTTAAATTAAACACCAAAGGGTATTTAATGGTGACACCAAAAGTTGAGACCAAAAATGATAAAATTACGTTTACAAGTAAAGAAAGGTCAGGTCGAGGCGGATTTGGTGCGGCGTCTATTTCAACTAGTTTTAGTACATCTAGTTTAGATTTCATGAAAACAATAACATCCTATAATCTTTCAGATATCCCGGCATTAAAAGATGAACCTTATGTAAATAATATTGCTAATTACCGTTCGGCTATTCAATATGAATTATCCTATACAAAGTTCCCTCAGTCACCCTTAAAATATTATTCCACAACATGGGAAGATGTGGTTAAAACCATATATGATAGCCCAAATTTTGGGTCTGAGTTAGATAAAACAGGTTATTTTGAAGGAGATATCGATGCTTTAATAAGTACTATTTCAGAACCAATGGCAAGAGCATCATTAATTTTCAACTTTGTAAAAACCAAGGTAAAGTGGAATAATTATATTGGTAAATATACAGAGGTTGGTGTAAGGAAGGCTTATAAAGATCAAGTAGGAAATGTTGCCGAAATAAATTTGATGTTAACAGCTATGTTACGGCATGCAGGTTTGAATGCAAACCCTATTTTGGTTAGTACGAGACAAAATGGTATCCCACTATTCCCAACCTTGGATGGTTACAATTATGTTATATCTGGTATAGAAATAGAACAAGGTGTCATTCTTTTGGATGCTAGTAACAAGTATTCTATGCCAAATATTTTGCCAACTACTGCTTTAAATTGGGAAGGACTAATAATTAGAAAAAATAAAAGTTCATCTACAATAAGTTTGTATCCAAACCAACCTTCTAGAAATACAGTAACGATGATGGCCAATCTAGATAGAAGTGGTAATATAGAAGGAAATTATAGATCTGTAAAAACAAATCATGATGCTATGTTATACCGGGCAGGTTATTTAGAAACCGATAAGAACCAATTTCTGGAAAGCCTTGAAAATAAATACAATGGCATGGAAGTTTCTGATTATGAAGTTGTAAACGATTATAATTTATCTGAACCAATTACAGAATCATACAAATTCTCATTAGAAAGTCAAGCAGATGTTATAGGAGATAAGTTATACTTTTCACCCATGTTCTTTTTAAAAACAAATGAAAATCCTTTTAAATTAGAAAAGCGAGAGTTCCCTGTTGATTTTGGGTATCCATCAGAAATAGCATTTAGGATATTAATTAACTTGCCAGAAGGATATAAAATTGAAAATATGCCAGAACCGGCAGCGGTTATTATGCCAGATAACTTAGCGGAATTTAAATATTTTGTTTCTGGAAATGAAAAAAGTATCCAACTTATAGTTTCAACTAAAGTAAATGCACCTATTATTTCACCTATGTATTATGATAGTTTAAAGGAATATTTTAATAAATTTATTGAAAAAGAAGCAGAACAAATTATTCTCACTAAAATATAATGGACATTAAAAACGCACAAATAATAGTAGATGATTGGATAAGAGACCATGGCGTTCGCTACTTTAACGAACTTACCAACATGGCACAACTTACCGAAGAAGTAGGTGAGGTAGCACGTATTATTGCGCGCCGCTATGGTGAGCAAAGCGAAAAGGAAAGTGATAAGGATAAAGATTTGGGAGAAGAACTCGCCGATGTTTTATTTGTGGTCTTGTGCTTGGCTAACCAAACAGGTGTCGATTTACAAGAGGCTTTTAATAAGCGAATGGACAAGAAAGCTAAACGCGATCATGATAGGCATCATAATAATGAAAAATTAAAATAATTTATAAGTATCTTTGAACGCTTCTTCCAATAGCTATTGGAAGAAGCGTTTTTTTAATACATTATAATGGATATTACACTTCACAAATCACAAATCGTAAATCGTCAATCAAAGATCACCATTACAGGCTCTAAAAGTGAATCTAATAGATTGCTCTTATTAAAAGCTTTGTACCCAGAATTTACTTTGGAAAACATTTCAAATTCTGATGATAGTAATTTAATGACCCAAGCATTAATTTCAGATTCTGATATTATAGATATTCATCATGCAGGAACGGCCATGCGCTTTTTAACCGCTTTTTTGTCTATTCAAGAGGGTAAGGAAGTTATTATTACAGGCTCTCAACGTATGAAAGAACGTCCGATTAAAATTTTAGTTGATGCATTAAATGAGCTGGGAGCAGATATTAGTTATACAGATAATGAAGGCTTTCCACCATTAAGAATAAAAGGGAAAAAGTTAACAAATAATAAAGTGTCGCTTCAAGCAAATGTAAGTAGCCAATATATTTCGGCTTTACTATTAATTGCATCCAGACTTGAAAATGGATTGGAATTAACGCTCGAAGGAGATATTACATCCATTCCGTACATAAAAATGACATTGGCACTTTTGGAAGAAATCGGGATAGAAACATCCTTTATTGAAAATACAATAAATGTTAAACCCAATACCCAGCACCCAACACCTAACACTCAAAACCCAACAACCTTAATAGTGGAATCCGATTGGTCTTCGGCATCCTATTACTTTAGTATTGTGGCTTTATGCGGCGTTGGTACAGAAATAACCTTGTCTTCCTACAAGGAAAATTCATTACAAGGCGATTCCGTTTTAGTAGATATTTATAAACATTTTGGAGTCGTTTCGACTTTTAATGACAACAAAATTACTTTAAGAAAAGAAACTTTTAATGTTCAACCTTTAACTTTAAACCTTCAAAATGCACCAGATATTGCTCAAACCATCGCTGTAACCTGTTTCGGATTAGGAATAGCATGCGATTTAACAGGGCTCCATACATTAAAGATTAAAGAAACAGACAGATTAGTAGCTTTAAAAACCGAAATAGAAAAGTTGGGCGGAGAGGTTGACATAACCGACGAATCTTTGCATCTATCACCTTCTGAAAAAATAAATAAAAATATTCCCATTGCCACGTACCACGACCATAGAATGGCTATGGCTTTTGCACCTTTGGCATTAAAAACAAATATAATAATTGAAGATGCGAACGTGGTTTCAAAATCCTATCCAACCTTTTGGGAAGACCTAGAATCTATTGGTTTTAAAATAACAAAATAATAAACTGGTTTTTACTTGACAAGGCCTATCTCACGATTGTATATTTGCAGCCTGATTTTTAAAAGCTGAAGCAAAAACTTTAAACTTTTAAACTCTTAAACTTTTAAACATTATTTTAAATGAAATTATCACACTTCGGATTCAATTTACCAGACGAATTATTAGCAGAATATCCAGCAGAGAACAGGGACGAATCTCGTTTGATGGTTTTAAACAGAAAAACACAAACCATAGAGCACAAAATGTTTAAAGATATCATGGATTATTTTGACGAAGGAGATGTCATGATTATAAACAATACAAAGGTATTTCCTGCAAGATTGTATGGTAATAAAGAAAAAACAGGAGCTAGAATTGAAGTGTTTTTATTAAGGGAATTAAATGAAGAGCAACGTCTTTGGGATGTTTTAGTAGACCCTGCCAGAAAAATAAGAATAGGTAATAAATTATATTTTGGTGATGACGATACGCTTGTTGCTGAGGTTATAGATAATACAACATCTCGCGGACGTACATTACGTTTTTTATATGATGGTTCTTATAAAGAATTTAGAAATAAACTAACCGAATTAGGCGAAACACCACTCCCTAAATATATAAAAAGAGAAGTGCAACCAGAAGATGAAGAACGTTACCAAACGATTTTCGCTAAAAATGAAGGTGCTGTAGCAGCACCAACGGCTGGACTTCACTTTTCAAAGCACCTTTTAAAACGATTGGAAATTAAGGGCGTTAATTTTGCCGAAGTCACTTTACATGTTGGTTTAGGAACTTTCAACCCAGTAGAGGTAGAAGATTTATCCAAACATAAAATGGATAGTGAAGAATTAATTATTAATTCAAAAGCGGTAGACATTGTTAATAATGGCATTAAAAATAAAAAGCGTATTTGTGCCGTAGGTACAACAGCTATGCGCGCTATAGAAAGTTCAGTATCCTCAAATGGCAAGTTAAACGAAATGGAAGGTTGGACCAACAAGTTTATTTTCCCTCCATACGATTTTAGTATTGCAAATTGCATGATTACTAACTTTCACACACCAAAATCAACATTGTTAATGATGGCATCAGCATTTGGTGGCGTAGATTTTGTTAAAAAAGCATACCAAGAAGCGATTAAGGAAAAGTATAAATTCTATAGCTACGGTGATGCCATGCTAATAATATAAATTTAAAAGCCTTGTGTATTCAGGGCTTTTCTTTTTTGTCATTACCGCGAAATGTGAGATTCACGGATACATATTCTAAAATAAGAATCAATGAGTAAGGCAGGAATCTCTTTTTTAAAGTTTTAGAAATTTTTTTCAAATTAGAGTTTCCCTCCTTTGGAGGGATTAAGGGAGGCTTTTTTCATTATTTTTGCATCTTATGACAGTTACAAAAAAAGACATTCGGGCATTATCAAAAGAAGACCTTAGGGATTTCTTTATAAAACAAGGTGATAAAGCATTTAGAGGCAATCAGGTTTACGAATGGCTTTGGCAAAAAGCGGCACATTCGTTTGATGGAATGACCAACCTTTCAAAAGAAACCAGAGATCTTTTAGAACATCATTTTGTTATCAACCACATTCAGGTTGATACCATGCAACGAAGTAAAGATGGAACCGTAAAAAATGCAGTAAAATTACATGATGGCTTAATTGTAGAATCTGTTTTAATACCAACTGCTACTAGAACAACAGCCTGTGTATCCAGTCAGGTTGGTTGTAGTTTGGATTGTAAATTTTGTGCCACCGCAAGATTAAAACGCATGCGTAATTTAAATCCTGACGAAATTTATGATCAAGTGGTTGCCATCGACCAAGAAAGCAAATTATATTTTAACAGACCACTTAGTAATATTGTTTTTATGGGCATGGGCGAACCGCTCATGAATTATAATAATGTCATTAAAGCCATTGATAAAATTACCTCTCCAGAAGGTTTGGGGATGTCTCCTAAACGAATCACGGTGTCAACATCTGGTGTGCCAAAAATGATTAAAAAAATGGCAGATGATGACGTTAAATTTAATTTGGCTGTGTCGCTGCATTCCGCTATTGATGAGGTAAGAACATCCATCATGCCGTTTAACGAAACCTTTCCTTTGGCAGATTTAAAAGAGGCTTTGGAATACTGGTACATGAAAACCAATCGGAAAATCAGTTATGAATATGTGGTTTGGAAAGGTATTAACGATAGCCAAAAAGATATCGATGCTTTTGTGAAATTCTGTAAATATGTGCCTTGTAAAGTTAATATTATAGAATACAATCCCATTGATGATGGCGAATTCCGGCAGGCAAGCCCAGAAGCTATAGAAAATTATATTTATCATTTAGAGAAACATAGAATTGTAGTGAATGTGCGCCGAAGCCGAGGAAAAGATATTGATGCAGCTTGCGGACAATTAGCTAATAAATCCTAATATATATTTTTGTCATTCCTGCGCCTCCCGATAGCTATCGGAAGGGAATCCACTAATTAAATAACAATGAACTTTTAATTTAATTCATTTGAAATAGTATATTTAAACTTTAAATGAAAATAGTAGAGCAAATAAAACAACCCATAGCCTATGAAATGGATCTTTTCGAGCAAAAGTTCCTGTTATCTATGGCTAGTAAAGTGGCTTTGCTTAACAGAATTACGACTTACATTGTAAATAGGAAAGGCAAACAAATGCGCCCCATGTTTGTGTTTTTGGTTGCTAAAATGGTATCGAATGGCGAAGTTAGCGAGCGTACCTATCGAGGCGCTTCGGTTATTGAATTGATACACACCGCTACTTTGGTGCATGATGATGTGGTTGACGATAGTAACCGCAGAAGGGGCTTTTTTTCAGTCAATGCCCTTTGGAAAAATAAAATAGCTGTTTTAATAGGTGATTATTTATTATCAAAAGGCTTATTACTTTCTATTGATAATAATGACTTTGATTTGCTTAAAATTATTTCCATCGCTGTGCGTGAAATGAGCGAAGGCGAATTACTTCAAATAGAGAAAGCTAGAAAGCTAGATATTACAGAAGCTATTTATTATGAAATCATTCGTCAAAAAACCGCAACGCTCATAGCAGCTTGCTGTAGTTTGGGTGCGGCCTCGGTAAAACCAGAATCCGATCATGTGGAAACCATGCGCAAGTTTGGTGAATTGATAGGGATGGCCTTTCAAATTAAGGACGATTTGTTCGATTACGGTGATGCACAAATTGGTAAGCCAACGGGAATCGACATCAAAGAGCAAAAAATGACTTTGCCTTTAATTTATGTGCTTAATCAAGCATCTGAAAAAGATAAGAACTGGTTAATTAATTCCATAAAAAATCATAATAAAGATAGTAAGCGCGTAAAAGAAGTGATTGCTTTTGTAAAAGATAATGGAGGTCTGGATTATGCCATCAATAAAATGAACTTGTTTCAAGAAGAAGCTCTAAAACTGCTTGAAGTCTATCCAGAATCAGATTATAAAAAATCACTGGAATTAATGGTGAATTATGTTATTGATAGGAAGAAATAACTAGTTATTTTAACCGTTCTAACACCCCTTTTCGTTTTACGATGTTTTTATAATCCCATTGAATGTCTTTTGACTTTTCAATCCACCTTTCTAAATCCATGCTATTTATTTGGGTGATAGAAGTGTAAAGTATGGAAGCGTCTTTAAATTTACCAGAACCTAATTTTAAATCCTCTTCGTTAAAACTTGCGCCACTCCAAAACATCAAGCGAATGCCATTTTTTAATTTACTATAACCAACAATTGGGTTTCCATCTAAAAACCAAACGGGATGTCTGTGCCAAATTTTGCTTTCTACGTCTGGTAATTGTCTATAAATAAAAACGGCTAAAAAGTCACATATTTGACGTTCCTCAAATTCTAGATAGTCATTATATGCAGCTATTTCTTGATTCATGTTATTTTTGATTGTTTTCATTAACTCGAAAAACTACAATTTCAGTAATCAAATCAACAGGTAGATCTTCACTTAAAGGAAATTGAACAGACCCTTTTCCTTGTTTATATTTAGAAAGTTGGGATTCGAACTTTTGGTGTCCGGTAGGCGTTGCATAAAACCCAATATGTTTTGTAAATCCGCCAAAGTAAACAAGCGGTTTTTTGTTCAGTTTATAAGCGGGCATACCATAAGAAATACTTTCAATGGCGTTTGGGGCATTTTTTAAAATGGTTTTACGAACTAACTGTAATTTATTCTGAACGTTTTTAGGAAATTTAGTTATATAGTCTTCAACAGTATTTATTCCTTTTTTCATCTTTTAAATGGTGTGTAAATCTTCATATATGACGATAAATCAATCTAAATTCAAATATTATTTAATGCGAATTGCTTTTGTAGTAAACGATAGTCCTTGCTGCCCCATAGTTGAATTCATGACTCCCTCAAATAAAGGTTCGGGACAGTTTTTAGGGATTTTCCACTCAAATATAAAATTGGAACCAGTGCCTCCCGTAGTGTCAACTTCATCTATAATAATGTCTGCTGTTTCCATTGGTGCCAGAAATATGGGATGATTAAAATAAGTTCTAACTAATTTACCATGCGTATCATAATAACCAGCTTTTAAAACATAAATAGTGTCTAAATCACTTATGTTCCTTAAACTTACCATGGCGGTTAAGTTGTGGGTTTTGTGTTCTGATAAACTATAAATCTGTGAATAAATTGAAAGATACGATTTGCCAAATTCAAGGCTGTCTTTCTTACTTAAGTCTATCATTCTTTTAGACCAATTTTCTGTATTTAATGAACTAACTTCTTTTTGTGTGTTACTACAGCTTAATAAACTTAAAACAACTATTACTAAGGCTACAATTGATTTCATCATCCATTTTTAATTTAATAATAATGTATTTTATATGCTTTGCGCATATAAAAATATACTTACTAAGGTAATGAAATTTCACAAAAAAGAGTTAGAACTTTTTATTGCTGTTGCTGTTGCTGTTGTTGTTGGTGCTGAATGATTTCCAAATTCTGCAAATAGCTGTTATTTGTAGATGAAGGCATAAAATCTTTTGTTTTGAAAGAATCCAAATGATTGTTTTTTGTTGTGCTAACATCTACCTTAACAAGCAGCTTATCTTCAACATTTCCTTTAAAAACACCTTTAACAGGAGAACAGTCGTCATAATGTCTTCCAACGGCTAAACGCACATGGTTTTCATTAGCAATGGCATTGTTTGTCGGGTCTACACCAAACCATCCATAAAAAGGGATGTAAGCTTCAATCCATGCATGTGTAGCACCTTCGCCTCTTGTTATAGTTTCATTTGGGCATATATAACCACTAACATAGCGTGCGGGAATTCCAATCATTCTAACAAATTGCAATAATACATTGGTAAAGTCTTGGCAAACGCCTGCTTTTAAATCCCAAACTTCCTCTAGGGTAGAGTTTACAGTGGTTATTCCTTGAATATACTTGAAGTTTTTATATACATATTCGCAAAGTTCTAAAACCACTTTATAGGGTGAATGGTTTTTGGTATCAATAGCTTCAATTAAATTCAGTACTTCTTGATTGGTTGCAAAAGCTTTGTTATAGGATGTGAAGTCTATATACTCTATATGCCTTTGTATCGCTTTTATTTCAGCCCATTGTTCATCAATAGCCACACTGTCATCAGGAAAAATTTTATCAAACGTAAGAACTTCTACTTCAGATTCAATAAATAGCTCTTTATGGGGTTCTGTAATCATAAAGGTGCCGAACGTGTTGTTGTAGAAATCCGTAAACGTTTGAATATATGCATTATTAGTAACGGCAATGGTATGGGATAACACCTTTTGGTACTCATCATTTATAGGATGAAGCCTAATTAAATTAGCGGCATCAATCACTGAATTACTGTATGTGTATTTTGTAAGATGTTTAATGTAAAATTTAGCCATGATTTCTTGAATCAATTATTTTGTGAAAAGTACACCGCATTAATGTTCAGTGATATATTGCGAATATCGGTTTTAATATCATTAATAAAGTTATTTAAACCTTGTTTATTAATATTTTCAATAGTAGTGTATTTAATGGTACTTTCCAATTTTCCCAATAAAAATTCAATATTATTTTTTTCAAGTTCACCACTCTCAATAAGTTGGTTTATATGTCGGTTTAATTTGTTTACACAATAATACACCGATCTTGGGAACAATTTATCTTGAAATACCATTCTGATGACATGGTCTTCGTTAAAAGTGGATTTGTGTGTTTTTAAATATAACTGATAGCCACCAACGGAAAGCAATAAATTTTTCCAATAAAAACTTTGTTCTAAACTATCGGATGTCTTTCCAATTTCTATAAGCTTAATAGCAGTAAAGTCTGAAATTTGAATAACACGCTCTAAAAATTTACCGACGTTCATAAAATAGTAAGAAGCTCCTCGTTCTTGTGTCACATCAGCCGTACCATTATATATCAAATGATAATTTCTAAGATCTTCCAAAAATTGTATGGGGTCTTCTTCACGAAGTTTTTTAGGCAAATCTTTATTGGTAAGATACAAGTAATAATTATTTATACTAAGCCATAGTTCCCTAGAAATATGTTCTTGAACACTTCTCGCGTTTTCTCTGGCTTTGGTTACTATGTTTATAATAGAGTTCGAGTTTTCATAACTAAACACCATAAATTCGATACATTCTATGGCATCTTCGGTATAAAACTCATTGTCTGAGGTCGTGAAATTTTTAATGATTGGCGTCCAGGAAAAGAGTTCAGGAGAGTCTTGATTGGCATAAAAATTTACTTTAAGTAAATTTAAAATACCGCTTCCACGTTCCATATACCTCTCTAACCAAATGAGATTATTTGCTACTCTACTTAACATACTAATGTTTTTCTGATTATTATTGTATTACCCATGTATCTTTACTGCCACCACCTTGAGAACTATTTACTACCAAAGAACCTTTTTTTAAGGCGACTCTAGTAAGACCACCCGGACAAATATCGATGCCATCCCGGCCAGCAAGAGCAAATGGCCTTAAATCTATACAGCGAGGGGACAATTGACCGTTTATGTAGCATGGGGCTGTAGACAATCTTAAAATAGGTTGCGCTATAAAATTTTCAGGTTTTTTCTTGACGTTATCTATGTAGTCTTTTATTTCTTCATCATTCGCTTCGTGCCCCATTAGCATACCGTACCCACCACTACCATCGGTTTTTTTAATAACCATTTCTCTTATGTTTTTAATAACGTGTTCAAGTTCGTCTGGTCTTCCTAATTGATAAGTTTCAATATTTTTTAAAATAGGCTCTTCACCTAAATAATATTTTATCATATCGGGCACGTAAATATAAATGGCTTTATCATCTGCAATTCCAGTTCCAGGGGCGTTTACAATATTTACATTTCCTTTTCTATAAACATCCATAATACCCGCAACACCTAATATACTTTTGGCATTAAACTCTAAAGGGTCTAAAAAATCATCATCCACACGTCTGTAAATAACATCCACTTGTTTTAAACCATTAGTGGTTTTCATGTAAACAAAATGATTTTTAACAACCAAATCACTTCCCTCTACCAATTCAATACCCATAAGTCTGGCTAACGTCGTGTGCTCATAATAGGCGGAATTGTAAATGCCGGGAGTTAAAAGTACAATATTAGGATTCAAATTATTGGAAAGCTCCTTTAATTTTTTGTAGAGCATGTTTGGGTAATTAGACACCGAACGCACACCGTTTTTTGGCAAAATCCCAGGAAATAAGCGTTTGGATATTTCTCTGTTTTCTAACATATAGCTAACTCCAGAAGGTGTACGCAAATTATCTTCGAGTACATAAAATTCGCCATCATTATTACGAATTAAATCTACTCCAGAAATATGTACATAAATATCATAAGGGACTTTCACACCTTTCATTTCGCGTAAAAAACTGGGGCAAGAATAAATTAATTCACCTGGCATAATACCATCTTTAATAATGAATTGTTCATTGTAAATATCCTTGATAAACAGGTTTAAAGCTTTAAGACGCTGTTTGATGCCTCGTTCAATTTTTTCCCATTCCACAGCAGTTATTATTCTTGGAACAATATCAAAAGGGAATATTTTCTCAATTCCTTCATTGTCGCTGTAGACTGTGAAAGTGACACCTTGGCTCATGAATAATTGCTTAGAAAGTTCTTCTTTTTTTGTTAATTTTTCAGGAGATGTATTTTTTAAATATTCTATAAATCCCTCATACTGAGTTCTTATCTTTGAATCGGTACAGTACATCTCGTCCCAAGTGCTTGGTAATTGATTGTAGGATGAAAAAAGGTTGGTGTTTTCCATAAGTTTTAATGTCTCTAACAAATGTAAAAATTTATTGAAAAATATTCAATAAATTCATGTTTTAAGTAAATAAAAATCAGTGTTTATTCATTTTTACCAAAAATATCATCATTAAAAAATTAAAAACATAAATTTAATATGACTTAATTGATTTCTTCATAATGAGGTGATAAGTTAAGAAAAGAAATTTTATTTTCCTTAAAAACCGCTATATTATTATTCAAATAATTGAGTTTAATGATTATTTTTTGACCTTTAGGCAACCTTTTAAATAAAATTAGCGTCTTTTTAAATAGAACAACCAATGAAGTCACTTTTGAAAGTCATACAACTTTATAAAAACGAAACTACGCTTATAGAAAAGGCTGCGAAAAATAATCGTGAAGCACAGCAGACACTATTTGAAATGTTTTCACCTAAAATGTTAAGCGTTTGCAGATATTATATTTCCGATTTGCAATATGCAGAAGATGTCATGTTAGATGGTTTTTTTAAAGTGTTCACCCATTTAAAAAGCTTTAAGAATGAAGGGAGTTTTGAAGGTTGGATAAGACGTATTATGATCAGGGAAAGTATATCATTTTTAAGAAAGCAAAAGCAAATTGAACTTTCAATGGATGACATACACTATGAAAATGATTATGATGATAGCATCAACACAAATATTGAAGTAGCTGATCTGCAAAAACTGATAGACGACCTTCCCGAAGGCTATAAAATAGTATTTGTTATGTATGCGATTGAAGGGTACAAGCATCATGAAATTGCAAGCATGTTGCATATTACCGAAGGCACATCAAAATCACAATTATTTAAAGCTAGAAAATTATTGCAAGAAAAAATAAAAGAAATAAATACCACAAGTTATGGCACCAAATAAATTTGACCATCATATTAATGAAAAGCTAAACAACCGAACATTGCAACCGTCGACAGATGCTTGGAATACATTATCTAAACGCTTAGATAACAAAACCGAAAAGCACAAAAGCAAACCTTACTGGTGGTTGGGTTTAGCAGCAAGTCTTGTGGGCATTTTATTGGTCACCACTTTGTTTTATAATAACACAAATGTTGAGAGCAATCCTATAATAGTTAATAATCCGCAACCCATTAAAGAGGTGTTACAAGAAAGCGTTCAAACGCAAGATTTAATTAAAAACAAGAAACCAATTATAATAGAACAAAAAACAAATGACAAGGAGGTTCTTGTAGTTAATAATAGTGACCACCCAACAATAGAATTAAAGAATGGAACAGTTCATTTTGCTGAAGCGACAGCAAAAGAATTAACATTTGAAGAACAGAAAATTCAAGATGTTGTTGTCCAAATACAACTATTAAAGAATAACAATGCAGATGTTACCGATTCAGAAATTGATGCGCTGTTACTTAAAGCGCAGAAAGAAATTAATTTAAACCAATTATATACTAACAAAGGGTTGGTTGATGCCAAATCATTGCTTCAAGATGTGGAGGCGGACATAGACCAATCGTTCAGGAGTAAAGTTTTTGAAGCTTTAAAAGATAGTTTTGGCACTGTAAAATCGGCCGTAGCCAATCGAAATAATTAAAATCATCATCAATCATTAATCAATCCCGATAGCTATCGGGACAAAAAACGAACAGTTATGCAAACCATTACAAAACACCTAGTGCTGTTAGCACTACTATTCAGCATGCAATTAATCCATGCACAAGACACCATTCCAGCAATTAAAAATCAAAAGAATATTGAGATGTTGGAAAGGGTAAAGACTGAAATTATAGAAGAAGAAAAGAAATATTTAAAACAAGAGGTGGAAGCCATCAATAGAAAGTTGGATAACGGAGATATTACACTTGAAGAAGCCGAGAAGCTGAAAATGGAGGTAGCTAAAAAAACGGCATTGAATATAGAAAATCTAACAGCAATAGCAGATAATAAAATAGCACTTTTAAAACGAAATAGTTATGGAATTAGTAGAATAGGGGAAGAACACAAATTTGGTATCGTGATTAATGATATTCCATATGGCATTAGAAAAGATAAAAATGAACCCAAGAAATATGATAAAAGAACCACAAGTGACTTTGTATTAGCCTTTGGTTTTAACAATGCCATTATAGAAGGCGAAAGCTTGGATGATTCTCCTTATAAATTTGGAGGTTCACGATTTTTTGAAATAGGTACGGCTTGGAAAACGCGTGTATTTGATAACAGTAATTTTATGAGGTTAAAATATGGTGTGTCACTTCAAATAAACGGATTAAAGCCAACTGATAACTATCATTTTGTGCAACAAGGCAATCAAACTGTTCTTGAAAACTTTCCTTATGAATTAAAAAAAGTGAAATTATCTGTTTCCAACTTAGTGTTTCCAGTTCATTTGGAATTTGGACCTTCCAAAAAAATAGAAAAGGATAATTATATGAGGTATTCAACTAGCAATAAATTCAAAATAGGTTTAGGTGGCTATGGCGGATTTAATATAGGCACACGTCAAAAATTAAAATATGAAATTGATGGAGAACGCACCAAGGAAAAACAAAAAAGAGGATTTAATACAACCAATTTGGTTTATGGTGTTAGCGGATATATAGCTTTTGATGACACAGCATTATATGTTAAATACGATTTATCACCCATTTTTAATGACCAAGCAATAAAGCAAAATAATATTTCTATTGGGGTGAGGTTTGATATGGATTAAGCTAACACATATAATACAGAAACCAAAAAGCGTTGAAATATTATTTCAACGCTTTTTTTACTAAAATAAACATCCTCCAAATTTTATGAAAAAAGAGGTTTGTACTTTTTGCTATTATTCATTAGCAACATAATATTTAAAAATGCAACTACTAAGGCTGGCCAAAATTTGCTAATATCATTGTTGGTCATATTGAAAATTAAGAAAGACAGGCTTAATGGAAATAAAACAATAACTATAAAAGGGGTCCATTTATTTAAAACCAAGAGTAAACCTATTAAAATTTCAAGAATGTATAAATAAGGTAAGTACATGGCACTAGCATCTATAAAATACATGGAATCTTCTGGCATTTGCCCATATGATGTTGGTAAAAAATGTAAAAATTGATTTAAGGCATATACAATTAGAAATAAACCTAAAATAATTCGCGCCCATTTAAAAATATTGGAATTCATAATATCATGATTAGTTGTTTAATCATTCGAAGATATTATGATTCTGTAAAATAAAATATGACGAATGTCATATACCCTAAAAAGTTAATCATTTTTCATTCATGAATATAAACTTGCCCTCTATGCGGTTTTAAAGCATCCCTAATAGGTTTCATTTGTGCTTCATTTAAAACCAAAAAAGCAATGGCATGTATGTCGCTTAAAGTTTCTACACCGGTGATGGTAATATTTAATTTTTCAATAATAATATAGTCTTTTAAATGTTTTTCATGATGTTGTGCAATTTTGTTGGCATCTGGTCCATGAAAATCCCAAATAAGTTTTAGTTTGCGCATTGATTTCTGTTTGAAGAGCAAATATACAGGTTCATTTTTATTGGAAATTTTATAATACTATAAAAGCTTTTTAAACGTTTGTTAATGCAACTTGCATTATAGGTTAATATTAGTATTTTTGTTGCTACTCTAAAATTTAAAAGATTACATGAAGTTGAAGTGTTATTCTGTTTTTTTATTGACATTGTTTTTGTTGGAAGGTCAGGCACAATCAAAAAGCAAAGACGTTCTTTTTACGGTTAGTGGAGACTCTATTTATACGTCTGAATTTATTAGGGTGTATAATAAAAATTTGAATTTGGTTCAAGATGAATCACAAAAAGATGTGGATGAATATTTAAATATGTTCATTAATTATAAATTAAAACTTAAGGAAGCCAAATCTTTAGGCTTTGATAAAAAACCATCCTATATTAGAGAATTAGGCACTTATAGACAACAACTTGCACAAAATTTTGTTACCGATAGTAACGTAACGGACGCCTTGGTTGAAGAAGCTTATGATAGAGTTTTAAATGAAGTTGAAGCGTCGCACATCTTAGTAAGGGTAGACCAAAATGCAAGTGTCCAAGATACTTTGGACGCCTACAACGCCATATTAAAATTTCGCGACAGCGCTATAAAAGAAGGGTTTGAAACTGTTAGAAAGGAAGCGCATAACGGACAAACTGTATTTGGTGAAGATTTGGGTTATTTTTCCGGATTTAAGATGGTTTATCCGTTTGAAACAGCAGCATACAATACAAAAGTAGGAGAGATATCACAACCATTTAGAACCCAATTTGGGTATCATATCGTTTATGTGAAAAACAAACGAAAATCTAGAGGAGAACGCACCGTAGCGCATATTATGGTGGTTGATAAAAATGGGGATTCCATAGCTGCTAATTCTGAGATTAGAATTCAGGACATTTATAAAAAACTTAATCAAGGAGAGGATTTTGAAGCACTGGCAAAACAATTTTCGGATGACACAAATTCTGCATCAAAAGGTGGTTTACTGTCGCCCTTCACATCAGGTCAGTTAAGTTCACAAGAATTTGAAGATGTCGCTTTTACATTAGATAATATTGGTGATGTGTCAAAACCATTTAAAAGTAATTTTGGTTGGCACATTGTTAAGCTTTATGATAAAAAACCAGTAGAGCCTTTTCAAAATTTAAAATCCCAGTTGGAAGCACAAGTAAAGCGTGATGATCGTTCTAAAATTATAGATAAGGCTTTGTTTGATAAATTAAAAGCTAAATATGGTGTTAACAATCATCAGCCTGCATTAGCCTATTTTGGATCCCTTTTAAATGAAAGCTATTTTAAGCGTTCATGGCAATTGCCAGCGGATTTTGAACGAGATAAAATAGTATTTAAAATTAATGATAAACCATTTACCTATAAAGATTTTGGCGATTATTTAGTTAAAAACCAGAGTAATGCTTCCGTAAAAGAAACCTATACAGATATAGTTGCAAAAGCCTACGATTCATTTTTAAATACTAGTTTGGTACAATACCAAGAAGCTAATTTGGAAAATGAAAATGAGGACTTTGCCAATATTGTTAACGAATATAGGGATGGGTTGCTATTATTTGATTTGATGGAAAACGTTATTTGGAATACTACGCAATCAGATTCATTAGAGATTCAAAAGTTCTATGATAACCATAAAGAAAATTATTTTTTTCCTGAAAGAATGGATGCCATTATAGCCTCTTCAGCAAAACAAAATATCATAAAAAGAGTATCCCAATTATTGGCTTCAAATATGGATTTAGATGATATAAAAAATCTTGTAAATACTGATGGGGAAGTTCAGGTGCTTTTTACTTCAGATGTTATGGAGGCAAGCCATCAAGCACTTCCAGATAATTTTGAATTAAAAAAAGGTGTGTCCAAAATATACAAGCATCATGATGCTTATGTAATAGTTCAGATTAAAGATGTTCTCCCAAAAAAAATAAAAACATTTGAGGAGGCTAGAGGCGAAGTTATATCAGATTACCAAGTTGCAAAAGAAAACAAATGGCTTGAGGGACTTAAAACAAAATATAAAGTAGAAGTGAATCAAGAATCACTAAATAAAGTAAAATCTCAAATTAAAAACCAGTAAGTGCGTTTTAGAATAATCATAGTATTTATATTAGTTACATCCTGTCATTTTTTTAAAAAAGTAGATGATAGAGTCGCTGTGGCACGTGTTAATGACACGTATCTATATTATGAGGATATAAAAGATCTGGTATCAGAGGGCACCAGTAAAGAAGACAGCATCCTTTTGGTTCAAAATTTTATTAATAAATGGGCAACACAACAATTGTTTGTTGATGGTGCTATGCGCAATTTAAGTGAAGAACAGCAGGAAGCCTTTAATAAACTGGTGGTACAATATAAAAACGATTTGTACACTAAAGCTTATATCGAAGCATTGGTAAAAAGAAGCATCGATACCAGTGTAACCAATGCAGAAGCCGAAGTGTATTATAGTTTAAATAAGGAAGTTTTTAAATTGAATGAAGATCTTCTTAAATTTAGATACATTCATGTAAATGAGAATATTATCAATTATAAAAATATTGAACAAAAGTTTAAACGCTTTAATTTGGCAGATAGAAAAGAACTCGATTCTTTATCCATTCAGTTTAAATCCTATTCATTAAAAGATTCCATTTGGGTTAAAGCAAGTCAGGTAGTTGATAAAATTCCAGTAATCACACCCGAAAACAGGGATCAACTGTTAAAAAAATCTAATTTTATAGAGCTCAAAGATTCATTAGGAGTATATTTGATGCAAATAAATGATGTATTATTACGTAATGATACGGCTCCTTTAGAATACGTAAAACCTACTATAGACCAAATCGTTATTAATAAAAGGAAGCTGGAAATAATTAGAGAATTAGAAAAGGATATAACTAAAGATGCCAATAAAAACAAACAATTTGAAATTTACAATTAATTTGAAACATATAGTCACATTAAGCTTAACATTATTATTGATTAATGTTATAACTGCTCAGGAAATTATTGAAGATGAAAAGATTGAAGCACCTACTGAAGTGAAAGTGGATTCTACAGAAGCTTTCAAACCTCGTAAAGTAGATGGTGTTGCAGCCGTAGTGGGCGATTTTATTGTTTTAGAATCGGATATCCCAAAAGAAAGACAACAATTAATAGCTTCGGGGGCTAATTTAGATGGTGTAACAGATTGCCAGTTATTTGGACGCATGCTAGAATCAAAATTATACGCACATCATGCCATCCAAGATAGTATTATTGTTACTGATGCAGAGGTGCGAGCAGAAGTAGATTATACTATTGATCAATTTTTACAATCCACAAACGGATCAATGGAACGTCTTGTGGCATTTTATAAAAAGGAGGATGAAAAAAGTCTTAGAGAGGAAATATTTGAGTCCATAAAAAACAATAAACTTTCAGGAAGAATGCAAGAGAAAGTTGTGGAAGAAGTAGAAATAACACCCGAGGAAGTTAGGCAGTTTTTTAATAAAATCCCAAAAGAACAACGACCAACGTTTGGTACGGAATTGAAAGTTGCCGAAATTGTTGTTGATCCTAAAGTGTCTAGTGAAGACAAACAAATAATCATTGACCGCTTAAAAGAATATAAAAGGGATGTTGTTGAAAATGGTGCTAGTTTCCGTACTAAAGCAGTTTTATACTCTGATGATAAAGAATCTGGTAGGTCGGGAGGTAGTGTAGGCACAATGCACAGAGATAAGCCAAAAATGGTTAAAGAGTTTAGAGAAGTTGCATTTTCTATGCAAGAAGGAGACATCTCAGATCCTTTTGAAACAGAGTTTGGATTCCACATTCTTAAAGTTGAAAAAATAAGAGGTAAAGAATATGATGTAAGCCACATTCTTTTAATCCCTAAAGTGTCGGATGAAGCACTAAAAGAAGCACGAGAACGCATTGATAAAATAAGAGAAAGTATTGTTTCCGGTGATCTTACTTTTGAGGAGGCTGCAAGGGAATCTAGCGATAGAAAGGAAACCAGAGTTGATGGCGGACAAATGATTAATCCGAAAACCCAAGATTATAAATTTGAATTGACTAAAATGGATACGGAATTATATACCCAGATTCAAAGTTTAAAGGATAACGAGGTCAGTCCTGTTTTAACCGAAACCGAGAGAACTGGTAAAATAAAATTTAAAATTTTAACGGTTACTGGTAGAATTGATGATCATGAAGCTGATTATGCAACGGACTATTTAAAAATTAAAGAGCTAGCTCTTAATGAAAAACGAATCAACGCTATTGAAAAGTGGCAAGAAGAAAAAATAATGGATACCTACATTAAAATTGGTGAAGACTATAAAGATTGTGATTTTTCTAGTAATTGGTTAAAAAAATAAATATATGTCAGACGTCGCTGCCGTTAAACAATTTGTAGAAAAATATAAAGAACTTAAAAAAGAGATAGCCAAAGTAATCATTGGTCAAGACGACGTAGTAAACCAAATTTTAATTTCTGTTTTTTCTGGTGGACATTCCTTGCTTATAGGTGTGCCAGGTTTGGCTAAAACCTTAATGGTAAACACGATTGCCCAAGCATTGGGATTGGATTTTAAACGCATTCAATTCACGCCCGATTTAATGCCAAGTGATATTTTGGGGAGTGAAATACTTGACGAAGACAGGCATTTTAAGTTTATAAAAGGTCCTATTTTCGCCAACATTATTTTGGCAGACGAGATAAATAGAACGCCTCCAAAAACCCAAGCTGCTTTGTTGGAAGCCATGCAAGAACGCTCAGTTACTGTCGCTGGACACAATTACAAATTAAAGTTACCTTATTTTGTATTGGCAACACAAAACCCCATAGAGCAAGAAGGAACCTATCCTTTGCCAGAAGCCCAATTAGATCGTTTTATGTTTGCTATTAATTTAGATTATCCTTCTTTTGAAGAAGAGGTTCAAGTTGTAAAAACAACCACAAACGATGTACAATTAAAAGTAAAAGCGTTATTTTCAGCTGAGGAGATAGTCGAATTCCAGCATTTAATGCGGCGTATTCCTGTACCAGATAATGTGATTGAATATGCCGTAACTATGGTTGGAAAAACAAGACCAAATACCACGGCGGCTACCGATTTAATAAATACTTATGTTGATTGGGGTGCAGGGCCTAGAGCTTCTCAAAATTTAATTTTGGCAGCCAAAACCCATGCAGCTATTCATGGTAAATTTTCACCAGATATAGAGAATGTGCAAGCTGTTTCGCATAGTATTTTAAGGCATAGAATTATAAAAAATTATAAAGCTGAAGCTGAAGGTATCTCTGAACAACAAATTATAAAGAGTTTGTTTTAATCACTAAATCTATGCTCTGTGCATGTTGATTATAAGCATAGAATTTTTGGCTTAGATGTTTTTAGGGCATTAGCCATTCTTTTAGTTCTTTTTTCACATACAACATTGTTGTTATTTCCAAATAAAGAAAGTTTTGTTCTTGAGGTCATTAAATTTTTTGGAGCCATTGGGGTCGATTTATTTTTTGTACTTAGCGGGTTTTTAATTGGCGGAATCATTTTAAAGCAGATTCACTTAAATAAAACAGCATTCAAAGATTTCGGGTATTTCTGGGTAAGACGTTGGTTTAGAACCTTGCCTAATTACTTTTTAATTCTACTCGTAAATATCATTCTATATTTTATTTTTTTCAGAAAGGTTATTTCAGGTATTGGGCATTATTTTTTATTCCTGCAGAATTTTTCAGAAGGTCAAGCTGATTTTTTTACTGAATCTTGGAGTTTGTCCATAGAAGAATATGCCTATATCATTGGGCCATTAGTTTTGTTTTTGCTATTAGTTTTTTTTAAAAATAGTTCAAAAGACAAACTTTTTATTTCGTCAGTAGTGGTCATTATCTGTTTAGTAACTTTTTTAAGATTTGATTTTCATCTAAACAATACATTGACTTCAGACCATCATTGGAGTAAAGAATTAAGAAAGGTTGTTATTTTTAGAATAGATAGTATTTATTATGGGTTTATCGGTGCTTTCTTTTCAATCAATTACAGTACCATTTGGAAGCAATATAAGGTTTGGCTTTTCTTTTCTGGGATTTTCTTGTTTTTCGTAATGCATTTTCTTGTTTTTTGGTATGATGTAAAACCAATTAATGCGCCTTTATTTTATAATATTTTTTATTTACCCTTAGTTTCAATAAGTTTGGTACTGCTATTACCCCTCTTTTCAAATTGGAATCATGCTCATTTTTTTAAACGTGAAATTACTTATATCAGCATTTTATCATATGCTGTTTACTTAATTAATTATTCAATTGTTTTATTAACGATCCAATATTTTATCAATCTAAGTAATGCTTCGATAGTAACTAAAGTGGGCGTTTTAATAGTTTTTTGGTTTCTTTCATTTTATTTAGCATACCTATTGTATGTTTTTTTTGAAAGACCCTTCACTAATTTACGGGATTCTAAATTTATAAAGGATAAATTCAACTAGCAGAGTAGTTTGTTAAATCATCATTTTTCCTCAATTAAAAATGTAAAAAATACAATGATATTAATTTATTATGTAACAATAGTAAATTAATATGATTGTATTTTGTATTGATGGGTTTATTTTTAAAACTTTACATTAATTTTGTAATTTGCAATATTAAAAATCTGAAATAAATTATATAGAATTATGGCATTTGACATAGACATGATTAAGGGTGTTTACACCAAAATGGCAGAGCGCGTTGATAAAGCCCGTGAAGTAGTTGGAAAACCGTTGACGCTTTCCGAAAAAATATTATACAATCACCTTTGGGATGGAACTCCAACGAAGGCTTTTACTCGAGGAAAGGATTATGTTGATTTTGCTCCAGACCGCATTGCTTGTCAAGATGCGACAGCACAAATGGCACTATTGCAATTTATGCAAGCTGGTAAAAGTAAGGTAGCCGTTCCAACAACGGTACATTGTGATCACTTAATTCAAGCTAAAGACGGTGCTGCGGTAGATTTAAAGCATGCAAACAGTGTTAGTAGTGAAGTTTTTGATTTCTTGGAATCTGTTTCAAATAAATATGGTATTGGTTTTTGGAAACCAGGCGCTGGTATTATTCACCAAGTCGTTTTAGAAAATTATGCATTCCCAGGAGGTATGATGATTGGTACAGATTCACATACAGTGAATGCTGGTGGTTTAGGAATGGTTGCCATTGGCGTTGGTGGAGCTGATGCTGTTGATGTTATGGCGGGTATGGCTTGGGAACTAAAATTCCCTAAATTAATTGGTGTTAAGTTAACAGGTAAGTTGTCTGGTTGGACAGCACCAAAAGATGTGATATTAAAAGTAGCTGAAATCCTTACCGTAAAAGGTGGAACAGGGGCGATTGTTGAATATTTTGGACCAGGTGCCCTCTCGATGTCTTGTACTGGCAAAGGAACAATTTGTAATATGGGTGCCGAAATAGGTGCTACCACATCTACATTTGGTTATGATGAATCTATGGAGCGTTATTTACGTGCTACAGATAGAGCCGATGTTGCAGATGCCGCTAATAAAGTAAAATCATACTTGACAGCAGATCCTGAAGTCTATGCAAATCCTGAACAGTATTTTGACCAAGTTATAGAAATCAATTTATCTGAATTAGGGCCCTTATTAAACGGACCATTTACGCCAGATTTATCGACTACTGTTGGTAAAGCCATGACTGAAAAAGCGAAAGCGAACGATTGGCCAATAGTTGTAGAATGGGGATTGATTGGATCTTGTACCAACTCGTCTTACGAGGATTTATCCCGTGCGGCGTCTATTGCCCAACAAGCATTAGATAAAGGGGTGAAGATGAAATCTGAATTGGGTATTAATCCTGGTTCTGAACAAGTAAGATACACCGCTGAAAGAGATGGCATTCTTCAAGTATTTGAAAAATTGGATGCTAAAATATTTACGAATGCTTGCGGACCTTGTATTGGACAATGGGCACGATATAGCGACCCTAAAAATGCACCTAAAAACAGTATTGTACATTCCTTCAACAGGAACTTTGCAAAACGTGCTGATGGAAATCCAAACACACATGCGTTTGTGGCATCGCCTGAAATTACGGCAGCTATTGCAATTGCAGGACGTTTAGATTTTAATCCGATGACTGATGCGTTAATCAATGAGAACGGACAAGAAGTGATGTTTGATGAACCAACAGGATGGGAATTGCCACCAAAAGGTTTTGAAGTTAAAGATAATGGTTACTTAGCTCCTGAAGCTGATGGAAGCCATGTGCAAGTCAAAGTTGCTGAAGATTCAGAGCGTCTACAATTATTGGCACCTTTTGAACCGATTGGGAACAGCATTACAGGTGCTAAATTGTTAATTAAAGCCTTTGGAAAATGTACAACCGACCATATTTCTATGGCGGGACCTTGGTTACGTTTTAGAGGGCATTTAGATAATATTGCAAACAATACCTTAATTGGAGCAGTAAATGCATACAACCAAAAAACAAACTTTGTTAAAAATCAATTAACAGGTGAGTATGGTGGTGTGCCAGATGTGCAACGTCAATACAAAGCTAAAGGCATTAAAACCATTGTTGTGGGCGATCATAATTACGGTGAAGGGTCTTCGCGAGAACATGCTGCTATGCAACCAAGATTCTTGGGTGTTGCTGCAGTTATTGTAAAATCGTTTGCGCGTATTCATGAAACAAACCTTAAAAAACAAGGCATGTTAGGCTTAACGTTTGCAAATGAAGCAGATTACGATTTAATAAAAGAAGATGATACTTTCAACTTTTTGGATTTAAATGAATTCGCTCCAGATAAGCAATTAACTCTTGAGGCGGTTCATGCAGATGGAAGTAAAGATTTAATAAAATTAAATCACACTTATAATGCGGCTCAAATTGGTTGGTATAATGAAGGTTCTGCTTTAAACTTAATTAAAATTCAAAATGCATCTTAGGTTTTAAGTTGTTATAAATTAGAAAATCCAGCTTTTGCTGGATTTTTTTTATGGTGTATTTTGAGGTTTTTGAATGAAATTTTGATGGTTCGTTTAACGTGTTTGTTTAATGAATGTTGCCTAAGCTAATTAATTTATTGAAAGAGTTTGTCATTTAGAAATTCTTTTCTTTTTTGGTTATCATTGAAAACGTGTATCAATTTATCATCGCTAATTATTTTTAGTATTATATCACAAATAAACTTAAAGAAAGGCGGAATTGAATTTAATTCTTCTTCCTTTACAGTTTCACCATGAACTAGTTTTGATCTAATGGAATAATATTTTTTGACATATTTATATAATTCTGTTTTTTCTTGTTTTTCCTTTCCAGTGAAGCTGGCAATATTGTAGGCAATTTGATGAGTTAATTCTGAGTTTGAATGAGGTGAAAACAGGGTTTCAAGTACTATTGATATAGAAATTCCAGTCAACTCCAAAGACAATGTGTTCCAAGAAAAATAAAAAAAAATCAATACATTTTCAATTCTAGATTTATTATTAGATAATGTCTTGTCCTGAAATAGCGATACACAAAAAGTATCCTTATGGAAAACCACCAAGAAAACCGCTATGTAAAGCGTACACAGAAAGACTACACAATGTCTTTTAAACTACAAGTAGTTCAGGAAATTGAACATGGCAAGTTGTCAACTCATGAAGCTTGCCGCAAATATGGGATCCAGGCACGTTCAACAATAGTTGAATGGTTAAGAAAATTTGGTAGCTTTGATTGGGAAAACAAAACGCCCTCCAATATGCCAAAATCCCCTGAACAAAAAATAATGGAACTGGAAGCAAAGGTCAAGCTACTTGAAAAGCAAAAAGCATTTTTAGAACAGCAAGCTTTCGTTGCCGATAAGAAGGCCATCATATTCGATATGATGATTGATATTGCCGAAAAAGAATATCAAATTGACATCCGAAAAAACTCGTCACCCGAACAATCGACCATTTTAAAGAACAAGAAAAACAAACAGTAATGTTTGCCTGTACTTTGTTCGGGGTAGACAGACAGGTTTATTATCGAAGTATAAAACGTCGCATTATCAAGCAGGACAAGGCAGCATTGGTTGTGAAAATGGTTTTAGAAATCAGAACACAAATGCCAAGGTTAGGAGCCAAAAAGTTGTACTATTTACTAAATCAAGATTTAAAAACATTGAAAATAGGAAGGGATAAATTTATTGATATACTAAGGGCCAACCACTTATTGATCGTTCCAAAGCGTTCGTACCACATAACCACAAACTCACACCATCGCTTTAGAAAGTACAAAAACCAACTACTGGATTTACAAATAACCAGGCCAGAACAGGTTTGGGTGTCGGACATCACTTATATCGGAAAACGAGAGAAACCTTGTTATTTAAGTTTGATAACTGATGCTTATTCAAAGAAAATAGTGGGCTATAATGTGTCTGATAATTTAAATACAGAAAGCAGTTTGGTAGCTTTGAAACTAGCTGTTAAGCAGAGAGGAAACACGGGATTACCGTTGATACACCATTCTGACAGAGGATTGCAATATTGCGCCAATGAATATCAAAAAGAACTCAGTAAGCACAAAATAAACCCAAGTATGACCCAAAACTCTGATCCCTACGAAAATGCTGTGGCAGAAAGAATAAACGGCATCTTAAAGCAGGAATTCAATATTGACAAATACAACAAAGACTTACCAATTATGAAGCAAATAATTAAAGAAACAGTAGCGATTTATAATGAAAAAAGACCGCATTTATCAAATCATATGCTGACTCCAAATCTAATGCACCAGCAAAACAAACTTAAAATGAAAACCTATAAAACTAAATA
>NZ_PJEO01000020.1 GCF_002843175.1 Confluentibacter flavum
ACTCGTTGTGCATTTTAAATAATGCTAATTTTAATATTGTTGATGTTTCTATCAAAAATAAACTTATTGATATATTGAATTGTTGTAAGGGCCGCTATTTTAGATAGGATCCTAGTCTTAAATCCTCGAAAAGACTTGGCATAATTACGTCTTATCATAAATTGGTCACATAATTGTGAGAACAATGTCTCTATTCTTTTTCTCTTTTTTCTGAAAATGTAAGGTTGTTTTTTATAATCTTTTTGATTGCTTCTCATAGGTGTATTTAGCTTTATGTTACAGGTTTCAAACAAATTGAGCTGTATTTCTGCTGATAGATACCCTCTATCTCCAATTAAAGTGCAATCGCCCATTTGTGCTTTAATGTCCTTAAGGTAATTGACATCGTGTACCGATGCAGGGCTCAAATCGACACTTTGAAAAACACCTTTAATAGAACAGACGGCGTGCAGCTTATAACCATAATAATTGGAACCTTGGGAGGCACAATAGCCTTTGTCAGGAAAAGCATAGGCATCCTCTTTACAGACTCTCGAACGGGAACTTCGTGATAATTTACAAACCTCTAAAGGCATACTGTCCACTATAAAATAATCTTCAAATTCATTAAAATGAGAGGCTAATCTTAATCGGATATCATCCATGTAACCTACTAATTTCCGTCTTCTTCGATTGTAGACGCTCCTGTCTATTTTTGAGGCAATAATGACAGGGAGCTTTCTAAATAAATCATTCTCACTATCTATTCCCATAAATTCAGCTGTTAAGCTTAAACAAATCAGTTCCAAATCACTCAGCTTCGGTCGACGTCTTTGATAGTCCAAAAGTTGTTCTTTTGATAT
This sequence comes from Confluentibacter flavum, assembly GCF_002843175.1. Taxonomy (GTDB): domain Bacteria; phylum Bacteroidota; class Bacteroidia; order Flavobacteriales; family Flavobacteriaceae; genus Confluentibacter; species Confluentibacter flavum. The sequence continues at coordinate 843 of NZ_PJEO01000020.1, forward strand.
TTTTTGTAATACTTCCAATATTCTTTCGTAATTTGCATTTAAGTTGTTCATAATTAATGTTTTATCGCTAAAACAATTTACTGATTATCAGTAATATGGACAACTTTTTTCTTTTAAATCATAATGCACAACGGGTTATAAAATAATGAATTTAAAAAAGGGTGTTAAAAAATAAGGGTCACACAATATTGTGTAACCCTTATTTTACAAATAATACCTATTAACTTAATTTAGTTAATTATACCCAGGATTTTGGAATGCAGCTCTTTCTGCATCTGTCATATCCATATTATCTAATTGACCTTGTGGTATTGGTCTTATATAATGAAACTTCTCAATGGTTCTATTCACTAACACTGGTGTATGGTCGGTGTCATTATTACCTGCTATTTCATAGCTGGATGCCAGTTCAGCCCATTTTTGAGTACGAACTAAATCTAACCATCTGTAGCCTTCTCCAAAGTATTCACGAGAACGTTCTGCTAGGATATAGTCAATATCAATAATCGCAGGAGTCGCTAATACCATAGCCGCACTGTTATCTTCCATACGCACAGCTTGCTCACCATTATCAAAACGCCACTTACCTGCACGGGCACGAATCACATTGATTAATTCACGAGCACTTTTTCCTCCTGCCGGTGTAGCTCCTTTTACAGCAGCTTCAGCAGCTATAAAGTAAAATTCAGAGAATTTAGCAATTGGGAAAGGCCGTGTCACCGCTCCATTTGGCTGCCCTAATCCACCTGCATTATCCGTACGATAGGTTCCTAATTTCCATAACCCAGGATAGTTTTTTCTGTTAATTTCATTTGTGTTAATAACATAATCTGCTCTTCCTGGCAATACACCTGCACCAATACCAGCTCCATTACCATAAACTACGGCTGGATTGTATTCGTCTAAGTATGAAACCACTTTATCACCAGGAAATATTGGTAAACCATTAGCACCTGATATCGAAGGCGTATTATCTCCTGATTTATTCCAGTTTGCTCTATAACTAGTTACAAATGTACCATCGTAACGAGAATCTAAATCTTTCTCATCAAACGTTTCTTCAAATACATTAATAGTTGGTGCCATACGTGTCCATGGACGACCCAAACTTTGAGAAGCTTCACGTTGTACAGCAGCTTTCCCACTAACACTTATACGAGTGTAATTAGATGTTACCATCCAAACCGCTGCATTATCCGCACCACCTGCACCAGACCAACTTAGACTTGCGCCATTGTACTGCTCACTTGCTTCTGTATGATCTGCATACAACATCATTTCAGCATGGCGATCATTAGATCCTTCATGAACATCGTAAAAATAATTCAATAATCTATAATCACCAGGATTATCAATTCCAGCAGTTGCTACATTATAGGCTTGTTGAAAATAATAAGCAGCATCATGCCCATCAGGGTCTGTTCTTGGAGACTCTGGATAGGTTGGAATATTGTTTGGATTTTGCAACCACCAGCCATACGTTAAATAGGCTTTAGCTAAAAACAATCGAGCAACATTTTTAGTTACCGTTCCTGTTAAACGGGCACTAACTGGTAAATCATTTACTGCCTCAACTAAATCAGGAAATACACCTATAGTATAAACCTCTGGTACTGTGTTTCGCACTGAAGTTCTTACTGCCGATGTATTAAATTGTAAGTTACCAGCACCCAAATCCAATGGTACTCCACCATAAGTTTGTACTAACAAAAAGTAATTGAAAGCACGGAAAAATCTAGCTTCTGCAATTAAAGCATCACTAAGTCCAACTGCAGCGGCATTTTCAATGATACCACTTGCGGTGTTAATGGCCGGAAAAGCCGTATTCCAAGGAATACTACTTGGGAAACTTGTTGACGAGATTTGACCTACGCCAGATAAATCACTATCCTTAAAGTTTCCATCAGCACTTTGTCCATAGGTGTACTCATCAGTACCTGTTTCAAGGGAATTGTAATAATACGGTTGACCGTATACATACCTTAATTGTGAATATAAGTATGTAATCCCTCCTTGAACACCCAATTCAGTCTTGAAAAAGTCTGGGGTAAAAGAACTTCTTGGCGCTTCCTGCAGGATATCCTTCGTACAGGAACCCATTAATAATGACACAGCAATTAATACCGTGGCAATAAATTTAATTTTAAATCTATTTTTCATAATTTTTTTTTTAGAATGTTAAGTTTAACCCTATCATATAGTTACGTGTGCTTGGTGTGTTAGCACCAATCGTCGGAATACTTTGAGAATAAGGACCTCCACCAACGGCAGCATTTTGACCTCCTAAAGAGTTTGTTTCTGGATCCATACCAGATTCATCATGGAACGGTGAAAACAATACAAATGGATTTTGAACGGTAGCATATAAACGAAGCCTTTCTAAACCAATTTTACTTAGAATATCTTGATCAAAGTTATACCCAAAGGTTATGGTACGAACTTTAAGATAAGACCCATCAAAATACCCTAAAGTACTAGCATATTTTTGGTTATCACCACTTTGTATTCCACCTGGTGCTGGATATTTTGCACCTGTGTTGGTTGGTGTCCAATAATCTACATCAACATTATTTCTTCTACCAGTAAGCAAGTTAAGATACCCTTGACCACTATATAGTGTACTAATTACGATACCCCCACTTTTAAAGGTACCTACCATACTTAAGTCGAAATTTTTATAAGCCAAGCGGGTATTGAAACCTCCTTGAAAATCAGGTGTAGGATCTTGTATGATTCTATCATCTGCATTTATTGGTCTAGTTGGAGATCCATCCGGATTAAAATCACCTGTATATTGTACTTTAATCATTCCCGCATTACCTCCTGGTTCATATTGTTGTAGGTATTGGAAATCTGGATCTGTTTCGTTCCAAAGTCCAATTTTCTTTTGGTCATAAATCACATTGATAGGCGAGCCAACAAACCAATTGTTACCAACATTTTCTAATTCTCCAGAAGCTAATGCCGTAATTTTATTCCTGTTGGTATACAGATTAAGCCCTGCTTCCCAAGTTAAACCATCTGGATTATCAATAATAATTCCATTAAGGGCTATTTCAAGACCTTTATTTTCTGTTGCACCAATATTACTTGTAACGTTATTTACACCAGATGTTACAGGTAGACCAAGACCGTACAGAATATCATTTGTCTTTGTAATATAATATTCAACAGTACCAGAAAGTCTGTTTTTGAACATTCCAAAATCTATACCATAATTGTAAGTTTCTGAAAACTCCCATCCTAATGTAGGATTTGGTAAGGTACTAACATAATAACCAGTTGCAAAAGTACTACCAAAGTTATAATTTCTTGGTTGTAATCTTCCTTGGGTAGAGTAAGCACCAATAGCTTGGTTAGACGTTTCTCCATAACCTACACGTAATTTTAATTGGTCTATAAACCCAACATTCTGCATAAAGGATTCGTTATGTACATTCCAACCTACAGATACCGCAGGGTAAGTCACCCATTTGTATCCTTCTGCCAATCTAGAAGATCCGTCAGATCTAACTGTAGCTGTAATTAGGTAACGGTTGTCAAATTGGTACATGGCTCTAGCCATGTATGATAGTAAACCAGTTTCGGTTAAATTAGTTCCATAACCAGTAATATCTTCCGCTAAAGCAGCATCTATGTTGTAAAACAAGAATTGCTCATTTGGAACATTTCTAATACTCAAACCTACATTATCAAATTTTGAATTCTGAGCCGAAAATAGACCAACAAAATTCACTTTATGTTTATCTGCAAATGTTCTGTCATAAAGTATTTGGTTTTCAATAACATAATCTTGTGAAATAGAACTATTATAACTTGCAGAAGATGGATTGGACTCGTTATAATTAAACACCCCCACGCCTGTAAAGTTACCATCCCTAGATACTCGCAAATTCAAACCAATATTAATTCGGTATTTTAAACCCTCAACGCCTGGTATTTTAACCTCACCATATATGTTATTGTAAGTACCAAAATCCAACTGTTCGTTAACTCGTGATAATCCAACATTATTTACTACATCTCTTGTAGGAATCCAAAGGTCATCTGCCTGTGTTTGATAACGCTGTTTTATTGAACCATCAGGGTTGTATGGATTAAGAAGGGGTGATGATCCTAGTACACCTCCAACACCAGAAATACCGCTAGCTTTATTAAAGTTCATTACAGAGTTTAAACCAAAGCGAAACGCTCCTATTTCCTGATCAATCTGTGCGCGCAAAGAATATCTTTCAAAATATTCACCAGGCACAACCGACGTTTCTTTAAAATAACCCATACCCATATTATAAGCACCACCTTGAGTACCACCTTGCACACTTATATCATGACTGGTTTGAAATCCAGGACCATAAAATAAATCTTGCCAATCAGTATCAACATTAGGGTCTTCATCGCCTCCTGTATCATAAATAGGAGAACCTCTAAAAAGAGCAGTTGCTTCACGTAACGCTAAAGTTTGTGGGCCATTCATCATCGGGTATTTAGCAAATACCTCTTTGGTTGCATAATACGTGTTATATGAGAATCTTGCTTTTTGGCCTTGTTTACCAGATTTTGTTGTTATTAAAATAACGCCATTGGCACCTCTAGAACCATAAATAGCTGTAGCTGACGCATCTTTTAAAATGTCTAAACTTTCAATATCATTCATGTTGATATCACTAAGTCCTCCAGAAAAAGGAATACCATTCAGAACAATTAAAGGATCATTATTTGCCGATAATGAACGTACACCACGAATTTGGATTTGTGGAGCAGCTCCAGGTCTGGAATTAGTTGTTGATATTTGAACACCCGCAGCACGGCCTTGAAGTGCTTGTTGGAAGTTGGCCGCTTGGACTTCTCCCAATTCTTCTCCTTTAATAGAAACAACCGAGCCTGTAACTGACTCTCTTCTTTGTGTACCATAACCAATGACAACCACCTCGCTAAGCGCCGCAATATCTTGGTCTAAAGTAACATTAATTACAGATTGTGCTCCAACAGTCAATTCTTTGGTTACAAAACCAAGATAGGAAAACACTAATACAGCATTACTACCAGAGACATTGAGGGAGTAATTTCCATCGAAATCTGTGTTTGTACCCGTAGTGGTACCCTTCACAATCACATTCACACCAAGCATAGGTACACCTGATTCATCAGTCACCGTACCACTTACGGTTTTTTGTGCATTGGCGTTAACAACCATAGAGAAAAATATGATTGTTGAACAAATAATTTTGAGAAACCAAGGACGACCTCTCCTAGAATTAAATAGTAAAATTACATTTTGCATAAAATAAAATTTAGTTAATGTTAATAAAGTTTAGTTAAAATTTTAATACTATAACGAGTATCTAGAAAGTTGAAAAAATTGTACCATTTAAGAATTTAGTTGTACTTACAATTATTTTACAAACCCCTTGAAAACTCGTAACTGCGAGAGTTTCATAAGAATAATGAAATCTGAAACACAGACTACCAAATATCATATATAACATTGATTTGGGTTATCAATAAATGAACATTCTCTTTAAAATTTAAAACACTAGTGATGATTTAATACAATAAGCTATTTATTAATACATTATTAGTATTAATACTATATCCTTTTTATTAAAAAATAAGATGAAGTTGCTTTTTATAGGTCGAATCTATTGAGAAGATGATTCTTTATTTTACGTAAACACTAGCATAAATAAAATTTAAATAAACCGTGTTTTGACCTGCTGATATTAAATATTTTGTTCTAAATATTCAGATGGCGCTTTTCCATATTCCTCTTTAAAAGAAGTGGTGAAATAAGAGGCTGAATTAAAACCTGTTAGATAGGCTATTTCAGCAAGTGCATATTTTTGAGTATCCATAAGCTTCAAAGCTTGCTTAATTCTAACCATTCTTATAAAATTAACAACGGATTTGCCTGTAAGAGCCTTAATCTTTCTATAAACCTGCATACGGCTCAAATTAAAAAGATCGGCAATGGAATTAACTCCCAATTGAGGATTTTGTATGTTCTCGATAATATAGTCAATGGCTTTTTGAAGAAATTCTTGATCAATTCCGTTCTGTGCCACTTTATTTGGAAGCAAATAAACGTCCTTACTAAACTGGGAATATAATTTTTGACGGGATTCAATGATTTGGTTTACCTGGACCATTAAAAAACGAATGCTAAAAGGCTTGGTAATATAAACATCGGCTCCTGTTTCAATTCCTGTAATCTGATCATCAACTGTAGTTCTTGCAGTTAGAAGAATAAAAGGAATATGACTGGTTTTTAAGTTCGTTTTTATGTCGTTACAAAGTTCAATGCCATTTTTAATTGGCATTAAAATATCACTAATAATTAAATCGGGACTAGTTTCTAAAGCCATTTCCAATCCTTCTTGCCCATTTCTTGCTTCAATAACATGGAACTGATGCCTTAACTCGAGTGCTAAATACTTTCGCAACTCGTCATTATCCTCCACAATGAGTATATGGGGCTTGTCATTATTCTCTTCCTCATCTAAATCATAATTAAACGCTTCTATATGATTCATGGATTCTGGTGCAGTATCTATACACTCTGAAATTTCACAAATATTATCGGCAGAATATATTTCCTTATCAATAGGAATCAATATCACAAATAGCGTTTCTTGATTAGGTTTACTTTCTACTTTTATATGCCCATGATGCAACTCTACAAGTCCTTTCGTTAAAGAAAGTCCGATACCAGTACCAGAATTAGCAATTGCTGGCGAAGACTTAGCTTGGTAAAATTTATCAAAAATAAAAGGCAATTCATTTTCTGGTATACCTATACCATTGTCCACAATACTTAGCTCCAAGCATCGTGACTCTACCTGTTGTTCGCCAACGATAGCCTCTTTAGAATTAATGATGATGTTTATTTGACCCTTGTCTGAAGTAAACTTAAACGCATTTGAAAGAATGTTTACCAATATTTTATCGAGTTTATCATGATCGAACCATCCATTAAGAGCCCCAACCATACTGTGGATACCAAAATGGATGTTTCTTTTTTTGGAAATATCATTAAATGAATCTGCAATGCCTGTAATAAACCTAACTAATTCACCATGCTGAACTTGAAGTTTTAATTTGGCGTTTTCAAGCTTATTAAAATCCATCAATTCATTGACCAAACGCAACATTTTGTTAGAACTAGCTTGAATGGCCCCTATTCTTTCTTTCACATTAAACGGTAATTCCTCCATGGCGCTTAGGCTTTCCAAAGGCATGGCAATAAGACTTAAAGGAGTTCTAAACTCATGGGAAATATTTGTGAAAAATTGCGTTTTCGACTCACTTAGTTGATGCTCTCGTTCACGAGCTAAACGCTCCATAACCAATTGGCTTTTCATACGAATACGCTCCATACGTATCCTAAAGAGGAAAAAGATAACCGCCGCTATAAAAATCACATATACAAGGATAGCCCACCATGTTTTCCACCATATTTGCTTTATTACAATATTTAAGGGCTCAGCAGTATTAGTCCATTGGCCATCGGAATTCGATGCTTTAACCAAAAACACATAGTTCCCTGGGTCTATATTAGTGTAAGTAGCTGAATGGCCAGAGCCTATACAATTCCAATCTTTGTCGAATCCTTCCAACATATAACAGTATGCATAAGGAGAGTTTTTACCATAAGTAATGGCAACAAAATCGACAGTAAAGGAGCGTTGATCATAATTAAGCTCTATATTGGACGTAAGACTTATATGTTTATTTAGAGGCGACCCAGAAGCAGTAATACTCATGGATTGATTGTTAATTTTTAAATCTGTTAAATATACTATTGGTTTTCCTAATTGACTTTGGATACTATCTGGGAAGAATGTATTAAACCCATTATTGCTTCCAAAAAACAGTTTACCCTTGCTGGTGGTAATACTTGCACTATTATTAAAATTGTTTGATGCTAAACCATCTAATTTATCATAATTGGTAAACGTATTAGTGCTAAGATCCAATTTAGACAAGCCCTTATTTCCACTAATCCACATGTTGCCTATTGAATCCATTAATATGGATCTGATAGTGTTACTTGATAACCCATCTTTTTTTTGAAAGGTTTTGAATTCATTGCTTTGCCTTGGTTTTAATACTATACCATTGTCAGTTGTTCCAAACCATAAATTCTCATGAGCGTCTTGATAAATGTCCTGAATATTATTGCTACTAAAACCACCATGCTCTATATCTTGTCTATACAATTTGTAATTAAAGGATTCATCCTCATTCCTTGTTAACTTATACAAACCATACATGGTACCTATCCATAACCCTCCCTCATAATCCTCTACCATGGCACTCACATACGAGGTTTTTGAAATGTAATTAGGCTTATTATCTTCACAAAGAACAACAAAGTGCTGTTTTTTTTCATCAAAATAAAATAACCCACTTCCATTGCTTCCAGCCCAAATGGTTCCCTTTTTATCTACATATAAAAAAAATGCCTTATTATCACCAAATCCTCCTGACTGCAATGTATACTTAACAGCTCTATTAGTGTTTAGATTAATTTTATAAACGCCATCAGCCCACGAGGATACCCAAATATTACCTTGGCGGTCAAAAGTCATTGCTGTAATAAATTTGGCATCAAAATGCCTATTAATTTCATCGAAACGCTTTAACTCATTTGTTTCTGAATCCCATCTTATAAGCCCAATACCATCACATGCAATCCATACATCCCCATTTTTATCCTCAACAAATTCCCTTATGTCCTTGCCATCAAGTTCACTTGCCTTAAAGTCCCCCAATTGATAAGAATCAAATTTACCAGCATTGTTATCAATTAAATAAACACCTTTGTTAAATGTTCCAATCCAAGTAAGTCCATCATCGTCAACATAAACAGATCGTATCGAGTTGGTAGGCAATCTTTTAGGATTTCCACTTTCATTACCAAAATAGGTAATTTTGTTGTTTTTGGTATCAAAATAAATTAGTTTAGAATTTTCTCCTCCCATCCAAAGGTTACCTTTACTATCGGCTGTTAATGCTAAAATACCACTTACACCTAAACCATTTTTAGAATGCTTCGAAACGATATTTTTAAATGAATAATAGCCATCAGTATTTATCACTTTAGATATTTCACCATTTGAAGTGGAAAATAAAATATTAGTAAAATCATCTAGAATCAATTCGGTAATTTCGTCCACTGGTAAGCCTTCATCTGTAAATTTCAAAGATGCAGGCTTTGTAGTCGTTGTATTAAAAACTTTAAGCCCTCCCTTAGTGCCACACCACATGTTATTATCAATAAGTAGTAATTTGGAAATATAATCTTTAACCAAGGGACTACTGTTTGTGTTAAATCCGCTGAGATAAGAGAAGGTTAAATTGGATATATCGTAAATATTAACTCCACCTCCATGGGTACCTATCCATAGCTTGCCTTGATCATCAAATGACAACGCTGTAATATAAATGTTATTTAAGTGGTTTTTGTTACCAGGAATTGAATCAACATTCGTAAAATTATCCGTTTCCCTGTTATAATTACTAAGTCCTTGAGCAGTTCCTATCCATAGTTTATGATTTGAATCCTCTATAATGGCATTAATACTATTATTGGTTATGGTTGTATTGTCTATGGGGTCATGCACATAGCGATACGTATTAATTCCATCATAACGAATTAACCCATCGCTTGTACCAAACCACATATACCCCTTACTGTCTTTAAAGAAACATCTAACAAATGAATTCGACAGTTCCTCAGGAGCAACAGGAATAAATGAAGTATGTTGCGATTGTGATTGAATATTTGCACAGGAAACCAAGAAAGCCAATAACAACAGCCTTAACGTTAAGGGTTTTATATTAAATATTGAAATCATATAACTATTATAAATCTAACTTTTAATTAGTTTGTATGGACATAATTCTATTATTGCATATCCCTAACGGACAATTAAAATGGTGTTTTTTTAATATTACAAACATACCATAAATATAGATAATTTACTCTATTTTAACTCTTGACAAAAGTCATATTATGGTTGATAATAATTAGTCTTGTGAGGTAATAATAAAAAACCAAGCCTAATTAATTAACTTTTTCTATTTTTGCCGCATTCATAATGCGCACGTGGCGGAATTGGTAGACGCGTCAGCTTGAGGGGCTGGTATCCGTTTAGGATGTGGAAGTTCGAGTCTTCTCGTGCGCACTTTCAAAATTCAAATATTAAAATTTTTATCTTAATTATATTTTAATTAATATTGTTCAACTTTTATTAGGTATCAATGAACAATATTCAGATAAATTTTAGCATAAAAGATTTAGAAAACTTAACAGGTATCAAAGCACATACCATCAGAATTTGGGAAAAACGCTATAATTTATTGAGTCCTAATAGAACTGATACAAATATTAGAAATTACAGTTTAGCCAGTTTTCAAAAACTATTAAACATTTCGTACTTAAACAATAATGGTATAAAAATTTCCAAGATTGCAAATCTAACAGAAGATGAAATTCCTGCTAAAGTTAGAGAGATAGCCTCTAGGGCAAAAATTGAAAACCACGCCATCAACGCCTTTAAAATGGCAATGATAAATTTTGATCAAGTACTGTTTTACAACACTTACAATACCCTTATTGAAAAGAAAACATTTAGTGATATATTTTATAATGTGTTTCTTCCTTTATTAAATGAGATTGGCTTATTATGGCAAACCAACACCATAACACCAGCGCATGAACATTTTTTATCCGTTCATATAAAACAAAAAATATTAATTAACATTGAAAGACTTCAAAGTCTTGAACCTAAACCTGTATCTAAAACATTCGTACTGTTTTTACCAGATAATGAAATTCATGATATCGGATTGCTATTTATAAATTACAAATTACGAACCAAAGGATATCACACTATATTTTTGGGCGAAAGTGTACCCATGGAAAGTTTAAAAGACTTGCTTGAATTTTTTGATGATGTCACCTTCATATCTTATTTTACGGTATATCCAGACACTCAAGATATCCTCCCCTACACAAATAAATTTAGCGAACTGCTTCTGAAAAAAGAAAACACGAGGCTCTTGCTTTTGGGCACCAAGTTAGCTAGTATTGATATTCCCTTACTTCCTAAAAAAATCGTTACATTTAATTCCATAGAAAATTTAGTTAAAGATTTGTAAATAAATAATATTTGTTTAACTTTTTTGTATATTTGTTTAACAATATGAAAAAATCAGTTATTATTATTGGCTCCGGATTTTCTTCTTTGGCAGCCTCATGTTATTTAGCCAAATATGACTACAACGTTACCATATTTGAGAAAAATCAAACCATTGGTGGTCGCGCCAGACAACTGATTAAAGAGGGCTTTACGTTTGATATTGGCCCTACATGGTATTGGATGCCAGACGTTTTTGAACGTTTTTTTGCCGATTTTGATAAATCACCCTCCAACTATTACACTCTAGAAAAGCTGAACCCCGCTTACAGTGTTTACTTTGGAAAAGATGATTACATCACTATTGAAGATACTCTAGAAAAAATAGCACTTGCCTTTGAAAAAGAAGAAAAAGGAAGTGCCAAAAAATTGAATACGTTTATTGAAAAAGCTAAAAGCAATTATGACATTGCTATTAAAGATTTAGTTTATAACCCAGGTGTCTCTCCTTTAGAATTGGTTACATCTACAACTATTAAAAAGTTAAATCAATTTTTTAGTAACATTAAAAAAGATGTTCGAAAAGAATTTAAAAATGACAAACTCATTAAAATTCTTGAATTTCCTGTGCTTTTTTTAGGAGCAAAACCTAGCGACACCCCATCTTTTTATAGTTTCATGAATTATGCCGATTTCGGACTTGGCACATTTCATCCAAAAAAAGGGATGTACCAAGTCATTTTAGCTTTAGAAAGTTTAGCTAGAGAATTGGGTGTAACCATTAATACAAATGCTTCTGTTGAAAAAATCATTGTTGAAAATGGTAAATCGACAGGAATTATTTCTAACGGAAAAACTTATAATTCAGATATTGTTGTTAGTGGAGCCGATTATCATCATTCAGAAACACTTTTAGATAAAATTTACAGGCAATACTCTGAACACTATTGGGAGAAAAAAACATTTGCCCCTTCTTCCCTACTTTTTTATGTTGGCTTTGATAAAAAATTAATCAACGTAAATCATCACACCCTATTTTTTGATGTCGATTTTGATGTACATGCCGAAGCTATTTATGATGACCCCAAATGGCCTGAAAACCCATTATTTTATGCAAGTTTCCCTAGTAAAACTGATGCCTATACAGCTCCAGAAGGCAAAGAAGCTGGCATTTTTTTAATTCCCTTGGCTCCAGGTTTAAAAGACACGCCAGAACTTAGAGACATTTATTTCGAAAAAATCATGACACGTTTTGAGACTTTAACATCGCAAAAAATAAAAAATCATATTATATTTAAAGAATCCTTTTGTATTAATGACTTTATTAAAGACTATAATTCTTATAAAGGAAATGCCTACGGCATGGCAAATACATTGACGCAGACAGCTTTTTTAAGACCAAAATTAAAAAGCAAAAAGGTTGAAAATCTTTATTTTACAGGTCAGTTAACGGTGCCTGGCCCAGGTGTCCCTCCATCACTGATTTCTGGAAAATTAGTAGCGGATTTAGTTTTAAAACACAATAGTTAAGTTCTTATGACCTCTAAACCAATCCAATAAACAGATGAAAGCATTATTCGACACCGTTTCTTTTGACTGTAGCAAGTTGGTAGCTAAAACCTACAGTACCTCGTTTTCATTGGCTACTAAAATGTTATACAAACCCATTAGAAGTGACATTTATAACATATATGGCTTTGTGCGGTTTGCAGATGAAATAGTAGATTCTTTTCATGATTATGATAAAAAAGAACTCTTCAACAATTTTTCTAACGATTTAGAACTGGCACTTAAAAATAAGATTAGTTTAAACCCTATTTTAAATTCCTTTCAGTACACGTATCATAAATATAATATTGATAAAGATTTGGTAGATGCGTTTATGAATAGTATGCGATTGGATTTGCATAAATCCAAATACTTGACTGAAGAAGAATTTAAAACGTACATTTATGGTTCTGCCGATGTTGTTGGTTTAATGTGCTTAAAAGTATTTGTAAATGGTGATGATGAAAAATATAATGAGTTGAAAGATTCTGCGATGGCCTTGGGTTCGGCATTTCAAAAAGTTAATTTTTTACGAGATTTAAAAGCTGATTTTGATGATTTGAACAGAAGCTATTTCCCTAAAGCAGATTTAAATAACTTAGATGAAAATTCCAAACAATATATTATAAACGATATTGAAGCAGATTTTGAAAAAGGCTTAAATGGTATAAAAAAACTACCTATTGAAGCTAAATTTGGTGTTTTTATGGCCTACAGATATTACAGCCAATTATTAAAAAAACTCAAAAAAACACCTGCCCTACAAATTAAAAACACCAGAATTAGGGTTTCCGATCCTAAAAAAGTAGCCCTTTTAATGCGTAGTTATGTGAAATATCAATTAAATTTATTGTAAATTAAAATTAAAAATGCAAACTCTATACTGGATACTTATTTTCTTAGGGACCTACTGCTTTATGGAATTTATGGCTTGGTTTACGCATAAATACATCATGCATGGTTTTTTATGGAGTTTACACAAAGACCACCATAAAAAAGATCACGATAGTTGGTTTGAACGCAACGATGCCTTTTTCATTTTTTATGCGGTGGTGAGCATTGGTTTCTTTTTACTTTGGAAATATACTAGTTTTTGGCCCGGCTTACCCATTGGTTTAGGCATATTTGCTTATGGATTATCCTATTTTATGGTACACGATATTTTTATTCATCAGCGTTTTAAGATATTGAGAGATGCCAATAATTGGTATGCAAAAGGTGTTCGACGAGCCCATAAAATGCACCACAAACATACAGGAAAAGAGGATGGCGAATGCTTCGGCATGCTCGTCGTTCCTTTTAAATATTTTAAAAGCAAGTAATGGATTATTTATATCTGTTATTAAATCTAGTATCTGTTTCTGTTCCTTTTATATTTAGTTTTCATCCCAAATTAAAATTTTACAACTACTGGAAACCTTTAGCACTGGGAATCCTTATCAGCATGCTTATTTTTATTCCTTGGGACGTGTTTTTTACCAAACAAGGCATTTGGGGATTTAACGACACTTATTTTTTAGGCACAACACTTTTTGGTCTACCTTTTGAAGAATGGCTATTTTTTATCTGTATTCCTTACGCCTGTGTTTTCACGCATTATGCATTACTATACTATTTTCCAAAAATGGCTTTATCGGAATCTACTACCAAGATGATTAGTTATGTGCTAATAACTTTACTAATTATTATAAGTGTATTGAATTATGATAAATGGTACACGTTGATAAATTTTCTATTGGCGATAATACTATTGACTGTTGTTTTGATTAAAAAAATAATGCTTTTACAATCCTATTACCTCACGTTTCTTGTAATGCTGATTCCTTTTTTTATTGTGAACGGCATTTTAACCGGTAGTTTTATTGAAAATGAAGTAGTTTGGTATAATAATGATGAGAATTTAGGCATAAGGCTTTTTACGATTCCCATTGAAGATTCGGTTTATGCGTTTACATTGATTCTTTTGAATCTTTTTGTTGTAAAATTACTTGTTAAAGATAGCTAATCAATTATTTACAACATTTACAGGTTCTCCATTTAGGTATGCTTTTAAATTATCGATAACGATATTCATCAAACGAGTTCTAGATTCCTTTGTGGCCCAAGCAATATGGGGCGTTATAATACAGTTTTTTGCTTTTAATAACGGATTGTTTTCTTGCATGGGTTCAGTTGAAACCACATCAACCGCGGCGCCAGCTACTTTTCCCGAGTTAAGCGCTTCCTTTAAATCTTCTTCAACAATTAAACCGCCTCTGGAAGTGTTAATCAGCATCACGCCATCCTTCATTTTGGAAATATGTTTTTTATTAATTATACCTTTTGTGGTTTCAGTCAAGGGACAATGCAAACTTATAATATCAGATTTCATGAACAACTCATCCAATGCCACATACCGACATGTATCCGATTCCAATGAAAAATCTTTGCTTCTGTTATATGCCAAAATATTCAAACCAAAAGCCTGTGCCACTTTCGCTGTGGCTTGGCCAATGCGTCCAAAACCAATAATGCCCATGGTTTTTCCCGCAAGTTCAATAAGCGGTGTGTTCCAAAAACAAAAATCCAATGACTTCGTCCATTCACTGTCCTTTACAGCTTGGTTATGATCACCAATATGATGGCACATTTCTAACAACAGACCCATTGTAAACTGTGCTACAGAATTGGTGCTATAATCAGGTACATTTGTAACCAAAATATTTAATTTATGGGCTGTTTCCATATCTATAATGTTATAGCCAGTTGCCAAAACTCCGATATATTTAAGGTTAGGAACTTGTGTGAGCACCTCTTTGGGAAGGGGAACTTTATTGGTGAATACTACTTCGGCATCTCCAATAGTTTTAATTACCGTTTTAGGACTAAAATCGGTACGATCGTAAATTTTTAAATTTCCAAATTGTTTGAGACTTTCCCAAGTTAAATCACCCGGATTTAAAGTAAACCCGTCTAAAACTACCATTTTCATTGTGTTTTTTTTAATATGATTAAAATAATGGAAAATCTATTTCAATAAATTATCCATTGTACTTCTTATGGTATTACTATTCCAATTCGTCGCGCCACTTTCATCAATAATGATATTCCCTTCTTTATCAATTAAAAACGTTCTGGGAATGGAAGTAACATCGAAAATAGCTGGATAATTACTTACCGGTCGATACACTTCAAACGTATATTGCTTCTTTTCTAAAAAAAGAGTTATATCGCTTAACGCTTCGTTAGTAACAAAAAGAAATTCTACTTTATCGCTATAATCATTATAAAGTTTTTGCAAACTGGGCATTTCGGCAATACACGGCGGACACCAAGTTGCCCAAAAATTAATTAATATGACTTTGCCTTTTGCTTGTTGAAGATTATAATCAGTATTATTTCCATCCCTTAAGTTCCAGTTGTAATCTGTTAAATTAATTGATGTCTCTTTACTTTCAATCGATGGTTTGTTTACTAGCAACACTACTTTTTGCAACAGCACTTGAATCGGTTTTCGTGTCTGCGGAATAATTAAAACGGCTACGATTATTATAAAAATAATATTCTTTATTTTACTTTTAGTCATAATCATTTATCAGAATATTTAGCCTCTTCCCAAAATACATCCATTTCAGCCAAGGTCATATCTTTAAGTGGCTTGTTGATCGCTTTTGCTTTTTCCTCAAGATACTGAAAACGCTTTGAAAACTTTTTATTGGTGCGTTCTAAGGCATTCTCCGGGTTTATTTTTAAAAATCGGGCATAATTTACCATCGAAAACAAAACATCGCCAAATTCACTTTCCATGGCGTTTTTATCACCTAATTCTACCTCAACTTTAAATTCATTGAGTTCTTCCTGAACTTTTTCCCAAACTTGCTCAGGTTGTTCCCAATCAAAACCAACACCAGCTACTTTTTCTTGTATTCGATTCGCTTTTACTAGGGCCGGAAGACTTTTGGGAACGCCTTCTAAAACACTTTTTTTGCCTTCCTTCAATTTTAAATTTTCCCAATTACGTTTTACGTCTTCTTCATTTTCAACTTTTACATCACCATAAATGTGCGGATGTCTGCTTATTAATTTTTCGCAAATACCATTACAAACATCGGCAATATCAAAACTGTTGGTTTCACTTCCTATTTTAGAATAAAACACAATATGCAGCAAAACATCGCCCAATTCCTTTTTAACTTCTTCTAAATCATTATCTAGAATGGCATCACCAAGTTCATAGGTTTCTTCAATGGTTAAATGACGTAAGGTTTCCATGGTTTGCTTTTTGTCCCACGGACATTGCGCGCGCAACTCATCCATAATAGTTAACAAACGGTCAAAGGCCTTTAGCTGATGTTCTCTTGTATTCATTAAACGTGTTTCAGTAAAAATACAATTATTAATGATTTTTGTTATATCTAAAAAACAACTTTATTTTATCGGAAAAAACAACTAAATTCGTTTGACTGCGGATAAAGAAACCGTGAAACATTTTTTATCCGGATAGTTAGTTAGAAATTTAAACTACACATATGAAATACGCCATTCTTATTCATTTATTGGATTGGGAACATCATGAAAATGAATATATCATAGATAAAGGCATAACTTTTATAAACCTCAAAACACATCCTGTTGGAAAGCTATACGAAAAAATGTGTGAAACTGATAATATCGATGATGGCAGTCCTTATGGTTTTAGAACAGGACTAATTCTATATGATGACGCAGATACTGATTATTCATTTTTTCATTCTACTTTTCCTTCTTCTTCTCATTATTCATTATCAACTACATTTATAAACCTTCTTACTATAATTTATAAAGGAACTTTAGGACACTGCAGAATTATAATGTCAAAAGATAACTTTGAAACTTCACATTTTACGTATGAACTATATGATAGTTTATCCGAATTTACCGATGACCTTGTAGTTTATCATTCAAAGTTTGATATAAAAAGCATGAAAACTTTAGATAATATTTGGAAAAATTTAAAATCCACCTACATATTATGACTAGTCCTAAAAAATCGATACAGGTTATTAGACAAAAATAGATTAATTAAACAGCATCAAAAACGTTTTTGATGCTGTATTTAGTTTTATAGGTTTTCATTTTAAGTTTGTTTTGCTGGTGCATTAGATTTGGAGTCAGC
>NZ_PJEO01000034.1 GCF_002843175.1 Confluentibacter flavum
ACTCGTTGTGCATTTTAAATAATGCTAATTTTAATATTGTTGATGTTTCTATCAAAAATAAACTTATTGATATATTGAATTGTTGTAAGGGCCGCTATTTTAGATAGGATCCTAGTCTTAAATCCTCGAAAAGACTTGGCATAATTACGTCTTATCATAAATTGGTCACATAATTGTGAGAACAATGTCTCTATTCTTTTTCTCTTTTTTCTGAAAATGTAAGGTTGTTTTTTATAATCTTTTTGATTGCTTCTCATAGGTGTATTTAGCTTTATGTTACAGGTTTCAAACAAATTGAGCTGTATTTCTGCTGATAGATACCCTCTATCTCCAATTAAAGTGCAATCGCCCATTTGTGCTTTAATGTCCTTAAGGTAATTGACATCGTGTACCGATGCAGGGCTCAAATCGACACTTTGAAAAACACCTTTAATAGAACAGACGGCGTGCAGCTTATAACCATAATAATTGGAACCTTGGGAGGCACAATAGCCTTTGTCAGGAAAAGCATAGGCATCCTCTTTACAGACTCTCGAACGGGAACTTCGTGATAATTTACAAACCTCTAAAGGCATACTGTCCACTATAAAATAATCTTCAAATTCATTAAAATGAGAGGCTAATCTTAATCGGATATCATCCATGTAACCTACTAATTTCCGTCTTCTTCGATTGTAGACGCTCCTGTCTATTTTTGAGGCAATAATGACAGGGAGCTTTCTAAATAAATCATTCTCACTATCTATTCCCATAAATTCAGCTGTTAAGCTTAAACAAATCAGTTCCAAATCACTCAGCTTCGGTCGACGTCTTTGATAGTCCAAAAGTTGTTCTTTTGATATTTTTTGTAATACTTCCAATATTCTTTCGTAATTTGCATTTAAGTTGTTCATAATTAATGTTTTATCGCTAAAACAATTTACTGATTATCAGTAATATGGACAACTTTTTTCTTTTAAATCATAATGCACAACGGGTTATAAATTCATTTTAATAACCTGTAATTTTGGAATATAGTTTTACTATTAAAAACTAGTAATTCAATTTTTTCGAAACATAATAGTAAGTTTTATATGCAACAAAAAAATTTTTTTCTCCTTATATTCTTAATCCTTATACAAGTGTCTTTTTCACAGGTAAGAACAATAAAAGAATTAGACGCCAATTGGAAGTTTCAAAAAGGAGATTTTGAAAATGCTTTTCAAGTTGGTTTTGATGATTCTAAATGGGAAAACGTAACCATTCCCCACGATTGGGCTATTTACGGTCCTTTTGATAAAGAAATAGACAAACAAGATGTAGCCATTGTTCAAAACGGAGAAAATATAGCTTCAGAAAAAACAGGAAGAACAGGTGCTTTACCACACATTGGGTCAGCTTGGTATCGAAATAAGTTTACCTTATCTTATTACGAAAAGAACAAAAAGGTGATTTTACTTTTTGAAGGTGCTATGAGCGAACCTCAAATTTATTTAAACGGCAAAAAAGTAGGAGCGTGGGCTTATGGTTACAGTTATTTTTATTTTGATGTTTCAGAATTTATTAAAGAAGGCGAAAATACGTTAGCAGTAAAATTAACAAATAAAGAATTTGCTTCCCGGTGGTATCCCGGAGCGGGCTTATATCGTAAAGTTAGTGTGATTGTAAAAAACAAGGAAAGCATCAACCAATGGGGCACATTTATAACAACGCCTTTTATTAGTAAGGAGGTTTCTAAAGTAAATATTAAATCAAAGACATCGGGAGAAAATGTTCGTTTAGTTACTGCCATTTATGATGCAGATGGACAAAAAATTAGTTCAGAAGAAGCAACCACTCAATTTGGGAATGAATTCGATCAAAATATCAAAGTTCAAAATCCTAAATTATGGAGTCCCGAAACGCCATATTTGTATAAAGCAGTGTCTCAGTTGTTTGTTGGTAGCGAATTGAAAGATGAGGTGTCAACGCATTTTGGAATTAGAGATATAAAATATGAAGCTAACAAAGGATTTAGCTTAAATGGGGAAGTGAGAAAGTTTAAAGGTGTTTGTTTGCACCATGATTTAGGGCCATTGGGAACCGCAATAAATAATGCGGCATTGCGTCGCCAATTAACCATTTTAAAAGATATGGGATGCGATGCCATTCGCAGCTCTCATAATATGCCCTCATTCGAACAGTTAGAATTATGTGACGAAATGGGTTTTATGTTTTTGGCAGAAAGTTTTGATGAATGGGCAAAACCAAAGGTTAAGAATGGCTATAACAGATTTTTTGAAGCATATGCAGAGAAAGATATCGTGAATTTAGTACAAGCCACCAGAAACCATCCTTCAATTGTGATGTGGAGTTCTGGAAATGAAGTGCCAGATCAGTGGGGAGAAGAAGGCGTGAAACGTGCAAAGTGGCTGCAAGACATTTTTCATAGAGAAGATCCAACACGACCTGTAACTGTTGGTATGGATCAAGTAAATGCAACCATGGAATCTGGATTTGGAGCATTACTGGATGTTCCCGGATTAAATTATCGCTTACATTTATATGAAGAGGCGTTTAAAAAATTCCCTCAGGGGTTTATATTAGGCTCTGAAACTGCTTCAACTGTTAGTTCTAGAGGTATTTATAAGTTTCCTGTCGTTCAAGAAAAAAATAAACAATATGATGACCTTCAGTGTTCTTCATATGATTTGGAAGCATGTAGTTGGTCTAATGTGCCAGACGAAGATTTTGTATTGCAAGATGATAAACCGTGGGTTATTGGTGAGTTTGTATGGACTGGTTTTGATTACTTGGGAGAGCCTACACCTTATGATGAAAGTTGGCCATCACGTAGTTCTTATTTTGGAATTTCAGATTTAGCGGGACTTCCTAAAGACCGCTTTTATCTATATAGAAGCCGTTGGAATACAGCGGACGAAACCTTACATGTTTTACCTCATTGGAATTGGGAAGGACGTGAAGGTGAAACAACCCCTGTTTTTGTGTATACCAGTTACAATAGCGCCGAACTTTTTGTGAATGGAAAAAGCATGGGCATTCAAAAAAAGAATGCATCAACAGCTCAAAACAGGTATCGTTTAATGTGGATGGATGTAAAATATGATCCCGGTACCTTAAAAGTTGTTGCTTTTGATGATGAAGGAAACCCCGTTGCTGAAAAGGAAATACATACAGCTGAAAAGCCTTATAAGATTATATTAAACCCAGACAGAAAAACAATTAAAGCAGATGGTAAGGATTTATCTTTTGTTGAGGTTTCTGTGGTTGATAAAAACGGCATTCCTTGTCCAACCGCAACCAATCAGTTAAAATTCAAGGTAAAAGGAGAAGGAATGTATCGAGCAGCATGCAATGGCGATGCCACCTCATTAGAACAATTTCATTTGCCAACCATGAAACTTTTTAGTGGTAAGTTGGTGGTATTGGTGCAATCTACAAACCAATCAGGAAATATTGAATTATCAGTAACAAGCAATGGCTTAAAAAGTGGTAAATTGAATTTGAATTCCCATAAATAATTAGGTAACAGCTAGGCTTGTTTTTAAATCGAACTCACCTTAATTTAATTTTACAATTTTAAAAGTATTTTTTGTTTCAAGGTTATTGTCCATTTTTACTATGTATACACTTGGAGGTAAACTTGAAATATTGAAAGCATGATTTTTACTAAAATGCCCTTCAAACGTTTTAACAAGTTTTCCTGTAATGTTATATATGATAATATTATTTACATCTTTATTTACCGAAAATGTATCTATTACTGGGTTGGGATATAATTTAACGTCTTGAGATTCATTTAAAGTATTAGTGCTTAAGTTTTGGTTTTGAGAATATAATCGGTATTCACCGGGTTGCAAACTTAATAAAGCTGTTGGGTTGGTAACATTTAATGTGTTTCCAGAAAACATGTCGTACCAGTTTCCTGTGGCGGGGAAGTTCGGATTTACAGATTGCGTAGTAACATCAAAATTTGCTACAATAACAACATCAAAACTCCCAACATTATCGCTTAAATTAATGCGTTTTACTAATCCGTTAACGTTTAATAAATAGTCATCTGTGTTAAAGGTATTAGGAAATTGCTTTTTTAACGACATCATTTTTGCGGTAATATCATGCAAATCTTGTCGGTCTGTTTCAGTATCATAACCCAGTGTCCACGCAACAGGTTTTCTCTCTAGTCTACAGCTACCATCATTTATATTTGAAGCACAATTAATACTTTTATCGTAACCAAGTTCTCCAAACTGCCAAAGCATTTTAGGACCGGGGACGCCATAAAAAATAACGGTGGCGGCTTCTTGTCGGTCTAATGCAGTGCTTAAGGTTTTTACATTGTAGCCACCACTCGAATTGCCATAGGCTAAATTTTTAACCATTAAACGTTCTTCGTCGTGACTTTCCATATAGCCGACGACATGTGGGTTGTTCCAGCCTCGGTTTTTATATGATAGCCAAGAAACATCGGCTTCTGAACTATAGCCCATTGTATTTTGATTAAAATTATGGTTAAGATTCCCCCAAAGCATGATGCCGTAATTAGCTAATTCTGTTTCTTCAGAATTATCGGATAAATGCTCAAAAATAACATAAGCTTCATTTCCTGGGTCTTGATTCCATACATGATCTGCATACGCCTTTAAATTTGCTATTCTATCGGCATCGTAGGTACTTGCCCAATTGTTAGCCCCATAATAAAGGGTGTTTGAAAGCCCTTTGGTAAAATCAAAACGGAAACCATCAATCTTATATTCATCCATCCAAAAACTTAAAACATCATTGAAAAAGTTGACTGTATAGGTAGATTCATGGTTGAAATCATACCCCCAATGTGCACTAGTGTTATCAACTAAATTGTGGTTTTGATTATAATAAGGGCTATTTGCTGCAGGGCGGTTATTTACGCCATCCCAATACATTTGCAATAAAGGTGATTGGCTGTATGAATGATTAAAAACAACATCTGTAATAACGGCCATACCTCGGTTATGGCATTCATCAACAAATTGTTTTAAATCATTATTGGTGCCATATGCTTTATCTAAAGCCATATAAAATGAAGGGTTATAACCCCAGCTATCATTACCTTCAAACTCATTAATAGGCATAAGTTCAATAGCGGTAACGCCTAAGTTTTGTAAGTAATCTAGATGAGTCATCGCTTCCTGGTAGGTGTCACTCTCAGTAAAATCTCTTAAAAGCATTTCATAAATAACAAGATTTTCCTTGTTTGGCTTGGTAAAAGACGTGTTTTGCCAATTATAAGATGCTTCATTGATTTTGAAAGTAGAAACTATTCCTGTTGTTTCATCTGTTGGATATCCCATTAAATTAGGGTAGGTGGTAGTTGGTATATATTGATCATTATTAGGGTCAAGAACTTTTTTGGAATAGGGGTCGGCTACTTTTAAATTGTAATCAATAATATATTGATAGGCGTATTCGGTATCTGGGTCTAATCCGTTTACCGTTAACCAGAAATGATCCCCATCTTTTTTCATTTGGTAAGTTTCATTGAGTATCCAGTTATTAAACCCCCCAACTAAGAATACATCGGTTTTAAAAGGCGCTTCTAGAACAAAGGTTACTGTACCATCACCATTGTTATTATAGCCTTTTTTTAAGCCCGTTGGTATGGTTTGATTTTGTGTAGTTGTTTTTACATATACTGAAATAGCTTTTTGTTTGGTTTCACCATTTTGAGATGCCAATGCTTCAATAGTATAACTTCCTGTTGACGTAAACGTATATGAGGTTGAAATTGAAGTCGTGTTTGAAGCTGTTTGTATGGAAGTGTTATTAACTTTCAATTCTAAATCGGCATTAATACTTGATGCAGCACTAATGGTAATATTATCGTTTAAATTATAAACGGCACTGTTTATAGGATTTGTAATAGTAACGTTTAAGCCTTCGGCATAGATAGGAATGAAAATATCGGGCCTGGATTGGGCATTTCCTGCACTGTTTCTAAACACAATAGCAATATGGGTAACAACCTCACCAGTAGTTGTGCTGTAAAAAGTTGGGATATCTGGAGTTATGGTTAATTGATAAGTATTTGTGCCAGTTCGGGTTAACTTTGGTTGTGTGGTATTATTTCCCCAACTTCCTATAACATGCTTCCAATCGGTATTGCTTGTTGAAGCCGTAGTTATGACTCCGGTATGCGCATAGACATCGCCTGTATAACCATCTAATTCGGTTCCAGCAGCATTAAACGTAATGGTAATAGCATCTGTAGCAGTTGGTATGGTAGGGATGGTGGTAACTACTTGACCATAAATTACCGATGTAAACAATAAAAAAAGTGCGTATAATTTTTTCATAGTCTGTTTTTATATTTTGTAAAAAAAGGCTGATGTATATCAGCCTTTTTTAATATGTTTAAAAACGTTTTTGATGCTGTTTAATTAATCTATTTTTGTCTAATAATCTGTATCGATTTTTTAGGACTAGTCAAAAAAAAATCTAATTTGGAATAATTAGGTAACTGCCATCTAAATCGTTGAACCAAACATCATAACTACCGGATGGTGCTGTAAAAGGGAAGTTATTTCCGTCACCTAAAAATGCTTTGCCATAAAGTTCTGTGGAGCCTGTGTATCTCCAAACATTAGTCCACATATCATTGGCTCTTATTAGAAACTCCTCACCATTAGTGAAATTAACAGCTAATGAATACCATAAATGAGGATTGTTTGGATCTTGAGTGAAGTTAACTTCATCACCATCACCCCAGCCACCAATAGCCTGTCCTATAAGACCCATAGTTGTATAAGTTGCAGCACTTGTTGCATCATAAGGTGTTACCGTAAAGCTGCCTGATTCACCAACTGTTGTCATATTGTAGGTGTAGTACCCAGCAGAAGCGACATTAAATGTGCCAGGGTCTGATCCACCACCAAGATTTACAGCTAATGAAGAACCATCATTTGTGCCCCATTGTGGTTGCCATTGCCCCTTAGTTTCTAATAATTTGAATGCTCCAGCCTTGAAGTAACCAGTAAATACATAAGAATTTGGAACATCTTGATTTCTGAACATGGGTGTGTTATTGTTATTGTTGTCCCAACCAGGTGTTGTAGCATCACCAACCATGTATAAATTGGGGAAGCTTGCGAGGTAAGGTGTTACAGAAATAGTTAAAACTTCAGAAACTCTTTCTAGAATATTGCCATTAGAATTCGTGTTTTTTGCTACAACTCTAATGTCCATATTCCCTGAAATTTCTGGAGCCAATCCAATTCCAATGGCAACAGCATTTAAATCGGCATGTGTCGATGAAACCATCGTACCGTTTGTAATTGAGCCTAAAGAAACTGGAACCGCAAAGTCTGTTCCTTCTAAGGTAGCTTCAACAGTGTAATTTATATCAACTCCAAGAGTAGAAGATAGTGCAAGATCTGTCCATTCAACTGTAATAGCCGTTTCGTTTGAAGTACTTAAAGATAGTACGAAAGCGTCATTTACTGATGGACTCGTTATTACAGGTGCTTCAGTAGGGTAGGTGGTCACTAAATATTGTATCACATTACTATATGTTCCACTTCCATTTACTCTTAAATAAACAGCAACATCTGTATAGTTTGTAGCACCAGCACTTCTTATAGCTGCATTTAAATCTTCAACATTTATTGTATAAGATTTAGCACTTACACTCCCTAAATCAACTATGGTTGTTAATTCGGGATCTAATGACATTTCAATATCATAAGTAGAACTTCCAGTTAAATCATCGTTCCATGAGATTGTTAATGCTGCATTGGTTGGTGTTCCAAAATTTAAAAACACATTACTAATGCCTGGTTCTTGTAATACTAACGCAGGTTCGGGTGATGTTATTTGGATGCTTTCCTCGGTTTCACAAGCTATAAAAACAAAAGCAAGAGAGAGAAAAAGGACGCCTAATTTTTTTATATATAAATTCATATCTATGTTCTTTTAATGATTATAAATTCAACGGAATAAGGATATAATGGCCTGTAAGGTCATTAAACCAAATATCATAATCGTCCTCTACAACAACTGGAATATTTCCTCCATTTTCTGTAGCTTGTCCAGAAAATTCTGTACTACCCGCCCAAACAGCATCTGTATTGGTTTTAAATTGTAAATTGCCAGGCACTAAGTGAATATTGTTTAAATACCAGATGTGGCCATCAAAACCTAATTGATTCATCGCTGTTGTTGTGCCAGCAGAACCTTGAACACTCATACCTGTATAATTTGTAGCTCCTGTAGCATTATAAGGTGTAAAAGAAAATGTTTTTGCAGAAAAGTTTATGGTAAACGTATAAAAACCTGCTGCTGCAATTGCCGAATTATTATTAGGAAACGTTCCAGGATCGGTTCCAGTGCCAGGGTTTACATCAATAGTTGTTTTGTCGTTTGTTCCCCATTGTGGTTGCCAAAGTCCTTTAAATTCTAATAGTTTAAATTCGCCTGCAGTAAAATATCCTGTATAATAATATACGTTAGCATTTGAACCATCTCTAAACATAGGTGGATTGTTATTATTGTTATTCCAATCTGGAGCTGTGGCATTGCCTACTAAATAATAATCTTTAAACTTATAATTAAAGTAAGGATATACACTAAAACTAATACTATTGGAAGCCACCGGTAATCCGTTTTGTGTTCCAATAGAAGATGTTATTCTAGCGTATAGTGAATTCCACGCAAAAGGCGGCAGACCAACAGTGCCTGCTGCAGCATTTAATTCGTTAACAGATAATGTGACCGTATTATTTCCATTGACTGTTGCTGCTGTGGTAACATTAGTAAAAGCTTCGTCTGCAGAGATTTCTAGACTATAATTAACCGATGCTTGTTGTCCATAATCGGCTGTTGTCCAGTTAAGTGTTATAGCGGGATTGTTAATATTTACCGGATCTAACTCTATATTGGTAATAGATAAATTGGATAAAACAACAGGCTCTGTACTTGAAGCCACAAAAGTGTCTGTGGTATCAGTACATGAACTAAACAGCAAAAATGTAAATGCTGCTAGCATTGAAATTGATATATTTTTCAAATTTTTCATTGTCATTGTTTTTTAATTAATACCCAGGGTTTTGGGTAAGATTAGGATTTGCAGCTATGCTTGCTGTAGGTATAGGATACACTTTAAAGTGTGCAGGAAGTGAAATACCATTGCTACCATTGCCTTTCCAGACCCAGTTGTAATTACCACCTGTAAATTTACCATAGCGAATTAAGTCTTGTCTTCTGTGGGCTTCCCAATGTAACTCACGCGCTCTTTCATCTAAAATAAAATCTAAGGTTAAATCGCTTGAAGTAATAGTATTTGAGTTGTTTGCTCTAGTTCTTAAAGCATTTACATACCCAACAGCTGTAGATAGGCTACCTCCACCACCTCTTAAGTGTGCTTCAGCATACATTAAATACACATCGGCCAATCTAAATAATGGAAAATCAGTATCAACAAAAGTTTGGTCTATCCCAAAAGTTCCTGTAGAAGTGGCGTTGGAATATTTTTGCAGGATATAACCAGAATCTCTATCAGAGATATCGGTAATTTCAATAGATCTTCCGCTAGAAATGATTGTGTTTCTATCATCATTAGCAAAGGCAGACCCAAATAGGTTAGCAAGTTGTTTTCTTACTCTAAGCGCACCGCCCCAGCCACCAGGACTTACCCCAACTTCGGTACCATTTACTTCAATACTTCCAACAGAACCGTTAATCATAACTGTAGTTGGCCCGTAGTTTTGAGTTGTTAAACCATCGGAAACGATTGGAAAAATAATCTCGTTTGTAGCAGAATTTGTGTTGTTGTCTGCCATGAAATTGTGGAGGTAATTAGTTGCTAATGTGTAGCCATCGCCAATTATTTTTTCGCAGTAACTAACACAATCTGTATAGCGGTTTTCGTTAATATAAACTTCAGCATTTAAGTACATTTTGGCTAAAATCATGTATGCCACCGATTTATCGGCCCTTCCGTATTGGTTTTGTCTAGAGGCTATTAAATCGGTATCAATAGCTTTTAATTCGGTTTCTATAAAACTGAATAACTGTGCTCTATCGTATACCGGTGGTTGTGAGTTAAGGGCATCATCTTCGGTTACGAAATTTGCTTTTCCAAAAATATCCATCATATAATAATAAGCCATAGCTCTCATTAATCGTGCTTCAGCTCTATAGGCAGATATCTCGCTTCTAGTGGCTGTAGATACATTTCTAGCATCTAATTTTGCATCGGTAGTTTCTCTTAAAAAGTTATTAGCCAATGCTATTGATAAATGTGCTCTACTAAACATGCCTAATAGTAATGGGTTTTGGGCAGTCCATAGGTTTCTTTGAATTTCTCTGGTGCCTGGGTCGTTTTCATAAGACCAAATCATTTCGTCTGCCGATAGTGTTTGTACATATAATAATACACGTCCAAATTGACTCGTTCCAGCATCAATGTTTTTAAGGTTAGAACTTCCGGCGCCATCTGTGCCTGTTAAAGCTAAATTGGCATAAATGCCTGCTAACACTTGTTCGTAAGCACTTTCGTTTAAAAAAAGCTCTTCGCTTAATGTTGTTTGGTCGTCATTAGGAGTAATATTTAAATCGTCTGTACAAGCTGTTAATGTAGCTATACAAATACCTATTAATCCAATTGTTTTGTATATTTTAAATCTTGTTTTCATAGTTGTTTTTATTAAAATTTAAAATTAGCTCCAGTTAAAATGGTTCTAGGTCTTGGGTAAATTAAATTATCAATCCCGCCAAACACCTCTGGATCTAAGCCACTATAATTCGTGATGGTAAATACGTTTTGAACGCCACCCCACAAACGGATGCTTTTTAAAGATTTAGAGACGTTATTAAAAGTATAACCCAAGGTAATATTATCCAATTTTAAGAATGAAGCATCTTCCAAATAGATGTCTGATATGATAACATCAGAGGTTCTTTGGAATGTGGTGTTCAATACAGAAGTTGGTAAATTGGCTAATACTGAATTGTCTAGAATACGCTCATATTGCGCTCTTGAAGAGTTTGCATTGTTGTAAGCATAGTTACCAATATTTGCTCTTAAATTAAAAGATAAATCTAAATTTTTGTAATTAATATTTGATTGGAACCCTAAAATAACATCGGCATTTGGGTTTTCTTTTAAATAGCGGTCGTCATCGTTAATAATGTTATCGCCATTTAAATCGGCGTAAGCACCTTCAATTGGATTTCCAGAAGTGTCGTATAGTTGTTTGAAAACACTAAACGAATTAGGGGCTTCACCTTCTCTTAATAATTGAATATTGTTTCCAGTACCACCAGCAATACCACCTGTTCTTACATCTTGGCCTAAAGCAAGTTTTTTAATTTCTCTGTTTAAAAAAGTAGCATTAAAGTTGAAATTAATATCAAGGTCCTCGTTTTTAACGACATCGGTATTTGCCGAAAACTCTATACCTTGTATCTGTAATTCGCCAATATTTTGAATGATACTATTGGAAAAGTTAGTGCCATCTGCAACCGATGCTGTAAATAATAAATCTGTTGAGTTTTTTTGGAAAAAGTTTAATGAACCCGAAATCCTATCATTAAATAAACCATAATCTATACCAAATTCTATAGTGCTTGTTTCTTCCCATTTTAAGTCTGGGTTTATTTCAGAAGCAATTAAAGATTCAATTACTTGGTTATCAAATTGGTATTGAGAGTTTTGGTCGCCACCTCGGTAACGGTTTAAGAATATATCGTTATTACCGCTTATGTCTTGTTGCCCAGTAATACCGTAACCTACTCTTAATTTTAAGTTAGAAATAGTGTTGTTGTCTTTTAGGAAGTCTTCATCACTCATGTTCCATGCAAAAGCAGCGGCAGGGAAATTACCCCATCTATTAGTTTCGCTAAAACGCGATGTTCCATCTCTTCTATAGGTTAAGGTAAGTAAGTATTTATCTTGTAAAGTAAAATTAGCTCTACCAAAAAAACCAATTAAAACCACATCTGGGTCGGCAAATGTGCTTGGAAAACTGGCAGAATCTCTTTGATTACCTGTGTTCCCACCGTTATTTGTGAATTTTTGATATGAGTAACCCGTCATTAACTCTGTGCGAATGTTACCAAATTCATCGGTATAATTTAAATAACCATCAAGCGATTTGTTGGTTCTTTTTTGAAAGCCCAACGATGAATTTCCTTTAACAGGGTCGTTAGTAGCAACTAAAGTAGATGTGTAATCTATCGACTTCGATTCTGTTTCATCATAACCAATATTTACCACAGCTCTTAATTCTGGTAAGAAATGAAACTTATAATCAAAATTTAAGTTTCCATAGCTTCTGTTAGCATCACCATAGTTCTCTCTTTGTAAAAGCGATGCGACAGGGTTTGTTGTACCGTTTGAAAGTAAAGACCCATTTCTATGTTGATAAAACCCACCAAAAGGAGATGATGGATCATAAACTGGATGTGTTGGGTCGTAACCCAAAGCAGCTCCAATTTGTCCTGTGTCTCCAAAACGGTTATCTTCGAATGCTAGGTTTGCATTTAAGTTTATTTTTAAATGATTGTCTAATAAAGTAGGATTTAATGCTACACCTAAATTTCTTCTTTCAAATTCTGAAGTTATCAAAGCACCTTCTTGATTGGTTGTTCCAAAAGAAAAACGTGCAGGTATGGCTTTAAATAGCGACCCTTGCATGGAAACGTTGTGTAGCGAAGATACGGTATTTCTAAAAATTTCATCTTGCCAATCGGTACTAGCACTACCCAATAAACTTTCATTTAGGGTTGAACCATTAATAGGCTGTGATGCTATTAATTGTCTAAACTCATCTCCAGAAAATACACCTATTCTATCGGTTAATTCTCCAAAACTATATTGGGTATCATAAGTGGCACTAAAGGTTGCTTTACCTTTTTTAGTTACAATAATAATAACGCCATTAGATGCTCTAGAACCATAGATGGCTGTAGATGAAGCATCTTTTAAAACCGAGAACGATTCAATATCGTTAGGGTTTATGGTGGCCAAAATACCATTAGAACCGTTAACACCATTATTATCAATTGGTAGCCCATCAATAATAATAAGCGGATTGTTGGAGGCATTAATAGAAGAGCCTCCCCTAATTCTAATTTCAGATCCCGATCCTGGTGAACCGCTTGTGTTTATACTCACACCCGCAACACGACCACTTAAAAGGTTTTCTGGGGTTACAATATTCCCTCTGGTAAAATCTTCAGATGTTACCGATTCAACTGAGCCAGTGGCATCCTTTTTAGTCGTAGATCCATATCCAATAAGCACAATTTCAGATAATTGAGATGTATCTTCTTCTAATACGACATCCAAAACGGCTTGTCCTGAATAAATAATTTCTTGTGATTTATAACCTATAAAAGAAAATTGTAGCACATCGCCGTTATTTACTTCAATTTGATATTCACCATCAAAATCTGTAGCTGTACCTGCGTTCGTGCCTTTAATAAGGACATTAACCGCTGGAATAGGTAAAGATGTAGATTGTTCTGTTACTGTTCCTTTTAAATTTGTTTGTGCTTCTAAGATGGTGGGCACAAAAAGCAGAGAAAACAGTATGGCATTAATAATTGTCTTCATACATTTTTAGTTAAAGTCTTAAGTTTTAGTTTAGTTATATTTTCACTTCTCAAGTCAAAACTATGTAAAGGAATTGTAAAGAAATAATTATAAGTTACGAAATATTTAACGAAAACGTTTTCGTGTTGACAACTTTTTAATAAAAGTGACTTATTTTGATAAAATCATAATACCATAATCAAAATAATTAAGATGATATCTTCATACAAAAAGATAAAATTTGTTATTTTAGTAAGAATTCGACACCGATAAATAAGCGATAAAATGCTAGGAATTAGTGATATGTTTACTAGCTATTGGCATTTGACAAATAAAAACAATAAGATTAATGAAAAGAAAGATCACATTAAAGCAAATTGCGAGAGAGCTAGACGTCTCAATTTCTACTGTTTCTAAGGCTTTAAGTAATAGCAAAGAAATTAGTGAAGACACCACTCAAAAAATTCAGGCCTTTGCAAAACTATATAATTACAAAGCCAATAACATAGCTCTTAGTTTAAAAAACAGAAAGACAAAAACCATTGGTATTTTAATTCCGGAAATTGTACACCATTTTTTTTCAACGGTTATAAGAGGCATAGAAAGGGTTGCCAATAGGCGTGGTTATAACGTTATTGTAGGGCTATCTAATGAGTCGTTTACCAAAGAAATTATTAATATGGAAATGCTAGCGAATGGCAGTATTGACGGGATTATTCTTTCTATTTCCAAAGAAACTTTACTGAAACAGGATTATCATCATTTTAATGCGACCATCAATCAAGGGATCCCTATTGTCATGTTTGATAGGGTTGTAAATGAAGTTGATTGCGATAAGGTGATTGTTGATGATTTTAACGGAGCAGTTAAGGCCGTTAAGAAACTTGTTGAGAATGGTTGTAAAAACATAGCTCTTATTACCACCATGGATTATGTTAGTGTTGGTAGGTTAAGAACTCAAGGGTATTTGGAGGCTTTGGGTTTAAGTGGTATCGAGGCAAATTCTAATCTCATATTAAAGATTGATGATAGTTTGGATGTGGAAAACCATTTAGATATTTTAGAAACTGAAATTACACAGTTTTTTAAAGCAAATCCAAATATTGATGGCTTATTTGCTGTAAATGAGCTTTATGCAGTATCTGCTATGAAGGTAGCTAGGAAGTTGGGGCTTACCATCCCAGACGACATGCAAGTGATAGGTTTTACAGATGGAGTCCTGTCAAAACATGCCACACCTAGCTTAACAACGGTGAGCCAACATGGTCAAAAAATGGGTGAACAATCTGCCAATTTATTGATAGATAGATTGGAGGCTGAGGATAACGATAATGAGCAATATTTTACTAATAACCCTAAAGATCATGATTTCATAAAAGTGGTTATTGAGACCGAAATAATTGAAAGAGAATCTACTAAATAAAAATTTATTTGGAAGAATAAATTTTTATTATATATATTTGTACCCGAATCAAAACTTATATTTTCACTTCTCACAATAAGTTTTGATAAGTAAGTCGCTTATCAAATAGTATTAATATAACATACTATTTAATGGAAAAGCGTAGATTAAGTTTCCTGCAAATTTGGAACATGAGTTTCGGATTTCTGGGAATTCAGATGGGTTTCGCCCTTCAAAATGCCAACGCCAGTAGAATACTTCAAATTTTCGGAGCCGATGTTCACGAACTATCATGGTTTTGGATAATTGCACCCCTTATGGGTCTAATTGTTCAACCCATAGTAGGTCATTACAGCGATAAAACATGGGGACGCTTTGGCAGAAGAAAGCCTTATTTCTTAGTTGGAGCTATTTTAGCATCTATAGGTTTGGTGTTAATGCCACAGGCCGATATATTTATTGCGTTTTTGCCAACACTTTGGATTGGGGCAGGAATGCTCATGATTATGGATGCCTCTTTTAATATTGCCATGGAGCCTTTTCGGGCTTTAGTTGGTGACAATTTAAGAACAGACCAACGTACTTTAGGATTTAGTGTTCAAACAGCTTTAATTGGGTTTGGTGCGGTGATTGGTTCTTGGCTACCTTATGTACTTACTAATTGGCTTGGCATATCTAATGAAACATCAGCAGGTGTTGTTCCAACAAACTTAATCTTATCATTCATTATTGGCGCTGTCATTCTGATCATTTCCATTTTAGTGACGGTTTTAACTACTAAAGAATATTCACCAGAAGAACTAGCAAGTTTTGAAGATGAGCAAATGCATTCCGACACCATCACAAAAGATGGTCAAGAAGAAAAATCTAGTTTGCTCGATATTTTTGATGACTTCAAAAAAATGCCAACAACCATGCGCCAACTAAGTTGGGTGCAGTTCTTTTCTTGGTTTGGGCTTTTTGGAATGTGGGTTTTTGCAACTCCAGCTATCGCACAGCACATTTACGGATTACCACATACAGATAGCAGTAGCACTGCGTATCAAGATGCGGGTGATTGGATAGGGATTCTATTTGGTGTTTACAATTTAGTATCTGCGTTCTATGCGTTTGCCTTGCCATATATAGCTAAAAAAATAGGAAGAAAACGTACCCATTCCATCTCTTTAATAATTGGTGGCTTAGGCTTGCTGTCCATTTATATTATGCCAGACAAAAATTGGCTCATCGTTTCCATGATAGGGGTAGGTATTGCTTGGGCAAGTATTCTGGCCATGCCTTATGCCATTTTAGCAGGTTCGATATCACCTAAAAAAATGGGCGTTTATATGGGGATTTTTAATTTTTTCATAGTCCTTCCACAAATAATCAATGCGTTAATTGGTGGGCCTCTTGTAAAATACGCTTACGGAAATCAAGCCATATTTGCTTTGGTAATGAGTGGCGTTAGTTTTTTAATAGCAGCATCATTAGTCTATAAAGTGAAAGACGTTGATGATGTTGTACAATAAAATAATAAATAAAAAATATGCTCTCTCTTTCGGAGAGGGTTAGGAGATAAATGAGTAAAATAGGAGTTATATTCGATTTAGATGGTGTTATTGTAGACACCGCAAAATACCATTATTTGGCTTGGAAAAACCTTGCAGATAGTTTGGACTTTGAATTTACCGAAGCGCATAACGAGTTGTTAAAAGGTGTGAGTCGTGTAAGGTCGTTAGAAATTTTGTTAGATATCGGGAAAGTTCAATTATCCGAACAAAAAAAACAAGAGATATTAATTAGTAAAAACGAAGAATATCTTGGATATATAATGAAAATGAATACGGATGAAATTCTTCCTGGTGCAGAAAAACTGCTAAATACTTTAGATGATTTAGGTGTCAACTACGTACTAGGTTCCGCAAGTAAAAATGCCGAATTAATTTTAAAACAAGTTGGGTTATACCATCGTTTTTTTGGGATTGTAGATGGCAATGCTGTTTCAAAAGCAAAACCAGACCCCGAAGTGTTTTTAATTGGAGCCAAAAAACTGAATCTTCTTCCTGAAAGCTGTATCGTATTTGAAGATGCCATTGCAGGTATTGAAGCCGCTAATAAAGCAAATATGACTTCTGTAGGAATTGGAGATAAAGAAACCCTTAAAGAAGCCGATTTTAATTTTAATAGTTTAATAGAAATACCTGAAGATTTTTTCAGCAGATTTCTTTCAGAAAAAATTAAAAAATAATGAATCAAGATTATATAAAACCAGATCATTGGTCAATTATAGAAGAAGGGTTTGATGCATCTCGCGTTAAGTCTTCTGAGAGTTTATTTAGTATTGGCAATGGTGCCATGGGGCAACGTGCAAATTTTGAAGAGCAGTATTCTGGTCATACCTTTCAAGGGAGTTACATAGCAGGCGTTTATTACCCAGACAAAACCAGAGTGGGGTGGTGGAAAAATGGCTATCCAGAATATTTTGCCAAGGTACTTAATGCCCCAAGTTGGATTGGGATTGATGTTATTGTAAATGGCGAGCCACTCGATTTATATATGTGTAAAAAAGTAGAAGACTTTAAGAGGGAACTTAACATGAAAGAAGGTTGGTTGTCAAGAAGTTTTAACGCAACACTTCAAAATAATACGATAATTCATGTTGAAGCAAAACGCTTTTTAAGTTTAGAATTTGACGAACTTGGGGCTATTCAATACCGTGTGAAACCTATAAATATAGATGCAGAAATTATATTTCAGCCTTATTTAAGTAGTGGCATTAGCAATAAAGACACGAATTGGGATGATAAGTTTTGGGATACCTTACACGTAAAACACGAAAATCAACAAGCCTTTATTCAGGCAAAAACCATGAAGACAGATTTTCATACCTGTACATTTATGGAATCTCAATTATTTTTAAACGAAAAAGAAGTTGTTTTACTGCCAAGTGTTAAAACCACCGAAACATCCATTTCTTTTAGTTTTAAACAGCAAGTAAAAGCAAATGAAACAGTTGCCATTCATAAGTTTGGTGGTTATACAGTAGATAGAAACCACGAAAAAGAGGAATTAATTTCAGCAGCAAAAAACGTATTAAAAACCGCTGTGAATTTAGGTTTTAACGCCTTGTTAGAAACCCAAAAACAGGCTTGGGCAAACATTTGGGACATGGCCGATATAACCATTCAAGACGATGTAAAAGCACAACAAGGCATCCGTTTTAATATTTTTCAATTAAATCAAACCTATTTAGGTAAAGATTCGCGTTTAAATATAGGGCCTAAAGGTTTTACAGGTGAAAAATATGGGGGCAGTACCTATTGGGATACCGAAGCCTATTGCATCCCGTTTTACATGGCAACAAAAAATCAGCAAGTGGCAAAAAACCTATTGGAATACCGCTATAATCATTTAGAAAAAGCCATTGAAAATGCCCAAAAGTTAGGTTTTAAAAACGGAGCAGCTTTATACCCAATGGTAACCATGAATGGTGAAGAATGCCATAACGAATGGGAAATTACGTTTGAAGAAATACATAGAAATGGTGCCATTGCTTTTGCTATTTATAATTACCACCGCTATACGGGAGATTATAGTTATATACCAGAAAAAGGCTTAGAGGTTTTAATAGGGATTGCTCGTTTTTGGCAACAACGTGCTACATTTTCAACAGACAAAAACCAGTATGTTATTTTAGGTGTTACGGGACCTAATGAATATGAAAACAACGTCAACAATAATTTTTATACCAATTATTTAGCACAGTGGTGTATTTATTATGCTTTAGAAAATATTAGTAAGATTGAAGCAGATTATCTTCCAGATTATACCCGAATAATGAGTAAGGTCCACTTATCTGAAAGTGAATTAATAGATTGGAAAGCAGTTGCAGAGAATATGTATTTTCCATATTCTGAAAAGCATCAAGTCTATTTACAGCAAGATGGTTTTTTAGATAAAGAATTAATTACGGTGACCGATTTAGATAAATCGCATCGTCCCATCAATCAAAAATGGAGTTGGGATAGAATCTTGCGCTCGCCTTATATAAAACAAGCCGATACCTTACAGGGATTATATTTTTTTGAAGAACATTTTTCTATAGAAGAATTAGAACGTCATTTCGATTTTTATGAACCATTTACAGTTCACGAAAGTTCGTTATCGCCTTGTGTACACAGTATACAAGCTGCGAAGTTAGATAGAATGGAACAGGCTTATACCTTTTATTTAAGAACATCGCGTTTAGATTTAGACGATTATAACCACGAAGTTCACGAAGGACTACACACAACGTCTATGGCTGGAACTTGGATGAGTATTGTAGAAGGTTTTGGAGGTATGCGTGTTAAAAATAACACGTTGTCATTTACACCAAAAATACCAAAACAATGGGAAGGGTATTCGTTCAAAGTGAATTTTAGAAACCATATTTTGAAGGTAAGTGTTAATCAAAATCAAACAAATTTTGAATTAATAAGCGGTGATGTACTAGAAATTTTAGTGAACAATAAGTCTCTAGTGCTCCAAAAGAAACAATTGCAAACATTAAATTAATGTATTGTTTAGTACGTATAATTTTAAAAATTAAAAAATGAAATCATTTATGATAACCCTTGCCGTTTTGATTTCGGCATTTAATCAACTCCATGCACAAGAATTAAAATCACCTAACGCAGAACTAACCATGCAGTTTTTACTTGATAGTGATGGAGCACCAACCTATAAACTATCTTATAAAAATAATGCTGTTGTAAAACAAAGCCGTCTAGGTTTGGAATTAAAAAATGATAACAAATCATTATTAAATGATTTTACAATTTCAAATACAGAAACAGCAACGTTTGATGAAACTTGGCAACCTGTTTGGGGCGAGGTGAAAGCCATTCGAAACCATTATAATGAATTAGCGGTTACTTTAACCCAGAATGAAACCGATAGAATAATTGTTATCCGTTTTCGAATGTTTAACGAAGGTTTAGGGTTTCGCTACGAGTTTCCTGCTCAAAAAAACTTAGTGTATTTTGTAATCAAAGAAGAGAAAACACAGTTTGCCATGACAGGAGACCATACAGCATTTTGGATTCCGGGAGATTACGACTCTCAAGAATACGATTATACAGAATCCAAACTATCTGAAATTCGTGGAAAATTTGATAGTGCAGTAACAAGTAATGCATCTCAAGAACAGTTTTCCAAAACAGGTGTGCAAACCGCCTTAATGATGAAAACCGATGCTGGATTATATATAAATATTCACGAAGCGGCATTAATCAATTATTCTTGTATGCATCTAAATTTAGATGATAAAAACATGGTTTTTCAATCTTGGTTAACACCAGATGCCGTTGGCGATAAAGGCTATATGCAAGCACCTTCAAATTCACCTTGGAGAACTATTATGGTAAGTGATGATGCACGAGATATTTTATCATCTAAAATAACATTAAACTTAAACGACCCTTGTGCAATAGAAGATACTTCTTGGATTAAACCAGTAAAGTATATTGGCGTTTGGTGGGAAATGATTACAGGGAAGAGCTCTTGGGCTTACACAGATGAATTGCCTGCAGTACAACTTGGGGTTACCGATTATACTAAAGTAGAACCAAACAAAACACACGCTGCAAACAATACCAAAGTGAAACATTATATAGATTTTGCCGCACAACATGGCTTTGATGCCGTTTTGGTTGAAGGTTGGAATGAAGGTTGGGAAGATTGGTTTGGAAAATCTAAAGACTATGTGTTCGATTTTGTAACGCCGTATCCAGATTTTGATGTAGAAGCGATTCATGCGTATGCAAAATCTAAAGACGTTAAAATGATAATGCACCATGAAACGTCGGGCTCGGTTAGAAATTATGAACGTCACATGGATAAAGCTTATCAATTTATGAATGACAACGGTTATGATGCCGTAAAGAGTGGCTATGTTGGCGATATCTTACCAAGAGGCGAACACCATTATAGCCAATGGATTGTAAATCATTATCAATATGCTATTGAAAAAGCGGCCGATTATAAAATTATGGTCAATGCACACGAGGCCATTCGCCCTACAGGCATTTGTAGAACCTATCCCAATTTAATAGGAAATGAATCTGCTAGAGGTACTGAATTTCAAGCCTTCGGAGGTTCTAAACCTAATCATGTTACCATATTGCCATTTACGCGTTTAATTGGTGGCCCTATGGATTATACCCCAGGAATTTTTGAAATGGATATTAGTAAATTAAACCCTAACAATAATTCTCATGTAAATAGCACGCTTGCAAACCAGTTGGCATTATATGTTACCATGTACAGCCCCTTGCAAATGGCGGCCGATTTACCTGAGCATTACGAACAATTTATGGATGCCTTTCAGTTTATAAAGGATGTGGCAATCGATTGGGATGAAAGTGTTTATTTAGAAGCAGAACCAGGCGATTATATTACCGTAGCTCGTAAAGAAAAAGGTGCTAACAATTGGTTTGTTGGTAATGTTAATGGTAATGAAACCAGAACATCAAATATAACATTCGATTTTTTAGAAAAAGGTAAAAATTATATAGCAACCATTTATGCCGATGCCAAAGAGGCACATTATAAAACCAATCCGCAGGCTTATACCATTAAAACAAAAAAGGTTACTAGTAAATCTAAACTATCGCAAGTATCTGTTGCAGGTGGTGGTTATGCCATTAGTATTATAGAAGTTAAATAGTGAAATTAAAAAAATAGACTTATGAATTACCATCTAAAAAAGAAACAAAGAGGTAAGCAATTAATTTTTATTGTTTTAATATTTCTATTTATGGGCATGTTAGGACATGCTCAATTAGAACGGGTTGAGCCATTAAATTGGTGGGTGGGTTTTAACAATCCTCAATTGCAATTGTTGGTAAAACACCCAAATATTTCTGAAGCTATGCCTAGTATATTGTATAAAGGCGTTACTGTTAAAAAAGTTCATAAAGCCGATAGTCCTAATTATTTATTTATCGATTTAGAAATAGATAAAACGACTAAAGCAGGAACATTTGATATCGTATTTAAGTTTAAAAATGGCAATGAAATAAAACAGCCATACCAATTTAAAGCAAGACCAAAATCCGCAGAAAATTATGTAGGATTTAATAGTTCGGATGCTATTTATTTGATTACACCCGATAGGTTTGCAAATGGAGACGCATCTAATGATGTAAACCAAGATTTACTGGAAAAAACTATCGACAGAACCAACGATTATGCACGACATGGAGGTGACATAAAAGGAATTACAAATCATTTAAATTATATTGAAGATTTGGGATTTACGGCTATTTGGCCCTGTCCATTATTAACTAATGATATGCCTCAAAGCTCGTATCATGGTTATGCCATGACTGATTTTTATGAAATAGACCCACGTTTTGGAACTCTAACGGAATACATAGAATTATCTCATGCTGCACAAAAAAAAGGGATTAAATTAATTATGGATCAAGTGGCAAATCATTGTGGCTTGGAACACTGGTGGATGAAAGATTTACCTTTTAAAGATTGGGTAAATTATCAAAAAAACTATGAAGACAATAAAGCTAATTGGAATGATAAAGTAACCATTACTTCTAATCACAGGAGAACCACAAACCAAGATAGATACGCTTCAAAAAATGACCATGAAGAAATGGTTAATGGTTGGTTTGTTCCTGGAATGCCCGATTTAAACCAACGTAATCCGTTTATGGCAAAATACATCATTCAAAATAGTATTTGGTGGATTGAAATTGCTGGTTTAGGTGGTATTCGTCAAGATACCTATCCATATCCAGATAAAGATTTTATGAGCCAATGGGCAGGAGCTATTATGAACGAATATCCAAAATTTAGTATAGTAGGAGAAGAATGGAGCACAAATCCTCTACTTATTGGTTATTGGCAAAAGGATGCTAATAACAAAGACGGGTATCAGTCCAATTTGAAATCGCCTATGGATTTTGCCATGCAAAACCAAATAGTGAATGGGTTGAATGAAAGGGAAAGTTGGGATACCGGCTTAGTTAAAATGTATGACGGGTTGGCAAACGACTTTCATTATACAGCTCCTAAAGACATTATGATTTTTCCAGATAACCATGATATGAGTCGTATTTTTACCCAATTGAAAGAAGATGTAGTTAATACCAAAATGGCACTGGCATACATCTTAACATTGCCTAGAATTCCACAAATATATTACGGCACTGAAATTTTAATGAACGATACCGCAAAACCAGGAGATCATGGTTTAATACGTACCGATTTTCCTGGAGGTTGGGAAGGGGATGACGCAAATGCGTTTACAGGTGAAGGCTTAAACGAAGCCCAAAAAGATATGCAATCCTTTGTAAAAAAAGTGTTGAACTATCGCAAAACCAGCAAAGCCATTCATGAAGGGAAAACCATTCATTTTGCACCAAAAGAAGGTGTTTATGTACTGTTTCGAATGGCAGAAAACGAAACGGTAGTTCATATCATTAATAAAAATGAAACACCAATTAAATTGGATTTAAAAAGATTTGAAGAAGTTGGTTTAGGAGGAAAAATGGTGAAAAATATTATTAGTAGCGAACAATTTATTTGGGAAGATAGTATAGCTATAAACAGTAAAGGAAGTATTTTGTTAACAACAAAAAAATAAAAGTTATGATGAAAAAAATAATATCGCTGGTTCTTATTATAGGATTCGTTTTCTATTCATGTAAAAATGAACAAAAAACTGAAGAAAAAAGAATTCCAACAGTTACAGAAATTGCTCCAGTATCTCCCGAGATGATGAAAAATGCTGTTATTTATGAAGCAAATATTCGTCAGTATTCACCAGAAGGCACATTTAATGCTTTTGCTAAAGACATCCCGGTACTAAAAGAATTAGGTGTCAAAATAATTTGGTTAATGCCCATAAATCCCATTTCTAAGATTAAAAGAAAAGCTACAGGAGACAAATTTACATCAGAGATTGAAGACGAAAATGAACGTAAAAAATACTTAGGAAGTTACTATTCAGTATCCGATTATAAAGCAATAAATCCAGAGTTTGGCACGCTTGAAGATTTTAAAAATTTAATCAATAAAGCGCACGAAAACGGCATATATGTTATAGTAGATTGGGTACCAAATCATACAGGTTGGGATCACCCTTGGATAACTGCGCATCCTGATTATTACACGCAAAATGACAGAGGAGACATTATCGATCCGATAAATCCAGATACGGGCGAATCTTGGGGTTGGACCGATACCGCTGATTTGAATTATGATAATATGAACATGCGCAAAGACATGATTTCAGACTTAACTTATTGGGTAAAAGAAGCCAATATAGATGGCTACAGAATGGATGTTGCTCATAAAGTTCCTGTTGATTTTTTTGAAACAGTATCCACCGAGTTAAAAAAAATAAAACCAGTATTTATGCTGGCAGAAGCGGAACAGCCCGATTTATTAATTAACGCTTTCGATATGCAATACGGTTGGGAAGCACATCATATTTTTAATAAAATTTCTAAAGGAGAAATGACCGTTAAAGATTTTGATGACTATATGGTTAAAATCGATACTACCTTACAAGATGATGATATTAATATGAATTTTGTGACCAACCATGATGAAAACTCATGGAATGGCACATTAAAAGAACGTATGCCAGACAACAAAAACATATTTACAGCACTAACTTACATGATGCCAGGAATGCCATTAATTTATTCTGGACAAGAATATGATTTAAACCATAGATTAAAGTTTTTTGAAAAAGATTCCATTCCAAAAACAAAAGGAAACTATTTTGAATTATTAAAAAAACTGGGGCAACTTAAAAACTCAAATCCAGCTTTAAATGGAGGCAAAGTAGCAGCCCTTTATGAACGGATTGATACAAAAAACGACCAAGTTTTAATGTTTGAAAGAAGTAAAGGAGAAAATAAGGTGATATTTATTGGTAATTTTTCCAATAACGAACAAACTGTAAAAGACATTGGTTTGGGTAAAATGCTAGATTATATTGCCGCCAAGAACTTAGAATTTAATAAAAAAGACATTGTTTTAGCACCTTGGGAATATAGAATATTGATTAGACAGGAGTAATTATTGATTATTAACAAACAAAAAAAGCTTCTAAAATAGAAGCTTTTTTATCAACCAATGAAGTCCTAGAACAAACCTAGCCTAACACTTGGCGTATTAACTCTAACATTTGTGCCCATCGTAGTTCTGTGTCTTGGATATCTTTCATAATAGTAACCTTGATATCCATAGTAGTAGAAAGAGGCATGATGATAGTAATAATCACTATGATGACAATGATGGTTACAATGCTCATAATGGTTAGCGTAAGCCGCTTTTTTACGTTTCATGTAGGCTTTGTAAGCTTTTTTGTCCTTTCGTTTTAAATCGTTTTCATAGTTTTTTTGTTCTTCCCAAAACTTTTCTTCTTCAGCTTTGTTTTTTGAACTAAATCCTTGTTCATATTTTGCATCTTCTTCAGCTCTTTCTTGATAATATGATTTTTTATCAACGGTTGCTTCATTTGAGATGTCATTATCTTGGGCATTTGTTATAAACGAAAAACTTAATACGATAACAAATACCATTGTTTTTATTAGTTTCATAATTTTAATTTTTAATGGTTTTCAATATTAAGACACTTTAAATGCATTTTACCCTACCTGTTTTTAGGATTTATTTAAGTTTTTTCTAAAAATCAAATCCTAGAGAAAATTGCCAAACCCTGTTTTTAGGATGGCCTTCATCATAAACATTTCCTAGACCTAAGTGGTAACGAACTCCTAAACTTACCCCAGAGTCTGTTTTAAATCCAGCACCTAAATTAAGGCCCCAATCAAAGTTATCTGGTTCAAATTCTTGCGATGTATCAAACAGATTAAAGTTACTGTCAAATTCTTCTTTATGTGAAATAGCCAATCCAACTTGTGGGCCAACTTCTAAGAAGACGTTTTCATCTGGATATAATTTTAGTAATAATGGTAAGTTTATGTAATCAATCTTTTGCGTGAAGGTTCCACTGTCATCCCTTAATTCATAACCTTGTAGCGAGTATAAAAGTTCGATTTGGAATGATGTGCTTTCCGATATGAATGATTCGCCATAAAAACCGATATGAAATCCGTGTCTTTGTCCGGTTTCCGTATCTCCATCAAAACTTACCGCGGCTAAGTTGTAACCGCCTTTGATACCTGCGTTAGATTGTTCTGTTTGAGCTTGTACTGTTAGCGTTGCGCTTAGTATAAATAAGAATTTTAAAATCGTTTTCATTGTCTTATGTTTTTAAAAGTTAAGTAATTTTTATTTTCCGCCGTTTGCTTGCAAATCGGCAATGCATTTTGCATCAAGTTGTGGTGCTGTGCTCGCCCCTACTAAGTTTGATAATCCCGAACCGTTTTCGGCAGCCCAATACATCAAGCAACTTTCAACGTTGCAATGCTTGACATGTTCAGGATCTTCATGATTTTCAACCATGTTGGAACCTAGGTTTGTCAGGCCGAGTAAATGCCCGAATTCGTGCGTTACTACTGTGGTTTCTAAAACACTTCTATTAGGTTCAAAAGTACTGTTGCTTAACTCCTGAATGGTTTCTTCAAAAATCACGAATGATGTATTTCTATAAGCCGTTCCTAAAACAGCTCCAGAATTTGTGGTGTTTTCAGAAGCTCCATCA
This sequence comes from Confluentibacter flavum, assembly GCF_002843175.1. Lineage (GTDB taxonomy): Bacteria > Bacteroidota > Bacteroidia > Flavobacteriales > Flavobacteriaceae > Confluentibacter > Confluentibacter flavum. The sequence goes on from NZ_PJEO01000034.1 coordinate 26,617, forward strand.
ATAAAAAGAGCCCAAACAGCTATTTGATTATTTATGTTGTACTTAGTTCGGTGGGCATCTTCAATAGCAATAATGTCTTGATTTGTATAAGATGTTTTTCCTGTGGAGGCAATAGCTCTCGTTTCAACAGTAATACCATTAGGTTTGAAAGTTCTGGCATTTAAAAAAGAAACAAAATTATCAATGGTATTTTGAGATGGCTTTAAGCCTTCAACATAAACCAATTCAATAACCAAACTTTTAAAGGTGTTGTCAGATAATAGATCGTGCGAGGAACTTCCAGTTGCTTTTTGGTTTTCATGTTTATTATTGGTTTCATCAACCGTTTTCAAATCGTCATCTTTTGAACAAGCCGCTAAAACGATTATGATGCAAACTATTTTCAATATTTTTTTCATGTTATTTTTATTTTAAATATAAGCAGCTGTTAGTTTCCCAACAGCTGCTCCACCATACAAGTTGGTTACCAAACCAACCTACCAAAAATTAAATAAATACTAAATTTGGGTCAAAACCAGTGTTACGGCAGCATTAGTTGTACTTTTTAAAGAGATAGATGTGTTACTAAAGCTTGTTACTTCCCAATTATGGTTAAGTAAACTAAATGTTGCATTTCCTGAAAAAGTTAAGTCTAAGAATACTTCAGTTTCTGATGTCACTTCATAAGTACCCTCTACAGTACTAATCGTTGAGTTTACTGCTGTACATGTTTTGTCGTTTGCGAAATCTATAGTATAGTTTGCATAATCTGTGGCTTTTTCTACGCCAGCATTTACAAAAGATTGTACTTTAAAAGCGCCATCAACTATAATGGTTTCTAGATTTTTTGCTTCAGCTTCAGCTGTATCTTCAGCTTCTTCAACATCTAAACAATCGCTAATACTTGCTTGTAAATCTAAATCGCTAGTTATGGAAATAACGGTTTCATTATTTAAGGTTGCCGCAATAGGGTAGTTAATAGCGAACAATTCATTGTTTCCTAAGTTATTCATGTAAGCATATAATTCTTGCTCTGATTCAATAACTACACTGCCGGTTTGTTCCAGATTTAAGCTATACGTTAAAATAGTGATCGGGAAATCAATATCGATACAAGAAATAGCACTCTTTCCTTCATTTTCAACCGTTTCACAAGCATCAATTAATGCATCGTATTCCGCTTGATTGGCAACTTGTACCTCGGTGTAATTACTCATTTTAACAGTTAAAGGAAATTGTAGTGTAACCACATCATCATCATTAGTAATTTCTCCTAAAATATTTAAAACTAATTGATAATCAGACTGTGTTAGTATGGATACTTGCGTACCATTAACATTGGCGACCACAGGAAGTAATATAGATGAACAAGACATGCCGTCTATAAAATCATCAAAACTTCCATCATACATACTAGAACGTTCTAGGTTGCTGGCTGTTTGAGAGTTTGCCGCATTCGTGTTTGGGTTTTGTCCGTTCTCACTATCCAATTCGTCTTGACAGGATGTGAATGCCAAAAAAGTGACTAATAAAATTGATGTAATACTTTTTAAATTTTTCATGATAATAGTTTTTAGGGTTAATAATTTTTATTCTTTTTAATAGCGATTTTTTACGCTTTCTGTAATTAAGACAACTGGGTTTAAATTTACCCTACCTTTTATTTTAATTACTTTTCTAAATAGACTGAAAACATTAAGTATGGTGCTAAAACCTTGCTTAATTCTATATCTATCAGTTTTAATAATATGTTTCGTTTTCATCTTTTTTTATACTTTGGAATTGTTATTATTAAGACACCTATAAATAATTTTACCCTACTTTTGTAAAGTAAATTAAATTTATAGAAAGTACTAGTTTATGAATAACAACAAGCCCATGCTTTGTGAAGAAACCTATTTTAATCATTTTTATTTAGAACATGTACAGCATGCGAGTAATTTTGCTTATTACAAATGCGGCGACAAGGATCATGCACTGGATTTAGTTCAAGACGCGTTTTCTAAAATATGGGAAAATTGCTCTAAAATAGATTTTACAAAAGCTAAGACCTATTTGTTTACCACGGTTAATAATTTGTTTTTAAACAACGTTAAACATAATAAAGTGGTTTTAGAATATGCTAAAGCGGCACCTTATATTGATAAAACAAACGAAAGCCCGGAATATTTATTAGAAGAAGAAGAATTTAAAAAGAAACTTCAAAACGCCATTTCATTATTAACGGATGCACAACGCGAAGTATTTTTATTAAATCGGATTGACGGAAAGAAATACAGGGAAATAGCCGAATTATTAGACGTTTCCCAAAAAGCGGTTGAAAAAAGAATGTCCGGGGCATTAAAAATTTTAAGGGAACACATAGAAAATATTTAATCTAAATAATTCCCCAATGGCTCTGCCTCGGGGTTTGCAAATCACCTTTCCTTTGGAGAGGTCAGACCTACCCAAAAAGGCAGTTCTGGGTGAGGTGAAGTAGAGAATTTTGATTTTTAGCCCAAAGGTCAAAATGAAATGGATTAAAGATATCTAAGTCTATGCCTTGAGTATAGTTCGTTTTGAAGAATTCTTTATTTTAAGTTTGAAGAATTCTTTATTTAAGGTAGGGTAAATTTAAATGTAGTTGTCTTAGACTTGAAGGATTATAAAATGAAAAATGAAAATAACATATTAAAGTGGTTAAATAATGAGCTTTCTGAAGAAGAAGTTAAAGATTTGAAGCAATCTGAAAACCTTGAAACTTTAGAGAAAATAGCTTTTTATGCCTCACAAATGCAAGCGCCAAAAATGGATGCGCAACAGGCTTTGGATGCTTTTAAAGAAAGAAACCTTTCTAAAAAAGAAACCAAAGTCATTCCATTAAACTTTAAAACGTTTATGCGCGTTGCTGCTGTTCTTGTGGTGATGCTAGCATCGTCTTATTTTTTATTCTTCAACAATGCAAAATCTTTTGAAACCCACATAGCACAAACGCAAAACGTCACGTTGCCTGATGCTTCCGAAGTTATTTTAAACGCCCAATCTACACTAAAGTACAATAAGAAAACTTGGAAAGATACACGTGATTTAGAATTAAGCGGCGAGGCCTTTTTTAAAGTTAGCAAAGGACAAAAATTTACGGTAAATACCCCTGTAGGAACGGTTCAAGTGTTAGGGACCCAATTTAACGTAAAAGAACGCCCCAATTACTTTGAAGTACAATGTTATGAAGGATTGGTAGCTGTAACTTATAACAATAAAACCCTGAAATTATCCAAGGGAAAATCGTTTAGGGTGTTGAATGAAACCATTCAAGTAGTTGAAGATTTTAATGCTGAAAATCCGTCGTGGTTGCAAGCCGAATCAAGTTTTGATAAGATTCCGTTAAGCCAAGTCGTAAGTGAATTAGAAAGACAATACGACTTAAATGTTGATTATGAGGCTGTTGATGGGTCACAATTATTTACAGGTGCATTTACACATTCAGATAAAAATATTGCGTTACAATCTATTACCATCCCTTTAAAATTAAGTTATAAAATAGAAGGTAGAAACGTTACGTTATATAACTATGGAAAATAGAAAATGGATCATTTATATACTTATTTGTTTTATTCAATTAGGTTTCGGTCAAACTAATTCTGAAAAAGTACCGCTAACAGAAATAATTATAGCTGTTGAAAATAAATTTGATGTGAAATTTTCATATGCCCATGAAGATGTGGTGAATGTTTCTATTGAACAACCAGATGCCAATTTTAATCTTCAACAAATATTAAGTTACTTAAATCGTAAAACGCTTCTAAATTTTAAAACATTGGATAATCGTTACATTACGGTGTCGGTTATTGATAAAATGATTACTCTCTGTGTTACATTGATTTCAGCTGAAAATAATGCCCCTTTATTTGGTGCTTCCGTTTACATAAGCAATACCAATAGAGGTGTTATATCAGATGATGAAGGCAAGTTTCAGTTAGACAATGTGCCTTTAAACTCGTTTATAACCATATCTTATTTAGGTTTTAAAAGTCAACAAGTGCCTGTTGAATCGTTGTTTCATGAAGATGGTATTTGTAAAACCATAGTCCTTGAAGAAAGTCAAGAAATACTCAATCAAGTGCTTATTACCAAGTTTTTAACCACTGGTTTGCAAAAGCTCATAGATGGAAGTACTGTTTTAAATACTGAGAAATTCGGCATTTTACCCGGACTAACAGAACCGGATATATTACAATCCATACAAGCACTTCCAGGTGTTGAAAGTGTGAATGAAAGCATAGCCAATATTAACGTAAGAGGTGGTACGAACGACCAAAATTTAATACTTTGGGATAACATAAAAATGTATCATTCTGGGCATTTTTTCGGACTTATTTCAGCTTACAATCCTAATTTAACTAACAAAGTTGTAGTGACTAAAAATGGTACTTCAAGTGAATTTAGTGACGGTGTGTCCAGTACCATTAATATGTCTACAAAAGATGTTTTAACCCATAAATTACAAGGCGGTCTCGGTGTAAATTTGATAAGTGCAGATGCTTTTTTGGAAATTCCTATCAACAAAAAACTGGCATTACACATTTCCGGAAGACGTTCGTTTACCGATTTTATTACCTCACCTACTTACGATAATTATTTTGAGCGCAGTTTCCAAGATAGTGAGTTAACTACCAACAGCGATAATATTAGTGAAAGCAATCGGTCGTCAGAGTTTTTCTTTTACGATTACACAGCAAAGCTATTATTTGATTTGAATGAAAACCATAAGTTTCGCGCCAACATTATAGGTATAAGCAACAATCTGGATTATAAAGAAAATTACACGAATAATAATAATCAAACAGAGTCTAAAACGAGTAATTTAAGTCAGGAAAACATCGGCTTAGGCACAAAATGGAATGCCATTTGGAGCGACACATTTACAACGGATTTCATGGCGTTTTACTCCAAATATAACGTTGATGCGATTGATTATAGAGTGGAGACCGATCAAAAATTAACGCAATCCAATGAGGTGCTTGAGACAGGTATTAAAATCAATACGAATTTAAAGCTTAACACGCATTTGAATTTGCTAAACGGTTATCAGTTTAGTGAAATAGGCATTCTTAACCAAACCACTGTTTCTGCACCATCATACGATAGAACTAAAAAAGATGTGTTGCTTAACCATGCTGTTTTTAGTGAACTAGAATTTAACAGCAACCAAACGTATGTTAGGTTTGGGGTTAGAGCTAATTATTTTCAAAAGTTTGCGAAGTTTTTAATTGAGCCCAGATTAAATTTAAGACAAAAGCTTTCTAATCAATTTGCTTTAAAATTACAAGGGGAGTTTAAAAACCAATCTGCCACACAAATAGTCGATTTTCAAGATGATTTTCTAGGAGTGGAAAACAGACGTTGGATTTTAGCTAACGAGCAGAGCATCCCCATCTCAGAAAGTAAACAAGCATCGTTCGGATTTGAATTCAATCAGAATAATCTGGTTTTAGATATTGAAGCTTTTTTTAAAAAGGTAGAAGGGATCACAACTTCCAACCAAGGGTTTTATAATAATTTAGGGTTTTATAATAATTTTCAATACATCAATGCGACAGGAAGTTATGAAGCCAAAGGGGTGGAGTTTTTAATCAATAAAACAGCAAGTACCTACAGCACTTGGTTAAGTTATACGTATAGTGTTAATGATTATGAATTTGAATCCTTTACACCATCAAAATTCCCTAATAATATAGATATCAGGCATTCGGTGTCCTTAGCGTTTAATTACAATCTGCTTGATAATTTGGAAGTGTCAGTAGGTGGTATCTGGCGCAGTGGACAACCTTTTACAAAACCTGTTAATGGTAACGAAACCATACAAGATGGTAGCCAAACGGTTGTAAATTATGATACACCCAATAGTGATAATTTAGACAATTTCATGCGATTGGATGCTTCCATAAATTATAATTTTAATGTTTCAAACACTATAAAAGGGTCTTTACGGGCAGGTGTTTTAAATGTATTGGATAGAGAAAATACCATTAATAGGTATTATGAAGTTGATCCAAATGATTCTGAATCAACCGTTCAAATAGATAATAAGTCACTTGGTATGACGCCTAATATTAGTTTAAGGGTAAGGTTTTAATGGTTTCGGTCAGTGCCTGAAGTCGTCATTGCGAGGAGGAACGACCAAGCAATCTTTTTAATTGTAGTTCCACCTCATGAGATTGCTTTACTTCAACTGCGCTCAGTATAAACTCACTCGCAAAGACGTTATTTATTCAACTCCTGCATAATCTCCGCAAACAAACGGTACGATGTAATACGGTCCTTGCTATCATAAATATTGGTCACGGCAATGAGCTCATCTACCTGCGTCTCATCAATAAACGCTTTCACTTGCTGCTTTACGGTGTCTTTATTGCCGACAAACGTATATTTAAGCATCTGCTGTACTGAAGGGTGCTGTTTCATAGTGCGCAGCTCATTGGTCATTTCGGTAGGAGGTTGCATAAAATCCCTTTTGCCGGTTAATAGACCAATAATCATTTTGTAAAGGGAGGTTGACATACGTTCTGCTTCCTCGTCCGAGTCTGCCACAATAATGTTAACGCCGGCGAAGGTATAGGGTGTTTCAAGGGCTTCACTTGGTTGAAAGTCACGTCTATAAATATCAAGAGCAGCCTGTAATTGGGGTGTTGCAAAATGACTGGCAAAGGCATAGGGTAAGCCTTTTTTTGCTGCCAAATGCGCGCTGTCGGTACTAGACCCTAAAATATACAGCGGCACATCAACGCCTTCTGCTACGGTGGCGCGGACTTTTTCGTTGAGGTTATCTAGTGAAAAGTAGTTCTGTATCTGTTGCACGTTGTCTGGAAAAGACATGGCGGCTTCGTAAAAGTCGGAGCGAATGGCCTGTGCCGTTTCTCTATCGGTGCCTGGGGCGCGTCCCAATCCCAAATCAATGCGGTGGGGATATAAAATGCCCAAGGTGCCAAATTGTTCCGCAATGATTAATGGGGAATGGTTTGGTAACATGATGCCACCCGACCCAACGCGTATGCGTTTAGTGCCTTCGGCTATTTTACCTATTAAAATAGAAGTCGCACTGCTACCAATGGCGTCGGAGTTATGATGTTCTGCCAACCAATAGCGCGTATAGCCCACTTCTTCGGCAGCCTTTGCCAATGCCAGCGAATCGTTAAAAGTATCTTGCAACGAGCGACCTTTTGATACAATAGCGAGGTCTAATATAGAGTATTTTGTATGTTTTGTTTGCATGGGTTTGTGTATTGATACATTTAAAAAACTAAATGTATTTTATTATAAAAACAACTATGGTTATGTGAGGTTATATAACTCACAAGGTGGGTTGTTTATGGGGGTAAGCTAATTAAAAGCCGTTACTTAGGTTGTTCACTCTTTTTTTGTTCACTCTTCCTTTCGGTTGGTTTAATAATCATTCTAAAGGATTGGTCTTTATAAATGTAGTAACCTAACCAATTATACAAGGTTCTTATTTTGTTTTTAAAATTGACAAGACTCATGATGTGTACAAAAATCCAAATCAACCAAGCACTAAAACCTTTTAAGTACTGTTTTTGATTTGGAAAATCCAATACCGCTTTGTTTCTTCCTATGATGGCCATGGCCCCTTTATCGGTGTATTGAAATGATTTCCAGTTGTTGTCTTTCCTGCTTAAGTTGTCTGCCAAATTTTTAGCCTGTTGCAACGCCGGTTGTGCCAATTGCGGATGTCCGTTGGGATATTTTTCATCACCAACAATGAATGCACAATCGCCCAAAGCATATATGTTGTTGTATGAATGAACGAGATTAAACCGATTTGTTTTCATTCGTCTGCCCGCTCCAAAACAGTCTTTTGAAAATCCGTCAAACGTTTTTGCCGAAACGCCTGCTGCCCAAATAAGGTTTTTCGATGGAATCTCATGGCCATTGGATAAATACACGGTCTCCCCATTAAAATCCTTAACCAAGGCATTCATGGTTAAGGTCACGCCAAAATCGGTTAATTTTTTAGCCGTGTATGTTTGGGCATTTTTAGACATGGCGGCTAAAACAGAGGCCTGTCCGTCAATTAAATGGATGTCCCCAAGGTCTTGTGCCATTAATTCAGGATAGTCCTGTAAAATAATGGACGCTTTCATTTCCGATAATATACCCGAAAGCTCCACGCCCGTAGGGCCTGCGCCTGCAATAACAAACGTTAAGTATTTTTTCCGTTCCTCTTCGTTTTGAATGCGCGTGGCACGGTCAAGTCGGGTTAGAATTACATTTCGTAGCGACAGGGCATCACTAATCGTTTTCATTGGCAAGCTTTTTTCCTCTATGTTTTTGTTGCCAAAAAAGTTGGTTTCGGTACCGGTCGCCATCACCAAAATATCGTAGTCCAACTCACCGTTACTTAATATTATTTTGTTCTCTTCAGGAACCACTTTTATAAGGGAACCCAGTCTAAAACGGACGTTTTTTAATTTTCTTAGAATTTTCCTGAACGGATAACTAATGGCAGACGGTTCCATAAAACCTGTGGATACCTGATAGATTAAAGGCGGAAAGAAATTATAGTTGTTACTATCAACCAAAACAATCTGGTAATCTGCAGATTTACCTAATCTTTTTACAAGTTCCAAGCCTGCGAAACCACCCCCAACAACCACTAGCTTTTTAGTGTTTTTCATAACAATATTGCTATTTTTTAAATAAAGCAAAGGTAGTTAAATCAGGCGTTGTAAAAATTGAGTTGGTTTAAGAAAGTTGTTTTGTTTTTATTGGAATGGGGTGGTTTCATGCAATACTACCTATTTGAATTTTGTAAAAAAGATTTATTGGATTACAGCAGAAATAAGGCTACTGATATTTTTGTTTTATAACGCTGTTAATAAATTATCTAACGTTTGGCTTTATGCAAAGTCCTGATTTCATTCGTTTACTTTATGTGTCTCTCTTGCACGTTAAATACGGTTCCTGCTGGGTCCTGAATCCAGTGCATTTTTTTTGGAAGTTCTTCAATATCGTCGCAAGTTTCCACACCGTTTGTTTGTAAATACTGTGTTGCTTCTTCTATGTCAGGAACGGTAAGTTGTAACCACGTTTCTGAATGGGTATAGTTGTCCACACAGTCTAACCAAAGAATATTATTCCCGAATGTCACTTGGTGGGTTCTTGAAACGGTTGGATTATCTATAGGTTTTTCTTCGATTTTTAACTTTAAAATATCCCTGTAAAAAGCAACCGTTTTTTCGTATTTGCTTTTAGGTATTTTTATGGCGATATTAATGCCTGCTTCAAATTTTGGGTCCATTGTTTTTTAGTTTTCAAGTTCCTTTTTTGTTTTATTAATACAATCCAAACATAGACCTTTCTTACAAACCATCCAAACAATTTTCTGTTTTTTACAAATCATTTTTTGGTTTTTTCGCTGTTTTATAACTAGTTATTCGTCTAGTATTAGGGTATTTAGCGTGCATAATTGCCAATAGCCTTATTATTTCAATTACAGAAATAACATATTGTTTTTGAGGTACTTATTATATAGATAAAGCACCTGAATTTTATGGGCTAGCCTTAATTTGGCCATAAACTTAAAATAAATTAATATGAAAAATGGGATCAAAATTTTATTAAGCATGTTTGCTTTATTAGCAATTTCATGTGGCAATTCAACAAAACAGGCGGGAACAGACGGTACATCAGATACATACTACTCGAGCGATGCTCAAGGAATGGATCATATGAACGGGGACGATAATATGAATAGCAACAGTAGTATGATGAATAATGAGGCAACAAATACCCCAACCCAAGACCTTACTCAAGAGGAGTATGACAAACAAAGGAATACGCAAATGTATACGTCTTTAAATATGACAGACGAACAAATAGGTGAATATGAAAGCGTAACACGTTCGTCAATGGATACATGGAAGCGAGACAATCCTCAAAAAACTATGGCTACTCAAGATAGAATGAAATATCAAAGCGATCATTTGAAAACCATTCTAGATGAGTCCCAGTATACAAACTATGGGCAATGGGCAACTTCGAATCCCTATAGAAATTAATGTAGTTCATAAATCAAAAAGAACCCTTTATACTTGATTGTATAAAGGGTTTTTTAGTTTATAATATATAGGCTATTTTAAGTTTTTAATTTTCTACAACCTCAGTTCTCAATACAATTCTAAAAAAATTTTATGCTTACTAACAATAAGCCTAGCTAAGTAAGTTTGTAACCCTCAAATAGCCGTAAATATCTGTTTTACAATTATTTATTAAAGGAAATAAATAGAGCAGGATTAGATTGTAATAAATTTTAAATATGTCCCCATAACCAAGTGTTAATAATTTACTAGTAAGGTTTAATACAAAAAAACTACTTTTACAGTATTAAAAGAATTATTGATTATGGCAGAACATATTGAAAAAGTAAAATGTTTGATTATTGGGTCTGGACCTGCAGGTTATACAGCAGCCATTTATGCTGCCAGAGCTAATATGGCTCCGGTTTTATACCAAGGTACACAACCAGGAGGGCAATTAACAACCACTAATGAAGTTGAGAATTTCCCAGGATATCCTGATGGAATTACAGGTCCGGAAATGATGATGGAACTGCAAAAACAAGCAGAGCGATTTGAAACTGATGTACGTCATGGCTGGATAACCAAAGTTGATTTTTCAGGTGATATCCATAAAGTTTGGGTAGACGATGAAAAAGAGATTCATTGTGAAACGGTTATTATTTCTACAGGTGCATCTGCAAAATATTTAGGATTGGAATCTGAACAAAAATATTTAAAATTAGGAGGCGGCGTGTCTGCTTGTGCTATTTGTGATGGATTCTTTTATAGAAATCAAGAAGTCGTTATAGTAGGGGCGGGTGATTCAGCTTGTGAAGAGGCTCATTATCTATCCAAACTTTGTAAAAAAGTAACCATGATTGTAAGACGTGATGAATTCAGGGCCTCTAAAATCATGGCAGAACGTGTTAAAAGAACACCTAATATAGAGATATTGTTTAATACAGAAACCGATGAGGTTTTGGGTGACGGACACGTAGTTACAGGTGTTAGGGTTTTTAATAATATAACTAATGAAAAACATGAGATTCCAGCAACTGGATTTTTTGTTGCCATAGGGCATAAACCTAATACCGATATTTTTAAGGATTATTTAGAGTTAGACGAAACAGGTTATATTATTAACGTTCCAGGAACATCAAAAACCAATATTGAAGGCGTATTTGTGTCGGGTGATGCTGCAGACCATGTGTATAGACAAGCGGTTACGGCAGCAGGCACAGGTTGTATGGCGGCTCTAGATGCAGAACGCTATTTAGCGGCGAAAGATTCTACTTTTGAAGTATCTACTTCTACTTACAATTAAGATTTACTATAAGCAAGTTTAAATTATTGATGGAATAAAAGAATTCCTTAAAGTTTTGTGATTTAATTGATTAAGGTTTATCTGGTCAATACAAATAAACCTTAATCAAATACAAAATTATAGGTTAGGGCAAATAGTGGACTATTCATAATAGTTAGTTCGTAAGAACCTAGAGGGCTTCCAAGAAAAATATGTTTATTTGCATCGCCCGTTCTTTGTGTGTAATAGGTATTATAGACATTCTTTCTAGCGTATAGATTATAAATGGTAAAAGTCCAATCACCTACCCAACGTCTATTTAATTTTTTGCTATACTTTACTTTCCAAGATAGATCAAGACGGTGATAAGGTTTCAAACGAGCATTATTACGCTCCAAGAATATAGGAATGTCAATGCCTTCTAAATTAAAATAACCATTAGCTACAGAGTATGGCCGACCGGTTTGTGCGGTAAAGTTAAAGCTCAAAGTATTGTATTTATTACCTTCAAAATTTATTGTACCATTAAAAACATGAGGTCTATCAAAATCTGAAGGATGCCATTGGTTGTTGTTAATTCTATCACTTAATTTTGAACTGTTTGTTTTTAAATAGCTTCTAGACCACGTATACTTCTAGACCACGTATAGTTAATCCAGCCATTAACGGTTCCATTGGGTTTTTTCAAACTAAATTCAACACCATAGGCTTTGCCTTGAGCTTGCACAATATCGCGCTCTAAAAATTCTTCTAAAAAGAAATCGGCACCTGGTTTGTAAGTTAAATTGTTTTGAATGTCTCTATAATAGCCTTCAACACCAAGTTCTAAATTATTGTCATCTAAATTTTGATAAACTCCAAAGCTATAGGTATCACTTTTTTGAGGTTCTATATTTGGGTCTGAGGTTTTCCATCGAGATGTTGGTAAGGGTGTGGTAGAATTGTAAATATTTTGTAGGTACTGATTCAAACGAGCATAGCTAGCTTTTATCGAAGTGTTTCCTCCTAGTTTTAAATTGGCTCCCAATCGAGGTTCTATAGAATTGAATGTTTTAATCTTTTCGCCTTTGCCAAATTCGGTGATGTTGGTGATTTCTTCTGTGCTTTCATCAAAAGTGGCTTGTGTGTAAGGACCAACAAAAGAAAAATTATTTAATCGTAACCCCCCAGATAGCGTCAGATAATCACTGGGGCTCCAGTTAATATTTGAGTATGCAGATAATTCATAACTTGTTTCATCATCTAGGTCTACAGGTAGGATACTGTTTCCGCTACCAGGATCCAGTTTCCCGGGTTTAATTTTATATCTGTTGGCTTGTATTCCTAGATAATAATTTAACTTATCATCTATTTTTTTAGAATATTCAGAAAAGAGACTTAGAAAGTTAATTTGAGATTCATATTCAATGACATTGTTATTATCCCTTTCAGGAAATAATGTTTTTGGTGTATATCTGCTATGTAATAAAACGGTTCTTAAACTAGAATTATCAGTAAACGAGTGCGTCCAGTTAAGTGTGTTGTTGAAGGTTTTAAAATCATATTGATTGCTTTCAGCATTAATATTCTCAATTTGGGAAATCAAATCAAGTTGGTAGAAATCTTTACTGAAAAAATTGGTAAACGAGATTTGGTCTTTATCCGTTGGTAAGTAAAGTAACTTTATGGTATGATCATAGAATCGAGCTTTAGTTTTTTCTAATCGTTTCGAAACAATGGGCAATAAAAAGTCAGTAAATCCAGCTCTGGTGCCAGCATATAAAAAAAGCTTATCCTTAATTAAGGGTGTTTCAACAGATAATCTGCTGGAAACTAGTCCAATGCCACCACTTAACTTTAACTTGTCAACATAAGGGTTTTTTACCTTAACATCTAGCACAGAAGTAATTCTTCCTCCGTAGCGTGCAGGTATATTGGCACGATAAAGATCGGTTGAAGCAATGGCTTCGGGCGTAAATACAGAGAATAAACCAAATAAGTGGGTTGGATTAAATACTGGGGCGTAATCGTATAATAAAAGGTTTTGGTCTAATGAGCCACCGCGAACCGATAAACCATTGCTAACTTCTCCAGCATTATTAACTCCAGGTAATAATGTCATGCTTCTTAATAGGTCTACTTCACCCACAGCTGCGGGCATTTTATTAAGTTCTTGTGCAGTCATTTGTACAGCTCCCATTTGTGGAGATTCCAAACGTTCGCTAACACGTTTAGCCCTTAACACAACTTCAGATAGTTGTTGTTCTTCTTCAGCAAGTGTTAAACGTAATCTTTTGTCTTGGTCCAGTGTAATTTCTCTTTCCGCTGTTTTAAAACCAATGAAAGAGACTTTTATTAAATAAGTATTTTTGGATAAATTAATGGAAAATTCACCATTAGTATCTGTAACTCCGCCACATGCACAAGGAGTAAGGATTATCTGGGCATTTTCAATAGGTCTATTACCAGCTTCACTCAATATTTGGAAAGCGAGTTTGTATTCTTGAGCTGAAAGCTGAGTTATACCCAACAAAACTATTACTACAAACCAGCTTCGAATTTGATTAATCTGTAATAATTTTATTCTATCCATCCTTCTGGTTCTGTTGAGGTTCTGTATCTGCTTTCTTCACATGGCGCATATAAATAATGGGGGCCAGGACCGGATGGTGGTGGTTCTGGATGAGGTATTAATTGGTTATCTATAGGACTCTCTTCTATCATAGTACGATCTATCATGATGGATTTTGTGTTTGCTGATGATGCAGTAAACCTTCCTAAAACATATTCGTTCGGATTTTCTGGATTATACATGTTACCAATAAGTGCTGCCGGTAAAGGCGCATTAAACCCACCATTGTTATCAATTAAATCCTTGATGGTTCGGTAATACTCATAGGCCTTGGGGGTAAGTGAAAATTGTTGTATTTCCACTAAAACATTTGTTGTTCTGGTTAATAGAACATTAGCTATAGGTAAAGAAGATGTAGTGGTTCCATTAGAGAACTTATCGGAAAAAATATGAATTTTGTTCCCATAATCTATTTGCCAACAATCAGATTCACACCAATAAGTATAGTAATCTATGTTGGGATTACGAATATAGTTATTATCTCTAAAGTTACCTTCATAACATATTTTACAAATCTGCGCCTTATCATAAGTTTTAAGGCGCCAATAATAATAATTGGTTTGGTTTTCAGGATCATCAAAAGTTACAGATATTTCGTGTCCTGGAACGTATTTTTTATAATCTTCAACAAACTCTAATTGCTTATCATATCTAATATTAATTTCTTTTATGGGAACTGATGGATTTATGGTTTCCATTTCAGATAGATATTGGTTACCGTTGGGTAAATTCACTTCTAAAAACCAATTTTCACCCAATTCTCCTTTAAAATTGGGTGGTGGAGAGTATTGTGAGTTTTCTTCAAGTAATGGTATCCTTTCTTCCGAATCGGCATTTATAAATACGACATTAGCACCGCTGACAAAAATATTTCTATAATACACAGCTACATCAGACTCTGTTATTGTTACATAGGAAGATCCCTCGGTAGTTCCCACAAAGCCTTCAATATAAATTAATCCGTCAATAAATTGGTACTCTGGAGTAACTGGGGTTGTACATGTTAATAATGTAAGGGATAGTTTAAGTAAGATAATTTTTTGAAATAAGATTGGTTTTGTTGGCATATAAAGGATAAATCGATTGTTCAAATATAGTAAAACAGAGTTGAGATTCTGTACGTATTATCTGTTAAAAAAAATTAAAAGTGTTTAATTTGTTTGGTATGTTGTATATGTTCAGAATATAAACTTATAGAAAGTCCTATTTTCAAAAAAATACTTTTTTTTAATCGTAATTAATTTTTAATCTTTTAATAAAATGTGTTTTCTTTGAACCCAATTTTAAAATGGGATGTGGCCAAGCTAAGGATAAACGGCATTCACTAAAGATTGGACTTCCAAAAACCATGATGGACTATGTAATGTATAGTTGACACTTAAATAAATTTCGGGATGTGGCGCAGTCCGGTAGCGTACACGGCTGGGGGCCGTGTGGTCGCAGGTTCAAATCCTGTCATCCCGACGAACCCTATTTTTATAAAATTAAAATACTGTTAATTGTATGATTTTCAGTATTTTAATTTTTTTTGGTTTCAAATGAAATCAATTAATATCAACTAAAAGGTGTACTATTCGGTGAGTCATTTCTAATCGGAATTGTCGTAAATTTAAAGAGCTTTTAAGAGCAATTTGACTTTTGTTTTACAATTAAAATTGTTTAACTTAAAACTCGTAAAATGCAGACAAACAGTACCTTTGCAATCATTTTCTTCACAAGAAAACCTAAAGGTTTATCTAATGAATTATCAATTTATGCACGTATAACAGTTAATGGAAAGCGTTCAGAAATTAGTTTAAAACGAAGCGTTCTGGTGAACGATTGGGACGTAAATAAGGCTAGATGTAGGGGAAATACATCAAAAATAAGATTTTTAAACGCTTATCTAGATGAGGTTTATACCAAACTATTAGATTGCCAAAAACAATTATTTGCCGAAGGTAAAATGGTGTCTGCGGATAGCATAAAGGCAAGATACTTGGGTGAAGATGAAAACCATAAAACTTTAAGGGATATTATCAAGTACCATAATACAAACATGATTGATGTTTTGAAGTTTGGCACTATGAAGAATTATTACACAACTGAAAAATATTTATATAAATTTTTAGCGGACGAATTAAAGGCAAATGATATTTATTTAAAGCAACTAAATCATAGGTTCATTTGTGATTTCGAAATTTTCTTAAGGAATAGCAAGAATTCAAAAAATGAATTAACATTAACAAATAATGGTGTCATGAAGCATTTAGAACGTTTAAAAAAAATGGTAACCCTTGCCTGTAAATTGGAATGGATAGTTAAGGATCCATTTCAATTGTTTCAATTAAAATTTAAAAAGTTTGATAGGCAGTATCTTTCAGAAAGAGAATTGGAACTCATTGAAAACACTATTTTTAGAAAAGAAGGATTAGAGAAAGTCAAGGATTGTTTTTTATTTTCTTGTTATACTGGTCTTTCTTATGTTGATGTGAAAATGCTAAAAAACAATCATATCACTAGAGGTATTGATAACAATTATTGGATTTTTACCAAACGAGAAAAAACAAATGAAACCGTTAAAATTCCTATTTTGCCTAAAGCTTTGGAAATTTTGAATAAATACAAAACCTTTTCCAAACACAATAATGGTGAAAAGGCTTTGCCCATTTTTTCCAACCAAAAAATTAATATTTATTTAAAGGACATTGCCAAGGATTGTGGCATCCACAAAAACCTGACCTTTCATGTTGCAAGACATACGTTTGCAACCACCGTCATGTTATCCAATGGAGTACCTTTAGAAACCGTATCGAAGCTTTTGGGCCATTCAAAGTTATCCACTACCCAAAT
The DNA here is from genome assembly GCF_002843175.1 of Confluentibacter flavum. Classification (GTDB taxonomy): domain Bacteria; phylum Bacteroidota; class Bacteroidia; order Flavobacteriales; family Flavobacteriaceae; genus Confluentibacter; species Confluentibacter flavum. The sequence continues at coordinate 43,397 of NZ_PJEO01000034.1, forward strand.
TTATGCTAGGGTAGTGGAAACCAAGATTAGCGAGGATATACAAAATCTACTAATAAGATTTCAAACGAAAAAAGAACAATGTCAGGCTATAAACTAAATTTTTTTTTATTAAAAATATAAGAAAGCTAGTAGCCTAAATTCAAAATTAGCTTAAAATGGCTTGTTTTTTAACTCAGTTCTTTGTTGGCGTTTCGTTGTTTATTTTTACTTGCAATCTGTGCGTTTGGAGGACATGCTCTTTAAGCAAATTTGGTTGTGCGGTCATTTGTGCGTTTGCTTAATGCGCATGTCACTTAGCGCCGGACTATCGTTCACTTAGATTTATCATTATATGATACAATTTAATTTTCTTTCCATTTCTCAAATGTTTTGCTACTCCAATTTTAATGTCAGTAAAATTGTAATCATTTATTTCTTCATAATCAATAAATTTATAATTATATACGTGTTTTGAAATAAAGGCTTTGTATTTATTCCAGAGTTTAGCAAAGTCCTTCGCAGTAGAATATGTTATTATATAATTGTTTTCTAATCCAGTTGTGTCATATCTAAATAGTTTGTCGAGATGAAGAATTACATAATCCGTTTTTAATGAGTCAAGAATTAAGGCTTCAATAATTGATTTAGGACTACCATCTTTTTCTGTTATAAATATGTCAATTTCTCCACTTTTTTTACCTTCATTTGATGTACTCCATTGAGTTTGGTCCTTAATTGAGAAGCCCCTTGCTTCAACCAAATTTGCTAAATACTTGTTCCTTTCATTCTCATCAGAATTGTTTGCCCAGTATTTTTTATCACCTTGCATTTTTGCACTTGCAAAAATTAGTGAATCAACTAGCTCACTATTAGATTTATTAGTAAGTGTTTCAAAAGCCTTTAAACAATCAGAAGGTTTATCTATTTCATTAACTAATTGCTCAATAATTACTGGGTTATGAGTTGGGAATAAATTTTTGAACATCCTACCAAGACTATCTGATTCAACTTTTTTTTTATTGCTATGCTCAATAACTGATTTAAGATATGAGAGAAAATTATATTCCTCCGTACCCTGTTGCAGCTCTCTTAACCTTACATTTAGTTTTGTTATCTCAGAACTAAAATGTATCGTAAAATATGGTTCGAAAATTTTCTCACTTACAAAGTTGCCCAAACTACTTGCTACTGACTTTTCATTCAATCTTTGCTTTAAAGTTGAATTAGTTATTTCTGAATAACATAGATAAACATTGTCAAGTTCTGACCTGTAATCAAGCCAATTATTTGGTTGTTGATTACATAGTTTTTGCAAAGATGTTAGCATTTTATAAAAGCTAAACTGCAAATTTTCAAGCTTATAATTAAATGAAAATACGTCTCTTTGAAAAAGGATATTCCCAAGCTCACGTATGTACTCTTTTGCAGAACCCCATCTATTATTGATTATTTCACCAAGAATTGAAACTACCTTAAAATAAAAATTAGAGTCAATTCGATTTTCTAATTCTTCATTGGATTTAATGAAATAGGATTTACTAATTGTTAAAGCTTTAGAACATTCCTCCTCAGACACTGAGGTTAATGCCTTTTGGAAATTAATAAGTCCAAGATTTAATAAACTTTCAGAAACTAATTCTGCTTCTGAATCATCTAATTTCTGTTTGTAAATTATTTCAATTTCTTCATTTGAGTCGTCATAATACAAGTATAGATCCTTTAAACGTTGGAGCTCTATAAAAATCTCTGAACTTGGTAACCAATCATCAATTAGCAAACTTAAACCTTGTCTTGATTTTAGTTTTCCTAATACGACCAAGTCTGTAAACAATTCTAGCCCAATTTTTCTAACAAAAGAGTTTTCTTTTTCATCCAATATAATTTCACGCATTGAAGAGTTTATAGTTTTTTCTTCAAGGTTTATTATTGAACCAACAAAATCATTCTCAAGAAAACTAATTTTCTCAGGACGACTCAGAGTTTTAAACGCTTGTATTTCAAAATCTTTATTCATTAGAATACATATTCATCGACTGCAAATTCTTTTTGATTTTTTAAAACGCCTGATAATTTTTTTTCAGCTGTTCCGATTAATATTTGCAATTTATCTCCATATCTTGATTCTATGCTTTGTAGAACACTGGCTAAACCATCTAGATACTTTGAATCTGCTTCCTCTTTCCCAGGACTATCAATTATTAATAAGCGTGTATGTCTGCCAAAATTAAACTCGATATCAAGTTGGATTAGGCTCAAATAAAATGCTATTTTAGCCCTTAACTGCTCACCCTCAGCTATATTTTCAAAAGTCAGATACTCATTGTCCTGTTTGTAGTAAATTTCGAAATTGTCCTTAATCAAAACTTCTGAAATTGAAGTTAACCCAAAATCATGAATCTCATTTTTCATTAATTCCGAAAGTCTATCTAAAACTTTTGTTCCTAATTCAAATCTTCGTTCTGATAGTTTTCCAATCGCTGAATCTAGAAGGTCGATTTTTGTTTCATAATTTGAGTCTTGAATTATTTCTTGAGACGTTATTTGTTGTATTTGAAAATTTAACACTGCTTTTTCTGATACAAGTTCTTCTTTTCTAGAATCGGAAGGATTTACTTTACTCTTTTCGGAATTTATTATATTTTCTAATTCTTGAAGTTTCTTAGATAAAGAAGATACATCTTGAATCCCATCAAGCATTTTTTCGGAACTGACAATATCCGAATAAAGAGAATTGAATCTTTCCTGAAAAATGTCATTTTGTTTTGAAAGCGTAGATATTTCCGACTCTAAATTTTCAATAGTGATTTTTAAATTTTCAATTTTATCTTTAAATACTTCAATATCAACGCCATCTTCATTATCCAGAATTGATTCGCTGCACAATGAGCATTTATGCTCATGCAATCTAGATTGTTTTTGTATTTCTGTAACATCATGATTACAGCTAGGACAATATTTAATATCCAAATTGGAAAACAAAATACCAATATCCACAAACTCTTTTAAGTCATTACTTTGCTTATTCGCTTTCTCTAACTCTTTTTTTAGTCGAAAAATCTCAGATTGATTTGTTTGTTGTTTTGTTTTAATTGAATTTAATTCTTTGTTCTTTGATTGCTTTGCTTTTTCAATTTCTATTGATTTCCTATTCTCCGATTGAATTAAACCAAGAAGCGAATTATATTCAATGTAAAGTGGTGCTAGATTAACCTTTTCCTTGCTTATTATTTGAATTTCATTCAACTCAATATTTATATCTGTGAGTCTTTGCTGAAATTTCTCCAAGTTTTGTTGTTTTTGTTTTTTCTGTCTTTCTGTAAAAGATTGCTCTTTTGCTTTTTCATAATTAAGCAAATCCTTTTTTATTGTCAATCTGTTTATTGGATAAGTCAATTTTAGACCTAAAAGCATTTGAAAAACTTTTTTCCCTTGGTCTCCATACATTAGGCTAGTGGAATCTTTTGATTCAAGTAGGATAGATTTAAAATAAGTTTTCCAACTAGCTCCAGCCTCAATTAAATCATCCTTGTCTTTTTGGGAAGATTTCTGTGTCCACTTCAAAGAATAATATGTGAATTGCTGAAAGAAAAAGTCATTTATTAAATCTTGATAGGATGTTTCACTATTTGCATCAAAAATGACCTCATCAGAACAATTTTCCAATTCATCTAATGAATTAAAAGAACCATTGAATAATCCGGCATAAATTCTATATTTCGACAAATCTAAAAATACTGTGTACTTTTTCTCATTTATACTAAAGTTTACAAAAGCATGATTAATCCACTTTTTAATATTATCCTTTAATGAATTTGTTCCAGTGAGTGCGTATTTTATAATTTTAAAAATACTTGATTTTCCCTTTAGATTGTCTGCAATAATAATATTGAGTCCTGTTTCAAAAGGTAAAGAAAAATTAATTTTAGCACCTGAATAATCTTGATTTTCTGAGACACCCTTTTCACCAAGCAGAGTTACATTGTCAATTAATAGTCTTTTACCCGTTGACATTGGAGTGTCTCTACCGTATTCATCATTTAGATTAAGTAATTCTTCAACTTCAGATTTAGCTAATTGCTCTTTATACTCTTCGTATAATTCATCTGTAAATTTTTTAAAATCGAAATTCATAATTTCTCTGAATAAAGGTTAAAGAATTCTGCATTAACATTATCTTGGATTCCACCTATATACTCTCTATAACATGTGTTTTTATATTCCTCAATTTGATATTGAGATATTCTTAATTGACTTCCGGTTAAATCTCCGAAGTAATTTTTGATTAAACCACATCTCTCAACATACCAATTTAATGCAGATAATGACTTTATAGTGCTTTCAAACTTGTCTATTGCATATTGTGTAATGAAATACTTTTTTTCAATTGTCTTAAGGTCAATACTTTTTTTGCTTGAGAAATCAATAAAATCAACACTTTTCAAAAAAGCAATTACATTATCGATATCCTCATATGCTCCAAAAAAGAATCTTTCCATTTCTAATCGTCTGATAACAGGCTCCTTATTTCCGAAAATATCTTTTACAATTTTCTTAATCTCCAATTGTTTTGGCAAGTCAACTTTTGCAATATTTATTAATTCAAATGATAAGTAATCAGGATTTCTTAATAAAAAGTCAATTTTCTGAATACGTTGTTCACTTTTGAAAATCCTTTTTAAATTGGGGAAATTTAAATCAGAATAAGGCTCACTAAAGACATAGAGTATCAAGAATATTCTTAATCTGTCTTTGTAAATTCTTATTTTTTCATTTTCATCCATATTTTCAATATTCTATGTGTGTGTTGGCAAAAATTTGGCTCTTTTGCAAGCTGAAGAATCAGCCTGTGGGTTTGGGCTTGCAAATGTGCCAAATGTGCGTCGGCTGCTTTTTACAATGAACGCCAACTTATTTATATACGGAACTTTTATTCTCTTAGCCAGCCATATTGGATGGATATGCGGAAGTTTTATGTTTATAACATCTTTACCATCTTATAAAAAAGAAGAAAATTCCTTATGCAATTTAACTGTATTTTATTAACTACCAAATAGTTTTTCTTATTTCTAATTAAATAAGGGCGTAAATTGAATCGGGTTTCATTTGATGTTTACCTACAAACATTAAATGAAAAAGGTAAGTGATGGTATAAGCATCCTATGGCAACGATTTGATACAAAACGAAGCATCCAAGGGAACAAGCCAAAATGACTGTTTTTAATGCTTAAACAAATTCCCTTTAATACATTCCTATTGCAGCTAGAAACATATAAAAAGGGAATTTTTGAGATTTAAATAATTTAGCAATTAATTTCTTCTGGTATTATTTTTTGAGTAGTTTCTCCAAATACTCGATTTTGTCTTTTTCTGCCTTAACTAGACGTTCATAAAGTTCAACGATTTTCTCCACAGTATTAAAAGTCGGCTGGTAATTTACGGAACTTGAAATCAAAGTAGAATTATCACTACTATTATTGTTGTAAGTATTATTAATAATATTAAAAACAGCTTCATCCGAAAAATTCTCGATACCTTCTTTAGTTACGCCTAAAACATTTGCAATCTGTTCCAGTTTGTCATCTTCAATCTTTTCTGACTGTTCAATTTTAGATACTGCCTGTTGGCTAATGCCAAGTTTTTCTGCAAGGGTTTCCTGTTTCATTCCCCTTAGTTCCCTGATACGGCCAATCTTTCTGCCTATGTGGTTTGGTTTTGTTGCTGTTTCCATAAACCAAATATAAGATTTTTTCTAAAAATCACCATACCCGTAAAAAACAAATTTGTAGTTGTATTATACAATGTGCTTTGGTTCGGTACATTGGACTTTTGTGCTTAGTTTATGTAAAACAAAATATCATGGAAACAAAAGCACCCAAAAAGTTCCCATTTCAAAAAGAATTGATTTCACTAATCCAAAAGGAACTTACACTTCATTCAGTCTATGTCATTAGTGTATATCCCGAAAAAAGGAAACAGGACGTATATTTGACCCCCATAAATAAGAACACCAAAAGGCAGGTAACATATACCTTGCTCATTATTGGACATAAATCACCACGTAAGAACCTTGGGGATCTTATGGCTTACCTCTACAACAAAACGCAACAGCGATGCAAGGTATATGCCATTTTCCATACCCTTGCCAACATCATGTACAGGATAGATGTTGGGGATAATTTTTTGACCCGTGCCATTTCACAGACCCCCTGCATGTACAAAGAGGATGATGCCCTTCTGAGGTTCAGCCAATACCAGATATGTTTCCACAGGCTTGTATATAAAACGATAAAGGAAGGCTGGATGAACCGTATGAAAAGGGCGGACTATTTGCTAACGGTAATAAACACTATAGAGGATAATGAAGAACCCAATTCCAAACTGGCAGTGGCGCACTGTGCCGTGGAACAGATGTGCTTGGCACTCTTGAACCTATTTTGGGAATATAAGCCGCACCATTATTCACTGGACTACCTATTGCACCTATGCAGCCACTTCACCCAATTGCCAAACAGGATATTCCCAAGGACGACTTTCGGTCTGCAACGCCAATATTATATGCTCTGCAATGCACAGGATATCTTACGTTTCAAGGACAACAATGAATTTTCAAAGAATGATGCCCATAAGGTCGCCAAATTATGCGAACGGTTCTATGATGAAGCCGTAACACTTGGTAAGGAACAATTAAAACACCTTAAGGAACTCCATTGTCGGCAAGATGTAAAATCCCAATAGGGGCATAAAGCCCATGAAAAGAAAAAAAAATCAATCATTAAAAATCGCATATGGAAGCAAACAACACACCGAACAGGACGGACAGGGAAACACTGGAGGAAGCCATTAAGCTCTTGAACCCCAGAACCCGCAAGCGTTACAAACGGGAGGACAATGCCACCATGCAGGAAGTCACCTTTGAGGTAGAGGACAATGGCGAACTGCGGTATATTATATCCTGCCTGTTGAGGACATGCATCTTGGCATTGGACAGTGAGAATGACTTTGCATCGCCAAGGCTGAGCAATTGCTCTAAGGAACTGACCATAGCGACCGTATTGGACCTGGTGGACAGCTTACTGCCAGATGCACAACTGGCAAGCTATGATGCCATTGAAAAACTGTTATTGGAAAGGAACCAACATTAGGCATAAAAGCGTTAAAATTAGGGATTACCAATAAATGTTTGTATTATGATATTTTTACGGATTAAAAGCCCCAACATCTATCGAGCTAATACTATGAAGTGTTTTTGGAAAATAAAGGACGTAAAGTTGATATTTTAGTAAAAAAATCATTGGTTTTACTGGGCTATCCCCATTTTTTAGTAAAAACCAAATTTCAATAGCCTTATAAACACTTCTAGAACTTCAAATTTTACTAAAAGGCAGCAAAGAGTATTAAGGGCCAACTTTTTCACGGAAAAACACATTGATTCTATTGGCTTTCGGATGTTTTTCCGTGAAAAATGATTGGCATTCAATCCATTTAAACCCTCAAAACTACCTAAAACTAAGGGGGAATAAACCGTAACATCGCTTTAGCGTGTTACCCTCTTGCTTTTCCCTTAGTTTTACAATCACGGTTATATAGAGAATTTTTTACATAGTAAGTACTATGTAATAAGTAACTTTATATCGAGGGAAAACTCCTTTACTTACTATTAAATGTTTGGACTTTTCCTAAGTAGTATTTTTTTATTTTTTATTACCTTTTATTATAATAAGTATGTATATTTGTTCATAAATTTTTATCGTTCACGAATAATGAACGTGTAAAATAATGAACATAAAGAATCAATAATATGAATGAAGTCGATATTCTAAATAATGCGATTCATAATTTAGAGAAAGATATCCCCTTAACATGGGATTGGAAAATGTTGGATTATAATAAAGATACTGGTATTGATGGAGAATTAAATATTGTAATTAATAATCAACAAACTGTATTGCTTGTAGAGGTAAAAAGGGATGTTAAAAATCACCAACTGTTTAACATTATTAATTATAAAAATAAATTTAACAATTTTCTTTTGGTGGCTGAAAAACTATATCCAAAAGTAAAAAAGGAACTTAGGGAAAACCAAGTGAATTATTTAGAGGGCAATGGGAATGTGTATATCAATAAAGATGGACTGTTTCTCTACATAGATACAAATAAAACGGATAAACCTCAAAAAGATAAGGGAAACAGGGCATTTACTAAAACAGGTTTAAAAGTTCTGTTTCAATTCTTGTTAGACCCTCAATTAATAAATCAAACCCAACGGGATATTGCAGAAATTACTAATGTTGCTTTGGGCAATATTCCTTTAATCATAAACGGTTTACTAGAAACGAACTTGATATTAAAGTTGAACAAAAATGAATATGTAATTAATAATTATGAAGAATTCCTTAACAAGTGGATTACAGAATTTGAGCAAACCTTGAAACCCAACATTTTTAAGCAACGTTTTAGATTTCAGAATAATAACCAAGAATGGAGAAATATTCATTTTAATTATGAAAAAACGGTGTGGGGTGGCGAACCTGCGGGAGATATTATAACCAATCACCTACGACCAGAAAAATTTACTATTTACACCAAGGAAACTAATAAAGAATTAATGTTGAATTATAGACTATTACCAGACAATGAAGGCGATATATGGGTGTATGATATGTTTTGGACAAATAATATGAATACAAACACAGCACCTGAACAATTGGTTTATACAGATTTAATGATTACCAACGATAAAAGATGCAAAGAAACCGCAAAACTGATTTTTAATGAGTACATCCAACCAAACATATAAAGAATTAGCAATTCCCTACTTCAAGGAAGTTTTTGATATTATTGATAAAGTCATGTTAAAACTAAATGTGCCTTATTATCTCATTGGTGCAAGTGCCATAGCATTGGAATTATTAAAAGATGGCATTAAACCAAGCAGGGGTACCAAAGATATTGATTTTGCCATCATGATTTCTTCCATTCGAGAGTTTGAAACAATTGTTAAAGAACTCAGCAATTATGGATTCAATAAAGTTGAAGCACCTTGGACTTTATACAATGAAAAGTTCAACGTCGTTATAGACTTATTGCCTTTTGGTGAAATTGAGGAAAAGTTTACACTAAATTTCAATAAACGTAATGCAGATTTACATTTTTTAGGTTTTAGTGAAGTATTAAAAGAACCAGAAACAGTACAAATTGAAGAAAAGATTGTTCAAATACCATCCTTACCAGGGATGGTTGTATTAAAGCTAATTGCTTGGAGTGATAGGCCAGAAGAACGTAATAGTGATTTAGGAGATGTTTTAAAAATTATAGAACATTATTTCAGCCTTAATTTAGATGAAATAGTTGAATTCCATAATGACATCTTTCCAGAAGAAGGGGAACTGGATCAACTCAAAATAGCAGCGAGGGTGTTGGGTAGAAAAGCAAGAGCGTTTTTGGATGTTTCCCCGGCCATCAATGAAAGAATACTGAAAACCATTAACGATAATGTTATTAAGGTCGAAAACTCGGAAATAGCCAAGCAATGGATTCGGAACAAAGACTGGAATCTGGAATATGCAGTTGAGATTTTGGATGAGTTAAGGATAGGGCTAATTGAAGAATAAAAAATAAGTGGCTTTATCCTAAACTAAGGTATAATATTAGCTTTCAATCTTTGCGCATATAACTTTTTGGAATTGTCAAACAATTAATTTTTCACCGGGGTATTTCGCTAACAATTAAACAGAGCCACTCTTTTTAATTGACAGTTTAATTTTATAGAAATACATGAGCTAAAGAATAGATTCTTATAGCTCCAATAGAAAAAAAACAGTCAATTTTATTATAAATAAGAGGAAAATTCATCAAAAAATAAGAATGTTTTTGTAGATTTATACGGTCAATTGATGGGGGGCCTTGTATAAAGCTCACGAAGTTTCATTATAAAAAAAGATTTAATAATACGCTAAGTTGATATGTCCTGGACGTTTTGACTTAGGGCTTTTATTGTTTAGTTAGAGAAACCTTTAGGCATAAAAAATGCCCCCTGATTATGGACAAGGAGCAACCCAAATGTTTTCACAACGGAATAATCCTTATTGTGAATTGCTTTCAGTGCTACAAATATAATAAAATAACCTAAAGTTGAAATACGGTTTTCCGTAAATATGTTTTGGCAATTGGTTGTAATTTTTGACTTTTAATTGTTAAATAAAATAAAGGAAATGAAACGGATTTTAGGATTAGACTTAGGAACAACCAGCATTGGTTTTGCATATATTAAAGAGGGTGAAAATGAAAAAGAACTCTCATCTATTGAAAAGATTGGTGTTCGAGTTAATCCATTAACGACAGATGAACAGACAAATTTTGAAAAAGGGAAACCATTAACCACCAATGCTGATAGAACGTTAAAACGTGGAGCAAGACGCAATCTTGACCGTTACCAACTGCGCAGAGAAGACTTGATTGAGATTTTAAAAAAAGCTAGTTTAATTTCTGATGATAGTATTTTAACAGAAAACGGAAAAAACACAACTTTTGAAACTTGGCGTTTGCGAGCAAAAGCCGTGAACGAAAAAATAGAAAAACACGAATTTGCTCGTGTGCTTTTGGCGATTAATAAAAAACGTGGTTACAAAAGCAGCCGAAAAACAAAAAATGAGGAAGATGGACAAGCAGTTGATGGAATGGGTATTGCCAAACTTTTGTATGAAGAAAACCTTACACCCGGACAATTATCGTTTCAAATTTTACAAAATGGAAAAACATTACTTCCTGATTTTTATCGTTCAGATTTACAGGCAGAGTTTAATAAAGTTTGGAACTTTCAAAAGCAATTTTATTCTGAAATTTTTACCGATGAATTTTACAAAGAATTGCAAGGCAAAGGACAGCGGGCAACTTCTGCCTTGTTTTGGATAACGTGCAAATTCAATATCGCCGAAATAAAAGATTTGGAAGATAGCCTAAAAACTGAAAAAACAATTAAATTCAACAAAAGGCAGCAAAAGAAATTACAAGCCTATAAGTGGAGAAGTGATGCTATTTCTAAGCAACTGCCAAAGGAAGAAGTCGCTTATGTATTAACTGAAATCAACAACGATTTAAATAAATCAAGTGGTTATCTCGGAGCAATTTCAGATAGAAGCAAAAAATTGTACTTCAATAAAGAAACCGTCGGACAACATCTTTACAGGCAGCTACAGAAAAATCAGCATACACGTTTAAAGAATCAAGTGTTTTACCGGCAAGATTATCTCGATGAGTTTGAAATTATTTGGGAAACTCAAGCCAAATTTCATTCAGAATTAACAAAAGAATTGAAGGAAGAAATTCGTGATATAGTTATTTTCTACCAACGAAAACTGAAATCACAAAAAGGACTCATCAGTTTTTGTGAGTTTGAAAGCAGAGAAATTGTAAAAAATGGTAGGGAAAAAACAGTTGGGTTACGTGTTGCCTCAAAATCTTCATCTATGTTTCAAGAGTTTAAGATTTGGCAAATTTTAAGCAACTTGGAGTTCAGAAATAAAACTACTAAGGAAAAACTTTCGCTCGATTTAGAAGCGAAAGAAATTTTGTTTGAAGAATTGAATTTAAAAGGTAACTTATCGGCAAGCAAAATAATAGAACTATTAGGTTGTGAATCCAAAGATTGGGAATTAAACTATAAAACCATTGAAGGCAACCGCACTAACAAATCCTTGTATGAAGCCTATCTGAAAATCTTGGAAATAGAAGGCTATGATGTAAAAGACTTGCTGAAAGTAAAGTCCAATAAAGATGAATTAGAGTTAGACGATTTGAATGTTCCCGCTACCAAAATCAAAAATATGGTGAACAAGATTTTCGATACCTTAGAAATCAGTACCGAAATATTGGATTTTGATGCGGATTTGGACGGAAAGGATTTTGAAAAACAAGCTTCTTATCAACTGTGGCATTTGTTGTATTCTGCCGAAGATGACAGCAAAAAGTACAGTGAAGACGATATTTTAACCTACGGAAATGACAACATCGGGCTGAAAAAGCAGTTGTGTGCCAAATTTGGTTTCAAGCCTGAACACGCTAAAATTTTGGTAAATGTTGATTTTCAAGATGACTACGGAAATCTTTCCAGCAAAGCAATGAGAAAAATTTATCCTTATATCAAAGAACACCAGTATTCTGATGCTTGCGAACAGGCGGGTTATCGCCATTCCAAATATTCATTAAGCAAAGAAGAACTCAAAAAGAGAGAATTAAAACCACATTTGGAATTGCTTAAAAAGAACAGTTTACGCAATCCTGTGGTGGAGAAAATCCTCAACCAAATGGTTAATGTTGTGAATACACTGATTGATAACGAAAAGAAAAAAGACCCGAATTTCAAGTTTGATGAAATCCGCATTGAGTTGGCTCGTGAGTTGAAGAAAAATGCCAAAGAACGAGCAGAAATGACTACCAATATCAACGCGGCAAAAATGCGACACGAGAAAATCGTAAAACGTTTGCAAAGCGAATTTGGTGTTGCCAACCCAACTCGAAACGACATCATTCGCTACAAACTGTACGAAGAACTGAAAAACAACGGTTACAAAGATTTATACACGAATACGTATATCCCGAGAGAAAAATTGTTTACTAAAGAAATTGATATTGAGCACATCATTCCACAATCCAAAGCATTTGATGACAGTTTTTCCAATAAAACAATTTGTTACAGAGAGGAAAATTTGAAAAAGGGCAATAGAACTGCCATAGATTATATTCAAAGCGAATATGGAGGCGAAAAGCTTGAAGAATACTTAAACAGAATTACTGCACTGAACAAAAATTGGGGTAAAGACAAACAAGAAGAAGGCATCAGCAAAGCCAAATTCCAAAAATTGCAAAAACGGGAAAGCGAAATAGGTGAAGGTTTTGCGGAAAGAGATTTGCGGGATAGCCAATACATTGCAAAAAAAGCCAAAAGTATGTTGTTTGAAATTACACCTTCGGTGGTTTCTACTTCGGGAAGTATTACCGACCGTTTGCGTGAAGATTGGGATTTAATCAACGTGATGAAAGAACTCAATTTGCCTAAATACAGGATGTTGGGGCTTGCAGAAATACAGGAGCGTAAATTTGGCAAACAAGTAGAAGTAATTACTGATTGGACTAAACGAAACGACCACCGCCACCACGCTATGGATGCGCTTGCGGTTGCTTTTACTAAGCGAAACCACATTCAATACCTAAACTATTTGAATGCTAGAAAGAACGAAAATCATAAACTACACGCAAACATCATTGCCATTGAAAAAAAGGAAACCGAATTGGTGGAAAATGGTAATGGCAGTAAAAAACGATTGTTTAAAAAACCATTGCCAAATTTCCGCCAAGTAGCCAAAGAGCACTTGGAAAACGTATTGGTTTCTCACAAAGCGAAAAATAAAGTAGTTACTAAAAATAAGAACAAAACCAAATCGAAAAAAGGAGAAAAAGTTAAAATTGAACTCACGCCAAGAGGTCAATTGCATAAAGAAACAGTTTATGGGAAATATCACTATTACAACAGTAAAGAAGAAAAGGTAGGAACAAAATTTAATAAAGAAACCATCGCGCAAGTAAGTAATCCACTTTATAGAAAATTGTTGTTGCAACGATTGGAAGAAAACAACAATGACCCAAAAAAAGCTTTTGGAGGTAAAAATGCGTTGGTAAAAAATCTGATTTATCTCGATAAAATCAAAACTGAAGTTTTACCTGAAAAAGTAAAGTTGGTTTGGTTGGAAGAGGATTTTTCCATCCGAAAGGATATTACACCCGAAAATTTCAAAGATTTAAAAACCATTGAAAAAGTATTGGACGATGGCGTAAAAAGGGTTTTGAAAAAACGCTTATCAGACTTTGGTAACGACCCTAAAAAAGCCTTCTCCGATTTGGGTAAAAACCCAATCTGGCTTAATGAAGAAAAAGGTATATCCATTAAACGGGTGACTATTTCGGGCGTGAAAAATGCTGAACACTTGCACTATAAAAAGGACCATTTAGGCAATTTTATTTTGGATGATGACGGACATAAAATTCCTGTGGGTTATGTAAGTACAGGCAATAACCACCATATAGCAATTTATAGAGATGAAAATGGTGAATTGCTTGATTACGTTGTTAGCTTTTCAGATGCCGTAAAACGTAAAAGTTATGGGCTTCCAATTGTTCCTAAGGATACAAATAAATTGTGGGATAAAGTTTTTCAGTTAGGAATTGATAACCAATCGATTTTAGCGACATTACCAAGGCAAGGGCTGCAACTTGAGTTTTCAATGAAGCAGAATGAGTGCTTTGTGTTTCCTAATGAAGCAATGGATTTCAATCCCAAAGAGGTTGATTTACATAACCCTAATTACAAAAAGTTAATAAGTCCAAATTTGTTTATTGTCCAAACTATTTCGAAAGTTATGTATGGTAATAATGCTGTAAGAGATTATGTTTTTAGACATCATTTAGATACAACTAAAGATAAATCCTCTGCATTGAAAGGGGTCTCTCATCAAATAATAAAAAGTTTATCTCATTTACATGGAATTGTAAAAGTCCGCATAAACCACCTTGGAGATATTGTAAGTGTTGGAGAATATTAAAAAGAGGATAATATGATTAAACGTACCCTATTTTTCGGTAATCCTGCCTATTTAAGTACACGAAATGAGCAGTTGGTAGTTAATTTTCCAGAGGAAGATAAGGAGGAAAAAACCATTGCTATTGAAGATTTGGGTTATGTGGTGTTAGAAGATCCGCAGATTACCATTACCAATGGCTTGTTGATGAAGCTAGTGCAAAACAAAACGGCTGTGATTACCTGTGATAGACAGCATTTGCCGAATGGGTTATTACAGCCACTTGTGGGGCATAGCGAACAAAGTGAGCGCATACGCTATCAACTAAATGCCAGTGTGCCTTTAAAAAAGCAATTGTGGCAACAAACGGTAATAGCCAAAATAGATAACCAGGCCGCCCATTTTTTACAAAGAGGTAAAAATGCCTTGCGTTTAAAACGGTATGCAAGAGATATTAAAAGTGGCGATTTTAATAATGAAGAAGCTTTGGCAGCAGCGTATTATTTTCAGCATTTATTTGAAAAACAAGTACCGGAATTCAGCCGTAATCAAAAAGGTATGCCTCCTAACAACCTGCTAAATTACGGCTATGCCATTTTGCGTGCCATCGCAGCTAGGGCATTGGTAAGCAGTGGGCTGTTACCTTCTGTGGGTATTTTTCACCACAATAAGTACAATGCGTTTTGTTTGGCAGATGATGTGATGGAGCCTTACAGGCCTTTTGTAGATGCGGTAGTGTATGATATGGTAGAAGACAACATGGGTGCTGTTGAAGAAATGACCACCAATCTTAAGTCTGTATTGTTGACCATTCCGGCAATGGACGTGGTGTTAGATGGAAAGCTGAGCCCGCTTATGAACGCCATGAGCCGAACAACGGCCAGTTTATATGACTGTTTTGAGGGAAGTAAACGTAAAATTTTATACCCAATTTTTCCATAAATGGAAGAAAAATATGGGAGCGAACCGTTTTTCACGTTTAAACCAATACAGAAGCATGTGGGTACTGGTATTTTTTGATTTGCCAACAGAAACCGCTACCGAAAGAAAGGTAGCCACAAAGTTTCGTAAAAACTTATTAGATGATGGTTTTGCCATGTTTCAGTTTAGTATTTATATGCGGTTTTGTGCCAGTAGGGAAAATGCAGAGGTACACGTAAAGCGTACAAAGAGGGCGTTGCCAAAAAAGGGGAAAATAGGTATTTTACAAATTACCGATAAGCAATTTGGAATGATTGAACTTTTTCATGGGCAAAAAGAGATAGAACCTGAAACGCCCAGTCAGCAGTTAGAACTCTTTTAGAATTTCGTCATGCTGAATTTATTTCAGCATGACATAAAGCAATTGCATTTAAAAAATCAAGTTAAGTAAAGTAGAAAATCTAAAAATTAATGGATTTAGTGTATTTTAACAGATTTTTAAAAAACAGGATACCAGCCTTTTACGGCAAGTATCCTGTGAATTCTCTATAAATTTAAAGAACTGAAAGCAATTCACAACATGACTCCACAAGATAGAGTGATCCATTATCCTGTGAATTCTCTATAAATTTAAAGAACTGAAAGCAATTCACAACGGACCAATAAAAGTATTATTATTGCCGTGCCCTGTGAATTCTCTATAAATTTAAAGAACTGAAAGCAATTCACAACGCTTTAGAACTTTATAAAAATGTAGAAATACCTGTGAATTCTCTATAAATTTAAAGAACTGAAAGCAATTCACAACACAAAGTGACCGATGATTTTTTATTGTTCACCTGTGAATTCTCTATAAATTTAAAGAACTGAAAGCAATTCACAACTATGCTCTTTATTTTCTTTAGCAACCTTGCCCTGTGAATTCTCTATAAATTTAAAGAACTGAAAGCAATTCACAACATAAATTACTAGGTTGCGTTAGGGTCAACGCCTGTGAATTCTCTATAAATTTAAAGAACTGAAAGCAATTCACAACACCTTTATCCATAATCGAAAGTTTATCTTTCCTGTGAATTCTCTATAAATTTAAAGAACTGAAAGCAATTCACAACTAGCAATCTAAATGGATCAATTTGGATTGACCTGTGAATTCTCTATAAATTTAAAGAACTGAAAGCAATTCACAACGAATGATATATTTTTTCACTTGGTTGGTTTCCTGTGAATTCTCTATAAATTTAAAGAACTGAAAGCAATTCACAACGCTTCGGGCGGTGGTGATGGTTAGCGAAGGCCTGTGAATTCTCTATAAATTTAAAGAACTGAAAGCAATTCACAACCCAATACCATATATGCTGATAAGCGTACCGCCTGTGAATTCTCTATAAATTTAAAGAACTGAAAGCAATTCACAACGCGTAAACGTATTGGTACACTAGGGTGTACCCTGTGAATTCTCTATAAATTTAAAGAACTGAAAGCAATTCACAACCAAAATTTGTAAATGAAGCTACATATGTTCCCTGTGAATTCTCTATAAATTTAAAGAACTGAAAGCAATTCACAACACTAACATTATGAAACAATTTAACTCTATTCCTGTGAATTCTCTATAAATTTAAAGAACTGAAAGCAATTCACAACTGGTCAGGATTTATGGAGTTTAAGTAATGCCCTGTGAATTCTCTATAAATTTAAAGAACTGAAAGCAATTCACAACCGCAAGTTGAACAATTCGCGGCGGACACTACCTGTGAATTCTCTATAAATTTAAAGAACTGAAAGCAATTCACAACGCAAAATCCAAAAGTCCTATTTTTTTAATACCTGTGAATTCTCTATAAATTTAAAGAACTGAAAGCAATTCACAACTTGCAGGTTATGGTCAATTTTCTGTAACAGCCTGTGAATTCTCTATAAATTTAAAGAACTGAAAGCAATTCACAACGAATAAAGAAGCTTTAGAAAAGGCTAAACTCCTGTGAATTCTCTATAAATTTAAAGAACTGAAAGCAATTCACAACGCCCAAACAAGCTAAAACATTGAGGCAAAACCTGTGAATTCTCTATAAATTTAAAGAACTGAAAGCAATTCACAACTATTTTTTCCGACGCTTTTTTACGTTTAATCCTGTGAATTCTCTATAAATTTAAAGAACTGAAAGCAATTCACAACAATACGTAAATGTATTGGTTTGGGTTTTTGCCTGTGAATTCTCTATAAATTTAAAGAACTGAAAGCAATTCACAACACAAACTTCACACACCATATAGGCGTACTCCCTGTGAATTCTCTATAAATTTAAAGAACTGAAAGCAATTCACAACATACGGGCTAAAGATCAAGAAATTATTGACCTGTGAATTCTCTATAAATTTAAAGAACTGAAAGCAATTCACAACATTCTGCAAACACAATTAAAAACTACGTGCCTGTGAATTCTCTATAAATTTAAAGAACTGAAAGCAATTCACAACATAGGCAGCAATAAATAATACTCCGGATGCCCTGTGAATTCTCTATAAATTTAAAGAACTGAAAGCAATTCACAACGTGCTAATTTATTGTTTGATGCCATGAATCCTGTGAATTCTCTATAAATTTAAAGAACTGAAAGCAATTCACAACCTTTTACCATTTCAAAAAGAACACCGTTTTCCTGTGAATTCTCTATAAATTTAAAGAACTGAAAGCAATTCACAACGCTTGGGAAGAATTGGAGCATTACCAAAAACCTGTGAATTCTCTATAAATTTAAAGAACTGAAAGCAATTCACAACAAGATGCTTCTGAAGATGACATTGAAGCTGCCTGTGAATTCTCTATAAATTTAAAGAACTGAAAGCAATTCACAACTATGACATTATCAATTACAAAAAAGGGGGCCTGTGAATTCTCTATAAATTTAAAGAACTGAAAGCAATTCACAACAGATGGGCGGCCTATGTAACTGTTGGATTTCCTGTGAATTCTCTATAAATTTAAAGAACTGAAAGCAATTCACAACTCGAGTGGTTAATAAACACAAACACCTTACCTGTGAATTCTCTATAAATTTAAAGAACTGAAAGCAATTCACAACGGCCTCGGTAACATTGTAAAATAAGATAAGCCTGTGAATTCTCTATAAATTTAAAGAACTGAAAGCAATTCACAACACAAAAGTTAAACAGCCAAAAAAACCTAAGCCTGTGAATTCTCTATAAATTTAAAGAACTGAAAGCAATTCACAACACCAGTTCCATTAACCGAAGATTTATTACGCCTGTGAATTCTCTATAAATTTAAAGAACTGAAAGCAATTCACAACGATTTACAAAAAGAGATAAATACCATTGTCCTGTGAATTCTCTATAAATTTAAAGAACTGAAAGCAATTCACAACTATAATGATATGACTATCGATGCTGCGACTCCTGTGAATTCTCTATAAATTTAAAGAACTGAAAGCAATTCACAACTTGATATATCTTCGGTAGCTGTCGGACTTTCCTGTGAATTCTCTATAAATTTAAAGAACTGAAAGCAATTCACAACCCACAGCCCAATTACATAGACAATAGGATGCCTGTGAATTCTCTATAAATTTAAAGAACTGAAAGCAATTCACAACAAATAGCTGGATGGTTGATTCATTTACCAACCTGTGAATTCTCTATAAATTTAAAGAACTGAAAGCAATTCACAACGGGCCAGCCACGCCGGTTTCGAGAAGGGTGCCTGTGAATTCTCTATAAATTTAAAGAACTGAAAGCAATTCACAACTTGTATTGATAGGCTCAGCGGCATTTGTTTCCTGTGAATTCTCTATAAATTTAAAGAACTGAAAGCAATTCACAACTACAATTTTGAATTGTTAAATTAACCAAATCCTGTGAATTCTCTATAAATTTAAAGAACTGAAAGCAATTCACAACGATACAGATATTCATCAAAGTAAAGGTAAACCTGTGAATTCTCTATAAATTTAAAGAACTGAAAGCAATTCACAACAGTAAATGAATTTGCGAATATTGTAGCCAACCTGTGAATTCTCTATAAATTTAAAGAACTGAAAGCAATTCACAACAAAGGGTGGCAATTAATAACTATAAATATGCCTGTGAATTCTCTATAAATTTAAAGAACTGAAAGCAATTCACAACCGGTGATACGTTTGGATTGATTGGATGCATCCTGTGAATTCTCTATAAATTTAAAGAACTGAAAGCAATTCACAACTAACAATGGAAACTACAAAAACGTTCGTATCCTGTGAATTCTCTATAAATTTAAAGAACTGAAAGCAATTCACAACATAGGCTTGACATTAAGTAATGATCCAATGCCTGTGAATTCTCTATAAATTTAAAGAACTGAAAGCAATTCACAACACATTCTGCATTTGCGCCAATTCTTTGAGCCTGTGAATTCTCTATAAATTTAAAGAACTGAAAAGTGACCCGTCCTGAAATAAGGCTACATAATTTTAAACATTATGTACAAAAATGACAAAGTAATCAGACGGTATTCGGAACCTTTTAAACTGAAAATTCTGGACGAAATCACAACTGGAAAACTTAACAAAAACCAACTAGGCAAACTTTATGGCATTGCGCCTACCACCATTAACGAATGGATCAGGAAGTACAACCGTAAGAACCTAATGAACACAAGGGTAAAAGTGGAAACAAAAGACGAGATAACACGAATCAAGGAACTGCAAAAAGAGATCGGACAGCTTAAAAAGCTACTCCTAAAAAAGGATTTGGATGCATTGGTACTGGATTCATACTTGGAAGTCGCAGCAGAAGACCTGGGCTACAAATCTGTGGCTGAACTAAAAAAAAAGCTAAGTATAAAGCCTTGATCAAAGCCAAAGAAAAAGGTAAGGGATTTGCTTCTTTAACTACTATAACCAATTTTTTGGACATAAACGCAATGCTTACTATAAGTATAAAAATAGAGCTGATAAGCGTTTAAAACTAGAACAGCAGATTATTGGGATAGTTAAGAAAAGACGCAAGTCCCTTCCAAGGGAAGGCGTGCGTAAACTTGTTAAATCCTTAGATGATGAGTTTACCAAAGCCAACCTTAAAGTCGGCAGGGATACTTTGTTTAACGTCCTTAGAAAACATCAAATGCTAACACTTAGAAAGAAATATAGCTCTAGAACAACTAACTCTTTGCACAGGTTCTATAAGTATAAAAACATCATTAAAGATATTGAGGTTACAAGACCTAACCAAGTGTGGGCCTCTGACATAACCTATATCAGAACGGTAAAAGGATTTTGTTACCTGGCGTTAATAACTGATATGTATTCAAGAAAGATTGTTGGTTATGACCTTAGTGATAGCCTGGAACTAAACGGATGCGTGAGGGCCCTTAACAAAGCTTTATATCATGCTAAAAACACAAAAGGACTCATTC
>NZ_PJEO01000031.1 GCF_002843175.1 Confluentibacter flavum
ACCCGTTGTGCATTATGATTTAAAAGAAAAAAGTTGTCCATATTACTGATAATCAGTAAATTGTTTTAGCGATAAAACATTAATTATGAACAACTTAAATGCAAATTACGAAAGAATATTGGAAGTATTACAAAAAATATCAAAAGAACAACTTTTGGACTATCAAAGACGTCGACCGAAGCTGAGTGATTTGGAACTGATTTGTTTAAGCTTAACAGCTGAATTTATGGGAATAGATAGTGAGAATGATTTATTTAGAAAGCTCCCTGTCATTATTGCCTCAAAAATAGACAGGAGCGTCTACAATCGAAGAAGACGGAAATTAGTAGGTTACATGGATGATATCCGATTAAGATTAGCCTCTCATTTTAATGAATTTGAAGATTATTTTATAGTGGACAGTATGCCTTTAGAGGTTTGTAAATTATCACGAAGTTCCCGTTCGAGAGTCTGTAAAGAGGATGCCTATGCTTTTCCTGACAAAGGCTATTGTGCCTCCCAAGGTTCCAATTATTATGGTTATAAGCTGCACGCCGTCTGTTCTATTAAAGGTGTTTTTCAAAGTGTCGATTTGAGCCCTGCATCGGTACACGATGTCAATTACCTTAAGGACATTAAAGCACAAATGGGCGATTGCACTTTAATTGGAGATAGAGGGTATCTATCAGCAGAAATACAGCTCAATTTGTTTGAAACCTGTAACATAAAGCTAAATACACCTATGAGAAGCAATCAAAAAGATTATAAAAAACAACCTTACATTTTCAGAAAAAAGAGAAAAAGAATAGAGACATTGTTCTCACAATTATGTGACCAATTTATGATAAGACGTAATTATGCCAAGTCTTTTCGAGGATTTAAGACTAGGATCCTATCTAAAATAGCGGCCCTTACAACAATTCAATATATCAATAAGTTTATTTTTGATAGAAACATCAACAATATTAAAATTAGCATTATTTAAAATGCACAACGAGTAATTTATATTTATTTTTTATAAAATTTCACCTGTTGAATTCCATCTACTCAGTTTATCTTTTTAAACTCTCTAATATTTTTGCTTAAATCCCTTAATCCCACAGTTTTTGACTTTATCCGACATGATCCATTAGTTGGTTTTATTTGATAATGTCAAATAAAAAGATTGATATGCTTTTATTTCGGGAAGGAAGGATTACTCCCTGCGGTCGTGATCCTGAATAGGGGGTGTTGCTCACCAAAATCCTTTGAGCTACGCTCTGAGTTATTATTTGTTTTCTAAACTTTATGAGCTAGCTCAACGGTTTAAAAACAAAAAATCCCTCCCACAAAGTGGAAAGGATTATGGTGGTCGGGGTGGCAGGATTTTCAATAAATCCATAACCCGTTTATTATCAGCATTATAAACACTTTTAATTTAGTATGGTTCACCGAATTGCACACTAAAGCCAAAAAGAACTATTTAAAAACAAAATTTGTTTGTTTTTGAGTTTGTAAATATACAATTAAACTTAAAAATATTATTTAAATTAGTGTTTTTTGATATCACAAAAACTGAGTTAAAAACAATATTTTTAGCGCAGCTCTTTACTGTAAGTTATTTTTTAAAAGGTCATTGTTATCCCAATTCCTTTTCCGTTCATTATAATTTTAAAATTTAGCGTAAATTCATTGTGTGTTGTTGAAGTCAGAGACGAATTATATAACTCCACAGCTTGTTTCCTTTTTTTATCAGCACTCAAAGAAATTGGAATTCCAACGGCGATCTCTTCCGTAAGCCAACCACTTGGGTCTGTACACTTGGACGGGAGTCGGAGACATTAGTACAGCAATCTCTAGTTTTAATAACGCTTTCCTTTTAAGGAACTCTTCGTAGAGTGGGGTGATACTAGCATTGGACAAAGCATTAAAAATAATCAAAGCCAATAAAAACTATAAAAAGGTCTTCTTATAGTTTTCGGGATTAACTCTGGGCTACGTATTTCGGACATTTTAAAACTTAATCATAAAGATTTAAAATGTGATTCGATTCTTTGGTGGAGTCAAAAAACCAACAAGAAAATAATAAAGAGGAGAAGAATCGAAAAAATCACCTTTTTAATGAAAAATGCCCCTTAATAACCCTACCGCCTTCCAGTTGTATGGAATACCAATAATCTGTTGCAGGCATCTGTTGTCCATTAAATTTTCCATCCCAGCCTTGGGTTAACGGACTGATTTGTTTAACTAATTTTCCATATCGGTCAAAAATGTAGATTATTGTTTTGGCATTGAAGGAAGCATTTATGCCTTTAATGTTCCAATAGTCGTTATATCCGTCTTCGTTTGGAGTGAAAAAATTCGGTATTCCCAGCACTGCCACTTCTTTGGGAACCACGCCACAGCCATTCAAATCTTTTACATAAACCGTGTGGATTCCTGCCGAAACATTGGTAAAAACACTTTCTTTCTGATAAGTTCCAAATTCACTATCCAAACTATAAACATAATCCCCATTTCCAGTTACGCTAATTGAAATACTGTTGGATTCTGCCAAGTCCACTATAGTCACATCCGTGATTTTGGCACTATCTGAAGCCGTAACCGTAATGGTTCTCGTACTGGAACATCCTTGATTGTTGGTTACTTCAACCGTATAAAGTCCCGCGGTGTTTACCGTTAAAGTGTAGTTCGTTTCTCCTGCAATTGGATTTCCATTAAAAGACCATAAGTAACTATAATTTGCTGTTGGTGAACCATCCAAAAGCCCTGCATCCAATACTTTGGTAAAAGTGGGCAAGTTGCTGCAGACCAATTCATCGCCAGTTAAAACAATTTTGGGCACTGGATTTACAACAAACGGAAGAACCACCATTGCATTACAAGTTGTGTTTATTGGATTAACAACTTCAACTTTCACGTTTTGGGTTGCGGTAACAAACGGATTAGGTAAAGGACTGGGAAGCAGATTATTATTTCCGTCAAAATATTTGACCAACATTCCGGTTTGTGTTCCTAAAATAGTTTTTTCGAATGTTGATGTGTCAAACGCATACTTTCCGTCTTGGTTTAAAGGATTTGGTTCGTCGTCACACACGGTCGTTAAAGCTGCCGAAACAGCGAAAGCTTCCGGCAAGTCATCCACGACAAATGCAATAGTTGTAGTATAAGAACAAGCTTCTGGCGTATTATTGGTCACAACCGCTGTGAGGCTTTGTGAAGCAGTCACAAAAGGATTGGGTAACGGACTTGAAAGCGCGTTGTTATTTTGGTCAAAATAAGTCACGATGACATTGGTCAATCCATTCAATAAATGGGTTTGGATTTCTGAGGTATCAAAGCCAAATTTTCCATCCTGATTGTCGTCACAATGATTTATTGTTATCGGTTGAACAATAGGTATTTTTTCGACATTCAGCGTGATGTGGCTTCCCAGTCCCAAGCAATCGTTGTTCAATCTGCTGTCCACCCGAATGTAGATATTTTGGGTATTAGGATAACCAATGTTTCTGTAATTCGAAATATCAGTAATGGCATTTTTTTCGGCAAGGGCATCATTCAAATTGCGATAATACGTGATGTCCAACTGCTGTCCTGCCGGGAATATGTCTTGGATTTGATTCGTCACGGCACTAAAATCAAAAGAGGCAATACCGTCCGTATTTGTGCCTAATATGGCATCGTCACATGCGGTAAATGACCTTGTGTAAGTCTGGGGAATTTGCGTGGTGGAAACAGTCAAATTGAGTTGTGCGATCCTAAAACATCCATTGCCGTTGGTGACTCTTGCATATGCCTCATCGTTGCTCACGGTTTGATTCGTGTAAGTGGTGGTATTTACAATGGGATTGCTGTTGTTTTGCGCCTCAGTTAGGGTTTTAAAAAAAGTAATGGTTTCGGTAGCAGCGTTTGTCGTTATTTTGTTTATGGCTTCTTCCAAATTAAATGCGCTAAAACCGTCAATATCATCGTCGCATTGTTGCAAATCAACAACATTCGTGATGACGGGCAAAGCCAAAACTTCGATTGGAAAGGAGGTCGTGGCAAAACAAGACGCATTGTCCTTTTTTTCCATTTTTACATAAATGGTTTCCGAAGGATTCGTGTTTTGATAAACCGTTGGCGTTGCAATAATTTGGGTTAACGCTTCATCTTTATAGTAAGAAAGTAAAAACTGGCTTGCCGATTGACCGTTTAAAATAGTTGTGGCTCTTTGGGTCAAATCAAAAGCCATGCGACCATCAGTATCCGTTCCCACACTGGTATTATCGCAACTGCTTATTTTTGGAACAATAGTATTTGGTTTTGGCGAATCGAAAACATTAATTACAAAATTAGTACTGCTTTTGCATTCGGAATTCGCATTATTACTTACTTCTGCAATAATGGTTTGAGATTGATAATCCGTTGTATTTATATAATTATTGGGAGATGCAATGGCAACATTATTGGCATATGCCGTTGCATTGGCAAAATATTTTATCGTGTATAAATTTGGATCTTGACCGTTGAGAATTACTGTGTTTTGAGTTGTCAAATCAAAATTGTACAAACCGTCATTATTGGTGTCGCAAACCAAGATATCTTGAGGTTTTGTAGCGGTGGGAACTTCTGAAATAATAATATCTCTGGTTTTTACACCAGTGCCACTTGCTCCGGTTGCCGTTACCGAAACGGTATAAGTTCCTGCATTTGCATAAGTATGTGTAGGACTTATATTTGTTGATGTGTTGCCGTCTCCGAAATTCCAATTTGCCGACGTGATGTTTTGTGTAGCTGTTAAAGTAAATTGGGTACTTTGATTGGAGCAAGAATTAGTTAACTGAATTTCTGGATTAAAGAAAAAGGAACTTACAAAAGGAGGCAAACCCATATTACACATTCGACCAGCTAAATCGACTGCATCCATTTGGAGATCACATCCAGCACCTATGGTATTTGGATTATTAATAACTCCTAATTTCAGTTTTCCATATTCAGCTATATAAATCTTGCCATTGGGACCGAGTTGGAGTGCGCAAGGAAATATACTTGGAATTAAAGTCGTAAATGCTGAACCAACAATATTACTTGATGTCAAATCATATTGTATTACTTTATAAGGTGAAGGATTGGTTACCGAAAGATATAAAACAGCACTATTTGTCGAAAATTCAACACCATACATACCATCCCCCGTTCTTAATACTAAAGGGTTCGAAACCAAACCTGTGGCATTATCAAAATCTAATAATTCAAAGTTTTGTAAAGCGTGACAAATCGCTAATTTTGACCCATCAGGGGATATTTTCATGTAACCCCAAACATTTTCGGCTGAACCACCCACAAATAGACCTACGTTGGATGGTACAGGACTTGCACTTAATCCTGAAGAAGACAACAGGTAACTATAAAAAGTATTACTATTCCAACCGTGGGTAACTACCCAAAAATCAACCCCGTTTTTGTGCTTTACTATTGATAACTTTTCATCAGAAGGAGTATAGATTAATACATTTTTATCGGAGGTAACAGCTCCAAGACCGCCATCTAAATTAATATCAACAATAGAATATCTAAAACCATTGGGATGCACTTCATAGTCTAGTGTGAAAACATAAAATAAATTGGAAGAGCCAGGTTTAGGAACTATGGTTGCCGATTGGGTACTGGAACTATGCCCCATTAAACCTGTACCATTTGGCATCACTTGATGGTTCTTGTTCCAAATAGTTAATCCATCCGTATAAAACAACAAATCTCCATTGCTATTTGACAAACTGGCACAGCCTTCATTTGTTTTTAATTTTCCGTCACTTAATGGTGTTACTGAGCCATCTGGATGAAATTTAAGCCCTGCATGGTCCCCAAAATACCAATTACTCGCTTCTTGTTGCGAGAAAGCAAGTGTACTGCATAAAGCAATCAAAAAAAATAGGATAAGTTTCATAAATTTATGGGGATTCAAAAAATAGTCATGGCCATTCCACCGTCAAGATAAATTGTAAATTTACGTCAGGTAAAGAATAAGTTTTAGTATTGAGTTTAGAAACCAGATAATCAGCAAATGAAAAGTGCTTACTCTAGCTGGCGTATCTGGCGAGTTGTTAGGGGTCACAGCCCAACAAACCAAGGCAAAAGACACTGATAATTATAACATTTTTCATTTATTGTTTTTTATATTTATTTTAACCCGTTGAGTGAAATTATCAAAAACGTCAGTTCGCTTTCTATGACACTACAAAATCTTTTTAATAAATAGTTTCATTTTATTTTCAACTGAAACAAGCGTGAAATCGGAGACATTCGTACAATTTCTAGTTTTAATAGCATTTCTCTTTTAAGGAACTCTTTGTAGAGTAGGATATTGCCATCTTTGACCCCAAATCTAATAACATCAAATTTTTCAGCGAGATCCCTCAAATTTTATTTTAGTTCAAAGGCACTTTATTAGTACTTATTTGTCCTCTAAAAATTGTATAGTTTTCTTTACGCATTTTAGAAAGAATCTTCTTTTTCTTGATATTTAAAGAACCTGATTGATAAAAATTTAAACTAATACTTAAATCACTATTTAAAAGCATTACCATTCCTACCCCTATTTCTTCTGCTACTGAAAGATAGTCATTTAAACAAAAACTAATAGTTTCACTTGTATTGCTTTTAATAAAAAAAACATCATACTTTTTTATATTATTGTTTCGTTTTGGTAAATTTTCAAATTTAACATCCGCTATTCTTATTGCAACGGAGTCATCTTTAAATATATTAACTTTTGTATAAGAACCAGAAGAAAAGTCTGGAGCCTTGTTTTTAAAAGTAAAGTTTTTATTAATCACATAATTTTCATTTGTTTTATTGCTCAAAACGATTTCTAAAATTATTTTTTTATTTTCATCCAACTTTGCATTTAAAATCTTGTATTCAATATTTTGAGCATAACCCATACTAAAAACAAACAGTGCAATTGATAAGAATTTCAGTTTCATATATATTATTTTTTAAGTAAGTTTTGATAATAATTTATACTTGCTTGAGCATTTGGGTCCCCGCTAGCGCGGATTTGTAATCCGTGCCTACCACTATTATCAAAACAAATTAAGCACTAAAACCTCCAATTCATAATCTAAATTTAACAGCAAATATAAACAAGTGTATCACTTGTAAATGCATTTTCTTTGAGGGCACGGACTACAAGTCCGCGCTATCAACCTTTGAACATATCCGAGCTATCGGGTCTGTATAACTTAAAAACCTTTAATTTCATCAAAAAAAGAACATAATAGACTATTATGAGGCGTCTCTGAAAAAACAAATATTAAGCTATTTTCTTTTTCTAGAAAAATAAATTTTGTTAAAACTTTTAGTTTGAAATTAGTTCTTTTTGATTCTTCAACAATTCTTTTAGCATTTTTTAAATCAAAACTAGAATTAAAAGTAATTTCAATAATTCCCAATTGTAAAGAGTTTTCTGAATACTTTACTTGAAAATTACATCTTTTTAAAGAACAGAACTGACTAAAAGCATTAGTATTAAAATCATTATTAAGAAATTCTAAATTCAGTTTAGAAGTAGTCTCATTATCAACAATATCATATGAATTTAATTTACTTAAATATTTTGTTGTAAAATCGTTTAATATTTCTTTTGTATAATTTGATGGGACATCACATTGGTAATTAATACTATTAATAATCATTTGACTATTAGCATAATTAACTGTAAATAAAAGAAATAAAAAAATAATTATTATTTTCAAAGTATAAATGTTTTATGGGTTATATAGTCCGCGCTATTCAACCTTTGAATATATCCGAGCTATCGGGGTCATACGTTTTTAAAAGTCAATATTCCAATTAGCATAAAACCACTTATAAAAACCAACAAATAGAGAAACTTATCTATATCCTTTAAGGATTTGCCTTCTTTCAATATCAGCTTACTGAAGTCTTTTGAAATTAATGAAAGTATTGAGATAAGAAAGAGTGTTGCAAGTGCGATTGTCGCTCCATTACCCAATGGCATAACTTTCTTGTCAGAGGCAGAAAAATTAATAAAGTCTGAGAGTAACAATAAGTTCAATAAGACAATTACTCCAATTGCAACGGATTTCTTTATTGGAAAACCTCCTGCCTGTTGTTGTTTGATGACCAATGTGTCATTATCAGAAATTTTGCCGTCAATATTCTCAAAGAAACCTGTCTGCTTTATTTGATTTACTAAAGTTGAAGGGTCTTTAAATGTCCAGAAAATAACTTTCCTATTGTAATTTGCAATTCTGTGATTTATTTTTATTCCTTGTCCCAGTAGGGGGATCTGTGTGTAGGTTTCAATTGAAATAATGTCCTTTGGTTGGAAGACAAGATTTCCAGCAATTGAAGCATTCAATTCCAATTTATCCTTACTTACTTTCAATGTCGCAAAGGGCCAAGTTGCATTTGCCATTCCTATTCTTGCTCCGCCAGTAATTTCTAATTTATCCATATTTACGTTGTCTTTTACTATGCCCTATAACGTTATTGTAATTTCGAGTGTTCCGTTATTGTACATCTTCCAATTGAAGCCTTTTTGTGGAGATGATGCATTCCAAAAGTATGCACCATTAGAATAATCTGTACCACTTAAAGCCATTATTGCCCCTGAAATTCTATTGGCATACTGGTTGTTTGGGTTAAGAATATCAGTCCAAGAGCTATTCATAATCGAATTATATATTTTACCACCTATGGCATCGTATTGATCAGCACCGCCAATTTTATTAACGAAGCCATCAGATAGTGTTTCATTTTATAATTTAATCTATTCATCATCACACTTCCAATGATATAAACCCCATATTTAATTTCAACAACTAGGCTATCATTATTAAAAACAATTCTTTAGTCATCTGAAGCGTCTCTTGGGGAATCATAATATTGTACAAATTTTAGTTTTAATAACGTTTATTTTTTAAGGAACTCTTTGTTGAGTGGGTTTTATCGTTTTTACTTAACCAATATAAATGTTTAATTTGACAAAAGTAATGAGATTTTGCTCCCATATTTTTCAACAAATATAGTATCGCTATTTCTGTTCTTACTAATTGTGAATGGTGGTTTAATATCAGAAATTTTAGGATAATATTTTTCACTATTAGGTCTCCAAATTGCTTTGTCTTCTGCCAATCCATCATCCGAACCCAAGACATAGGCAGCACCTTGTATGAAATATTTATTGTTTAGAATATAAATGCCTCTTTCATTATATGCCTCTTCTACATGAATATTAATAATGCTTTCTTTCTTTATTTCAATTAATTGTGATTGAAATTTCAAATCTTTAGACCCTAGATAAATTGATATTAATAACCCCAAAAACATCATAATAATAACTAAATAATAATTTTTCCAACGTATCATTTTATTTATTTTTTTAAATTTATCTTCTAAATGGAGTTTGGTCTTCTTCTAGCAACGCTCCTTTATTAATATTTCCAGAGAGCCCAAAGGCACTAAAACCTATTCCTAAAGATATTCCTTTACCATATACAAAATTTCCATCAGGGAATGTAGAATATGATACTGTAATACCTGCGTGTCCTAAAGCTTTCATACCAAAATTAGCTTCAATTCTATTCCCATAAAAAACATCTTTTGTTACAGTACTACCAGAATAATATAAAGCAACTGCTTCTACTGCTCCTGAAAATTCTACACCTCCTAAGCCTATGCCAAAATCATCAGCGCTATAAAATCCTTTATCTTTACCCCTTAAAATTACAATTACTCCTTTTTCATAACCCTCTCCTAAAAAAACAGACACATCCTGAGTAAATGCGAAATATAACGCATCCGGGTGAATTAAATGTCGTAAAAATGCCAGCGGATCTGGACCCTCTTTTTTACTATCCCTTATCTGATTCATCCCGTAATTCAACCCATTATTATACTCATCCCGATTTTGATTAACATAGCTATTATACATCTGGGAAGTTATTCCCGCTCCTCCCAGGTTCGCCCATTGCTGGTTGGTCAGCCCATCTGCGCCAGCGGCTAACTGCTGTCCATACCATTGAGCATACCCTTGGCCATAATCTCTTTTTATTCGCTCTTCTTCGTCCCTTTGTGCTTTCTCTGCTTCCGTAAGCCAACCACTTGGGTCTGTGTACTTCAATGGGTTGTTCAATACATAGCCATACCTATTATAGTTCTGGGTATTACCAGGATCCTGCACATAATTATCCGTTTGCAGGAAACGATGCAACTTAGGGTCGTACAAACGCCCGTTCATGTGTATGAGTCCTACGCTTTGTAAATGTTCGTGGCCTGTGTAGCCTCTATCAAAAGCCCCCCAACCCCCAAAGGGGGCGCCACTGGCGCTGTAATAATTTATCAAAGAACCCCAGGCATCAAAAAGGCGTTTTTCTACAACTGCTCCTGCGGCATCCGTTATTGCCAGGATACTGCCTTGGTAATCCCTGTGTAAATATAAATAATTTTGGGTAGTGCCGTCGCTTTTTATTATAACAGGTGCACTGTAACCATTTCCTCCTATATAGGTGACAAATTCTACGGCACCTGTTAATATATTGTGCTTAATTTCCATACTGCCATCGGCACTGTAGTGTTTACGGTATTGGCGTTGTAGTTTATTGGTTTGCAAGCCGCCGTAAAACATGGTACTTCGGCTATTGTTATCATTGTAGGTAAAACCTATTTTATCCTTTCCTACTTCCTCTATTTGGTAGGGACTTTTAAAGGCGTTGTAGCTTATGTTTTGTGTTGGGTAAGCTTGATAATGCGTTAAAGCCCCTGGAGTTGCCGTTATCGAGGTATTTTGGTACGCCTTAGCGGTATTGGTGTAATTGTAAGTGCCCAAATCATTTTGGGTTATCCTGCCACGGCCATCATAAGCTTGGGTCACCACACTTCCGGAACCATCTTTATAACTAGTCAGGCGATCCAAGGCATCGTAGGTAAAAGGTTCGTTCCAATTAAACAGACTGTTGTAACGAAAGGTCAGGTTTCCTTTTTGTGCGTCAAACGCAGTGCCAAGTATCATTATATTCACACCTGTACTAGTTTTGTCGTGTTTGAACGAGGTTAAAAAACCATATGTATCATAACTATTGGTTATGGCAATGCCATTGCCTAAATTGGCCGTTAGCAACTGCCCACGAGCATTAATAGTATTGGTTTGCCATAACACTTGTTGTGTCGTATTATCTTTTAACTGCCAATGCGAACCATTTTTATAAGTATGGAGGATGGTTTTACTACTTGTTTTTCCAACTGCACTGGCTATAGAAGTTTCAGTATTCACTCTGCCAAAAGCATCATAAGTGAATTGTTTGGTAAAAGTGGCATAAGGTGTGGTTTCAACAGAACTGGCCAGTCTTTTACTGCTATCATAAGTATAGTTTGTTGTTGTAGTCGCATTACTTTCTAAGGCATCCAAAAAAGTACTGGACGTTAGTAATTTAGTGGTGCTGTTATACACATAGGTCGTCGTGCTATTGGTATTGGTTCCAGTAATTTTTTTTTGGGTTAGCTTCCCTATGGCATTCAAAGTATACGTTGTGGTGCCATTGGGCGAGGTTTCCGTTAAAACTTCCCCAAAATCATTGTAGGTATACGTATAGGTTCCTGCCGATGGGTCCGTTAGTTTGGTTTTCCTGCCCCAACCGTCCTGCTCAATGGTTGTGGTTACGCCATCATAATTTGATGATTTGAGATTACCATTGGCAAAATAGGTATAAGTAATAGTTCCTCCCGGAGTATCGGTTAGGCTTACCACATTCCCTATGGCATTTTTGGTTGTAATTTTGGTTTTAGTACCGTCATTTACCGTAGTGGTCAATCCGGAATAACTGATATTAGTGGTTTTACCGGTAAAGCTGATATTTTGGGTTGGCCTTCCATAGACATCGTATTTGGTTTCATTCCACTGGCTAGGGCTACCTCCAGAATATGGTTCGCTTACTTTTATATTGCGACCATAAATATCGTATAAATAAGATACACTGGAGATATTCCCATTGAGATCTTTAACACTAGCCGTTAGTTTTCGTCCCAGATCATCATAGAGTTCTTCGCTATAGCTGCCGTCATCTCCGGTTACTGTTGTTTTTGATTTCTCATTACTTCTGGTATAGCTGTACGTATTGCTTTTACCTAAATAATCGGTAGTTTTTGTTTTTTTTCCCCAGGTATCATACGCATAACTCGTTTTGATAGCATTGTTCCAGGAATTCAATTCGGTTTGCTTATTTTTGAAACTTAAAGTTCCATTCATTAAGTTGTATTCATATGCTGTTTTAAACCCTTCTACATCTGTGCTTTCGGTCAGGAAACGCCCGTAATAGGGCATCATTGTTTCGTATTTATAATATGTGGTTCTTGGGTTTGATCCAGCAGTGATGGTTTTTTGGATAATGTTTCCAAGGCCATCATATATATTGTCTTCAGTGATATAATTGGTATTATGTCCTTTCTTTTTGATTTGAGTCAACAAATTATTGGTATAGGTATATAATTCCTCGCTGGTCATCGTGTCACCAAACGCCGTAACGCTTGTGGTTTTACTTATAGGCCGCCCAATATAATAAGTGGTTCCTGAGGGTTGGTTATTATAACCCACATTGTTTACCGTAGTTTGCTGGGTAGTTCCTCCGTTTTTTAGATAGGTTGTAGATGCCGTGGGGTTATTATAACTATCATAAGTTGTAGTGGTTTCACTACTGGTATTGTCTAAACCATTATACTGCTTCGCCATGGTGTTTTTGAGTTTGAAAACCTTATTCGCCAACAATTGGCTTTCATACGTCAGCACCGATTTTGTTATAAAAGTAGTGGGTGTATTGGAGGAAGGGGATGCGTATCCCAATGCCGTATAGTTTTCAATATTTGCCCCTCTCAAATTGATGTCGTTTTTAGCTACGCTGGAAATAATGGGGTTGCTGTCATCATGCCAATTGGTACGCATGGTAGCCCGAAAACCAAGAAAACCTAATCCTTGCACATTGGAAACGGCACCGTAATAGCTAAACAATTGTTTTTTATAATCGGCGGCACTTTGTTTTTCGAGCTTGGTTACTACGTGAACTGATGAGGCTGACTGGATATCTGTATTGGGATAATTTTCGGTAGAGCCGCTAGGACTGTATATTGTATTGTTGTTCTCGTTAGAATCGGTATTCAACGGTTTGTACGTAATCGATTCTTTTACACCGTTGCCTGTGGTAATCGATTTGAGTAATTGCTCTTTAGTATTGTCCTTATTGGAATTAAAATAGAAAATTTTATTATTACCCAAAAAGGCAATTTCCAAGGCTGGATTATAGGGTTTGTCTTTGCTTGTAATTCCCTTACCAGTAGGCAAATAAATAGGTAATGAATTGAGATTAATATCAGCCACATAAGGACTACTAGCTGTAATATAGTAAGCGCCATTAAAAATTCCATTTATGTTTTTATAGGATGTAATTGTTAAGCTCCCTGCCGTGTTGCCTGTATTTCGGTTGCTTTTTATTTCAATTAAATCCGATTTTCCGTCTTTGTCATAATCGGATGCCATATAACTATACGTATTTGTGGAGTTATTCTGCCTATAATCTAATCCATGATAGATTTCTGTTTTTATAAAACCGGTTCCTGTTGAAGTGTATTTATACCAATTATTAGATCCATATCCACTAGGAATAATAAAATCGGTCTTAGCATCTCCATTATAATCTCCTAATAGAATTGTTTTACTGCTATCTATCGAGATGTTTGTATCTGAATAATTCCATAATAAAACCAATTGATTGGCATCATTCAGGGTATAACTAGTTACCTTCCCGTTTTCAAACACCATAAAATCTGATTTTCCGTCTCCATTCACATCGGCTACTTCTACTTTTGAAGAGGCAGTTATTACAGCTGATAATTCCCCCGAATAGGTTAAAAAATTAGCAGTATTGTCTCTTTTTAAATCTACAAAATAGACTTTTTTAGAGCTGCATGTATTATCAATAGCAATCACATCAGTAAGTCCATCACCATTAAAATCTCCTGAAAGAATGTTTTTTGGAATAATTTTATTAGCGTAACAGCTGCTCCCGGATGGCTGAATTGGAAAATTTACCATTCTATTATATTGTTCAAGTACAGTATATACCGGATCAGCTGAATAAATGGTGAAAGTATAATTGGTATCTGTTTTTTTAGCGACAGTCCATCCTTGTTTAGGCATCAATTTGTTATCCGAACTCAACAAGGTAATAGGGAAAATTGATTCAAAGGCACCTACATTATGTTCGTAACCTATGTTTGAATTACTATTTGAGAACAACCAATATTTTGCTTTACTGCTCGTTCCTGTAGTAGGATAGAGTATAAACTCCATTTTTTCATCCCCAGAAAAATCCCCGGAAATAGTTCCGGTATTTAATGACGTAATATTTCCAACATTTAAGTTTGCTGTAATAGTAGTATAAGACATGGAATCAGGTGTGTCTTCATAAGCAAAAACTGTGGGATTATAGCTGATAGAACTGCCCCCTGCTTTTTCGGTTACACTTATTAATCGTTCGTAACCTAAAGGATTGCTGTTATATGCCAATTGATAAGTCCTGTAAAGCGGACCCAGACTGTATATCTGAATTTGATCAAGTATTTTATCATTAATAAAACTCTGGCCTCCTATATAGTACTGCTCTGGTCTTAGACGCGTTTTATAAATAAACTTTGCGAAATTTATGGACGGAGTTGTATTTTGGGATCCATAGCCTATAGTAGCTATATTGAGAACATTATTGGTCAATAAATAGGTGTAATTTACTCTCAATCCCTGTGGGTTTTCCCAATAGGTTACCCCATATTCCATTATACTTATCGAATCTGTTGAATTACCATAATAGGCTTTAGAGCCATCAGGGTATTCTACTAAAAAGTATGCAGGCCCATAAGCAGCTCCGCTGGGATGTACACCATAAGAGGTAATTTTTATATTTGAAAAATTTTCCGTTTCATATATGGCCCCATTTGCTCCATAAGTTCCAGTTTTAACCATCAATCGTTGTCCGTCTAAAGCAAAGCGATCTAAATTGTCAAAATCAACCGGATCTATGGTTCCATCATGGTATTTTGTTGAGGCTATTCGGGTAATTTTAGAAACTCCACCAATGTTCCAGCCATATCCTGCCATTCCATTGCCTCCCTGGCTATTGTAAGTTAAACTTATCTGAGGGGTAACCCCATTAATCCCGGGGGGAACCACAATTGGAATAACATAAGTCGCTGCGCCAGAAAGCGAAACCGATAATTGCCCATCTGTAATACCAACTTCTGCTGAAGATCCAGTAGGAGTTTGAGCGTTTGTAAACAAACTGAATCCTAAAAATAAGAATGCAAAGTAAAATTGTTTCATAAATGTGAAATTTATTTTTTAATGATTTTAATCGATTTTTGTTCGCCATTTTTATAAAACAATACCACCGCATACATTCCTATAGGATACGTTTGAAAAGCAATGTTTTGGTTGTTTTTCCTCTCTAGATTAGAGAATGATTGAAGTACTTGCCCATTCAATCCATATACTTGTATTGAGGAAACATCATTGTCCTCAATTAACTCCCATTGAAGATAGAGCTCTTCTTTCACGGGATTTGGATAATAGGAAATAACATCTTCGGAGGAAAATTTTTGCAAATCTTCTTCTTCCAAAGCAGTTATCTCTTTCGTTTTCTCATTAGCTGTTTTGGATGTTGAGCAATTAATGCATAACGATCGTTGTATTTGGTTGCCTGCCAAATCATATTCAAATTTAATTTTGTCTTGAGCCTTAGCCAAAATAGAGCACCCAAGTAGTAGGCATAATATAAACTGTTTCATGTATTTTGTGTAAAAAAATTTGACGAATGTAATAATAAAAAAATTACAAATAGAGTACGATTTGTATCAAATTACTGTACGAAATGTTGTAATCGGTCTGATTAACCCAATAAAGCCACCTTGTTTATTTCATTATTGCTATTATTAATGGAACAAACAATCATTTTAATAATAAAGATTTTTGTGCTTTTTTTACAGATTAAACAGTGATACTGATTTGCCTGTCTTAAGATACCTTCAGAACCTGTCTGTGTGAGAAAATGCAATGACAAGGTTTGGAGGTTCATTGCAAGTGCTTTACAAAACAATATCATATAAAAATGCTCTAAGTCTTTTAAACCAATAGCGTGAAATGGCACTAAAAACCTGATCTCTATCATTAACTGTTCGATACTCAAAAGGCTTTGTTGTTTGTGCCCCCTATCCTGTCATCAATCCTTTTTTTAAAGAAAATAATAGCCCGAGCCAACTGCCCAATCATTAGATCTGATTTTTGAGATGGAGAATCAAAAAAACATTTTCAATCAAAAAAGAATGTGGGATATTTGATGAGTAGAAACAAAATGAGTATTTTTAACCTGAGCCCTATTAAAACAGACAACTGATCAATATACCTGCTTGTTATTTTTTAATTGAACTCAAGTTTATATATTTAGGGGTTAGCTCATTGATCCTGCTCCTGATGAGTCCTATCATCACTATCAAAATTTTGTTGCCATTTCAGTGGACTTATTGCTAACTCCATTCTATCCTGTGGCAACTCAGTACGCACAGCAAGAGGGTAACACGCTGCGCGATGTTACGTTAATACAACTTTCTGTTTTTCAATAACTTAATCATGTATGGGATTATGTTTTTCCGTGAATTTTTAGTAAAAAAGCTTTGTAACCCCCATAAAACCTAGAATCTTTTAGTAAAAAATCACGGAATTCCTAAAATTTGACCCTATTTGGTATCTTTTGATAGTATTGAAACCGAAGGTTAAAGGCTACCGCACTCGCTTTAGGGCGAGCTTGGTTCATTTTTAAAGTGATGGATTCCCCTCGCTCAATCTTGAACTAATACAAAGAATCGTTTTTAGAAAACCAGCCCCTGAATCCATCGCTTTAAAAACGTAAGCCCATACATGCTGCTGAACACTTTACCCCTTGCCGAACATGGGCAGTGCCTTACTCGGTGTCCGTTGGCACTCTTGTGATGATTTTCTCTTGGCTAATTTTAATTATCTGGCTTTTTATCCTTTGAAAGGATTTCGGTGATCTTGTCCAAGCAAAACATCTGGTCATGCGGCAAGAGGTCAATGACCATTTCCAGTACCTTGGTCACACTGGTTATCGGTGTCTTATTGCTATGTTTGGGATAAATGAAAGTACCATTGCCATCAAGGGCGAAATAGCACACTTCCAAGAGTGCCGAAATACTGCTGGTGATGTCCTCATGGTCAAACACCTCAAAACCGATGGTCTTTCTTGTCCTGGTCCCATGGGATTCCGTGCTTAACCCAGGGAAGTTTTCAAAGTGCTTCTTGATTGCCTTTAATTTGTCTTTATGTTTCTTTTTCCCTTTCATTGGCTGTTTGTTTCTGGATATAAAGCTAAATCCCTGATGGTGTCCAATAGTTCCATTTCGTTATGGGGTATCATGTCCAAGATATACCCCAAAACTTCCTTAATGTTATGTTCCGGTTCGGGAATGGAACGTGTTGAACAGTCCTCTGCTTCCATGGCGATGATGCAAACCTTTAAAAGGTTCGATATCATAAAAGAGGTTTCCAAATAGCCTTCCGTAACCATTCCTATATTATAAAGTCCTTTTTTAAAGGGATAAGGCTTTAAGGATGAAAAATCCTTTTCGGACAGTGATTTTATGAAGTTCAATACCTCTGTGTCATTTGGTTGGGAACTTTGATGTTTTGGAACTTTGATTTCCCTTGGTTTTGAAGCTTGAACGATGCAGGCATTCAATTTGCTTTTAAATAATAATGTAGCCAATGATTCCATTGTATTGGCTTTCTCCTTTATTTTATGGATTTGTTCTAGGTTGATATGATAATTGTTCTCATAGCGGGTAGATATATATGCATCATCCAGTAATCTCAAAAGGGATTGCTCCTCCTCTATTTCGGCATTGAAAAGGTTGCCTAATTCTGGTGCAAAAGATTTTATATAGGTTTGGAGCTCCTTAATGCTATGGCTTTTACGTTCCTTGCCCATTGTAAAAAGAGCGGCATACCTAAACCACAGTTCTATATATTGGTGCAGCATATAAGCAGCATGTGAAAGATTATTTTTTTCGATAAAAAATGTAGCACCATCTAAAAAGGCGTCCATTTTATGGCGCTCTCTTTCAAAAACGGATTGAATATTGCTCAAGATTTTTTCTTGTATGTAGTACTCCTGAAAGAAGTCCAATTCAACATCAGTATTATGAAAGACTATTTTATCCCAAGCGCAACCATGAACAAAGAATAAATTTTCTTCTCTTAACTGTTGATGGGCATATTCAGAAGAGAATATTCGGTACAGAAACTCCGTTTCTTCCTGAAATATTTTAGCAACCATAGAAGATAATTCATGTGTTAACGAAGAACAGTTTCCTTCTAATAAAACAATAAATAAGACTTGATTATTTTCAGTAGTTTCTGAAATTGATTTATAAACATATTTTACTTCAAGAAGCATAGTAAGTTTATTTAGAATATTGTGTTCTGATTTGTTTGTTTGAATGTTCATGTATTAACAAATATTTGATTTCTTAACATTTCTTTAGAATATCTAAACAAATCTATATATAATCTATCAAAATTCAAAATAAAACTTTAGAAATTCTACAATTTTCTATATTCAAAGTATATTTATCTATATATATTCGAAATATTTATGACATCATTAGGTTTATATCTTACAAAGAAATCTGTGAATAGAGCAATGGTTTCA
The DNA here is from genome assembly GCF_002843175.1 of Confluentibacter flavum. Lineage (GTDB taxonomy): Bacteria > Bacteroidota > Bacteroidia > Flavobacteriales > Flavobacteriaceae > Confluentibacter > Confluentibacter flavum. The sequence continues at coordinate 18,729 of NZ_PJEO01000031.1, forward strand.
AGGCGTACTGGAATAAGTCAGGCTAGACTTTCTCAATTGAGTTCTAATGAATCAACTAAGCTGCGAGCTGATGAACTTTATTTAATTGCTTTGGCTATTGATGTCGATCCGGGTGAATTATTAAAGGAAGTTTATAAAGATCTTGAGTTACCTAAAGAATAAATTCCTACCAAGCTTTTATGGTTTCGGTTGGAATACATTTTTAAGAGTAGTAATTTCAATTTTAGCATTTCTCCGCCAACCCTTCGAACCATAAGAAAATGACTAAACAAATTGATTTAATTGGAAATCATCCAAACGCAGAACATCCTCTTGGAGCTTGGCTAAAAGCGAATGACATTCCTGCTACTGCTACCAAATGCCATAGAGAATTAACTGAAATAAATAATGAAGAAAATGAAGATTTAATTTTATGGATGGCAAATAAATTAATCAGTCATCACTATTCTACTTTTCGACTAGAACAACTCAAGAAAAAATATGGAGAATTAGGTTTTCCAAAATACGCTGAACAAAATAGAAAACTACCAATAGTTGATAAAGTAAAAAAAGGAAATGCAACAGAAATTTTACTTACCGAATACATTCAAAGTACTTTAAATCGAGAATTAATTAAAGTTTTTAAACTTAAGTACAATCCTAATGTTGACCAAGCAATTAAAGGAGATGACACATTAATGGTTGACCTAATAGAACAAGAAGGCGGAGATGATTTAAAAATTTATCTAGGAGAGTCCAAATTTAGAGGCACACCTTCAAAGCAAGTTGTTGATGATGTTTCTTCATCTTTGGAAAAAGAAAAGATGCCTCTTTCCTATTCTTTTTTAGTTGAAGAAATAGCTAAAAATGATAATGAGTTAGCATCAAAACTGGACGATTTTATAGTACAAGATATAAAAGACAAAGGACAATTAATTTACACAGGTTTAATACTAAGCAATGAACATACTTCAAGGTTCGTAGAGAATAATCTTAATAATGATAATCCAGAATTAATCTTAATTTCTATCGGTATTCAAAATCCAGAAAATTTCATAAATCTTGTTTTTGATAAAGCAAATGAACTAATTGCTAATCCATCAGCTTTATGACAATTGACCAAATTCAAGAAAAATTAGATAGAATTGAAAAAGACTCGACTCTTCAAAATCTAATTGCTCAAGCAAATGCTAGATACATTCTTTATAATACTGCCGAAAGTGTAGATAACTATCCCAAATACACTATTAAAGATGACAAGTTAAATCTTCTCGCATTTCATTATCTTAATTTAGGATGTAGGTTTATTGAAAATGAACATTTAAAAAATGGAATATTCCCTTTAGAAAAAGGAGCCTCAATATTAGAAAACATTCACGGATCGCCTGAAGTTAAAACTAATCTAGGCAATTACTATGGTCTTATTTCAGCTTTGTCTTATTACGTTTGTTTTCAATACTCAAAAGCATTCATATTAATTAAGAAAATTGAAAATGATACTGTTATTTCAAAAATCGTTTCATTATTTATTAGCCGAAATTATCAAGAACTTCAGGAGATAATAAATAGTATGATGGTAAATAAAATTTATACTGACGACTATTTATCAGAAAATAATGAGGAGATAGATTCAAGTAAAAACATCTATGAAATAACTATTGCAAAATCTTTAAATAACTTCATTAAATACTTCTACACAGGAGATAAATATCTTTTAGAGTTAGCCAAAATCAATCTTAAAAATTTAAAAATAATTGCAGAGATTAAAAACGAACCTGATGTTTGGTGGGTAGTTAGATTATTGATAATAATAACAGATGGTATTTCAGAAGCTTCTTTATGGGATTCACTTGAAAAATATTTCGACACTAGCGATGAACTAGTTCGCAATTATATCCATGCGTTAACGTATAAAAAATATGGAAGGATTTATGAATTATTCATAACTCAACGCAATTCATTATATAAAGTAATTAGCGAAGAAAATAATGGATGTGTGGTAAGTATACCAACAAGTAGTGGGAAAACAAGAATTGCAGAAATAGCAATATTAGACTCTATTTCGAAAAACAAAGGAAGTAAAGTTTTATATATCGCACCATTTAAGTCATTAGCTTATGAAATTGAAAATTCATTAGACGAAATATTTCATAGTATCGGTATTTCCGTATCACACCTTTATGGTGGTAGCTTATTTAGTAAACTTGACGAGAAAGCCATTGATGAATCTGATGTAATAATAGCTACACCAGAGAAAGCAAAAGCTATGCTTAGAGGTAACAATGAAATTCTAAATCAAATCAAACTTGTTGTTATAGATGAAGGTCATTTACTGGGAGCAAATAAAAGACTAATTGTTAATGAAATTTTTTATGAAGAATTAAGGTATTTTATTAAACAAAATACAGGCAGATTTTTACTGTTATCAGCTGTTCTTCCAAATGCAGAAGATTTAGCAGAATGGTTAACTGACTCAAGCGAAAACGTTTTTAAAGCAAATTGGAGACCTTCGGATGAAAGATTAGGTATACTTCAATGGAATGGTGATTCCGTTGATTTAAACTGGAGAAGTACTGATACAGAAAGGAACTCTTTCAACCCAAAATTTATATTAAGTCAAGAACAGCCCTTAATAGGTAGACAAACTAGAATAAGATATTTTCCTGAGACAAAAAACCAAGCAATAGCAAGCACAGCTTATAAACTTAGAACCTTTGGACCTGTTTTAATTTTTGTTGGACTAAAGGGCTCTGTTTTTACTATAGCAAGAGAATATGATAAATGTCTTACAGACGAAACACCTTTTGTTTTTAAAAATCAAAATGATTGGAATGCATTTGAGCTAGCTTGTCTAGAATCATATGGAGAAGAATCTGAATGGATTTACTTTGCTAGAAAAGGAATATTATGTCATAATGCTGATTTATTATCGGATGTCAGATTACCTCTTGAAAGATTAATGAATAAAGAAAAACCTAGAGTTATAATTGCTACTTCAACTCTAGGTCAAGGTGTTAATTTAGGTGTTTCTACAGTTATATTCTCAACATTATATCAAGCTGGTAATCTAATTACATCTAGAGATTTTTGGAATATAGCAGGAAGAGCTGGAAGAGCATTTGTAGACCACGAAGGGAAAATTTTAGTAGCCTTAGATACAGTTAATAAAAATTCAAAAAAAGTTAATAGGGAAAGGAATCAAATATTCAACTACTTTGACAAATCAAAAATTGACAATGCTCAAAGTGGATGCTTAGAGTTAATTAAATATTTAAAAAGAGAAGCCGAATCGAATGATATTTCTTTCGTGAAATTAATTGAATTATTAGCTGACAATAATATTTCTGAGATTAAAAGTGATTCCGAAGAAACAAATAATTTACTTGATTGGATTGATGATGGGTTATTATCATTACACGACATTAATAGTATTGATAAAAATTACGAATGGACAGATGATTATTTCAGGAACTCTCTAGCTTATATTCAAGCTGAACACTCTGAAGACATTACAGGAGACCAAGTTATTCAGTTTTTAAAGGCAAGAACAAAAGGAATTGTTGCAAAAGTAGGTGAAGACAGAAATAAATGGAAATCAATAATTAAATCAGGAATACCTTTAAATAGTGACTTGCAAATCGAAGACAAATTAGAGTCATTAATTAGTATTATTCAAGAGTATTTATCAAATGAAAACAATATTGATAATAAAATAGAATTACTTAAAAATATTGAAAACGAAATTAATGATATAAATGTTCTTTCTGAAGAGTTTATAGAAAGTGTAAATCAAGATGAAATAAGGGAAAAATGGTTAAAAGCAATTCCTTTATCAGAAATAGCAACTCTTGAGAAAGCAACTAGTATTGTAACAAAATATTATTCATATAGTCTTCCTTGGGTTTTAAATGGAGTCTCAAAAAAATTAAAAAGCAAGGAACTCAACGTAGAATCAGAAACAATTGAGGAATTATCCATTTTAGTTGAACTCGGTTTACCAAATTTAGTGAGTGTCAAGATTTATCAATCTGGAATTAGGTCAAGGTCTTCCGCTAATGAAATCAGTGAATTATACGATTATGAATTATGGGATAAAAGCATTAAATTCTATAAAAATGATTTAATTGAAAACATAGAAATATATAAGGATTTAGTATCTGATGGAGCATCGAAATGGCTTGTATTATTATCTAAATTCTCAAAAAGAGAAATTAGTGTTTTACAACCAATACCAGATTTTACATTTCCAAATAGGCACAAAAAAACTACTCGCTTACTTGCTGAAAAAATTAATGGAGTACAATATTTAACAAGCCCTGATTATAAATTTATTGAAGACATTAGTACTTCTGAAATTGATTTTTCATCTGTAAATAATATTAATGGTGTCTTTTTTGACTATGATGAAAGTGATGGACTTTGGAAAATGAATAATTTAAACCCATATTTAAAATTTGAGGAATGAAGCTGTCACAAGCAGGTTTGCGGAATGTAAAATCAGTAGGTATCTTATAGCTAAACCTAATTTAATTGTATGTATATAAAAGTTAGCAGCAGATTAATATGAATTACAATGATATAAAATCAAGATTAAAAAGAACCTTTGTTTCATTGAATGACAGATTCGATGAAGACATAGACAAGCATATAAATGTAGAACCTTGGGAAAATGGAATGGGAGAATCATGGACTTTTGGTAGTTCCGACCAAGTTTCACTGTATAATAAGGTTATGATTATACTTTATAATCTGGCATCGTTAAAGGATAATCTAAAGAATAGCCTAAAGAAAAATGGGTATTCTCCTCAAATTATAGAAGAAGAGATAAACAATTCTATCTATTTAAAAGTGCTAATTGACATAGTTAATCAAGATAAACATGGAAGCCCATTAAGAAAACCTCGTTCCAATATCAATCCATATATTTCTGATTTAAATCAAGGATTAAGGTTAGGTGATAAAAGAGAAGGATTTGATGGACCTGTAATTCTTATTGATGGATATATAAGAAATATAGATGGTCAAATAATTTTTACATTAGACCAATTAGTAGAAACCTGCTATGAAAAATTTTCAGATTTATCTAATAAATATAATTGTTAAAAAACATGCTGCTAGCCATATTTAATATTCTTAAAAAGGTGATTTAAAATCTAAACTATAATTTATGTATTGAAATTATGAATGAATTTACCTCTTATTTAAAAGTTGATTATCGAGAAGTCAGTCTGGAAATCATAATTAATGGTTTAAATGATGCTATTAACACTTTAAAAAAACAAATTGATGAAATACATTGGTATGATGGAGATTGGTTTATGGAAGAAAGTGAACCAATATACGGATTAGCATTTATTGCGTTTCAAAATTATATTAATGGGAGCATACAGGATTTTAAGGGAAATCTACTTAGTAAGCAAGAATTGTATAAAATTGAAAATAGCAAAAGTAAATATCCAAAAACAAAAATAGAATTGATAATTAGCCTTGCTAATTATACAAAGCATAAGGATGATGGAGTACCTCATAAAGGAACAAAAGAAGTTTTAGATTGCTTTAAATTGAACTACCTAAATGTAACATATTTAGATAAATCACCAATTTTTCAAGGACTTACTATATTGAATAAAAATTGGGATTTGTTTAAAATTAAAGCAATAGTTACAAAATGGAGAAAATTGCTCTGGAATCAAGAAATTGAATTGAACATTTAAAAAGGAAGTGGGAAAATAAAATATATGAAAAATTTAAGCAAGCTTGAACATTGAACATTTCACCTTACATATATGAACCTGAAAAAAGTATTGAAGTTTACAAAAAGACTTCCAAATACTTATTGGAGAATTCTACTATTAAGGATAAAATAGGTGAATTAGGTTGGTTCTATCATATAATTGGAATGACAATTCCGCAAAATTGGGACAATTTGTTCTCGGGACATATTTTTCCCTTTACAGAATCTTGGGAAGAACTTCAAATTTCTTATAATCTTATCTGTTTTGGATTATATAAACAAGCCTTTGTATCTTTAAGAAGTGCATTAGAATTGGGTATGTTGTCTGTTTATTACAATATCAATGATGAAGGACATAAAATGGTAAAGGATTGGCTTTCCTCTAAAGACTCTAACGATGCTAATACACCAAGGGCAGATGTAATTTGGAAAGTTCTTTTAACAAACGATAATATTAAAAAGTTCGACATTGAATATAGTTTAAAGAATAAATTTAAAGAACTCGAATTTTTACATAACTACGTTCATACTAAAGGGAATAAATACTCAAATAAACTTGGAAGATTTAAAAGTAATTCTCAGACTTTTGAACCTGACCTAATAGATTCTTGGATTAATACATATGAGAAAATTGCTTCTATTGTTTGTACTCTTCACTTACTTAAATATCCATTAGCAGTAGTAAAATATGACTATTCAAAAAAATTTGGAATTGATATTCCAAGTTTTGGTGGTTTAGAAACTTTTAATATCGAGAAAATAAGAAAAATTTTACCTGACCATTATGTGAGTAGTATTGAAAAAATTGCTGAAGATGATATTCCAACACAAGAAACTATAAGAGAAATAAAGTCATTTCCGGACAAAACTGATGAAGAAGTAGAAGAACAAGTGAGATTTATAGAAAAGATGATTATAGAAGGTTGTAGTTTCAAAAAATGGCTTAAGCAACAAAAAAAATTACTCATCTTATGTAATGAAAATGAATTTAGCACAGTGATGCTAAATCGTATAGAATATCTAAAAAAATGGTCAGTAGAAAATGACTTTTATGACAAGACAGTACTTGATAAGTATAGAAAAGAAGACAATGAATTTTAATTTAAACAAAGAAGTTCAAGTTAGCGAAACAGAACAGTTTAAAATATTTGTTGAGGAGTTTGATAAAAATATCGATTTCCTTGATGAATTTACCACTCTAATTAAGTGGAATAGTCGAATTATTTCATTTAGAACGGACAAAAATTCTTACTTTATTGACACAAATTTAATAGACAATTCAATTCAAACTTTGCGGAGCATAAAATTGTGTTGTTCAATTGGAAGTTTCTCAGACTCGAACACTTTAATTAGAAGACTAAGAGATGACTTACTTTTGTATATTTTTATTCTTGATATAACAAACCAAAGAAAAACATTTTTAGATGAAGATATAAAAAATCTGAACTTTGAGAATCCAGAAAGTTTTGTTAAAACATTTTCCAAAATTCATTTCAATCCTAATTTAACTGATAATGAAAAAGCAGTTGATGCTTGGCTTGGAAATAGAGTACAGGAACTTCCTAGAAATATTAAAATGAAACTTAGTTTTGAAAATTACATGAAATTCTTAAAGCAGAATGAAAACATTAGTAGAATACTTATAGACTATAATCTGAACAGTTATTGGAATGAATTAACAAAGAGATTGAATAATTATGTACATAATAACGGTAGAGAATTTACCAATCATAATTTGATTAAGCATAATGATAAAATTTTAAAAACATTTCTTAAGAATGTTAATATTAGAACGTCATACATAACATCTTTTTTTATAGTGCTGATTTCAATGGTTGAATCGGCTTTAATGTGTTCAACCGATACTATTGACCATTTAGATTGCGGAATTGAGCCACCTGAAGATTCTCAATATGAAATTGCTCCATTTATACAAACATTTATCGATGAAAAAGTTGCAAAACTGCATCCAGAACTGAAACAATATTTAATTAATAATAATAATTACGGAATGAAAATTAAATAATTCAATACACAGCCTCTAACTCTTTACGTAATTAATTACTGGTACTTGACGGCCTACTAAAATCTTTACGGATTTCTCTTCGGTTTGCATTTGCCAAATTAGTGCTTAAACTCTAAGCTTACACCAACATAGTGTGCAATAATGACCCTTTCTGCTTAAAGGCTACAGTTTTTATTAAATAATAATAAATACTTTTAATAGACTCTCGTTGCTCCTTGCGGAGTTTAATAAAAGAAAGTTTTTAAATCTTTAAAATTATTGATTTAATTAATTGCCTGACATTGTTCTTTTTTCGTTTCCAACCTTAATAATAGATTTTGTATATCCTCGCTTATCTTGGCCTCCACTACCCTTGCATAGATTTGTGTGGTCGATATCTTGGTATGCCCCAAAAGCTTTGATACGGTCTCTATGGGGACACCATTTGAAAGCATGACGGTCGTGGCAAAGGTATGCCTTGCCACGTGGAAGGTCAGGTTTTTGTGGATGCCGCAGTCCATCGCTATTTCCTTTAAATAACTATTTGTTTTTTGGTTTGAGCTTAAGGGCAATAATGTTTCCATTTGGTTGTCCTTGTATTTCTCCAGTATGTGCATTGCTGGTGGGAGGATGGGTATTTTAACCATTTCATCTGTCTTTTCTCGTTTGGTGAATATCCAACGCTTATTGTCAATACCTATGATTATTTGGTCAAGCGTAAGTTCCTTGGCATCAACATAGGACAGTCCTGTATAGCATGAGAAGATGAAGCAGTCCATGACCCTTTCCAAGCGTTCATTTGTGTAATGGGTGCTTTCCAAAAGTTCCAGTTCCCTTTGCGTTAGGTAGTGCCTATCGAACCTGTCATATTTAAGCTGGAACTGGTCAAAGGGGTTCTTTGGCATCCACTCCAATTTTACCGCGAGGTTTATCATTTTCTTGAACCGTTCCAAATGTTTCATCACGCCATTATTGGAGAGCATCAATTGTTTATTGGTATTCCTATAGCCTCTCAAATACTGTTCAAAATCCAAAATGAACCCATAGTTCAATTGTTTTAAATAGATATCCTTAACCTTTTGTTTATGGTTTAGAAATTTTTGTAGATACTTTTCTGTGGTGTAATAGTTTTTCATCGTGCCATGTTTCAGCACCGTGACCATATTGGTATTATGGTAGGCTATCAAGTCCTTTAAGGTCTTATGGGTATCGTCCTCTCCCAAGTATCTTGACTTAATTGTGTTGGCGGTCACTATTTTGGATTCTTCCAAAAGTTGTTTGTGGCAATCCAATAACCTGCTGTATTCTTGGTCAAGGTATTTGTTCAAGGTCTGTATGGGATAAGAGCTGCCCCGCCCCCTGTTTTTGGAAGAGTCCCAATTTTTTTGTTGGACATGTCGTTTTAGACTGATCTCGGAACGCTTGCCATTGACAGTAATACGTGCGTAAATGGATAGTTCCTGTGGCTTGCTTCGGGACTTTCTTGTGAAGAGAACCACCGAAAAGGTGTTGTTTGTTTGCATTTTAAGAAGCTTTCGTTAAACAATTATTGTCAAAAACAAAAGTCAAATCATTCTTAAATGTTCCTTAAAACTACAACAATTCCAGTAAATAAGTGTTCACCGATTTGCACACCTTTTATATGATTTCAATTGGTTTTATTTGATATCAAACAAAATGGCTAAAAACAAAAAACACTGATAATCATACGATTAACAGTGTTTTGATACTACCTATTTCTAGGTTCGTCGGGGTGGCAGGATTCGAACCTGCGACCTCCTGCTCCCAAAGCAGGCGCGATAACCGGGCTACGCTACACCCCGTAATGAACGTTAAGAAAATGTCCTGTGACATTTTAGTAAAAGGGCCAACTGGTGTTAGGCTCTTCCAACAACGTGTTCAATTCGTCTTTTTTGTTGCATGAAAAAATCAAATAAGTTAATTTTTCAAGTTCCAAAAACAAGTGTGCAAATATATGTAATTATTGATGTTTTGCAAGATGTTTTATTTTTATTTAAAAAAATAAACTCATCCTATTTTCAATAAGACCACAATTAACATTCTTTTATAGTAAATCAACAACAAGAATTAAATATTTAGTAATAGTTTTATGGCTTTATAAAAAACCAAACTAAACGCAAAAAATGAAATTTGTTTTTAAAACCATTTTAGTATGTATTATACTTCCAATTAATACAATTATTGCACAAGAAACATTTACAGGAAAAGTAATCGATATTGAAAATGGTACCGCCTTAACTGATGTAAGCATTTCCAGTGTAACAGATAATCAATCCTATGTATCAAATGCACAAGGCGAATTTGAAGTGCCACAATCTGGCAATTACATGTTTAAAAAGTCAGGATATAATCCCGTTGAAATCAACTTGAATGAAGGCTACCAAATCATTCAGCTTAGCATCAACCCTTCCGAACTTAATGAGGTTGTCATCAATGCCAATCAGCTACCAAAAAGATTAAAAACAGCTACATCGACAGTGAATGTTATTTCAGCAACCGATATTGAAAGAGCCAACAGCACCAATATAGCACCAACTTTAAGTCGTATTCCAGGTGTTTTAATGCAAACTGGGGCTCTTAATACCAATAGAATTACCATAAGAGGTGTTGGTTCTAGAAATCTGTATGGTACGGCTAAAATCAGGGCGTATTTTAAAGACATTCCTCTAACCAATGGTAGTGGAGAAACCAATATAGAAGATTTTGAACTTACATCCATTGCCAGAATGGAGATTGACAAAGGCGCCTCTTCCATTTACGGTGCAGGTTTGGGTGGAACCATTCACCTAACCCCACAAAATGCCTACTTAAACCAAACAAATGCCAACGGCGAATTTTCTTTTGGTTCTTTTGGGTTGTTCAAAGAGGTACTGAATGTAAACCATGGTACTTCCAAAAATAGTTTTAGGGCCATCTATAGTAATACCCAAAGCGATGGTTATAGGGATAATGGTGAATATGACCGACAAACATTTACCTTAACCACCAATCATTTTTTAAGCGAAAAAGATGAACTCACATTTTTAATGAGTTATGTTGATTTATTTGCTTACATACCCAGCTCCATAAGTCAAAATGCCTATATAAACAATCCTTCCTCTGCAGCATTTACTTGGAAACAAGCAAAAGGCTACGAAGATTCGCAACGTGGTATTTTTGGTCTATCCTGGAACCACGAATACAACGACCATTTAAAGCAAAGCACAAGTGTATTTACTTCCTTTTCAAATGGCTATGAACCAAGGCCTTTCGATATTCTAGAAGATGACGTATTTGCTTTAGGAATTCGCAGTAGGTTGATAGGCAATACAACATTATTTGATAAAAATTTAGATTGGACAATCGGTGGTGAAGTGTTTAGGGATAATTATAAATACGGCACTTACGAAAACCGTTATCAAGATTTCCCGGAAGGCACGGGCAGCGTACAAGGAGACCGATTGATCGATTTTAAAGAGGACCGATCGTATTTTAATGTGTTTATAGAAACCAATTATAGCCTAACAGAAAAAACCACGCTGTCACTTGGCTTAAATTATAATCAAACGTCATATGACCTTGATGATAGGTTTATGGTTTCTGATGAGGATCCAGACCAATCAGGCTCTTATGAATTTAATGGTATTTTGTCCCCTAAACTTGGAATTTCCCATCTTGTTTCAGATAATATTGCGGTGTATTCCGATATCAGCCACGGATTTTCTCCCATTACGCTTGGGGAAACCTTGATGCCCGACGGACAAATAAATCAAGATTTAAAACCAGAAACGGGTTGGAATTTTGAAGTCGGCACCCGAGGAACGGTTATCAAAAACAAATTATTCTTTAATCTGGCACTATACCGATTGGATATTAAAAATCTGTTGGTTTCAAGAAGAACAGCTTTAGACCAATATATAGGCATCAATGCTGGTAGAACCCAACACGATGGTCTTGAATTGGCATTAAATTATAACATATTCAATAAAGAATCGTTTACACTTGGCTCTTTTGTTAGTTATTCGCTAAACGATTACACGTTCAAGGAATTTGTAGATGATACAAATGATTTTTCTGGTAATGATTTAACAGGTGTTCCAAGCGATGTGTTTAATGCTGGTATCGATTTTAACTCCAAAATAGGATTTTACGGAAATATCAACTTTCAGTATGTGGGGAGTATCCCAATGACCGATAGTAACAGTTTATATTCAGATAATTATAAATTAACGAATTTAAAAGTGGGCTATAGATTAGATATAACCCAAAAATTAAAAACAAATATATTTTATGGTCTTGATAATATTTTTGATGAAAAATACGCGTCACAAGTACTTATAAATGCTCCAAGCTTTGGATCCACGCCAGCGAGGTATTATTATCCTGGCAATCCAGTGAATTATTATGCTGGAATTAATGTTAATTATAATTTCTAAGAAATTCTCACTAACTTTAGAAACAATATTATATGCTATGAAAAAACTTATTTTTATTATTCCGTTCATTGCAATAGCGCTTTCTGCATGCGCACAACAACCCGAATCGTCTGTTAAAGCCGAAGACCCTATTGCTCTTACCTATACTACTGAAGTGATAGTTTCAGACATCCCTATTGCTTGGGGATTGGAATTTCTACCAGATGGCAGCATGCTTATTACCGAAAAAGCGGGTGAATTGATTCATTTTAAAAATGGCGTAAAAACCAATATTGAAGGCGTCCCCGAAGTGTATAATCGTGGGCAAGGTGGCTTATTGGATGTTAAATTACATCCAGATTACAAAAATAATGGCTGGATTTATATCTCTTACGCATCGCCAGAAGGCGAAGGCACTGGTGGCAATACCGCTATTATGAGAGCTAAATTGAGTGGAAATTCGCTAACAAATCAGGAAGTTTTATACAAAGCAGGTCCGAATACCACAAGAGGCCAGCATTTTGGTTCTCGTATTGTTTTTGATAACGATGGGTATTTGTTTTTCTCTGCTGGAGAACGTGGTGACCATTTTGTAAATCCGCAAGACATTACAAGAGATAACGGTAAAATCTACAGATTGTATGATGATGGCAGAATACCTGAAGATAATCCCTTTGTAAATACACCAAATGCGAAAAAAGCTATTTATAGCTATGGTCATAGAAATCCGCAAGGCATGATAAAACACCCTGTTACTGGCGAAATCTGGGCACATGAGCATGGCCCACAAGGTGGTGATGAAATTAACATCGTACAGAAAGGAAAAAATTATGGTTGGCCTGTGATATCTTATGGTATTAATTATGACAATACCATTCTTACAGAAATAACCGAAAAAGAAGGCATGGAGCAACCCCTATTCTATTGGGTACCCTCTATTGCGCCTTCTGGCTTTGCGATGGTGACCTCTGATAAATATCCAGATTGGAAAAACAATCTTTTGGTTGGTTCTTTAAAATTTGGTTACGTGGAGCGCCTTGTACTTGAAAACAATAAAGTTGTGAAGCGTGAAAAACTTTTTGAAGGCATAGGGCGTGTTAGAAATGTGATGCAAGCACCAGATGGTTTCATTTACTTAGGTGTAGAAGGAAAAGGTATTGTTAAAGTTATCCCTAATTAGTCGTTGATGAAATTATTTTGGTTTATACTATTCTCGCTCACTTTCAATACCATCTATAGTCAGAATAAAGACCTAGATGAAAGCATGAAACGAGGAAGCGATATCTATCAAGATTTCTGCATAACCTGCCACATGGGCAACGGAGAAGGCCTCGCTGGGGCTTTTCCGCCTCTGGCGAAATCAGATTATTTGATGAACCATCGTGCAAAAAGTATTCACGCGATTAAGTATGGTTTGCAAGGTGAAATAACCGTAAACGGAAAGAAATACAATGGCTTGATGGCTTACCAAGGGCTAACTGACGAGGAAGTTGCCGATGTGATGAACTACATTACAAACAGTTGGGGCAATAAAAATAATATGATGGTGACAGTAAAGGAAGTTTCAGAGATTAAAAAATAATGAATATACCTTCATTAAGTTGTCATGCTGTCCCGATAGCTATCGGGATTGTTTCAGCATCCCATATCCATTGATAATCATCATTTTATTAATGAGACCCTGAAACAATCAGGGTGACAGTTATTATATAGTTAGTTAGCGACAATCATTAAAAAATAAATCCTTTTAAGATTTAAACTCACTTACTGTTTAACTAACTTTGTATGGTTCGTAAACCGTTTTTATGCTTATCATTGGTATTGCAGGTGGTACAGGTTGTGGAAAAACAACTGTTGTCAATCAGATTTTAAATGAACTTCCAGAAGGGGAAGTCGGCATTATTTCTCAAGATTCCTATTATAAAGACACCACGTATTTAAGTTATGAAGAGCGCATTACTATTAATTTTGACCATCCAAGGTCTATTGATTTCGATTTGCTTGAAAATCACTTAAAAGAATTAAAAAAAGGTAATCCCATACACCAACCTGTATATTCGTTCGTTAAGCATAATAGAACTGGCGATACCCTTGTAACGCATCCTAGAAAAGTCATGATTGTTGAAGGTATTTTAATTCTAACAAATCCAGAATTACGAAAAATGTTCGACATTAAAATATTTGTACATGCTGATACGGACGAACGATTGATTCGCCGATTAAAACGTGATATTTGTGAGCGTGGACGGGATTTAGACGAAGTATTAACAAGATACCAAAACACCTTAAAGCCCATGCACGAGCAGTTTATTGAACCCACTAAAGAATATGCGGACATTATCATACCAAACAATAAACATAATACGGTTGCGATAGATATTGTACGCTCCATAATACATCAAAAATTATAACATGGCATTTAATAAAAAAGCATTGCTAAAACCTTTTAAGAATATATTTGTTCTTATCCTGTTTGTGTTCTTCATTTGGATGCTGTTTTTTGATGCCAATTCCTGGCTAATCCACAGAGAGTTAAACCATGAAATTGATGATTTAGAAGCCCAAAAAGAGTACTACAAAAAAGAAATTGAAAAAGATAACAAAGCCCTAAAAAAGCTAAACAACGACGAAGGTTTGGAAAAATTTGCACGTGAGGAATACTATATGAAACGTGACAATGAGGAGATTTTCATTATTGAATATGAGGATAGTTTGAAAACGAAGGATGATGAATAGTCAATAATTAATAGTGAATAGTTAATAATTAATAGTGAGTAATGAACAATGAGTTATTTAATGAATTTACGCCTGTTACTTCCAAACAATGGAAACAAAAAATACAATTCGATCTTGCTGGAGCCGATTACAACAACACCCTAATTTGGAAAACCAATGAAGATATTTCGGTAAAACCGTTTTATCATGCTGATGATGTCACAGAACTTCCTGAGGCATCAAACACCAAAGCAACCCACTGGCGCATTTGCGAAACCATTTTTGTGGCAGATGTTAATAAATCAAACTTAAAGGCTTTAAAAGCCATTAAGAAAGGGGCGGACAGCATTAAATTCATCATTCCAAATCCCTCTGTATCCATTGAAGCCTTGTTAAAAAATATGGATACAACCGTTACGCCTATTCATTTGGAACTTCAGTTTCTTTCAGAAGATTTTCTTGTCATTCCCACGCAGGCTGGAATCTACATCCACACAGACATTATAGGCCATCTAGCAAGAAACGGGAACTGGTTTACAACTTTAAACACTGATTTTACCCAGTTTGAGAGCATTGTAAAAACAACAAACACGTTTAGTATCGATGCCTCGCTGTATCAAAATGCAGGTGCTAATATGGTACAACAATTGGCCTATGCGTTGGCACATGCTAACGAGTATTTAAATCGCTTAGATAACGTCATTGCGAGCATAGCGAAGCAATCTTTTACATGTATCTTCAACGTTTCCCTAGGAAGCAATCACTTTTTCGAAATCGCCAAACTAAGAGTTTTGAGACTCCTTTGGAAAACCTTGGCATCAGAATACAATTTCAATACAGATTGCCATATATACACAACGCCCACCAAACGCAACAAAACACTATACGATTATAACACCAATATGCTTCGCACCACCACCGAATGCATGAGTGCCATTTTAGGAGGCAGCGACACCATTTGTAATTTACCTTATGATGCTATCTACCATAAAGTGAATGCCTTTGGAAATCGTATGGCACGTAACCAATTATTAATTTTAAAGCATGAAAGTCATTTTGATAAGGTTAATAACCCTGCCGACGGTGCCTATTATATAGAAACAATTACCAATCAACTAGCCGATAAAGCTTTGGAATTATTTAAAAATATAGAGACGAATGGTGGTTTTTTAAAACAACTTAAAGAAGGGACTATTCAGCGAAAAATAAAAGAAAGTGCCGAAAAAGAACAGCAACAGTTTAACGCGGGAGACATTGTTTTAACAGGAACCAATAAACATGTTAATCCAAGTGATAAAATGAAAGATGAATTGGAAATCTATCCGTTTGTAAAAATCAGTCAGCGAAAAACCTTGATCGAACCCATTATAGAAAAACGATTATCAGAAACTTTAGAACAACAACGATTAAAAAATGAAACCTAAAATGAATTCAAAATTTAACCTTATTGTACTAGCACTTGTAGTTACATTATTCAACTGTAAAAAAGAAACCATCGTATCAATATCAGATTATAAATATGCTGATAAAGGCCTTGTACTAAACTGTGATGGTATGGATTCAAAACTCATCAATGAGGCTCTTTTTGCTTTTGAAGATGACATTAGTAGCTTTTATGGGAAAACGTCTCCTAACCCAAACTTGCAATTGGCTTATGCACAATTTATGCGTGATGCTTTGAGTGATAAAGCAAACTTTTCACAAATTGCAACGCCACATACCGTAGAAGTATTTAATGTTTTGAAAACCAAAAATGACTTGTGGAACATGAATAACTCTGCTAGTAACTTAGACTATAATAGCCCTTTTTTTAATTGTATCGCAAACAATATTCAAGACAAAAATTTAAACACAACACTTCACGCACTTATAAAAACAAACAGTATGAGCCCTAAATTATTTGGTGCTCCGTTATCGAGTAGATATGTGACAGTCTTGAATGACAAATATCTAGCGGCTTATTTCGCTTTCGATTTGTTTTATGCAAAGCTTTTTAAAGTGGATTTAACTCAAGTCAAAGAAAGAGAACCACAGAAAGTAGATTTTAACCTGCTACCTAAATAAAACCAATAATTATACCTAAGCCATTGAATTAGATGCTCATGTTCGTTAGCTTTAGCTAATTAGCAAATATATGGTCTACATAAAAGGATAAACTAACAGAGATTAAAAGAAGACGGAACTCTGACAATAATGGAAATTTAAAAAATAAAGTCAGTCCTTTGTAATGAAATATGTTGGTGTTGATAAATAAATATACGTTAACTAAAACGTCGTAAAAATAATTGCTTAGTACTTGCCTACTCAAAAAACTCCGCCTCAAAAAGTTCAGAAAAATACTTAATCAATTTTTCTTTAAGCTCAGTTTCATCCACTTTTTCCAAACCTAATTCCACATGAAGTGACGTCACAGCTTTACCTCGAATGCCACAGGGAATGATGTTATCAAAATAACCCAAATTGGCATTCACATTGAGGGCAAATCCGTGCATGGTGACCCAACGGCTAGCACGAACACCCATGGCGCAAATTTTACGGGCAAATGGGGTGCCTACATCCAACCAAACCCCTGTTTCCCCATCGCTGCGCTCACCTTTTAAACCATAGTCTGCAAGCGTAAGAATAATGATTTCCTCTAAAAAACGCAGGTATTTATGGATATCGGTAAAAAAATTATCTAAATCTAAAATAGGATATCCAACAATTTGTCCGGGACCGTGATAAGTAATATCCCCGCCTCTATTTATTTTATAGAACGTGGCACCTTTTTCGTTAAGTTGTTTCTCGTTTAAAAGTAGGTTAGACATATCGCCACTTTTACCGAGCGTATACACGTGTGGATGTTCTACAAATAAAAAATAATTGTTGGTTTCAATATGGGTGTCCTCTCGCCTATTCTTAATTTTAACATCAACAATGGTTTTAAACAACTGCTCTTGGTAATCCCAAGTTTGTTTGTAGTCTTTTAAGCCTAAATCTTGCAGTGATATGGTCTTATTCATAGACTGCAAAATTACGATTTTTTTGGGTTTGAAACGATATGTCAGTTCGAGTGTTTTTCTGAAATATCATGAAATAAAAATGTATCGAGAACATTACTATTTAAATGATATTTTGAACTACTAACTAATTCTTAGGATTATTAAGTATAACCAAAGCGGCAATAACCCCTGGTACCCAACCGCAAAGCCAAAGTAAAAAAACAATAATGATTGAACCACAGCCTTTATCTATAACGGCTAAGGGCGGACAAATAATAGACAACAAAACTCTCCAAATACTCATGATCTTTTATAATTGATTGATGATACTAATTGGACTTAAAAATACACATTTTGTTACATTTAATAGTCACTCATTATAAATCAAGAAGCGACTTTCCTTATAGTTAGCAGACTAAAAGTCTGCTTCGTGAAATTAGGAAGGCTAAAATTATAGAATTGCATATTCGTGATAATATGTGTAATTCGTGGCTTAAATTTTAGAATCTAAATCAAAGTACACTAAGGTATGTAGTTTTGACTGTTTTTGAGACTAATAAAACGACAAAAATCGTAATTCGTAAGTCGTAATTCGTAAATCAAATGTTTATCTTTGTGCCTTGAAAAAAATCACATTCAGAAATTAGAATATGTCGCAATTATCAGAACACGAACTTGTACGAAGAGAAAAATTAACAAAATTACGCGAATTAGGGATTAATCCATATCCCGCGAATTTATTTCCTGTGTCGCATAATTCCAAGCAAATTAAGGACGATTTTAAGGAAGGTGATTCTGTAATAATTGCTGGTAGATTAATGTCCCGACGAATTCAAGGAAATGCTAGTTTTGCTGAATTGCAAGATGGTGAAGGCAGAATTCAAGTGTATTTTAATAGGGATGAAATTTGCGCAGGTGACGACAAAACCAAATACAACGACGTTTATAAAAAACTTTTGGATATAGGCGATTTTGTGGGTGTTGAAGGCATTTTATTCACGACCAAAGTAGGCGAAAAAACGGTTAAGGTGAAAGACTTTACCTTACTTAGCAAATCGTTAAAACCGCTACCATTACCAAGAACGGATGCCGAAGGCAATGTACATGATGCTTTTACAGACCCAGAGCAACGTTACAGACAGCGTTATGCCGATTTAGTGGTAAATCCTCATGTGAAAGAGGTTTTTGTAAAACGCACAAAACTCTTTAATGCCATGCGTGGTTTTTTTAACGATGCTGGGTATTTTGAGGTTGAAACACCTGTTTTGCAACCCATTCCTGGAGGTGCCGCAGCGCGCCCGTTTATGACGCACCATAACGCATTGGATATTCCATTATACATGCGAATTGCCAATGAATTGTATTTAAAACGATTGATTGTTGGTGGCTTTGAAGGTGTCTATGAGTTTTCTAAAAACTTTAGAAATGAGGGCATGGACAGAACGCATAATCCAGAGTTTACGGCTATGGAAATTTATGTCGCCTATAAAGATTACAACTGGATGATGGATTTTTGTGAGCGCTTATTGGAACATTGTGCGGTGGCTGTAAATGGAACCACTATAGCTACTTTTGGAAACCATCATATTGATTTTAAAGCACCGTATGCCAGAGTGACTATGGCAGATTCTATAAAACAGTTTACCGGATTTGACATTACAGGAAAAACGGAAGATGAAATTAGATTTGCTGCCAAAAATATGGGTATCGAAGTAGATGATACCATGGGAAAAGGCAAACTGATTGACGAGATTTTTGGTGAAAAATGTGAAGGCAACTACATACAGCCCACGTTTATAACCGATTACCCAAAAGAAATGAGTCCGTTATGTAAAGAACATCGCGAAAATCCTGAATTAACCGAGCGTTTTGAGTTGATGGTTTGCGGTAAGGAAGTAGCGAATGCCTATTCCGAATTAAACGACCCAATCGACCAACGAGAGCGTTTTGAACACCAAATAGAATTAGCCAAAAAAGGTGACGACGAAGCTACTGGTGTTATTGATTACGACTTTTTACGAGCTTTGGAATATGGTATGCCTCCAACATCGGGCATGGGGATTGGTATGGACCGATTGATTATGTTTTTAACTAACAACCAATCCATCCAAGAAGTATTGTTCTTTCCTCAAATGCGCCCAGAAAAGAAAGCCGTTGCCCTTAGTGATGAAGCTAAAGTTGTTTTTGAATTATTGAAAAAGGCTGAAAAATTAGAACTTAACGATTTGAAGATTCAATCTGGTTTGTCTAATAAAAAGTGGGATATTTCTATTAAAGAATTAACAAAAAACAATCTTGCGAAAGTTGAAAAAGTAACTGATGGAAGTCTTTTTGTGGCAATTATTGTTTAATATTTTTAAAAATCGTCAGAATTACAGTACCTTTAGGTGTAGCAACCCTAAATTACTGCAATGCCAAAAGGTTTTATTAAAAAAAGATTTTTAAATTTCCTGCCTATCACCTCTTTTTTGGTTCTTGTAACATTAATTCTTATCCTATACAAAATATCTCTAGATAGACATCATTCTTTAATAAAAGCCCAAGTCTATGAAACTGGTGCATTGTTGTCAAAAGAGTTTAAGTATATCATTAATGGAGATATATCCAATCTTGAAAATCTTAAATACAGGTTAGAGTTTACAAATGGCAGCTATTATGAGAACTGGGAACATGATGCCAATTTATTATTAAAACAAAATGCCTCTTTTATATTTATTGAATGGATTGATAGTTTAATGGTCATCAAAAAGATCAATCCTTATAAAGGCAATGAAGAGGCCCTAAACTTAGACATATCAAATCTTGATTACAGAAGAGATGAATGGCTTAAACATGCCGAAAACGGCAAAACCAATATAACATCCTGGATAAAACTAACACAACAGGGACACTCCTTTCTTGTTGATGTCCCTGTGTATTTCAATGATCGGTTTCAAGGGACCATTACAGCAGGTATGGATTTCAGTGTAAACTTCAATAGGTTTGTTGATTACCTAGAAAACCAATACAGTATTGAACTCTACGACGATAAAGGAAATTTATTTTATGATGTAAATAGAGGTATAAAACTCAAAACTAAAAGGGAAATTGTTTATACTACAACAGTAGAAGTAGATGAATCTGACAAACAAACATGGCGCTTAAACGTATTCCCGACAGAACAATTACTATTGACAGAAGCATTATATATTAAAAATATGGCCCTTATTGTTGGTTTGTTTTTATCTATTGTTGTTTCCCTTCTTGTCCATTTTTATTTAAAAGCAGAAAAAGGCAGCATACTTGCAAGGAAATCCAATTTAGCTTTAAAAAGAGCCAATAAGAACCTTAACAATGCCCGAAAAAAAGCAGAAAAAGCGTCACAAGCAAAAACAGATTTCCTGTCGAATATGAGTCATGAAATAAGAACTCCTTTACACGCCATTCTAGGATTTATTCAACTATTAAAAAACAGTAAACTAAACAAAACTAATAAAGAGTACATCAATTTAATGGATATGTCTTCCAACAACCTTTTAAATCTTATAAATGATATTTTAGATATAGACAAAATAGAATCTGGTAATATTGAGTTAAACGAAATGGTATTCAATCCTTTAGAGAAAATAAAAGAACTAATAGAGATTAACCAATTTCTCTTCTTGAAAAAGAACCTATATTTAAAAACAAATTTTGAAAATACATTAGCTGTAAATGTATTAGGCGATCAAAACAAATTGCTTCAAATTGTAAGCAACATCCTTAAAAACGCCTTAAAATTTACCAATAAAGGAGGGGTTGTATTGACGTATAGCGAAATAGAAATGGAAAATGAGTTACAAACACTTATTACTATCGAAGACACGGGAGTTGGTATTCCTGAAGATAAAATTGACACTATTTTTAACAGGTTTACCCAAATTGATATCAGCACAAAAAAACAATATGGAGGTAGTGGCTTAGGATTGGCTATTTCTAAACATTTAGTAACCATGATGGGTGGAGAAATAACTATTGAAAGTGAACTCAATAAAGGCTCAAAATTTAAAATATCCATCGCATTTAAGATTGCCAAAAATCAGGAAAAGGAAAATTTATCAGTCGTTAAAAAAAATATCAATCTATCCGATTTAAAAGTTTTAATAGTTGATGATAATAATGTCAATATCATCGTTCTAAAAAAACTTCTTGAGAGTATGGGTGTAAAATCTGATACAGCAGCAAATGGGAAAATTGCTTTACAAAAAGTAGAACAAAAAGACTATCAATTAATTTTTATGGACATACATATGCCAGAAATGGATGGTTTTGAAGCAACAAAATTGATCAGAAATCAAAATAAAGAAGTTATTATTTTTGGTCTTTCGGCCAATGTAACCACTGAGGCCATCAATAAAGCCATCTTTAGTGGCATGAACAATTACCTTCCCAAACCATTTGAAAAAGAACTTCTATATAAAATGTTACTTTTTCATTTCAACAAAAATTAATTCTATTGTCTGTTGTCTGTTTTCACAAAAAAACCCCGTAATTCAAGAATCACGGGGTTTTTACTAACTAACCAACCAAACTTTACTAATCTACTATTAAACTAAATAATTTTATTAACTATTCTATGTTTTAAATAAATTACACTACAAATAGACGTAATAAGTTTCATGTTCTAAAATGAATTTAGAAATGTTTAACATTGCTCATCAAAACTTTACATTTTTTTTAAGACAAAAATTTACAAGTGTTAAATTCTTTAAGGAATTATCAATTATTTGCTTAATGTTCTCACTATTTTTAAAGAGCATTTTGGCTGAAACAACCTCATAACATATCCAATTTAAAAAAGTTAACGCGTGTTAATCAATAGTTAAAATAGTAACCCTTATTAAACCTTTATAAATTCATGAAGTCATATTAGCAAACAAACCCATAAAACAATAAGCATGAAAAAGGCACTATTAATCTTAATAGCTTTAATCTCGATTGAAGCTATTGCACAACAAAGAATGGAACGTCCAGATAGAAAAGAAATGGCTCAAAATATGAGTGCATTAACACCAGAAGAATCTGCTGAACTGCAAACCAAAAGAATGACTTTACGTTTAGATTTAAACCAATCTCAACAACAGGAGATTTATAAAATAAATTTAGAAAACGCTAACAAACGTAAAGACATGATGACTGCTCGCAAAGCTAAAAGAGCAAGTGGAGATATGGAAAGACCTTCTAAAGAAGAACTTTTAAAAATGACAAATGAAAGGTTAGACCATCAAATTGCCACAAAAGCGAAAATGAAATTGCTATTAGATGCTGAGCAATACACAAAATGGGAGAAAGGCCAATCTGAAATGACAAATGGATTTAAAAAAGGCATGAAAAATAAAAAACGATTTTCCCAAGACAGAACCTCTCTTAATAAAAAACGATTTTAAATTGAGTTATTGATTTTAGTTAGATTCTAGTGATTAGTGATTAAAGCATTTCCTATCGGAAATGCTTTTTTTTTTATAAAGTCTTAGCCACATTATTAACAGCATTAATAGTAAAATCTAAATCTTCATAAGATAGCGCATCTGTGATAAACCAAGTTTCAAAAGCGCTAGGTGCAATATAAACGCCTTCATGCAATAAACCGTGAAAGAACTTTTTAAAAGTATCATTGTTACCATTAGCAGCCGTTTCAAAATCAACAACAGCATCTTTGGCAAAGTGAACGGAAATCATAGAACCAACTCTGTTTATGGTGTGAACAACCTCGTTTTTATTCATTACATTAGCAATCCCTGTATGTAGATATGCCGTTTTTTTATTCAATCGATTAAAAACCTGGGCATCCTGATTTAATTGTGTAAGCATAGCCAAACCTGCCGCCATGGCTAACGGATTTCCACTTAGTGTTCCTGCTTGATAAACAGGTCCGCTTGGTGCTAAATAATCCATTATTTCCTTACTAGCTGCAAAAGCACCAACGGGCAACCCCCCACCAATAACTTTTCCGAAACACACGATATCCGCTTTAATATTATAAAGCTCTTGGGCACCACCTTTAGCCAATCTAAAACCAGTCATCACCTCATCAAAAACCAATAATATGTTATTGGCATCACACAAATTTCTTAATGTTTGTAAAAACCCTTCATTTGGAGGCACACAACCCATATTACCAGCAACAGGCTCTATAATAATACAAGCAATTTCATTGGGGTTGGCTTCAATTAATTGTTTGACGTTTTCAATATCGTTATACTTCGCAAGTAAGGTGTCTTTTGCCGTGCCTTTTGTAACACCGGGACTATTAGGTGTTCCAAAGGTGCTAGCACCACTGCCTGCTTGGATTAAAAATGAATCGCTATGTCCGTGGTAACAACCAGCAAACTTGATTATTTTATCTTTATTGGTGTAACCTCTTGCCAATCTAACGGCACTCATACAGGCTTCAGTTCCTGAGTTAACAAAACGAATTTTATCAATATTTGGCACCATAGAAACGGCTAATTCCGCTATTTTGGTTTCAATTTCTGTAGGCATACCAAAGGATGTTCCTTTTTTTGCTTTTTCTATCACAGCATCTACAACGGGTTGGTAAGCATGACCTAAAACCATAGGGCCCCAAGAATTGATATAATCAATCAAACGGTTACCATCTTCATCATATAAATAAGCACCTTTTGCCTCTTTTACAAAAATGGGAGTCCCTCCTACGCCTTTAAAAGCTCTTACCGGTGAATTGACACCTCCTGGAATAACGCGTTCTGCCTCAGAAAATAAGGCACTACTTCGTTTATAAATCATAAATTATAGTGGTTTTATTAATAATTCCTGGCCGATGCTCAATGCATTGTCTCTCAAACCATTCATATCTTGAAGTTCTTTAACCGTCATATTATATTTTTTAGAAATAGAATACAATGTATCTCCTTTTACCACGGTATAGGTTGTATTTCCCGTTCTATTTGAAGCAACCGTTTCTTCATATTTATATCCAACGACGGCTTCATCGAATTTATCTAAATCGTAGCGTTCTATTAAACTAATTAATTTGTCTGGATACTTTCTATCGGTTGCATAACCTGCCGCTTTTAATTCCTTGGCCCATCCTTTGTAATCATTCTTCTTCAAATCAAACAATTTTGAATACCTTGATCTAGTAGTTAAAAACAGAGAATGATCTCTATAGGAATATTTGGCATCTATATATTTTCGGAAACATTCTTGGGATGCATCATCATCGTGATGAATTCTATCGCCCGTCCAATCGTGACATTTAATTCCAAAATGGTTATTAGCTTCTACAGAAAGTCTTCCTTTACCAGAATTAGATTCTAAAATACCTTGCGCTAAGGTGATACTAGCAGGAATGCCATACAAACGCATTTCTTCTTGGGCTATCGCACTAAATGTGGCTATATAATCTTCAGTAGAACTTATAGGCATATTAGTTTCTGTGGTGGTGGTGTGTTCTTGGGGTTCTCTAATTACAGGTTTATCCTCAGACTTTTCCTGAATGACAACACGCTCCGTATTGGTTTTTCTAGGATCCTTTTTTCTAGCTGCCTCTTTTTTAGAACCACAACTAAACACCATACATGCTACTAATATAAGCACTACTTTGTTCATATCTTTATTCAATTAACGGTAAGTTTTTTTGTTTTAATAAATTATTCATGCCTTCTATACCTTGCAATCCGCCCGTATGAATGGCTAAAATTCTTGACCCTTTTGGAAAATAATCTTTTTGAATTAAATCGAAAATTCCAAACATCATTTTTCCAGTATAAACGGGGTCTAACGGAATATGTTGCTTTTTTTTAAACTCATTTATAAAACGAATTAACTCTAAATTAATTTTAGCGTACCCTCCAAAATGGTAGTTCGTTACTAGTTCCCAATTATGTTTCGATACAAATTTACTAATATCTTCTTGTAAAAAGGAACCTTTTAAAGCCGGAAAGCCTAAAACTTGTTGACTAGGTTGTGAACAATTTATGAGTCCGCTCATAGTCCCACCCGTTCCAACAGAGGTGCATACATAGTTAAAATCTACATCCGTTTCAGTTAGTATTTCTTCGCAACCTTTTATTGCCAAAGCATTGGTACCACCTTCGGGAATGATGTAATAATCTTGATATTTCTCTATTAATTTGTCAGTTCTATAAGCTTCCCTAGTCATAAATTTAAATTGCATACCATGCTTCTTTGCAAATGAAAGCGTCGCATTATCGTCCACTTTATCTTTTAGCTCGTCGCCTCTAATGATGCCCAAGGTTTCAAAACCAAACATGTTTCCTGCAAAAGCCACAGCAGCGATGTGGTTTGAATATGCCCCACCAAAAGTCAGCAGTTTTTTATATCCTCTTTTTTGTGCTTCTTCAATATTATATTTTAATTTTCTGTATTTGTTGCCAGATATGAATAGATGGATTTGGTCCTCGCGCTTTAAAAATAATTCAACTCCATAATGAGAAGGTAAACTAATTTGCTGATTAACGCTTTTATGTAATTGGAACATCATGGTTGCTAATATACTTTAAAAAACACCAAAAAGGTCTGTGTCTTAGGTATGCTAAATTGGATTCGTTATTATAAGCCTCACGCTCAAACGAAATATTTCGGTAAGCCAAATGCCATCTTTTATATTGATATAATCTCACTAAAAACTCAATACCATAAAACACATAAAAGGGAACAATCAATAACTCTAGTTGCTGCCTTAAATGAATTTTTTCATGGTTCAACAAACAAGTATCTTCCTTTAAATATGTATGCTTCACAAACACAAATGGGAAAAACGCAAAGCCTGTGTAACCTTTGGGCACTAAATATTTAGAAACTATAATCATACGTTAACACGCTTAAAAAATAGTCGAATTTACATTATCTTTGTTATATTATGAAGAAAATAATACCTGTTGAAGAAGGTGATTTTTATCTAACGCCAGAAGGTTATAGATGTTTTACGGAACAATACCTTTTAAAACGAGGGTATTGTTGTGAAAGTGCTTGCAGGCATTGTCCTTACGGCCATGATAAAAAAAATAGTTATAGAAATTAGATTCGGAATCTCCTAAACCCCTGTCAGTTGGTATGATTCTTGATGCTAATACTAATACTGAAAAGTTCTATAAAACCAATGCTATGAGTGTTTTAACCTTAAGATTTCAGGGAAAAAATTGTTGAAAAGAAAATTTAAAACTAAACTTTTATGAAAAATGTATTTAAAACCATACCGCTTTTAGTAATTCTATTTGTGGTAACATCATGCAGTTCTGTGCGTGTAGCGACCGATTACGATAAAAATGCCGATTTTGGTGCTTACAAAACATTTGCTTTTTTTAAAAATGGCATAGATAAAGCCGAAATCAACGATTTAGACAAACGCAGGATTCTTCGAGCGATAGAAACTGAGCTTTTAGCCAAAGGTTTTACAAAATCTGAAAACCCAGATTTGTTAGTGAGTATTTTTACCAAGTCCAACCAACGTGTTGATGTTTACAACAACAACTGGGGCATGGGCGGCTGGGGCTGGGGAGGCTTCGGTCCATGGGGCATGGGTGGTTTTTACGGTCCTGGTTGGGGCTGGGGATGGAACCAACCCAACGTATCTACCTCTACCGAAGGTGTTCTGTTTGTAGATTTATTGGATGCCAATAAAATAGAATTGGTTTGGCAAGGTATGGGATCTGGTTTTTTAAGCAGAAATATGGAACAAAAAGAAGAACGTATTAAAGAGTTTGTTTCAAAAATCATGGAAAAATATCCTCCGGGAGCGCAGCAATAATTACAAAACAAAAAAGCAACTTGAGAAAGTTGCTTTTTTGTTTTTAACATATTTCTAATCTACCTAAATCGTTTTAAAGTTGATTTTGTAAAATCACTTAAAACCAAAACACCACTAATTTTTGCTCTTTCAATCAGCAAGGTATCCCAATGTTCGGTACCTTCCCAAAACACGGTTTTCATTTGTTTCAAAGCATCAGGATTATAAGCACTTAGTTTTTCTGCTAAAACTTTCACGGCGTCATCTAAAGCTTCAACTGTTTCAAATACATCGGCATATAAACCTTTTTCTTTTGCCCATTCTGCAGAAAAAAACGTTTCCGCATCTATACTCATTTGAGACATGGCCGCCAAACCTATTTTTCTTGAAACAGCTGGCTCTATTACAAAAGGCCCGATACCAATACTTAATTCACTTAGCCTTATAGAGGCATATTTGGTTGCCAAACAATAATCTGTTGCCGCTGTCAAACCCACACCGCCTCCAACTGTTTTCCCTTGAACACGGCCTATTATAAGTTTAGGACACCTACGCATGGCATTAATAACATGGGCAAAACCAGAAAAAAAAACTTCTCCGGATTTAGCATCATTTACAGCGATGACCTCATTAAAACTCGCCCCAGCGCAAAACGTTCTATCACCGCCACTTTTTAAAACAATGACATTAAAAGCGTCATTTTTACCAGCTTCAATGATGGTTTCTTCTAACTGGGATAAAATATCACTAGGCATGGAGTTTCGGTTTGGATGGAAGAATTCTATATATCCAACCGTGTTTTCAATAGAAAGTTTTACGTAAGATTCCGTTTCCTTTTGCATGTTTCAGAATTAAAAATCGAAGATACTGAAAAAAATGGTGGTAACTATTGTTACATTAAGTTTGTAATTAATAGACGAATTTTGTAAAAAATAAAAATTATGGGACTATTGGATTTTTTTCTAAAAAATAAAGAAGAAGACATTAAAGGTTTTCTAAATAAGGGTGCTATTATTATTGATGTTAGAACAAAAGCCGAATATAGCCAAGGCGCCATAACAGGTTCTAAAAACATACCCTTGCAAATAATCGATTCTAAAATAGATGATATTAAAAAATTAAACAAACCAATTATAACCTGTTGTGCCAGTGGTATGCGCTCTGGAAATGCGGCAAGTATTTTAAAGCGCCATAACATTGAAGTTATAAACGGCGGCGGCTGGGCAAGTTTGAAAACAAAACTATAACCGTAACAATTGGGCACAAAAAAACATTAGTTTTCTTCGACAAAGAAGTCTAACTAATGTTACTGACTAATTCAAATATTTATACAAATATAGTGTCATAAACTCGAACACATATTATCTAAACGTTAAACTAAGTTTATTAATATTGTTCTTTTTGGCTTTTCTACAGCCTCCAACTTATTGTGCACCTGTAGTTTTTTATAAATATTTTCAATATGTTTTCTAATAATTCCTGTAGATAAAAAAAGATGCTCTGCAATGACATTATAACTCAAACCTTTGCTTAATTGTTCTAGCACTTGCACTTCCCTATCCGATAGTTTTATATCATCTAAAGTGCTCGTAAATAACTAGCATAAAAAAAACACCAATCGCAAATAATTTTTTAAATGATTATCGCAACTGATGTTTATTTTCAACTGATTAATAGCATCTTAAAAATAATTTAATATGTTGAACCTCAACTAATTTTTCGATTAAGTGTTATAAAAAAAGATTAAGCGTAATAGTGTTAATATCACACTTAATTTAAAAAAAACCTCAACACAGGATTAATTTTGAAAGTTATAAGCGTAAATGATATTGGCACTTGCTTTATAATACAAAAAGCCTCCAAATTCCTCTACTCTATACTCTGGTTTTCTATCATTTAACACTAATTCTTTTATCAACTTTACCTGAATCCTTACTCACTTTACTAACCCAACACCATCATTTATCTTTGTTAAAATTAATTGATTTAATTTTTCATTGTTGAATTTGTTTTATGGTTAATAGCAAACCAAAAATGCAACTTAGAATACATGAAATCAATAAGATGAATTACGTATTTTAATAGCTAAAAGATTAAAAAATAAAAGGTTGCCTTAAATTAAGACAACCTTTTAAAAACTGTGCGATAAAATTATCAATCAAAATTAAACCCCTCAATAAATAAAAAAACTGATAATAGCATATCAACAAATCTCTATATTTGAGAAAATAGAGTGTTTTAATATTTCGTAAATACTATGTAAACATATTGATAAAAAAGCATTTTATAAAGCTTGCGTATAATTACGAAGGGGTTTTTGATCGAATCAGTAACAATTTTAATAAATCAATAACAATTAACAAGGGATAACTTAAAATAAGATAACCCTTTCTGCATATTTTATAATTTGTTCCTTAAAGTTTTTTTAAATCAACTTTCTATCTAATCCAAGTTGAAAATCATGCATCTGTCAGATTGGAACTTTTTCTTCTAAAGCCGTGTTGATCGACTGACGATTGCGCACAAACTTGAAGAAATCTAAATAGGACTAAAACTAGTAATGGGAAAAGTGTTAATTTCATTTTTAATTTTTAGGGGATAGTGGATATTGAATTTATTTAGTATAAAGGCCAAATTGCGCGACCATAATACTTAACATATATTAATACCCATATTACTTCACAATCCACATTATTTGTACTAGGAACCTCCATTAGTGTAATGGTTTCATAATTATTGTTAATAAAAATGTTTGGTGTTCCAGATATCATATCAAACCCACTTGTGCTTAATGTTATATTATTTAAAGAAGCATTATAAACCATATTTTGATTTTACGGCATTGTAGTTTTGTTGGATTTCTTCAGCGGTAAGCACTCTATTATAGATTAATACCTGGGCAATAGTTCCGTTAAAATAATAACCAGTTCCAGCTCTAGAGGATATATATAGCTTATGACTTGTAAAATTTCCGCTGTTGTCATTAGCAAGGCTAGGATCAATTACACTATTTGGAGCATCACCATCAATATAAATCACAGTTTGGTTTGTCGCATTTAGACTTCTATCCGTAGTTGCTGATAAAACATGCCAATTATTATCATTTATAGTCGCTACTGAATTGCGTACATTATAACCTAGATTATGGTCTGTAAATTGCATTTTATTGTCTGCGGCAAGAACGCCATAAGCATTATTAGAATTCCAGTCAATGCTATGTTCCATAATCATTTTTCCGTTAGTAGTTGCCGTTTTTAGAATGATTTGAACGGTTAGTTTATCTGTATCTGAGAGATTTAAATTGTTATTTGTTACAAAATAATCATTCAAGCCATCAAAAACTAAAGAACCACTGTTAGCACTATTATATGTTACACCATTCACAAGAGTTCCATGATTTCCATTGCCACTTATATCAGACCAGTTATTTCCTGTTCCTGAGTAACTAGATGTACTACCCGCATCCAGATGCATGATTAAGCCCGATGTAATCAAGCTATTTGGTGTGTCCATAATTTCACCATAAATGCTTACACTCTTTCCAGTACCTATTGCACCATACTGATTTATAGAATTGGCAGGATTTGAAATTTTAAGCCCGTTTTTAGTAATTCCATAGTTTCTTACGTTTATACTATTTGAAGATGTTGCTGTGGCACCCACACAATTATTTGAATTGGTATAGTTAATTTGAATCGCTTTACTCCCCATGTTTAACCATTTTAAAACAACAGTATTATCAGAGGAAGTGCCACCCGAGCTTATTGAATAATCGGTATTTACAATACCAGGGATTGTCCAAACATAATTAGATTGGCCCGATTGAGTAGTATAGCTTACCTCTGAATCAATTACAATATCGTCCGGTTGTGCCGTAAACGTTGGTATTGGCAATGGATTTACGGTTATTAATGAGGGTAGACTATAGTTCTCTGTACATGAAACATCTGTAACTACTGCTCTGTAATAAGTATTAGCAGTTAAATTGGGAGTTGTGTATATAGACTCAACAAACTCAGGAACAGTAAAGCTAAGGGTTAAAGAACCATTTCCGGTTGCAGCTGTATCTCCCTGAACATTCGTTGTAATCGTACCTGTTGTAAAAGATGAGCCACCACCACCACCACCACCAGATCTATCAGATTTATGACCGCCGCCGCCGCCGCCATAGTAACCGCCGCCGCCGCCGCCGCCAGTTCTAGAGGTTGTTGCACCTAATCCACCTTGACCAAGGCTACCTGAAGTAGCACCATTTCCGCCAGATGCACTACCTCCAGCTAATTGCGAACCACCACCACCACCAATACCACCACTATTGCCATATATGTCAGGACCGCCATTAACGCCAGTAGCTCCTGTTAAGCCGCCTCCATTTCCACCGTTACCACCAGAATCTGAATTTCTTCTTTGATTACCTCCTCCGCCTCCAGAACCAACTACAAAAATTCTATCTGACAAAGTGTTACCATTCTGTCTTATGTCTGTAGAACCACCACCACCACCAGAGCCAGATGTTGCATTACCTCCTCCATTAAATCCTCCTAAACCATCACTTCCTATCCATTGATTATCTGGTTGTGAATTCGTACCTGGATTTCCTATTGTGTTATGTCCCTGCTCTCCTATATAAATAGAAAGAGTTTCTTCTGGTGTTGTTGATAAAGTTGCTTCTAAGCTGCCCCCGAGTCCACCTCGTCCATTAAAATCAGATGAACCATGACCACCAGCAGCTCCATAACCACTTGCAATAATAGAAGTTACTCCCCTTGGTACTATAAAAGTTTGTTCTGAACCTGTATAAGAAAAATTTTTAACCTCAGTCGAGGCAGGTGTTATATTTGTAACACTAGAACCAGAGCTAACATTAATCCAGTTAATGCCATCAGAGGATTGCTGCCAAGCAATAGACCCTTTGGGAACAATTACTGAAATGGTAGTATTAGTTCCAGAACAAATAATAGAATTACTTGCAACAGCTTCTCCTGACTCACAAACTTGTGCATTTACAGAAGAAAGAGTTGTTATTAAAATGGCACAAAAAAAATAAAATTTATTTGTAGCATTTTTAAAAGCAAATTTTGATTGATATGTTCTCATTATATTAAAAATAAGCGAAAGTTAAAATGAATTTTACCCGGACCACTAACCATATCCGGTTGTTGTTTTATTCACCAATTATTTCTCCGTTTGGGGATACCCCCGCATTACCTCCCAATCTTCCATTCTTGTCCAAATTTATAGTATTTGATCCGGCTATCAGCCCAATATGCTTTTTGCCAGATCGGCTGTTGAAGCAATGCACGTGTTACACCAGAACCATCTATATAGGTATCAAAAACGATTCCTCCATGATTGGTCTCTCCTATTTTTGGTTGCTACGGTGTGTTCATAATTTCACCATAAACGCTTAAACTTTTTCCTGAACCTATTGCGCCATACTGATTTAAAGAATTGATAGGGTCTGAACTTTTTTGCCCATTTTTAGTAATTCCATAGTTTCTTACATTAATATTATTTGAAGATGTTGCTGTAGCACCCACACAATTATTTGAATTGGTATAGTTAATTTGAATCGCTTTACTCCCTGTTTTTAACCATTTTAAAACAACAGTATTATCAGAGGAAGTGCCACCCGAGCTTATTGAATAATCGGTATTTACAATACCAGGGATTGTCCAAACATAATTAGATTGGCCCAATTGGGTAGTATAAGTTACCTCTGAATCAATCACAACATTATCCGGTTGTGTCGTAAACGTTGGTATTGGCAATGGATTTACGGTTACTAACTGAGAGATAGCCGTTGTATTGACACTTGGCCCTTTTCTATTGACAGAATAAGTTGTGCTTACTGCTGGCGCAACCGATAGTGATGTTCCGGTGCCTACAATGGGGCTTGTCCCTAGTTGTATAAAATCGATATCCATAGTTACACCTGAAGCCCCAGTGTAATCAAATCTCCACCCGGTAATATTGCTATCTATCCAGCTTGCATTTGCTGACATATCAATAGTTGCAATATGCCAAGCATTATCGGATATCAACGATTTGCCTACTGAATATCCAGCAGTAGCACCTGTTATCGCTGAATTTGTAAAGAAAATTTGAGCCGCTCCTGCTGTTCCAGAAACCACCCTGTATCGAAAATTAATGTATTTATATACTGAGGGGTCGAATGAACCTAGATTATACATGTTTATTTGTGGGTCCCCCCCAGTTGTCGTCACATTTAGAATTCCGTTGTTATTGGAATTAATTGTACTTTGATTTGTGGTATAAGGCTGCGTATCCCAACCTTCAGAAAAAGCTTCATCAAATGCCCCTGAATGCCAAACATCAATTACATTTGATCCAGTAGTTCCGCCAGAGGAGGATAATGTGGTATTGTCACCGGCGCAAATCGTATTATTTCCAGTAATGCTTGTTGGTGCTGAAATAGCTGAAAAAACTGAAATTTCATCAATGCTTCCGGATCTTATGAATATATCCATTCTGTCAAAACTTGGCGAAAATCCTGAAGCAGTTGCCGATGGACTGATTGGATTTGAATAATCAAACGTTGACAAATCAGGATTTATCCACATCTCCGTTTTATTCAAATTATAGTCTATGCGAACCACTACCAGGTTTTGTGCACTCAAACTTGCCGTTGAGGTAGCTGTATTACTAAGAGTAGCATCCAATATGGACATGAAAGAACCACTACTCGCACCAACACCGCCGGTCCGTGTCCCCTCACTGAAAAGTCGAATGGTAGGCGTGCCAAAACCACCAGACGCTTCAAAAACTGAAATGAATTGAAAATAAACAACGCCATTATTTTGTAAAGGAAGTGATCTTCTTAGAGCTGCAATATCATTACAAGTTCCGTAACAAGTGGCATCAAATTCCGCTTTTAACCCTTCAGTAATTAAATCTGTATAAGCAAATCCAGTGTCTGAAGTTTTAAAATACATGTCTTGGTATGCTCTAGACCAAGCACTTGTCCAACCTGTACCATTGTTAGCATTTAGTAAAGAGGTACCACTAGTATAACTAAATCCCTCATAAACAACACGATTAAAACCTGGCGGTGTTTGCGCATTTACCGAAGAAAGAGTTGTTAGCAAAATGGCACATAAAATATAAAATTTAATTGAACCATTTTTAAACGCAAATTTTGATTGATATGTTCTCATTATATTGATAATTCATCTATTTGTAACTTATTAAGTTCTATTTGAATTTCTATACGATAGAAAAAATATTACTTTTTTATATCGAATGAAAGTTGTCATCCTCTGGAAATTCTTTAACTTTTATATTTTAATTAATAATAAAAATCCATTTGAATTCTATCTCCTACCGCAAGCGGACCCCCATTATTATCAGGGTTATAAGTCAGTGTATTTCCACTTAC
Source organism: Confluentibacter flavum (assembly GCF_002843175.1). Classification (GTDB taxonomy): domain Bacteria; phylum Bacteroidota; class Bacteroidia; order Flavobacteriales; family Flavobacteriaceae; genus Confluentibacter; species Confluentibacter flavum. The sequence continues at coordinate 53,687 of NZ_PJEO01000031.1, forward strand.
CGAGTAAGCGGTATTGCTAATGCGGATGCCATTGACATACATTTTCACTTTACTATTTGAAGATGGTGTTTGCGTCAAAGCAAAACTTGTCTGGGAAGCTGTAGCTGTAAATTCATCGGCAACTTCTCTAACTAGGCTTGCAGCAGCTGCAACGAAAGCAGTTGTGGCGATTTTTGTGGAATTATCTCCCGCTGTAGGGGTTGGCGCTAATGGTGTTCCAGTAAAAGTAGGTGAATTAGCAAAAACAACTGTTCCTGTTCCTGTCTCATCCGTAACTGCACCTGATAAATTTGCTGAAGTAAACGAACCCAAAGAAGCCACGTTACCTACTGAAGTGACCATGCCGGTTAAATTAGCGTTAGTTGCATTTGCAGTAGTCACAAAAGCAGTGGTAGCCAGTTGAGTAGTATTTGTACCCGCAGTAGCCGTTGGCGCAACTGGTGCACCCGTAAAGGTAGGAGAAACAGATAAAACAACATTTCCTGTTCCAGTTTCATCTGAAATAACGCCCGCCAATTCTGCCGATGTTGTTGATGCCAGAACATTTAATTTATCCGTTGTTACAACCAATGTTTTTGAGGTTGGAATCGTTGTTCCATTCACGCTCGTTGCAGTGGCTACCCCTAAAACTGGTGTCACCAAGGTTGGAGAGGTGTCCATTACGAATTTAGATCCTGTTCCAGTTTGGGAAGCTACAGAAGTGGTATTTCCTGAACTTGTAATCGGCCCGGTTAAATTAGCATTAGTTGCATTTGCAGCCGCAACGAAAGCAGTGGTAGCCAGTTGAGTAGTA
>NZ_PJEO01000028.1 GCF_002843175.1 Confluentibacter flavum
ACCCGTTGTGCATTATGATTTAAAAGAAAAAAGTTGTCCATATTACTGATAATCAGTAAATTGTTTTAGCGATAAAACATTAATTATGAACAACTTAAATGCAAATTACGAAAGAATATTGGAAGTATTACAAAAAATATCAAAAGAACAACTTTTGGACTATCAAAGACGTCGACCGAAGCTGAGTGATTTGGAACTGATTTGTTTAAGCTTAACAGCTGAATTTATGGGAATAGATAGTGAGAATGATTTATTTAGAAAGCTCCCTGTCATTATTGCCTCAAAAATAGACAGGAGCGTCTACAATCGAAGAAGACGGAAATTAGTAGGTTACATGGATGATATCCGATTAAGATTAGCCTCTCATTTTAATGAATTTGAAGATTATTTTATAGTGGACAGTATGCCTTTAGAGGTTTGTAAATTATCACGAAGTTCCCGTTCGAGAGTCTGTAAAGAGGATGCCTATGCTTTTCCTGACAAAGGCTATTGTGCCTCCCAAGGTTCCAATTATTATGGTTATAAGCTGCACGCCGTCTGTTCTATTAAAGGTGTTTTTCAAAGTGTCGATTTGAGCCCTGCATCGGTACACGATGTCAATTACCTTAAGGACATTAAAGCACAAATGGGCGATTGCACTTTAATTGGAGATAGAGGGTATCTATCAGCAGAAATACAGCTCAATTTGTTTGAAACCTGTAACATAAAGCTAAATACACCTATGAGAAGCAATCAAAAAGATTATAAAAAACAACCTTACATTTTCAGAAAAAAGAGAAAAAGAATAGAGACATTGTTCTCACAATTATGTGACCAATTTATGATAAGACGTAATTATGCCAAGTCTTTTCGAGGATTTAAGACTAGGATCCTATCTAAAATAGCGGCCCTTACAACAATTCAATATATCAATAAGTTTATTTTTGATAGAAACATCAACAATATTAAAATTAGCATTATTTAAAATGCACAACGAGTTTTATTAACCAAAACCAACTAAATATGTCATCATCAGTTTTAGCCCTCTTAGCCTTTACACCTATTCTTGTAGCCGCCATTCTTTTGGTAGGGTTTAGATTACCAGCGAAAAAAGCAATGCCTCTGGCATTTTTTATTACGGTTGTAATAGCATATTTTGCATGGGATATTTCTTTGATACATTTATTGGCATCAAGCATTCAAGGCCTTTTTATTACTTTCGATATCCTATTTATAATTTTTGGAGCTATTGTACTCTTAAACATATTGAAATATTCTCGAGCGATTGTTGTAATACGTCAAGGTTTTACCAGCATAACTGAAGATAGGAGGATTCAAGTGGTCATAATAACTTGGCTATTTGGTTCCTTTATTGAAGGTGCAGCGGGTTTTGGAACCCCTGCAGCAATTGTAGCTCCTTTGTTAGTTGGACTTGGTTTCCCAACTTTTTGTGCGGTGATGTTGGGAATGATGGTGCAAAGTACAGCAGTAACCTTTGGAGCTGTTGGAACACCTATTTTGGTAGGTGTTAGTGGAGGAATTCAGAGCCCAGAATTAACAGCAGAGCTTACTAGTTCTGGTTTAGGGTTTGCAGATTATATTCAGTTGGTAACATCAGAAGTTGTTTTATTGCATGGTATCGCAGGAGTACTGATGCCTACATTAATGGTTTGTATGATGACTCGATTTTTTGGAAAAAATAAATCTTGGAAAGAAGGTCTGGAAGTGCTGCCCTTTACTCTTTTAGGCGGACTTGCTTTTGTTGTGCCTTATGCTATTACAGGAATATTTTTAGGTCCTGAATTCCCATCCCTTTTGGGTGCGTTGGTTGGAATTCCTATTGTTGTTTTTGCTGCTAAACGAGGTTTTTTAATGCCTAAAAAGGTTTGGAATTTTGAAGAAGAATCAAAATGGCCATCACATTGGATTGGTACGTTAAATGTTAAGTTAAATGTTGCTGATGAAAAAATAAAGATGTCTTTGATAAAAGCATGGGTACCATATGTATTGCTAGCCGTTTTATTGGTTTTGTCAAGACTTACCCATTTACCTATAAAAAGTTGGTTGCTTAGTGTAAAAGTATCTTGGGCAGACATATTTGGCACTTCTATTTCAGCAGCTAGTACACCATTATACTTACCAGGAACTATTTTACTTGTGGTTAGTATAATAACCATTATGCTACATAAAATGAAGTTGAAAGCTGTAAAAACTGCTTTTTCTGAAAGTGCTAAGATGCTATTGGGTGCTGGTTTTGTATTAATATTTACAGTGCCTATGGTGCGAATTTATATTAATTCTGGTGTAAACCCATCAGATATTCCAGGAATGCCAATTGCTATGGCAGAATTTGTTGCGGCCAAAGTCGGGAATATTTATCCGATGTTTGCCCCAACTATTGGAGCCCTTGGCGCATTTATTGCAGGTAGCAATACTGTAAGTAATTTAATGTTTTCACTTTTTCAATTTGGAGTAGCAACCAATTTAGCCATGCCTACAGTGGTTATTGTAGCACTGCAAGCTGTTGGAGCTGCTGCGGGTAATATGATAGCAATTCACAATATTGTGGCGGCTTCTGCAACCGTAGGGTTTTTAGGTAAAGAAGGGCTAATCCTTAAAAAAACGATTATACCAACGGTTTATTATTTGGTTGTAGTTGGAATTATAGGACTCATTCTTATAGCTTAAATTATAAAAGACAAAATTTATGGAAAAAATAGGGTTTATCGGACTCGGCATTATGGGTCGTCCAATGGCTTTACATTTGCTAAAGGGTGGACATGAAGTAACTGTATTGCAAAGTAGTGCAGCAGTTAATGAGTTGCTATGTGCTGGAGCCCATGTGGTATATACACCCAAGGAAGTTGCAAAAGATAGTGATGTTATTATTACCTGTTTGCCTGATTCGCTCGAGGTTGAAACCATTGTTTTAGGTAAGGATGGTATTATTGAAGGCATTTCAGAAGGAGATTTATACATAGATATGTCAACTATAGCACCTGCAACTGCTATTAAATTAGATGGTAACTTTAAACCAGGATTAAAAATAGATTTACATAAAAAAGATATGAAGATTGCCTTAAGAACTGGAAAAGAAAATAACGCACCATTACCGGGTTCGGCACTAGTGGCAAAGCAAATGGATTTTTTGATAGAAAGGGGAGATGGCGCATTGGATCACAGTGCTTTGTCATTGTTATTGCAATAAATAGTTTAGATTAATTAGAATTAAAAAAGCGAACCAGAGAAATACTTGACTCGCTTTTATAAAATCTTCTTAAAAAAAATTAAATGATAGTTTTTAATGCTGATAATAGTATGTTTACATGATTGGCGTCCGAGCTTTCACCCATCAATCCTACACGCCATATCTTACCTGCAAAAGGACCTAATCCGCCTCCAATTTCTATATTATATTCATTCAATAAACGACTTCGCACTTCAGCATCATTAACTCCTTCTGGTATTTTCACAGCATTTAGCATTGTTAGTCTGTATGGCTTTTCAACTAAAAATTCGAATCCCATGGCTTCAAGTCCATCGCGCAAAAGCTCATGGTTTTTTTGATGTCTGGCAAAACGGTTTTCCAATCCTTCTTCCAAAACAATTCTAAGGGCTTCTCGCATCGCAAACATAGCAGATACAGGTGCTGTATGATGATACGCACGTTTAGCTCCAGCCCAGTAATTTTTAACCATACTCAAATCTAAAAACCAACTTTGCACTTTTGTTTTTCGATTGTCCAAAACATCAATAGCCGCCTGACTAAAAGTAACTGGCGATAGTCCCGGAGGTGCGCTTAAACATTTCTGACTTCCCGAGTACAAAGCATCAATACCCCATTCATCTACTTTTAGTTGTGTACCACAATAAGAAGTAACAGCATCAACAACTAAAAGTACCCCAGCAGCTTTGGCCAATTTACTTATTTCTTCTAAAGGTTGTAAGACACCCGTTGAAGTTTCAGCATGAACAATGGCCAATAATTTAGGATTGCAACTTTCCAAAGCAGCTTTTACATCGTCGGCTTGAATGGTAGTTCCCCAAGGTGCTTCTACTTTTATAACTTTGGCACCACAGCGTTCAGCAATGTCTGCCATACGTGTTCCAAATACCCCATGAATACATATAACTGCTTCGTCTCCGGGTTCTAACAAATTAACTAAGCAGGTTTCCATCCCAGCACTTCCTGGTGCTGATACCACAAATGTTAAAGGGTTTTTGGTCTGCATAGTTAATTGAGTCATGGCTTTTATATCATCCATAATCTCTAAAAACTCTGGATCTAAGTGCCCAATTAAAGGCGTTGACATGGCTCTTAAAACTCTTGGATTTGCATCACTTGGTCCAGGACCCATTAGAACTCTATTACTGGTTTTCATTTCGTTAAATGCACTCATATTATTTTGGTTTTAATTATGAACTATTATTATTTATTTTTTACAACTTTAATGACTTCTACAAAGTGTTTTGGTTTAGCACTTGAAAAATGTTCAATTTGATGCCTACAACTAAAGCCACAGGCTACAAGGTCTTCATTTTTTTTCATTTTATCAATGGCAGGAAATAGAATTTCGCTACCTATTTTTTTAGAAAGATCGTAATGTTCTTTTTCATATCCAAAAGAACCTGCCATACCACAACATCCTGAGGGGATTTCGTTAACTTCGTGCCCAGAACTTTTTAAAAGCACTTTCATGGTATTGGTTCCATAAAGGGCTTTTTGATGGCAATGCCCATGAATGGAAACACTTTCTGAAACAGGTTCAAATTTAACATCCAATTTGCCTTGATCGAGTTCATTAGCCAAAAACACATCAATCATCATGACGCCAGTTTTCATTTGTTCAGCTAGACTTTTATCCTTAATCATATCTGGAAAGTCATCATTTAAGGCAGAAGCACAACTTGGTTCGCAAACAACTACTTTTAGTCCCTGATCTAAATATTGTTTTAGACCTTCCAGGGTTTTAGCGCCTTCTTTTTTTGCATCTCTTAAAAAACCATGAGAGATTTTTGGTCGCTGACAACAACCCACGTTTGCCAATAAAACTTCATAACCACATCCACTTAATAATTCATAAGCGGAAATTCCGATTTGAGGCTCATGATAATTTAAGTATGTGTCTGCAAACAATACTACCTTTTTGTTACCAATATTGTTTTTTGATGTGTTTTTTTCAAACCACTTATAAAAAGGTTCTTTAGCAAAATCAGGTAATGTCCTTCTTTTGTCAAACTTAGCAGTCTTTTCTAAAATGGTTTTGAATACTATATTTTTTTGAATACCATTTACTATACCAGCTTTCCATCCAGCAATGTTTGCCGCTGCTTTAGATGAATCTCTAATCAGCTTATCTCTAAATGAGATCCCATTAGCATCATAGTACATTTGAAGCGTGTCGCTTTTCATTTTAGCCATATCGACATTACTCGGGCATTCAGATTTACAAGCTTTACATGATAGGCACAAATCCATAACTTCATGAAGTCGCTGACTAGAAAGTCCATCTTTGAATTGATTGGACATGGCCATTCTTAGCGCGTTGGCTCTGCCTCTTGTAGAATGCTCTTCATCTCGGGTAGCTTTAAAGCTAGGACACATAGTACCGCCTAACACCTTGCGACATTCGCCAACCCCAGTACACATATGTACGGAAGCAGCAAAACCTTCTTCAGCTTCATAAGCGTATTCCGTTTTTATATCTTCATCTTTGTAAGCCGTACCGTATCGTAAATTATGTTCGATAGTTTGTGCTTCAACAATTTTCCCTGGATTCATTAAATTATCTGGGTCAAATAACTTTTTGATTTCAATAAAAACATTGTATAATGTATCTCCAAAAAAACGTTTATTATATGCGCTTCTTACTAATCCATCGCCGTGCTCGCCACTCCATGATCCTTTGTATTTCATAACAAGCTCAAAAGTATCGTCGGTAATATTTTTTAAGCGCTCAATATCTTCAGCCAATCTTAGGTCTAAAATGGGACGTACATGGATAACACCTACACTGGCATGCGCATACATAGCCGCTTTTGTGCCATGTTTTTCACAGACTTTCAGCACTTCATCAATATATTGTGGCAAATGTTGGGAAGGAATCCCTGCATCTTCAATAAATGCCAAAGGTTTTTTATTGCCTTTGATACCAAGCATCAAACCTAGACCTTTCTTTCGGATGACCCATACATCTTCATAAGACTTACCATCTGGAAACAAAGGATAGGCATAACCAAACCCATCTGCTTTTAGTTTTGCTATCATCTTATTGGGTCTGTCCATAACATCCGAATAAGAATCAGCATAAAACTCTACAATTAAAATAGCTTCTGGATTGCCCTCAATAAAATTGCAATGGTGTTTTGTTGTTAGATTTTCTCTGCTTAAATCAATAACCGTTTTGTCTAAAATTTCAACTGCTGAAGGATTGAATGGCAACATGGTCTCAACAGCTGAAATGGCTTCCAGTAAATTATTAAAGTGAACCACGCAAACTGACTTATACTTGGGAAGATCAACCAGATTGAGTTTTAATTCAAGAGTAGTGGCTAAAGTACCTTCACTGCCACAAACCAGTTTTGCTAAATTCCATTGATTGGTATATACAAATTCGTCTAGGTTGTAACCGCCAACGCGACGCATCACTTTTGGGAAACGCTCTTTTATTTCTTCGGAATGGGTGTGAATAAGGTTTTTAATGGTTTTATAAATGGCACCTTCACGATTGGGTTGATTAGACTTTTCTAGATATGCTTCTTCTGAATAATTTTTAAAAAGCATGTTGGTGCCATCTGCTAAAAGTACAGATGCTTCCAATACATGGTCAACGGTTTTTCCGTATAAAATACTTTTTGTGCCAGATGAATTGTTACCCACCATACCTCCAATATTAGCTCTACTGCTGGTTGCTGGGTCTGGTGCAAAATGAAGTCCATATTGTTTTAAAACATCATTTAAATCGTCTCTAACCATTCCAGGTTGAACACGCACCCATTTTTCTGTCTCATTAATCTCAAGGATACGGTTCATGTATTTTGAAAAATCTAAAATCATAGATTCTCCAACAGTTTGACCTGCTAAACTAGTACCAGCGCCTCTTGGAAGAATGGTTATGCCATTTTCAGAAGCTAATTTAATAGCCAATCTTACATCATCATTGGTTTTAGGTAAAACAATAGCAATAGGTTTTATTTGATAAATGCTGGCGTCTGTAGCATACATACCCAAGGAATAGTCATCTAATAAGAGATCGCCTTCAATGCGTGTGTTTAGATTGGTGAAAAGTTTTTTCATATTCAATTTTAAACGCTTCTAACGGTTTTATAGATTGACTACATTGATTGGTTTGCCATCAAGAAATGCTCTTAAATTTTTTATAGTAGTATTCATTAATCGGGTTCTTGATTCTTTAGGTGCCCAAGCAATATGTGGTGTTATGATGCAGTTTTTGGCACCCAATAACACATTATCAGCATTAATTGGCTCTACTGAAGCAACATCTAATGCTGCTCCTGCTACTTTGCCTTTGTTCAACTCATTTTTTAAATCTTCTTCAACAATCAAAGAACCTCTAGATGTGTTGATAATCATCACGCCATCTTTCATTTTAGCAATATTGGCTTTATTGATAATGCCTTTGGTTTCTTCAAAAAGCGGACAGTGTAAACTGATAATATCCGATGTTTTGAATAATTCATCCAATGAAACATACTTACAGGTGTCGGATTCCAGTGCTGGATTTTTACTTCTGTTATAGGCTAAAATATTCAACCCAAATGCTTGAGCCATTTTAGCTGTGGCTTGTCCTATTCTGCCAAAACCAATAATACCCATGGTTTTTCCTGCCAATTCAATAAGCGGATAGTTCCAAAAGCAAAAATCAGGATTTTTGGTCCAATCGCCATTTTGAACTGCTCTGGCATGTTCGCCAACATGATGGCACATTTCAAGCAATAATGCCATAGTAAATTGTGCTACGGCTTGAGTGCCATAGGAAGGAATATTAGTAACCTTGATGCCTTGTTCTTTAGCAGACACAACATCTACAACATTGTACCCAGTAGCCAAAACACCAATGTATTTAACCGAAGGTGTTTTTTCAAGTACATCTTTGGGTAATGGTGTTTTGTTGGTAAATATAATTTCGGCATCTCCAATGGCTTTTATGACCTCTTCATGTTTGAAGTCTGTTCTATCATGAACTACCAATTCACCGTGTTGTTCAATTCCTTCCCAACTTAAGTCTCCGGGATTCAATGTGTAACCATCTAATATTACTATTTTCATTGATTATTGTTTTAAAAAATTAAACTAAAGTCCAAGCTAGATTTAAGGTTCTTTTGGCATTAGCGATTACAATATCAGGATCTTCATCGCCAACAGGGCGTACTTCAAAGCTTAAGAATCCTCGATTTTCAGGGTTCAGAAATCCCACTTCTAGAAGCACTTTTAAGTATTCTACCAATTCTTCCACATCATTTTCCCCTCCTGGATATCCAAAGCGTGGATGTAAGTCTCCATAGGCTGGGTCTACATTATTATTCATTAAACAGTTTCCCATGTGTGCATGTGTAATGAAATCTTTATTTGGCACAATAGATTCTCTGATAGTTTCATGAATCAGAGGAATATGGCTTAAATCGACCATCAGCCCAAAATTATCATAATCCTCTCTAACGGCTTCAGCATATCGTTTTGCTAAAGGTGCGGGACCAACAAGTGCGCATTTATCAACATCGTAATCAAAAATTTCATGTGCAATTTTCATATGGCCTTTAGACTTTGCATAAGCACAGATTTCTTTTGTAGAATCTACCAAAGCTTGAAATGAAGCTTCTTTGGTTTCTTCTTTATAATTGCCACTTAAAAAACCAAATCCTTCGGCTCCAATTTCATAAGCTTCGTCAATTCCTGCCTTTAAATTGCTTATAGCTTCTTGTCGTTTTGATTCATCTAAATGGTTGATGTTCATGCCCGTTGTCAAAAGTCTGGGTTGACCTCCGTATGCTATGGAAAGATGCGATGAATCAAGCATTTTTTTTACATTAGCTCGTGTATCATCATCCTTTATCCAAGTAATTTCAATAGCGTCAAAATAATCGTCAAGGATTATTTTTTTTATGGTTTCTTCAATGGGACCTTCCCCTTTAATGGTTGTGGGATATGCCATAAAATGAACAAGTCCTATTTTGGCATACTTGTGAATTGATTCTATCATTTTTATTGTTTGATTTTTATGATTGGCTCTAAATATAAATAAATGATTCAAATTATCTATCTTGAGCTTACATGCAATTCCTTTTTATCTTCCTCTACTAAACTAGACTCAAGTACTTTTTGTCAAGTACTTTTTGTATTTGAGTCTTTTTTTAGTACATTTTTAAAAATAAAAAATAATTATATTCGATATTATAGTAGTACTAAAATCTATTTTTGCAACTGAAATTTCTAATATATGAATCTCATAGAGAAACTAATAATGAAACAGTTATTGTATCCGATAGTCAAGTAAATAGTGGAAAAAACTTGACAAATAATATTTAAAATGATTATCTTTGCACTATTAGAACTATGAATATAACAACATCCATAAAAACTAAAGTTGCTCGTATAGATACTGGAGAAGTATTTACATACGATACTTTGTCTATTCCTCAAAGTGAATTTTCTGCTGCAGCTAAAGCTTTAAGCCGATTGGTTGCTAATGGAGTTATAAAGAGATATAAAAATGGGATGTACTATAAACCCAAGCAAACTGTTTTTGGAGAACTAAAACCAAGAGAAGATGTATTGCTTAAAAATTACCTCTTTGAAAATGATAAACAGATTGCTTACGTAACAGGAGTTAGATTATATAATCAACTTGGTCTAACCACTCAAGTTCCTAACGTTGTGAGATTGGCAAGTAAGGATAAAGAGATAAAGACAAAAATTGGAAGCTTAGTCATAAAACCTGCCAAAAGTTACGTTTCGGTTACAAAAAAAAATGTGCCCTTACTGCAACTCTTGGACGTCATAAAGGATTTTAAGAACATTCCAGATATGGATAAAATGATAGGTGTTGCTTTTCTAAAAGAAAAAATAGAAAACCTTTCTGATGGAGATAAAGATAAGTTGACCAGTTTTGCAAAATCCTATCCGCCAAAAGTTAGGGCTTTATTGGGAGCCATTCTTGAGGCTCTTTCACTTGAAGATTTGAGCGAATCACTTAAAGAAACCATTAATTATTTGAGTAGCTATGAATTTGGGATATCTAAAAAAGCATTGCCTACTGCCTCAAACTGGAACATTACCTAATGAAACGAGCATGTTAAAAATTTTAACACACAACCGAATGATTAATAGCGAACAGCATCTGACCATTAAAAAAAATAAATAGTAACAGGTGAAATTACACAATTATAAAGATGCCTTTGAAGGTGCCATTGTCGCAACTGCACAACATTTTGGAATTTCAGAAGTCTATATTGAAAAAGATTATTGGGTAACCTTAGCACTCAAACAAATATTTACGGATGCTAATTCCAAAGATATTGCTGTTTTTAAAGGCGGAACATCCCTTTCCAAATGCTTCGGTATTATTGACCGATTTTCTGAAGATATAGATATGGTGGTCATCAAGGAAGATGGCGAAACAGACAATTCTTTGAAGCGAAAATTAAAAAAAGTGACCAGTGCTTTAGAAGTTATTATGACTGAAATTCCCAACCATCCGTTGGAGAATAAACGTGGGAAGATTAGAAAAATAGTTTATGGTTATGACAAGGTAGGTGTTAAAGGAACGTTTGGGCAAGTGAGGGATCATATTGTATTGGAAGTTTCGAGTTTTGGAAATTCCCATCCTTCTGAAAAAGCTGAAATACATTCAATGATAACAGAATTTATAGCCACAACAAATAATCCAGACCTTATCAAAGCATATCAACTTGAACCCTTCAAGGTAACAGTAATCAGCATCGAGCGCACTTTTTGTGAAAAGATAATAAGCTTGGTCAGATTTTCATATACCGATAACCCTTTAGAGGATTTGGCTAATAAAGTCCGTCATACCTACGATTTGCATCAATTGCTAAAGGAAAAGAGAATATCTGCATTTTTAAAATTAGATGATTTTGAAACGATGCTTATCCAAGTAGGAAAGGACGATGATAAAGCCATCCCTAATGATAAAGAGTGGTTGTCCAAACACCCATCAGAATCATTGTTTTTTAGTGAGACCGAGAAAGTTTGGGAAACAGTAAGTAAAACTTATTCAGGCTCTTTTAAGGAGTTACTTACAGGAGAATTGCCTGATGAGAAGGATGTACTCAAATCCTTATTCAGGATTGGGTCAAGGCTAAATGAAATTAAATGGGACATTAATTAATCGATGATTGAAAAAATAAAAGAAACAGCCGATAAGCTCATTGAACCATTACAAAATGTAAAGGATAATGGTGCTAAAAATTATTTTCAACACGATTTTGACTGTTCTTTTTTTCAAGATTGGAATATAACAGATATTAGAGGTTCAGAAGAACATACAGAAGTATTTAATAAGCTTGGAGCAATTAAAGGACCTGTGGTTTATTGGTTTGAAATATTATCCCCAACCTCCACGGAAATTATTAGAAAACTCATTTCAGAATATAAATATTCTGAAGGAGCAAAATCAGTTCCCGCTTTAAAATTGAAGTATTATAGGGAGTCTAAGGCATTATATGTTGGGAAAGTGAAGCGTAATTTCTGGGGAAGAGTGATACAGCATCTTGGATATTATCAGGTGAAAAGAACACAAGGTTTACAGCTCTACCATTGGGCAAAAAATATAGGTTTAAAAGTAAGATTACACGCTTTCGAGTTTGAACCAGAGATGGAAGATTTGATTTCCGTTTTTGAACTTAAATTTGCACGTATGCTAAAACCTATAACTGGAAAGCATTCTTAATTTAGAAAAAAATGAGCACGATAAAGACCGTACAGCGATTAGAATTTGAAAAAAAGGAGTCCTACATCTGTGATTCGATATTTAATATATTGACTTTCAATTATTTGAAACCCATTCATATCAATCCTGTCATCCCGACGAACCCTATTTTTATAAAATTAAAACACTGTTAATTGTATGATTTTCAGTGTTTTTTTATTTTCTTTTCTTGGATTAGCTTTAAAATCAGTTCAAAAGTGATCTATTCGGGTACCTCTTTTTTCATTTTTAGTCCCTCTTTAGCTTTTGACTTTCGCTTCGATTTGACTTTCAAAAACAAATCGATTATTAACTTAAAGCGAGAGTATATACAGGTTTCAAGAATATTTAGTATTCATTTTTGGCTGAATTTTATATAATATTTTGAATTTGTCACTCAAGCCTAATTTTGATAACATACATTAGGGCAACACGATCCACTAAGCTGTTCTCTTTGAATTTTTGTAGGTTCCATATCGAGGAAAGCATGTTTCGTATCATCTTTCAAAGACTTTATGGTTAAAAGGGTCTTTAGGTTAGGGATTCGTTAATGATAGTTCAAATGCCGTTGTGAATTTATCATTGGATAATACAAACGAGCTTTGTATGTGATCAATATTACCAATATTTGATAGTTTGTTGAGAACGAATTTCTGATAGGCTTCCATGTCACGCATCATGACCTTTACTAAAAAGTCATAATTGCCACCTATATGATAGATCTCCATGACATCCGGAACGGCCTCCATCTCCTTTATAAAACTGCCCACATACGTAACACCATGGTTTTTAATGGATATGGATATGAACACCGTCAGCTTTCGGTCAATGTGTTTGGGATTCAATAAACAAACATATTTATGGATGACCCCGTTTTTTTCGAGGCGCCTGATACGCTCAAAAATGGGTGTGGTGGTCAAACCTAATTTTTCCGCAAGGGCTTTGGTGGTAATCCGCGCATCCTTTTGAAGGATATTAAGGATTTTTTTATCAACAGTGTCTAAGGTAAAGGCCATAAAAAGAAAATAATTATATAATGGATATGTTTTTCGATTGTAAATATAATTATTTTCTTTTATATCACTTTATTTTAGTGTTATTTTCTTTTTATAGGCTATTTGTTGGTTTATAAGAATATAAAAGTCGTATTTATTTGTTACATTTAGATATGTTAATTAAATCGGTTAACGGCCACAATATGTTAAAATTGCTAAGAAAATTCGAGAAAATGTCTCCAGAAATCGTGTTTGAATGGAAGGATCGGGAATTGGGGGCTGAAGGCTGGCTGGTTCTAAATTCCTTGCGTGGGGGAGCTGCAGGTGGTGGTACTAGAATGCGAAAAGGACTCAGTAAACAAGAGGTTGTTTCGTTAGCTAAAACCATGGAAGTTAAGTTTACCGTTTCGGGACCTGCCATAGGCGGTGCCAAATCTGGAATCAACTTCGATCCTATGGACCCCAGAAAGAACGACGTTTTAAAACGCTGGTATAAAGCGGTGATGCCTTTGCTGAAAAGTTATTATGGTACCGGTGGCGATATGAATGTTGATGAAATTGCCGATGTGATTCCTATTACCGAAAGTTATGGCTTGTGGCATCCGCAGGAAGGCATTGTAACTGGTTTTTTTCACCCGAATGAAGCCGAAAAGGTTCATAAAATTGGACAATTGCGATTGGGGGTTTCCAAAGTTATTGAAGATAAGGAATTCACTCCCGATATCCGTGCCAAATATACCGTTGCCGATCTTATAACGGGATACGGTGTTGCGGAATCCATAAAGCATTTTTATGCCTTATGGCAGAAAGATATCACTGGTAAACGTGCCATTATCCAAGGTTGGGGCAATGTGGGTTCTGCTGTGGGGTATTATTTGGCTAAGTCAGGTGTTAGGATTGTTGGCATTATGGATATCAATGGGGTGGTTATAAATGAAGCGGGTTTTACACTTGATGCCATCGAAGCCTTTTATACCAAAGGATTACAATCGGATCAAACCATCGAATTTAATGTTGGGAATGATATGATTTGGGATGTTGAAACCGATATTTTTGTGCCTTGTGCCGGTTCGCGCCTTGTCCAGATAGATCAATTGGAAAAATTGGTTAAAAATGGATTGGAGCTCATCTCCTGTGGTGCGAACGTGCCTTTTACCGACAAAGAAATATTCTTTGGGAAAACATTGGCATATGCCGATAATCATGTGGCGGTGATACCTGATTTTATTGCCAATTGTGGGATGGCCAGAGTCTTTGCCTTCTTGATGAATGGTGTTAAAGAGATTACGGATGACACTATTTTTAAGGATACATCAGATACCATTTATAATGCCTTGGCACGGATACGGAAAGTCCATACAAGTGATCGTCATATAACAAAAAAAGCATTGGAGATTGCCATAAGCCAATTGGTAAATTAATGACCTCTGGCCAAGTTTATGGGTGTTCAAATAGTGTATAAAAAAGAGTGCTGCTGTCCTTGGATTGTACAGCATAGGTTTTTGTATAATTAAATTGTTGAAATATGCCATTATACCACACATTAGGGACACTGCCGCCCAAAAGGCATACCGCATTCAAATCCAAAGATGGAGTTTTTTATTATGAACAACTGTTTGGAACGGTGGGCTTTGATGGGATGTCTTCCTTGTTGTACCATGTGCACCGCCCCACTATGGTCAAGGAGGTTCGGGCGACCTATTCCATAGCTCCTAAGATCATTGAGGATAAAAATATGCTTTCCAGATGTTTCGGAGGCCTTTCCATAAAACCGGAATCCGATTTCCTCACAAGCAGAAAACCCATATTAGTCAATAAGGACTGTCAAATTGAATTGGCGGCACCAAAGGATACCATGACCGATTATTTTTATAAAAATGCGGATGCAGATGAATTGATTTTTGTCCATAGGGGTACTGGTGTGCTGAGATCACTATTCGGAACCCTGGATTTTGCTCCGGGGGATTACCTTTTAATACCAAGGGGTGTTATTTATCAAATGACTTTTGATTCTGATGATAACCGTTTATTTATTGTTGTGTCCCATAGACCCATTTATACTCCCAAACGCTATCGGAATTGGTTTGGGCAATTGTTGGAACATGCACCTTACTGTGAACGTGATATTCGTAAACCGAAGGATTTGGAAACCCATGATGAAAAAGGGGATTTTATCATCAAGGTCAAAAAACAAGATATGATCCATGAATATGTCTATGCATCGCACCCGTTTGATGTGGTAGGTTGGGACGGCTATAATTATCCTTATGCCTTTTCCATACATGATTTTGAACCCATTACCGGAAGCATACACCAACCGCCACCTGTACACCAAACGTTTGAAACTGATGCTTTTGTGGTGTGTTCCTTTTGCCCCCGTTTATACGATTATCATCCACAGGCCGTACCTGCGCCTTATAATCATAGTAATATTGATTCAGATGAAGTGCTTTATTATGTGGATGGCGATTTTATGAGTAGGAACCATATCGAAATGGGATACATAACCCTCCACCCTGCAGGAATACCCCATGGACCGCACCCAGGTGCCATGGAACGAAGTATTGGTAAAACAAGGACGGATGAATTAGCTGTTATGGTGGATACCTTTAAACCTTTACAAATTACGGAACATGCCTTGCCTATTGAAGTGCCAGATTACCACAGGTCTTGGCTGGAATAAAAATGAACGATATGAAACCATTGGAAATAAAAAAAATATTTGAAAACGCCCAAGATTTTCTACCATTAAACGGTACGGATTATATTGAACTCTATGTGGGTAATGCGAAACAGGCTGCCTATTATTATAAATCAGCTTTCGGGTTTCAGACCATAGCGTATTCAGGTCTGGAAACGGGAAATATGGATACGGTATCTTATGTGTTGAATCAAGGCAAGATTCGCCTTGTCCTAACGTCTTCCTTAGTGGCCGATAGTCCCATTAATGCACATGTTAACAAACATGGTGATGGGGTTAAGGTAATTGCCCTGTGGGTCGATGATGCCACGAAGTCCTGGGAAGAAACAACACGGCGAGGGGCTAAATCGGTTTTTGAACCAAAAACGGAAAAGGATGCCGATGGATATACCGTTAGGTCTGCCATACACACCTATGGGGAAACCATCCATGTTTTTGTGGAGCGATCCCATTATAAGGGTGTCTTTTTACCTGGGTTCCAACCAATGGTGGACGCCAATAATCCGTCCCCCATTGGCCTAAAATACGTGGATCATATGGTCGGTAATGTGCCCTTGGGAAATATGGGTATCTGGTGTGATTTTTATGCTGAGGTGATGGGGTTTACCCAATTGGTGTCGTTTGATGATAAGGATATTTCAACCGAATATACGGCACTTATGAGCAAGGTGATGAGCAATGGTAATGGACGCATTAAGTTCCCTATTAATGAACCTGCCGAAGGGAAAAAGAAATCACAGATTGAAGAGTATATACATTTCTACAACGGGGCTGGTGTGCAGCATATAGCCGTTGCGACTGATAATATTATTGAAACGGTGACAGCGTTACGACAACGGGGCGTTGAATTTTTACACGTTCCTGAGATCTACTATGATACGGTGTTGGAACGAGTGGGAACCATCGATGAAGATTTGGAACCGCTCAGGGATCTCAATATTTTGATTGATAGGGATGATGAAGGCTACCTATTGCAAATTTTCACCAAACCAGTGGTTGACAGACCGACCTTGTTTTTTGAAATCATCCAACGCAAAGGGGCACAATCTTTTGGTAAGGGAAATTTCAAGGCACTATTTGAAGCCATGGAACGGGAACAGGAACTGCGTGGAACGCTTTAAAAATGAACTCATGAAACGACTTAAAAGTTGGGTGGATATCCCAAAGGATTCAGATTTTTCGATATATAACATTCCGTTTGGGGTGTACTCCAAAGGATCTGGGCATTATGCCATAGCGACTGCTATTGGGGATTTTGTTCTGGATTTGGACGTGTTGCATGCCAATCAGTATTTTTATGATCTCGACTTGCCAAAGGATATTTTTAAGTCGAGGTATTTAAATCCGTTCATAAGCTTGGGTAAACCAATGACCCAAACCATTCGATTACGGTTGCAGGAATTGTTAATGGAGGGAGGTGTTTTGCAACATGATCTGAAAACCAATCGTGAGGCCTTTATAAAACAGGGAACAGTAGACATGTTGCTTCCATTGGATATTGGTAATTATACCGATTTTTATTCCAGTAAGGAGCATGCCACCAACGTGGGGACCATGTTTAGGGATCCCAGTAAGGCCTTATTGCCCAATTGGGAGCATATGCCAGTGGGGTACCATGGGAGGGCATCTTCCATAGTGGCAAGTGGCACCCCCATCAATCGTCCTTATGGACAACTCAAGGATCCAGCCAAAGAGAGTCCCGATTTTGGTGTTTCCAAACGCTTGGACTTTGAGCTGGAAATGGGTTTTGTGATCGGTAGGGGTACCGAGCTTGGTGATGTAGTGCCCATCCATGAGGCTCGCGAGTATATATTTGGCATGGTACTTTTCAATGATTGGTCCGCTAGGGATATTCAGGTTTGGGAATACGTGCCATTGGGACCGTTCTTGGGTAAAAACTTTGCCTCCAGTATGTCGCCCTGGGTCGTGACCATGGAAGCTTTGGAACCTTTTAGGGTACCCGCACCAGAACAGGCAACGAAGGTCTTACCTTACCTAAGGGAACAACGTCATGATACGCTCGATATTCACTTGAAAGTGGCCATACAACCTAAAAACAGTTTGGAAACCGAGGTATGCCAGTCCAATTATAAGTACTTGTATTGGACCATGGAGCAACAATTGGCGCACCATACCATTAATGGGTGCAACATCAAGGTCGGGGATGTGTATGCTTCGGGAACTATCAGTGGTCCCACACCAGATAGTTATGGATCCATGTTGGAACTCGGTTGGAAGGGGACAAAACCGATACCAGTGTCAGATGGTACAACACGAACTTTTATTGAAGATCATGATCGCGTAGTCATGCGTGGCCATGCCGGTGACCAGCATCAACGGGTTGGTTTTGGAACTGTAGAAACACTAGTGTTGCCACCTAAAAAAATACTATATGATAACGATTGATCCCAATACCGCCGAAACACGGCTATTCCACCAATTATTGCTCGGAAGCGTGGCACCAAGACCCATTGCCTTGGCCAGTACCGTGGATGCCAAAGGCCATGTGAACCTAAGTCCGTTTAGTTTTTTTAACTGCTTTAGTGCCAATCCACCTATTCTGGTATTCTCGCCAGCGAGACGGGTTAGGAACAATACCACCAAACATACCCTTGAAAATATTATGGAAACCAAAGAGGTGGTGATCAACATTGTCAACCATGCCATGGTGGAACAAACATCGCTATCCAGTGTGGAATTTGAAAAGGGTGTGGATGAGTTCATAAAGGCAGGGTTTACGGCTACACCATCCAAGAAGGTGGTTCCCCCAAGGGTCACTGAGTCACCGGTGTCCTTTGAATGTCAAGTTATTGAGGTAAGGCCTTTGGGACACAAGGGTGGTGCTGGGCATTTGGTTATTTGTGAAGTGCTTTTGGCACATTTTGACGAAACCATTTTTGATGAAAATGAGCGCATCTCACCCCAAAAATTGGATGCCGTAGCCCGTATGGGGGACAATTGGTATTGCCGTGCCAATGGGCAAAGCCTGTTTGAATTGCCCAAACCGGGTACCGCTTTGGCTGTAGGTTTTGAGGCCTTGCCAAAGTCTGTTTTAAAAAGTGACATCTTAACAGGAAATAACCTAGCCCGTTTGGCTTCGGTAGAACAGGTTCCAACACCAACCGAGGAAGAGCAAAAAGCCTTGGCCTTTCAAATAGATGACTTTGCCGATCGTTTTAAGGACGACCGCACCCTCTACAAAAGGCTGGTTCATGAAAAGGTTAAATATTATATAGAACATGCCCATATCGATCTGGCCTGGAAATTCTTGTTGACAGCAGAGGACTATAGTATAAAAAATCGTCTATGGAAACGTTAACGCAAGTATACCGCAATTATACCAAAGAAGATCACGCCGTATGGGCGCTTTTGTTCGAACGGCAGGCCTCTCACTTGGTAGGTAAGGCCTGTACGGAATACCTTCAAGGTTTAAAGGTGTTGCAGCCTGTTCTCAATGCAGAACGTATTCCCGATTTTAACAAGCTCAATGAGGCTCTTAAGGCCGAAATAGGCTGGAGCATTGAAGTGGTCGCTGGATTGATACCAGTCGATGAATTTTTCCTGCTGTTGAGTCAAAAAAATTTTCCATCTTCTACATGGCTTCGCTCTAGGGATCATTTGGATTACTTGGAAGAGCCAGATATGTTCCATGACATTTTTGGGCATATACCACAGCTGGTCCATGCGGACTATAGCAATTTTATGCAAAAGTTTGGTGAGATAGGCTATTTGAACCGACATGATGAAGCGCTGGTTATCAAATTGCAACGGCTTTATTGGTATACCATTGAATTTGGTTTAATCCTAGAGCATGGTAAGCGCAGGATTTATGGGGCAGGGATTGCTTCCTCCGTGAAGGAAACCCAGCATGCCTTTGGTCCCAATATCACGGTACTGCCCTATGATATACAACAGATCATGGCTACCGATTTTATCATCAGCGATATCCAGTCCGCCTATTTTGAAATCAATTCATACCAGCAGTTGTATGCCTCGTTGCTGTCCATTTGAGTGGGGCAAGAGGCTTTGATGTGTTTATATTTAATAGTTTTTATTTTGGATGGGCTTTTTTACACCATTAGTCAATAACAATGCTCAAAATGACAATTAGTGGTTGCTGTTAAGCTATTGCTTAATCTACTACAATGCATATTTTTGAGATGCATTTATTCAGGTTATTAAAAACGTGAGTTCGATTTAAAAACAAGCCTAATCTAAGTATAAATTCTAATATTAGTATTTATTGTCACCTTTCAGCAAGGCTCAAGCTGTCTAAGATCGAGAATATTGGTGTTTTGGAAAGCTATTTTGTCCTTAAGGAAATACTTAATACAACAGCTTTTCACTTTTAATCGAAAAGAATTCCTCGACGTTTTGAGTCGGGGTTTCCGTTGAAATTGTCATTGACTTCGTCGAATCTTCGATTTCCCGTGAATCTCGATAGACTAACGGGACTGCCTCGAGGATAGTTCATTTAAAAAAATTCTTTATTTGAATGAGATCAAATATATCTTACTATATATTTTAAACTAAATTTTGAAATCTTATTTTAAAGTTATTTCTACAATCGTATCTATATCGTTTTGTTCTGATAATGGAATGTCTAAAAATAATCCGTATTTAGTCTGTTCGAATTTTATTTTTGATTTATTATGGTATAACTTAATAGATGTTATTCTGTGGATAAATTCAGGAACAAATAGAATATTTTTTTGAGTGTTCAAGATATGAAGGTATAAAGTTTGTCCTTTTTGAGTAGACACCCAATTTTCATTTGGTGGAATTAAGCCTCCTTCTGTTCCATAAATGGTTTCTCCATTTTGTTTCAACCAATCTCCTACTTCTGCAAGTGATTGAATATGTTCAGGTTGGATGTTTCCATTTGGCATAGGACCAACATTTAATAACAAATTACTGTTATATCCTGCAGCCTTAATCAAATATTGAACTAATTCTTTTTTGCTTTTGTGTTTTCGGTCTTTTAAATTAAAGCCCCATGATCCGTTAATGGTTTCGCAGACTTCTTTAGGGAGCTCGCCTATATCTTCAGGTTTGCTAGCAAACCCTTGTGTTGATTTTCCAGGGAGGTCTTTTTCAAACATTTGAAAATCTTCGCCAGGCAACACGCTTTCATGATGGTTGTTCCCAATCAAGCACTGTGGCTGTATATCATGAATCAGTTTATAGATGTCATCAAAATACCAATTGGCGTCTTTCCTATCCCATTTTCCATCAAACCAAATACCAGCAATATCACCATAATTGGTTAATAATTCCGTTAATTGTGCTTTCATAAAAGCGATATAATTTTCCCATTTTCCTTCTCCTCTTCCTTGGATTCCAGTTCCTGTATTTCCTCTAGGAAAATAATCATCATTGTGCCAGTCCAATAAGGAATAATAGAAAAACAACTTGATGCCTTCCTTTTTACAAGCTGCCGCCAAATCTTTCAACACATCTTTTTTATAAGGTGTTTTTTGGACGATATTATAATCGGTCAATTTCGTGTCAAACATTGAAAAACCATCATGATGCCTACTTGTAATAGTGATATATTTCATGCCAGCATTTTTTGCCATTTTAACCCATTCTTCGGCATTATATTCTATCGGATTGAAAAATGAAGGTAATTTTTCGTATTCTTCTATCGAAATATTCTGATTGTTCATAACCCACTCTCCATCCCCTAAAATACTATATACGCCCCAATGAATAAAAAGCCCAAACTTGGCTTCGTCAAACCATTTTCTAGCCTCTAAGTTTTCCGTGGTTGGAACATAATTAGATTGTGCGTTGGTATGCGATATCCATACTATAATTAATAAGAGACTTATTTTTTTCATATATGTTGTGTTTAAATTATTAGATAGTTTAAAATATTCCTGTTTGTATTGATTTAATCTTTGCCAAAATTAAAATACAATGATTTTATAAACTGCTTTTTTTTTATCCTTAAAATATGTGATTTATGTAAATCTAAACAAAAACTGTGTAACTAAATTCACAATTAAACAATTATCTTTATTGTGTTAATCAATTGGTTGGTTGGTTGGTTAGTTAGTTAGTTAGTTTGTCAGTTAGAAAATTCTCTCGAATAATCTAATTTGACATTTATTAAAAAGGCAGGCTTTTAAGTCTGCTTTTTTTTTTGTTATTAAAATACAAGTTCACAGCAGTGAGAGACATGATTAGTTTATTATATTCTATAGATGCAAATATTAAAAAAAGCCGTACCAGAATTATATAAACGTTTTGGTTAAATAAAAAATCAACAAAGATTAGAGGCTCAATAAAAGAAGCTCATAAAAAGAGAAATAGTTGAATAACTTCACGTAAAAACACCTGTGGATTATGTAACGATTTTAACATGTTATGTAATTATTCCATAGAATTATTGTCCCACCTTTACTGTATTATTAATCTTAAGATTAGTAAACGTATAATTTCGTGTTTTTAAGGAATATATAATTTTGATATTACCGTTATATTATCTTAAAACAAAGTAATCGAGTACAATAAGAGTATTGTAAAAAAATAAGAGTATTGTAAAAAAATAAAATCAAAACCCTCAAAATGGAATTAATCTTTTTAAAATATAGAATAATGAGATTTGTTTTAATAGGCTTAACTATAGCAACCCTTATTTTGTTATTGGTTGGTATTTTTAATAACATTAAAATTTAAAATCGTAGTATTACCACAGGCTTACTTTTTTTATTCTGCAAGGATGTTTAATGAAAAATTTAGATAAACCGCTTGTAGATAGCTATTTAGGCTATTAATAAAAAGCAGGCGTATGTGTCATTGGCATACAACAACCATTAATAGTAAATAAAAAAGCAACAAAATGAAATCAATTGGTAATGAAATGGAGAAAGCTGCTCCTCATATTATAGTAGAAATCATACAATATATACCCAATGCTGTGGTGAGTAAAACCATTATAAAAAAAATTACCGGTAATATAACCGCATTGTCTTTTGATATTGGTGAAGAACTAGCCGAAAAAACCTCACCCTTTGATACCTATATACAGATTATAGACGGCACCGCCAATCTTACCATTAACAAAATTGAATACCAACTAGGTCTCGGAAAGGGTATTATTATTCCCAGTAATCAAAGGCACCATTTTACGGCCAACGAGCAGTTTAAGATGATATCTACAGTCATAAAAAGTGGTTATGAGGATTTTGATTAGTCTCTTGTTTTTTTAAATTATTTTACCCTGTAATGATGTAGGTTATGTAACTAAGTATGAAAGTTGTGTAACACATTTGATGTAGAATGAATGTACCTTTCACCAACTAAACAACATAAATACACATTCCACAGAAAACTTTCATATGAAATTATATATAAAGTATATGGTAAGTTTACGATGCAAGCTTATGGTGAAGCAAGAATTGGAAAGACTCGGGCTACATTATACGAGCATTGACCTTGGTGCGATTGAAATTGTAGAGACCATTACTGAAAAACAAAAAATACAGCTTAAACGCAATCTATCTCTTTCTGGCTTGGAATTGCTGGATGATAAAAAAAATATTCTCATTGATAAAATCAAGAATGTTATCATAGAAATGGTCCATTATACCGATGAGGTTCCTAAAGTCAACTATTCTGAATATATCAGTGAAAAACTTGATTATGATTATACCTATTTGTCCAACTTGTTTTCAGAAGTAAAAGGCATAACCATACAACATTTCATTATAAAACATAAAATAGAAAGAGCCAAAGAACTCATACTTTATGATCAATTAAATCTTTCTGAAATATCCTATAAGTTGCATTATAGCAGTGTAGCCCATTTATCCACACAATTTAAAAAAGTAACGGGACATTCCCCAACATATTACAAAAAATTGGGAAAGACACGAAGAGGTAATTTAGAAAACCTGTAATTCTATAAGTATCTGTACAAATTATGTAACATGATCTATCCAATAATAAATCATCTTTGTATCAGTATTAAACGTAATAGATTAGCAGAAAATATCAAGTTATAGTATAAAGTGGTGACTCCAATATACAAATCCAAATCTTTTAAACTGTAGTACCCAAACCTAACTAAACTGTAGTACCCAAACCTAACCAGTAAAGATTAAAATTTGAAACTGTTAAAAGACGGATTTATATTAAAAGGTTAGTAATAAATTACAAAAAGCCTTAATGAAGTTGTTAGTATTATAAAAGCTAATTCAAACATGTAGTTAAGACCAAAGTAATAGAATGAACTTAACCTAAATAAAAGAGCAGTGATTCAGCAAACTGCTCTTTTTTGCATTATAATAATCTGTGATATATGTAAATATACCCCAAAAAGGTATAACTAAATTTGTGATTTCTTGATTAAATTTGTTATGCTATTATTAATTAATTGTCCGGTGAAAGCCAAGTAAAAAATTTTAGTTGGCAATAGAAAGCAGACTTAATGGTCTGCTTTTTTTTTAACTTATAACAGTGCCAACACTTCAAAGAAATTAAGGGCAATTTCAAACTATCCAATTTAAATATTATTACCTACACCTTTTAAAATATGGGATTTATGCAAAACATCTCAGTTTATGTGTAATGCACTAAAGGATTTAATTCGCCATCTTTATATAAATACACATATAATTTAAATATACATAAATTCTTAAAAATGTCAAATTCAATTATTCCTAATAAAAAAACCCAATCAAATGGTGCTTCTTCTGAAAATAAAACCACCATGAAAGGCCTTGTTTATGGTGGGCCAAATAATATAGAATATAAAGATATACCAAAGCCTGAAATTCAAAAAGGAACGGATGCGATAGTAAAAATACTTAAGACAACTATTTGTGGAACCGATTTAGGGATACTACATGGCAAAACACCGTCTGTAAAACCTGGAACTACATTAGGACACGAGGGTGTTGGTGTGATAGAAGAAGTAGGCAAGGGTGTTAACCATTTCAAGAAAGGTGACCATGTGATTATTTCATGTATCACCGCATGCGGTACATGTGAGTACTGTAAAAAACAATTGTATGGTCATTGTAAAGATGGCGGATGGATATTGGGCAACCTAATTAATGGTACCCAAGCAGATTATGTTCGTATTCCTCATGCGGATACAAGTCTTTATAAAGTTCCTGAAGGAATAGATGATGAAGCATTGGTAATGTTGAGTGATATCCTGCCAACAGGCCATGAGATTGGTGTCATAAATGGCTGCGTAAAACCTGGAGATACTATGGCCATCGTAGGTGCGGGTCCCATCGGTATGTCGGCACTGCTCACCGCTCAGTTTTACTCACCTGCAAAAATCTATATGATTGATTTGGATGAAAACCGACTGAAATTAGCTAAGAAATGGGGTGCTACAGACACTATAAATTCAGGATTGGAAGATGCTGTTAAAAAGATTATGGCAGAAACAGCAGATGGTGTAGATGTAGCTATAGAAGCCGTAGGTGCTCCTGCTACGTTTGATATCTGTCAACAGATAGTACGTCCTGGTGGTCATGTAGCCAACATTGGTGTTCATGGAAAAAGCGTCGATTTGCAAATTCAGGACCTATGGATTAAGAATATTACCATCACAATGGGACTTGTTAATACAAATACAACGCCTATGCTTTTGAAAACAGTAACCTCAGGAAAAATCAAACCAGAAAAATTGATTACACATCACTTTAAGCTAAATGAAATTATAAAAGCTTACAGCGTGTTTGGCAATGCAGCTAAAGAAAAGGCTTTGAAAATAATATTGACAAGCTAAAATTAATTCCAACGTAATGATTGGAGTATCGAAATCACCTTTTTAATATTAGAACAATGGAAGCACACTATTATAATGTAGACATAAATTGGGAACACACTCGTAAAGGCATGTTATGTTCCCCTGAATTAAATAAGAAAAATGGCGTTTGTATTGAAGTAGCTACACCACCAGAATTTGCAAAAGGCATATCAGGTATATGGACACCAGAACATTTGTTTGTGGCGGCTGTTAGCGGTTGTTTAATGACTACGTTTTTAGCCATAGCCGAAAATTCCACACTTGAATTTACAAGTTTTTGTTGTCAGGCAAAAGGAACACTGGAAATGATAGAAGGTCAGTTAATGATAAGCGAAATCCTGCTTAAACCAACTGTTGTGATCCATAATGAGGCTTATAGAGATAAGGCAATACGTGTCATAAAAAAAGCTGAAAATGCTTGTTTGATAGCACATTCCATTAAGTCAAAAATCACTTTGGATATTTGCATTCAAGTGAAACCCATATTAATAGCAAGCAAATAAAAAAAGAAAGCATTAGCTAGGATATCATGTCACAGTAAAGTTAAAACTATTAAAATTAAACCCATTTTATCATGAACAATAAAGAACCTTTAAATTCAAAACCGATATATAATGACCCTGTACCGATATTTACGGATATTAAAGAGATGAAAAAGTATTTCAATACTGCTTTACAATTTGATAAAGAACGACAGTCGGTTATACTTAAGAGTATTGGCGATGCGGTAATTGCAACAGATTTGGATGCAAACGTTATACTGATGAATGCGATAGCTGAAAATCTTACTGGATGGAAATTAGAAGAAGCAGAAAACAAACCAATAAAAGAGGTTTTTCGTATCATTAATAAACTAACACGGGAAGAAACTGAAAGCCCTGTTGAATCAGTCCTTAAAACAGGAAAAAAATTATTATTGGCTCCAGACACTGTATTGATTTCCCGCGATGAAAAAAATGAATATTCCATTAGCGATAGTTGTGCGCCTATTCTGGATACAAAAGGAAATATTATGGGCGTTGTACTTGTTTTTAGGGATGTTTCAAAGCAAAGGGAAGAGGAAGCCCTAAAAGAAAAAATTACAGCAGATTTGGTTCAGAGAAATAAAGATCATGAACACTTTGACAATATTATTTCCCATGATTTGAGAGGGCCTGTTTCAAATATTCTTAGTCTGACATCATTAGTAAATGATAAAGACTTAGAAGAGGGAGAAAGGAAGTTTATTATGAATGCACTCACCACGTCTGCGGAAAGATTGGATGAGGTCATTGTTGATTTGAATCTTATTTTAAGTCTTGGAAAACAATTGAACGAAAAAAAGGAACTGGTTCATTTTTCAAAACTTGTTAGTGATATTCAAGTAAGCATCAGGAACATTCTGGAAAAAGAACAAGCCAATTTTAAAATAGATTTTAGTCGAGTGGATGAGATGTTCACGATTAAAGGTTACATGTATAGCATTTTTTATAACCTCATTTCAAATAGTATCAAATATAGGAGACCTCATGTGCCATTAGAGATTACAGTTGAAAGCGACTTAGTTGATGAAAAAATCAGTCTCACATTTAAGGATAACGGTCTAGGCGTTGATCTAGAAAAAAGTGGGAACGATTTATTCGGATTATACAAACGCTTCCATACTGACAAAGCTGAAGGAAAAGGCATGGGACTCTATATGGTAAAAATGCAAGTAGAAAAATTAGGTGGTAAAATAAGTGTGAAGAGCACAGTTAACCAAGGAACGGAATTTACAATTCTGCTGCTGCCATAAAATTCAAACTATTATGCTTGGAGAGATATCATTGGTATCGCTGTATTCATTAACCCAATTTATGTTTGTTTTTTTATGAATCTACTTTGATGATTTCCCTGAAAATCTATTCTGCTTTAAAATTTTAATCTATTTCTATTGTATGTCATTCAGTTTTTTTTAACTATGGGATGTAATTATTTGCAACCTATGGAGGCAAGACTATTTAAGATATATTCAAACAATTCGCCCTTCTAAAATTCACCCTCATTTTCACAACATTTTGAGATATGATAAAAATCATAGTTTGACATCTACTTTGTGGTGAAATTTGTCCCATAATTAAAAACAATATTGATATGAATACCTATAAAAAAATAAGTACAAGAGTTTTAAGTTTAATGGTTCTTTTTATTATGACAGCAAATTTAACTCAAGCACAAGAGTTTAATTTGGCAAATGGAGAATCAACTTTAACCATCTTAGGAACTTCTAGTTTGCACGATTGGCATATTGATGCTGAAAATCAAAGTGGAAAAATAAGTTTCAAAAATTTGGAAGCTGGTCAAATAGAAAAAGTAACTATTGACATAGTTGCCGAAAGTTTAAAAAGTGGGAAATCATCCATGGACAAAAACACTTATAAAGCTTTAAAAACCAACAACCATAAAAACATTTCATTCCAATTGGCTGAGGTTAAAAATGTAGTTAGTAAAGGAAATGGAGCATTCTCTGTAACAGCAACGGGTTATTTAACCATTGCAGGAACCAAGAAACTAATTCCATTGGATTTTACCATTAACACAACAAAAGCCAGTGTAAAACTAATCGGTGAGAAAAAAATTAAAATGACCGATTTTAATGTAGATCCACCAAAAGCCATGTTCGGTACCATAACTACGGGCAATGATATCACTATTAAATTTTCAACCATATTTAAATAAATCAAATTAATCAATAACAACCTTAAAAAACAGAAATTATGAAATCAATTTTTAAACAAGCAATATTACTAGGAATCGTATTAACTGGATTCAGTTTTTATGGACAGAATAGAGATTTGGACAATTACAGGCTACCAGACCAAAGAGGCGTTAATGTATTTGAAGCTCCAAAGGACACCATTTCTACTTTCGATGATATACAAGTAAGAATAGGAGGGTCATCCACACTCCAATACCAAGCTTTAGATCATGAAAATGCAGGCGCGGTAGGTTTAGAACTTAAAGAAATTGGTGCCAACTTTAATTTAGCAACGGCTAACTTAGATTTAGATGTCGTTCTTTTTGATGGCGTTAGAATGCACTTACGTACTTATTTATCTTCTCGTCACCACCCAGAACCTTATGTAAAAGGTGGTTACTTTCAAATTGATAAGTTAGATTTTATAAGTGAGGGATTCATGGAAGATTTCATGAAATATACTACTATCAAAATTGGGCATATGGAAAACAACTACGGTGATGCCCATTTTAGAAGAAGCGATAATGCACAAGCCATTTACAACCCATTTGTTGGAAATTTAATTATGGACGCTTTTACTACAGAAGTTGGTGCAGAACTTTACTATAGAAGAAATGGTTTTATAGTTATGTTAGGCCTTGCGAATGGTAAATTAAACCAATCAATTAACAAATCAGCTGCTGGAAATACTGGTGGTGCATCGTTCCTGGCCAAGTTAGGTTATGATAAACAGATTACTGATGATTTTAGATTCAGATTAACAGGATCTCTTTACAATACTGGTTATGTGCCTAATTCATATTTGTATAATGCAGATAGAGCAGGATCTCGTTACTATGGTGTTATGATACCAGCAACTGCAACAGGTGATGACTTTAGATCTGGTAGATACAACCCTAACTTAAGAAACGAAATATCTGCTATTATGATTAACCCATTCATTAAATACAAAGGGTTAGAGTTTTTTGGAACTATTGAAACAGCAAAAGGTAAAGCTTCAACAGAAGTTAGTGATAGAACAGCGAAGCAGTTTGCTAGCGAATTGATCTATAGATTTGGAAAAACTGAGAACTTTTTTATCGGTGGTCGTTATAATGTAGTTGATTCAGAAGAAGCAAGTGGTGCTGATGTAGAAATCAAAAGAACCCAATTAGGCGCTGGCTGGTTTATGACAAAAAATATTTTGATGAAACTGGAATATGTAAAACAAACTTATGATGGCTTTGCACCATCAAGTCAATTTGATGGCGGTCAGTTTGATGGGCTAATGGCTGAAGCGGTTATTAGTTTCTAAATAATTTAGTATGATGAAGTAAGTCTGAAAATATAAATGGGCATTAATAATAAAAACTCATCCACTTTTAGACTTACTTTCATTAATTTTAGAAATGCATTGGTTATATAAATTTAAGAACATGAAAAGGATACTGATTTTTATTACTGTTTTAACAGCGTTAGCTTTCACAGATTCTTTTGTAGGAAGCACTTCGGTGATTATTGCACCTAATAGTAAATTGCTTATTAATGTAAAAACCAATGTTAATAGTTTTAAATGCCATTATGATGTCTTAAAATTAAATAAGCCAATCTCTGTTTCTTTTAAAAATCATGGCGATAAAATTAGCTTTAAAAAAACAACTTTAGTTCTAGAAAACGTAAATTTTGATTGTGGTGGTCCTGGTATAAATAATGATTTTAAAGAATTATTAAAAACAAAAACCTACCCAAAAATATTCATTAATTTAAGAGAAATAAATAAAGACCAAAACAATGAAAATAGTATTCATGCCTTGGTTGATTTAGAGATTGCCGGAGTAACAAAATCATATACAATACCCATAGAATTAAAAGAAGAAGGAACATTGTTTATTAAAGGTGTTTTACCCTTAAATATTCGTGATTTTAATTTAGATCCTCCCAAAAAGGCATTAGGACTTATTGTGGTTAAAGATGTAATAGAAATTAATTTTGAATTAGCCGTTAAAAAATATTAGATAGTAGTTTAATTTATATGAAAAGCCTAAACAATTTAATTGTTTAGGCTTTTCATTTTTTAATGATAAATGATATTCTATTCCATAGTTTGTAAACCATAATATATAGTGACTGCTGTTAAAATTATTAATATGACGACAATAATATAAAAGCCTGTTTTTGTGGTGCTATCTTTTTTAAAAATGTAATTTTTTTTCTTGTCGTTTTTTTCTTTTACCAATTCGAAATCTTTTTCTTCTTCTGCAATTTTCATATGTAGATAATTATTTGTTTTTTAAGGTCATATGTAATTCGCATATCTTCATTGGTAATTGTGACCAATTTTCGGTCATGCTCATTTCATAATTATTAATTTATTTCATTTCAAGAATTAATTTTATTATCCATGCTATCATCTCCTGTAGTATCTAAGTGTTCTCCATTTTTAAGGGCTTCTGGCGATTTGTCAAAATTGCTACCATCCTTCTTGTAAAATTTAAAAAAATCAAATCGATCGTTAATAATGATGGCTTTTTTGCCATTTATAGCAATGGGGTGCTGTAACAAAGAAGGATTTTTATTAACTATTTTAAGCAAATCATCTGTGTTGTAGTTCGATAAATTATCTATTCCGAGATTATCCAGAAGTTCAGGAGAGAATAATTCTGATATAGGTTTATTAACCATATCTGCAATTTCCAACCAAATAGTATCTGATATTTTTTCCTTTTCAATATTAATTGTACGCAAAGCTTTATTACTGCTCTCGGCATAGGGCAATACTTTTTTTCCCAAATCAGATTGGTCTGAATAAATGTAAATCAACTCCTTGTCGTTCGTGGCTAATACTCCCATTTTTTAAAATTAAATAAATATAAATTACCAACAATCTAAAGGTTTTTGTGTTATATAATTTTTAGTTTGTGTTATAGGATTTTAGTTTTCATTAAAAAGAAAAGCCTGAATATTATTCAGCTTTATCAATGGATAAGTTTATAAGGTTACTTCTTTCTAATGCTACCGGAAACATGATCACTTTTTTCTACTTTTTCAGGATTTCCATAATAATTAATACCACCACCGCTACTGGCCTTTGCAATAAGTTCTTTTGAGGTGTTTATTGTAATATTTGAACCAGAGCTGGCATTTGCTCGACTGGATTCAGCAATTAAATCGCCCGCTTTTATATTGCTACCACTGGAAGCTTCGGCTGTAAGTTTTATGGTTTCCCCAGTAAGTTTAATATTGCTGCCACTTGAAGAATGACATTCTAAAACCTTAGTGTTTAATTGTAATGTCATATTGCTTCCACTTGAAGTGTTGCATTTTAAAGTTGATGTATCCACATCTAAAGTCATATTGCTACCACTGCTGCTTTCCAATTTTAAATTTTCGGCAGTAACAGTATTTTTGGAATACACATTGCTTCCACTGGTTGAGGTAATGCTCGATACATTTTTAAAGCTTACCATGATTTTTTTTGAAGTTGCGTTTCCAATGTTCCTTTTAGTGTGGATTTTTAAAACATTATCTACCACTTCTGTAATAATAAGTTCATGTAAATTCTCGTCCGCTTCAACAACAATGGATTCGGTATCACTTTGTGTTACATACACATCAAGACCTTCGGTCGCCTTAATGGCATTAAATGAACCGTTAATGGTTCGGGACTCTTCTACTACATTTCCATTACCTACAACTCCTCCAAAGTTGATATCAAAGTTGCAGGAGAAAAACAACAGACTTAAAAGTGTTGTTACAATAATTTTTGTGAGTGTTGTCATAACTATTTGTTTTATTTGATTGATTTTAATTTATAGTTCAAATATCTAATTACTGGTTATTGATTTATAAATTAAATATCTGATTTGTTGATTTTTGGTGATGAATTGTAATTACTATTCTGATTTCACACTAACTCCATCCGAATTAATGTTTACTTTAACTGCTTCAGACTCTGCTTTAACCCCGCTAGAATCAATTTTTATAATATTTCCATCGCTATTAATTTCAACACCATGCTCATCAATTTTTATATTAGGGGTGTCAACTTGTATTTCAAATTCTTCCCCCGTACAGTCATCACATACAACACCATCTTCAGTTATTTTTACATAATGATTGGTGTATTTCGATGATATGATGTTGTCGTTATTCGAATAATGATTTAAAAAATCCTTGGTGTTTTTATCAAAATACGCTACGGAATTGAGAGGTAAATAAAGGGTAATTACAACTTCTTGATCACTCATTTTATTATCGGGACCGGTTGAAAGGAAAGAATCTAATACCAATTGATTGTTGGTAAATGTGTAATTGTAGTTTATGTTTTTAGCACGTGTAATGGCTTTTTCATAATTTCTGCCATCAGCACTTTTTTCAATCCCAATAGTAGCAATGGTATCTGTTGTGTATTTTACTAAAATGGTGATATCTTGCCTGTAAATAGTTTTGTCTCCGTTCTGGTTATTGGCAATTTTAAAGCCATTGGTTCTATATGAATTTCTATATAAATCATTTT
The DNA here is from genome assembly GCF_002843175.1 of Confluentibacter flavum. GTDB lineage: Bacteria > Bacteroidota > Bacteroidia > Flavobacteriales > Flavobacteriaceae > Confluentibacter > Confluentibacter flavum. Next base: position 32,610 of record NZ_PJEO01000028.1, read on the forward strand.
CTGCCATTTTAATCTTTAAAGTGTCCATGGTTTTTATTTGAAGGTATTGTTTTTCAACGGTACGTTCGTTAAAAGCATGTTCACTTGCTTCTCTAATGCCAATGACTACCAATGCAATAATGGAGAATAGCCATAACCCTAATAAGGTGAATTTAGCTATGTTACCAATGGATTTTAAGTTGTTGATTAAGATTTTCAATCCTAAATAAAATAGGAAGAAAAATGGAATGCCAACTGTAAAAAACACAAATAAAGAGATTAACCATATAGGTGTATTTCCAGAATTAGCGATATCTATAAAATCGATGCCTGGTATGTGTACAATATCTGCAACCCCTAAAGAGAATAATGCTATGATTAAGCCAACTAGCGCAGAAGCACCAATGATTATAAAAAGAACACCAATAAATTTCGCTATCACTTTAAAGAAAAACATAATGATGTCTGCAAGCGTATCAAAAAAGTTTTTAGAACTCGATTTTATGGAGCTACTTCCTTTTTTTGCTGCACCAGAAACCGATTTAGAAACATTTTTGGCTGCTTCAGAAACATTGTCTGCGACATTGTCAAAACCATCCTTAATTTTTTTTTCAATGTTGCTAATGTTAACAGGCTCGCCTGTCATCATTATTTTTTCGGCAGTCGTGATGGCAGCTGGAACTAAAATCCAAAATAGGATATAAATAATTATAAAGGTACCTCCAGATGCTATAGTTAGAATAATCCATAACAAACGCATCCAAACGGCGTCAATACCCAAATAATGGCCTAATCCAGACGAAACACCACTTATATATGAGTTATCAGTATCTCTAAATAATTTTTTACTTGGTGCTGATTTTTTAAATGAAGTCGATTTAGGGTCGTCTTCAAAAATATCGTCATCCACAAGGTAGTCTTCGGGTTGTCCCATAATGGCAATAACCTCGTCAACTTCTTTAATGCCTATCACTTGTTTATCGTGTATAACACGTTCGCTAAAAAGTTCGGCAATACGAGCTTCAATATCTGAAATGATTTCAGATCGCCCTTGAGAATCTGTAAATGAACGTTTTATAGACTCCAGATAGCGTTGTAATTTTAGGTATGCATCTTCATCAATGTGGAAGAATATACCAGCTAAATTTATGTTGACAGTTTTATTCATTTTTTTGTTGTTTTTTGGCTTGTTACTAAGTTTACCGCATTTTGCAGTTCACTCCAGGTTGTGTTTAATTCTTTTAAAAATAGTTTGCCGGTTTCTGTTAAACCGTAGTATTTTCTTGGTGGACCCGACAAAGATTCTTCCCATCGGTAATTTAATAGTCCAGCGTTTTTCAATCTTGTTAGTAGTGGGTAAATCGTGCCTTCTACAACAAGCAACTTGGCGTCTTTAAGTGTGTCCAGAATTTCGGCAACATACGCGTCTTCATCTTTTAAGACCGATAGTATGCAGTATTCTAAAACACCTTTACGCATTTGTGCTTTTGTGTTTTCTATTTTCATAAGTCCTTACTATTTTTTGTTAATGGTCTTATGCAGTTCGCATAAAATGCATTAAGATTGATTGATGATTTTGGAAATGCTCGTGTCATAGTCCTTCGTTTAATTTGGTGAAACTGTTCATTTTTTGATTGATGATTGATGATGATACTGAAACAAGTTCAGCATAGGTTATTTGATGAAATTTATGCTTAATGGATATTGATAAAGTTCGCCATCCCTTGCTTTTAAACTGGCTTTTATGATTAATACTAGTTCTATAATGAAACCTACAACGGCTATAACGCCTATGCCGCCACCTATATATAATAATGGCGAGGGTTTGCCTAAACTAATATGGAAATCATTAAAACCATTGAAATCTATAAAGTCCAAGCCATGAAATAGTTTGAAAATAAAAAATGGTATGGAAATGGTTCCTAAAATAATAGTGTAAAGCAAAATACTCAATTGGAAATTAATGGCTTGTTTTCCGTGGTTATCTATAAACTCCGATTTTTCCTTGTTGGCTATCCAAAGAATAATGGGGCATATAAAATTCCCTAACGGAATTACAAACCTACTAAACGTAGATAAGTGTATAAACGTGGCGATGTTTTTTTGGTGCGTGTCTAACATGATTTTTTTTGATTGATGTTGTGATTTTTTAAAACATATAATAATATCCTATGCAAATATATGTCTTTAGAAAGGTATTATGTTACGCATAGTAGTATAATTTAACATAACATTAACATTTATAGATAGGTAATATTTTTATAACTTAGTAAAAATTAAATATTTCTAAATGAAAATAACACCAAGTAAGTTAAACACATATACCATGTTCAAATTGCCATCTGCTTATTTTTGTGGTGTTCGTACAAAACATATTGATATGGATGAATGTATTGTAACTGTTAGACATCGTTGGATTAACCAAAATCCATTTAAATCGATGTTTTGGGCGGTGCAGGGCATGGCGGCAGAGTTTTCAACTGGGGCTTTAATGATGGTGAAAATCCAAGAATCAAGTAAGCCCATATCCATGCTTGTTGTAAAAAACGAATCCACGTTCACAAAGAAGGCAACAGGTTTAATCACGTTTGTTTGTAATGATGGGCAGATGATTGATGATGCTATCAATATAGCCATTGAAACGGGAGAAGGACAAACCCTTTGGATGACATCCATTGGAACTAATGAAGAAGGGCTAGAAGTATCAACTTTTAAATTTCAATGGAGTATTAAGGTTAGATAGTTAGATTTTTAGACTGTTAGATTTTTTTGAAGAATTATTATATTTTTCCATAAAGCATAAACAATCAACCAAAAAGTGTAACAAATATTTGAAACAGCCAACAAATAAACAGTTAAACGAATAAACAAATCAACAACAATATGACAGCACACGAAATTGATTATACCATCTACGGCGAAGAAATGCAATTCGTAGAAATAGAATTAGACCCACAGGAAGGGGTAGTTGCCGAAGCAGGCAGTTTTATGATGATGGACGACGGCATTAAAATGGAAACCATTTTTGGAGATGGCTCGCAAAACGATTCTGGCTTTTTAGGGAAAATTTTAGGAGCAGGAAAACGTATTCTTACTGGTGAGAGTTTGTTTATGACGGCTTTCTATAATAATTTGGTGGGTAAGCGAAAAGTATCGTTTGCTTCTCCTTATCCAGGAAAGATAATCCCAATAGATTTAACCGAATATAGAGGTAAATTTATATGCCAAAAAGATGCTTTTTTATGCGCTGCTAAAGGTGTAAGCATTGGTATTGAATTTAGCAAACGTTTAGGACGTGGCCTTTTTGGTGGTGAAGGTTTCATCATGCAAAAATTGGAAGGTGATGGTATGGCATTTGTTCATGCTGGTGGTACCATGGCTAAAAAAGTATTGCAACGTGGTGAGATTTTAAGGGTTGATACGGGCTGTATTGTTGGATTTACCCAAGATATTGATTACGATATTGAATTTATTGGAGGAATTAAAAACACCATTTTTGGTGGCGAAGGATTATTTTATGCCAAACTTCAAGGGCCGGGCACCGTTTATATTCAGTCCTTACCGTTTAGTAGATTGGCGGGAAGAGTATTGGCATCGGCACCACAAGGCGGCGGAAAAGATAAAGGCGAAGGTAGCATTTTGGGAGGTTTGGGTAATATTTTAGATGGAGACAATAGATTTTAACTAATAATTTTAAGTTAAATAGAAAAACATATTCAAATATTTAGTAAATTTATAAACGGAATTTTAAATTTACATCATATAAAACAAATCTACTCTTTATTGTAAACCTAAAACCGATAATAACCATGGCTAGAGCAATGCTTGAGTACACCAAAACGGTACTTCACAAAGTTAGTTTTGATGCGACACTGTTCTGTAAAGAAGTTCAAAAAGCAGTGGAAAGATTATTACCTTATGAAATCGAAGAACTAAAAGAGTTTATTCTATCGTTAATAAGGCAGAATCCCGAACTTGATAAATGTTTGATTTATCTTAAACCATAAAGAAAAGCGACCATTTGGTCGCTTTTTTATTTGGATGGCAACGGACTAATAATTTTTACATTCTGAAATGCTATGGCACCTCTAATAATTCCAGAGATAACACTTTGCATGGCTTCAATAATTTGGATTTTTAATTCACTTTTATGGTATATGATGCTGACTTCTCGGGCAGGGGTAGGTTCATTAAAATAGTGTAAATTCTTTTTGGCTTTGTCGTTTAAATCCAACGTATGTAAATAGGGCAGTAGGGTCATGCCCAAACCTTCATCCGATAATTTTATAAGCGTTTCTATACTACCACTTTCCAACTGAAAGGTTTCTTCAGTTTGGTTTTTAAAAGCTTTACACAGGTTTATAACGCCATCTCTAAAACAATGCCCATCTTCCAACAGAAGCATGTCATCAATTTCTAAATCAATGGTATCAATTTTTTGTTTGGTATGTAATCTGTGGTTTTCAGGAATATAGCCCACAAATGGTTCGTAATATAACACACGCTCTTTTATAAAATCACTTTCCAAAGGCGTCGCAGCAATGGCGGCATCTAAATGGCCATCTTTTAGTCTGTTTATGATTTCATCGGTGGTTAATTCTTCAATTTTGAGCTTAATTTTCGGGTATTTTTTTATAAAAGCTTTTAAGAACATAGGCAATAGCGTAGGCATGACCGTAGGTATAATCCCCAGTTTGAATTCGCCACCTATAAACCCTTTTTGCTGGTCTACAATATCTTGTATTCTGTATGATTCGTTTACGATGTTTTTTGCTTGAATGACGATTTTTCTACCAACATCGGTTAATTCAATGGGTTTCTTGCTCCTGTCAAAAATTTGAATGTTTAATTCATCTTCCAATTTTTGAATTTGCATACTCAAGGTTGGTTGTGTTACAAAGCATTTTTCAGCTGCTTTAGTAAAGTTTTGATTTTCTGCTACCGCCAAAACATAGTATAATTGTGTAATTGTCATTGTGCATCGATTTAGACTATAAAAATATAAAAACTATCAATAAAACTTATGGTTATGACCGTTAATTATAAGCTAAATTTGTAGTAATAATAAAACATAAAATTATGACAGTAAATAGTATAGGTTTAGACACCTCAAAAACCAAAGATTTAGCAAAAGATTTAAATAATTTGTTAGCAAATTTTCAAATATATTATCAGAACCTTAGAGGCATCCATTGGAACATTAAAGGAAAACGTTTTTTCGACTTACATGTTAAGTTTGAAGAGTTATATACCGATGCCAATATGAAAGTTGATTTGATTGCAGAACGGATTTTAACGTTGGGTGAAACCCCTTTTCATACGTTCAGTGATTATGTTGAAAATGCTAAAATACCTATTGGTAAAAACATTTCACAAGATGAAAAAGCAGTTGCCTTAATTGTGGATTCCCTGTCAGGTTTATTAAAAATAGAACGTGCCATTTTGGACAAATCAGATGAAGCCAATGACGAAGGAACCAACTCCATGATGAGTGATTTTATAACCGAACAAGAAAAAACCGTCTGGATGATGAAAGCTTGGTTGAACGAAACGGTTTAAATAGATTTGATTAATAGCGAAAAGCGGCCTTTATGGTCGCTTTTTATATTTATAAGTTAATGGAGTTATAATAAGCCTCTAGCTTTTATTTCCAGGTATTTATTTATGGTATCTACAGTTAAATTTTCGGGAATTGTTAGAATGGAGTGAATACCATATTTTTTTAATTCGCTCACAATTAAGCGCTTTTCGAATGCGAATTTTTCAGCAATAACCTTGTCATAAACTTGTTGTATGGTTAGTGCTTTTTCATTAATTAAACTATCAATCTCGGTATTTTTAAAGAAAATAATTACTAGTAAATGACTTTTAGCTATAGCTTTTAAATAAGGTAATTGTCTATCCAAACCATCCAAAGTTTCAAAATTGGTATATAGTAATAGTAGGCTTCTCTGGGTAATATTGTTTTTTATACTGGTGTACAATCGACTAAAATCACTTTCAAAAAAATCGGTTTTTATATTGTAAAGCGCTTCTAAAACATATTGCATTTGCGAATTCCTTCTTTCGGCAACCACCATATTTTCAACCTTTTTGGAAAAGGAAAATAATCCTGCTTTATCCTGCTTTTTTAAAGCAATGCTACTGATAATCAAGGTGGCATTAATGGCATAATCTAACAAGCTTAAACCATTAAAAGGCATTTTCATGGTACGTCCTTTGTCGATTACCGAATAAATGGGTTGCGATTTTTCATCTTGAAATTGATTCACCATTAATTGGTTTTTCTTAGCTGTAGCTTTCCAATTAATAGTTCTTAGGTCGTCACCCAAAACATAATCCTTTATTTGTTCAAACTCCATGGTATGACCAAGTCGTCGCACTTTTTTTAACCCATAATCCAAAGAGTTTTGGTTAATATTTAAAAGTTCGAACTTTTTTAATTGTTTAAAACTAGGGTAGGTTGGTACCATAGCGCCATTATTAAATGTAAATCGTTTGGCGACTAAATTTATAACTGATGATGCATATACATTAAGGTTTCCAAAATGGTATTCGCCCCGTTTTGTTGGTCTTAGTTGGTATAGGATGGATTTCGATTTTTTCGGCGAAATAGTTTCCCTAAGTTTAAAATCCCTCACCTGAAATTGCTCAGGAATTTCATCAATAATGTCTAAGTAAATTAAGAAAGGGTAGTTATTGACAATATTGAGTTGTATTGTATTTTCATCGCCGTTAGAAAATTTATCGGGTAATAGTCGCATGGCATCCATTTTGTTTTTTCCGATGAAAATAATCAGAAAATCTACAACGAATAAGAGAGCTAGTACAATTAAAGAAAGTTGGGCAATATTAAATAAAACAGGTATAAAATAGCTTAAACCAAATAATACAACAATGCCAATACCGACATAGAAAAATCGTGGTTGTATGTAAAATGGTTTAGAAAATTTCAAAATTTTGTTAGATGTTAGATGTTAGATGTTAGATGTTAGATGTTTTGTTGGTTGCTGGTTGTTTGGTGAATAGTTTCTTCGACTAAACGACTAAACGACTAAACAAATCAACAAATCAACGGCAAGTTTAATTATTCATTTTCGACCAATTGTCCAATCTCTTCAATAGCACTATGGTTCCCTTTGCCTTTAGGATTGTCGCCATATTCATTTGGACCATAATCACTATCTCCAAAAAGCATCCATAAACCGTAAAATGGAATGATTTGATACCAACCACTATTGCCTCTGTCATGGCAACGTTTTGCTCCTTGGGCTAACAAGAACCAAAATATTGGAAAAAATATAATAAAAAATATGACTGATAAAGACTCAGCAACTTCAGTCAGTACGGCTACCCCAAAATAAATTACCAAATAAATTAAATAACTTAGTCCGTACTCGGTTCTTCTGATTCTACCTTCAAAAGAAAATGGTTTTTTAAACATAATTTTAGTTTTTAGTTAGTTATTTCGGTATTTCAACCGTTTCAATTTTATGAAAAGTTTAAAAATTAGTTCAACTAAACGCCTCAACAAATCAACGCCAACCACCTACCTAGGTATTTCAACCGTTTCAATAATTTGTGTGATGACTTGTTTACTAGAAACACCTTCCATTTCACGCTCTGGAGTCACAATCACGCGGTGGTGTAACACAGGAATGGCGGCACGTTTTATATCTTCTGGAGTCACGAAATCCCTACCAGACATAGCAGCAAATGCTTTACTGGCCTTTAAAATAGCAATCGATGCCCTAGGTGATGCTCCTAAATATAAAAATGGATTGTTACGGGTTGCTATGATGAGTTCAGCAATGTATTTTAACAAGTGCTCTTCAACCAAAATTTGTGTCACCAACTTTTGATAGTTAGAAATTTGGGCTGCCGTTAAAAATGATGTGATTTCTTCTATTTTTACTCTTTCTTTTAATTGATGTTCTCTGGAAATAATTTCAATTTCTTCATCTAAATTGGGGTATTCGACATCTATTTTAAATAAAAAACGGTCTAATTGAGCTTCAGGTAAACGGTAAGTGCCTTCTTGTTCTATCGGGTTTTGGGTAGCAAGAACCATAAAAGGCGATTCCAGCATAAATTTGTTGCCGTCAATGGTAATTTGCTGTTCTTCCATAACCTCAAATAAAGCGGCTTGGGTTTTTGCTGGGGCACGGTTGATTTCATCAATCAGTACCATATTTGAGAAAATAGGCCCCTTTTTAAACTCAAATTCAGAGGTTTTCAGATTAAAAATAGAGGTTCCCAAAATATCACTTGGCATTAAATCGGGAGTAAACTGAATCCTGCTAAAACCAACACTTAACGATTTTGCTATCAGCTTGGCCGTTATGGTTTTTGCAACACCAGGGACGCCTTCAATAAGTGAATGGCCTTTTGCTAAAAGCGATGCAATAAGCATGTCTATCATGTTTTTTTGACCAACTATGACTTTACCAATCTCTTCTTTTATCTTATTAACACTGTATTGCAACTCTGTTAAGTCTAATCTATTTTGAAACTGTAATTCATTCTTTATTTCCTCAGAAATGACAGGAACAGATGCTGTTATGTCCTCATTTGGTATATACGAACCTTGATCTTGTGGTTCTTTGTTGTCTTCCATAATTAGTTTGAATAAAAAGTTTCTATATGTTTGTTGAGCGTTAGAAGATTATCTTCAAAAAATTCCTTTCTCGATTTTAACCAATTTATATAATCTATAAGTCGTTTAACGTCTTCTTTTTTCTTGCCTGTTTTTGAAGCTAATTTGCTGATAAATTCATCGTTTAAAATCGAAGTATCTAAATTATAATCCGTTCTAATTTTTTCTAAAAAGTAAGTTATTTTTTTGTGAATTAAGTTTTTATGATCTTGAATATCAAAATATAAGTGAGATATCGTTTTAACAAAAGCAACGGTCGTGTTCTGTAAAGGCTTGATAATTTTAATGATACGCTGTCTGCGTTTTGCATTAAAAATCACAAATAAAATAGTGAAAACCAGAGCCGTATACCATGCCCATCTAAATGATAATTGCTCCAAAAACCAACTTAAATTCGATTTTTTATCAACATCACCGTAACCGGATTGTATTTTGGTGTAAGAATCAAAGTAAATATCGGTATTTGGTAAATAGGAGATAACGCCTTCCGCATATTTATACCTGTCATCTTTTAGCATATTATAATTTGTAAACGCCTTGGGTTCTAAATGCAGATAAATATGGCCTTTGCCAAAAGGAACTTCAATAAAATTGATGCGTTCTTCATCCGTTTTTGTATATCCTAGAATACGATAGTTTATGGAATCGAAACTTGAAAAATAGTTAATGCCTACGTTTTTATCAATATTGGCATTTGCTAATTTTTTGGTTTCAAACGACATATAAGACATGCTGTCTTTTGCAGTTGAAGCGTAATCAACGTCTATTTGTAAAGTGTCGTGGATTTTTTGAACAAAGTAGTAATCAGATATAAAAAGCGTATTTCCTTCAGCAACAAAACCCAATAATTCATCAACCGATTCATCACCTAAATAATCAGAATTGCCAATAAGTATAAAGCTTCCTTTTGCTATATGGTCGCCATAACCATCTTCGGAATTGGCTCTTAAATAACTTTCTGGTGTGTGATAAACGGTTCTTACTTTATGGTTTTTAAATAGTTTAGGTAGCTCATTATAAAATACACTTACGCCATAAGGTTTGCTGCTTTTTTCGTTAAATGATTCTTCCCAATCCACCGTTTTTGTTTTTTTTATGCCACTGGCAACGGCCGCAGTGATGACCAAAGCAGTAATAACGAGAAGTATAGGTCCTATTTTCTTCATTATTTTACCTGATTTAAAAGCGTTACAAATTTATCTTTCGCTTTGGCATATTGATCGATATCTAAAGGGAATTCGCCATACCAAATGTAATTATATAGATAGGAAATGTATTCAAAGGCACTGCTAAATGGTTTTGATTTAATGTCGTTTAAATAGTCTGCATTGGTTTTATCGTCTTCAAACTTAATATGGTTTTTTAGATTTAAGGTTTTTAAAACTAATAAATAGTAATATCTAATGGCCAACCTGTAATCCTGATTATTTTCAGCACGGTTTATAAGCGCGTTGATGTCTGCATTTTCAATGTTTTCTGAAGTGATGTCTTCAAAATCTTCTATTTTCTTATGTCTTTTAGAAGAAAATAAACCAGAGCCACCTTCATTCAATAAAATATAAATTAAATAACCAACAGCGGCAAAAAGAGCCGAGTAAAACAGCCAGCCTAGAGGTCCCAAGTTTATGGTAAAGCTGTCGTTGTCGTCTACATTTACTTTAGGATTCTTATTTTTATAATCCTCATAATTACCAGAACCTGAGGGTGTTTTACTGATAATCTTTTTTCCTTCATAATTATATTTGTTTCCAGAATAACGGTCTTTAAAATCGGCATCAAAGGTTCTGCTGGTGTTTGGTTCTTGAAACGTCATAACAGAACTATTTCCCATATTGAAAACAATAAGAAATCCGATTAGAATAATATGTGATTTTCTGAATTTCAAATATGACTGGTTTTTGTAATTCTTTTTTGAACCTGAAACGGATAAATTAAATAATAAAAACTAATAATACCAAGGGTGATGATTATAATACCGACCGATAACCAATTAGGCATCATATTAGAATAACGTGTCACAAAACCTTCTAAAAACCCAGCAGAAAAGGTAAAAGGAAATGTGCTTATTAAAATTTTAATCCCCGTTTTTGCTCCGTGTTTAAAAGAAGTAAATCTAGAATGGGTTCCGGGAAATAAAATGCTCGCGCCTAAAAGTAAACCCGCAGCAGCTTCAATAACAATGGCAAAAATTTCCATGGAACCATGAATCCATATACCACGAACACTTTCCCAAAAAACACCTTTTTCGTAAAAAAAATACTGAAAAGAGCCCAACATAATACAGTTCTGAAACAAAATGTAAACAGTGCCAATACCGCCAAAAACGCCTAGTATAAAGGATAAAACTCCAACTTTTAAGTTATTGACAGTAATACCAATAAAACTGCCCCAATTACTACCGCTTTTATAAACAGCCACAGGATCGCCTGCTTCAATATTCACCATGGTTTGGTTTACATAATCATCCCCTAAAATGGAACGTACAAATTCACCATCATTTGCCGCTGAAATAGCCCCGATAAATGTGAAAGTGGAAAATATAATAAATGCCACATAGATAAATGTTCTATATTGATAACAGATTAATGGTACTTCGGTTTTCCAAAAGGAAAGAATTCTATTTGTGTCCTCTCGCTTGGTTTTATAAATTTTCTGATAGGCTTTAGCGGCTAACTGATTAAGATAATCTACGACTTTGCTTTTAGGGTAATATGTTTGTGCGTAGGCTAAATCATTTATTAAATGAACGTATTGGGACGCCAATTCATCGGGGTCTTTGAAATCATTATTGAAAATGGCATTTTCAAAACTCAGCCATTTTTCCTTATTTTGTTTGATGAATGAAACTTCCCTCATATATTTGATAAATTAAAATATAAAATGTCAGAGTTACAAATTAACACGACCCAAAATGTAAAAATTAAATTTAACGCTGCAGGAGCTGGGGAACGGTTGTTGGCATTTATGATTGATATGGCTATTAAAATCGGCTATTTACTTCTAGTAGGAAACATATTCAATGCGTTTCAAAATATGGACCAATGGTCTCAAATAGGCATCAATACCCTGCTTGGTTTGCCTGTTATGTTTTACACCTTGGTTTTGGAATCTTTTTTACAAGGACAAACCATCGGTAAACGGATTCTTAAAATTCGGGTTGTAAAAATTGATGGTTACCAAGCCTCCATATCAGATTATTTGGTACGGTGGTTTTTTAGGATCGTGGATATTTATATGATTGGTTTGGGATTTTTTGTGATGTTGTTCAATAATAAAACACAGCGATTGGGGGATATGGCTGCGGGAACAGCCGTTATAAATTTAAAGGACAATGTTACTATTAACCATACCATTCTGGAAAATTTAAGGGAAGATTATAAACCAACCTACCTGAACGTTATTAAATTATCCGATAACGATGCTCGTATCATCAAAGAGACCTTCGCCTCTGCCAAAACAACTAAAGATTATCAAACCTTAATAAAATTGCGTTCAAAAATCATGGAGGTTACCGATATTAAGGAAATGAAACAAAAAACGGATATGGAGTTTATAGACGTGGTTTTAAAGGATTATAATTATTACACGCAGGATATGTGATTTAGTTAAAAGTTAAGAGTTATGAGTTAAAAAAAATAATTTTGCTAACATCTAACATCTAACATCTAACATCTAACATCTAACATCTAACATCTAACATCTAACATCTAACATCTAACATCTAACAGCTAACACCCAACAACTATTCAATAATCTCTACTTTTCTAATATAGATGTTTTCTAAAGGCCAATCACCATCATCGGTTTCAACAGCAGCAATCTTGTCAATCACATCCATGCCTTTGGTGACTTCACCAAAAATGGTATAATCACCATCTAAAAAATGTGCACCACCTTGTTGTTGTACAATAAAAAACTCGTAAGGCGATGCTAATTTATAAGGGTTATCAATATCGCTACTGGGCATAGAAATAACACCTCGGTCGTGTTTGTAGCCTTTTTTAGTATCGGTAGGCAGTAAGTATAGGCCTATTTCATTACGTTTTTTGGCTGTTTTTTTATCATCACTATTGCCTGCCTGTACTATATAATTATCAATTACTCGGTAAAATTGTGTACCATCAAAATACTGGCGTTTTGTTAAATAGATAAAATTAGAACGATGGTATTTAGTGTCATTATACAGAAAGATGTCAATATCACCAAAATCGGTGGTGATACGCACTTTATTTTCTTTGTGTTTTTTATCATATTCAGCAAAAAAAGGCACAGCATTTTTGTCATCTAAAACAGGGAAATTGCTTTCAGGTGCTTTGGTTATATCTTTAATAGGTGTTTTTTTAGAAAGTGTATCTTTAGTTTCAATAACATTCGTATCCATTTTCTTTTTTGATTGTTTATCTTCACAATTCAGAAATAATATAGAAAAACATAAGAATAAGATAACGCGCATAAAGAATGGATTTTAATGAATTTTTAGGATTATCCTCAAAAATAAAAAATATACAGCTTCCAGCCGAAGGATCCCATCTTAAAATGATCCCACCATCCCGTAAGGCATTGTTAAACATTCAAAAGGAAGCTATTAATCAAGCTAAAGAAGCAGGTGTTTTGGCATTGTTTTATCCAGATGAATGCAACCAAACAAAATTTATTTTAATACTAAGAAAGACTTATGAAGGCATTCATTCGGCACAAGTAGGCTTCCCAGGAGGAAAATTAGAAGCTCAGGATACATCTTTAGAAGAAGCAGCCATTAGGGAAGCGTTTGAAGAAGTAGGCGTATCAAAAAATTCTATTGAAGTTTTAAGAGCATTAACACAGGTTTACATTGCGCCCAGTAACTTTTATGTGCATCCGTTTATTGCAATAACCCCAAAAAAGCCATTATTTAAGCTTCAAGAAGATGAGGTTGAAGCACTTATTGAGGTAGATATACAGCATTTTTTAGATGATAACATGGTTATGACCAAACGTGTCAAGGCATCTTATAACATTGATGTTGAAGTTCCTACATTCCTGTTAAACGACTATATTGTTTGGGGAGCAACTGCCATGATATTAAGCGAAATAAAAGACTTGCTAAAAGAATTAATCTAGTTTATAGATTTATTACCTTTGTAATCTCTAACTAATTGAAGCATGATGCATGGGATTATTTAAGCGAAATCCATTCGGACATATACTTTTTGTGAAAAAATGGCTCATACGTATTTTGGGGGTCATGACTCACAGACGCTTTCGTGGGTTTAATGAATTGCAAATTGAAGGTTCTGAAATCATAAAAAATTTGCCAGATACCAACGTCCTGTTTATATCGAATCACCAAACCTATTTTGCCGATGTTGTGGCCATGTTTCATGTATTCAACGCCAGTTTAAGCGGACGAACGGATTCTATAAAAAATGTGGGTTATTTATGGAATCCCAAACTTAACATCTATTATGTTGCTGCCAAAGAAACCATGAAAGATGGTTTATTACCAAAAATTTTGGCTTATGTGGGATCTATTAGCATCGAACGTACTTGGCGTGCCGAAGGCAAAGACGTGAATAGACAAGTTAAAATGAGTGATATTTCCAGCATTGCTAAAGCGTTGGATGATGGTTGGGTCATCACTTTTCCGCAAGGCACAACCACACCTTTTAAACCGATTAGAAAAGGAACAGCCTTTATTATTAAAAACTACAGACCCATTGTAGTCCCTATTGTTATTGATGGTTTTAGGCGTTCGTTTGATAAAAAGGGTCTTCGGATTAAAAAGAAAAATATTCTGCAATCCATGGAGATTAAAGAACCTTTGGTGATTGATTATGATAACGAGACAACCGACGATATCGTTAAAAGAATCGAATACGCCATAGAGCAACATCCTTCCTTTTTAAAAGTGATTTCACAAGAAGAAGTAGAAGCCCAAGAAGCTTTGAACAAACTTCGTGAGTGGTAGAAAATTTTCTCAAATATTTTTGTTATTTATAGAGTATGCCAATCGCATTTTGTTCAGAATATACAAGATGATGGTGTTCGGCATTTTTATAGTATTGAGTAAAAAAAAATCTAAGAATATCAATTAATTAAATTTATTTTGAAAACAGTTAACTTTGCTCTAACAGATATTCTATACCAACTAAAACCAGTTAAAATGATCAATAAAATAAATCGGGGAATTTTGATGCTATGCGTATTAATAGCTTTTATATCTTGTAAGAATAAATCTCAACCTCAATCAGAAACGTCTAATGAAACACCTAAATATGAAGAAACTTGGGAATCGCTTGCAACCAACGATCGGGAACCAGAATGGTTTAAAGATGCCAAGTTCGGTATTTATTTTCATTGGGGACTTTATAGCGTTCCAGCGTTTGACAATGAATGGTATCCAAGATGGATGTATGTGTCTGGAAGAACAGAATGGGGAGGAAAGATATTTGAACACCAACAAAAAACATATGGATCTTTATCGGAATTCAACTATCACGATTTTATCCCCATGTTCACGGCAGAACATTTTGATGCCAAAGAATGGGCAGATTTATTTAAAAAATCGGGTGCTAAATTTGCAGGGCCGGTAGCGCAACACCATGACGGATTTGCTATGTGGGGCAGTAAGGTGAACCCTTGGAACGCTAAGGATATGGGACCCAAAAAAGATATTTTAGGTGAATTGTATGTCGAACTTAAAAAGAACGACATGAAAACTATAGCGACCTTCCACCATGCCAAACTGCTTCAACGTTATGCACAAGATACATTGCAATGGGCAAAGAATTCGTCTGACCCTGGTTTTGACAGCCATTATCCATACCATCCAGATTATATCACTTCGACTACCGACCCAAAACTTAGAAAGTTTTATGGAAACATGCCCGCCAATGAGTTTCATGATTATTGGTTAAATCAAGTGAATGAGGTAGTAGATAACTATGCACCAGACATTATTTGGTTTGATTCTTGGCTAGATAAAATTCCAGAAAATTACCGTCAAAAAATGGTAGCACACCATTTCAACACAGCCGTTTCTAGAGGTCAAAAACCCATTGCTGCCTATAAACAGGAAGATTTACCTGCAAATGTTGGGATGTTGGATATCGAGCAAGGTGGAAAAACTGGTCTTTCTGACGATTATTGGCTTACGGATATTACTATAAGTAACTATAGTTGGAGTTATATTTCCGGACAAACCTATAAAAAACCAGATTTGGTTATTAGAAATATGATTGATGTTTGGAGCAAGAGAGGTGTAGTATTACTAAATATTTCCCCAAAAGCAAATGGCACCATATTAGATGAGCAAAGGCAGGTATTGTTGACTATTGGTGAATGGATTGACAAGTATCAGGAAGCTGTGTATGAAACCAGAGCTTATACCACGTTTGGTTATGGTGAAGCAGCATTTGAAAAGGGTGAATTTGGCGGACAATCTGCTACGATGGCATATAATGAAAAAGATATTCGTTTTATGCTATCTAAAGATAATAAGCATTTGTATATTTTCTCCTTGGGACTTCCTAAAGCTGATTCAAATATCGAAATCCGAACACCTATAAGATCCAAAATCAAAAAGGTGTCCCTTGTTGGTAGTGGGGTAGATTTAAAATGGTCCGTTACCAATAATAAATTAACATTTACAACACCAAGTTCATCACAAATGGATGCCATAGCGACCGTGTTTAAGGTGGATTTTGAATAAAACACGTTTAAATCACTACACCGCTACCACTTGCTTCTAGCTAATGGTATTGGGTTTGAGTGTTGAGAGCATACGACTTCATCAAATTTCAGTCCGTTTTTTTACGAGATATTAAAAGAATTATGGTAAAAATAGTAATTAGGTAATACTGTTCATGGGCTAGACTAGGTTTTAAAAAAATAACCTATTTTTATTCAAATCCGACTAAAATAAAGATTTTCCAAATATAATTTGTTACCAGAAGTCACTTTTAGTATCTGGCTTTTTTTAATATTTTAATTCAATTTATACCTCTAAAATATATGATTCAGAAAGGTGCTGAGGCAGAAAGACTAGCCGTACCCGATACATACAAGTACTGGAAAAAATGGGGCCCTTATTTAGCCGAAAGACAATGGGGAACAGTTCGCGAGGATTACAGTGAGCACGGAACAGCTTGGGAATTTGTAGACCATGAAAAGGCCCGTAGTAATGCTTATAGATGGGGTGAAGAGGGTATTGCAGGGTTTTGCGATTCACGGGAAATATTGTGTTTGGCTCCCGCATTTTGGAATGGAAAGGATGCCATTTTGAAGGAACGTTTGTTCGGATTGACCAACAATCAAGGAAACCATGGTGAAGATGTGAAGGAGCTCTATTTCCATCAAGTATCGTCGCCCACACATTCATATTGTAAATACCTGTATAAATATCCCCAAAATGAATTTCCATATACCGATTTGGTAAGTGGCAATCAGCGTGGGCGGGATCAATTTGAATATGAATTATTGGATACAGGTAGCTTTAAAAATAAGGCTTATTTTGATTGCTTTATAGAATATGCCAAGGCCGATGTAGATGATATCCTTATGCAGATCACCGTGGTAAACAGAGGCGAAAAAGCGGCGGAAATCCATGTATTGCCTCATCTTTGGTTTCGTAATTTTTGGAAACATAACAAGCGGCACGCCCGCCCCAATATGACATCCATTTCAAGTACAGTGGTGCAATCCAGAAGTACCAGAAATGGTCGATATTTTTTATATCACGAAGACGGGGAGCAATTATTTTGTGAAAATGAAACAAACAACAAGCGCATTTATAATTACCCGAATGAAGTGGATTATGTTAAAGATGGCATTAACGACCACGTCATAGATGGGAAACCGACTGTAAACCCAGAAAAAAATGGTTCGAAATTCGCCATTTGGCAGCGTTTTAAACTAAAAGCGGGTGAAGAAAGAATTGTAAAAGTACGTCTTAGTAAAAATAAAGTAGAACAGCCGTGGGCAGATTTTGATGCTGTATTTCACCAAAGAATCACCGAATGCGAGCAGTTTTATAACGAAACCATAAAAAGCGATATTCCTGAAACACATCAAGCCATTGCAAAAAGTGCCTTTTCGGGGTTGTTGTGGACCAAGCAGTTCTATTATAACGATGTATTTAAATGGCTCTTTGGCGGTCCTGGAGAACCCACTCCAACTCGAGCAAACATGCGAAATAACAATTGGCAGCACCTTACCAATAGGCATGTTATTTCCATGCCCGATAAATGGGAGTATCCGTGGTATGCCGCGTGGGATTTAGCCTTTCACATGGCATCATTTGTAGAGATAGATCCTTTTTTTGCCAAAGAACAATTGTTATTGGTACTGCAGGAAAGTTATATGCATCCTAACGGACAGATTCCAGCCTACGAGTGGAATTTTAGCGATGTAAATCCGCCTGTGCATTCTTGGGCAGTTTGGAGCGTTTACGAAAAAGATAAAAACTACACAGGAAATGGGGACATCCCGTTTTTAGAAAAAGCATTCCAAAAACTACTGATTAATTTCACATGGTGGGTCAACCAAAAAGATAAAAGTGGTACCGATCTTTTTGAAGGTGGTTTTTTGGGCTTGGATAATATTGGGGTGTTCGATCGTAACCACATGCCTCCCGGTATTAAACGCATGCAGCAGGCCGATGCTACCAGTTGGATGGCCATGTTTACCCTCAATATGCTGCGCATGTCGTTAGAGCTATCCAAAACCAATAAAATTTACGAAGAATCCGCTGCCAAGTTTTTTAGGCATTTTTTAAACATCGCTTGGGCGATGCACCACATTGGGAAAAAGGATATTTCCCTTTGGGATGACGAAGATAATTTTTATTACGATGTAGTAGAAATGGCAACCGGTGCTACCGATCGTTTGCGGGTGCGTTCTTTGGTTGGTGTTATTCCTATGTTTGCTGTTGAAATCATTCACAAAGACCTTTTTGAGGAACTAAAGAAATTTAGGATTAGAGCGAATGAAATTATACGAACCCGCCCAGACTTGGCCTCGTTAATTTCAAATTTAGACAATGCGAATACCGAAGGTAATTATCTGTTCTCCATTATGCGCGGGTTTAGGTTGGAACATTTATTAAAACGCTTGCTGGATGAAGACGAATTCCTGTCCGATTACGGTATTCGTTCCCTGTCCAAGTACCACGAAAAACATCCGTTTGTGTTTGAACATCATGGAAGCCATCAAATTCAATATGAGCCTGGAGAGAGCCGTTCCAACATGTTTGGTGGTAATTCCAACTGGCGTGGCCCTATTTGGTTGCCAATTAATTATATGATTATTCAGTCCTTACGCAAGTATTACACTTTTTATGGTGATGCCTATACATACGAATTTCCTACGGATTCTGGGCATAAACTTAATTTAAAGGATATTGCCAATCAGCTTACTAAACGCTTGATAAAACTGTTTGAAGCCAATGCCGATGGCAAATTTCAATATCATGCAGACGACCCCGACCATATGTTTTCAAAAGATGAACATTTCAAAAATTTACATCTGTTTTATGAGTTTTTTGATGGCGACACGGGCAAAGGCTTGGGCGCATCGCACCAAACAGGTTGGACAGCTCTTATAGCCAATTTAATTATGGAAATGGAAGACAGTAACACATAGTAAGCTCTTGGTTATCAAAAAAAAAGAATTTTTGAAAAGCTTTGTCTGCTAAATTCTAGTTTTGACGAATATACTTAATTAAATTTTTTTTAATCCTAAAAAAGATTTAGTTTCAATCTCATTTTTTTTGGTTAATAAATGAAAAGAAACCTGTGTTGTCTTTTTTTTGCTTTCATAATACATTCGACTGTTTTTTCGCAATGGGTTCAAACTAATGGTCCAATTGGAGCTTATACAAACCAAATAGTTAAGTCTGGCGCCTTTTTAATTTTAAATGCTGGCAATGGTGGCATATTTAGGTCATCTAACAATGGGGCTTCATGGGAATGGAGTGGGTGGGGTTTACCTTGTAATGAACAGGTCCTCGCTTTGGCAGAATACAATAGTACTTTATATGCTTCAATTTCTAGAAGCGGTATATTTTTTTCTACGGATAATGGTGCTTCTTGGAGACCTATTAATACTGGTATACAAGATAAAACATTCTATTCCTTATTTGTGGATAGAATAAATCTTTTTGCGGGAAATTCTCAAGGTGGGATGTATTATTCTGGGGATAATGGTACCACTTGGTTTGATAGAAGTGTAGGCGTTACTGATATGGGTTTTACAAGTTTTTTGTATTTCAATTCTAAGCTTTATGCAGGAGGGCGTTCATCTACTCTTTCCCCATCTCGTGCGCTATTTGAAACGTCTGATAACGGCGTTACATGGAAACCTATAATCATTCCGGGTATTGGACCTAATGGCGTGCAATCCATGGTCGTAAAAGACGGGCTGTTTTATGTAGCTAATGATGATACCGTTTTTATTTCAAGTGATGGCGTTATCTGGAATTCTACATCGGTTAATACAAATGCGTCCATTGTAAGTATGGGTGTAACAGGCAATTCAGTTTATCTAACAACTTCCGCAGGAAGATATTATGTATCCCCAGATAATGGAGTCAATTGGAATTTGGTACAAAACACGTCTACTAATGCCTTTGCTAATCAAGTGTTTTTTTCAAATGGTAAAATTATTATGAGCACCAATCAAGGACTGTATGAGTCCTTTGATTCTGGGGCTACTTGGCAACTCAATAATACAGGAATTACTGGTTTGCAAATAGAATCTTTTGGAGAGAATAGTAACTATATATTTAGTGGTACAAATGATCAAGGCGTTTTTAGATCGTCTGATGGTGGACTCAATTGGGAGTTAATCAATACGGGTATAAATACTTTTAATTCCTTACATGTTACAAGCATTATTAATGTTAATGACGATATGTATTTGGGGACAGGTGACGGTGTTTACAAATCCACAAACAATGGAAATAGTTGGGATTTTATATTTAACCCTGGAGTAAATATTTCAACTCATGCTTTAGACTATGATAATGGTGTGCTTGTAACAGGAGCTAGCGGCACTGGGATTTATATTTCTAATGATTTTGGCGTGACTTGGACTTTAGCGTCAACAAATGGAATTAATACTGGTGCAGATTATGAAAGCATCGAAATTATTGGAAATACCATTATAGTAAGTACAAATAATAGCGAACTGTTTATTTCTGAGAATCTAGGTGCCAGTTGGAACAACAGATCCATTCCGGGAGGTTTTTCAACAACTTCAGATTTGCAATTAATTAATAATAAATTATATGCAGCCACTAGCAGAGGGTTGTTTGTAAGTGATAACCTTGGAGTTAGCTGGAGTTTGTATCATACAGATATAAAAATAATTAATGATATTGCGATTGATGGAGACAAAATATATGCTGCAACAAGTACAGGAGTCTATGTTACTAACCAAGCCCTAGGGGAATGGTATCCTTTATGTGAAGGTTTGGGAATTCAATATACAAATGAAATCTACATTAAGGACAATGTATTATTGGCAGGAACTTTTACATCTAGTGTATGGAGACGTTTTAAAATTCTAGGAGGATTACCCCCTGAAGAGGACGAACGTACCATTGGTATTGATGATCTGGTTTTATGTCCTGATATCGCTGAGGTCAATTTAGCCTCATACGTTGGTTTGCCGACTAGCGCTAGAGGAGCATGGATGCCAAGTTTGTCAAAGAATGGTTTTTTCTCTCCGGGTTTAGATGCAGAAGGAACTTATAAGTTTGTTTATGAAAATGATTTATGTGGATGTGAAGCGTATGTGAAAGTAAACATTTCTTTGGAAGGACTTTTTGCAGGTAACGATAATGATATGACTTTGTGTACTGTAAGTGACCCAGTCGATTTATTTGAAAGACTTGGGCCATATGCAGATGAAGGAGGTGTTTGGAGTCCAGCTCTTGCAAGTGGAACTGGGGTTTTCGATCCGAAAATTGATGTTCAGGGCATATATACATACACTGTTACAAATAATGGTTGTCCAAACGATTTTTCAGAAGTAAATGTAACTGTTTCAGATAACGTTGATGTGGGTATTGGTGGGGACTTTGTTCTTTGTTATTCAAGTACACCAATAAACTTATTTACACTATTAGGAGGAACGCCAGATGTTGGAGGAGAATGGATTCCGAAATTATCTGGTGGCATAGATTTATTCAATCCAGCCATAGAAAAATCTGGAACCTATGCTTATTATTTTCCTGATTCAGAATGCTCAAATGACAAAGCAGAGATACGAATTACTCTGGTAACAAAGGCAAATTCTGGGATAAGTAATGGAGCTGTTCAAGTTTGTATAAATAGTGGGGGTGTAGATTTATTTAACGCACTAGGTGCAAGCCCAGATAGTGGAGGTTCCTGGAGCCCCTCACTGGCTAGTGGCACTGGTTTTTTCAATCCTAAAATAGATGCACCCGGATTGTATACGTATACTGTTGAAAATGATTGTGGAACAGATATAGCCAATATAGAAGTTTCAATTTATGAATCCATTAAAATGGATAACTATTCCATTTCTATTGAAGCATCCGAAAACAACAGAAATACGGTCACCCTAGATGTTGATTCAACCTTGCAATATGAATTTTCATTAGATGGCATACATTTTCAAAGAGAGCCTGTTTTTTACAATGTTTCAGGTGGTGCATATACTGTTATGGGAAGAGAAATAGCTGGGTGTAGATATTTTGAAGAAAAACTATTGCTTGTAGGTTATGCAAGCTTTTTTACTCCAAATGGAGATGGAGTTAACGATATATGGTTTATTAAAGGGACTTCCAACCAAAATTATAATTTATATATATACGATCGCTACGGCAATTTATTGAAAAACTTACAAACTGCCCAAGGATGGGATGGTACATTTAATGGCCGACCTTTGCCTTCTTCAGACTACTGGTTTAAATTAGTTTTTGAAGATGGAACCAGTAAGTTAGGGCATTTTGCTCTAAAAAGGTAGATGGGTCTTTGGAAGAGGAGTGAGCGAAGTGGTAATCTCTTTATTGGTCATTGGAGGCACGAAGTAAGCCCATCAGGGTAACTCCAATTATGTTAGCAATTTACAATAAACAGATTGCTTCAGTCGTGCCTTCTTCTCAATGATGTTCAATAAACAGATTGCTTCATTCCATGGCGTGTTATTCACTATGACAATCGTTATAATTGTATATCAAAATATAATTCACCAACTTTGAAATTCAAAAAATAAAATAAAATAATTATGAGCAAAACAAAACTTACCATAAACAGCAACGGGTCCGTAAAAGTAGATGGCGATTTTGAAATAGTAGATAGCCAAGGTAATGTGTACGGATTACAAGGTAGAACCGTATTAAGCATTTGCCGATGTGGGCTCTCTAGCAACAAACCATTTTGCGATGGATCGCACCGAAACCATTTTGAACACGACGCAAAAGCGTTCGATTTACCACCTATGAAAACGAGCTAATTACTCCTAATAATTCCTTTTTAACCACCTTCTAAATCCCTATTTTGCAGTTTCAAAATCAACGCAAACACCATTTAGCATGAATATTGCACCCATTAGAAACGAAACGGATTATCAAAATGCACTCAACAGGCTTGAGGTTATTTTTGATGCCAAAAAGGGAACGGAAGCAGGAGATGAATTGGAAATACTTTCCATTTTGATTGATACGTATGAAAACGAAAAATTCCCTATTGGAATGCCAGATCCCATTGAAGCCATTAAATTTAGAATGGAAGAAATGGGCATGAAACAAAAAGATTTAGTAGAATTGATTGGATTTAAAAGTAGAGCGAGTGAAATAATGAATAAAAAGCGTAAACTTACTTTGGACATGATTAGAAAACTACATACCACACTTCATATTCCGACAGAGGTTTTAGTTCAAGATTATTAAGAATAACAATTTTAAAATTATAAAAACTAGTTAATAACTCCTAACAATTCCTTTTTAAAACCACCTTCTAAATTCCTATTTTGCGGCCTTAAATACATTCCCGTGCAGACGGGAATTCCATTGTGTATAAATGAAAGTCTGTATTGCCGAAAAACCCAGTGTAGCCCGTGAAATCGCCTCCGTATTAGGAGCGAACACCAAGCGTGATGGCTATTTTGAAGGCAATGGCTATGCGGTGACCTACACCTTTGGGCATTTATGCACTTTAAAGGAGCCCAATGACTATAAACCCCATTGGAAAAGTTGGGACTTAAATAATTTGCCCATGCTACCCGAAAAATTTGAAACCAAAGTGGTGGCGAATTCGGGTATACAAAAGCAATTTAAAATCGTTAAAAGTTTATTTGATAAAGCCGAAGTGGTCATCAACTGCGGGGATGCGGGACAAGAAGGTGAGCTCATCCAACGCTGGGTACTGAATGAGGCAAAATACAAAGGCGAAGTAAAACGCTTATGGATTTCATCATTAACCACCGAAGCCATCAAAGAAGGTTTTGAAAACCTAAAACCATCCAGTAATTACGATAATTTATTTTACGCCGGCTTTTCCAGAGCTATTGGCGACTGGCTGTTGGGCATGAACGCCACGAGGTTGTACACCTTAAAACACGGTGCCAATAAACAAGTATTGTCTATTGGACGTGTACAAACCCCAACCTTGGCTATGGTGGTAAACCGATTTAAGGAGATTGAAAACTTTAAACCGCAACCGTATTGGGAATTGCAAACTTTGTACAGGGACACGCTTTTTAGTTATGAAGATGGCCGTTTTTTGAACAAGGAAGCAGGCGAGGTTTTGGCCAACAAAGTAAAGGAAAGCGATTTTGAAATTGTGTCCGTTGACAAGAAAAAAGGCAATGAATATGCGCCTAAACTGTTCGATTTAACAGGCTTGCAGGTATATTGCAATAATAAGTTTGGGTTTTCGGCAGACGATACGCTTAAAATTGTTCAAACACTGTATGAACAAAAAGTAGTGACCTACCCGAGAGTAGATACTACGTTTTTACCAAACGATATCTATCCAAAAGTATCGGGAATTTTGCAAAAGCTCACCAATTATGCCACGTTAACGCAACCACTTTTAGGAAAAAAGATTAAAAAATCGACTAAAGTGTTCAACGATAAAAAAGTCACCGATCACCATGCCATCATCCCCACAGGGATGCAAAGCAATTTGCAATACAACCAACAACAGGTGTATGACATCATCGTGAGGCGTTTTATTGCGGTGTTTTATGAGGATTGCGATGTAGCATACACCACGGTTATAGGTAAAGCGGCGGATGTGCCTTTTAAAACCACAGGAAAGGAAATTTTGAAAAAAGGCTGGCGTGTGGTTTTTGAAGATGCGAACTCTAAAGAAAAAGAGCCTGACATCTTGCCAACTTTTGTACAAGGTGAAACGGGACCACACGAACCTTCGTTTTTAGAAAAGGAAACCAAACCGCCCAATCAGTTTACCGAGGCCTCCTTATTGCGTGCCATGGAAACCGCAGGGAAAGAGGTCGACGATGACGAGTTACGCGATTTAATGAAGGAAAACGGTATTGGGCGACCATCCACCCGAGCGAACATCATTGAGACACTTTTTAAACGTAAATACATTGTAAGAAATAAAAAACAAGTGTTGCCAACCCAAACAGGCATTCAGTTGATTGATACCATTCAGAATGATTTATTGAAATCCGCTGAACTAACCGGCTCATGGGAAAAGCAATTAAAGGATATTGAAAAAGGAACATTTACCGCAGGAGCGTTTATCAATAACATGAAGCGTATGGTCGATGCCTTGGTGTACGATGTGAGAAGCGAAGCGGTACGCGCTAATATTTCGCATGGGGGCACAATGCCAAAACAAGCGTCTAAGACCGTGAAAAAGAAAGCGACTGGTATGAGTAGCGAAACCTGTCCGAAATGCAAGCAAGCGACTTTGTTAAAAGGGAAATCGGCATTTGGATGCAGTGCTTACAAGTCGGGTTGCGATTTTGTGTTGCCGTTTACGTTTGCCAGCAAAAAAATATCAGAAAACCAGTATCTAAGATTGCTTCAAAAAGGCAGTACGGTTAATTTAAAGGATTTTAAAACCGATGAGGGAACTGTGGAAGGCTTGTTACGTTTTGATGCCGACTTCAAACTCATATTAGAGCCAAAGAAAACTTCCGCGAAAGCGATATCTGAGACATTGGTTTGTCCGAAATGTAAAAAAGGAACGGTCATAAAAGGAAAAACTGCTTATGGTTGCAGCGACTATAAATCGGGTTGCGATTTTAGGGTGTCTTTTGAAACGGTAAGGCAAAAAGTAAACGGACATACACCCACTAAAGAGCTTGTATATACTATTTTAACCGAAAGCATTTAAAGTAATGCATGATCCCATTAATGTCACTTCGATTTTCGAAGTGCAACGAAGGAAATTTGTATCGAGAAGTATTACAACATATAAGGTTCTCGATACAAAATATTTCGTGCCTCAATATTTCGAACTGACAAACGATAAATATTATAATGGCATTTAATAAATTATGAGTTTAAATAAAACCAGCCACCACCATTTTATTATCTACAAACCTTACGGTTATTTAAGTCAATTTTCCAGTAACGCAAGCAAACAACAATCAAAAAAGTTCTTGGGTTTATTATACAATTTTCCAGAAGGCATCATGCCAATTGGTAGGTTAGATGAAAAATCAGAAGGCCTCTTGCTGTTGACTACCGATGGTAAAACCAGTGATTTCATTAATAGTCAAAAAGTAGAAAAGGAGTATTATGCACTGGTTAATGGCGACATTACGTCAGAAGCTATTGAGCAACTTTCAAAAGGGGTGGAGATTGGTTTAGAAGGCAAGAAATACCAAACCAAACCCTGTACCGTTTTTAAGTTGGAACATGTGCCCAATTTACCTGAGCGATCTAAAAAAATACGTGATAGTCGGCACGGACCCACATCATGGATTTCCATTACCTTAAACGAAGGCAAGTTTAGGCAAGTACGAAAAATGACTTCGGCCGTGGGGTTTTCAACCTTGCGATTGGTTCGGATTCGGGTAGGAACCATTCACTTAAACACCATGCAGGTTGGTGATGTTGTTGCGGTTGATGGGTTTTAGTTTATACCTCCAGCTTTTCTAATTCTTTGTAATTTCTATTTAAACGTTTCAGCAAGAGGCCATAAATAAGCTTGTAAAACAGCCAAATAACAAGGATGAAAATAATTGTAAAGCCTAATAAAATTAAATACATTATAGTTCTTTCCGTAGCCCCAAAACTACCCATGTTTTTTGCTGTTTCTGGGTCGTTGTGCAGTGCATAATAAAAGCCAATAAGCAAGGAAATACCACCAATTATTAAGTTGTATAATACATAATATTTAATTACTCTGCGGGTTTTTATAATGTTTTCCATTAATTTTTTGGCATTATCGGTTACCGAAATTGTTTTGTGGGATTTAAATAATAAGTAAATAAACAATATGGTAATGCCAAAACTAAATAGGGTCATAATTGTGAAAAGATGTTCGCTATCGTATATTTTGTCTAGCCTCTCTTTGTAATTGTCGGAACAAACATAGGGAATGGCACTAACTAAAATCCAAAACACAAGTTCGGCAATGCTTATATAAAATAGTGTCTTGACTATGGAAGACGATTTTTTATGCAGCATGGGGTAGATATCGCTAACCGATAGTTTTTTATATTCGGACTGTTTATTCCAGTCTTTTTTTAATAGCTCTAATTCATCCATAAATTAAGGATTTAGTATGGTTTTAAGTTTTGTTTTAATCCTGTTCATTTTCACTCGGGCATTCACTTCGCTTATCCCCATGGTTTCACTAATTTCACTATAGTCTTTGTCTTCTAGGTATAAAAAAACCAGTGCTTTGTCAATGTCGTTTAATTGGTGTAAGGCATTATATAATGTTTTAAGTTGTTGTTCTTCGGTATCGTCATAATCCTCTGCTTTCATCCTGAATTCAACACCATCAAATTCTTGGGTATTGATACTGCGTTTCGATTTTCTGTAAAGTGTTATGGCGGTATTCAAACCAACCCGATACATCCAGGTGCTAAACTTAGCGTCACCCCTAAATTTTGGGTACGCTTTCCAAAGTTGAATAGTGATTTCTTGAAATAAATCGTTATGGGCATCATAATTATTGGTGTACAAACGGCATACCTTATGGACAATATTTTGATGCTTTTCAAGCAATTCAACAAAGCTATGTTCTAGTTCTTTATTCAATGTTTTGGATTGGTTAATATATTAGTATTCTAAATATTTTAAATGTTACAAATAGGAGTGGGGTTATTTTAAAAAATCATGTATTTAACGAGATATGTTTACATGCTACTAACCTGTTTTTTTTAATGTAATTTGTTGAAATAATTTGGCGATTTCTGATAGATATATGAGTTTGGTGGTCATTTTAAAAAAATTTAAATTAAAACTTTAAATAGATATTTTAAAATACTGATAATATGAATTTTAATACTTAGGTATAGATAAAATCTATATAGTGTTTTTTGATGTATTTTGGATTGAAATGTAAGTTTTTATTTGCTAATATAGCAAAAATATATTTACCGTAAATGAAGTGATTAAAACTAAGAAAATTTTATAAAAGCAGGTGTTTTGAAATTTTATTTTTTAGGAATTTTTTATTGATTTTTTTGAGGAATAAAACCAGTCAGTTCTATTTTTAAGTGCCTTTTTTGTATAAATTCTAGTTGGCTTTTTGGTCTAAAAATAATATACATTAATGTATGTTGTGGGTGCGAATTTAAGATCTATTATTATCTTCTTTCTTTCCTTCTTCAACCATTTCTTTGGCTTCATCTAAATCCTCGCTATCCAAGTTTTCGTCATTAGTCTCTTTTTTATTTATTTTAGAATCAATAAAAAAACGGCAGTATAAGGGTAAGTGGTCTGATCCAATATTTTCAAGGGTCTTAAATTCTTCAATGAAAATACTATTGGAATGAAAAAACAAATCGATTGGAAATCGTAATAACTTGTAGTTTGCATGGTATGTGGAAAAAAAGCCCCTCCCGATACGAGGGTCTATTAATCCAGATATTTTTTTAAATAATTTGCTTGATTTAGACCAAGCAACATTATTAAAATCACCAACTACAATTACGGGATTGTCATACGTTTTAACTTTTTTACCAATCATTACAATTTCACCATCCCGTTCTTTTGAGGTGTCTTCTTCTGTTGGACTAGGAGGTGGTGGATGTGTGCCAAAAAACGTGAGTTTTTCATTATTGGCGGTAGTTAAATTGGCTTCAATGGAAGGCAAGTCGTCTGCCATGAAATAATTTACCATGCAATCATTAACCTTTATTTTTGAGTAAAAGTGCATACCGTATCTGTTTTCTAATGCGATTTTTTTACGATAGGGATATTGGGTATCTAAAATGGACATTTCATGCTCCCACTCTGAATTCGATTCCATGGTTAGAAATATGTCTGGTTTCACTTCATTAATCAAAGAAATAAATTTTTGATATTCATTATTATCTTGATATACATTGAATGAAAGTAAAGAAATTGATTTAGGACTTTTATGTGTTTTTACATCACGAAACAGATTTTTGAATGGGATATAAGGTATTAATAACAAGGCGTGATTTATGATGAAAAGGAACAAAAGAGCCTCAGTTATTAATATGTAGGTCGGCAGTTGATTGTATATTAAAATTCCAAAAAGCAGTAATATAACTTGTGCAATTAGGATTTGCATTCTAGCAAATTCACATATTCTAAATATCCAATATTGATTGGATATAAATGGAAGAATCGATGCAATAATAAGTATAGATGAAAATAAAAAATAGAATACAATCCAGATCATTTAGCTAATATAGGTGATGTTTTTAAATAAATCATAAAGTATATACGACTTAAAACATGACCCTTAAACTCACATTGGGTGTAATGCCTAAAGACGTGTTTTCAATCTTAATAATTGTATCGTCTTCATCTAAAGTATGGTAAGTATTAATAATGTTTTTCTTATTCAGAACGTTCCAAACAGATGCGCCGATGATAGCTCGGGCCTTTTCTGAAACATCAAACGCATAGGTTGCGGAAAAATCGGTTCTTAAATAATCATCTAAATTAGAACTGTTGGGTGATTGGTAATTTATGGTGCCGTCGGTACTGTCAATAGGCAAGGTGGTAGGCCTTCCAGAATGCCAATTTAATCCTAAAGCTAATTTGATATCGTTTATGGCACAGGTGCCAGAAAGTGCTAAAGCATGTCTTAAATCGGCGTTATTAGGAAATGGTTGGCCATTGTTCAAATCGTTAAATGTGTAATCATTTTTGCTATATGAATAGCTTAGCCATGTACTCACAACATCATTAAATTGTTTGTTTATTAAAAAATCCACACCTTTAACCGTATAACTGCCTATAGATTTAATGAACTGGTATTGGTTTTGAAAACCTTGACTTCTGGTAGTAATCCCATCGACTTTTTTCACATACGTTTCGGCACTTATTAACAGTTTGTTTTTGTTGTAATGTAAACCAACAGAGAACTGTTTACTTTTAATTACAGGAATGTCGTTATTGTTTGCCAACACCCACCGACGTTTTTCAATGCCTAAAAAATCGTTTTGTAGATCGATGATTTGTGAGGTAGTCTGACTTTTAATTTCACCTAACACTTCAAATCTGAAATCGTTAAAAAAACGTTGACTAAAACTCAAGCGAGGTTCTGCCAAAAACATATCAAATTTTTTAAAATAGTTTAAGCGTGTGCCGAATTTTAATTTTGTCTTGGCATCGTTTGAAAGGAGGGACGTTTCACCGTAAATAGCATGGCTTCTTATAACTTCTTTAATATAGCTTCTAAAAACGGGGTTATTAACATCTTCCAGATTACTGATGCCGACTTCAATAAATTGATACCCAGCATTTATTTTGAATCGGCTATTTGGGTTGTAATTAATATCGAATTTTGCCGAACCATCATTCACTTCGTTTTCTTGGATTAAACGTTGGTCGTTTGAAATATCGAAGTTGGTAGCATGTAAATCATAATTAGAAACATACACTTGAGTTGTGGTTGATACATAATCATTCCAATCTCTAGTGTAGGTAATGCCACCAGCGAGATTTTGTTGTGAAAGTTTGCTGTTGAAAGCCTCACTTTGGTTATTGATGGTGGATTGCTCCTGATAATTCAAATCATTATTGACATTTAAAAAGTGAAATCTAACTCTGTCCTTTTTAGTAACATCGTATAAAAATTTAGCAGCAATATCATAAAAATAGAAGTCCTCGTTCTTGGAAATGGAACTACTATTTGAGTTACTTAAATCTGAATCTTGAAAAATACGTTTGAAATATTGGTCGTATGTCGGTGTAATAAACAAATCGGTTACAGAACGGCGAGCGGACAGTTGTAACTCGGTTTTTTTAGATAAAGGTATCTTGGCATACGCATCGGCATTAATTAAATTAAAACCAGCACCTGCCTTAAACTCATCATCAATAGTATTAGAAAGTTGCATGTCGATGATACTTGAAACTCCATCGCCATATTTAGCACTTGTGCCATTTTTGGATACATGGACTGATTTTGTTGTGTAAGGATTGAACGCTGAAATTAAACCAAAAAAATGACCAGATTGGTACATTTTAATACCATCCCAAAGCAGTAAATTTTGGTCGTGGGTACCACCTCGGACGTTAATGTTAGAAACCGTTTCGTCTATGCTAAAAATACCAGGAAGCGCTTGAATGGTTTGCAGAATATCGGGTTCAATAAGTCCCGGTAAGATCCCGAAACTTTCTGGTTTTATGGTAATTGCGCCATCATTTAATTTTGTAATTCCAGCGGTAAGATAATTGGTAACAACAACTTCTTCAAGCCGTTGTGTTTTTAGAATGATTTCTTTATCTTCTAGGTCGCTTTTTTTTATGACTATAAAGCGATTGTTTAATACTTCAAAATCTAAATTGATATCTGTTTTGAGAACGTTTAAAGCATTATCAAGAGTTAAATCTTCGTTAGGTAGCACAGCTACTTTGTCTTCAATAGTAGAGTCTGCATAAGAGAAGCTAATTTGGTATCGTGTTTCAAGAATTCTTAAAATAGTAATAAGAGGCTGCTTTTCTTTTTGAATGGTTTGGGCTTTTAGGCTGACAACATTCAAAAAAAATAAGGATATAAAAATAGAAAGGAATCCTTTTCTACTCACGTTTTAATATGATAGTATGGTTGGTTTTACTATATGTTAACTGTAAGGGTAAGGTAATGGATTTTAAAGCAATATCAATATTATCATGGGTAAAATTACCTGTGAACAACTGCTCATTATCAATGTTTTGCAGACTAAAAGTTATGCCGTATTGTCTTTCAAATTCTGCTAAAACTTCTTTGTAAGGCATGCTTTTAAATTGGCTTTCGTTATTTAGCCACGAAGGTGTTGGGCGATTTTCTTTTTCTTTAGCAATTATTTTCCCATCGATATTTAAAAAACTGTCGCCAGCTTTTAATTTTGTTTCTTTGGAATTATAAGTAACGCCAACCAACCCTTCGTAGCAAATAACCTCAAAATAATGGTCCCGTTGTTTGACATTAAATTGAGTACCATAAACCGTTACGGTTCCTGATTTTGTTATAACATTAAATGATGAACCTTTAGCGACCTTAAAAAAAGCTTCGCCATCAAGAGCGACATCGCGCTCGTTTTCCCATGATTTTTTATTGTATACCAAGAGGGATTTTGCATTTAAAATGGCACTGGATTCATCTGGTAAATCTACTGTTGTTTTTTGTGCAACGTCAGTAGTTATATTCGTATTTAAAGTCGTTGTGTAATAATATAGACTAAAACAAATGGCAAGTATAGCGGCAATACGCATAAATGGTTTAAACCAATGCGTTTGTTTTTTAGCACCGATAGTTATTGGGGTAATAGTCGATAAAACACGTTCTAATTCTTTAGGGGTATCGTATTCATCAGCTTTAAAAGTCTGAACACTGTTAGATAACTTTATTAAATCATCATAGTCTTCAAGGTTTTTAAACGCTTCAAGTTCTTGATCATTCAGATCGTTATCAAGCCATTTCGATATTAAAACTTCTCTATTCATTTTTTTGTATTCAATTATATAACAGTTATCTTTTATTTTTTCCTACCCTGGTTTTAAAAAAGTTTCAAGGTTTCAAGGTTTCAAAGCATCAAAGCTTGTTTTTTTGCTAACAGCTAACAGCTAACAGCTAACAGCTAACAGCCAACAGCTAACACCCAACAACAACTAGAGTTCCTTAATATCTCTCCGTAGCTTTTCCAAAGCACCATAAATACGTTTTTCAACTGCTTTTGTAGAAATA
The DNA here is from genome assembly GCF_002843175.1 of Confluentibacter flavum. Taxonomy (GTDB): domain Bacteria; phylum Bacteroidota; class Bacteroidia; order Flavobacteriales; family Flavobacteriaceae; genus Confluentibacter; species Confluentibacter flavum. The sequence continues at coordinate 65,556 of NZ_PJEO01000028.1, forward strand.
TCCAAAATATCGGCAATTTCCTTAAAGCGTTTGCCTTCAACACGGTTCATCATAAAGGCTTCACGTTGTGCATCGGTTAAATTAGAAAGTGCTTTTTGGAGTTTATCCATATATTCGGTTTCCTGCATCAAAAACTCTGGACTTTCATTAGTGTATAGTTTAGGTTTTGTTTGTTGGTGTTTTAAAACCACCTTTTGATGTGCCACTTCATTTAACATTAAATTATTGGCTGTAGTAAACACAAAACTCTTGGCTTTATCTGAAGAGATTTTGGCACAATTTTCCCAAAGCTTCACAAACGCTTCCTGTACTTTATCTTTTGGGTTTAGCAATTCACCATACTTATAATACAAAAAGTTGTGTAAATCTTTTGAGTACTTATTAAAAATAGAAGAAAATAGTCGCTCTTCACAAATATGTTCTTGTAATTGTTTGGTCATTTTAGTTGTTGATTGTGCCACTAAAATAGGATTTTTGGAATTTGGAACTTAGAATTTGGAATTTTTTTTTTGGAAGAGGGTAGGAATTTTTCAGGGTATCTTGTTTTATATTCAAAATGCTATGTTGAACCCAAAACTAAATATCATGAAAACAAAATTGAGAACATTTTTACTAATTCCTTTTTTTGCCCTTTTATTGTTTACTTCATGTCAAGATGAAGTAACAGAAATTACGCCGCCAAGTGAAGCTGAAGCTTTAACGGCCAATTCTGAATTAACCACATTTATTGGTGCTACTGCCAAAATGGATGGTTCTAAAGACAATATTATAGACAAAGCAAATTGCTTATCTGTTGAATTGCCTGTGACGGTTATTGCAAATGGTCTTGAAATCACTGTTGATTCTCCCGAGGATTATAAAGTTATCAAGGCCATTTTTAATGAGTTTGACGATGATGATGACAATTTGGAAATTATATTTCCAATCACTGTCATCTTATCGGATTATACCGAAGTCACTATAGAGAATAGGGATGCTTTGGAAAACCTTGCTAAAGATTGTCAAGGCGAAAATGAAGAGGATGATGATATAGAATGTATCGATTTTAAATATCCAATATCGTTTTCAGTATATAATACGCAATTCCAAATTATTGATGTGGTGACTATTGAAAGCGATAGACAATTATATCTGTTTATTAAAAGAGTTAAACAAGGCGAGGTTTTTGCAAGTCTTAATTTTCCTATAACCATGATGTTGGCTGATGGTTCTACCATTGAGGTTAACAACAACCTAGAGCTACAAAATACCATTAGAGATGCTAAAGACACTTGTGATGAAGACGACGACAACAATTATAATGATGATGATTTTACTCAAGATCGTTTAGAGGAACTATTAAAAACCTGTCCGTGGGTAGTTTATGAGGTTAACAGAAATCAAAATAGTTTAACCGATATCTATTTAGAATATGTTATGGTATTTAAAGAAGATGGTGTTGTTAAAGTTCATAAACGAGGAGGCGACATATTAACAGGTACTTGGAGTACCCGTGTTACCAATGATGGTGTTGCTCTTAAACTAGAATTTGACACCTTAGTTGATTTTACTTTGGAATGGTTTGTTTATGAAATTGAATATGGAAGAATCAAGTTATATACAGAAGGTGGTAATAAAATCATCTTAAAGAAAAACTGTGATATTGTTGTAGATATTACAAAAGAGCGCATAGAAAACTATTTGCAAGAATGTTTTTGGAGAGTTGCCCGTTTAAGTATCAATGGTACTGATAATGAAAAAGATTATATAGGAACACCTTTAAAATTCTTCCCAAATAACGAAGTTAAAATACGTGTAAATGGTGAGTTTGTTATAGGTACGTATCAAGTGCTTGTTAGAAATGTTGGTTTCATTTTACAAATAGACCTAGAAGGAAGACCAGATTTAAAACTGGAATGGTTAGTGACATTCTTAGAACCTGGTTTAATTAAACTTGAAAATGCCAATAATAAAATGGTATTGGAAAGACATTGCCCAGATGTTGATGATGACTTAAAGTTTATTGATGCAGCACTTGTTGCTGGAACATGGGAAGTTGCCAAATACCAAGTTGGTGATATCAATAAAACAGAAAACTATGCGATGTACACTATGGATTTTTTAATTAGTGGAAGATTAAAAGTGACCGATCCAAACAATGGTATCATTGCTGGTTCGTGGTTGGCCTATAGAAAGGAAGGGTTGTACCTAGGAATGCTTTTTGAAAATATAGCACCCTTTAATGTGTTAACGCACAGATGGAAAATAGTAGCCATCACAGCAAATAGAATTGAGTTAAAAGATTTCAGTGCTACTGGAACTGTAGAAAGTATATTGATCCTTGAAAAGAAAATTTAATACTGTTTTTGGTTAAAAGGAGAAACTTGTCTTTTCGGTTTTTAGGTTAGTTAGCTAAGTTTCCTTTATAAAGCTGTCAAATTCATATTTGGCAGCTTTTTTTATTTCCTTTTTTTGTAAAAGGATGCTTCAATAATAAACATCAAATCACTAAATTTGCAGTTCTTAAAATTTCAAGAAATATTATGTTTAATAATTTAAGTGAAAAGTTAGATAAAGCGCTACATGTTTTAAAAGGACATGGTAGCATCACAGAGGTAAATGTTGCAGAAACACTTAAAGAAGTTCGTCGGGCTTTATTGGATGCCGATGTTAATTTTAAAATAGCAAAAGATTTTACCACAAACATTAAGGAAAAAGCTTTAGGACAAAACGTATTGACGACGTTACAGCCGGGGCAGTTAATGGTTAAGATTGTTAAAGACGAACTTACCGAACTTATGGGTGGTGACGCAGAAGGTATTAATTTATCGGGAACGCCAAGTATTATTTTAATGTCTGGTTTACAAGGTTCTGGTAAAACAACCTTTTCTGGTAAACTTGCCAATTATCTTAAAACAAAAAAATCCAAGAAACCATTATTAGTCGCATGCGACGTGTACCGTCCGGCGGCAATAGACCAATTGCACATTGTTGGAGAACAAGTTGGTGTTACCGTTTTTAGTGATAAAGGAAATACAAATCCTGTTGCCATTGCACAAGCTGGTATTGCCCATGCTAAAGCGAATGGTTATAATGTTGTGATTATTGATACTGCCGGTCGTTTGGCTGTTGATGAAGTGATGATGACCGAAATATCAAACATCCATAAAGCAATTAAGCCCCAGGAAACCTTGTTTGTGGTGGATGCTATGACAGGACAAGACGCTGTTAACACCGCAAAAGCGTTTAATGATGTCTTGAATTTTGATGGTGTTATTCTTACCAAGTTGGATGGTGATACCAGAGGTGGAGCGGCGATTTCCATTAAATCGGTTGTAAATAAACCTATCAAGTTTATTGGTACAGGCGAGAAAATGGAAGCGATAGATGTATTCTATCCGTCTCGTATGGCCGATCGTATTTTGGGAATGGGAGACGTGGTGTCCCTTGTAGAACGTGCCCAAGAACAATTTGATGAAGAAGAGTCTAGAAAACTTCAAAAGAAGATTGCTAAAAATCAGTTCGGATTTGACGATTTCTTGAAACAGATTCAGCAAATCAAGAAAATGGGAAATATGAAGGATTTGGTTGGTATGATTCCCGGAGCTGGAAAAATGATGAAAGATGTCGATATTAATGATGATGCCTTTAAGGGTATTGAAGCTATCATTCATTCCATGACGCCTAAAGAACGAAGCAATCCAGCTATTATTAATGCCAGCAGGAAAAAACGTATTGGCGATGGTTCTGGAACATCTGTACAACAAGTGAATCAACTTTTAAAGCAGTTTGACCAAATGAGCAAAATGATGAAAATGATGCAAGGTGGCGGTGGTAAAAAGATGATGCAGATGATGAAGAATATGCGATAGTTTTCAAAGTTTCAAAGTTTCAAAGTTTCAAAGTTTCAAAGTTTCAAAGTTTCAAAGTTTCAAAGTTGCAGAGTTTTATAGAATTAGAATTACTTTTTCCAACACCCAACAACCAACAACCAACAACTATCAACTATCACCCAACACCCAACAGCCAAAAGATGATAATTTTAGACGGTAAAAAAGTTAGTAACGACATAAAAGATGAAATCGCTGAACACGTAAAAGCGATGGTTTCCAATGGAGAAAAAGTACCACACCTTGCAGCCATTTTGGTTGGTACAGATGGTGCGAGTATGACGTATGTGAATGCCAAAGTTAAGGCTTGTGAGAAGATAGGTTTCAAATCCACGTTAATCGATTTACCCGACTATACTACTGAAAGAGAATTATTGGCCAAAATAAATGAGCTGAATACCAATGATGATATCGACGGATTTATTGTTCAATTGCCTTTGCCAAAACATATAGATGAACAAAAGGTTTTAATGGCCGTACACCCGGATAAGGATGTTGATGGATTTCACCCCACAAATGTTGGGAAAATGGCTTTAGATTTGCCTACTTTCTTGCCGGCAACACCTTATGGTATTCTGGAATTGTTAGAACGTTATCAAGTTGAAACGTCTGGAAAAAATGTTGTTGTTATGGGAAGAAGCCATATAGTTGGTCGCCCAATGAGTATTTTGATGAGTCAGAAACGAAAAGCAGGTGATGCTACGGTAACGGTTGTTCATAGTCGCACAAAAAATTTAGCAGAGATTACCAAGCAAGCAGATATTATTGTAGCCGCTATTGGCATTTCAGAGTTTTTAACGGGCGATATGGTCAAGGAAGATGTAGTTATTATTGATGTGGGCATTACGCGAGTTCCTGATGCCACAAAATCAACTGGTTACAGATTGGCGGGTGACGTCGATTTTGAGAGTGTTAGTAAAAAAGCGAGTTATATAACCCCGGTTCCTGGAGGTGTTGGCCCCATGACGATTGCCATGTTATTAAAAAATACACTATTGGTTTGCGAGAGACGTAGCTCTAATTAGGAGTTAAAGCGTTTTCTCTATGTTGTTAACAAAAAAATCAGCTAATTTTTAGATTAATTACCAGTTTCATCCTTTCTATATTTTAGCATGGATACACCAGCAATAAAAAAAACACCACCTAATATAGTTAATGCCCAAGGGCTGAGTGTTACAAAGTTATTTCCAAAAATACCTAAAACCCCTAAAATTAAGGCTATCACACCTCCAATAGTTAAAATCAATGCCAATATTCGTATCATAATTTCAAATTTATTTTGATGCTAAGATAGAGCTAAAAAGAGTACGATGAACGTTATAAAATTAGGCGGGAGCGTTTTAAAACACCCACATTAAGTTGCCGATTTGTTTGATAGTTTGAATTAATTTCTGCGAAATGTAGTGGGTTTATACTCTTTAGTTGAATCTGCAATAAGCTTGTTTAGCTCGTCAAACTCATCCTTAGTCAGCTCTCGGTATTCACCAACAGGCATATCCATTTTAATATTCATGATACGAACCCGTTTCAATGTTTCAACTTCGTAATTTAAATACTCACACATTCTGCGAATTTGTCTGTTTAAACCTTGGGTCAATATAATTTTGAACTCGTAAGTACTTAATTTTTCAACCACACATTTTTTTGTCACCCTATCTAAATCTTCCAAAGGAATACCACCAGCCATGCGTTCAACAAACGTTTGAGAGATGGGTTTATCCACTTTTACAATATATTCCTTTTCATGATTGTTACTGGCGCGAAGAATTTTGTTTACAATATCGCCGTCATCGGTTAAAAGTATTAAACCTTCACTCGGTTTATCTAATCGACCGATTGGAAAAATACGTTTTGGGTACTTAATGAAATCGATAATATTATCTTTTTCAACGCTGGTATCGGTTGTGCAAACAATGCCGACGGGTTTATTAAAAGCTAGATAAACAAAGGATTTATTAGCGTATCTAATTTCTTTTCCATCAACATGTACCGTATCACTAGGAGATATTTTAGTGCCCATTTCTGGAATAACACCGTTAACGATTACGCGTCCAGCTTCAATAAGTTTATCAGCTTCCCTACGGGAACAATAACCAACCTCACTTAAATATTTATTGATTCGTTTTAAATCTTCTTCCATAGCCCAAAAATACAACAAACTATTGGTTGATGAAGTCTAAAATATGCGCATTAATTTCCTTGGATTTTAAACCGTGACCCAAACCAGAGGTTGATATAAGTGTTGAATTTTTATAATGTTTTTGATAATCTAATGCATCGCTATAAGGAATAATCCGGTCTTCTTTATCGTGAATGACAAGTCCTTGGGAATGGATGTTTTCTGAAAAATTGTGAATATGATAATAACTTGGTAGATGTCCGAAGCGGTTAAATACAAATTGATCTATTCCATTGGAAACCTTTTTGTTATAGCGCATCATACTTTTATAACGATCAAAAATACCGGTAAAATTTGAAGGCGCACCCAATAATACCACTTTTTTAACGGAAGGTAAGCTGTATTTGTGCTGGGAAATTATAGTCGCGATACCGCCTACAGAATGCCCTATGATAATAGCTGGTTTTATTTTTTTAGCAACCACATGAATACATTCTGAATATAGTATGGCATTAAATAATGTGCCTCCAGAATTACCATGCGCAGGAGCATCTAAAGTGATGATGTTATAATCCAGGGTTTTTAAAAGCTCTATTAATTTTTTCCATCTAGAGGTATTACTTTCCCAACCATGGACCAGTAAAATGGTGTCCTTTTTTCCAACCCATTGGTAGGTCATGATGCTTATATCCTGATAGTGTAATTCTTTTTGGATGGAGGCGTTAAGAAATTCAGTATCCATTTTTTTAGCGTTTCCTTTTTGGGGTCTGGAAAACAATTGAAAAGCCAAATGAACCGCAAAAGGCGTTGAAATATGACTGATGAAATTGATGGACGAACCAATGATTTTTGGGAGGTACTTATTCATTTAAAAAGATTCTCTGTTTACTGAATCCATACAAAAGGCAGGTTTGCAAATGGCTAAATATTCACATATTTCTGAAAAGGGATTTGAATATTGTACTCGGGTGTTTTTCTCTATTTTTATAGATTCTCCAGCTTTTAAAATAATGGTATCACCATCAATAATAAATTGCTTTTTACCTTTAATTATAAAGGTGTATTCATCAAATTCGGGTGTTTGAAAGGGTTCACTCCAACCTGGAGGAGCAATCATGTGGGCGATACTTATATCGGGATTGCCATCGGTTGCCAACCCAAAATGTTCCTTTATAACCTTTCCGTCTGTTGTTGGAACTTCAAAGGGGTTTTTTTGTATGAAATATTTTTTTTCAGCCATAGATTATAATTAACCATTATTTATTCTTCATTATTAATTCTTCATTGTTAATTATTTTAGAGGTTTTTTCTTAATCATGCCTCCTTTAAGGTCTTTTACAATCCCCATTATTATAAACGCCTTTTTATCAATTTTATCTATTTCAGTTTGTAATCTGGCGAGTTCTAAACGTGTTACCACGGTATAAATAATGTCTTTATCATAGCTATCTCCATTTGTGCCAAATCCGCCTTTACCAGAATAAATGGTGCAGGCGCGTCTCAGGTCTTTGGTAATCATGGTTCTTAGATCTACATGTTTTTCTGAAATGATGGTAACACCAACATATTCTTCAACGCCATCTACAACAAAGTCAACCGTTTTGGCGGCAGATAAATACGTTAGTATGGCATAAAGCGCTGTTTCAATAGAAAGGATATATGCGCCAACTGAAAATATTAAAATGTTTATTAATAGTAGGATGTCTCCAATAGTCAATGATAATTTTCTGCTTAAAAATATAGCTAACACTTCAGTGCCATCAATCACACTTCCTCCTCGCATGGACATGCCTATACCTAAGCCTAAAAAAAAGCCTCCAAATACAGAAATTAATAATTTATCATCGGTTACTGTTGGATATTCTACAAAATGAACCACAAAAGCCAAAAGGGCAATAGCGGCAATACTTCGGATAGCAAACTTAATATTGATAGTTTTTGAAGCTAAAATTAAAAAAGGAAGATTTACAAGAATTAAAAAATAACTTAAATCTAAGTCAGTCACATTTTGAAGCAATAAAGATATCCCCGTAGCTCCACCATCAATAAAACGGTTTGGTAACAAAAATCCTTTTAATCCAAATCCTGCCGAAAAGACGCCTATAATAATAAAAAAATATTCTTTTACAGCATGCGATATTTCTACTTGAAACCTTCTTACTATGGGCACAATCTCCTTTTTACTAACAGGCTTATTGGTTGCTTGCTTAGATTCTAATCTCTTGCGTGCAATATCAACTAAAATCTTAGATAAGAAAGGATTCATGGGCAATGTTTATATGTTATTCCAATTTAAGAAAAAGTATTTTATTTTGGCATGATCCGGAATGTGTATGGCTTCAATTTTTAAACTGGTATCAAAGCGAAGACTAGCGGGTAAATCTTTTTTATCTATTGTGAATGTGGTGTTTATCTCTTTAACCGTAACAAGAACAGAATTAATTAAATTATCTATTTTAGTTATTTTATAAGTATCTAAAATATCTTTAAAAGTACTTAATAAGGTAATGCTTTTTTCAGTTTTGTAGCGTGGGTCTAAAATCCTCACATTTTTAATAAATGATGTTGAATCTGATAATTTTCTGGGTGTTAAGATCAATAATTTTTTACCACCTTTTTCAAAAATTTCAATATCATTAATATTTTGTGTAAACTCATCATTACCAATATAATTTACAATAGAATCTTTGCTGAAAATAAGTTTGAGGTCTTTAACTTGAGTGGAATCATTCAATAAGCCAACATGTTGCTTGCCAATTTCAAAAGAGTCTGGTTCTTTTTTACAACTAACAACTAATACGGATAGAATGACGAGACTAAAAAAGGGTTTATACATATTGGAAGTTTTTAATGCTGATAATTGACGTTATTTTTTCATGGCTCTTGTTAAAATGCCAAATACACTACGAATAAACGTTGCACTTGTCAGCACTTTTACAACAGGGTTCATGGCGGTGCTTCTACGGGTTGTAGGAGCTTTTTTTTGCTTAGATTCTGCTTTTTTAAGAGCCTCTAATTCTTGTTTGGCATTTTCCTTAGCTTCTTCTGCTTCGGCTTGTTCTATTTTTTCATTCAAAAGCTCGTAAGCACTTTCTCTATCAATCGTTTCATTATATTTTTTTACAAGTTTAGATTGGGAAAGCAAGGTATTTAATTCACTGTCGGTCAACACATCCATTCGACTCATGGGTGCACGCATCATGGTCGCAGCCAATGGGGTAGGACGTCCTTTTTCATCTAAGGCAGACACCAAAGCTTCACCAATACCAAGAGAGGTTAATACCGTTTCGGTATCATAATATTCCGAATCAGGGTAATTTTGAGCTGTCATTTTAATGGCTTTTCTGTCGTTGGCCGTAAAAGCTCTAAGGGCGTGCTGGATTTTTAAACCTAACTGACTTAAAACAGCTTCAGGTACATCGGTTGGGTTTTGGGTGACAAAGTATAAGCCAACACCTTTACTTCTAATTAACTTGACAATGCTTTCAATTTGGTTTAATAAGGCTTTGGATGCTTCATTAAAAATTAAATGTGCTTCGTCAATAAAAATCACTAATTCTGGTCGGTCACTGTCACCTTGTTCCGGAAATGTTGAATAAATTTCAGCCAGTAAGCTCAACATGAATGTTGAAAATAATTTAGGTCTATCTTGAATGTCTGTCAATCTTATGATATTGATATAACCTCTGCCATCTCTGTCAATTCTTAACAAATCATCTACATCAAAAGAGGTTTCCCCAAAAAACAAATCGGCTCCTTGTTGTTCCAGTTCCACTATTTTCCTTAAAATGGATCCTGTTGAAGCTGTAGATATATGTCCGTAAGCCTCAGTAAATTCTTTTTTGCCTTCTTTTGTGGCGTATTGCAGTATTTTTTTAAAATCTTTTAAATCTAAAATGGGTAATTTATTATCATCACAATATTGAAAAATTACGGCAACAACACCTGATTGTGCTTCAGATAAATCTAAAATACGAGATAAAAGTACTGGTCCAAACTCGCTGATTGTAGCTCTTAATCGTACACCATCTTGTTCAGAAAGCGTTAAAATTTCAACAGGAAAAGATTTAGGTTCAAATGGTAAGCCAATTTGGGCATGGCGTTCATCAATTTTCGGATTACCGGGACTTGCTTGTGCCAATCCACTTAAATCGCCTTTAATATCCATAAGTAGTACAGGAATGCCTTTATCACTCAGATTTTCTGCCATTACCTGCAGCGATTTTGTTTTACCAGTACCAGTTGCACCAGCAATTAAACCATGACGGTTGAGTGTTTTTAAAGGAATTTTAACAAAGGCGTTTGTAATGGTTTCTCCATCTAACATGGCGGCACCCACGGGAATAAAATCGCCTTTGGTTGTATTGCCTTCATTGATGTAATTAAAAAAGGTTTCTTTTTTATCCATGGGTATTTATTTTGCATAAAAATACATGAAAAATGAAGAAGAAAAAAATATGGTTTCATTTGACAAAATGATGCTTAGAAACTATTTAAATTTTATCTAAAAGCCATTTTTTGTTTCTTTTTGCCCCATATTTCGTTGAAATCCGCCTCATCTGATCCAAAAATAATTCAAAAAAGCATCAATTAACAAAACTTAAACAGTTTCTTATATTTTTTGGTTTTTAACTATTCTGAAAAATAAATTTAAATTTTAAGCTCGATATGTTTCGTATAATCTGTAGAGGAAATTCAAAATCGTAATTCAAAAATCGTGAATCGTAAATTTTAAAAAGTATCTTTGCAACCTATGAACAAAGACTTGCAAATATTGGTGGATAAAGGCGAAATGTTGCCTTTAATGGAGGAGTTTTATACCATACAAGGTGAAGGTTTCCACAAGGGAACGGCGGCTTATTTTATAAGAATAGGAGGGTGCGATGTGGGTTGCCATTGGTGTGATGTAAAAGAAAGTTGGAATGCTGATTTGCATCCACCGACCGAAGTTTATAAAATAGTTGAAAACGCTAAAAAACATAGCGATACCATTGTTGTCACTGGTGGTGAACCATTGACTTGGGATATGTCTATATTAACAAATGCATTAAAGGCTGAAGGATTACAAATACACATTGAAACTTCTGGAGCTTATAAATTAACAGGTATATGGGATTGGATTTGTTTATCACCAAAAAAGATGAAATTACCAACCCTCGAAGTGTATGAAAAGGCCAATGAGCTAAAGATGATTATTTATAATAAAGATGATTTCCGTTTTGCTGAAGATCAAGCCGCTATGGTTAATAAAGATTGTATTTTATATATGCAGCCAGAATGGAGCAAACGCGATAAAGTGATTCCGGAAATTGTCGACTATGTCATGAAAAATCCTAAATGGAAAGTGTCTTTGCAAACACATAAATACTTGAATATTCCTTAATAAAAAAGACAGCCTTGAAATATTCAAGGCTGTCTTTTTTATTAAAAGAAAATATATTATTTACTAATTGGCACGGCAACTCTAGAAGTGCCCCAGGCTAAGTGCATGTTATCGTTTTCAAAAACAATAGAAAAATCACCAATAGGTTCTCCAGTGCTTGCAGGAACATTTACTCTAACTACATCATTAGCTTCTTTGTAGCTAAAAGCACCCCAAACATCCAATTCACTATTTAAAATGACAGTCCATTCAGTGTCGCCAGGAATGGTAAATAATGAATAGGTTCCAGCCTTAACTGCTTTTCCGCCGAAATTCATATCCTGAAAAAATTTAATTTCTGTTGCTTCGTTGGCTCCAGTTCTCCAAACTTTTCCATTAGGGGCTAATTTACTTAATTCTCTTCCGTTAAGATGAGGTCGGCTATAAATAACTTTAATCATGGGAGGGGCAGTTCTTTCGGCTCTATAATAGGTGATGTCTAAAGGGCTTTTGTCCACACTCGCAAATTTTTGTGCATAGGTGTTTATTGAAAGTAGCATACTAAACGCTAAAGCAATAGTTGTTAAAATACTTGATTTTTTCATTTTTAGATAATTATTTGTTTTTTAAAGGTCAAATGGAATCGCTTATTATCATAGGTGTTTATCTCACAAAAAAATATTTTATCGGTGTTCGATGATTTTCAATTGCAAGCAAACTTCTTGTTTATTGCGATTTCATATTTAAATTATGGATTAATTTTTTTTAAAATTAGTATAAATAATCTTAATTTTAAGCTAAAAGTTGACTTAGAATGTTAAAATTTATGATTTTATAAAAACTATTTTTTCAAAAATTTTAATGATTCCCTTCCACTATTGTTATGAAAATTAATTAAATACATACCAGAAGCAAGGTCTTCAACAGGAAATTTGTAATTTTTTTTTATTTTATTTTGAATTTGGTCTCTGGCTAATTGCCGGATGAATTTACCATTTAAATCATATAATTCAATCAACAGATTGTCATCCGAATCAAATGCGATTTCAAATTCAAGATGTGATGTAACAGGATTGTTTTTTAGGGTTATGTTTAATGAAGTTCTACCGTTTTCAACTACTATTTCATTACCTAAGGTTTCTTCAGTAAATTTATATAACGACATACCACTGGCATAAGCTAAGGTATCATTTATAATGAATATTCTATTTAAATTATTTCCTATGTTTAAGTTTGTCCAAGTTTCGCCACCATTTAAAGTTTCATAAAAACCAGTAGTGTGTCCGCCCATCCATCCTTGATTTTCATTGATGAAACCAACCGCTTGTATGTCTGTTTCGGGTGCATCATAGCTTGACCAAGTTTCACCACCATCCATGGATTTCACTAACTTTCCAAGATTTGGGTCTACTGATGAAATAGAACCAAACATGATATCGGTATTACTTCCCAAAATTTGCAGTTTCCAAAAATACTCTCCCGCTATGTTAGAATTATAAAGTACTGTCCAAGTGAGTCCACCATCAATTGTTTTTAAAATGGTAGCACCATTATTATTTCTGCCAGAAACAAAACCAATGTCTTCGGTTAAAAAATAAATTTCGACAAGGGCATTGGCGTAAGCGGACATATCAATGAATTGCCATGTGTCACCACTATCGGTAGATTTAATAATATGTGCAGGCATAAAATAAGCACCACAGCCATAAATGGTAGATGTTCCAACGGTATCCAAACCACAAATGGCTGTTGGATTGGGAGATATGTTTGATACAATGGTCCAAGTTTGGCCGCCATCAAGAGTTTTAAAAAAGTCCCCATTAAGCGTGCCTAAAAACCCTATATGTTCATTTAAAAACTCAATATTTCTGAAGTAATAATCTTTGCCAAGCTGGGTTTCATTCAATTGTTCTGTCCAAGTTTCACCACCATTTATGGTTTTATATACCCTTGCATAAAAACCATTTGCCGCCCAACCAATTTCGTCATCAATAAAAAAGACATCATCAAAACGTTGGTTGTTGGTGTTGGAAACGATGTTAGCTAGCGGTTGCCATGTAGCTTGTGCAGACACATTTAGATAGAAAAGCAGACTAAGGCATGTTAAAAGTTTCATTAAATAAATGATGATTCATTCTTTTTATGAATATAAGAATTATTTTTTAGCTTAGTTTTTGTTGGTAACTTTATTTTTCAATTACCATCTTTTTAATCAATGAAATTTGCACCACCACCACCGCTAACGCGCGAATCCTTTCGCATGGTTCTAGATTTTAAAATACTGGAAAACACAGATATCTTCTAATAATCCTTTTTCTCCTGCATAATCAGGTGCACTAGAGTATTTGTAATCCTCTGGTCTAAATACAATACCTTCTTCAACGGGATTATTGTGTATGTAATCAATCTTTTGTTGAATGACTTCATTACTCCATAGCTCAATGGGTTTGTTATCGTGCCTCCAAAATTGGAAATTAGTTGTATTGGAAGTTTTTACAGCTTCATTCTTAAAAAAGTCTAATAAAAATTCTTTTCTGCTTTCTCTTGGATTTTCTTGTATCGCTTTGGTAATACTTCTGCTTGTAAACCTTTTAAAATCGCCTAACAATAATTCTGGTTTTTCATTCTCAATACTTCTAAATATTAAATGAACATGATTTGTCATAATGCACCAAGCATGAATTTCCATGCCTTTATTTTTTTGACAAAAGGTTAAGCTTTCTAAAACTAAATCTTTGTATTCATTTCTAGTAAAAACATCCAACCACCCTACAACAGCAAAACTGACAAAGTAAAGTCCTTCTGGATTATGAAATTTATAATTTCTGCTCATGTTTTACTATATATTTAAAAATATTAAAATATTTCTTTTAATCAAGAACCACGCGAAAGGATTCGCGCGGCAGCGGGGGGGATTTTGTTTTATTCTTTTATGTGTTTTTTTTAATTCTATTCTTTGTTAGCCAACGTTTTTATTGATGAAGTCCCTGAAGTTCTTTTTGAAATCTGGTTTAAAAAAATCAACATCAAATGTTTTTCTTTCATTTCCATTTTTTCCTGAAAACTGCATTGCTTTAAAAAATTCAGAGTCTAACCCTTCAAATTTTTCTTTGTAAAAAGAATTTGAACAAACCCAAGTTTCGCAGTTAAATGTAATAAGACTTGATAATCTTCTATTTGTTCTTTTAATATTTTCCTTAAAAAATACGTTTACAAAAGATTTTACTTTTGAAGTATCGTCTTTATGATAGCCCATTAATAAAATTGATTTATTCAAATAAGGAAAATAAGAAATAAAAATTTCAGAAGTTCTTTCCATATCTTTTCTGTATTTGTATTGATAATCCATTATTTCCTGTGATGTATCATATGTATAAATGGAATTCAAGCAAAGTTGAGTTAAAACCATTTCTCGGTATTCAAAAACAAACGATTCGGTTTTATTACTTAAATCACTCCACATTGAATTTGTGTAAAACTCCAAATCTTTAATTCCCAATTTGTTTTGACGTATCGTTTCTTTTAACATTTCGTTGTTCATCTCAACACCTGGATGATTTATTATACATTCTTGTATTTTGATTACCACTTCTTTTAGCCAAAGTTCATTGTGTGCTGTTCTTAAAGCAAAAAGTAGACATGATTCATAATCATCAAAGTCAATTTCTTCTTGAGTTTCAATTTTGCTAAATATTAATGAATCGTGATTATTACAAAAACCTGTAAAAGTGTATATCTTATTAATTCCTTTCCTCTGAAGTCCAATATACTCTTGTTTAAAATGGTCTACTGATAATTCCCATAAATGTTTGTCATCTGAAATGGACGATAAAATTCCATTTTTTTGCATTATATGAGAGTTTATCGCTTTTTGATTGCAATTTGGATACATACAAATATTGGTACTGGATTTAGCTTTATTCGCACAATCAGTAAATATTTTAGCAATTTTTGGTCTTTCAGTTTTCAATTTTTGTTCAAATGTTGGCTAACTTCTTATATAATAACATTTATTACACATATCCCGAATATATTATGAGATGATAAGTCTTACATCAGTAAATATAATTAATATTTCCTACGAAAATAAAAAATCCCGACAGCAACCTATCGGGATTTCATAAATCTATTTTTCTCTAGTCTCTAGTCTTTTATCTATCGTCTATTATCTTACTTCTTAATAACCCTCACATTCATTTCCTCAATCTTTTTATCGGATAGGATGGAAGGCGCTCCAAATAATAAATCGTCGCTCGTGCCTGTTTTTGGGAATGCCATGACTTCACGTATCGATGCTTTTTTCTCTAAAATCATCATCAGCCTATCAACGCCCCAAGCAATACCACCGTGTGGTGGTGCGCCATAATGGAACGCTTTGTACATGGTGCCAACGCTTTTTAGCATCTCCTCTTTGTTGTAGCCCATATTTTTATAAGTCGCTTCCAAAATTTCAGGTTTGTGGGCACGAATGGAACCACCACCGATTTCGTAACCATTTAATATTAAATCGTATTGTTGGGCAATGATACTTCCAATTTCTTCTTCCTTGCCGTTCATGTGTTTTTCAATATCGTAAACCGCTGGCATTGAGAAAGGATTGTGGGTAAACGTCCATCGGCCTTCATCCGTTTTTTCAAACATGGGGAAATCAATCACCCAAGCCGGACGTAATTCTTTCGGATTGATTAAATGCAACATGCTACCCAATTCTTGGCGCACTGCATCCAAAGCTTTATTAGCTGTAGCATAATCGGCTGCCGAGAAAAACACAATATCGCCCACTTGAGCGTTGGTTGCTTTTATAATACCCTCTGCAATCGCTTCACCTAAAAATTTAATAATAGGCGATTGCAAATCGGTTTCATTAACAATGATATAAGCCAATCCACCTAAGCCGTGTTGTTGCGCCGTGGCCGTTAACTTTTCAATTTGTCCTTTTGATAAACGTTTGTTTCCTTGTTCTTCGGCAGATACCTTAATACATTTTACAATACCGCCTTCTTCAATGGGTTTGCTAAATACTTGAAACGTCGTGTCTTTTACAATGTCTGTAATGTCTTGAAGTTTCAATCCGAAACGTAAATCGGGTCGGTCGCAACCATAATAATACATGGCATCTTGATAGGTAATCACTTCAAACGGACGTAATATCCATTTGTTGCCATATATTTTAGTGACGATTTCGTTAAACATTTTGGTGTTTAAATCGATGATTTGTTGCATGCTGGCATACGCCACTTCCATGTCCAATTGGGTAAATTCCGGTTGACGGTCGCCACGGGAATCTTCATCCCTAAAACAGCGTGCAATCTGGAAATACTTTTCGTAACCACTCACCATCAACATTTGTTTAAACTGTTGGGGTGCTTGTGGTAAGGTATAAAATGCACCAGGTTGTTTACGTGTCGGCACAATGAATTCACGTGCACCTTCATCAGTTCCGGCACTTAAAATGGGTGTTTCAATTTCCAAGAAATTTTCTTCATCCAAAATATCACGCAGTAATTTGATAACCTTGTGGCGGTTGACAATCACGCGACGCACATCATCATTTCTGTGGTCTAAAAACTTATATTGAAAACGTAGGGTTTCATTGGTTTTTGTCGCACGCTTTATTTCAAAAGGCAGTGTTCTCGATAAGTTTAAAATATCGAGCTCGTAAGCTTCCAATTCTATTTTTCCTGTTCGTAAAGCCGTATTATAATCATCTTCTTTTCGCTGAACAATCGTGCCTGTTACGGTAATAACCGATTCTGGTTTTAGCTTGACCAATTCATCTAAATTGGCAAACGACTCCCGACTTAAGCGCACTTGGAAAACTTCAGTACTAGAATCGCGTAAATCGATAAATATCAATTCACCATGATCTCGAACACTAGAAACCCAACCAGCAAAGGTCACTTTTTCTGATATGTTTTTTTCTGATATCTCGGTAATTAAATGTGTTCTGTACTCCTCTTTTATGATGATGGGGATTTGTGGTAATACTTCTTCTTCTTTAGCTTCTAGCTTTTGGCTTTTAGCCTTTGGCTCATCTGTGTTATGTTCTTCGGTCTTCGGTCTTCGGTCATCTTTAGCAAGCATCTTCAAAATACCTTCACGCACTACTTTCCCAGATGCGCCTTTTCCAATAATTTCAATCACTTTTCCGACTAAAATACCAGCTTTTCCTTGGTTTCCAGATTTAATGTCGTTGGCAGTCGCTTCATTTTCTGAAATGACTTTCGCTATGGCATCCTGAATTTTTTCTTCGGAAATGCTGTTATCCTCAAAATAGGTTTTATAGTTAAATTGAGCATTTTCAAGTAACGATTTAATGGCGTTTTGAACCAATACCACCGTTATTTTTTCATCTTTAAATAATCTGAAAATGGCAATAAAATCTTGAATATTTTCGATTTTAGAATACTCTTCAGGTTTTATGTTGTTTGATAAGGTTTTGGCGACAAACGATGCGTCATTCAATTCGGTATTAATAGCCACGAAGGTTTCCGAACGTAACGAATCCGCTGTAAAAAACTTAGCATCCTGTGGCAATACGCCGCCATGTATCAAAATGGATTCCACAGCAAAAGGAAGCGTTTTTGTATCCACGTGAATGGCTTCAATAGCACTTTTGATATTTACAAACGGTAAATCGGGTTCGGAAATAAAACGATAATCCGCTTCAAATTCCTTTTTTCGCATGGTTTTGGTTTGCTTTAAATCGGCATCCCATAAAACTGTGGTTTGGTCGGGTCTGAATTCTTTATGCTCAATATAATAATTGAATTGTTTTTCAACTTCTTCCTTTAAAGCATCGACCATAAACTTAAATGAGTTCAAGTTTTTAATTTCGGTACGTGGATTTAAGGCGTAACTATGTTTTTTACGAAGCGACACCGAAACATCCGATTTAAACTCGCCTTTTTCAAGATTAGCTTCAGAAATTTTCAAATTTTGAACAATACGTTGGATGTATTGGGCGTAAATGGAAGCGTCTTCGATATGACGAATACAAGGTTCGGTCACAATTTCAATCAATGGCACGCCAGCTTTATTAAAATCGACTAACGATACGGTTTTTTCATGCATCAATTTAGCGGCATCTTCCTCAATATGAACCTGGGTTAAATTAACCGTAAACTGGCTGCCATCATTCCTAAAACACGATACTTGTCCGTCTGGAATAATAGGATTGTGAAACTGTGTAATTTGGATATTCTTTGGGTTATCTGGGTATTCGTAATGCTTTCTATCCCAAGAAATCACTTCATTTTCAAAAGATGATTTTACTGCTTTTCCAAAATAAATAGCTTTGGTAATCGCTTCTTTATTGATGGCTGGCAACACACCCATTTGCCCAGTACAAACGGAGCAGATGTTTTGGTTTGGAGTGTCTATTTCTTGATTCGGACAAGAACAGAACAACTTGGTTTTTGTGTTTAATCGAACATGTGTTTCTAGTCCGATGACTAACTCTAAATCGTGCGCTTTTAAGGCGGCGTCTAATTGTTCCAATTCCATTATATCGTGTCTTTTAAGAAGTTAGCAAACTTCAAAACGAGTTCGTCATTATTTTTTGCGGCTGTGATTTGCAAGCCAGTGTCTGTGCCTTGTGGAATGGTCAACGTTGGTAATTGCCCTAAACTAAATCCAACGGTATAAGCATCACTTAAATACATGGCATGCGGATCTTTTAAACTATCACCAATTTTGGGTGGCGTGTTTGGTGTTACAGGCGATAAGATGATATCGACTTCCTTAAAATCATTTTCAAAATTCTCAGAAATAGCATCACGTAACGCCAATCCTTTTAGATAAATTTCATCCGAAAATCCTTGTGACAACACTTGATTACCACCAACAATGCGTCGTTTTGTTTCTTCCGAAAAGTTTTCAGAACGAGTGATCGCATACGATTCTTTGAGGTTTTTATCCTCAATACGATTGCCATAATTGCTACCATCCAAACGGGATAAGTTAGAAGCCGTTTCAGCCATCGCCAAGGTGTAATAGGTAGAAACCAGAATATCAGATTTAAAGAAATCAAGTGCTTTCACTTGAATGCCTTTGGCTTTTATTTTTTCGATAGCGGTTAAAAAATCAGCTTTTATTTTTGAATCAATCGCATCATTTTCAATGAAATTTTTAAAATAACCGATTTTACCCAACCCTTTCAGAGTTTTAAACTCTGAAAGGGTTTTTATTGCTTCTTCACTAATTTCTGATGAAGTGATTGAAGTTTGATCTTTAACATCTTTTCCGCTCATTACGTTTAAAACAATGCGAATATCCTCAACCGATTTGGCAATAGGGCCAACACAATCCGTTGACGACGCATAAGCCATTAATCCGTAACGAGAAATGCGTCCGTAAGTCGGTTTTA
Source organism: Confluentibacter flavum (assembly GCF_002843175.1). Taxonomy (GTDB): domain Bacteria; phylum Bacteroidota; class Bacteroidia; order Flavobacteriales; family Flavobacteriaceae; genus Confluentibacter; species Confluentibacter flavum. Next base: position 85,274 of record NZ_PJEO01000028.1, read on the forward strand.
AGCCATACACATGGTTGTAACCCGCAGGTTGGCGCACCGAACCTCCAGTATCGCCACCAATGGAAAATATGGTGTAATCTTTGGCGACATTGACTGCAGAGCCACCGCTAGAACCACCTCCAACTAAATCGGGATTGCTGGCATTTTTTACAGCGCCGAATATGGTGTTTTCACTAGAAGATCCATGTCCGAAACTATCGCAATTCTCTTTTACGATAGGAATAGCTCCAGCATTCAATAATTTTTGAATGGCAGTTGCTGTGTAAGGTGACTTATAATTTTTTAATAAATTGGAGCTTGCTGTGGCATAAGTGCCTTGCAGCATATACACATCTTTAATCCCAAAAGGAATACCTTCAAGTAAACCAATAGTGTCTCCGTTTGTTATTTTAGCATCTACTTTTGCGGCTAGGTGTAAAGCTAAATCATCTAATAATGAATTAACCGTGTTGTTTGTGTTCTCTTTTAAAGCGTTTAATTTTTGTTGAATTAATGCCGTACAAGATATTTTTTTATCCACCAATTGCTGGTGTATGTGTTTTATTTGAGAGTCCATCATCATTCTTCTATAACTTTAGAAACTACCAAATACCCACCTTTTTCTTTAGGAAAGTTTTCGATAATGATTTGCTTTTCAATAGCTGAACTTTCAATCACCACATCATCTCTTAAATCGTTTAAAGACACGTAATTATTACGATTATTATTAAAAGAGTTATTATTTGTTGGCTGTGCATTTTTAATCACATCAAATAATTTGTTCACAGCCTCACTGGGTTGCGCTCCTTTAATACTCGACAATACGTCGACTGTCATAATTTTACTCATGTCTTAACTTTTTTAGATTAAAAAAAAGCCTTCCGAATATGGAAGGCTTTATATATTTTTAAACAACAACCTTCCGATCCTAATAATTAGGATTATTGAAATTATTATTGTTGTTATTTGTCATTAATGATTGATTTGCTCGCCAAATATATGCAGAAATAATAAATGAAGCACCATTTTTTTCTACATCTTGTTTTGTATTGTAGAATTTGTAAAAAAAGCAAATAAAATTTTTAGATTTCAACAAGTTTATATCTTGTTTGTTTGCTCATAGGTACGTTAATCAATAGTTACGCTTACTTTTGAACATTCCCTAAGGTATAGGCTTATATTATGAGATGTATATAAATAAGTTTGCCCCCAATAAAACGGGGGCAAATTAAAATTTGATATATTATTTCACAATTATAGACATATCTACACGACGGGCATGTTGTTCTGAGGAGGAATTGTCCTCGCCTCTAAAAGAGGTAAGTATTTTAGTTGGATCTATTCCTTTACTAATGAATTCCTTTTCTACCTCTTCCGCTCTGCGCATAGAAAGTTGTTTATTATAATTGCTATTCCCAACGGGGCTTGCCCATCCTTCTAACAATACTTTTGCTTCAGGATATTTAACTAAAATTTGCGTTAACTCTTGAATCTGCATAAAATAGTTGGCATTTAATGTTGCTGAATTGTTGTCAAAATATACTTGTTGTTTAAAATAAGTCCTATTTTCAGGAGACTCAACCTCTTTAGCCATCTTATCCCTATTCATCATTTTTGTTTCCAAACTGTCTAAATGTTGTCTTAAACTTTTTAACCTTATAGTCACATTATCCAAGCTATCTGCCAAAGAACTATTATTTTTAATGGTTTTGTTGGATTCTACATTCTTTAGCGAATCAATTTGGTTTTGTAACTCTTGTATTTTGTTATTGTTGCTAGAAACAAATGTTCTTGTGTTTCTCTCAGTCTGAGGATAAACAGGACTAGGGCTCGAGTTGCTAGGCATTATAATGGTGGAATTATCTCTACTACCACTACCCATAGATGGTGACGTATTATTATTGGAACTTAAATCATCGATTCTTTGGTTCAAATAATTTAATTCTCTTACTATTTGCTGATTTGAAATACCATTATACCTCGTATCAATTACTGATTGTTCATTATATTTTAATCTTAATTCGGCTAAATCTTGTTTCATCCTTTCTTTTTCCTTTTTTTCAAGTTGTGCTCGTCTAGCATCAGCGATGGTACTCAAAAAAGATTTTAGTTCCGCTTCTGTCATTACAATAGTACTTTCTTTAGTAGTAGTATTTTCACTTTGTGCAAAAAGACTCGCTGGCAATACAGTACATAAAGAAAATACTATTAAAAATTTATTTATTGTGTTTAAATGTAACATCATATTAAAATTGAAATTTATAACCTACGGATATTCTGTGAATATCTACAAAGTTGTGAGCTGTATAATCTGCGAATAGTTTACCACCTAGTAGGTTAAAAGTAGTGCCCAAAACTAAGTTGGGACTAAAAGTACTTTCTCCCACAGCATTATTATAACCAAGACCTAGTCCAGCATATGGTTGTAAAATAATGCCCGCATTTACATCAAATGGAATCACCACGTTTGCATTGATTCCAAATCCAGTACTTTTTCCCGGAGCTAAGTATAAGTCTGGCATAAATTTGAAAGGCGAATTTGTAAATGCATAGTTGCCTCTTATCCCAATAATCATGGACGCCTCATCAGCTACCACGAATCCAGTAAATATAGACATGCCTTCGTTTATAACCCAGCCTGTAGCGACGCCATTATTTCCATCTTGCGTTTTAACAGTTGTGTTGCCATCATTATCAGTAATTATTTGTGTTTCTGTTGGCCTAGTCATCGGGACATTTGGTACATTAGTTTGTTGACCAGGAGCAATAATTAAAGTTTTATCCTGATTGTTTTCATTATTACCTAAGTTATTAATCCTATCAGTATTCTCATCAATTTTTGTTTCCAACTCATTTAATTTATTTAAAATTTGTTGAGAAGCATCTTCTTGACGTGCAGGGGCCATATTCTGTTTATAAGTTCCTGTATTTATTTCTAACAACAATCGTTCTAAGCGATCTATTCTATCTTCAGTTGTTTGTGGTTTAAGCGATTCTTCATCAACCCCTTGAATAACTTTTTGAATAAGATCTTCAAGTTCTTTAGGTGTCATTTCAACTCTAGATCCTTTTTCTGTAGTGGTGGAATTAGATTTAGTATCTTCACTCATGCCATCTTTTTCACGTTCTATATCTTTTTTCTTTTCAATAATTGCAACTGCTTTTTCTGTGTCATTATTTTTATATGCATCAACCAATTGAGATTCTAAACTATCGATCCTATCTTGATAAATTTCCGTTCTCTCATCTACTCGATTGTCTATTCTTCTTTCTAAAATTTCATCGGTATCATCAGCTTTTTTTCCTAATTGAAAGCGAACTCCCACTGTAAACATGGTATGTTTTCTGAGCTCGTCGGGTGAAATAGTGTTTTCAAGATCATTATCTGCTCGTTCAGAAGTAAACATCATATTGGCATCGCCGAAAATTTCAAAATTTCTACTGACAGGTACATTTAATCCGATACCGCCTTTTGCAAAATATCCTGACGATGCGCTAGCTACGCCATCTTTGCCAACATAAGTGTCATACACATTTAAGTAACCTCCACCTAAGTTAATGTATGGAACCAATCCACGAGATACATTTAATTTAGCTATAAAATCGCCACCATACATGGCCATATCTTCCCAATCGGTAGAAATTTTTTCATTTTTGGTTGCTTGATAATAGTAACCCCGCAAACCCACATATTGATTTAAATCAAAACCAACTTTGCCACCAATAAAATAAGCATCTGCCAAATTGGTATCATCATCAAAATTGATATATGCGCCAACAGGTTCTATGATTAACTTAAATCCACTGGAGCCACCGGAGAATTTATTGTAATAAGCTTTATCCAAGTCACTCATCTCTCCTGGCTCACGGCCTCCCAAATAAAGTTGTAAACCCGCCAATACAGACCAGTTGTACATTCTATTTGTAGTATTATCTCCAAGCCAATTTTCAATTTCGCTTTGATCTTGCCCTTCTTGGTATAAAACAGAGGCAGGGTTCATATTAAAAACAGTATTTTTTGCTTCTAAATTCAGGAAAAGCCTTTTGCCAAGTCTTAGTTGGGTGCCTATACCTATGTTCGCATAAATTTGTTTTGATTCTTGTTCATTTCTTGGAGCGTCGACTGCTGCTATATCAAAAGTAAGCGTTTGTACCCCTCCTCCTAATGTTAAGTATGGTACAAACATGCCTCGCGTTGGGATATTAGCCTTAAATTCACCTCCTATACGTTCAATATCAACATTTCTATTATTAAAATTGTTTATGAAATCTTCTGAAAAGGCACCAATATCGCTCACTGTATTCCTTAAGTCATTTGATTTTTCATAAACAACTTTTAGTTCAATAGCCTCTCCAAATCCAAAACCTAGTCTGCCTCCAAACATGACACCGTCTTCTATGGCAGTATTGTTATCAAACCAAGTATAAGTAGCGGTAGGTTGCAATGTGACTGTTATATCTTTTCTTTGAGCATTCAAGTTGACACCGGTAAACATCATGGTCAAAACACATATAGTAAATATTTTATTCATAATTATTCTGTTTTTGTTAAAAATAAAGTAAACATGATATAAAGTTAAACAGGGTGGATGCCTTATGTTGACCCAGAAGAATTAAATATTACCCGTAAAGGTTTACGTATGATTTATGATTCATAGTTTAGCGGGGTGTGGCCCTCCAACCTTTTTATATAATTTGGATGCATGATGCTATATATTCTTTGAGTGCAGCTGTTATAATATTTAAAAAGAATATAATATGCATAATGAGGGTAAATGTTTATTCAGAATGTTTATCAGCCCCTAACTTTATTATATTTACAGCATGGCATTAACAGTAACCTCTAAACATTATAAGCTTCCTTTAAGACATCCTTTTACCATTTCAAGGTATACAGTAAAAACGCAAAGCACCGTGATTATTAGCATGAGTCATGGTGATTTTATAGGTTATGGTGAAGCAACAGTGAATCCGTATTATAACAGCACCGTTGATAAAATTGAGGACTCCATTAAAAAAGTGGCATCATTTATTAAGAATTTTAATGTCAAACATCCCAATGATTTTTGGCAAGATTTAGAGCCTTTTCTTGTGGATGATTATTTTACACTTTGTGCTATAGATTGCGCCTACTGGGATTTATATGCTAAAATTCACAATAGAACATTTAGGAGTTTTTTTGATAATCAAACAGAAAAATTACCATTGACAAATTATACCATTGGCATTGATTCTATTGAAAATATGAAAGTCAAAATCCTTGAAAAACCATGGCCGATTTATAAAATAAAATTAGGAACTGAGCACGATGTAGAGATAATAAAGTCGTTACGAAAAATAACGAATTCCGTATTCAGAATAGATGCCAATGCCAGTTGGACGGCTGAAGAAACGTTAAGAAACATTGAAGCACTAAAGCATTTGAATGTGGAGTTTATCGAGCAACCATTGAAAGCAGATGATTGGCAAGGGATGAAACTTTTAAAAGAAAGGAGCGAACTTCCCATTATTGCAGATGAAAGTTGCCAAAGAATGGACGATGTTGCAGCATGTGCAGAAGTTTTTCACGGCATTAATATAAAATTGATGAAATGTGGTGGTATTACGCCTGCTCTGGAAATGATAAAAAAAGCTCGAGACTATGATTTGTTGGTCATGGCTGGTTGTATGACTGAATCTTCCATAGGAATTTCAAATCTAACGCAACTAGCCGGTTTGCTCGATTACATTGATGCCGACGGCGCCATGTTATTAAAAAAAGATATCGCAGAGGGGATATGTTTTGAAAATGGAAAAATCGTCTTTTCCCAAGGAAATGGTTCAGGTGCAAAAATGCTTTAATTGGGTATTATTTATATCATTTTTATTCTAATTTTAGGTTTGTAAAATTAGAAATATGCGATTTAAGACATTTTGTCTAAAGCTCGCTTCATAAACAGACAAAAAAACAGTCAAAATTCATTTTAAGCCACTTTTTAGACGATTTAAGACATTTTCAAGTAATTAACAAATGTTGATAATTATAAAGGTAAATCGATGAAATACTTTTAAATCACTTTTAAATTTCGTATATTTGTATGTATTCAGAAGGATGCGTCAAGCATCTTTTTTTTATGACATAAACCAGACTAAAATTTTATTTAAAATATTAATATGAGCGAAGCAAAAGAAGAATTTAACAAGCACAATTATTCGGCAGATAGTATTCAGGCTTTAGAAGGCATGGAGCATGTACGTATGCGTCCATCTATGTATATTGGGGATATTGGGACGAGAGGACTTCACCACTTGGTGTATGAGGTTGTAGATAACTCAATCGATGAAGCACTTGCCGGACATTGTAACAATATTACAGTCACCATAAACGAAGATAATTCTGTGACCACTGAAGATGATGGTCGTGGTATCCCAGTGGATTTGCATAAAAAGGAAGGCGTATCGGCATTAGAAGTTGTAATGACCAAAATTGGTGCTGGTGGTAAGTTTGATAAAGATTCTTATAAAGTGTCTGGTGGTTTGCATGGAGTAGGCGTCAGTTGTGTGAATGCCTTATCAGAGCACTTAAGAGCAACCGTTTACAGGGATGGAAAAGTTTATGAGCAAGAATACGAGCGCGGAAAAGCCATGTATCCAGTGAAGCAAATTGGTGAAACGGATAAGCGAGGCACAACAATTACTTTTAGACCAGACCAAACTATTTTCACTCAAACCTTAGAGTATAGCTATGATACTTTGGCAAGTAGAATGCGTGAGTTGTCCTTTTTGAATAAAGGTATAACCATTCATCTTGTTGATAAAAGAAGCAAAAAAGATGATGGTACTTTTGAAGGAGAAACTTTCCATTCAGATGAAGGTTTGAAAGAATTTATAAAGTTTTTAGATGGAAACAGAGAACCTTTAATGAAAGACGTCATCGCTTTTGAAGGTGAGAAAAATGGCGTTCCTGTTGAGGTGGCTATGATTTATAATACATCTTATGCTGAAAATCTACACTCGTATGTTAATAACATCAATACACACGAAGGTGGTACACATTTAGCAGGTTTCCGTCGTGGTTTAACCATGACATTAAAAAAATATGCCGATGAATCTGGCTTATTGAAAAACCTAAAATTTGAAATTGCTGGAGATGATTTCCGTGAAGGTTTAACAGCCATCATTTCGGTAAAAGTTCAAGAGCCACAATTTGAAGGCCAAACAAAAACGAAGTTAGGAAATAGGGAAGTTTCTGCATCTGTAAGTCAAGCTGTATCTGAAATGTTGACCGATTATTTGGAAGAACATCCAGACGATGCCAGAATCATTGTTCAAAAAGTTATGTTGGCAGCGCAAGCACGTCATGCAGCCCAAAAAGCCCGTGAGATGGTTCAGCGTAAAACCGTTATGAGCATTGGTGGTTTACCTGGAAAACTAAGTGATTGTTCAGAGCAAGACCCTTCAAAATGCGAAGTGTTTCTTGTTGAGGGAGATTCTGCAGGGGGTACAGCAAAACAAGGTCGAGATAGAGCGTTTCAAGCCATTCTTCCATTAAGAGGTAAGATTCTAAATGTTGAAAAGGCCATGGTTCACAAAGTATTTGAAAACGAAGAGATTAAAAATATTTTCACGGCTTTAGGTGTGACTATTGGAACAGAAGAAGATAGTAAAGCACTTAACCTGTCTAAATTAAGATACCACAAAGTGGTGATTATGTGTGATGCCGATATAGATGGTAGTCACATTGCCACCTTAATTTTGACATTCTTTTTTAGATACATGAAAGAATTAATTGAAGGTGGGCATATTTATATTGCCACACCACCTTTATACTTGGTTAAGAAAGGGAATAAAAAATCATATGCTTGGAGTGATAAGGAACGTGATGCCATTGCTGAGGAATTTGGAGGAAGTGTTAATATACAGCGTTACAAAGGTCTTGGTGAGATGAATGCTGAACAATTATGGGATACTACCATGAATCCTGAATTTAGAACCATGCGTTTGGTACAGATAGATAATGGTATCGAAGCCGATAGGATTTTCTCTATGCTTATGGGCGATGAAGTGCCGCCTCGTAGGGATTTTATAGAAAAGAACGCTATTTACGCGAATATTGATGCGTAAAAGTTTTTAAGACTTTCTTTGAATTTATTAAAGAAAACCGTTAGCAATATGAAAATTTGTTAACGGTTTTTTCTTGTTCGATATTGTTTGCTGACAATAATGCAAAAAAGGGATATTATTTTATTATTTCCACAATGTTTTGCGATTAAATTTATAATTTACACATTCCTAAAAATTTAGAAATAATATTAAAATAATTATGATACAGTTTAAATTAAGGCACCTTTTTATCATCACGATTCTTGTCACATTTATTAGTCTTGATGTAAATTCTCAATCTGAAAACGAAGGATGGGTTTCCCTTTTTAATGGTAAAAATCTGGATGGTTGGAAGCAAATTAACGGTAATGCAGAATACAAAGTTGAAAACGGGGAAATTATTGGAAAAACAAAATTAAATACACCCAATAGTTTTTTATGTACTGATAAACATTATTCCGATTTTATTCTTGAGTTTGAAGTTATGGTGAGTCCAGAAATTAATTCGGGAGTACAGTTCAGGTCTAATAGTATGAAAGATTATAGGGAAGGGACGGTTCATGGGTACCAGTTTGAAATAGATCCCAGTGCCAGAGGATTTAGTGGAGGTATTTATGATGAACAAAGAAGAGGTTGGTTATATCCGTTGTCAATAAATAAAAAAGGGGCTAAGGCTTTTCAAAATGGGGTTTGGAATAGCTGTAGAATTGAAGCCATTGGCAATTCCATTAGAACATGGATTAACGGTGTGGAATGCGCAAATTTGGTTGATGATATTACATCTTCCGGATTTATAGGTTTGCAAGTGCATAGCGTTGGTGGTGATAAAAGCCTTGCGGATAAAGAAATTAAGTGGAAGAACATAAGAATTAAAACTACTAATTTAGAAACCGAACGCATGGCATTAGACCCCGAAGTTGTTGAGGTGAGTTATTTGGTCAATCAAATAACGCCTAACGAAAAAAGAAAAGGTTGGCGTTTGTTATGGGATGGTAAAACAACTACAGGCTGGAGAAGTGCTAGAGCTAACAGTTTTCCGAAATCAGGTTGGCAAATAAACGATGGTGAGTTAACAATTTTAGCAACTGATGGTGGTGAAGCTACCGGTCCAGGAGATATTGTTACAGAAGATCTTTTTAGCAGTTTTGAATTGGAATTGGAATTTAAAATTACCGAAGGTGCTAATAGTGGTATAAAATATTTTGTCGATGCCGATTTAAACAAAGGCCCAGGCTCTGCCATTGGATGTGAATTTCAAATATTAGATGATGAAAAGCATCCAGACGCTAAAGCTGGTGTTAATGGAAATAGAACTATAGGTTCTCTGTACGATTTAATGCCTGCTGAAGGACTTTCATCGCCTAATCGCCCGAAACAATTTAAAGGTGTAGGAACGTGGAATAAAGCGAAAATAATTGTTAGAGGCGGTCAAGTTGAACATTGGTTAAATAATGAGAAAGTCGTTGAGTATGATCGGTTTTCCCAAATGTTCCGAGCACTTGTGGCAAATAGTAAATACAAGACATGGCCGGGTTTTGGACAATGGGCAAGTGGTTCCATTTTATTGCAAGACCATGGAAATACCGTTCATTACAGAAGTATAAAAATAAGAGAATTTAATTAAATATATTATGGCATCAAATAGAAGGGAATTCATAAAAAAATCAGCACTAGGAGGCATAGCAACATTAGGAATAGGCATTTTGCCGGAAATGGGTTATGCCAGTATTCTTGGTTCAAACGACCGTTTAAATGTCGCTGTCATTGGGGTTAATGGTAGAGCTAAAGCCTTGACTACAGGGATAAATAATTACCCCAATGCTAAAATTATTTATACTTGTGATGTTGATGATTTAATCATCGATAAAAACAATAAATATTTAGAAAGAACCATTGGCTACATTCCTAAAGTAGAAAAGGATTTTAGAAAGATATTGGATGATAAAGATGTTGATGCCGTATTTATTGCCACACCAGAACATTGGCATGCACCCATGGCTATTATGGCACTGCAAGCAGGAAAACATGTGTATGTAGAAAAACCTTGTAGCCACAACCCACACGAAAATGAATTACTTGTGGCAGCGCAAAAGAAATATGGAAAAGTGGTGCAAATGGGGAATCAGCAACGCTCGGCAGAATCCAGTATTTTGGCAGTACAAGAAATAAAAGACGGCATTATAGGAGATGTTTATAAAGGCGAAGCGTATTATTCGAACAATAGAGGCTCCATAGGAATAGGTAAAGAGATTGAAGTGCCTTCTACATTAGATTGGGAACTTTGGCAAGGTCCGGCTCCAAGGCAAAAATATAAAGATAATATACATACCTATAATTGGCATTGGTTTAGAAAATGGGGTACAGGAGAAATACATAATAATGGTACCCATGAAATCGATGTTTGTAGATGGGCTATGGGATTAGGAATGCCCGATAGTGTGACTTCCTTTGGAGGTAAGTTTACCTATGATGATGATTGGGAATTTACAGATAATCAACAAGCAACGTTCAATTATAGTGATGGAAAGTTTATTACATGGACGGGGAATAGTCGTGGTTTGATTCAACCAAATCAACCAGATCGAGGTACTACAATCTATGGAAGTAAAGGTGTTATTACACTAAGTCGTAATGAATATAAGCTTTTCGGATTGGATGGAAAACTCATCAAAACCGTCGAAGAAAAAGCTAAAAGTGATACTATAAATACTGTTGGCGCCGGTGCTTTGGATTTATACCATATAGCAAACTTTTTTGATGCTATCCGATTGAACAAAAAACAAAATGCACCAATTGATGATGCTAGCATAAGCACGCAAATGTGCCATTTAGGGAATATTTCCCAAGACGTAAAAAGAACTATTTATATTGATGCTGTCTCGGGCAAAATAAAAAATGATGATGAAGCTATGACATATTGGAAAAGAGAATACGAGAATGGTTGGGAACCAAAATTATAAATGGGACAATTTTAAATTGGAACCCTAGATTGAGATATATTTATTAAAAATGAAAAGGAAAGAATTTTTAACTAAAAGTGCATTATTATCCGTAAGTGTTATTTCTGCAACTTCAGTTTTTGGTGTTATTTCTAACACTACTCTTAATAAAACGATTAAAATAGGAGTTATAGGTACTGGAGACAGAGGATCAGGTCTTATATCAATACTCAATGACATTGATGGAATAGATGTTTTTGCTGTTTGTGATATATTGGATTTTAGATTAAAAAATGGTCTATCAAAAACAAATAATAGGGCTAAATCTTATATCAATTATAAAGATCTTTTAGATGATAAAGAAATAGATGCTGTACTTATAGCAACCCCTTTTAATACACATGCTCAAATAGCAATTGATGCCGTTGATGCTGGTAAACATGTTTATTGTGAAAAAACAATGGCTAAAGGCCTAAAAGGAATAGATGCACTTGTTAGTAAGGTTTCAAATTCCAACCTAATTTTTCAAACAGGTCATCAATACCATAGTTCTAAACTATATAAGCATATTGTAGACCTTATTAAAAGTGGTGAAATAGGAGACATAGCCAGCTTTGAGTGCCAATGGAATAGAAATGGAAATTGGCGTAGACCTGTATCCGATCCTGCTTTAGAACGGGTTATAAATTGGAGAATGTACAAAGAATATTCAGGAGGATTAGTGGCAGAATTATGTTCACATCAAATTGATTTTGTGAGTTGGGTTCTTGGAGAGAATCCTAAAAAAATCATGGGCACAGGAGGTATTGATTTTTGGAAAGATGGTAGAGAGACGTATGATAATATATATTTATTATATGAATATCCTAGTGGTGTTAAAGCGACCTTTAAATGCTTGACAAGCAATTCTCTAAACGATTATCAAATTAAAGTTCAGGGAAGTATGGGCACTATTATAATAGGGACAGAAGAGGCTTGGGTTTATTATGAAGAAAAAGGTAAAAAGGAATTTAACGATATTGATGGAGTCTCTGGAGCAACATCGCAAAACTATTCAAATGCCAACGGAAAGCTTATTAATGTATCTCATTTAGACCCTAGCAAGCAAGCTTTAATAGATTTTAGAGATGCTATTATAAACAATGATCAACCCATTTCAAATTTATATACGGGAGCCCATACTGCTATTGCGGTTCAAATGTCTCTTGATGCTATGTATAATAATACAATTGAATATTGGAAAGAGGACTATAATTTTTAAAAGACAAACTTATTTACCGCCGTTAGCCTGTAAATCTGCAATGCATTGAGCGTCTAGTTGTGGAGGTGAATTTCCATTCATAATATTATATAATCCAGAGGGAGATACAGCTTCCCAATACATTAAACAACTAGATACATTACAGTGTCTTGAGTGTTCGGGGTCTTCGTGTGACGATTGTAAATCTGTTCCAAAATTGGTAAGTCCCAATAAATGACCAAATTCATGATTTACAACAGTAGTTTCTAATAAAGTTCTGTTTGGTTGAAAGCTATTATTGCTTGAATTTTGTAATGTTTCTTCAAAAATAACAAAAGATGTATTTCTATAAGCAGTTCCTAAAACAACAGTTTCGCTATCATCTTTATCAGACTTTCCATCGGTAAAAAATACCCACAAAGCAATTTGTTCACCATTATTGTATTTTGTTCTGTTAGTTTCTTCAATATCCGCAATTTCTTCAATGGTGTATTCTGTGTTTCCTAGGGATGAAATAGCTCTTTTATCAACAGTTATACCGTTAGGTTTGTAAGATGTTGCGTTTATAAAGTTTTTAAAATTGTCAATAGTATTTGCTGTGGGTTCAAAACCTTCTACATAAACTAGTTCAATTATAATACTTTTAAATTTCGTATCAGAAAGTATATCATTGGCAGAACTTCCTGTAACTTGTTTGTTGCCAATTTTATTTATGCCATTTGCAACATTATCAATGTCATCTTTACTACAGGATTGTAGAATGAATAATATAAATAGAAAAGTTACTAAAACTTTGAATTTCATAGTTAAGATTATCTGTTTGCTAAACTACATACTTTTATTAAATATTGTTATAAGTTAATAATCATTTACCAATTATGGTCTCTGATAATTTTCCTATACTAATTGTTAAAAATCATAAAAATATCGATAAAATGCATTTTTTTTAGATAAAAAGTTGTTTTGAGTCGTTTTTTGTATATATTTGTATAACCAAATTTATTAAAGAATGAAAAAAATAGTCTTACTATTATTATTGTTTATAGCCACTATTTCTTCAAAGGCTCAAAATGATTTAGATGCCTTGCTGGCTGCTGGTGTAGATGATGCTCAGCGTTTCGCCAATGATTATTTAGCACCGGGAACTAATGGGTTAATGTATAGTATGAATTCCAATTGGTTTAATTCGGCGGATGCTAAGCCTTTGGGAGGTTTTGAAATTTCTATTATTGCAAACGCAGCCTCCGTAAAAAACGAACACAAATCATTCTTGATGAACACAGATTTGTACAATAATGTGCAATTTGTTCAAGGGCCAAATTCGCAAACGGTTTCAACGTTATTAGGCGAGAACAATCCCGATATAGATGTTTTAATATCGTATGATGATCCCATTTTTGGTCAACAAACAGAACAAATTACCTTACCAAGTGGTATTGGTTCAGAAAATATAAATTTAATTCCTACGGCATTCATTCAAGGTGCTTTAGGTCTTAGTAAAGGCATTGAATTAAAGGCGCGATTTGTACCCAAAATAAAAACCGACGACGTGTCTTTAAGTATGTATGGGGCAGGTTTGCAGTTTGAAGTTACAAAATGGTTACCGGCAGATAAAATATTACCTGTCGCCATATCTGGATTGGTTGCTTATACACATTTAGACGGTTCATATAATTTAGATGAATCCTCTGGTGTAGATGGTGAAAATCAACGTTTGGAAACTGATACAAACACCTGGTTGTTTCAAATGATAGCATCAACCAAATTGCCAGTAATTAATTTTTATGGTGGTGTTGGTTTTATCAAAGGAAAATCAGAATCAGATTTGTTAGGAACTTACAGAGTGTCAAATGGCATTGTAACTTCTGAAGATATAGTAGACCCGTTTTCAGTTTCAAGCGAGGTGTCTGGAGTAAGAGGCACGCTTGGTACAAAACTAAAATTAGGTTTTTTTAGATTAAATGCCGAATACCATATAGCCGAATTTAATGCTTTTTCAGTAGGTGTAAATTTCGGATTTAGATAAAATATTTAAAGAGTCATATATTAGTTGTTTGAATTAGTTTATTTTTAGTTATTAGTTGGATGTTAGAAAAGTGCGGGATTTAATCCCGCACTTTTTTTTTAAGACCATTTTAATTTATACTTTTGTGCTACATGATTTTGTACGTTAATATAACCAAACAAAAATCATATTTTAGGTTAAAAATAAATCCCATTTTTGGTTAAAATTTATATACAATAGAACTTTTTAAAATAATAAACTTATGAAAATTACAGTAGTTGGTGCAGGAGCAGTAGGTGCAAGTTGTGCGGAATATATTGCTATTAAGGATTTTGCTTCCGAAGTCGTTTTGTTAGACATTAAAGAAGGATATGCAGAAGGTAAAGCCATGGATTTAATGCAAACCGCATCCTTAAATGGGTTTGGCACAAAAATCACAGGGATTACAAATGATTACAGCAAAACAGCAGATAGTGATGTTTGTGTTATTACTTCAGGTATACCTCGAAAACCTGGAATGACTCGCGAAGAATTAATTGGTATTAATGCGGGGATTGTAAAAACAGTTTCATCTAGTTTAATACAATATTCTCCAAATACAATCATAATCGTTGTAAGTAATCCTATGGATACTATGGCGTATTTAGTTCATAAATCAACCAATTTGCCCAAACATAAAATTATAGGTATGGGTGGTGCTTTAGATTCTGCTCGTTTTAAGTACAGATTAGCAGAAGCTATTGGAGGCCCCATTAGTGATGTTGATGGAATGGTAATTGGTGGGCACAGTGATACGGGAATGATTCCTTTAACACGTTTGGCTACAAGAAATGGCGTGCCTGTTTCAGAATTTTTATCTGAAGAAAGATTAAATCAAGTATTGGAGGACACTAAAGTTGGAGGAGCAACACTTACCAAATTATTAGGTACTTCTGCATGGTACGCGCCTGGGGCTGCGGTTTCTGCAATGGTTCAAGCTATTGCTTGCGATACCAAAAAAGTATTTCCTTGTTCAGCAATGTTAGAAGGTGAGTATGGTTTTAATGATATTTGCCTTGGTGTACCAGTTGTTTTAGGTAAAAATGGTATTGAAGACATTATAAACATCAAACTTAATGATGCTGAAATTGCTAATATGAAAGAGAGTGCCGATGGTGTTCAAAACGTAAATGAATTATTGGAATTATAATATTCAATAGCTTTTAATTTATTTTTGTTTAAAGACTGCTAGCAAGCAGTCTTTATTTTTTTATATTTGGCGCATGAAATTGAAATGGTGCATTTTATTGGTGGTAATTGGCTTGATTGGTATTGCCAGTCAGCAGCAAGTTTGTTTGCCAAATCAGGAAATCGTTTTGCGGTTTACTAATGATGGGGTAACATCAGACGAGGCTCAAAATGCTATTGCTATCGTAAAAAAGCAATTGCTAACAATTGGCGCGAATAATATTCATGTAAAAGAATCTCAAAAAGGCGGAAGTTTAAAGATTACCTATTACAGTGATACAGATGTTGCCAGTATAAAAAAATTACTTTCCAGAGAAAAAGATATAGAACTTGGTTACATTTCCTCTAGCCAAGATAACAAATCATCTAAATCGCCTTCCAAAAACAATCCAAGCGCTTATGATATTGATGTTTTTGAGCTTAAAAAGCAGGATGCGGGTTTTGAGGGCGGAAAATATGCTATAGAACTTAAATCGGAGAACATTCGATTTTTTATTCCTAACCTATTAGTATTTAATACAGAAATAGGCTATAATGATTTGGAGAGCGTTTTAAATCAAACCTATAAATTCCGAAAAAATAGTGCCATTGCTATAAATATTACTTCAAATAAAATTCCCGATGGTAGAGCTGGGCCGTTAGTTATTAGGTTTCAAAACCATAGCTAGTTTATAAATAAAAAAACAGCTAATTATATTAGCTTTCATAGGTCATTTGAAAGCTATTAATAATCATTTATAATCATAAAAAATAATTGTCAAATCATCGGTAAATTCTATATTTGCTCGATTAAAAAATTTGACCAAAAAATAATTAAATAATGCAAAATAAAGGACTAGTAAAATTGTTTGCGATTTTGTTTGGTTTGGTAAGTATTTACCAATTATCATTCACGTTTAAAGCAAATCAAATAGAGAACAATGCGGAAGCGATTGCAATAAGTAAAATTCCAAATACCGAAGCAGACTATAGGGAAAAGCGAAGTAACGATGAAGCAAGTTATTTAGAATCTATTTCTAAAGATACCGTATTTAATATGGGTGTTGCAAAATACACCTATGATGAGGTGAAGCAAAAGGCAATGAATCTTGGGTTGGATTTAAAAGGAGGTATCAATGTTATTTTACAAATATCAGTAAAAGATATTTTAAAAGGATTGGCAAATAATACTAAAAGCCCAGTATTCAACAAAGCATTAGATGATGCTAGTGAACTTCAAAAGAATAGTCAAAATACATATTTAGAAGATTTCTTTATCGCTTTTGATAAGATTAAAGGGGATACTAAACTGGCGTCTCCAGATATATTTTACACCAAAGAATTAGATGGCGAGATTGTTGGAAATATGTCTGATGATGAAGTTAAAAGCGTTATTACAACGAAAATTGATGAATCAATCACTTCTGCTTTTGAAGTATTACGTAAGCGTATTGATGAGTTTGGTGTAACGTCTCCAAACATCCAGCGTTTAGGTAATTCTGGGCGTATTTTGGTTGAATTGCCAGGTGTAAAAGATATTGAGCGTGCTTCAACCTTATTGCAAAGTACCGCACAATTGGAATTTTGGGATGCTTATAGAGGAGAACAATTTTTACCGTTTATTCAAGAAGCCAATGAGGTTTTAAAAGAAATTGTTGATGTTGATACAGAAAATTCTGAAGTTGAAAGTGAAGGTGATGAAAATGCTCAAGATTCTAAGATTGATGATCTTTTAGGAGAAACCAGTGTAGATTCTACAGCAAATGCATCTAATAATCCATTAGTTGATTTATGGAGAGGAATGGGTTACCAAGGAGGGCCAGTAGTTGGAAGATTTGAAATTAAAGATAAAGAGACTGTTCTAAAATACTTAAATATGCCTCAAGTAAGGGCATTGCTTCCAGCGGAGCAACGCTACGTTAAGTTTGTTTTTGGTAAACCAGAAGAAAATAGTGAGATTGTAGATTTGTATGCGCTTGCAGGAAATAGAGATAATATACCAGAGTTAAGTGGCGCCGTTGTTGTTGATGCCAGAAATGTATTTGGACCAACAGGAAATCCAGCAGTATCCATGCAAATGAATTCAAAAGGGGCTAAGATTTGGGAGGAAATGACAGGGAAAGCTTTTTCTCAAGGAAGTCAGATTGCCATTGTTTTAGATAATGTGGTTTATTCTGCACCAGGCGTAACAACTGGACCAATATCTGGAGGAAGCTCTGAAATTTCAGGAAACTTTACATTAAACGAAGCCATAGATTTAGCAAATGTATTACGCGCCGGTAAATTACCCGCTCGCGCAGAAATTATTGCTAGCGAAGTTGTAGGACCATCTTTAGGTCAAGAGTCCATTGATAGTGGAACAACATCTTTTATGATAGCCTTAGTATTAGTATTAATATGGATGATTGTTTACTATGGCAAAGCAGGTGGTTTTGCTGACATAGCCATGGTATTTAATATTGTCTTGATTTTTGGTGTGCTTTCTGGATTGGGAGCCGTGTTAACATTGCCGGGTATTGCTGGTATTGTACTTACTATAGGGATGTCCGTTGATGCGAATGTCATCATCTTTGAACGTATCAGGGAAGAATTGGCAAAAGGCAAAGGAAAAAAAGAAGCCATTCAAGATGGGTTTAGTAACGCCTTGTCTTCAATTTTAGATGCTAATATCACGACAGGTTTAACCGCATTAATTTTATTTATTTTTGGAACGGGGCCTATTAAAGGATTTGCTACTACCTTATTAATAGGTATTGTAACATCATTGTTTACGGCCATATTTATTACAAGACTATTAGTCGATTGGTATGTAAATAAAGGTGGAAAACTAGAGTTTTCAACACCAGTTACCAAAAACCTTTTCAGAAATATAAATATTGAGTTTTTAAAGAAACGAAAAGTAGCTTATATCATTTCTAGTATATTTATACTAGTAAGTTTAGGATCTTTAATCACCAATAGTTTAGATCAAGGTGTCGATTTTGTGGGAGGAAGAACATATCAGGTACGCTTTGCACAAGATGTGAGCCCTACAGAAATATCAAAGGTGCTTTCTGATGCCTTTGGAAGTGCTGATGCGAAAACATTTGGAACTGCCAATCAATTAAAAATAACAACTAAGTATAAAATAGATGAAACCAGTTCGGAAGTAGATGAGGAAATCAGAAACAAATTATACACCGTGCTACAGCCTTATTTAACTGGAATTACTTATGACGATTTTATCAGTGATGCAGAAACTAAAACAGTGGGACTGATGCAGTCTTTTAAAGTAAGCCCAACAATTGCTGACGATATAAAACAAGCCTCTTTTTGGGCCATATTTGGGTCGTTGATCGTCGTATTTCTTTATATTTTATTACGTTTCAAAAAGTGGCAATTCTCTTTAGGAGCTGTTGCAGCGGTATTTCATGATGTATTAATTGTATTAGGTGTTTTCTCTTTGACCTATAAGTTTATGCCCTTTAGTATGGAGATAGACCAAGCATTTATAGCTGCTATCCTTACAGTAATTGGATATTCATTAAATGACACGGTTATTGTTTTTGATAGAGTGAGGGAATACCTAAATGAACACACAACCTGGAATTTCCAAAAAATTGTTGATGTATCATTAAGTAGTACACTAAGTCGAACTTTAAATACATCATTAACCACATTGGTAGTATTATTAACCATCTTTATCTTTGGTGGTGAATCCATTAGAGGATTTATGTTTGCATTAATAGTAGGTATTGTTGTAGGAACCTATTCATCGTTATTTATAGCATCGCCAATAATGTACGACACCATTAATAAATTAGAAGAGAAAAAGAAAAAAAACTAACTCAAAATTTTTTCTTTAATTAGAGCCTATCACGAAAATTGATAGGCTTTTTTTTTCTAAATTTTTTTTTAAAATTTAGCATATCAAATGAATAACAGAACTGTTATTTGCATAAATTCGCATATAAATTATAACGCCAAATCGGCATCTTAATCATGAATAATATCAGTCTTTTTTTCAAGTGAAAACAAAGCAAACTTCAGGCAAAAAATTCCTTTTCATCTCAAGATGGGGTGAATCCCTAGATATTGCATACACTACCTTATTGGAAGGAAATGAGGTTAAATTATTTATAGAAGATAAATCCTCAAGAGAAATTGGTCTTGGTTTTGTGAAAAAAGTCACGAAATGGGAAGAGCATATCGATTGGGCCGATGTGATTATTTTCGATTATACGGGCTATGGTAAAATAGCTACTCAATTAAGAGCTGCCGGTAAACTGGTTATTGGTGGAACAGAGTATACCGATAACCTGGAGCTTGACAGGAACTTTGGCCAAGCGGAATTACAGAAACATAAAATAAAAGTATTGCCCTCAAAAGAATTTGTTTCGTTTAAAGACGCTATTAATTATATTGAGCAAAATCCCAATTCGTATGTACTTAAACCCTGTGGAGAAACCCAAGAATTAAAACAATTATTATTTGTTGGAAGTGATGATGAAGGGTTAGACGTTGTTAGGGTCTTAAAAGCTTACGAAAAATCATGGGGCGATAATTTTGGAAACTTCCAGTTACAACGAAAAGTTAAAGGCGTAGAAATCTCCATAGCGGCTTTTTTTAATGGCGATGAATTTATTTACCCCATAAACATAACGTTTGAACATAAAAAATTGTTTCCAAAAGAATTGGGAGTTTCTACAGGCGAAATGGGAACCAGTATGTTCTGGACAAGAGATTCCCCTATTTTTGAAGCAACACTTTTGAAATTTCAAAATACCTTAGCAAAACATAATTTTATTGGGCATATAGATATCAACTGTATTGTTAACGGCAACGGTATTTATCCGTTAGAGTTTACATCCCGCTTTGGTTATCCGCAAATATTTATTCAAAGAGCAGGTATTATAGAACCTATTGGAGAGTTGTTTTATAAACTGGCATCTAAACAAAAGTTTAAAATCAATGTTAGAAAAGGATTTCAAGTAGGTGCTTTTATAGTGGTGCCGCCATTTCCTTTTGATGATAAAAAAGCATTCAGACTTTTTTCTAAAGATGCTGTTGTGGTTTTTAAAAAGAACGGAAAAGAAGGTGTGCACCCCATGCACTTAAAGAAAATTAATGACGAATGGTTAATAACAGGTAATATAGGAATTGCTGTTTTGGTAACGGGAACAGGAACGACTATGAAAGATGCCCAAAAAATGATGTATAACCGAATAAGCAACATCATTATTAACAATAGCTATTATAGAACAGATATTGGTGACAGATGGAGCGAAGACTCGGATAAATTATGGTCTTGGGGATTGCTATAACGATATGGACTTTAAGGAAATAACAGCATACAATCAATTTTTCAATATGTTACCTCAGGATTGGCAAGAAAGTATTTTGCCTTTTTGGGAAACATACAAAAACACCACTAAATGTTATGTGCTTTTAGAGAATGATGAAACCATTGCTGGTGGATTGGTGTTTTCAGAATGCCCTCCAGATATGTTATACGCCAAGGAAGAAGCCGGTACCTGGTTCAAGAATGGGTATCTCTATTTAGGATTTATCTATGTTTTGGAAGAAAAAAGAGGACACAGTTTAGGTTCTATTTGGTTATCACATCTTAAAAATAAGTTTCCCAAACAAAAATATTGGTTAACCATTGAAGATTTAGGACTTCATGGTTTTTATACTAAAAACGGCTTTATAAAAGTCAAAACCCTCAGTCACGAAGGGCAAGACGAAATCCTTTATTGTTTTGATGCTATTTAGAATATTCGAATTTAGGCTTCCACATTAAAATACACTTTGTAGTAATGCATTTTTTTATCTTCATCATAACCGCGTTCTAAATATTCGCTAGAAGCTTCTGGGGCATCAATATCAAGTTTTATTTGAATATTGGTATCTAATTTTATATCGGTTTTAATCTTTTTCTTTTCTTTATTAACAACGGCCTCTGCAACATCAAATTGATTTCGCATCACGATGTTTTGTTCACCTTCAAACGTCTTTTTGTAATCGTCGAATAGACTTTTATGTTTGTCTTCTTGAAAAACGTCATCTTTAAAACGTTCAATATTAACAACCTCATTCTCTTTAAAAAAATCAATGGTTTTGGCTAAAAACGTATTTTGCTCTTGGGCACCATAACTCGTTTTTAAAACTTCAGCAGAAAATTCTTTGCAGAGCTCAATATATTGTTGTGTATGGCTATTGGCATCATCAGCATATTTAATGTTCAAAAATTGGTTTATCCAATATTGCGCATCGTAACTATTATTATCTACGCTTAAAATAATATTGCCTTCGGTATCTGTTTGGTTTAATATAAGACAACCTTTATCTACTTTTTTAGAACTGATGCCTTTTTGCACTAAAACATCGTAACTATTGTTTTCTAAATACGTTTGAAAAAAATCGACTTTAGTCTCAATTTTAAATATTCCTAGAGCGTTTGTTGTTATCTCATTAAATTCAATACCCTCAAACATAACAATTAAAACATCACCGGTTTTAATGTTTGCAGAAGCAGATTGTTCATACAAATGTGTAACAACGTGTTTTGAAATGTCAACAAAGGCATCATCGTCACTAAAAATTTGCTTAGCATAACTGTTAATTTCGTTTAAGCTAATGTTTGCATGGTGATTAAAGCGGTAACTCTGTACCACACTACTAAACGGACGCAACAAAAAAGGCAGCATTAAATTATAACTGGCTTCATCAAAATCCACTATTTTTTCTGAAAAGGCATTCTTGGTATCGTTGAATTTATTACCAACTTTATGGATAATGAATTTTGAAATAGAGGCGTTTTTTCTAGTAATCATGTTCTGTTTTTTAATACTGCAATAGTACTAATTTCAAAACAGAAACCTGTAAAAAAAGAACGCCAAAGTAGAAACTTTGACGCTCAAGATTTAGGGACTTGAGATTTGGTTGTCGTTAATTTGATTATTTGGTAATGCTTGTTAACTCGGAATATCCCAAGAGTTTTCCTCCTTTGTTATAGGTTTCGCTTTTAACGGCTCCAACACCTTCTGAAATCCATTCTTTTATTTCGAACGATTGTTTTATGCCTATTTTCATTTCAGTGTTATAACTTAATGCAAAACAATCAAATGTGCCAGCAGCAGTAGTTACTGATTCTTTGGCATTTACTTTTCTGTCTACCATATCAATGCTCATATTCATTTTAATACCTCCCATATTTATAGCCATGTTTAATTGAGCGTCTTTTAAGTTTTGCCCAACGCTTAAGTTATTTGGTAATTCAATATTGGTTCCAGTCATCTCAACTTCCATATCTTTATATTGTTTAAGCATTTCTGGATTCATTAAAGATTTAAAATCAATTGAAATACCATCCCCATCACAAGTCATTTCATAACTTGCTGTTGAAACTTCTTTGCCTTTATCATCAGAGATTTTAGTATTTATGGTAGCCACATTGTTTTTAATGCTTACAATTTCGTAATCTACAACACTTTCTTTTTTGCCTTTTTTATCAAAGCTTGTTATTTGAAATTTAGCACCTTCCTTAAAAGGATAATAGGTACTACAAGCATTTTGGGAGATAGTAGTAATACTTGCTAGAAGCATTAAAACCAATAGAGTGATTTTGGTTTTCATAAAGTTTATATTTTAATGAATTCTACACGTCTGTTTTGGGCTTTACCATTGGGAGTATTATTATCATCAACTGGCGTGCTTTCACCTTTTCCATCCGTTTGAAGTTTATCGGAAGAAACACTATAAACTTTTATAAGTGCATTTTTTACAGCTTCTGCTCTTGCTTTTGAAAGTTTTAAATTGGCATCTTCGCTTCCGTCAGAATCGGTATGCCCAACAATATTTAACTTTATGGTGCCATCTTGCTGTAAGACTTGGGAAATTTGACGGATAATCCCGTAAGATTGTGGTTGAATGTTAGCCGAACCAGAATCAAATAAAATACCATTTGTTGATACTTTTCCGTTACTAAGTAATTCACGCCTTAAATCTTGTCCGCCCTCAGCCAATTTTAAGTTTCCTATAAAAATACGTTCTTCACCATCTTTCAAATTATTGATATGAAATTTAACAAAATTTAGAACATTTAATTGTTCTACAAACCTAGGGACATCTACATACTTTACTTCGTTTACCCAAAGTCTGTATCTATTTTTGGTAACCGATATAGCGATATGGGGTTGGTTTTTTACTTCGTTGCGGATGTCTGCTTTGATAGAAGAATTGATAGTTGGTTTTCTATTAAAATTATTGTACATACGAATATCAAAAGCGCCATATTGACCAAAAGGTAGGGATGCAGAAACATAATGTTGTGCGCCTTCATCAAACAAATTGTTGTCACTAAAATAAACCGTTAACCTAGCGTTTGATGAGGTTTGCTGACTTAAACCTTCTGTTAAGAGATCAAATTCTATGGTGTAATCTTCAGGCAGGCTTTTTATATCTGGAATAAAATAAATACCATATCCTGGCTTAAATTCAAACCAGTTACCTTCAACTTTGTTGAATTTAACAACCTCTCCAGAGGCGTTAGTATTCCATCTACTGGGGAAATCACCAATAAAATCTTGCGAAAAATCATCAAAAAACAACAGTTTATCACCAGGGACAAAATCAAATTTGCTATAAATTTCTAGATTATCAGAAACGTTTGAGTTTTCAACGGCATCAATTGGTTCATTACCGGTTTTTGGAGTGGTCTTGTTGGGGCTAGGATTGGTTTGAGGTATTTTTTCTGTAGAAGGATTTTCATTAGGATTTAAAATAGTATCCATTGTCTTTTCGGTTTCCTTCTCAACCTTTTGTTCTAACTTACGTTCTACAGTTTCCTCAGCTTTCTTTTGAAGTTTTTTAAGCAACTGCGCATTTGCTTTTGGAATGGAAAATAAAATAAAACTTAAAAGACAAATGAAGTGAATTGATTTAATTGTAATTTTCATTGTAAAAAATTGATTAATAGCTTTGTAAAGATAAAAATTACTTAATCAATAACAAAAATGTTTTAAATAAAGAAAGGGTTATTTACTTAATTCAGCCTAATATATTTTATACAGAATTACGGAATTGCTTTCTCCTTTAACAGCAAATCCTAGGGTTCTATTTTTATCAATAGTATCAAGTGTTGCAATTGAATTTCCGTAAACAGGAAAATTTGATAAAAGTTCTCCTTGGCTATCATATAGATATACTTTGTGCGCCTGTAAATCGGTTACCGAAACATAAATTTTGTCATTGATATAAAATAATTTGAGTGGAGCATAAGTGCCAAAATCCAATTCAACGGTTTTGCCTTTAATGGTTAATCTATTTTCACTTTGCGTTGCCAATGTTTTACTGCTGGCATCTATATGGTGTTTTTCGGCAAGATTAAGGTTTAATACTGAGGTATTTCCATTAGTGTCTATAGAGATTAAATCACCCGTAGTGTTGGTTGTTGTAAACTTAGTGTTATAAAAAAATACCGGCTCACTAGAAAATGTAGTGGAGGTTTTAGGTGTGATTCTGGTTCTACCCGTTCTATCTAATATGTAAAGTTTGTTTTGCGTTTTTAATGTAATATAGTCTTTGCCGCTTATTCTTATATGTTGTGGCTGATTGATTATGTTATCATTTGCAGATTTAAAAGTAAACCCACTTACCAATTTAGCATTTACATCATACATAAGGATGTTTTTTCCTTGAGTGACTAGCAGTCTGTAATTTTTATTTTTATCGTAATCAAAAACCGATAGAGGTTGTGTGATGTTATCATTAAATTTTGCTGGAAATGGAGCCACATCCTTTCCGTTTCTATCAAGGACATAAACGCGATGGGGGGTTGCAAACGTTAATTGAAGTCTGCCATTCTTGTAAATATCAATTTGCTCCATAGTTCCCAAAATGGGCCCTTCTAATTGTTTTTTCCAGAGAATTTTTCCTTTATTGGAAATTAAATACAGGTTATTGTTTATATCTTGGACGACAATTTCCTTTTCCTTTGTAATGTGGTTGGTAACAAATTGGGGCGTATTTAATAAATCGGTATCTAATTTTATATTTAACTCTTCAGAAACAGAGTTTTCACTGGCTTTAATTTTGGTTTGTTTTATAATGGCATTAACATGGGCAAAATTAGTATCGTAAATAAATTGTAAAGCCGAAGCATTATAATTACTTAAACCAGAACCAATGGGTTCTTCAAGATTTTTTTCTAAAACAGTTTTAAGAATGGTCGGATTTCCAACAAGCATTAAAGAGGAGGCATCGTTTAATTGTTCTTTAATATCATTAAAATAAGATTGTTCACTTAACGTGGTTTTATTTAAATAACTGGCAATGATATTATGAAGCAACTCGATATCATCCGCAAACACAAAAAAATTATCCAGTACGCAATATTTTGTAGCGTTATTGAACGTTATTAATGGATGGAAGGTTTTAGAGAATAAATCCGGGTTACTAAAATTAAAGATATCTGTTTCCCTAAACGTTTCAAGAGTATTCAATTCCGCTAATAATTCGTCTTTGGTAGCCATAATATCCAGGGAATTTAAAACAATGGCACGTTTGTTTTCTTCATAAATCACACCAACTTCAATAATGTTGTCAAAAAGAGTGGTTGAATTTGCAACAGAATCCTTCTTTGTGAACGGCTGTAAATTGGTTTTTAAATTTTCAAAATCATTAAAAGTAAAACTCATAAAACCATCACTATTATTTGGTGTGATGTTTTGTAATTGATTTTCTTGCGGAATGGTGTTTTTAAAAATATTGATCGTGTTTAAAGAATCCAAACCTTTGGTAATGCCATTAATAAATAATTGATTCTGGTTAATATCAACATCTACAGCAGTATAATTTGTAAATGTTTTTAAAGGCAATCCTTGATCTAAAAACAATGACTTTATAAATGACTGCTTTGAATTTATAATGATTGATACTGTTTTATCTGTGGCCGTAGTGTTGTAAATTTTTTCTAGTTCTGTGTCAATAAACGCTTTGTCATAAGCAGAATCGATAATGTCTTTTGATGAAGATGCCATAAATACACTATCAACAACGGTACTGTAAAAAGTGTGATTTTTAAGAGTGGCTTTTATTATCGACTTATCCTCATATGTTAAAGTTTCCTCCTTATAATTTTTTAGAGAGTCTGTTATAATTAGGTTTTTGCTAAATGTTGTTATGATGGTGTATTGAAGGCTATCGGTTTTATCTTTTGAAAAACATATTAAAACATCTCCAGTAGGTTTTAAAAGCGACACATGCTCTAGCTTAGTTTCAAGATTTCTAAAAGTTTTTGTGTTAGAAAGAATTTCAAAAAAACCACTGTTTTTTATGCTGCTTTTTAAGCTTTCAATATTGTCTGTTCTTAAAATAATAGAGGTGTTTTCTGGTGTGTAGTGAATTAGCTGGGTTCTATTAACGTCTGGATTATTACAGCTAAATGTTAAAACAAGTAAGAGGGCAAAACAAAAAAATCTCATGGATAGCTTAATTTATACAAACCTACATATTTTTCATTTTACTATTAAATAAAACGCAAGGGAATATAAAACCAATGTCCTATAAAACGCTAAAAATTAAGTTTTAATTGTTCGGGTAAAAGTCTGAAGGATCTTCTATGGTATTTAGTAATGCCATATTTTTTTATAGCTTCTCTATGTTCAGCCGTTGGATAGCCTTTGTTTTGTTTCCAATTGTACATGGGGTATTCTTCATGTATGGAATCCATATAGGCATCACGATATGTTTTTGCTAAGATGGATGCAGCAGCAATACTCAAATATTTTCCATCGCCTTTTATAATGGTTTCAAAAGGGATGGTATTTAAAGGTTTAAATCTATTGCCATCAACTATGATGAATTCCGGTGTTATTTTTAAATTGTTTACAGCCTTGTGCATGGCCAAAATAGAAGCATTCAAAATATTTATTTTATCTATATCTTCTTGAAAAACATGGGCGACTCCAAAAGTTAAAGCTTCAAGTTCTATGATGGGTTTAAGGAATGCCCTTTTTTTTTCGCTCAGTTGTTTGGAATCATTTAATATAGAATTTTCAAAAACAGTTGGCAGTATAACGGCAGCAGCTGTAACAGGACCTGCCAAACAACCACGTCCAGCTTCGTCGGTACCGCACTCTAGTTTAAAATTCGAATGATTTAATAATAACATGAAATAAATCTTACTACCAAATTTATAATTTTTACCGACACTTAACGTTCAAATAATTACTTTTGCTTCGGAAAAAATAAATTGATGATAAAAATATTTCTAGCATTACTTACCGTATTTTTCTATTATGGGGCATTTGCTCAAATTGGACCAAATAGACCGAGTCGATCAGGTGGGGGACAGGGTGGAAGGTCGCCTCTTGACACCATTGGTAAAGCAACCAAGGAAGTTGCGAAAATAACAGATTACCTTATTATTTCTCATGAAAATGACACAACTTATGTTGATACGACGCTGACCATAAAAAAAGATTATAAATTCAATTATTTAAGAAGGGACAATTTTGGACTCATGCCTTTTTCAAATTTAGGACAAACATATAATAGTTTGACTTACGATTTTGAAAGCACCAACTTAATGCCCAGTTTTGGCGCTAGGGCAAGGCATTTTAATTATATGGAAGTAGAGGACATTAGTTATTATAGGGTTCCAACGCCATTAACAGAGTTATTATATAAATCAGCATTCGAACAAGGTCAGTTAGCCGATTCCTTTTTCACAGTAAATACCTCTCCTCAATTTAATTTCTCCATAGCTTACAAAGGATTGAGGTCGTTGGGAAAATACCAGCACATATTAACAAGCACGGGTAATTTTAGGTTTACGGCAAATTACAAAACAAAGAACAAGCGTTATTTTGTTAGAACCCATATTATAACCCAAGATTTAATGAATCAAGAAAATGGCGGGTTGCAAGAGGTTAGTGTTGATAATTTTGAAAGTGGTGATCCAGAATTTCTAGACCGATCTATATTAGAGGTTAATTTTGAAAATGCCGAAAACATTTTGGTAGGTAAAAGAGTTTATTTGGATCATAAATATTACCTGTTGAATAAAAAGGATTCCTTATCAGCAAATCAAATTAGTATAGGTCACGTTTTGTCTTTTGAAGATAAATATTATGAGTACGAGCAATCCAACGCAAATACAACTTTTTTTGGACCAGCTTTTAAAGCCTCTCAATTCACAGATCGTGTTGCTCTCGAAAATCTCTACAATCAAGCAAGTTTAAATTATAGTAATGATATTATAGGAGATTTACAATTCAATATAAGTAATACCAACTATAATTACGGTTACAATAAAGTTGTTGTATTAAATGGCAATACCATTTCTAACAGATTAAAAGGAGATGTGATTTCAGCTGGTGGTAAATATCATAAAGCATTTAAAAAGTTTGAATTTAATGGAGAATTAGGGTTGAATGTTGCTGGAGATTTTGATGGTAATTTTATTAAAGGCGAAGCTACTTTTAAACTCAATGAAGATTTGTCGGCTACAGCAGCCATTAATCACAATTCAAAAGCGCCTAATTATAATGTGTTATTGTATCAAAGTAATTATTTAAATTATAATTGGCGGAACAATTTTAATAATACCGAAACCCAACAACTTTCATTTCAGCTAAAATCCAATAAAATAGCAAATATCTCATTTGATTATTCCACAATTACAGATTACACCTATTTTAAACGAGATGACGATAATGCCATTAAGGCATTTCAAAACAATAAAACCATAACCTATTTAAGGGTTAAATTAGAAAAAGAAATAAGGTTTGGTAATTTTGCACTCGACAATACCATACTTTATCAGAATGTACAAGATGAAAGTGGCGTGCTTAATGTCCCCGAACTAACAACACGAAACACCTTATATTATGCCAATCACATATTTAAAAAAGCGATGTATTTGCAAACAGGTGTTACATTCAATTATTTCACAAAGTATTATATGAATGCCTACGATCCGTTATTGGCAGAATTCTATGTTCAAAATACTAGGCAATATGGTGAATTCCCAAGATTGGATTTCTTTATTAACGCCAAAATTCGTCAAACACGCATCTTTTTAAAAGCTGAACATTTTAATTCGGCCTTTACGGGTTATAATTATTATTCAGCACCAAACTATCCCTATCGTGATTTTACAGTACGTTTTGGTGTTGTTTGGAATTTCTTTATGTAATTTTTTTGGCATTCCCAAGCTAAAATGAGCTTGGTCGCGCTTTCACTACTCACTTTTATTATCAATTACTTTTACAGTAATTCATAATAAAGAGTTCAAACATATAGCCTGCGTTGAGCGCAGCCGAAACGTTCAATCGCTAATGCAACCTTCGAAATAATAAGAAAATGCAACATATAATAATGAGTGCACAACATAAAGGGTATTAAATAATAACGTAAATAATTAAAAATCAGTTATTAAAAACCCCTTAAAAAAACTTCAAAAAAAGGCATAAAAAAGTTTGTTTGGAATGTGAAAAGGGTCGTATGTTTGCAGCCGCTAAAAAAGGCAAATGCCTTGGGGCGGCGTTCGGCAGGAAATTATAAGGTTTGAAGAAAAAGGGATCAAAAAACTTTTTTCAAAAAACATTCAGAAAGTATTGCGGGATAAGAAAAAGGGTTTTATATTTGCACCCGCTTAGCAAGGAAACGAGCTGGGGAAAGAAAAAAAGAAGTTCATAGACATATTGAATTGACAGCGTAAGATCTAGCCGGAAACGGCGAAGATCGACAAAGAGAATAGATTATTTTGAGTACGAGAAATTCCGATTGATTGTTAAAACATTGGCGCGATGAGCGCCTAAAGATTAACGATGAAGAGTTTGATCCTGGCTCAGGATGAACGCTAGCGGCAGGCCTAACACATGCAAGTCGGGCGGGATTCGGTGGCTTGCCACCGATGAGAGCGGCGCACGGGTGCGTAACGCGTATACAACCTACCTTTTGCTACGGGATAGCCCAGAGAAATTTGGATTAACACCGTATAGCATATGGACCTCGCATGGGGACCATATTAAAGGCTACGGCAAAAGATGGGTATGCGTCCTATTAGCTAGATGGTGTGGTAACGGCATACCATGGCAACGATAGGTAGGGGCCCTGAGAGGGGGATCCCCCACACTGGTACTGAGACACGGACCAGACTCCTACGGGAGGCAGCAGTGAGGAATATTGGACAATGGGCGCAAGCCTGATCCAGCCATGCCGCGTGCAGGAAGACTGCCCTATGGGTTGTAAACTGCTTTTATACGGGAAGAAACACCCCCTCGTGAGGGGGCTTGACGGTACCGTAGGAATAAGGATCGGCTAACTCCGTGCCAGCAGCCGCGGTAATACGGAGGATCCAAGCGTTATCCGGAATCATTGGGTTTAAAGGGTCCGTAGGTGGACGGTTAAGTCAGGGGTGAAAGTCTGCAGCTCAACTGTAGAATTGCCCTTGATACTGGTCGTCTTGAATCATTGTGAAGTGGTTAGAATATGTAGTGTAGCGGTGAAATGCATAGATATTACATAGAATACCGATTGCGAAGGCAGATCACTAACAATGTATTGACACTGATGGACGAAAGCGTGGGTAGCGAACAGGATTAGATACCCTGGTAGTCCACGCCGTAAACGATGGATACTAGCTGTTCGGATTTATCTGAGTGGCTAAGCGAAAGTGATAAGTATCCCACCTGGGGAGTACGGGCGCAAGCCTGAAACTCAAAGGAATTGACGGGGGCCCGCACAAGCGGTGGAGCATGTGGTTTAATTCGATGATACGCGAGGAACCTTACCAGGGCTTAAATGTAAGTTGCATTAGGTGGAGACACTTATTTCTTCGGACCACTTACAAGGTGCTGCATGGTTGTCGTCAGCTCGTGCCGTGAGGTGTCAGGTTAAGTCCTATAACGAGCGCAACCCCTGTTGTTAGTTGCCAGCGAGTCATGTCGGGAACTCTAGCAAGACTGCCAGTGCAAACTGTGAGGAAGGTGGGGATGACGTCAAATCATCACGGCCCTTACGTCCTGGGCTACACACGTGCTACAATGGTAGGGACAGAGAGCAGCCACTGGGCGACCAGGAGCGAATCTATAAACCCTATCACAGTTCGGATCGGAGTCTGCAACTCGACTCCGTGAAGCTGGAATCGCTAGTAATCGCATATCAGCCATGATGCGGTGAATACGTTCCCGGGCCTTGTACACACCGCCCGTCAAGCCATGGAAGCTGGGAGTGCCTGAAGTCCGTCACCGCAAGGAGCGGCCTAGGGTAAAATCGGTAACTAGGGCTAAGTCGTAACAAGGTAGCCGTACCGGAAGGTGCGGCTGGAACACCTCCTTTCTAGAGAAAGACGATTAAAAGGAAATACAAAAAACTAAGAAAAGGATAGTTTATTCTCATTGCTGTTAATTTAAGATATATTAGTTGTTGGTTGATAGTTGATAGTTGTTGGTGAAGGCCGATGGCGGGCAACCAAAGACCGATAACCAAAAGAGTCTCATAGCTCAGCTGGTTAGAGCGCTACACTGATAATGTAGAGGTCGGCAGTTCGAGTCTGCCTG
>NZ_PJEO01000014.1 GCF_002843175.1 Confluentibacter flavum
ACCCGTTGTGCATTATGATTTAAAAGAAAAAAGTTGTCCATATTACTGATAATCAGTAAATTGTTTTAGCGATAAAACATTAATTATGAACAACTTAAATGCAAATTACGAAAGAATATTGGAAGTATTACAAAAAATATCAAAAGAACAACTTTTGGACTATCAAAGACGTCGACCGAAGCTGAGTGATTTGGAACTGATTTGTTTAAGCTTAACAGCTGAATTTATGGGAATAGATAGTGAGAATGATTTATTTAGAAAGCTCCCTGTCATTATTGCCTCAAAAATAGACAGGAGCGTCTACAATCGAAGAAGACGGAAATTAGTAGGTTACATGGATGATATCCGATTAAGATTAGCCTCTCATTTTAATGAATTTGAAGATTATTTTATAGTGGACAGTATGCCTTTAGAGGTTTGTAAATTATCACGAAGTTCCCGTTCGAGAGTCTGTAAAGAGGATGCCTATGCTTTTCCTGACAAAGGCTATTGTGCCTCCCAAGGTTCCAATTATTATGGTTATAAGCTGCACGCCGTCTGTTCTATTAAAGGTGTTTTTCAAAGTGTCGATTTGAGCCCTGCATCGGTACACGATGTCAATTACCTTAAGGACATTAAAGCACAAATGGGCGATTGCACTTTAATTGGAGATAGAGGGTATCTATCAGCAGAAATACAGCTCAATTTGTTTGAAACCTGTAACATAAAGCTAAATACACCTATGAGAAGCAATCAAAAAGATTATAAAAAACAACCTTACATTTTCAGAAAAAAGAGAAAAAGAATAGAGACATTGTTCTCACAATTATGTGACCAATTTATGATAAGACGTAATTATGCCAAGTCTTTTCGAGGATTTAAGACTAGGATCCTATCTAAAATAGCGGCCCTTACAACAATTCAATATATCAATAAGTTTATTTTTGATAGAAACATCAACAATATTAAAATTAGCATTATTTAAAATGCACAACGAGTATTATTAGTTTATAAATAGCAACAAACAAAAAGAATTTTGGAACTGAATTTCACCATACTCATAGAACTCTTAGGCACATTTGCATTTGCCATAAGTGGCATCCGGTTGGCATCGGGTAAACACATTGACTGGTTCGGGGCTTATATTATTGGTTTAGTAACCGCCATTGGTGGTGGCACCATGAGAGATTTGCTACTTGACGTCACGCCGTTTTGGATATTGGATTCTAAATACTTCATAACCACAGGCGTTGCCCTTATCGCCACATTGCTATTTAAAGACAAACTATTTAAATGGGGAAGTACCCTGTTTTTATTTGATACCATTGGACTTGGACTATTTACCATAGTGGGCATTACCTTGAGTATTAATGCTGGACTGCCTTTATGGGTTTGTATTGTTATGGGAACCATTACAGGTACTGTAGGCGGTGTGGTCAGGGACGTGTTGCTGAACGAAGTACCTTTAATTTTTAGAAAGGATATTTATGCGCTTGCCTGCGTGGCTGGTGGTGGCATCTATTTTGCTTGCAGTTATTTTAACCTACCAACAGATATTACGGAAATAATAGCAGCATCAACCGTCATAGTCTTGCGATTGGTTGCAGTAAAGTTTCATCTTCATTTGCCACAGTTACAAGCACTAAACAATAAATCGAAAGACAATTAAAAGCGATACTACAAACTAATTATTCCTATCTTTGGTATTAACGTATGTCGAGATTTTTATACATAGTATGTCTAACGCTGTTTGGTTTCATTCTGATACCAACAAACAGCTATGCTTGTGGAACATCCAGAGAAAAATCGGAGCGCACCTGTACTAAGGATAAATTAGCAAATTCCGACATACAAGATTGTTGTAAACAAGCTGATTCATCTCATAGCGAAAAAGGTTGTGATGGTATTTGTAGTAATGCTGGTTGTCATTGCCCATCCGTTTTTTCAAATGTTACAAACCCCTTATTTACTAAATTAGTTCAGGTAAAGTTTATAGAGACCACAACAAACCTCTATTACCAAGAAACGTATTATTCGTCAGGATTTCTTTCTATTTGGCAACCACCAAAAATAGGCTGATTTCATACTATCACAGACAAAGGTCTGTCTTATTGAAAGCTAAAATGGGCTTTCAATTTAATTATTTCAATAATATTAAACTTTCAAAAATGAACTCAATAAAAAAATGGATGGCAATGATACTGTTGCTATCAGTTACATCATGTAACGCTCAAATTAAGAATTCCAAGACCGAAAACGTAAAAATATACGGAAACTGTGAGATGTGCGAGAGCACCATCGAAAATGCAGGAAATATTAAAAAAGTAGCTAGTGTAGATTGGGACAAAGATACCAAAATGGCAACGCTTATTTATGATTCCAGTAAAACCAACTCAGATGAAATTTTGAAGCGCATTGCATTGGCGGGTTATGATAGTGATAACTTTTTGGCTCCAGACGATGCGTATGCCAAACTTGCTGAATGTTGCCAATACGACCGTGTGAAGAAAACGGCGATAGTAAAAACGGAATCCATGGAAGACCATGCCATGCACCATCAAGAAATGGTTAATGAAAATGTAGAAATAAAGCAAGATGAACATCCATTGAAAGTTGTTTTTGACGCCTATTTTATCTTAAAAGATGCGTTGGTTGCCTCTGATGGGACTTTGACTTCTGCAAAAGCTAAAACTTTACTTACCGCTATAGATGCAGTAAAAATGGAAAAACTAACAAGCGAATCACATACTGTCTGGATGAAGGTAATGAAAGACTTGGCGTTAAATACAGGACATATGGAAGCAACCAAAGATATCAGTCTTCAAAGAACCCATTTCATCACATTATCCGACCCTATGTACCAGATACTTAAAGCTTCTAAACAAGATACATCCATATATTACCAACATTGCCCCATGGCAAATAACGGTAAAGGCGCCAATTGGTTGAGCAAGGAAAGTGCCATTAAAAACCCATATTATGGGGCGCAAATGTTAACCTGCGGCAATACCTTAGAAACGATAGAATAATGAAGCTCTACATCAAAAATATGGTGTGTAGCCGTTGCAGAATGTTAGTGAAGTCTGAGTTAGAAAAACTCGGACTTCAACTACTTTCTGTTGATTTGGGAGTCATTGACACATTGGAACCTGTTACTGAACAGCAGAAGCATGACATAGCAGCCACATTAAAAGTATTTGGGTTCGAATTGATAGATGACAAAAAAAGTAAAGCCATAGAAAAAATAAAAACTTTAATCATTGATTTGGTGCATCACAAAAACAATGAACTTAATGTGAACCTATCAGAATATATTTCTAATCATTTACTGCAAGACTATGCCATGTTGAGTAATCTGTTTTCTGAGGTAGAAGGCATCACCATTGAGAAGTATTTTATCCTTCAAAAAATTGAGAGGGTTAAGGAACTCTTGATGTATGATGAAATGAGTCTCAGTGAAATTTCTTTTTTGCTACATTATAGTAGTGTGGCTTATTTGAGCAATCAGTTCAAAAAGATTACGGGATTTTCACCATCACATTACAAACAATTAAAAGACAAAAAAAGAATGCAGATTGAGGATTTATAAATGTTACAACTCAAAACCAAAATTCTACAACAAAAGTACACGACCAACTAGCGAACTTTGTAACATAGTTTTTTAACCTTAAAATTCAAGATTATGGTACATACATATCACATAACAGGAATGACCTGCAATGGTTGTCGGAGTCACGTTGAACAAACCCTTTCAAAAGTTAAAGGCGTTTCAAAAGCAACGGTTAATTTGGAGACCGCAGAAGCGACGATTGAAATGACATCCCATATTCCTTTGGAAACGTTTCAAGAAGCCCTTAAAAATGATGGTGGTAGATATGGTATTCATTTACCAGGTGGGCATCAACATCATTCGGAATCAAAACAACAAGAACAACCTAAAGGGAAAGGCACGGGAACGTTCTACTGCCCAATGCGGTGTGAAGACGATAAAATATATGATCAGCCGGTAGACTGTCCTGTTTGTGGAATGGATTTAATAGAAGAACAGAACGTATCGAGCACTTCTTCAGAACAATGGACATGCCCAATGCATCCCGAAATTATAAAAGACGAAGCCGGTGCTTGCCCCATCTGCGGAATGGATCTGGTGCCGCTACAACCCGACCTTTCAGCAGAGGAAAAAACGTATAAAAAATTATTGAAGAAGTTTTGGATAGCATCAGTATTCACCTTGCCCATTTTTTTAATCGCCATGAGCGAAATGCTTTCTAACAATCCACTTTATGAAATATTAGAACAAAAGTATTGGAATTGGATTCAGTTGGTATTGTCCATTCCAGTTGTGTTTTATGCCACTTGGATGTTTTTTGAGCGTGCCTACAAAAGCATCAAAACCTGGAACCTCAATATGTTTACACTTATCGGTATTGGTGCGGGTGTGGCGTGGTTATTTAGTTTGTTCGGGATGTTTTTTCCAGATGTTTTTCCTTCACAGTTTAAAACAGAATCAGGTGCTGTTCATGTCTATTTTGAAGCGGCGACCGTAATTCTAACCTTGGTGCTTTTAGGGCAATTATTAGAAGCTCGTGCCCATAGCAAAACCAATTCGGCAGTAAAAGAACTATTGAAATTAGCCCCCAACAAAGCCATCAAAGTAGTCGATGGTGAAGAAGTTGAAGTGACCATTGATAAAATTGAATTAGGTGATATTTTAAAAGTAAAACCTGGTGATAAAATTCCGGTGGATGGCTCAATTATAGAAGGAGAAACCACTATTGACGAATCGATGATTACAGGTGAGCCTATTCCCGTAAATAAAGTTACTGACGATAAAGTAACGAGTGGCACTATCAATGGTAACCAATCTTTTCTGATGAAAGCCGAAAAGGTAGGTAGTGATACATTACTCTCTCAAATCATTCATATGGTGAATAATGCCAGTAGAAGTCGTGCGCCTATTCAAAATTTAGCCGATAAAGTTTCAGGGTATTTTGTACCAGCAGTAGTCCTTATTTCTTTGCTCACTTTTGCTGTTTGGGCAATTTGGGGCCCAGAACCTGCTTATGTATTCGCCTTTGTCAATGCCATTGCCGTGTTGATTATTGCTTGTCCGTGTGCATTAGGGTTGGCTACGCCAATGTCGGTGATGGTAGGCGTGGGCAAAGGTGCTCAAAATGGTGTATTGATAAAAAATGCCGAAGCACTAGAGAAATTGAATAAAGTAAATACTTTAATTATTGACAAAACAGGAACAATTACAGA
This sequence comes from Confluentibacter flavum, assembly GCF_002843175.1. Taxonomy (GTDB): domain Bacteria; phylum Bacteroidota; class Bacteroidia; order Flavobacteriales; family Flavobacteriaceae; genus Confluentibacter; species Confluentibacter flavum. Next base: position 5,242 of record NZ_PJEO01000014.1, read on the forward strand.
AGGAAAACCTACAGTCGAAAAAATAGGTGCTTTTGGTAATAGTTATAGTGAAAGTGAAGTGCTTCAAATTATCGTCTCATTAAATAGCAACAGTGAACACCCATTAGCTGAAGCAACGGTAAAATTTGGAAAAGAACAAGATACAAAGATTTTAACAAATGAAAAATTTAGTGCTGTTACAGGCAAAGGTGTTGAAGCTTTTGTTAATGGCAAAAAAGCAGCCTTAGGCAATCCAAAAATGATGGAATACAGCAATGCCGAAATTACTTCCAAAATGCAGGAAGAAGTTAAAACTTTTCAAAAACAAGGAAAAACAGTATCGTATTTATCTGTAGATAAAGAAGTAGTTGGCTATGTGGTGATCGGTGATAAAATAAAAGCCACAAGTGCCAAAGCCATTGCCGAACTTCAAAAAAATGGCATTGACGTAATTATGCTTACAGGCGATAATCACGATACGGCCAAAGCCGTTGCGGATGAACTAAAATTGGCAGATTTTAAAGCCAGTATGTTACCCGAAGATAAAATGAAGGAGGTGGAAAAACTTCAACAACAAGGCAAGGTAGTAGCAATGGCGGGCGATGGCATAAATGATGCTCCTGCTTTAGCAAAAAGTGATGTAGGTATCGCAATGGGAACAGGAACAGACGTTGCCATAGAAAGTGCCATGATAACCTTGATAAAGGGAGATTTACAGGGTATTGTGAAAGCACAAAAATTGAGTCAATCCGTAATGAGAAACATTAAGCAAAATCTATTTTTTGCACTCATTTACAACACGTTGGGAATTCCCATTGGAGCAGGATTGCTTTTTCCATTCTTTGGTATTTTACTCTCACCTATGATTGCTGCTTTGGCTATGAGCTTTAGCTCGGTTTCAGTGATTGTGAATGCGTTACGATTAAGAACTGTTAAGATATAATAGTAAAATCATTAAATGAATAATCGAAATACATTTAATAAAAAAATGTTAACAATCGTTGTTTTACTGTTGTTAACTACTACCATATTCGCCCAAAAAGTGGTGCGATATGACCTTTATGTAAAAGACACCATCGTCAATTTTACCGGAAAAGAAAAACGGGCCATTGCCGTAAACGGACAAATACCTATGCCAACACTCACCTTTACCGAAGGTGACACGGCTGAAATCCATGTTCATAATCAACTCAAAGAAAGTACATCGTTGCACTGGCACGGCTTGTATTTGCCCAATAAAGAAGATGGCGTTCCTTTTTTAACACAGATGCCCATTGAACCAAATACCACTCACATATATCGGTTTCCAATCATTCAAAATGGGACTCATTGGTACCATAGTCATAGCGGATTACAAGAGCAAATAGGTATGTATGGCTCGATGATTTTGAAAAAAAGAGAAGACGATCCTTCTTTTAGAAAAGGGATAGATGATTTGTCATCCGTTCCCATAATTTTAAGTGAATGGACAGATTACAATCCCGAAAATGTACACCGTATGTTGCATAACGCTACCGATTGGTTCGCCATTAAAAAGGGAACCACTCAAAGCTATGCTGAAGCCATAAAGGCAGGACATTTAAAAACCAAACTCACAAATGAATGGAAACGCATGTTAGCTATGGATGTGAGTGATATATATTATGATAAATTTCTAATAAATGGCACATCAGAAAGTCAAGTTCCCTCTCCTTTGGGGAGGGCGGAGGGTGGGGCTTTCAAAGCCGGTGATAAAGTACGTTTACAGATTTCCAATGGTGGAGCATCCTCCTATTTTTGGTTGACGTATGCTGGTGGTAAAATAATGGTCGTTGCCAATGATGGTAACGATGTAGAACCTGTGGAAGTAGATAGATTGATTATAGGCGTTTCAGAAACGTATGATGTTATTGTTACAATTCCAGCGGAAAACACGTCCTACGAATTTTTGGCAACACCCGAAGACCGTACCAAGTCAGTTTCAATCTATATCGGTGCAGGCATCAAACAATTGGTAAGTCCGTTACCCAAATTGAAATACTTTGAAGGCATGAAAATGATGAACGGTATGATGAACATGGACGGCACCATGAATGATATGGGCATGAATATGTCATTACAACAAATGGATATGAACACGGTCATGTATCCTGAGATTACGGGTGATAAAAAAAGTATGAAAATGGGTGACGACATGGCGATGGACACCATGGACCATTCCAACCACAGTCCGGGTAATACGGAGATGGTCACATTGAATTACGCCATGCTAAAATCGCCCACAAAAACAACCTTACCAGAAGATGCTCCAGTTAGGGAATTAAAATTTGACTTAACAGGAAATATGAACCGCTATGTGTGGAGTATGGATAACAAAGTGCTCTCTGAATCAGACAAAATTCTGATTAAAAAAGGTGAAATCGTCAGGATAACTCTGTTCAACAATTCTATGATGCGGCACCCTATGCACTTACACGGTCACGATTTTAGGGTCATCAATGGCCAAGGCGATTATGCACCACTTAAAAATGTATTGGATATCATGCCTATGGAAACCAATGTCATTGAATTTGAAGCCAATTTAGAGGGCGATTGGTTTTTTCATTGCCATATTCTCTACCATATGATGGCTGGAATGAACCGTGTTTTTAGTTATGAAAATCAAGCACCAAACCCACTACTACCTAATAAACCTTGGGCTTATAAAAAATTACAAAGCGAAAGTAACGAGTTGCATTTTATGGTACAAAATGATTTTGCCACCAACGGAAATGACGGTGAGATGATGTTACAAAATACCCGTTGGAGTTTTGGAACGGAATGGCGATTGGGTTATAATGATATGCACGGTTATGAAGCGGAAACCCATATAGGGCGATACATGGGCAGAAACCAATGGTTCATGCCATTTATTGGATTTGATTGGCGCTATCGGAATATGGGAATGGATGAGCAGGAGATTAACTTGTTCGGACAAACAAACAAAAAAGACCTTAGAAGTGCGTTGAGTTTAGGGTTTATGTACACATTGCCTATGTTGGTAAATTTTCAAGCAGAAATGTATCACGATGGGATTGTTCGTTTGTCTTTGATGCGGGAAGACATTCCAATTTCTAAAAGAGTGCGAGCCGCGTTTATGGTAAATACAGACAAAGAATATATGGTTGGACTGAATTATATTGCCGGAAAAAATTTCGGGTTAAGAACGCACTACGACAGTGATATGGGATTTGGAGTAGGATTGACTCTAATGTATTGACTCCCATTCATGAGCCTAAAAGTGTCATTAGTTGAAAAGTTGGAAATCCTTTTTTAAGCAAAAAAAATTTTCGCTTGTTTTGTAAGATAATTTAACACATATTAGTATATGTATTTAGGTCAATTTGAAAAATATGAAAAAACTACTCTTAATATTAGTTTTAATACTCTTCAATCATATCTCGGCTCAAGAAATCAAGGAAGTAGAAATGTGTGATTTAAAATTTGAAACAAATTCTGATTCAACAGAAATGACTGTTTATAAAAATGAAAAATTATTATCTGGAAAATATAAAATTTCAGGGGTTTTTCCAGGACAATATAGTTTAACCGAATTTATAAATGGTAAAGCTGAAGGTAAAGCTGAAACTTTTTACGAAGGTGTTAGAATTAGAGAAAAATATTTCATAAATGGCCTTCCTAATGGATTATGGATTGAATACGATGATACTGGAAAAACCATTATGAGAAAAATTCCTTATTCAAATGGAATATTTCATGGAATAGCTTGGTCTTATGGAAATGATAGTGAAACTTATTACTGGTATGGAAGAATAGTATCAAAAGATGAATATGAAAAATATCAAAAAAACTAAAATTCAATCACCTAAAACACTTTCTCGCTACCGCCATGCTCTGCTTAGTGGTAGTAATTTTAAAAATATAACTTCACCTTGCTCATTGGTATAAATGATCTGAAAAAATAAGCGTAATCTAAGTTTCTATTTCTCTACCAATAGAACCACTTTCACTAGGCACCAACTCATAAATAAAATCTGGTTTAAGTCCCACTTCATGTCTGTGAGACACGTATAAAATAGCAGTATCACTTTCTAAGGCAATTTTGTTGATGAGTTGTATAAATAATTGAGCATCCACATCATCCAGTCCGTTAGTGGGTTCATCTAAAATTAATAATGGTGGCTGTTTTACCATGGCTCTAGCAATCAACACCAACCGTTGGTGACCATTGGATAAGGATAAAAAATTCTTTTCTTTAATATCGTACATATTTAATATTCGTAACCATTGATGCGCTATGAGGGTTTGCCGTTCCAAAGGGAATTTGTAAAGCCCAATAGAATCAAAAAAACCTGAAATAATCATATTTTCAATGGAATCTGATCGCATAAACCCTCTCAGCATATCGGACGAAAAATAACCAATATGCTTTTTAATGTCCCAAACCGTTTCACCACTCCCCTTTTTCATGCCGAACAACGTGATGTCCTGTAAAAAAGCTTTGGGATTATCGCCCGTTATCATGGACAACATCGTACTTTTTCCAGAACCGTTAGGGCCGATAAGTTGCCAAAATTCACCAGATTTAATCTCCCAATGAATCGCATTTAAAATAGGTCTGTCATTATATTTAACCGATACGTTTTTAAATGTCACTAACTTATAGATGGGCTTTAAGCTTGAATTGTGATGCTTGGGCAATGATTCTATAAACAAATTATTGGCATTCGTTTTTAAACTATTAATATTATCAATTAACACCAAACTATTATCTTCTAATCGATAGATTTTATTAATAAAAGAAAGTAAATCTTCCATTCTATTTATAATCTGTATAATGGGGATTTTAAAACTCAATTGTTTTAAAGTCTGTTGAATGTCGGCTTGTGCAGCGGTATCTAGATTACCAAAAACATTATCGGCAATAAGATATTCGGGGTTTTGTAAAATGAGGTGGTTTAATAAGGCTTTTTTCCGTTCGCCTTCAGAAGATTTTTGAAGACTATTTTTGGTGTTTGTCACCACATCAAAATGTTCGTGGATGATTTCTTCTTCAATGAATTGGTTTAAAGTAATTTCAGAAAAAAGCGCACCTTTTAACTTTGAAAAACCTTCAAAAAGACCACCGTCTATAATGCGATCAATAAGTTGATGCTTATCCTCATTATTGGAAATATATATGGCGTTATGGATATCCAAATAGGTGTAATTTTTAAAAAAAGGTAATAATTTGTATTATGTAAACGTGTCACCCTGAGCTTGTCTCAGGGGTCTCTTAATTTAATTTTAATTGAGATGAGATACTGAAACAATCCCGATAGCAATCGGGACAGTATGACATAAAGTTTAAATTACAAATTCTTAGTATGAAAAGCCACTAAACCTTCAATAGGCCGACGTTCAAAATTACCAACAACAAATCCCATTTCTAACGCTACTTGCCTAATTTCTTCTTGAGAGAAATAAGCAATGGAACCTGCAAAATGCACCGGAACGGTTTTAAGTTCTTCCTTGTACTGCATGATCATGTTTTTTGCAAACAAGCGGATGCCTTTTTTGATAAGTTCCACAATATAGGCTGACTCTTTATTTAAAAACATGAATTCTGCAAAGTTTGCCAAATAAGCATTTGGGTTGGATTGCTTGTAAATATTGTATTTTATGTAATCGGGTTCCAAATTATATTTACTGCCAAAAGCTACTTTAATAGCTTCGGGCATGTGATTGAAATAGTAATCTCTAATAAGTTCTTTACCATAATAATTCCCTGCAGCATCATCCATTAAAATATAGCCTAAAGACTGCACACGTTGGTGTAATTTGCGGCCATCATAATAACTACAGTTCGAGCCTGTTCCTAAAATACAAACCACAGCTGCTTCGGTTTCATGGCTAATAGTGCCATATACCGCTGCAAAAGTATCTTCTTCCACTGTTACAACCGCATTTAAAAAGATTTCTTTAAGTGCATTACGCACAATCTCCTTACCTCTATCTGTACCACAACCGGCACCGTAAAAAAACACGTGCGTAACGTCGCTTTTATGTACTTTTAAATCTGGATGCTTTTTAATTATTTTTTTTAGTTTATCCTCTGATAAGATTTCCGGATTAAGCCCTTTTGTCCTTAACTTCTCTAAAAGCTTATTACCACTATTATCTACAGCAATCCAATCGCTTTTTGTAGAGCCACTATCAACAATTAAAATCATGGTTTTTAAATAAAAAACTCCACAGACTCTTGTAATGATACTACAATATTCTGTGGAGTTGTTAACACTATTTTTTTTCTTGAATTATATTTTGCTAATGTGTTGTGCTAAGTCAACTAATTTAGTTGAATATCCAAATTCATTATCGTACCAAGATACTAATTTAAAGAAATTATCATTCAATGCAATACTTGCATCTGCATCAAAAACACTTGTCCTAGGTTCTGAAACGAAATCTTGAGATACCACAGCTTCCTCAGTATAACCTAATATACCTTTTAATTCACCTTCTGAGGCTTTCTTGAAAGCCGCTTTAACTTCATCCCATGTAGCTGATTTTTCTGTTCTTACGGTTAAATCTACAACCGATACATCTGCCGTAGGAACCCTAAACGCCATACCAGTTAATTTACCGTTAAGTTCTGGAATAACTTTACCAACAGCTTTAGCAGCTCCTGTTGAAGAAGGAATGATGTTCATTAAGGCACTTCTACCACCTCTCCAGTCTTTTTTTGAAGGACCATCAACGGTTAATTGTGTAGCAGTAGTTGCATGAACGGTTGTCATTAACCCTTCTACAATTCCGAAATTATCATTAATAACTTTAGCTAAAGGCGCTAAACAGTTTGTTGTACAAGACGCATTTGAAACGATTGTATGTTCAGCCGTGATTTTTTTATGGTTTACACCCATAACAAACATAGGAGCGTCTGCAGATGGTGCAGAAATCGCTACTTTTTTAGCACCTGCAGTAATGTGTTTTTGTGCACCTTCCAACGTTGTGAAAATACCTGTACAATCTAATACAACAGTAGCACCAACAGCATCCCATTTTAAATCTTCTGGATTACGCTCAGCAGTAATTCTTATTTCTTTGCCATTAACTACTAATTGACCATTTTTAACTTCAACAGTGCCGTTAAAACGACCGTGAATAGAATCATACTTTAATAAATATGCTAAATGTTCAACATCTAACAAATCGTTAATACCCACTACTTCAATATCTGGTCTACTAACTGCTACTCTAAAAGCAATTCTACCTATTCTACCAAATCCGTTAATTCCTAATTTTAATTTTGACATAATTTTGTTTATAAATGTTAAGTGCTCATGATATCTGAGACACGCAATAATTCTAAATTTATTTTTGTTTTTCCTTTAATCGCCATTTCTAAAGGTGTTAACTCCATAGCACCATTCATAAGTCCGACCATATAATTGGTTTTTCCTTCCAACAACGATTCCACCGCTTTAACGCCCATTCTGCTGGCCAAAACACGGTCGAAACAAGATGGTGGCCCACCACGTTGCATATGCCCTAAAACGGACACTCTAACGTCGTAACCTTCCATGTTCTGATCTACATAATCTTTAAGTTCAAAAATATTCTTTCCTATTTTATCACCTTCAGCAACAACAACAATGCTAGATGTTTTTCCTGATTTTCTACTTCTGTTTAATGACTCCACAAGTCTATCCAACCCTAAATCTTCTTCAGGGATTAAAATTTCTTCTGCACCACCAGCTATTCCTACATTTAAAGCAATGTGACCAACATCCCGGCCCATCACTTCAACAAAAAACAACCTGTTATGTGAACTCGCTGTATCCCGAATTTTATCTATAGCATCTACAACCGTATTTAAGGCAGTATCAAAACCTAAGGTATTGGATGTACCCACGATGTCATTATCTATGGTTCCTGGAATACCTATAACTGGAAAATCAAATTCCTCATTAAAAATCATGGCTCCAGTAAACGACCCATCACCTCCAATGATTACAAGAGCATCTATGCTAGCCTCAGATAATTTTCGAAAAGCCTTTTGTCTTCCTTCTTTTTCTCTAAATTCTTTAGATCTTGCAGACTTCAGCATGGTACCTCCTTTGTTTATAATACCCCTAACGCTTCTGGCATCCAATAACTGAAAATCTCCTTCAATAAGCCCTTCATAACCACGGTAAATACCGACACACTCAACATTATGATATGCACATGTTCTAACGACCGATCGTATAGCTGCATTCATTCCAGGAGAATCTCCTCCAGATGTTAAAACCCCTATCTTTTTTATTGCTTTTGGCATCAATTTTTTTTAATTAGAGGTAAAATTACTAAAGAAAAATTAGATAACGATAGCATTTACCCTATTTTAATAGGAGATGCAAAACTATAACGTTTTAGTTAATAAAAAACCTAATATATTAATATATATACAAAAATGAGGCTTTTTTTATTAAATTATTCATCCTCTTTCTTTGCAGGCTTCTGGGTAATAAAACCAGGCAAAGCATTTGGGTCGTCCTCTTCTTCGTATCCATCTTCATCTACTTCCTCTTGTTGTGGAGGTGTGACTTCCTGAGGAGTTCCTTCTTCTTGAGTTAGGTTTTCTGGAGTTTTTTCCTTTTTAAATAAATGCTGTATTAATTCTTTAAACGTATCAAAATCCACACTATAAGTAAGCCCCACGCCTTGTGTATATCCAATGTCTTCACCAAAATTCCTGATGCTATTCTCCCTATTAAATACATTTGCTGTTAATGTACCATCTTCATTCAATAAAAAATTAATTTGAACATCTCCCGCCACGACTGTTTCGTTGGCTCCAGAACCTCCAACCGGCACCCCTACTTTACCGTTTATAAGTACGCGATCGCTTATTTTTGTTTGCAGTTTTAAATCGAACCTACTATCTGTTCTGTAATCAGGTCTGTTGGTGCCTACTTCATAATTCAGACCAATATTAAGTTTGCCATCTCCGTTTGAAAAAAAGCTGTTAATGATGCCATTAAGTCGTTCTGCAATAGTACCAGAAAAATTAAGTTCACTTAATCCCCTAGAAAAAGAACCTGTTGACAGTAAATAGAGTGCTTGGTTTTGCTTATCCTCTTCGGACTCTAATCGATACTGAAGCTCAGATTTTACAGCGGAGTTCACATTTGGGAACTCAAACTCATAAAGAGGTACCGGTTGCTCTAATTGGCCTGTTAAACTAATATTAAGGTCTACTGGTATACTTCTATTAATTGGATTATCAAGTAACGGCGATGGGTTTGTTTCTGTTCTATAAACAGCCGAAATATTAATGCGGGCATTTAATGGGTCTCCATCCCAAGCAATGGTTCCACCTGGCTTTACTGTAAATTCTTTTCTAATCAAACCACCATAAGCGAAATTATACACTCCCTGAAATACTGAAAAATCTCCCCACATATTAAACTTACCATTGGTGTTGATTTCTAAAAGTATGTTGCCATTACCTCTCCCTCTTAAAGCATGCCCGGTATCTTGGTTTATTATAATTTCCAGTTCTGCTTCTTCAGTGATATCCAAATCAAAGTCTAACTCAAGTCCGTAAACATCATTTAAAACCAAATCAATACCTTTTAGTTTAGCTTCTTTTTCTTCTTTTGTTATAAAATGAATAAACGAATTATCTCCAAATGATTCTGTATTATTCAATGGGATTTTAAATACGGTTCCTGCTTTGGTTTCCCCTACCACATCTATGGACAATTGGTCTGTTGGCCCCTTAATTGTCGCCGTACCCCCAATAAAGCCTGTACCATAATAAGCGGATTCATCTGTCAATTCTGTATCCAGCACCAGCAACCTAGGTGTACTTAGTTGCAAATCCAGAGCCCATTTTGAAAAATTTGTATGGCTCAAACTACCATTTAATTGCCCTTTTGAGTTAAACTTAGTGTCGGTTAATGGAATGTTATTAAAAATGAAACTTTGGTCTTTTAAGGTTACGGATGATTTGTCAGCAAAACTGTAGTCGACATTAAGATAAGGTATGGTAAAGCCAGATTTGTTTAATGTAAGACTACCATTAATATCAGGTTGCTTTAAATTTCCATTAAGATTAACATCTCCCGTAACACTTCCCCTAATATTGTCCAATACATCTTGGAGTAACGGATTTAATGGTTTGAGTGCAAAATCATTAAAAGTAAGACTTACGTCAATATTGGGCTCGCTGCCCATAACACTTATATCTCCTTGGGCCCTAAATGATTTTTTGACATCGTCTTTAATGGTTACATCAACAATGTAATTTGTTAGGTTTTCATTTCCAGTAATGCTGGCATCAAACGATCCTAATTCAAAATCATTTACCTTAAAATCATCTATAACAATAGTGGAATTTGGTAAATAATTTCCATTTTTTTGTAAAAGATCTAATTTGCCATTGACATTTCCTGCAAGTGACAAACTATCTATATCTGGAGTAATTTTAGCCAGATCTACATTTTTAAAATTAAGTTTTAAATCTTTTTCGGTAGAGTCTTTTATAAATCCTGAAAGGCTTAATTCTTGATTTTCATGATTTATGAATAACTTGTCTATGTTAAAGTACGTAAAATTATTGTTGAATGTAAATTTGTTAAACCTATCTTGTTTTTCGTTTATGGACCATTTTGTGCCTTTTATGGTGATATCAGACGTTTTAAAACCAACTACAGATTGCTTTTCTTCATTAATAGTATGGTAAAAACTTAAATTATAAATATCATTATTTTGTTTTCCGCCTGTAAATTCGGCTCGCATAAACAAGGTGTCCCGAAGCGTCACATTTATTAAATTGAGTTTAGAGACATTGTAGTATTTTGTATTGATACTATCTACTTCTATATACGTATTGAAAAGCGGATTGCTGTTATCGATTTGTAATTCAATATCATTAGCAAAATAATCATACGCCTTTATTTCTGGAGATTTAAATGTTACCCTAAATTTTTCTTCATCGTTTTCAACCCTTCCTCTAACATATGTGTTTTTTCCAACTTCTATCTCTGGGTAGAAAACCTCTATTATTTTATTGTAAATTTTAAAATTGAAATCTACATATTGGTTTTTTGTTACTTTATAAGGTACATAGTTTGTGTACATATGCCCTAATGAGTTTTGTAATAATTTAGGTAAATCCTTAAATACAAAATTCCCATTTAAATTACCTTCAATAATATCTGGCGAGTTGATTTCTACAAAATGAACCGTGTTTTCAAATCGAGAAGAAATATCGAATTTTTCAAAATAATAGGTATCGTTTTGATTTTTATAGGAAGTGTTGCTAAATGAAATTTTACCATAGGCATTATCTAAAGTGCTACCGTTTACATTCATTTTAACATCACTTTTTAAAATAGATATACTATCCTTTTTCATAAAGTTTAATACATATAAATTGGCATAGGCAATATTGGCTTCAAAATCATATTTATTTTCTTTTCCTGAAAAATCTACAAGTCCGTTAAAATTCAGTATCAAATTTTCATCATTTGAAATAAGGTTTCCGTCAAAAATTTTGTTTCTAATATTTCCTTCAACCTTGATGGCAGTATAGTTGTAATCGTTATATTGTATTTCGAAAACATTACCAATGACCTGTGTATTGATCGTTGCAGCAACAAACCCTTGTCCTTTAACGTCAACATTTAGAGACCCTAACCCTAGTTTGGGGTTATTTAAAAATATTCCAAAATCAAAATTTTCAAAAGCCACATTGCCTTTATAAATGGCGTTATCAATATCATCAATTTTATTTATTTCTAGTTTAGAATCAAGAAAGCCTAAATCGGTATCTATTTTAATATTGGCATTGATGTTAGCAGATGTGATTTCTGTTTGTCCTGCTATGGTAAATTTGCCCAAATTATCTAACGAACTTGGAATGGAAGACCCTAAAGCATTGGGCAATAATGCCTTTAGATCTTTGTATGTTGAAGTAAGATTTAAAAAATCTCCCTTCATATAAAAATTATCGGTTTCTTTAATGAACAGATTTTTAAAGTTCATGTTTCCGAAAACCTTACTATTTGTACTAGTATTGAGCTCTAAATTACTAATCTGTAAATCATTTAAAGTCCCAGTTAAATCAACGTTAAAAGTAGCAGATTGGTTTTTTCCAAATTCGTTATAAAAAATGTTTAGCTCGTCAAATAATATAGTAGAATCCTTAAAATCTGCTATAATATTTACTTTATCTGCAAATTCCTTAAAGTTTTCCCTATCGTAAGCAAATTGTAAATAACCTTTTAAAGTGGAATTAGGTGTTTTAATATCAAGATTGGAGAAAATCATGTCTGTTAAGGAATATGAAAAATTTGTTGACATATTTTTCATTTCAAAACCTCTGCTATCTTTAAAAGCCAGTGTATTTATTCTAGTGCTAACATCACTTCCATTAATTAAAAAATTGGTAGCATTGATATTTAAATTTTCAAATTCCAATAATTTGGCAGATTCCTTGTTTTCATCCGTCATTCTAAAAATCCCATTGTAAATGGAAACATCGCTAGAAGACATTAAAAAATGATTCTCTTCAACCCTTGGGTTATCATCTTCAAATTTGGCTACAAAAACATCTAAATTAGTGTCAGTTTCTCCTTGATAAGTCTTAATATTAAAGATTAAATCCGTTATATCTATATCACCAAAGGCCAATTTGCCATTAATCAAATTCCTTACACTTAAAATAGATGTGTTTAATTCGGCTATACTGATAAGTGTGCCTTTTTTATAATCTTCAACATAAATTTTCTTAAGCTCTACATCGCCATTAAATTGCAATCCCACTTTTCCAATATTGATATTGGTGCCTAATTCATTATTAAGTCGGTTTGTAGCATATTTACCTAGTATGGTTTGAATAGCGGGAATAGATAATATCAACACCAAAATGATGAAAAGGAGTAGCAGAACACCTACTATTTTGGATGCTATTTTTAAGACTTTTTTGATACGTTGAGAGATTTTATTTTATTAATAATGAATTACATTTGCAAATACGAACGATTGAAAGCATCAGACTTTAAATTGTTTTCAAAATTAACAATTATTGTGCCTAATTTTAACTAATGTCTTCACAAAATATTTATATACTGGGAATTGAGTCTTCTTGCGATGACACAGCAGCATCTGTAATACATAACGGGCGTATATTGAGTAATGTTATTGCCAACCAAAAAATACATGAAGAATTTGGTGGTGTTGTGCCAGAATTAGCTTCTAGAGCGCATCAACAAAACATCGTTCCCGTAGTAACACAGGCTATAAAAAAAGCTAACATTACTAAAGACCAACTCAATGCCATTGCGTTTACGCGTGGTCCCGGACTTATGGGCTCGCTGCTTGTGGGCACCTCTTTTGCTAAATCCTTGGCTTACGGGTTGGATATTCCGCTTATTGATGTGAACCACATGCAAGGGCATATTTTGGCTCATTTTATAGAAGAAGATGGTTTTAACAAACCGCCGTTTCCTTTTTTGGCGATGACCATTTCAGGCGGCCACACACAAATAGTGAAGGTGAATGATTATTTTGACATGGATGTTATTGGAGAAACCATTGATGATGCCGTTGGTGAAGCGTTTGATAAAAGTGGAAAAATACTGGGCTTGGGTTATCCTGCCGGACCAGAAATTGATAAAAGGGCGCAATTGGGCAACCCCAAGGCGTTTTCGTTTACCAAACCTAAAGTAGATGGTTTAAATTTTAGCTTTTCAGGTTTAAAAACAGGGATTTTATATTTTATTCAGAAAGAAACCAAAGCCAACCCTAATTTTATAGCAGAAAACATCAATGATATTTGTGCCTCTATCCAATACACCATTATTGGTATTTTAATCGATAAATTAAAACTTGCCGTTAAGCAAACGGGTATCAAACATATTGCTATTGGCGGTGGCGTGTCGGCAAACTCGGGTATTAGAAAAGCGTTAAAAGACGGTGAACAAAAATTCGGCTGGACAACCTATGTCCCTAAATTTGAGTTCACGACCGATAATGCTGCCATGATAGCCATTGTAGGGTATTTAAAATATTTGGATAATGATTTTGCCGAACAAAATGTGGCGGCTTCGGCGCGACTGAAGATTTAAAGCCCTACCCAGCATTCCCAAAGGGAAGGGGTTTGTAACCGACATAAAATCACTTTTAACTTTTAACTTAGCAACATGCAACTTTTTTACAATCCGGACATTACTGAAAACACAAGTGAATTTTCTTTTTCTAAAGAAGAAAGCAATCATATTGTAAAAGTGTTGCGTAAAAACATGGGAGATACGCTACATATCACTAATGGCGAAGGTTGGCTATTTACTGCCAAAATCACGCTTGCCGATTTAAAAAATTGTTTGGTCAAAATTATTGAAAAATCCTTCCAGCCTAAAAAAAACTATCAGTTACATTTGGCGGTCGCACCGACAAAAATGAACGACCGTTACGAATGGTTTTTAGAGAAAGCAACCGAAATTGGAATCGATACCATCACTCCTATTATTTGTGAACACAGCGAACGAAAAATTATAAAAACAGACCGTTTTGAAAAGATCGTACAATCGGCCATGAAACAGTCTTTACATTACTATTTGCCAAAACTTAACGAACCCATCCTATTTAAGGATTTTATAAATCAAGATTTTAATGGCGATTTATTTATTGCCCATTGTGAGGAATCAGATAAAAAATCTTTGAAGAATGAAATTAAGTCAGAGTCGAATACAACTATTTTAATCGGACCCGAAGGCGATTTTAGCGTTAAAGAAATTAAAATGGCTATGGAGAATAAGTTTATTCCCGTAACTTTGGGAGACACACGATTACGTACAGAAACCGCCGCCATTGTTGCTTGCCATTCTGTAGCTTTTATAAATGAGTAATATGAAAATAACCTCTACGCTTTTTTCTCTAATCTTTTGTCTATTGTCTTTCATCTCTTTTTCACAAGACATAGCGTTACTAAAATACAAAGGCGGTGGCGATTGGTATGCCAACCCAACAGCTTTAAAAAATTTAATTGCTTATTGCAACTCGAATATCAATACCAAAATAGATCCGAAGCCACAAGAAGTTGAAGTTGGCAGCCAAGATATTTTCCAATATCCGTTTTTGCATATGACAGGGCATGGCAACGTATTTTTTAGTGAAACAGATGCCGAAAATTTGCGTAATTATTTAATCTCTGGAGGATTTTTGCATATTGATGACAACTATGGTATGGAACCTTACATCACCAAAGAGCTTAAAAAAGTATTTCCCGATAAGGATTTAAACGAACTTCCTTCCAATCACGGCATTTTTAACACGGCTTATAAATTCCCTGAAGGCTTACCAAAAATCCATGAGCATGATGGCAAACGTCCGCAAGCATTTGGTATTTTCCATGAAGACCGATTGGTTTTATTATTCACTTTAGAAAGCGATTTAGGTGATGGCTGGGAAGACCCCGATGTACACAACGACCCCGCCGATGTTAGAGAAAAAGCCCTTAAAATGGGTGCCAATATTATGAAATATGCTTTTGAAAATTAGAGCAATAGCCACTAATTCACGAATATTTATGAGCAACTTTAAATTTAAAAAATAAATATACCTGGAAATTCGTAGCAAAACAACTAAACGATTAAACAATTAAACGCCTAAACAACTCAACGCCTAAACAACAAACACCTAAACAACATTGCAACTAACCCACTACAACACAAACTTCCAAAAACACAAATTCCCCATAATTTTGGTTTGCGACAACGTCACCAATGCGCCCAATATGGGCAGTTTATTTAGAACAGCCGATGCTTTTGGAATTGAAAAACTAATCCTTTGTGGAGAAAACATTGTTCTAGGAAGAAAAATTGCGAAAACTTCCAGAGCGACTGAAAAAGTAGTGACTTATGATATATTTGAATCCGCTTCAAAAGCTGTAGAAGATTTAAAAAACGCAGGGTATCAAATCATATCGCTCGAAATCACCAATTCAAGTCAACCCATTCATTCCTATACATTTTCCACGGAAAATCCTATCGTGTTAGTTATTGGAGATGAAAATTTCGGAGTTTCAGAAGCTATTTTAAAAAACTCAGATGCCATTATCCATATTGATATGTTCGGACAAAACAGCAGCATGAATGTGGTCCAGGCTACTAATATTGCTTTATACGAAATCACTAAGCAACTTTTATAGCGTCATTTCGAGTGTAGCGAAGCAATCTCATATAAACAAACAGATTGCTTCGTCTTACCTCCTCGCAATGACAACAAATTATTATATTTACTAAATGAATTCAAAAACAATAGCAAGCGGTATTTTAAGGGCTCTGTCCATTATTATTGGCGTTGCTATATTGCTTTTTTTTCTTTATGCTATACGATCTGTTTTAGCTTATTTGGCTATTTCTGCCGTTATTTCTTTAATAGGAAGACCCATTGTATTGTTTTTAAGAAGACGCTTAAAGTTTAAAGATACGCTTGCCGTGGTGGTTACAATGGCATTGATGATAGTTGTTTTTTTAGGAATCATGAGTTTGTTTATTCCTTTGGTTATTGAACAAATTAACAACTTATCATTGTTAAATATAGACGAGCTTCAAAAGAATCTAGAAGATTTATACATGCAAATCATTAATTATTTTCAATTGAATGATTTAGATGTTAAACAATCTTTTAAAGATTATAACTTAATTTCTAAAATTGATTATTCGTTAATCCCTGCTTTTTTTAATTCGGTCATAAATGGCTTTGGCAATTTTACCGTTGGTTTTTTCGCTGTATTATTCATCTCTTTTTTCTTTTTGAAAGACAGCCAACTTTTTGAAAATGGCATTCTTATGTTCATTCCAGACAGTAAAGAAATTCGGTGGAAAAACTCATCAACCAAAATAAAAGATTTACTATCCAGATATTTTAATGGCCTTATTTTACAAATAGTTATTCTGTTTATTCTTTATACGATTGTTCTTGTCATTTTCGGAATTAAAAACGCCATCATCATTGCTTTTTTATGTGCTTTACTAAATTTAATTCCGTATGTGGGTCCGTTGATAAGTTTTGCCTTAATTATTATTCTAACTATGACCAGCAATTTAGGCGCGAGTTTTAGTGAGGTTATTTTCCCAAAAACCATCTACGTCGTCATTGGTTTTTTAATAGCACAATTTATAGACAATACGTTCAGTCAGCCCATTATTTTTTCAAAAAGCGTTAAATCACATCCGTTGGAAATATTTCTAATCATTATCATAGCTGGCATTCTTTTTGGCATAATTGGTATGATGGTAGCGGTACCAGGCTACACGGCAATTAAAGTGATTTTAAAAGAGTTCTTATCAGAAAACAAAATCGTAAAAAAACTCACTAAAGACCTTTAGTTTTATTTTGAACTCGTCTATTTTAAATACTGACATACAGCATTTTATAAATAAAAATTTACATTCAAATAGTTATGAAATATTATTAAAGGGAACCACTTTTGATTCCGTTAGCACCAAAGAACTTATCCAGCAAATAGAAGCTAAAGTCAAGTGCGAAAAAAAACTACCGACTTGGTTCAACACCCCATATATTTATTACCCAAATAAATTAAATATTGAGCAAACCTCTTCTGAAATAACGGCGACCTATAAAGCTAGTTTGATTCATGGAAAAACCATCATAGATGTAACGGGCGGTTTTGGAGTAGATTGCTATTATTTCGCAAAACAATTTGATTCGGTGACACATTGCGAGATTGACAAAAACCTATCGGAATTGGTAAACCATAATTACCAACAACTTCAAGTTTCGAATATTAAAACCGTAAATAGTGATGGTTTATCGTATTTAGAAAAGATTGATAACACTTTTGATTGGATTTATGTGGACCCTTCCAGAAGGAACGGTAGCAAAGGCAAAGTGTTTTTTTTGAATGATTGTCTGCCAAATATTCCAGAGCATTTGGATTTGCTTTTCAACCGTTCAAAAAATATCATGATTAAAACATCACCATTACTTGATATGTCTGTTGGCATTGGCGAATTACATCATGTTAAAACCATACACGTGATTGCCGTAAATAATGAGGTAAAAGAATTACTTTGGATTTTGGAACATGGTTTTACGGATGACATCGTCATAAAAACCATCAATTTAAAACAGGGGAACGACGATTATTTTGAATTTCAACTAAAAGATGAAAAGTCTTTAGAATTCACATACAGCAAACCACTCACCTATTTATACGAACCCAATACTGCCATTTTAAAAGCTGGGGCTTTCAATGCTGTTTCAGACCAATTATCTGTTTATAAACTTCATAAGCACTCACATTTATACACCAGCGAATTGCTTATAAATTTTCCTGGAAGGTGTTTTAAAATCGAAAACATCATTCCGTACAACAAAAAAGAACTGAAGCAATTGGCAATAACCAAAGCTAACATAACCACCCGAAACTTCCCTGAGACGGTAGAGCAAATACGAAAAAAACTGAACATTAAAGATGGTGGTGATGTGTATTTGTTTTTTACAACGGATGTGAATGGTAACAAAATTGTTATTGTTTGTAGCAAAATTTAAATAATTGTATAACAATACCGATGTTCATTTTGAAACCTTATTTTCTATGATTTTTGAAATAGGATAAAATTATATCGAAAAGGACGTTTAACCAAAGGTCTCGATACAAAATACCTCGTATCCTCGGTATTCCACTCGACCTGACAGGCTAACTAAAAATATAATACTAACCTAAATGTCAGTTCGATTCGCCATAAGCGAATTGTATCGAGAACTATTCTAAAATTAGAAAATTTGATTCTCGATACAAATTTCACACATGAAAAATGTGTAATCCCGATAGCTATCGGGACACTCGACACGAGGCAAAGCCGAACTGAACGAAGTTAATTGACAAATTTTATCAAAATTTACAACAGGTTATTCCAAAGCATTATCAATAATTTCCTGAACCACTTCTGGATTTAGCAACGTGCTAGTATCTCCTAAATTAGAAATGTCCTTACAAGCAATTTTACGCAAAATACGACGCATGATTTTTCCCGAACGTGTTTTTGGCAAGCCGCTAGTAAATTGAATTTTATCCAACTTGGCAATCGGACCAATATGTTCGGCAATAATTTGGTTGATTTCTTTACGCAGATTATCATGCACGCGAGATTCGCCTGTGTCTTTTAAAATTACAAAACCATACAAGGCATAGCCTTTAATATCGTGTGGAAAGCCAACAATAGCAGATTCTGCCACCGCTGGATGCTCATTAATCGCATCTTCAATTGGTGCGGTTCCTAAATTATGGCCAGATACAATAATCACATCATCTACACGACCTGTAATTCTATAATAGCCAACTTCATCACGCAAAGCACCATCGCCAGTAAAATATTTATTTTCAAAGGCTGAAAAATAGGTCTCCCTATAACGTTCATGATCTCCCCAAATGGTCCGGGCCATACTTGGCCATGGAAATTTAATGCATAAACGACCTTCAACCTGATTTCCCTTTAACTCCTTCCCCGTTTCATCCATTAAAGCGGGTTGTATTCCCGGAAATGGCAATGTGGCGTAGGTCGGTTTTGTCGGTGTTACAAACGGAATGGGAGATATCATAATACCACCAGTTTCTGTCTGCCACCATGTATCGACTATCGGGCTATTCTTTTTACCAATATTATCATTGTACCAATGCCAAGCCTCTTCATTAATCGGTTCTCCTACAGATCCTAAAACTTTAAGCGAAGATAAATTATAGGTGTCAACCAACTCTGTGCCTTGCTTTGCTAACGCACGAATGGCTGTAGGCGCGGTATAAAACTGGGTCACTTTATGCTTTTCTATGACTTTCCAAAAACGTCCGAAATCCGGATAGTGTGGCACACCTTCAAACATAACGGTTGTGGCACCATTGGCTAAAGGGCCATAAACAATATAACTATGTCCCGTAATCCAACCAATATCGGCCGTACACCAATAGATGTCACCATCCCTATATTGAAACACATTTTTAAAGGTATAAGCGGTATAAACCATGTAACCCGCTATGGTATGTACCATGCCTTTTGGTTTTCCGGTTGAACCAGATGTATACAAAATAAACAATGGATCTTCGGCATCCATGATTTCGGCTTTACAAACGGCAGAGGCATTGTCCAACAAAGGTTGTAACCATTTGTCACGACCAGCCTTCATGTCTATATTAGAATGGATTCGTTTAGCGACCAATACCGTTTTTACGGATGGACAATCTTCTAAAGCATCATCTACAATACCTTTTAAATCAATGGATTTTTCTCCACGGTAGGAACCATCACTGGTAATTACCATCTTACAATCCGAATCATTAATTCTAGTTGATAACGCTGTCGCGGAAAAACCTGCGAATACAACGGAATGAATCGCACCTATTCTGGCACAAGCCAAAACCGAAATAGCCAACTCTGGAATCATGGGCAAATATATACAGACCCTATCCCCTTTTTTGATGCCTTCGGCCTTTAATACATTTGCAAATTTATTAACACGTTCGTGTAACTGATTATAAGTTATGTGTTCTGATGGGTCATCAGGATTATTAGGTTCAAAAATAATGGCTGTTTTATCACCACGAGTTGCTAAATGTCTGTCAATACAGTTTTCGGTGATATTTAATTTAGCACCTTCAAACCATTTAACTTCAGGTTTACTGAAATCCCAACTCAACACATTATCCCATTTTTTTTGCCACATAAAATGTTCTTCTGCAACTTCTTCCCAAAAATTTTCGGGTTCCCTTACGGATTTTCTATAAACTTGATAATATTCCTCTAAGTGTTTTATATGGTAATTACTCATTTTAATTAATGTTGATTTGTTTATTCGTTGATTTGTTTAATTGATACATTGGTTTAATCACCAGTTGCTTAATGTCCTGTAGCCTTTGTTGCGCCACTTGGAATTCTGATTTTTTCAACCATAGCTTGCACATTCTTTGGGGGTTCTGGTGTAAATTTCATAATGGTGATAGATACAACAAAATTTAGAATCATGGCAATACTTCCAAAGCCTTCAGGTGAAATGCCGAACCACCATTCGCTTTTATCAGGAAGCACTTCGTCAAACCATCCTAATTTATATTTCATCATATAAAATAGCATGGAAACGATACCAACCACCATACCTGCTATAGCACCTTCTTTATTCATTTTCTTATAAAAAATACCTAAAATAATGGCTGGAAAAAACGATGCCGCTGCCAAACCAAAGGCTAAAGCTACTACGGCTGCTACAAATCCTGGTGGATTAATACCAAAATAACCAGCAACACAAACAGCACCTACAGCCGATAAACGTGCTGCAATCAATTCTCCTTTTTCAGAAATTTTAGGGTTGATTATTTTTTTGATTAAATCATGGGACACCGAAGATGAAATCACCAACAACAAACCTGCTGCTGTTGAAAGTGCTGCCGCTAAACCACCTGCCGCAACCAAGGCAATCACCCAATTAGGTAATTTAGCAATCTCTGGATTGGCAAGTACCATGATATCGTTATCAACCGTTAATTCATTTTGATCTTTATTGGCAACATATTGAATAAGTCCATCATTATTTTTATCATCAAACACAATCAATCCCGTTGTTTCCCATTTTTTAAACCATTCTGGCACATTGGCATATTCTTTATTTGAAACCGTTTCAATTAAATTGGTTCTCGCAAAAACCGATACAGCTGGTGCCGTAGTATATAAAATAACAATCAACAACAAAGCAATACCAGCCGATTTACGAGCATCTTTAACGTTTTTCACTGTAAAAAAGCGAACAATAACGTGTGGCAACCCTGCAGTACCAACCATTAAAGCCAAGGTGATGGCAAATACATCTATAAGGGATTTTGAACCTTGTGTATATTCAGCAAAACCAAGTTCGGTACTCAATCCGTCTAATTTATCAAGTAAATACGTCCCAGAACCATCAGCTAACTGACTTCCAAAACCCAATTGCGGAACCGGGTTGCCTGTCATTTGAAGTGAAATGAAAATAGCTGGTACCATAAACGCAAAAATCAATACACAATATTGCGCCACTTGTGTATAGGTGATGCCTTTCATACCACCAAGAACCGCATAAAACAATACGATAAGCATTCCTAAAATAACCCCTGTGTTAATATCGACTTCCAAAAAGCGAGAAAATACAATACCTACACCACGCATCTGACCCGCAACATACGTAAACGATACAATGAGCGCACAAAAAACAGCTACAATACGAGCCGTTTTAGAATAATAGCGGTCGCCAATAAAATCGGGCACCGTAAACTTTCCGAACTTACGCAAATAAGGCGCAAGCAATAATGCTAACAACACATAACCTCCTGTCCATCCCATTAAATAAACGGCGCCATCATAGCCTGCAAAACTAATGATACCGGCCATCGAAATAAATGATGCCGCACTCATCCAATCAGCTGCCGTCGCCATACCATTGGCTAAAGGTGACACACCGCCTCCAGCTACATAAAACTCCCTAGTTGAGCCTGCTCTGGACCAAATGGCTATTCCTATATATAGAGCAAATGTTACACCTACTAAAATGTAGGTCCAGTTTTGGACACTAATGGCCTCTACTAAAAATAAACTATGCACCATATCCGTATTTTTTATCAAGTTTATTCATCAGACGAACATACACGAAGATTAAAACAACAAACACATACATGGAACCTTGTTGGGCAAACCAAAATCCGAGTTTAAAGCCTCCTATTTTTATAGTGTCCAATGCATCTTTAAATAAAATGCCAGCCCCATAAGAAACCAAAAACCAAATGGTTAGTAAAATAAAAAGATACTTGATGTTTTCCTTCCAATAGGCGGTTGCCTTTTCTTGTTTAGTCATATTCTCGTTTAGTTTTAGTCCACTAATATATAAATTAAATTGGTTACACAGAAAGCGATTCCTTTTGGTTAAAAACAAACCATTATATATAAAACGTAATACCTGCTAAAAATCAGTAAATTATAATTTTGCTACAAATAATTTTTAAAACTATCTTTATACCAGTAAAACCATAACCGACACCTATTGCATTCTAATCGCCTTTATTTTATTGATGCCGTAAGAGCTTTTGCCATATTAATGATGTTACAAGGGCATTTTATTGATACGCTTTTAGACCCTATTTATAGAGATACTTCTAATATGTTTTTTAATATTTGGTCTTATTTTAGAGGTGTTACTGCGCCTACATTTTTCACCATTTCCGGACTTGTTTTTATGTATTTATTATTAAAAGCCAAAGAAAAAGGCAACGATAAAGCACGGATACGGAAAGGTCTTTACAGAGGGTTGTTGCTTTTGTTCATTGGATATACCTTGCGTGTTGATTTTTATGGATGGTTTCAAGGAAAATTTTACACTTATTTTTTGGTTATTGATGTTTTACAATGTATAGGTTTATCCCTAATTCTCATGGTAGGTCTATATTATGTTTTTAAGGCAAATACCTATATGTTATCTGTTGTTTTGGTAATTATCGGTTGCGTTATTTTTGTAACGGAACCTTTATACAGAACCCTATTGTTACCGGATGCGCCTTTAATTTTAGCAAACTATATTACTAAAGAAAACGGTTCTGTATTTACCATTATTCCATGGTTTGGCTATACCGCTTTTGGCGCCTTTTTTGCCACTGTTTTTTTTAGGCATGTACACAGGCGTGCCTTTAAGGCCTTAACCATTTTTACGTTTTTTCTAGTTGGGCTGTTACTCATATTTACATCGTCGTGGCTCCTTCACAAATTAGGGCGTATTACTGGTGAAACGCTTTTTGATGCTGCGGCAGATTACAATTATTTATTCTCTCGTTTGGGCGATGTGCTGGTTCTTTTTGGTTTATTCTATGCCTTTGAGCATTTTTTCAAACGATCCATCATCACAAGAATTGGTGAAAAAACATTATCCATTTACACGTTCCATTTCATCATCATTTTTGGAAGTTATACCGGCATCGGACTTAAACATTTTTACTATAAAGCCTTAGACCCATATCAAGCTATTTTTGGAGCCCTGGCCTTTATTCTTGTAGTGGTTGTTATTTCATTTTATTATGCAAAAACCAATACGTTCCTTTATAATCTATTCTTAAAAGTAGTTGATAGGATTAAGCAATAACCTTATAAACCGTGTTTTTTATAATTTCATTAAAGAAGTTTTATTATAAAAGCATTAATTTTACCCCATGTTTCATCATATAAGAAATAATACAACCGTTAGATTCCTTTGGGGATTCATGGCATTATACTTTTTAAATATTAGTGTTGATACAGTTGATCCTTACCCAAACTACATCGCTGAAGATTTATCATTCAATGATCAAGAAAGTATTGTGGAAATTATTGTGGAACAAGTTTTAGGTTTTGAAAATGCCATTGAAGAGCATGATGACCCCGATACCGAAGAGCACACAGAAAAAAATAATTTAAAAATAGGTTTTATTCCATTATACGCTTCAAATGGAAATAACAGAGAATCAATCGCAACTGTTCTAAAACAGATATGCCATCATCCAGATAGTAATGTATCTGTTGGGCATCATCAACTTAACAACCCTCCTCCCGAAGTTTGATTTATTAGTTTGTCTAAAATACATCTAACCCTAATAAGGGTTGGAAAAACTATTAATTCAAAAAAATAAACATAAAATGAATTTCAAAAACAAATTGATGTTAATGTTATTATTAACACCACTAACACATGCGTTTGCTCAAGATAGTGATATAATAAAGGATAGTATTTATATCCAAGAGGTTGAAAGTTTAAAAGAACCTGTCAAAATATTACACGCAGAACCTCTGTATATAGATCTCATTAGGGATTTAGGCGCCAGAAAAGGCGAAAAAGAATGGAACTTAGGTTTTGGATTAACCGACAACCAAGTTTTCGATTCTTACGAAGCTCTCATTGAATACGAATGGGCACCTGTCAATCGATTGGGTTTAGAAGTAGAGCTGCCATTCACTTTCTATTCTCCTATTAATGGCACACCAAGGGATGCCATTCCTTCCAATCAGTTAAACAGTATAAAAATTGCTGCGCAATGGTCGTTTTATGTCAATGAAAAAATGGCAACATCTATGGCGATTGGGTATATTAATGAGTTTGAATTGTCCAGTTTTAGGGACTTTGGAAAACCTTTAATTAAGGGCAATGTGTACAATCCGTTTTTTGTAGTTGCCAAACGTTGGGGTAACAATTTCCATTCACTCATTTATACAGGCCCCTTGATAGAGCAGAATTTTTTAACGAATTCCTTCCATACGACGTATGATATCAATACCAATTTCCATTACATGATTCCTGGCACAAGAAATTTTATTGGTATTGAATTTAATAAAACCTTGGATGCGGGCGACTTTGATATGACCATGCGACCACAAATGCGCGTGGGAATTGCAGATAATCTGCTGGTAGGCATTGTAACCGGCATACCCGTAGCAAGAGAAAACGAGCGGTTCAGTACGTTTTTAAGGCTTATTTGGGAACCTGCACATCATAAGCTTTAATGTGAATAAAGACCCTGCCATGATGCAGGGTCTTTTACTTTTTGTTAATAAATTGGTCGGCAAATTATTCTACATGGTTCGTCTACTTTCTAACATTTAAAAACTAAATTAGCTGTACCCAATAATCCTTCAAATTTGATAATATGAAAAAGTCAATCGTTCTTTTCTCCCTAATACTTGCTTTTACCAATTGTAAGAACAAATCGGAAACCAATGAAACCAGCGAACCCGTTGAAACCATTGAAGGCAAAGTGTCCACGGGATTATTAGAAGTAGGTTGCTATACCTACACTGGCAATAACAGCTCTATAACATTTGAAATAACCGACATAAATAAATCCATTATAGGAAGCCTAAATTACCATTTAGCCGAAAAAGATGCCAACATGGGCACGTTTGAAGGTCTTTTAATAGATGATGTCCTTTTGGGCGATTACACCTTTGAATCGGAAGGTGTTAGCAGCAGACGTGAAGTCATTTTTAAGTTAACTAACGGTCAACTTTTCGAAGGCTATGGCGAGATGGACGAAGAAGGAATCTGTTTTGCCAATACAGATCATGTTACTTTTACATCTACCATGCCATTAACAAAAACAGATTGCACTAAATAAACTATTATGGACATTTAGCTTAAAATTTTAGTTTTACAGACAATAGTTTGTTCTGTTTTTTGACACGAATTCCACTAATTGGCACGAATTAATTTGTGTAAATTTGTGTCATTCGTGGTTAAATTTTTAAACCTCGAAAAGAAAATGCACTTTTAATCCATAGCTTGAACCGCAATTAAAAATAATAAACATGAAATGAGCATGACCGAAAAATTGGTCGCAAACACCAATGAATATATGCGAATAACATATGACAAGTAAAAATCAATAAATATCTACATATGAAAGCCATACGAATACACGAAAAAGGAGCTATCGATAACATTATTATTGAAGAACTTCCAAAACCCAACATACAAGCCAACCAAGTTTTGGTAAAAGTAAAAGCCTGTGGAATCAATCCAGTGGATTGGAAAAGTACCGTTCATGGGTATTTTGAAATGCCTTATACTCTAGGAACCGATGTCTCTGGTACTATTGAAGCGGTTGGAACAGATGTTTCCGATTTTAAAGTGGGCAATGACGTGATTGGCTCTTTGGAATGGGCCAAACAAGGCGCCTGTGCCGAATATGTGGCAACCGAAACAAAATATCTGGCTTTAAAACCAAAAAACCTGAGTTTTGAGGAGGCGGCAGCCGTACCATTGGTAGCATTAACGGCATGGCAGGGATTGTTTGACAAACTAAATATACAGGCTGGTCAAAACGTATTAATTCAAGCCGCCGCTGGTGGCGTCGGGCTGTTTGCGGTGCAATTCGCCAAATGGAAAGGCGCGTATGTGGTTGGCTTGGCTTCTACAAAAAATGAAGCCTTTTTAAAATCCGTTGGGGTGGATGCTATTATTGATTATAAAACGGCGGATTTCTCAAACATCCCAGCCAATTTTGATGCGGTATTTGATAGCATGGCGAGTTCAGAAATTACCATTCCCTTACTTAAAAAAGGTGGCAGTTATGTATCTATTACTGCTAAACCTTCTGAAGACTTAGCTCAAAAACATGGCGTAAATGCGACTCATTTTTTATTCCATTCCAATGCTGAACAGTTAAAAACCATTGTCAATTTAATCGAACAAAACCATGTTAAGGTGTTTTTAGACAAAAAATTTAAATTGACCGAAGCCATAGCCGCTTTGAAATACCAACATGAAGGGCATTCTAAAGGGAAAAATGTGTTGGTGGTAGAGTAATAAAATAACATTCCAACCGTTCATCGCGAGTCTTTCGGCTGTCGCTCAAGACAGACTAAAGCGAAGCAATCCCATGATGTAGAACTACAAATAAACAGATTACGTCCTCTCCCGATAGCTATCGGGAT
Organism: Confluentibacter flavum; assembly: GCF_002843175.1. Taxonomy (GTDB): domain Bacteria; phylum Bacteroidota; class Bacteroidia; order Flavobacteriales; family Flavobacteriaceae; genus Confluentibacter; species Confluentibacter flavum. The sequence goes on from NZ_PJEO01000014.1 coordinate 32,664, forward strand.
TACTCGTAATGACGATAAAATTCATAATATTGATAGTTTTTACAAACATTAAATGTAATTTTTGAATATAAGGTTAGTATTTACCAACATACATTTCATTTGTCAAGAATATTTTATATATTTGTATTAGCAAAAACTAGCATTAAATATAAATAAAATATTTAAAGATGGAAAATACCAACACATTATGGTTATCAATGAGTGATAAAGCCATCATAGCCGTCATTGGAAACTACATAAAGCACCAACGCTTAAACCAAAACAAGACCCAAGCAAAAATTGCCGAAATCGCTGGTATCAACCGGTGGACCATGAGCCAAATAGAAAACGGCGAACCTATTTCATTGATTTCATTAGTACAAATTTTAAGGGCACTTGACTTGCTAAACGTTTTCGATGTGTTTAAAATCCAAACACAAATAAGTCCGTTAGAGCTTGCTAAATTAGAAAAACAAAAAAGACAAAGAGCCAGTTCAGAGAATAGTGCCGATAACCAAAACACAAGCGAATGGTAGCAGTAAAAACAGCCTTCGTAAAAATTTGGGGACACGTTGTTGGTGCTGTGGCATGGGACGAAAGTCAAGGTTTTGCCAGTTTTGAATACGAACCAAAATTCAAAAACCTGCAAATAGATTTGGCTCCCATTAAAATGCCCATTCAATCCAATCAAACTATATTTTCATTTCCAGAACTCCGTCCTTCAAAAAATAGCGAATTCAACACCTTTAAAGGCTTGCCTGGTTTGTTGGCAGATGTGTTGCCCGATAAATACGGAAACCAATTAATAAACACGTGGTTGGCACAAAATGGACGTCCAGAAAATAGCATGAACCCCATAGAACAACTCTGTTTTATAGGCACGCGAGGTATGGGTGCCTTAGAGTTTGAACCCACCCAACTAACACCCAGTAAAAACACCTTTGAGGTAGAAATTAATAGCTTGGTAAGTATCGCACAGCGCATGTTGGACCAAAGGGAAACCTTTGATGCCAATATAAGCAAAGACGAACACCAAGCCATGATGGAGATATTAAAAATAGGAACCTCTGCCGGGGGGGCGCGACCCAAAGCCATTATTGCCTTTAATAAAAAAACAGGGCAAGTACGCTCTGGGCAAACCCATTCACCCAAAGGTTTTGAACATTACATGATAAAACTAGACGGTGTAAGCGATGCCCAATTTGGGGAAAGCAAAGGCTATGGCAGGGTTGAAATGGCGTATTACAACATGGCAACAGCTTGTGGAATCGATATGATGGCATCCGAATTACTGGAAGAAAACGGCAGGGCCCATTTTATGACCAAACGGTTCGACAGAGAAGACGGCTCCATAAAACACCACATCCAAACGTTTTGCGCCATGCAGCATTTCGATTTTAATAATGTAGGCAGTTACAGTTACGAACAGTTATTCCAAACCATGCGGTTACTGCGTTTGCCCTACCCGCAGGCAGAACAAATGTACCGAAGGATGGTATTTAATGTGATAGCCAAAAATTGTGATGACCACACTAAAAATACGGCATTTAGGCTTAAACAAGGTGGCGATTGGGAGCTGGCACCCGCCTACGATGTTTGCCATGCCTACAGGCCAGAGAGCATTTGGGTAAGCCAACACGCCCTAAGCCTTAACGGCAAACGTAAAGATTTTGAAAAACACGATTTAATAAGTTTTGCCAAAGCCATGAACATAAAAAAGCCAGAACACATCATTACGCAAATACATAATACCGTGCAACGTTGGAACGATTATGCAGATGAAGTAAACGTAAATGTAAAATTGAGGGATTCTATAAAACAAACATTGTTGGATTTAGAAACATAACTAACGGTATTACGTTTGTTTTGAATAAACTAAATTGCTCGATAGTGATTAAGTTTCACTAGATTTAATTAAATTAAAAAAAACAAGAGATAAGGCCGGTTTACGAGAGCCTATTATTGAACTAGATGAAGGCTTTAAGGTTATTTTATGGCGTACCGACCAAGTAACCGACCAAGTAAACTATTGGCTTTAAGGTTAATAAATAGCCTTATAGGCGAAGCAAGCATGCCACAGCTTATGGAAAAACTAGAACTTAACCATAGGCCTAATTTTAGGGAAAATTATTTAGTGCCTGCCATCGATTTAGATTTTATAGAAATGACAAACCCAGAAAGCCCAAAAAGCCCAAAACAAAAATACCGTCTTACAGAAAAAGGAAAAGCACTATATAAAAAACAATTCACTTAAAAACAAGAAGAGAGACAGCAGGTGCCTTATTGTAAAGAGTTAATATCAAAACCGAATGAACTTTCCCTTTTTGCTAATGCTAACAAATAATAAAATAAATTAATGTAATTTTAAAAATTGTCCATAGTTATGGCAACAATCAATTACTGCCTCGATAAACCTTGAATAAAGCACCCTGCTGAATTGCTTCGATTAGGTTCGTATGCTTTTCTATTTCTGAAACATGGAACTCTTGAAAAGATTCATCAATCTCATTGATTATTGAAAATTCCTCGTGTTCAGGATGATAAAGTATTCTTTTACTACTTCTTGCAAAGCCCTTCGCAATGGAAACAAAAAAATCCTCAAAATCGCCGTTTGGGTTTGAAGCAAGTAAGATCAAATGTTCCAAATTTTTTACTAACATTTGTATAGAAATTGTATATTGCAATATATGAAATCATTTCCGAACCGAGAATATTTTTTTAATTATACAATACAAGCCTTAACTGAATTAGGAGGCTCTGGATCAAATAATGAAATTAATAATAAAGTAATAGATATACTTCAATTACCAGAAGAGTTATTAAACAAAATTCATAAGGATACTAACCAAACTGAATTTGAATACCAGATGGCTTGGGTTAGAACAATGCTTAAAAACCAAGGATTAATTGAAAACTCAAAACGGGGTGTCTGGTCCATAAAAACCAATCAAGAAATAACCCTTCCAAAATTTAAAATTCAGTTTGATAAAAATCAAGCTAAAAAAGTAGACGAGGAAATTACAGATGTTGAAGAATGGAAAGAAAAGTTGTTAAATGTTATTTCTGAAAATCTATCACCAAATGCATTTGAACGTTTGGTTCAAAGAATTTTAAGAGAAAAAGGGTTTTCACAAGTTGAAGTAACGGGAAGAACTGGAGATGGTGGTATTGATGGGGTTGGGATTGCGAAAATAAATGGTATTTTAAGCTTTCATATAATCTTCCAATGTAAAAGATACAAGGGTAAGGTTGGCTCAAAGGATATACGAGATTTCCGTGGTGCAATGGTTGGAAGAACAGATAAAGGATTATTCATTACAACTGGTATGTTTACGAGGGATGCGATATCTGAAGCTTCTAGAGATGGCGCCCCTGTAATTGATTTGATTGATGGAGATTTATTAGTTGAAAAGCTAAAAGAATTGGGACTTGGGGTTTCAGTTGAATTTAAGGAAGAAGTTACGATTGATATAGAGTGGTTTAAAAACTTCTAAAGATTATCTTCAGCTAGAAATAGGAATTGGACTAAAGTCATTTAGAAATAGTAGAACTAATGTAGAACATACAAAAAAACCTATCAAATCTCAGTTTAACATACTTATCGACCAAGGCATAATTACTTTAGATCATTTGATAAAAAGAACTTCTAAAGGAAAAGTTGTTGAGAAAGGCTCTTTATTTAAAATTAAGCCAAAAGGTCTTGATTTGCTTTTTCCGCCAAGTGAGAAATATGATTTAATATAATCATTAATCCACTAATAAAACATCTTGATTACCTCCCCAAATACCCCAACACATTCGCTTCAATACGTGCTTGTATGTTACTAACATCAGCCTTAACAAACGTGTCGCCCGTAATATTCTCATAAAGTTCGATGTAGCGGTCGCTCACAGTGGTAATATAGTCATCGCTCATAAATGGTACGGTCTGCCCTTTTAAGCCTTGAAAGTTATTGGCAATGAGCCATTGGCGTACAAACTCTTTACTTAATTGTTTTTGGGGTTCGCCTTTGGCTTGTAATTCTTCGTAACCATCGGCATAAAAATAGCGTGATGAATCGGGGGTGTGTATTTCATCAATCAACACTATTTGGCCGTCTTTGGTTTTTCCAAATTCATATTTGGTATCCACTAAAATAAGGCCACGGCTGGCTGCTATCTCGCTACCACGTTGAAACAGTTTTCGGGTATAATCTTCCAGCACCACATAATCGGCTTCACTTACAATACCGCGTTTTAAAAGATCCTCTCTAGAAATATCCTCATCGTGGTCGCCCATTTGGGCTTTGGTTGCCGGGGTAATCATAGGCTCTGGAAATTTATCGTTTTCCTTCATACCTTCTGGCATGGCTACACCACAAAGTAAGCGTTTGCCCGCTTTATACTCACGTGCCGCATGACCGCTCATATACCCACGAATCACCATTTCTACCTTAAACGGTTCACATAAATGTCCGACAGCTACATTAGGATCTGGCGTGGCAATGAGCCAATTTGGCACCAAATCTTCGGTAGCTTTCATCATCTTGGTCGCAATCTGGTTTAGGATTTGTCCTTTATACGGAATGCCTTTGGGCATTACCACATCGAACGCCGATAATCTATCGGTAGCCACCATAACCAACACCTCATCATTGATGTTGTAAACCTCTCTGACTTTACCTTTATAAACACTTTTTTGTCCTGGAAAATTGAAATTTGTAGTGGTAATCGTGTTCATGTGAAGTAGCGGTTTTATGTGATATGCAAATGTAATTTGTTTCATAATGCCAAACAAAAAAAGGAGAAATAAACTTTCTCCTTTTCTAATTCAAATATGTTTAAATTCTAATTAATTAAATCTAATATTGTAGGTTGCACCTAAACCAAGCGTTTGCAAATCAAAATCGTTTTCTGCATAGGTATTTTGGTAAAACGCATACAAATTCCAATCTCTGTTATGGTAACCAATTTGAGGGTTTACATACAATCCTCCAGAGTTATTATCTAAATTTGTTAAAAAACCATACCCTAAATCAGCGCCTAAAAATAAGCCTTCAGGTGCAAAATAATAACGAGCAAATCCAGCTAAAGGAATAACCCCAAAATCATCAACAGGATCTTTACCAAAAAAATTAGTATAACCAGAAGCTACACCGATACCGAAATTTGGATTGAATAAGTACTGCGCTCTTAGGTCTAAACCTAAATTAAATGAGGCTACATCTTTGGCATCACCAACTGGCACCCCAGCGATTACACCTGCTTTAAACCAAGAGTTGTCTGGCGTGATGTTTATCTCTGTGTCTTGAGCAAAAATTGGACTAAATCCTAATAATCCGATAACAAAAAATATTTTTTTCATGTTGTTTTTTTAAATGTTTTAAGGTGCAAATCTAGATGATTTATAGCTACCCTTTTTATATTATTTTTGTTAAAGTTTATAGAATTTATAGACAAATCAATAGAAAATACACCTAACCATTTGACTGCCTGATGAAAGGATGCACTAAATATAAAAGCCAGTTAGATTAATAACTGACTTTTTAGTGTTATTCGTCATTACGAGGGATGCAATACCTAAATAATCTGTAAGTTTTTAGTTCAAATTCATGAGATTGCTTCGTCCTATGTCCTCGCAATGACGGCTCATTTCATGGAATCCTTCGAGAAAGCTATCGGGGTTCAGGAAATCGAAGATTCGACGAAGTCAATGACAAACGACTACTCCACGTTTTCAATATGCTTGTAGGCATCAATAATCTTTTTAACCAATCGGTGACGAAGCACATCTTTATCATCTAAAAATATCATACCGACGCCTTCCACATTTTTTAAAATCAATAAGGCTTCTTTCAAACCCGAAATGGTACGGCGTGGCAAATCAATTTGCCCAGGATCGCCCGTTAATAAAAACTTGGCATTTTTCCCCATACGGGTCAAAAACATTTTCATTTGATTGTGGGTGGTATTTTGTCCTTCATCCAAAATCACAAACGCATTATCCAAGGTTCGTCCACGCATAAACGCCAAAGGCGCAATTTGTATCGTACCGTTTTCAATATAGAGTGCCAACTTTTCAGCAGGAATCATATCCCTTAACGCATCGTATAAGGGTTGCATATATGGGTCTAGCTTTTCTTTTAAATCGCCCGGTAAAAATCCTAAATTCTCCCCTGCTTCGACGGCAGGCCTTGTTAAGATAATACGCTTGACTTCTTTATTTTTTAAAGCTTGTACTGCTAGCGCAACACCTGTATAGGTTTTACCCGTACCGGCTGGACCAATGGCGAAAACCATGTCGTTGGTGCGCATAAGCTCTACCATTTTACGCTGGTTGGCCGTTTCGGCTTTTATAAGTTTCCCTCCTACACCATGCACCAAAACCTCGCCACTTTTTTGTGATGTTGTATAGTCATCACTCGTTTGGCTTGTTAAAACACGCTCAATAACATTTTCGTCAAGCTTGTTATATTTTGTGAAGTGTTTGATTAGCATATTGACCCGACGATCAAATTCTTCCAGTAATTCATCATCACCAAATGCTTTAACTTTATTACCTCGTGCTACAATTTTGAGTTTAGGAAAATACTTTTTTAGAAGTTCAATATTGATGTTTTCTGGTCCAAAAAACTCTTTTGGAGTGATTTCTTCAAGTTCAATAACAATTTCGTTCAAGTGCAGTTCTTTTTGTTTTATTTTCAACTAAGATTAACTAAAATAATGTTTACTCAGATGAAATGATTTATTATTTATTCAGTATTTTCTATTTTGTTAAATAAGACTTTATGACCTTTAATTTTCATTCAAATTATAAAAACCAAAACGAAAATTTATGTAGGTTTGTAAAACAATCTTGTAAAACTCAAAAATACTAATTTTGAGTAACCAAACGTTAAAAACATATCAACAATTTGCCAATGGCGATTATCACATTAACTTCCGATTTTGGTGAAAAGGATCACTTTGTAGGTGCTATAAAAGGTGCTATATACAGTGAACTCCCCGATGTGAAAATTGTTGATATCTCACATTCCATATCGCCTTTCAACATTCCCGAAGCGGCTTACATCATTCAAAACGCCTATAAAAGTTTTCCTAAAGGGAGCGTTCATATTATTGGCGTGGACTCTGAATTAAATGAGGAGAACAAACACATTGCCGTAACATTGGACGAGCATTATTTTATTTGCGCCAATAATGGTATTATGAGCATGCTTTGTAACGAGATTGCCCCCGATAAAATTGTTGAAATAAATATCCATGATAAAATTCAAGGCAGTTTTCCTGTATTGGATGTGTTTGTAAAAGTAGCCTGCCATATAGCAAGAGGTGGTACGCTTGATGTTATAGGGAAAACCATTGATACTATAAAACCTTTAAAAAATTTAGTGCCGTTTATAAATGAGGAGAAAACCCAAATTATTGGCAGTATTATTTATATTGACAATTATGGGAACGTTGTTACCAATATCAAGCAAAGCTTTTTTGAAACTGTTCAAAAAGGACGTGATTTTGAAATTTCGGCACGCAATAATAAATTTAAAACTGTTTTTTCAAAATACAGCGATGTTGTTAATTTTGAGATTCCTGAAGATAAACGACATGATGAAGGCAGAGGTTTGGTAGTGTTTAATTCGGGTGGTTTTTTAGAAATTGCTGTTTACAGAAGTAACCCAACCACCGTGGGTAGTGCCTCTAGCCTTATGGGCTTAAATTTAATGGATACGGTGAGTGTTAATTTTGTTGCAACGCCCCTGGTACCTAAAGGCATTGAAAGCGTCAGTGCTTTTCAAGACTATAAATAATGAACACTTTTAACTTTTAACTTTTAACTTTTAACTTTTAACTTTTAACTTTTAACTTTTAACTTAATAAATGTTTGCCATTTTAAAAAAAGAAATCAACTCATTTTTCGCATCGCCAATAGGGTATTTGGTTATCGCTATTTTTTTGATTTTGAACAGCTTATTTTTATGGGTTTTTAAAGGGGAGTTTAATGTGCTGGATTATGGCTTTGCCGATTTATCGTCGTTTTTTTTATTGGCGCCTTGGATATTGATTTTCTTGATTCCAGCAGTCACCATGCGTAGTTTTTCAGACGAAAAAAAACAAGGCACATTGGAATTGTTGCTCACCAAACCCATTTCGCATTTAAAAATTGTGCTTGGTAAATATTTTGGGGCTTTAATCCTAATTATCATCGCCATTTTACCAACCTTGCTTTATGTGTATACGGTATATCAATTGGGAAATCCCATCGGTAATCTGGATATGGGCAGTACAACGGGATCTTATTTCGGACTTCTATTCTTGATGGCGTCTTATACGGCGATTGGTGTTTTTACGTCCACCTTATCAGATAATCAAATCGTAGCATTTATACTTTCGGTATTTTTATGTTTTCTGTTTTACATCGGATTTGAGGGTATCTCAGAGTTTACCTCAAGCACATTCGTTGAACAATTAGGCATGAGTTACCACTTTAAAAGCATGGGCCGTGGTGTTCTTGATACCCGGGATATTATTTACTTTTTAAGCGTTTCCTTTTTCTTTATAACCATTACAAAACTCAATTTAAACAGAGAGACCAAATGATTGTTACACCGCTTTTTGTTGTTTTTATAAGTATCGTTTTCATCCTCACGTGGATATTTGCCAATACCATCGACAAACGTAAATGGGTGAGTTTATTAATAAGCATTATAGCAACACCTATTGTTTATTTTTTTGTTTTTTACCCGTTTATAAACATCTTTTTTAGTTATCATCATCAAAAACATTTCGATACGGAAGCTTGGAAAGAAAAGCCTGCTTTAAGATATGAAATGAGTACCCAAGTGGTTGATCAAAATTTATTTCTTGGTAAAACCAAAGCAGAAGTTAAAGAGGTTTTGGGCGCTAGCGAATGGTATGGTTGGGACGATTCCATAAAAGCCAATTCTCAAGACAAATGGAATTATAACCTTGGTTTTAAACCTGGAGCGTTTAACATGACCCAAGAATGTTTGGAGCTTGTTTTTAAAGACAATGAAGTAAAAAGCATTTCGCAATACCAAATGGAAAAAGAGTTTGATTAAAAATATTAAATATATAGGCATTCTTTTAGTGGCTTTAATAGGTGTTAACTATGTAAGCAGCATCGCCTTTAAACGCTTTGATTTAACAAAAGACAAACGTTACACCTTAAGCGAGGCCTCTATTAACATTATTAACAGCGTAGAATCCCCTATTAAAATTGATGTGTTTTTAGAAGGCGACAATTTCCCTTCAGAATTCAGACGTCTTCAAAATGAAACCAGACAATTGTTAGAAGAGTTTTCGGCAAAAAATAGCAACATTGTTTTCAATTTTATGAATCCTCTGGAAGATGAAGCCACTCGCGATAGCAATATGCAACAATTGGTACAACGTGGATTAACCCCCATGCAATTAAGCGTACAGGAAAGTGGAAAATCTACCCAAGAAGTCATTTTCCCATGGGCATTGGCTAGTTATAATGATGAAACGGTGATTATTCCACTGGTGAAAAATAAAATCGGTGCCTCACAACAAGAACTGGTTACCAACTCCGTGCAACATTTGGAATACGCTTTTGCTGATGGTTTTAGCAAATTAACAAAGCCTAAAAGTAGAAAAATTGCAATTTTAAAAGGCAATGGTGAATTGCCAGATAGATATATTGCCGACTTTGCAAAAAAGCTAGGTGAATACTATTTCCTAGCACCTTTTACGTTGGATAGCGTTGCTGTAAACCCTCAAAAAACATTAAAAGACTTAGAGAATTTCGATTTAATTATTGCTGCCAAACCCACCGAAGCTTTTACCGAAGAAGAAAAACTGGTATTGGACCAATATACCATGGATGGTGGAAAAAGCCTTTGGCTTATTGATGCCGTTGCTATGGAAAAAGACAGTTTGTACAATGAATCTGGAAGCAATTTTGCGGTCACTAGGGATTTAAACCTAACCGATTTCTTTTTTAAATATGGTGTTAGAATAAACCCAGTACTTGTTAGCGATTTATATTCTGCACCCATAATGGTGGCAACTGGAGATGGTAATGACACACAATTTATACGCCTCCAATGGCCCTATTCGCCATTAGCTTCTGGAAATCCTAATCATTCCATTACAAATAATCTTAATTTGGTAAAGTTTGATTTTGCAAATCAGATAGATACTTTAAAAAATTCAATTACAAAAACTATTCTCTTACAGACTTCTAAACTAACCAAATTGGAAGGTATGCCAAGGGAAATTAGTTTAGAGTTAGTAACCCAAGAGCCTGACCCTACTATTTTCAACAAAGGCAATCAAATACTAGCGGTGCTTTTGGAAGGTGCATTTACATCGGTTTATGACAATAGAATCAAACCATTTAAACTATCCGAAGAAAAAAATAAAAGCGTGCCAACCAAAATGATTGTGATAGCGGATGGCGATGTCATTAAAAATGATATTAATAGAAATGCACCAATGGATTTAGGATTTGATAGATCATACAACCAACCCGTGGGAAACAAGGAATTTTTATTGAATGCCGTTAATTATTTATTGGACGATGACGGACTTATAAACATTCGTTCCAAAGAAATAACGGTGGCCTTCTTAAATCAGGAAAAAATTGCCGACCAAAAAACAACATGGCAACTCGTAAATATCGCATTACCATTGGTGTTATTGGGTCTCTTTGGTTTTGGGTTTAACTACTTCAGAAAGAAAAAATACACTACCTAAATGTTAATAAGTTTGTTTCCTATTTTAGGATGTATGGGATATATTTGTAAGTAGTATATAGTCGATCAAAACGCATTAATTTTCATGGAACAACCTAGTGTTTCACTTTTTTAAAAAAGTAAACCAAATGTTTTGTTTCAGGTAACCAACAATAAATAAACAACGATTTTCAAATGAAATTTATAGTATCAAGCACATATTTATTAAAACAATTACAGGTTTTAGGCGGTGTTATCAACAGTTCAAACACCTTACCTATTTTAGATAATTTCTTATTTGAATTAGATAAATCTAAACTTACGGTATCCGCCAGCGATTTAGAAACCACCATGTTGTCTTCTCTAGAAGTTGAGAGCGATAGCAAAGGTAGTGTTGCCATTCCTGCACGTTTATTACTAGATACTTTAAAAACATTCCCAGAGCAGCCATTAACTTTTGTTGTGGAAGATAATAATACGGTTGAAATAAGCTCAAATCACGGTAAATATGCCTTGGCTTATGCTAATGGAAACGAGTTCCCAAAAGCGGTGGCTCTTGAAGATCCAAGTACGACCGTAGTCACTGGCGATATTTTAGCAACCGCCATCAGTAAAACCATATTTGCAGCTGGAAATGATGATTTAAGACCAGTAATGAGCGGTGTGTTTTTTCAGTTTTCCACTGAAGGTTTAACCTTTGTCGCTACCGATGCGCATAAATTGGTACGCTACAAACGTGAAGATGTAAAAGCCAATCAAGTAGCGGAATTCATCATGCCTAAAAAACCGTTGAATCTTTTAAAAGGTATTTTAGCAGGCAGTGAAGACGATGTGAAAATAGAATACAATGATTCGAACGCGAAATTCACCTTTGATAATTCAGAATTAATCTGCCGTTTAATTGATGGCAAATACCCTAATTACGAAGCAGTTATTCCAAAAGAAAATCCGAATAAACTAACCATCGACAGAACCCAATTTTTAAATTCCGTTCGTCGTGTGAGTATATTTTCAAACAAAACAACCCATCAAATCCGACTAAAAATTGCAGGAGCCGAATTAAATATTTCTGCTGAAGATATTGATTACAGTAACAAAGCCGAAGAACGTCTGACTTGCGATTATCAAGGAGATGATATGCAAATAGGCTTTAACTCTCGTTTTTTAACAGAAATGCTGAGCAATCTAAATGCTGATGAAGTACAATTGGAAATGAGTTTACCTAACAGAGCAGGTATTTTAACCCCTGTTGATGGCCTTGATGATGGCGAACAAATTACCATGTTGGTGATGCCCGTGATGTTGAATAGTTAATCCTCTCTGTCATTTTATGACATCTCTCCAAAGGAGAGAAAACAAATAAAAAAAGCTCACCAATTGGTGAGCTTTTTGTTTATCCCATACTAAAACTAAACTAACTAATAAATTTAAAAGAAAATGGGTATGTTGGGGTTTCACCATTACTGGCTCTTATAGCGTTAATAACAGGAAAAATAATGGATATGATTCCAAGAACAACAAAGCCCAAAAGACCCAGTCCGAGTAATAAAATTAAAGGAATACAAATAATAAAATAGACAATTAAACTTAACTGAAAGTTTATAATATTCTTCCCATGTTCATCCATGTTGTATACCTTTTCTTTTTGTGTCGCCCAAAGAATTAATGGAATGATTAAACTTCCAAAACCAGTAACCAAAGTTACCAATTGGCTTAAATGGGTGATGACTATCAGTTGATTATCTTCTCTCATGGCTGTTGTGTTTTGATTGATACCAATAAGACGCATGTATTAGTAATTTGTTACAAATAGATTTAAACAATGGCATAAAACATTTGAAAACATAAATGTTTATAAATCAGAACAAAAGAAAACTAAATTAAGCTTTTGGTCTCATTTTTTTTCTTAATTTTATATACATCTTCCCCTTTTTTGTTTTTTGTTTAGTGATTTAAAATAAGTCATTAAACAATTTGAAAACCTACTCTTTGCCCTATTACTGATTTCTTAACCTTTTCTGATTTTTAATTTTTTTAGAAATGAGTAAGAACAAGTTGAATGGATTGACAAAAATAAAAAGATTAACCTTGATATGTTTTGTCTCACTTTTAATAGTATCAACACTATTTATGTTATTTGTTTTTGGGATTTTACCAGTAAAAAATTCAGATGATTTTCCTGGTATTTATTATATGAATTACGACGTTTCTACCTTAAGTGACTCAGAAACTCATCAACAAATAAAGTATGGCTATCAGTTGTTCAACGAAACACCAAAATACATGGGGCCAGATATTGACAATCCAGAGATGGTCTATCAAGACAATAGATTGGCTTGCAAAAACTGCCATCTCAATTCTGGTACCAAACCTTACTCCGTCCCATTAATTGGTATCATTCAGCGGTTTCCACAATTTCGTGGCAGAGAAAATAAAATAGGCACCATTGAAGAGCGTATTAATGGTTGTATGGAACGTAGTATGAACGGACGTGCACTTCCTGCAAACAGTAAAGAAATGCATGCCTTAGTAAAATATCTCGAATGGTTAAGTCGATATGCTCCCGAGGACGGAAAAATAGAAGGACAAGGATTTGTTAAAATTGAAATACCAAATAGAGCTGTTAACTTAGATAATGGCAAGCAAGTGTTCGAGAAGAATTGTATTGTTTGCCATACAAGTAGTGGATTAGGCATGATAAAACCTAACAGTTACACTTATGACTACCCGCCTCTATGGGGAAATGATTCGTACAACAATGGTGCAGGTATGACAAGAGTTATAACAGCCGCCCAATTTATAAAAGCTAATATGCCCTTAGGCACCACTTATCAATTCCCTGTATTGACCGATGAAGAAGCTTATGATGTTGCAGGCTATATAAACCAACAATTGCGGCCACAAAAAGCAAATACAGAAAAAGACTTCCCTGATAAAAAAAAGAAACCCGTATCTACTCCCTACCCTCCTTATGCCGACACCTTCTCGGTTGAACAGCATCAAAAAGGGCCATTTCAGCCGATTATGGAATACTATAAGAAAACCTATAATTTAACAAAAAACAATTAATTATGAAAACAATCAAAAGTAACTCTAGACGCCAATTTCTGGGAGCAATAGCCCTTGGTGCTACTGCAAGCACCTTATCGGTACTTACAAATCCCATGTATGCTGATGTACCAATCCCTAATTCAAAAAAACTTAATGATGCAGAGGATTGGTTTGAAAAAATAAAAGGGAAACACAGGATTGTGTATGATGGATCTGAACCCCACAATGGATTCCCAATTATATGGAACTGGGCATTTTACCTAACCAACAATGGTACAGGCACACCTGATGAAGACATGACTGCCATGACCGTTTTAAGGCACAATGCTATTCCAATTGCTTTTGAAGACCGTTTATGGCAAAAATATCCTCTTGGAAAAGTGTTCGAAGTAAATACTTCTTCAGGTGAACCATATAATAGAAACCCTTATTACCAACCTCAAGAGGGTGATTTTCCGATGCCACAAATTGAGGGCATAAAACGTATGATGGAACGTGGTGCCATGTTTTGTGTTTGCGATTTAGCAATGCAAGTTTATAGTGGTATTGTCGCAACTCAAATGAGTTTAGACCCTAAAGAAGTATATGAAGATTGGGTAAGTGGCTTGCTTCCAGGCATTCAATCAGTACCCTCTGGTGTTTGGGCTTTAGGTAGAGCGCAAGAACATGGCTGTGGCTACATTTTTGCAGGATAATAATTTAAAAACAGCTATTATGAAATCCTATTTAAATTTAATTTTGGCATGCTTAATCACATCTGCCATATTTGCACAAGAAAAGCCCGTAAAAATAGTTTTTGATGTTACAAGTGATGATCCAAGTGTTCATAAATCGACCGTAAGACATGTAAAAGCTATGTCTGAAGCCTACCCTGATTCAGAGTTTGAAGTCGTAATGTACAGTGGCGCTATGGATATGGTTCTAAAGAACAAGTCGGTTGTAGCCGACGACATAGCCAATCTTGTACAAAAAGACAATGTTGATTTTGTTATTTGTGAAGGGACCATGAAACGCTATAATACAGCTTCATCAGACCTCATTGCTGGTGTTAAAAGTGTGCCTGATGGTATTCTTGAAATAATTGTCAAACAAAAAGAAGGTTGGGGCTATATCAAAGAGAGTAAATGATACTTAAATTAATAGCAAACTTCAATGTCAGTTTGAGCGCAGTCGAAAACCTTATTAAACAGATTATCAATGCATTTCGACTGCGCTCAATGTGACAATTTACATCAAAATAGACTTTTTAGATTCTGTGTTAAAATGCAAATAATTTATTGGGCTTTTATAATTTGAACAAAATACAATTACCTTGGGAAGGCTTTAGGAATTTAGCTATTCATCCTTAACTCCCAATTTTTCTAAAATAGTATCCATTAAACACCATTTTGTTATGGATGACTGTAATAAATTAGCACCCACAAAAGCGGTAAACCATAACCAATTTAAATTGACATAAATAGCAAGTAATGAGCTAATAAGTATAAAGGTTCCTGCTACGGCCCTGACGATTCTGTTTTTCATAATAAATAATTTTTAGTTTGATTTTTCTATGTTTATAAGGGCTACATGAATATGCGACAAGCTTTGCTGCTGCTGGTTGAAATCAGCGATGAATTCAAATAGCAAATCAACATGTTCTTCATTAACAAACGCATAAAAAAGAATAGATTCCGTTTGGTTCATCTCACTAGAAAACCAGTTAGATTCCACAGCATCTTCCGTGCTATCCCTATAGCCTGTTACATCTCTAAATGAGAATGTTTTTACATTGGCTTTTTTTAATTGAAGTTTGATGTCTTTTTCAAACTCTTTAATGGCGGTAATAATAACTAGCTTCATGGGCTTATATTTTTGGTTCTTGAGCATTTACTTCGATATCTTCTTGAGTCTCCACTTCAATATTTTTAGTTTCCCATTTTTTGCGTTCGGTGATATAATAAATTAAAGGCACCACAAGCAATGTCAGAATCGTGGAAACAATGGCTCCCGCCACCAATGAAATCGCCAATCCTTGGAAAATAGGATCGAATAGTATAATGGAAGCACCAATAACAACAGCACCCGTTGTCAATAAGATAGGCGTTGTTCTAACTGCACCAGCATCAATAATGGCTTGCTTAATAGGAATGCCATCATTCAATCTGATTTCAATGAAGTCGATTAGCAACACCGAATTCCGAACCATAACACCTGCCAGGGCAATCATCCCAATAAATGATGTTGCTGTAAAGAAAGCGCCTAAAATCCAGTGACCCAATACGATTCCGACCAATGATAGCGGAATGGCAACCATCATAACCAAAGGTGTTTTAAAGTTTTGAAACCACCCAACAATCAGCATATAAATAATAACGATGACTATTAAAAATGCTGTGCCTAGATCACGGAACACTTCTAAAGTGATTTGCCATTCACCATCCCATTTTACGGTGAAATCGGTTTCTTCGGTTGGGGCATCCATATACAGTTCATTAATCTTATACCCTTTAGGAAGTTCAATTTTTTGAAGTTTCTCCTCCATTCCCAAAATGGCATACACGGGGCTTTCCAATACGCCTGCCATATCGGCCAACACATACACCACACGTTTTTGGTCTTTTCTATAAATCGTTTTTTCTAAGGTTTCTTGTTTAACAGCAACTAAATCACTTACAGGAATCATTTGGCCTTGACTGCCTTTAATTTTCAGATTCTGAATATCCTGAAGCGAGGTTTTATCCTTATCGTCCAAAGAAAGCACGATGCTTACATGATCGTTAGAGGTTTCATCATACAAATTGGAAACAGGATATTCCTGTAATACATACGTTAAATTACCAACTACTTGCTGTGGCGCAATGCCATGAAGCATGGCTTTTTCTTTATCTACTTCCAAACGGTATTCAATTTGGTTGTCTTCTACCATCCAATCGGTATCAACCACATCGGCTGTGTTTTCTAAAATGGTTTTAACCTGTTGAGCGACTTTAATCTGCTCATCGTAATTAGGGCCATAAACCTCAGCAACTAATGTTGACAATACGGGTGGTCCTGGTGGCACTTCAACAATTTTAACATTCGCCCCAAATTTTTTAGCTATTTTTTGAATATGGGGACGTACAATTTTTGCGATGTCGTGACTTTGCAAATCTCTATCTTCTTTATGCAACAGATTCACTTGTATATCCGCCATATTGCTGCCCCCTCGTAAATCGTAATGACGCACCAAACCGTTAAAAGTAATGGGAGCTGACGCACCAATATAGTTTTGATAATCTACAACCTCTGGAACGGTTTTTAAGTATTGTGCTATTTCTTGGGCAACAACGGCCGTTCTTTCTAAGGTGGTGCCTTCTGGCATATCAATCACTACTTGAAATTCATTTTTATTATCAAAAGGCAGCATTTTTACAGCAACGGATTTGGTAAAAAACATCAGTACAGAACCTAAAAGTAATACGCCCGTAAGGACAAACATGATATTACGCTTTTTAGAACTATCTAAGAAAGGTTGTTCTATTTTTTTGTATATTTTATAGATACGACTGGTTTCTAAGCCAGCGTCTTCTTTATGGGCTTGCCCCTCTTTTTCCTGTAATAAATGATATCCTAAATATGGGGTAACGGTTAATGCGACGAACAATGATAATATCATCGCAATAGAGGCACCAATGGGCATCGGACTCATATATGGTCCCATCATACCGGACACAAACGCCATGGGTAAAATAGCCGCTATGACTGTAAACGTGGCCAAAATGGTTGGGTTACCTACTTCATTAATAGCATAAATAGCCGCTTGCTTAAACGGTAAACGCTTCATTTTAAAATGCCGGTGCATATTTTCGGCAATGATAATACTATCATCTACCACAATCCCCACAACAAAAACCAATGCAAAAAGCGTGATTCGGTTTAAGGTATAACCTAACATATAATAAGCAAACAAGGTCAATGCAAATGTTAATGGTACCGAAAAGAATACCACCAAACCGCCACGCCAACCCATGGCCAACATTACCAAAATAGTGACCGCTAATATGGCAACGCCCAAGTGTAATAATAACTCACCGACTTTATCTGAAGCTGTTTCACCGTAATTTCTGGTGACGTCCACATGAACATCCGAAGGGATTAAGGTTTCCTTTAATGTATCGATGTGTGCCAATATCTTATCTGATATCTTCATGGCATCGGCGCCTTTTACTTTCGATACCGAAATGGTAACCGCTGGATATTCAGACTTGTTATTTTTAAATCCGTCATTAGCTTGTCCAAATCCGAATGACACATACGAAGTTGGTGATTCTGGGCCGTCTTTAATAGTGGCCACTTGTTTTAAATACACTGGCATATTTTGGTTAACGCCAACCACTAAATTTTCAACATCTTCAGCCGTTTCTAGAAATTTCCCGGTAGTGATTAAATATTCAGTATCATTAGTTACAAAACTTCCAGACTGCGAACTGCTATTATTCGCTTGAACCATTTGCATAATACCCATAGCATCAACCCCATTTCCAGCCATTTTATCTTTATCTAAAACCACTTTCAATTGCCTGTTTCTGCCGCCTATGACTCTGGTGATGGATACATCCTTTACTTTTTCAATTTCTGAAGTTAATTCTTCTGCCAATTGGCGCAGTTCATAATCATTATAGTTTTCACTCCAAAGCGTAAGTCCCAACATTGGCACATCATCAATAGAACGTGTTTTTACAACAGGCTTGTAAATGCCCTCTGAAAACATGTTTTCATGCTTCATCAACTCGTCATACAATTTTACATAAGAACGCTCTGTATCTTCACCTACATAAAACTGAACAACCATCATGGCCTGTCCGTTCATAGCCATACTATGCACATGTTCAACCCCTTTAATATTCGAAATTATTTTTTCCAAAGGTTTTATAACTCTGCTTTCAACCTCGGTTGGGTTTGCTCCAGGATAACCCACCATCACGTCGGCCATAGGCACATTTATTTGAGGTTCCTCTTCCCTTGGGATGAGAAATGAACTGTATGTACCAATAATCATCAAACCAATCATCAACAAAATGGTTAGTTTCGAGTTGATGAAAAAATGGGCAATTTTACCCGAAATTCCTTCTTGCATGTTTATTATTATTATCCCCAAACCCCAAAGGGGCTTTTTGAGTTAGGTTATTTTAATTTATTTATATAAGTTTTTTATGGTGATGGGATTACTTTTACCCCATTATACAATTTACCATCAGCTGAAATAATAAAACTTTCATTGGATGATAACCCAGATAACACTTCCACTTGGTTTCCAAACGTTCTTCCTAAACGCAACCAACGCAATAAAGCCGTATTACTTTCACTTACCGTATATACACCAGATAATTGGCCGCTACTTACAATGGCTTCCAGAGGTATCAACACCATATCTGATTTTTCTTGTGTTTCCATGGGAAATTGAACTGTGACAAACATGCCCGATAAAATGGGGACATCCGTTTTATCTAAAGCTACTTTTACCATGTATTGTCCGCCCGTATTCTTTGCAGAACTGCTGACTTCTGTCACTTTTCCCTTTACATCCTTATTCATTGATTTAACGAGCACTGTTACAGGCACACCTAATGTTATTTTTGAAATCTCACTTTCTGGAACGCTCGCCATAACTTCAAAACCTGTTGGCATTTCCAATGCAATTAAAGGCACCCCTGGATTCGCCATATCACCATTTTTAATGAATTTCCCAGTAATAACCCCATCAAAAGGCGCACGGATATTAACATAGGCAAATTGGGCATCCACCTCGTTTTTCATTTGTTTGGCACCTTCCAATCTGGCTTTTGCCATGGTATAATTTGCTGTGATGTCATCCAATTCCTTTTGCGAAGCACTGGCATCAGCAAATAGGTTTTTGAATCTGTTATAATCTTTTTCTGCATTTGTAAAGGCTGCCGTTGCTTCCATGATTCCAGCATTCACCTGTGAGCGTTTTGCTTGTAAATCGGAATTATTAATAGCAACAAGCAATTGTCCTTTTTTTACTTTATCGCCCACGTTTACAGGAATGTCAGTAACATATCCCATCATACGTGTGCTTAAATTAGCACTATTAACAGCTTGAATCGTCCCACTTGCCGTTAAAAATGGACTATGACTATTTTCATTTATGGAGCTCATTTTTACCGAAACAGCAGTCGTGTCTGCCATTAATTTTTTCTCGTCGCTTCCGCAACTTACAGCTAGAAGGGTAAGTGCAAATAAGACTATTGTATATTTCGTTTTCATATGTTGTTAGGCTTTAGTTAAAAATTGTAAGTATGCTTGTGTAAAATTATATTCAAAAATAGTTTGGTAATATTCCAATTGTTTCTGTGCGAATTGTGTTTCTGCCATGAGTAAATCGGATGTTTTCTCCAAGCCTTCCCCAAAACGGTTTGTTCGTATTCTCAATGATTCTTGGGATTGCTCCATGGCGAGTTTTGAAAGCTGTAATTTATTTTCAGCATCCATAAACATACGTTTGGCTTTGTTGAGTTCCAACTGACTTTGCGACACATATTGCTCGTATTGGAGTTTCGATTTTTCATATTCCGCTCTACTTTTTTGGGCTTTTCCAAAACGTTTGGTACCATCTAAAATAGTCCAACTTAATTGGGCACCTACCACATAGCCGTTAGCACCGCCTTGAAATAAGGTATCATCATAAAGTTCGTAACTTCCAAAGGCATTTAAGGTTGGCAAAAAAGTCATATTATCT
Organism: Confluentibacter flavum; assembly: GCF_002843175.1. Lineage (GTDB taxonomy): Bacteria > Bacteroidota > Bacteroidia > Flavobacteriales > Flavobacteriaceae > Confluentibacter > Confluentibacter flavum. The sequence continues at coordinate 53,112 of NZ_PJEO01000014.1, forward strand.
GCTTTGTGCATACTTTCATAAGCATTTGAGGCTAATGCCATGGCTTTAATATCCGACCGCTCTATGGACACTTGTGAAGAAGCTGTGGAATAAGAATCATTAATGGTCAAACTATCTGCCGGTTTGAAAATAGTGTTATTGGTATCATTCATTAAAAAAGACAGATAATTGGATGCATTCCCCACATTACTTTTGGCTATTTGCAATTGGTTTTTTACCTCAGTAACCCTAACATCAACAGCCAGCACATCGGCACGTTGCAAATAGCCTTGTTTAAAACTATTATCTGCCAATTGTTTATTGGATTCGGCTGCTTCAAGGGCTTTTTCCATGACATCTACCATTCTATAAGCCAGTTGCAGTTGCATATACGCTTTATCTACCTCAAAAACCAAATAATCGGTAGTTCGCTCGGTTTGTAACGTCATAGCTTCCATTTTACTTTTGGCTGCTTTACGTTGCAAAAAACCATCGACATTAATGATGGGTTGCTTCACTTCAATAAGGGTTGCAAAATTTTGTGTTTGATTTGGATTGTTTAATAAAGTAGGATCAAAATCGGCAGGGGTCAAAATCCCTTGATTTAATTTAGAACCAAATGCCATCAACGGATTGGTAGTAGAAATACCTGTATGGGACACCGTAATATTTGGTAAAAAAATAGCATTGGTTTGTCGGTAATCCCCTTTTGCCTGATTAACATCTTCTTGGGATATTTTTATGGATTGGTTTTCTTCAGCGACCCTGCTTAAAACGTCTTGCTTTGAAATTTGGATAATTTCCTGAGCATTTAGCAATGATGCCAAGCTTAAAAAACCAACCGTTAAAATGTATAATTTTTTCATTTTTTTTTTAATTTACATTGCAAATGTAGGTTAGGTAAAAACTCTAGTCCGTAACTTTTGTTACCCAAGAAAAAAGCACTCTTTACAGAGTGCTTCTAATCACCATCAAACCTTAAAACCCAACAATCAAAAAAAAGTCAATCCGGATTCGTATTTCATTTTGTCAACAGCCTAGGATAACTATTAACTACCAAAATCCTTAATTCTTGATATGAATCTTATTTAAATAAATGTAAGTTATTGTAAATTGTAGAGTGTAACTTTTGTTGCATAAGCAACATTTAGATTCCTTCTAATTTAATGTTCGCCATAGCCTATATCGTCCATTTTACCTTTAAATACTTTATACTGAATAGTAAAATAAACCAATACCAAAACGATTGCTACCGCAAACCAATAGATACCAACCGATAAACCATACTCATGGGCTGCCATATTATAAATGGTTAAATCTGGGTTGACTGAATTTGTTGAAGGCAACAATTTTGGAAAAATTGATGCTACGGTAGATGTCAATCCACCAAATAAAAACAACGAAGAAAATAAAAATCCCGTACCATCTTTTTTAAATGTTCTAATTTTAAACAAGCCTAAATGTCCTATGAAAAAAATGATTGGAAAAACCCACAGCCAAGGGTATTGTAAAAAATTATGAAATGGTTGTGGTTCTATAATATGCCAAACCAGTAATGATAAAATTATAAGTGCTAGTAACACTATATTTAATTTAAATATGACGTTTTTAAGCTTGCTATTTAAACTAGAGTTGGTTTTGAAAATAATCCAATTAGCTCCATGAATCGTTAAAGACACAACCCCAATAATGCCCAACATAAGGGTAAACCAATCAATGATTCCTAAATGCTCGGCTTGGGGACTAAACGTAGGATTCCACAGTGGTAAAAAGAAATAATGAGCTTCGTGCGCAGAAACGCCATTAGTAACCATGCCCAAATTAACCCCTCTAACCACATTTCCTAAAGCAATTCCAAAGAATAAAGCCAATAACAAACTTGCCAAACCAAAGGCTTTATCCCAAACAGCTTCCCACATTTTATTATGTATTTGACCCCGCAATTCCAAACCAATAGCCCTAAAAATAAGCAACCATAAAATCATAATCAAAGGCAAATAAAATCCACTGAAAGACGATGCATACAATGTTGGAAATGCAAAAAACAAAATACCTCCAGAAGCTATTAACCAAACTTCGTTAGCATCCCAAAAAGGCCCAATGGCATTCGTTATCGCTTTTTTATCTTTTTCGGTTTTGGCAAAAAACAAATGGATGATGCCTGCTCCAAAATCATAGCCATCCAATATTATATAAACCGCTAACATTGACATTAAAATGATATACCAAAATAATTCCATAATTAGTGTTTTATAAGTTCTGGTCCTTTATTGATAATTTTTCCAGCAAGCATTAAAAATAAAAGTCCCAATAATAAATAAAGCCCCATAAATCCTAGTAACGTAAACAATGTGTTTCCTGCAGATACTGTTGGTGATGCTCCTGCCGAGGTTCTCAGTAAATTATAAACCAACCAAGGTTGTCTTCCTAATTCGGCCGTGTACCAACCTGTTGTATTGGCGATGTATGGAAATGGCAACATAAACAATAACGACCATAAAATCCATTTGGTTTTATAAAGTTTTTTTCTGAACAATTGAACCATGGCAACTAGCATTAAACCAATAAAAATGGTCCCCAAACCAACCATGATATGATACGCATAGTACAGCCCAGGAATATTTGAAGGATATACATCTTCATCAAATTCATTCAAGCCTTTAATTTCGGCGTCCCATTTCTGATAGGTTAAAAAACTTAAAATATTAGGAACGGCAATTTTATTGTCCAATGTTTTATCTATCATGTTAGGTTGGCCGATAAGTACGATTTCAGAACCACCATCAACTGTTTCAAAAAGACCTTCCATAGCCGCAAAAGTGACAGGTTGATGTTTCACCACGTTTTTTGCTGCCATGTCCCCTGTCGGAAACGCAACTATTACACTCGATACCAATCCGAAAATAACACCCGTCTTTACAAACAGTTTTCCAAATTCATGATGTTTATTATTTAAAATATAGAACGCCCCAATAGCTGCAACCACAAAAGATGCCGTTACTAATGATGCCGCCTGATTGTGCAAATACGAGGGCCATAACCACTCGTTAGTAAATAATGCTCCAAAATTATTCAACACAAACTTGCCGTTTTCCAAGATTTCATAGCCTACCGGATGTTGCATCCACGAATGAGTTGCAATAATTAAAAAGCCGCTTGCCCAAGAGCCCAAAAACACTAAAAAGCCCGTGACAAAATGAAGCCTATGTCCTAATAATTTTTCACCAAAAATAAAAAGCCCTAAAAAAGAGGATTCCAAAAAGAAGGAAAACATGCCTTCCATGGCTAGCGTCTGACCAATAATGCCTCCTGTAAGCTCAGAAAATTTAGCCCAATTGGTGCCAAATTGAAATTCCATAGGAATTCCAGTAACAACACCCATCGCAAAATTGAGTGCGAAAATTTTCATCCAGAACTTGGCTGCTTCGTTATAGGTGTCAACGTTGGTTCTTAGGAATTTCCATTTAAAATAGACGATTATCAAAGATAATCCCATGGTTAATTGCGGAAATAAATAATGAAATGTAATGGTAAATGCAAATTGCATTCTATCATAAAAGAGCATGTCTTCCATGTAATAATTTTTAGGTTCCCAAAAATACAACACAGAAGATTAATTATAGGTAACTTTTATTACTTATTATTCTGTAACAAGCTAATTAAATCCTTTTTTTCAACAACACCAGACTGTCTCCAAAGTTGTTTGCCATTTTTAAAAAGAATCAGTGTTGGAACTCCCCTTACCTGATATTTGGAAGCCAGAGCCTGATTTTTATCCACATCAATTTTTATGATTGAAACCGTTTCACCCAAGCTATCTTTGACTTCTTTTAATATGGGCGACATGAGCTTACATGGTCCGCACCATTCTGCGAAAAAATCCACCAAAATGGGTTTATTTTGATTTATTATGTCTAGAAAACGACTCATTGATTATAATTTATTTAATTTGGACGCATGCATCCTTTATTTTGATTAAAATGCTCTTGAAACCGTTCTGGTTGTTCAATATCATTATCAAAAATATAATCGGCTATTTGTTCGATAACATTTTCAGGATAAGGTAATTTTTGCATCATGCCGAAACGTTTTACGGCACCATACATTTTAGCATTACTTTCAATAGGCTCTTTTATCCATTTTTGCATATCGGCAACAAACTCTTTTTTACTTGTTACGCTGTTAATATACCGCATTTTAATCGCTATCATTGGCGGCGCAATTCGGTCGGCTTCACTTGTCGTAGCGTTATGGCAGGCATAACAATGCGTTTCCATCAGTTTTTTGCCAGGATGTGTTTGGGCTTCTAAAACATCTGAATTTTTGGCATAAGTTGCTCTTTTGTTTGAATTGTCACAATTAATAATCAATAAAACAAGTACAAGAACCATTAAACTGTTTTTCATAGTATCTAAATTTAAGGAATAAGTTCTTTTTTATTGATGACCAAAAAAGGAACCCCTATTTTAAAACCAAAGGTTTCTACTGGATGCCTAGTAAATAAGCGTTCTAAAAACGAATGTTTTGTGTACAACATAGCAAACATAGCTATTTGGTTTTCAATAATGTGCTTATTAATAATTTCAAAAATATCTTTACTGTTTATAGTAATGTATTTATGGTTTGCTTCGGTGAAATGTGTTTTAAAAATAACTTCATTACTAAAAACTTCATGTGTTAAATGATTTTCATCCTTGATATGAAGAATTTCTAATTTCGATTTATAAAGTGAATTAAAATCCTTTAACCATTTTAATTCTTCAACGCCATATAATTCTAAATGATTGGTGGTAAACAGTACTTTATGTAATCCGTTAAATTTACAGTTATCGGGAATAGCCAAGATTGGCACCTGGCACCGTTGCATCACATGAACCGTGTTACTACCAAAAATGACTTTTTCCAATCCGGATGCCCCTTTAGTTCCCATAACTATCAAATCGACATCATGAATCTTGGATACATGATTTATCGAATCAATTAAATTGTCATAATCTACAATAGAATAAAAATGATGTTTGTCGTTAAGATGCTTCGCTTTAATTTTTAAAATAATATTATCAATCGACTTTTTTGCGGCCGAAATTAACGTTTGATATATAGTTGTTGAAGATGACATAACCATGATATCTTCTGAAATAAAAGATGATGCCTTTTGCACATTAAGTAAGTAAAAATCACAGTTTGTATTTTGAAACATATCTATAGCATACTGAATGGCATTGATTGAATTTTTAGAAAAATCGGTAGGAAGCAGTATTGTTTTCATCTCAAAAAATATAGGATTAATAGGTAAATGTATATTACCATATCAAATAAAACTATGACATATATCAGTTAGACTCACGTCATTTTAACCATTAAAATAAATTAGCATAATAACGTAAAGGTTTGTACTTTCGGCACAATAAATGATTCAATTTAAGCTGTAACCCAAACCTAATATTTACATAATGCGCATCATATTCTTTCTTGCATTTTTAGTAACCTTTTTCGTTAACGCCCAAAACAATGCGATTGGCAACGCTGAAAAACTGGTGTTTACCGCTTCTTACAACATGTCTGGAGTCCTTAATAATATCGCTGAAGTTACTATGGAAACCAGTGAAGCCAAAACCTCTAAAGCAACCTTATTAAGATTAAAATGTACCGCTTCTACATACAGCAAATGGGATAATTTTTTTAAAATTAGGGATTTATACGAAAGCTATGTTAACCCCAGTAATTTAACACCTTATTTATACAAAAGGGATGTTAATGAGGGAAGCTACTACAAAGGAATGAAATATACCTTTGACCCAAAAACCAACAAGGTTAAATCTGTACAAAACAAAAGAAATAAACCAGACGAAAATAAGGACCTTACCATACATGCTGGCACTAAAGATATTGTATCTACCATATACAGTTTAAGACTCATTGACTTTAAAAATATGGCAGTAGGAACAAAAAAAACCTTTACCATACTTTTTGATAGAGAAGAAATGAAAGGTCAATTTACCTATCTAGGAAAGGAAACCATTACCACAGCTATAGGAAAAAAGGAATGCTATAAATTAGCAATAGGTTCAAACCAACCAGAAGTGCTTAAAGGTACCAATAGTAATTTTTTATGGCTTACGGCAGACGCAAATAAAATCCCTGTTTATGGAAAATTCAAAATCCCTGTAGGCAATGGGGAACTAAAAATAAAATCCGTTGCAGGTTTAAAAAACTAAATTCATTGCGATCTAAAATGTCGATTAAAAAATTTGAAACCAACAAAAATGTTTAAAAGAGGTGTTCTATCTGACCACTGAAAAACAATAAATTTAACAGATGAAACAAGTATTTATAATTTTAGGTCTTATAGCAGCTATATTAGCCACTATTTTATCGGTATTACCTCTTTCTAATCTGGCTATATTCCCTGCAATAGCAGCACTTATCTTTGGTTTAATTGCCTTTTACTTATCAAAAAAAGCTGGGTATGTAAAAAAAATTATCCAATTCACTTTTTTATTGACCATCCTAGCGCTTTCAATAACCATTTACAAAGCTGTGTTTACTAAAGTTGAAGTGACCAATACAGAAGAATTGATTATAAAAGAAGAAGAATCGAAACAAGAAGCTATTGAAGAGCTGGAAGATCTGGATTTAGAAGATATAAGTATTGAATAGTAGTAGTTTTATTACATAGTTTTTATATATTTGCTTATAATTTTAATGAAACTAGCATATTAACGTTTTTTATGCCCCTAAAAAATTGATTATTGGCGAGTTACATGTGAAAAAACCCTCGAAGCCACATGAAAACCTTTTGCATTCTCTCAGCATTCGCATTAGTTGGTACTTGTGCCACTACAAAATACACCACAAAAATCCAGAATCTAAAGGATAGTATCACCATTGTTGATAGTACCTTGGTTGTCAATTATGCCCAAACCATAACATCAAAAGAGTTAAGTAAAGAACTCTATTCGTTTTCTTCTAATGCATTTGAAGGGCGACAAACTGGTGAAAAAGGACAAAAATTAGCGGCTCAGTTTCTTAAAAATTATTATACAAAAGAAAAAATAGCGTCCCCTTTTGGAGACTCACTATATTACCAAAACATACCTGAGACCTTCTTCTCAAATAATATCAAAGCTTCAGAAAATGTCATGGCATATATTGAAGGTTCAGAAAAGCCTAATGAATTGATTGTAATCTCCGCGCATTTAGATCATCTTGGTATGGACGAAAACGGTGAGGTATATAACGGCGCTGATGATAATGGTTCTGGAACGGTAGCCATTATGGAGATAGCCCAAGCCTTTCAACAAGCAAAAATCGATGGGCATGGACCCAAACGAAGTATCTTATTTTTACATCTTACTGCAGAAGAAATTGGTACACAAGGCTCTTTATATTATACCCAAAACCCCGTATTTCCATTAGAAAACACCATCGCCAATCTTAATATTGATATGATTGGGCGCATAGATAACATTCATAAAGAGGATAAAAATTACATCTATTTAATAGGCTCTGATAGACTTAGCAAAGAGCTACACTACCTTTCTGAAAAAGTAAACAACACCTATTTTAATATCAATTTAGATTATAGATTTAATGCTGAAAACGATGACAATCGTTATTATTTTAGATCAGACCATTATAATTTTGCGGCACATGGAATTCCCGTTATTTTTTATTTTAATGGAGAACATGATGATTACCATAAAATTACTGATACCCCCGATAAAATAGATTATCAACTATTGCAAAATCGTGCACGTCTCATTTTTGCAACCGCATGGCAATTGGCCAATCAACCAAATAGATTAGTGATTGATACCAAAAACGACCTTCTTTTAAATTAAAATTATACCTATATTTACTGCACTTACTTTTTATAAAAAATTCAGATGAAAAAAATAATGTTGCTCTTAAGCATCACGATTATGTTTTCTAATTGCGGTACTTCCCAAAATGCTAGTTCAAATTCAAAAAAGGCAATTCCAGATGTTTCATATTTTGCGAATACCATAGCTGCTGAGCATTTAAAAGATATGCTATACACCTTTGCTTCCAATGAATTTGAAGGCCGTAGAACAGGAGAACCAGGTCAAAAAAAAGCCATCAATTTTATTAAGGACCATTATGTAACCATGGGGATTCCTTCACCCATTGCAGATGGTGATTATTTTCAAGAAATCCCAGAAGCCTTTTTTGGCGGAAAAGCCAAAGCATCCGAAAATGTACTTGCATATATAAAAGGCTCTGAAAAACCAGACGAAGTGCTTATTATTTCCGCACATTTAGACCATGAAGGCGTTAAAAGAGGAGAAGTATATAATGGTGCGGATGATGATGGCTCTGGTACCGTAGCTATTATAGAAATCGCTAAAGCATTCAAAGATGCTGTAGATAAAGGATTAAGACCAAAGCGAAGCATTCTATTTTTACATGTAACAGGAGAAGAATTAGGACTTTATGGCTCTCAATATTATGCCGATGTAGACCCAGTATTTCCATTAGAAAACACGGTCGCCAATTTAAATATAGACATGATTGGCCGTATAGATGCCAAACATGAAAACAATCCGAATTACCTATATTTAATAGGGTCCAATAAATTAAGCACTGAACTCCATGACCTATCGGAAGCGGTTAACATGAAGTATTTAAACATGGAGTTTGATTACACGTACAATGAAGATAACGACCCAAACCGTTTTTATTACCGATCAGACCATTACAATTTTGCAAAAAACAATATTCCTGTTATTTTCTATTTTAACGGTACCCATGCCGATTACCACAGGCCAACAGACACCCCCGATAAAATCGAATACGATTTGCTGGCAAAACGTGCCCAATTAATTTTTTACACTGCTTGGGAAATTGTTAATAGAGAAGATAGGATTAAATTGGATTGAAAAAACAGAAGCGATTAAATATGATAGATAATATTTTTGATTTTATTGGAGGCAACCACGGACAGTGGAAAATATTAAAAATGGAGCCCATAGTTGGAGAAACGCTTAAACAAGCTCCCTACCTAAAAATAGTAAAGAGTTCTACTGTAAAATCTAGTGAAGGGGTTTGGTCTCTTAAAGGCTTAATAAGTAATATTCGATATACAGAAAAAGAAGAAAAAGAAAAACTGATTTCAATACAGGCTGATCTTGGTAGACCAGAAGCAACAAAAGCCGCTCTAATTCCTATAAAAAAATCTGAAGTTTGGTGGACTCTTGCCCAAGACGAAAGAAGAAAGATATTTGAAGCACAGTCGAACCATACAAAAACAGGACTTAAATATTTGCCCGCTATTGCACGCAAATTATATCATTGCCGAGATATTGGCGAACCATTTGATTTCATAACCTTTTTTGAATATGCCCCTTCAGATTCAGAGGCCTTTGAAGAGCTTGTATATTCATTGCGCAAAACAGAAGAATGGAAATACGTGGACAGAGAGATAGACATTAGACTTATAAGGGAATAAAAACACGTTTAGATTGTATATGACAAAAAAAGCCTTTCTCCCGAGAGCTATCGGGATTGAAAGGCTTTTACTTTTTGGGTGGAAGACCGGGCTCGAACCGGCGACCCTTGGTACCACAAACCAATGCTCTAACCAACTGAGCTACAACCACCATGTAGCACGCATCTTAAATGCGAGTGCAAATGTAACTGATTTCTGTTTTTCTACAAAGCCTTTTTATAATATTTTAACTAAGAAATTTTAAATACGTAAAGCTTTAAACTAACTACTTCAAATTAAACAAACTATCAACGGCCAAATAACGTTCTACCGTAAACCCTTCACCATACTCTACCCCTACCAATCGGCCCAAATCCCTAGCTCTATAGGAAATACTGTCCGCGAAATTTTTACTGGAAATAGGGGTTTCTGGCTCATTATTGCTTGTGCCGTGAAATTGTGTTTTATAAGCAAAAACCGCTTTTAATTTGGTGTCTATAAACCCAGTCACATCAACAACAACATCGGGTTTCAAGTTTTTCCATTGTATGTAGTGGTACACTTGTTTTGGTCGCCATACCGCTTGCGGTTTGTCATTCCCTTCCAAAAAGGTTTCCACTTTAATCAATCCGCTTAAAAAACACGCATCGCTCACCAACTTACTGCCCTTGGCATGGTCTATATGTCGATCCTCAACCGCATTGCAAATCACAATCTCAGGTTGGTATTTACGAATCATTTTTAGGAGTGCTAATTGGTGTTCTTTATCATTTACAAAAAAGCCATCAGCAAACTGCATATTTTCCCTAAGGGTTACCCCAAGTATTTTTGCAGCATTGGTAGCTTCTTCATGTCTAATCTCAGCACTGCCCCTAGTTCCTAATTCTCCCTGGGTCAAATCTATAATGCCTACTTTTTTGCCTTTGGCTATTTCTTTTGCAATGGTAGCACCACAACCTAACTCGACATCATCTGGATGTGAGCCAATTGCAAGTATGTCTAATTTCATTTTAATTATTTTATTAAAAAACTTAGTTTTTAGATGCTTTTATTGTGAATTTCACAAAATGTAAACGTTTGAACATTATTAAAAAATCAAAACTACCGAAAAAAGCATCAAAAAAATCATTACTCAATATTACGAAAACGTATTCGCTCTTACTTTCTTTATATAAACGTACAAAAAAATATGAATAGTTGAAAAATACTGTGTAACAGTAAAGTATGACATTAATCATAAATCCTGAAGCTCTTCCACAGTAATTTTACTATATAATAAAAGCAGTCACGTGAAATGCATGCAAATGTAAAATTAAATAACAATACTTAAACATATACATTAATACAATTAATGGGAACCTTAAAATTAATAAAATGAAAGATTCAGCAACACTTAAACAAAAATCAGGATTAGAACCGTATGGTTTGAAAGATGTCACAGCACATTGGAATTTATCCCCTGAAAAACTTCAACAAATTACCGTCGAAAAAAACATGGGTAAAGAAACCCCTAACGGTACCTTAGCTATTAATACTGGTAAATTTACCGGTAGATCTCCTCAAGACCGTTTTCTTGTAAAAGATGATTATACAAAAGATAAAGTTTGGTGGGGAAATGTTAACAAACCCGTATCTCCTGAAAACTTTGATAGATTAGAAAAAGAAGTTACCAAATACCTTTCTGGAAAAGAAATTTATGTAAGAGACGGCCAAGTATGTGCCGAACCAGAATACAGAACAAATATTAGAACCGTTACCGAGTTACCTTGGTCTAGCTTATTTGTTTTTAATATGTTTTTAAGACCTAGTGAAAAAGACTTAGAAAACTTTAAAGAAGATTGGTTGGTTCTTTGTGCACCAGGTTATGTGTGCCCAGACCCTGGTGATTACGGCATACGTCAAGGTAATTTTTCAATTATAAATTTCACTAAAAAAATAGCCTTGGTTGGTGGATCTGCCTATACTGGAGAAATTAAAAAAGGTATTTTCTCTGCTTTAAATTTAATTTTACCAGTAGAAAAAAACGTGTTGCCAATGCACTGTTCTGCTAACGTTGGAAAATATGGCGATACTGCCATTTTCTTCGGATTATCTGGTACAGGAAAAACAACATTGTCTGCTGACCCTGATAGAAAATTAATTGGTGATGATGAGCATGGCTGGACTGCAGATAACACTATTTTTAACTTTGAAGGAGGTTGCTATGCAAAAGTAATTGACCTTACCGAAGAAAAAGAACCAGACATTTTTAGAGCGATAAGACCAGGGGCTTTATTGGAAAATGTGGTATTTAAAGCTGATGGCGAAGTGGATTATTTAAATGGCAGCATCACTCAAAACACTCGTGTAAGCTACCCTATTTATCATATTGATAACATACAAGAGACATTGTATGCCAATAACCCGAAAAATATATTTTTCTTGACTTGTGATGCTTTTGGTGTATTGCCTCCAGTATCTAAATTAACCCCAGGACAAGCTGCTTACCATTTTATTTCTGGTTACACTGCCAAAGTAGCAGGAACTGAAGCTGGTATTACAGAGCCTGTACCATCATTCTCTGCTTGTTTTGGCGCGCCATTTATGCCATTACACCCAACGGTTTATGGCGAAATGTTAAGTAAAAAAATGTCGGATGCAGGTGTTAATGTATGGTTAATAAATACTGGTTGGAGTGCTGGACCTTATGGTGTTGGCTCTAGAATCAAACTAAAATACACAAGAGCTATGATTACTGCCATATTAAATGGCGAATTAGATCATGTAGATTATGAACAAAACCCAATATTTGGTTTATTTATGCCTAAATATTGCCCAGGTGTCCCCACTGAAATATTAGACCCAATGAATACTTGGTTGCAAAAAGGAGCTTACATAGGTAAAGCTATACAGTTAGCACATTCATTCCATCTAAACTTTGAAAAATTTGCTAATGAAGCTTCTAAACAAATTATGGAAGGTGGTCCCTTAATTGATGAGCATCATCACTTAGAAGAACACATTTAATAAGTGCTTTCAAGAAGAAAAGGAGCTCCGATTGGAGCTCCTTTTTATTTTATTAATCATGTATTTACCTTTCGTTCTTAAGTGCTTTCTCTATTCTGGTATCAGGTATTAACCAAATAATGGCAACCAGAATATATAAAGCTCCACTAATCCAAATACTTATAAATGAAGACAAGATTCCTAATAAATATAAAACAGGAGATACTTTACCCTTTAAATCCTTGCCCAAAGCTTTCTTTAAAATAGAATTATCTCCATGACTTTTAATAATAAGGTTTTGTAAAACAAAATAAGCAATGGCAGCACCCAAAAGTACGATGCCATATAAAAATACAGTGGCACTTGTAAAATGGTTTTCTCCCATCCAACCCGTTACAAAAGGAATTAAAGATAACCAAAACAACAAATGCATATTAGCCCATAATATAGTGCCGGTAACATGCTTAACCGTTTGCATCATGTGGTGATGATTATTCCAATAAATCGCTAAATATATAAAACTCAATACATAGCTTAAAAAAACAGGTAATAACGATTTTAAATCCTCAAAACTGCCTCCATGGGGTACTTTTAATTCCAATACCATAATGGTAATTATAATTGCCAAAACACCATCGGTGAAGGCTTCAAGTCTTCCTTTTGTCATCTTATTAATCTATTAATTCACTTTTAAAGTTATTAAAATACTAAATATTCTTATAAATTCGCAAAAAAAATAAAATGTTAAAAGCTGTTATATTTGATATGGATGGGGTTATTATTGAAAGTGAACCTTTGCACAATATTGCCTACCATAAGATGTTTGAAGACGTTAATATTGAAGTGCCTGATGCCCTTTATGAATCGTTTACGGGAAAATCGACCTTAAATATTTGCAAACAACTGTGTGATATCTATAAACTTGAAGCATCACCCGAATCCTTAGTAAATCTAAAAAGAAAACATTTTGATGCTATTTTTGAAAATGATACCAATTTTGACCTTATGGAAGGGGTGTTGGATTTGATAAAGGATTATCATAAAAACGGACTTACCTTGGTTTTAGGTTCATCGGCGACTATGCCCAGTATTGATAGGATTTTTAAACGCTTCGATTTAAGTCCCTATTTTAAAGCAAAACTTAGTGGTGCCGATTTAAAAGAATCGAAGCCTCACCCAGAAATTTTTATGAATGCCGTTAAAGCATCGGGATTTAAAACCGAAGAATGCATGGTTATTGAAGATGCCACCAATGGTATTTTAGCAGCTAAAGGTGCTGGCGTATTTTGCGTGGCTTATGATAGTTTTCACTCAAAAAACCAAGATTATAGCCAAGCGGATTTGGTTATTAAAAAGTTTGAAGACATACGTTATGATAAGATTAAGCAGTTGTTTTAATACCTTCTTAATTAATGAACACAATTAAAAAAATTAAAAAAAACACTTTTTAAAATTGAAAGTCTAAAATAACCTAAATATCGTTTTTATCTTGATTGGCTTTATTAATAATGGCTTTTAAGCGTTCTTTTCTTAGTTGCCCTTCTGTTTTTTTCTTGCTTATTTTTTGAGCCATTAGCTTAGAATGCTTCGCTTTATTTTTTGTGTTTTTATCTCTACCTGTTTTAGCCATAAAATTACTTCTTATAAAACTTGGCATACCCACGATACGCAAAAAACCCTAACAAAGCAACTATACCAACAACAATAGCAATGATGTTAAAACTTGCTATTTGCTGACCAGATTGGTATGAATGTAAACCAGACAGATAAAAATTAACTCCAAAATAGGTAAATATAATAAACCCAAAGGCCATGATTGAAGATAGATTATACCACCAACTACCGCGGAGTCCCGGAATGAGTCTCATGTGAATTACAAAGGCGTACATCATAATACTTATCAAGGCCCAAGTTTCCTTTGGATCCCAGCCCCAATAACGCCCCCAACTTTCGTTGGCCCACATACCTCCTAAAAAGTTTCCGATGGTTAGCATGACCAAACCAACGGTTAGTGACATTTCGTTTATGATGGTAAGTTCTTTGATGTTTAAATCCATTTTAACCTTATTCTTTTCCGTGGTAAAAATCATAAGCAATAAAGACACGACACCTAAAATCATTCCTAATGTAAAAGGGCCATAACTAGCCACAATAACTGCCACGTGAATCATGAGCCAATAACTATTTAAAACCGGTTGTAAATTAGCAATGGCAGGATCCATCCAACTCCAATGAGCAATCATTAAAAGCATAGCGGTTACAAATGCGGTAGCTGCTATGGTCAATTCACTTTTTCTACCAAAGGCCAAGCCAAAAAACATGGTAGCCCAAGCCACATAAATCATCGATTCGTAGGCATCGCTCCAAGGGGCATGTCCAGAAATATACCATCTTACAATTAATCCGGCAGTATGTAGCAAAAACAACCCAATTATAATAACCTTAAATATGGTCGCTACTATTTTTAAAGTTTTGCTTTTGTCTTTAAAAATTTGAATAATCAATACAATAAAAAGCAAGGTGCCAGCATATAAGTACCAACTAAATAACTTCTTGAAAATATCGTATTTATTATATAATACCTCTGTATTTATTTTTTCATCAGAAAGCATCACGGAACCGCCGTAACGTTGTTGTGTTTTTTTAAATGCTTCTAAGAACTTATTGGGTTCGGTAAAATCCCCCGTTTGCTTAGCGGTATTCAGCATATACAAATAAGCATTAAAGCCATTGTTTATAAAATTGGCATATAATGAATCTGTAATTTTAATGTTCTCATCGTTCTTATAATCGTAATTCGAAATCCATTTATTATTTTCATCATTGGGTAAAGGAAAAATTTTCAATGGCATACCCTCTAGCGTATTATAAAGCAACGTTACCCGCTGATCTGTTTCTTTAAATTGCGTTTGGTAAGCATTAGGCTGATTTGTCTTATAAGCATCGTCTAGATAAGGTGATAATTTATATTCTCCTCTTTCTGTGAAGAAATCTGATAGAGTTACATATTTTTCACGCTCATCAACATCGATAATATGTCTAATGGAGTCCCCTTTTTTTAAGGCTAAATAAATAACAGGAACGTTATACCAAAGCATGGGACTTTCTTGCATGGATAAAAAGACTTGATTCGCATCAAACTCTTCATAAGTATCATTCTTGCTTAATTTACGAAGCATTTCTGATGCATAGGTATTAACAGGCATCATACGTCCGCTAAGATCCTGAATCACCATGTGAGCAAAATTTTCCGCATGCTCCTTAGGCGTTATATTTACCCTTAAAATAGAATCCACTAATGTCTTTTGGGCTTTTATATTATTGTGAGCATCATGTTCGGAATTGTCTTGAGAAAACCCATTTAAGCCAAAACACAACATTAAAACTGCAAGTAATTTGGATTTTTTTGATTTAACCTTTTCCAATTGCCTTTTTAAATCTCCAAAACGGGAATGTTTACTAAATAAAATAGCCATTAACCCAAAATACAACAAGAAATACCCAATATATGTAATCAAAGAGCCCCAATAATCGTGGTTTACAGATAAAATTGTTCCTTTTTCATCGGGGTCGAAACCAGATTGAAAAAACCTATAACCGCCATGATCTAAAATGTTATTCATAAAAATCTTATAGTCATAACTGCCTTCTTTCTCGTCAAATATGGTTACTTCACTTGAATAAGCCGAATATCCCCTCTCTGTACCTGGATAACGTTCGGCCTCAAAATCGTTTAGCTTAATTTGAAATGGCAATTCCATAACTTTAGAACCATATTTTAAAGCAAAATCCAATCCGCCAACTTGTATTTGCTTAAATGCTCTATCCATGCCTTTTCCGCCAAGTACACCCACACGTTTGGTTTCTCCATTGGTTGTTATTTTAAATACGGCACCATCTTCATCATTTTTTAATATTTGAGATTTTTGAACCACATCAAAAAAACCTTTTACCACAGGGTTTGGAAACACCATTTGCATGTCGCCAATAATATAGCGCGAACGCAGCATTAACGGTTGTAAACTATCTTTTACTAAAGTCCCTTGAGCCATGGTTGCCATGGTTAAATATTCCCCTTCAAATGGCGAATTTATGGTAAGTCCTTCATCATTATAGGTGATGTTTATAGCACCATCTGTGGGTTTGTTAAATGCAAATAAAACATTATGGATACTTGCCACCTCGCCTACTTTTAAAAAGTGATTGTGAGGACCGTCACCACCAGACTCCACAACTTTTAAATAAGATTCCCCGTTTTCATCTGGTACAATATCTTCTTCTGCGCCTTTAATGAATTTTTCAAGTTCAATGGTGACTGGTTGTTCGTTGTATTTGGTTTCAATCTTAAAATCGTTATCCATTCGGTACGAAAAATCCACTTCCTTTTCTAATGGTAAACGTTGTGCTACACCGTCAATCTCATAATCGCCATCTATATATGCCGTAACATAGGTCTTCGCCGATAGAAACGTGTTTTCGGTTGCGCCTTCACGAATCGCCATCATCCCTTCAAAACTAACATATCTGGTAATACCAGCACCTAATAAGATGAAAATGAACGCTAAATGCAAAATTAAGGTCGTCCATTTTTCTTTTTTATACAACCTAAATTTCACGATGTTCCCCAGAAAATTGATAACAAAAATCCCCATAACGGCTTCAAACCACCACGCATTGTAAATCAAGTTTCTGGTATAAGCAGTTGGAGAAGTATCTTGTCCAGCATCTAAAAAAGTACCTGTTACCATAGCGGCAGCAAAAACTATAAATAAAACGGCTGTGAGACGGGTAGAAAAAAGAATTTTAGCTAGTTTATTTTGCATAAGATGAACCCTTTTAAGGTGGGGCAAATTTAAGTATTATAGTTTATTTTAAAGTGTTAAAGTTTAAGAGTTTCTATGTTTTAGAGTTGCAAAGCTACAAAGTTGCAAAGTTGCAAAGATTCTGAGTTTCTGAAAAAAAAGTGACTGCTACTGAAAACTGCTTACTAAGACTGTCTTGCTTCAAAAATTTTTAAATACAGAAACGTTCCCATTTTTCGGGCACGTCGTTTAGCATTTTCGGCATAATCGCCTTCAAAAAGCTCGTCAATCGTTTGAAACCAAAGGTTTAACCAAAGTCCGAAATGCAATTCCGTTATCGTATTGTTATTTTCATTGTCCACCTTCACATGTGCTTCCAAAGGATTACCCAAATATTTCGTTTTTAAAAATAAACTAGATTCCCAAAAGGTCGTGAGTCGGTCTAAATGAGCATCCCAATCTGTAATCACATCATTAAAAAATGGCCCTAGAATAGCATCCTTCCTAACTTTGACATAGAAAGTAGACACTAATAAGAATACATCTTCCCTAGTTTTGATATCGTTTTTCATACATACAAATTTACGCTTTTTTCTATTTAAGCTGCAAAGCTTTTAAGTTTCAAGGCTTCACAGTTGAGATATATATTAGAAATTTAACTATTTATACTAAGCCACTTTGAAACTTTGCCACTTTGAAACTTTCAACTTTTAACTCTTAACTTTCAACTTAACTTCTGTATTTTAGCAACATGATTTCGGTAATAATCCTAGGCGCTGGTAATGTCGCCACACATTTATTCAAAGCTTTCAAAAAAACAGAAGAAATATCTGTTAATCAATGGTATAACAGACATTTAGACTTGATTAGTCCCTATAAAAATGATGTGGCTATTATTGATGATTTGTCTCAACTTAAAGAAGCCGATGTGTATATTTTGGCCGTGAGCGACGATGCTATTAAAGAATTATCATCAAAATTGCCGTTTGAGAATCGATTGGTAGTCCACACTTCTGGAGGTGTTAGCCTTTATGATATAGACAAAAAACATAGACGTGGCGTTTTTTATCCACTACAAACGTTTAGCAAAGATGCTTGTATGGATTTTGCAAATGTGCCTATTTGTATTGAGGCTATTAAAAGTGATGATTACCATATTCTAAAATCATTGGCAATTAGTATAGGAAGCGCCACCAAAAAGGTAAATAGCGATCAAAGACGTGTGTTGCATTTAGCAGCCGTATTCGTGAACAATTTTACAAATCAGTTATACAGGATCGCTCATGAAATCACGGAAAGTGAAGGGGCTGATTTCGATATATTAAAACCGCTAATACTTGAAACCGCAAACAAAGTTCAAGAATTTTCACCGTATATGGCGCAAACAGGACCCGCCAAACGCAATGATAAAAAAACAATAAGAAAACATTTGAAAATTTTAAATAACAACCCACATCATAAAGCCATTTATGAATTACTAACCGACTCAATACATATGACACATGGAAGAAAAAAGCTATAAAGAATATTTAAACCATATTACCACTTTTATTTTTGACGTCGATGGCGTTTTAACCAATGGTGATTTGCATGTTACCAATACGGGCGAACTTTTAAGAATCATGAATGTAAGGGATGGTTTCGCCCTTAAATTCGCGGTGAACTCGGGTTATAATGTTGCCATCATATCGGCTGGGACCAATGATGGCGTTAAAATTCGGTTAGAAGCCCTGGGCATTAAAACAGTCTATTTAGGAGCCCACAAAAAACTTGAAAAGTTTTATGAATACATAGAAACCAATAATATTAAAACAGAAAACATCCTTTATATGGGCGACGATATGCCAGACTATCCTGTTTTAAAAGTTGTTGGTTTACCTTGTTGCCCACAAGATGCCGTAGCAGAGGTAAAAGGAATTTCTAAATATATATCCCATAAAAATGGTGGACAAGGTGCCGTTCGAGATGTGATTGAACAGGTTTTAAAAGTTCAGGATAAGTGGGTGTTTTAGCTGTTAGCTGTTAGCTGTTAGCTGTTAGCTGTTAGCTGTTAGCTGTTAGCTGTTAGCAAAATTAACTATTCACTTTTCACTATTAACTAAATGCACGGCATTTTAAACCTCATTCGCTGGAAGAACTTATTGATGATTGCCTTGGTGCAATTACTGATTAAATATGCGTTTCTGGAATCTTATGGGGCATCAACGAGTTTAGATACCTTAGGCGTCATTCTTTTAATTATCGCTACGGTTTGCATTGCCGCAGCTGGAAATATTATTAATGATATTAATGATGTTGAAACCGATGTTATTAACAAACCAAATAAGATAATTGTAGGTAAAAACATTTCAGAAAAAACAGCTTATAATTTATTTATTATATTGAATGTGATTGGCGTTGGCGTTGGATATTACTTATCCAATTCCGTTGGAAGAAGTGGGTTTTTCTCCCTATTCGTTATTATTTCAGTATTACTTTATGTGTATTCAACTTATTTGAAACAACTGTTTTTAATAGGCAATCTGGTTATTTCTATTTTAGTGGCTTTAAGCATTCTTATTGTTGGCGTTTTTGAATTGATTCCTAACATTACCGAACAAAACCAAACCATCCAACTATTATATTTTAAAACCATATTAAATTACGCTTATATGGCTTTCATTTTAAACTTAATAAGGGAAATAAACAAAGACGTGGAAGATATGGAAGGCGATGCTAAAGCAGGCATGAATACGCTACCCATCATTATTGGAAAAGAAAATACCAAATATATAATTTTGGGGCTTTCGCTATTGACACTGTTTGTCATTGGATATTATGTGGTGGATACATTGTACAACAACCAAATCGCTGTCATTTATTTCTTGATTTTTATCATGGCACCACTACTCTATTTGAATATTAAAATTTTAAGTGCACAAAAAAAAACCGACTATACCCATATTAGTAACATCCTTAAATGGATTATGCTTTTTGGAATGCTTTCCTTACTTTTATACACCTATAATGCAACACGGTAATGTTAAGCGAAAAATTAAAAAACCACAGGATTATTTTGGCTTCGGGTTCCCCAAGACGGCAACAGTTTTTCAAAGAATTGGGGTTGGATTTTGAGATTCGTTTAAAACCCATAAAAGAAGACTATCCTTCTCGATTGAAGCATTTTGAAATCAGTGATTATTTAGCACAGTTAAAGGCACTTCCCTTTAAAGATGAATTAAAAGATAACGACATTCTTATCACAAGCGATACCATTGTTTGGCATCAAGGAAAAGCCCTTGGTAAACCCTTAGATGAATTAGATGCTTTTGCAATGCTAAAATCTTTAAGCAATACTACTCATGAAGTGATTACATCGGTTTGTTTTACAACAACTAAATTTGAAAAAACGCTTAACGACATTACAAAAGTCACTTTTAAAAGCTTAACTGACCAAGAAATAAATTATTACATTAAAACCTGTAAGCCTCTTGACAAAGCGGGTGCGTATGGTATTCAAGAATGGATTGGGCAAATTGGTGTTACAAATATGGAAGGTTCTTATTTTAATGTTATGGGTATGCCAACGCATATGGTTTATAAATCGTTGCATGATATTGTTAATGATTTGCAAAAACACTAAATTGAACAACACTTTTTTATTTTCTAACGTATCTTTGGTTCATTATTCAATTTAAAAAAATTTAAAATGTTTTTCGAAACTTATAAAAGCGAATTTATAATTACTGGATTTCTTCTTCTTTTTTTACTTATCGTCCGATTTATTTTAACCACGCTTATCACAAAAATATCCAGAAGAAACGGCATTAATATAGCTCGAATCCATTTAATCAATAGATATGTTTCGGTAACGTTATTTTTAATAGCCCTCATCATCATCCCATTTATTTTTGGAACGAAATTAGAAAAATTAGTTGTTCTTTTCTCTTCGGTTTTCGCTGTTATTGGTATTGGTTTGTTTGCTATTTGGTCTATTTTAAGTAATATCACCTCTGGAATCATTATGTTTTTCTCGTTTCCTTATAAAGTTGGAGACAAAATTCAAATACACGATAAAGATTTTCCCTTAGAAGGCATTATAGAAGATATTAGAGCGTTTCAGCTACACCTTCGTTTGGAAAATGGCGACCTAGTAACCTATCCCAATAATTTAATGTTACAAAAAGCCGTAACCCTTATTGAAAAAGACGCCATTATTGATGACGGCATGGATGCCATATAAATACTTCATACATTTATTAAATGGGTAAACTCAAAGGTAAAAAAAGGTATAAGAAATTAGGACTAGCTCCTGGAAGTGTTATTTATACTGGAGACAAATCATCAAAAAAATTATTCATTGAGGCTTTTGATTACAATATAGAGCAATGTATTGATAAAGAATTAAATAATGTTGAGGACATTTTTGAATTTAAACATATAGATACTATTACATGGATTAACCTAAATGGTTTAAACCATGTCAATGAAATTGAAAAAATAGGGAATCACTTCAATTTACATCCTTTAGTTTTAGAGGATATTGTAAGCATTTCACAACGCCCTAAAATTGATGAGTATGATGATTATTTATTTGTGGTCTTAAAAATGCTTTATCAGGACGAAAACGAAACCATCATTTCAGAACAAGTTAGCTTTGTTCTTGGCAAAAACTATGTACTTTCTTTCCAAGAAGCTGATGGTGATGTGTTTGATACCGTAAGAGACCGCATTAGGCATGGAAAAGGTAGGGTTCGCACCATGCAGGCCGATTATTTGCTTTATATTTTAATGGATGCTATTGTTGATCACTATTTTAGTATTATAGAAAGTCTTGGCGAAAAAATTGAAGATTATGAAAGTCGTATCTTTTCAGGACATGTAGACAAATCAATCAACAAGGATATTCAGGATTTAAAAAGAGAAGTGTTAAGAGTTCGCCGAGCCATTTTTCCTCTTCGCGAAGTCATTAGCAGAATTGAAAAACACGAGAGCCCACTCATTCTAGATAAAACAAAAACCTTTTACCGCGATATTTACGACCATTTAATTCAGGTTTCAGAAAATATTGATATCTATAGGGAAATGATTTGGAGTTTAATGGATATGTACATGACTACCATTAGTAATAGAATGAACGAAGTCATGAAAGTATTAACCATTATGGCTTCCATATTTATTCCCTTGACTTTTATTGCGGGTATTTATGGCATGAACTTCGATTATATGCCAGAACTCCATTATAAATATTCTTATTTTATTCTTTGGGGTGTTATGATTGTCCTTTTTATAGGGATGCTTTATTATTTTAAGCGGAAGAAGTGGTTGTAAATTTTGATTTCTGTCAATTTGACATTTTAAAATTCTGTGCATTTTATTGAAAGCTTTTGGTATATTTTTTGAAATTATTCAGTAAAAATAAAATTGTTTAATTTAAAATGTATCAACTATGAAAACACTTAAATTTATTCCAATTTTCTTTCTTCTATTTTATAATTGCACAGCACAAAACAAACAAAAAACAGAAGAGAACTCTTTAAAACCAGACGAAAATATTCAAGTAAACAAAGAATATGACGAGTACGGCAATTTAACAAAATACGATTCTATTTATTCTTATAGCTACTCATCTAACGGAGAAATTAACGATAGTTTAAAGATGCTATTCCAAAAGCATTTTAACAACCATTCATTATTTAACGATTCGTTTTTTGATGATTTCTTCAAACAAGATTCAGCTTCTGGACATTTCAACCCGCACAACTTTTTCTACAAAGGTTTCATGAATCAAGATGATCACATTAAAAGCATGATGAAGCGTATGGACTCTATTCAGCAATTATTTTTTAATCAAAACTTCCAAAGTATCATTCCTGCCGAACCCAAAAAAAAAAATGATTACAAAGGAATCTAAATACCCGTATTTCAAAACCGTTAAATAAAGATTAAAACCAGCAAAAGTGCTGGTTTCTTTTATATATTTGGTTTTTAGCTAACTAAATAAACATGCGAAAAACTATACTTTCTTCCATATTAATACTACTTACTTTTACAATTTTACATGCCCAAAAACCAACAACACCCTCATCTTCAGAAATTTTTGAATCCATTCAAAAACTAAATTTTTTAGGGTCTGTTTTATATGTGGCAGCGCATCCAGATGATGAAAATACATCGCTTATCTCCTATATGTCCAATCATGTAAAAGCCCGAACTGGGTATTTAGCCATTACACGAGGTGATGGGGGACAAAACCTGATTGGCCCTGAGATTAGTCATTTATTGGGCGTTATAAGAACCCAAGAATTATTGGCGGCCAGACGAATTGATGGCGGTGAACAGTTTTTTACAAGAGCTACTGATTTTGGTTTTTCAAAAGATCCGGAAGAAACTTTATCTATTTGGAATAAAGAGGATTTATTAAGTGATGTTGTTTTAGCTATTAGAAAATTTAAACCAGACGTCATTATTAACCGTTTTGATCACCGAACTCCGGGTACAACACATGGACATCACACCAGTTCTGCCATGCTAAGTTTTGAAGCTTTTGATTTGGCCAATGACCAATCCGCCTTTCCAGATTTACTGAAAATCGCCGACGTTTGGCAACCAAAACGCATATTTTATAATACCAGTCCTTGGGCTTTTGGAAGTCCAGAAGAATTTGAAAAAGCAGACAAAACAAATCTAATTACTTTTGATACAGGTATTTATTATCCGCTTAAAGGCCTGTCAAATAATGAAGTGTCTTCGTTGGCAAGTAGCCAACATTTAAGTCAGGGCTTTGGGAGACTAACCAATAGAGGATCGCAAAATGAATATATTGAATTTTTAAAAGGAGATGCTTTAGTAAATAATGAAACTGTTTTTTCGGGTATTGATACGTCATGGAACCGTGTAAAAGGCGGTAAAGCGATTGGTGATATTTTATATAAAGTTGAACATGAATTCAATTTTAAAGACCCATCGGTACATCTAGCGGATTTAATGAAAGCATACCAGTTACTTCAAACCATTGAAGATGACCATTGGAAAACCATAAAAATTAAAGAATTAAAATCCATCATAGAGGCCTGTGCCGGGTTGTATTTAGAAGCGTCCGCAGAAACGAGTTCAAGTACGCCAAATAGTAAAATCAACGTAAATATTGAAGCTTTAAATAGAAGCAATTCACCTATTGAATTGGTTAGTTTTTCAAAAACAGATGGTACAACCAGTCTACAAAACACCCTTTTAAAACCAAATATCAAGCAAAACATAAAAACGGATTATACCATCACAGATAACGAAATCTATACTACACCTTATTGGTTGGCAGAAAAAGGCACGTTGGGCATGTATAAAGTAGATGATAAAAATTTAATAGGCTTGCCAGAAACCCCAAGACAAGTATCGGTTGACATCAATTTGAAAATAAACAACTCACCTATTACCATCACAAAAGATGTTATTTATCGTTTTGGAAAACCAGACAAAGGCGAGTTATATCGCCCATTTGAAATCATTCCTGAAGCAGCTGCAAAAATCCCTGAAAAGGTCATCATTTTTGAAAATGACAAACAGAAAAATGTGGAAATCATCGTAAAGGCAGGTCGGGACAATTTAGAAGGTTTTGTTGAAATAAATCATCCAAAGGATTGGAGCGTATCTCCCGAAAAGCAAACTGTTTCCATCGCCTTTAAAGATCAAGAGCAAAGATTCATTTTTACTATCATTCCGCCAAAGAACCAAAGTGAAGGGTATATCAATCCAATCATCCATATTAATGATAAAATATATACCAAAGAGCGCATTGAAATCGATTACGACCATATTCCATATCAAACCATCTTAGAACCAAGTGAAAGTAAAATTGTGCGGTTAGATATAAAGAAAAAAGGCAATAATATTGCTTATATTGCTGGTGCTGGTGATGTCGTCCCTGAAAGTTTGGAGCACATTGGTTACCATGTACAAACTATAAATCCAGAAAATATCAGTGCAGACATGTTGAACACCTTTGATGCCGTTGTGATTGGCATTAGAGCATATAATACCATTGACGAATTAAAATTCAAACAACAATTATTATTTGATTTTGTTGAAAAAGGCGGTAATATGATTGTACAGTACAACACCAATTCTAGATTAAAAGTGGATAAATTAGCGCCTTATGATTTAAAATTATCTAGAGATCGTGTCACTGATGAAAATGCCGAAGTCCGTTTTTTAGAGCCCAATCACCCCCTTTTGAATTACCCAAACAAAATAACCCAAGAAGATTTTGAAGGATGGACACAAGAACGTGGTTTGTATTATCCAGGTGAATGGGCAAGCGAATTTACACCCATTCTTTCCATGAACGACAAAGGTGAAACACCAAAAGATGGTAGTTTATTAGTTGCTAAATACGGTAAAGGCTACTATATTTATACTGGATTAAGCTTTTTTAGGGAATTTCCAGAGGGGGTTTCTGGAGCTTACCGATTGTTTGCCAATATGCTATCGATAGGTAAAGAAGATATTAAACAAGCAGAAAATTTAAAGCAATAACGGATGAAAGATTATAAATGGAATAAGATGTACACGCTGGTGCTGGTTGCGAATGCTGTTTATATCATCTTATTTTATTTTTTAACGAAATCCATTTAAAACAATGCAAGAACTCTATTGGATAGATTGGATTGTTTTATTAGTGACCCTATTAAGTATTGTTGCCTATGGAACTTGGCAAACTCGGGGCAGTAAAAATGTACAGGACTATATTAAAGGAGGCAATACCTCAAAATGGTGGACCATTGGTTTATCGGTCATGGCAACACAAGCCAGCGCCATTACTTTTCTTTCAACACCTGGACAAGCATTTAATGACGGCATGGGGTTTGTACAATTCTATTTTGGTTTACCCATAGCCATGATTGTTATTTGTATGGTTTTTATTCCTTTATATCATCGGCTTAATGTGTATACCGCTTATGAGTTTCTTGAAAACCGTTTCGATTTAAAAACCAGAACCCTTACAGCCATTTTATTTTTAATTCAGCGCGGCTTGGCGGCGGGCATCACCATTTTTGCACCTGCTATTATTTTATCGGTTGTGCTCGGTTGGAATTTATTGATCCTTAATATTATCATCGGTCTTTTAGT
The DNA here is from genome assembly GCF_002843175.1 of Confluentibacter flavum. Lineage (GTDB taxonomy): Bacteria > Bacteroidota > Bacteroidia > Flavobacteriales > Flavobacteriaceae > Confluentibacter > Confluentibacter flavum. Next base: position 79,434 of record NZ_PJEO01000014.1, read on the forward strand.
GATTATTTATACCGTTTCTGGCGGTACAAAGGCGGTTAATGTCACTCAAAAGCATCAAATGTTGATTATTTTTATTGGGATGCTTGTGGCATTTTTTATCATAATAAGTAAACTTCCTCAGGATATTAGCTTTACCAAAGCGCTTCATATAGCTAGTGCCAGTGGGAAAATGAATATTTTGGACTTTTCTTTTGATTTAGATAATCGTTACACATTTTGGAGTGGTATTATTGGCGGTACATTTTTAATGCTGTCGTATTTTGGCACCGACCAAAGTCAAGTACAACGCTATTTGTCTGGGAAATCTGTTAAAGAAATGCAATTGGGACTCCTTTTTAACGGCTTGTTAAAAGTACCCATGCAATTTTTTATTTTGTTGGTTGGCATTATGGTTTTTGTGTTTTATCAGTTTAACCAAGCACCTTTAAACTTTAATCCTAATGCTACGGAATTTATTCTGAATTCAGAATTTGCTGAAGAGTATAAATCGCTTCAACAAGAAGAAGACATTATTTTTAACAACAAACGGGACCATATAAAATCATACGTAAGTTATGAAAACGCTGATGCTTCCAAAGCTATTGTATTGGCGAATGAGGCTAATAAAAGCGTCAGAGATAAAGCGAAGTCACTCATTGATAAAGCGGCTGAAAAGCAAAAAATTAAAGTAGAAAAGAATGACGTTGATTATGTGTTCATTTATTTTATTTTAAATAATTTACCCAGGGGACTCATCGGGCTCCTTTTAGCCGTTATTTTAAGTGCCGCCATGTCGAGTACTTCTAGCGAATTGAATGCGTTGGGTTCTACAACAACCATGGATTTATACAAACGTAACACCAGTGAAAAAACCGAAGACCACATGGTAAAAGCTTCTAAATGGTTTACATTTGCTTGGGGCTTAATAGCGATTGGTGTTGCATGTGTTGCCAATCTTGCTGAAAACTTAATACAGTTGGTAAACATTATTGGCTCTATATTTTATGGCAATGTATTGGGCATATTTTTGTTGGCATTTTTCTTTAAATTTGTAAAAGGAAATGCCGTTTTTATAAGTGCATTACTCACACAAGCCATCGTCATTGCACTTTACTTTTTAGACCTTCACGAGTATATTAATCTTCCTTTTCTATGGTTAAATTTTGTAGGGTGTACCATAGTTATTACTATTGCAAGTATAATACAAATAACAAATCGAAATGACAGAACAATCACAAACTAAAAAAATTAAATGGGGCATTATTGGCTTAGGAGGTATTGCCAATAAATTCGCAAACGACCTTTTAACCATTAAAGATGCTGAATTATATGCGGTTGCCTCTAGAACACAGGAAAAAGCCAATGACTTTGCAAAAAAATATGGTGCAAAAAAAGCATACGCAACCTATGAGGATTTGGCAAACGATCCAAATATTGATGCCGTTTATATAGCAACACCTCATGCTCTTCATAAAGAAAATGCAATCATGTGTTTAGAAAAAGGCATCGCCGTTTTGGGTGAAAAACCTTTTGCCATGAATGCTCAGGATGTTGATGCCATGATTGCAAAAGCCAAAGAAAAGAATGTGCTTTTAATGGAAGCGCTTTGGACCTATTTCTTGCCGCATTATCAATATGTACTAAAGGAATTAGAAAATAAGACCTATGGAAATATTCTGAAAATAGAAAGTGATTTTGGATTTAAAAAACCGTTCGACACTAAAGATAGATTATTCAATAAAGCTGTTGGAGGTGGTAGTTTATTGGATATTGGCATCTACCCTATTTTTGCAAGTTTATCAACTTTAGGAATGCCGAATAATATAGAAGCTAAGGCTACTTTTTTTGAAAATGGAATAGATTCTTCATGCCACATGGTTTTTAATTACGGTGATGACGTAAAAGCCTATTTAAAAAGTTCTATTTTGGAAGTATTTCCAACGGAAGCTATTTTTTACTGTGAAAAAGGAACCATAAAAATCAATCGTGAGTTTCATTGTCCGAGTACCGTTACTTTAATTTCAGATGGAAAAGAAGAAACCATTGATTTTGGATATGATAGCAACATTTTTGGTTACAAATATGAAACCATGCACTTCAATAAACTACTTCAAGAAGGCAAAAAAGAAAGTGATATTATGACGTTTGATTTCAGTAGAAAACTTATCAAACTGCTTGATGATGTGAGGGGAATTATAAAACTGAGCTACTAAAAAACTAAAAGACCTAACTAGATTTAAATATTTAAATCTAGTTAGGTCTTTTAGTTATACATAATACTCTTAAAAGTCTAAAAATCTAAACCTTTAAAAGCGAAGCGTTCTCCATCCAAATTACATCGCTCCCCACTCTTTCAAAGAATCTTTATTCAATTTTACATAATCACCATTTCCTGCCTCTTCAGAAGCAGCCAACGATTTTTTTGCAGCAGCAATAGCGCCTGCTTTATCACCTGCTTTCGCATAAATTAAAGATTGCTGTCTTAATTGCCAAAATTGTGCCTTATCTCCAGCCATAGTTATGGCTTTATCAATCCACGTTTTAGCTTGTTTGATATCTTTACCTTCTTGTAAATAATAAACTGCGGCATTATAATAATCATTTCCTGTCGGTGTAGCGTTCATCACATTGTTTATACTAGCTAACACCATGTCATCTGTTGGCACATCAATTTTTACACCAACATAAACTTTTTCCCAAAGTATACCTAAGGTGCCACTATTGCTTGTTAAATCGTCAAATGTTATGGTGAATGTTTCAATATTCATTGGCAAAGGATAAATTTCAGCATTCACTTTTACTGCCACTTTAGAATCATCCCATTCAGCTGGCAAGCCACCGTTGTTTGCATCTGTATAAAATATAACATCCCATGCAGTAGCGTTTGGAATGGCATAAATGGCATAGGTTCCTGCTTTTAAAGTCGTGCCACTTACTTTAACATCTGTACTAAAAGTAATTTTTGTGTTTTGATTAGCACCTAAACGCCAAACCTGACCATAAGGCACCAAATCTCCAAAAATCTTACGATCTCTCATATTGGGTCTAGAATATTCTAGAGTTACATCTGTTAATCCAACCTTCTGCTCAACTTTAGAAAACGGACTTGGTTGTGGTGTTACAATTTGTGCGTTAACCGTCAGTACAGTAGTCATGGTTAGCAATAATAATAGTAGTTTTTTCATGTTATTTTTTGATTTTATTTTAACTTTTAAAGTTAATCATTCTTAATTTCTAATTTGTTAACAAAACCTTAAATTAAGCACGGATTGTTTATAAATACCTATAATGGAAACCTTTAATTAAGCTAATGTGCTTCCAGGTGCTTTTTCTATAACTTTTTAGTTTTCAGTAAATTATTTATTTAAATGCTAACCATAAAATTTTCGTAGTTCCTTTTTAAGCCTTTACTTTGGCTATTATTTACTACCATAATTATGAACCATACGATAGCAACATGCCTATTGATATTTTTTTCTTGGGTTGCTATATCCCAAACCAGATATATCGACCCTGTTTTCGATAGTATAAGCAGTAAAACCTACACCTATTCCATTAAGGGTAAAGACACCTTGAAGTTAGATATTTACGAACCTGAAAACGATTCATTAATCAAAAGACCTTTGTTTGTTATTGTGCATGGAGGTGGTTTTAATTCTGGCAATAGAAATGCTAATTCGTTGATTAATTTGGCCGAAAATGTTGCCAAAAAAGGGTATGTCGTAACGTCTATCGATTATAGGCTATTGAGAAAAAATGACTATTTTGGTTGTAATTTATCTGTAAACAAAAAATTGAAAGTTTATAGCAATACCGCAGACGATTTACTTAGTGCATTAGAATATTTAGTGAATTACAAAACCAATTTTAGAATAGATGAGTCTAAAATTGTCATCATAGGTATTAGTGCTGGAGCAGAGACGGCTTTAAATGTTGTCTATAATAGAGAACTGGTTATTAGAAATTTAGATCGGTATGCCCATATTAAACCTGCCGCAGTTATTTCTGTTTCTGGTGCTTTATTAAATTCCGATATCATAAATAATGCGGTTCCTGGCGTTTTTTATCATGGTGCCTTGGATAAAATTGTTCCCTATGGCAAGGGAGCTCATCATACCTGCGATTTAAAAAGTAAGGGGTTTTTAATAATCGATGGATCTAAACGAATTACCGAAAAATTAGAAGCTCTTAATTCGAGTTTCATGTTTTATAGTTATTTAAAACAAGGTCATCATGAATTTGACATCCCCAACGATGATATTAAAGAAGCCTTTATTTTCATTAACGATATTGTCTTCGAAAAAAAATTCTATCAGGCGAAAATTACACAATAAAGCAGTCAACCAAAACTGCTCAATACTTTATTTAGTCTTTTTAAAGTCCTTAAAGACATCATTTCCCATTATTTGAATGTATCCATTTTCATGTTTGTATATGTTTCATACTGTTAATATTTGTTTAACTTTTAATTTAAATCATTAAACATTTGTATCTTTGAGCTATATTTATAAAGCCATGGCAAAGAAGAAAGTAATAAGTGCAAAAGACATCATTACCTTTTATATGGATTATGTGTTAGAGCATAATGAACATCCAAAATCGGTGTATGCATTTGCAAAAGCAAATAATTTTGAAGAATCCTTGTTTTATACTCATTTCGGATCGTTTGAAGCAATTGAAAAACATGTATTCAAAGTGTTTTTTGAGAATACCATCACTGTGTTGGAAAAGAATGAGGATTACAAGACATATGACTCACGCAACAAGTTATTGGCATTTTACTTTACCTTTTTTGAAAACTTAACTGCCAATAGAAGTTATGTGGTGTATGCTTTTAACAAACACAAAAACAGTCTTAAAAATCTAGATGTCCTATCGGAATTAAAGCGTCATTTTTCAAAATACATTGACCAATTAGGTATTGAAACACTTGATATCAAACAGGCTCAAATTGAAAAACTTCAAAACAAAGCCATTAGCGAATCTGCTTGGATTCAACTGCTGGTAACCATGAAATTCTGGATGGATGACACGTCCGCCAGTTTTGAAAAAACCGACATTTTTATAGAAAAATCGATAAATACCAGTTTCGATATTTTGAATGTAGCACCCATTAAAAGTGTTATTGACTTTGGAAAATTTCTTTTCAAGGAAAAAATGCACATGAATTAAAAAATAATTAATGAAAACCATAGACAGTATACCTACTTCAAAAATGCAACGTGCCAGTAAATTGGTATCAACAGGCGCCAAAGTCGGTGTTAATTACCTCAAGTATTATGGGGATAAAATGATAAACCCTGAGACAGAGGCTAAAGATCGTTTAAACAAAAATAATGCGGAAGATATTTATGATGGACTGAAACAACTAAAAGGAAGTGCTTTAAAAGTAGCGCAAATGTTAAGCATGGAAAAAAGTATTTTACCTCAGGCTTACGTTGAAAAATTTTCGCTTTCGCAATTTTCTGTACCGCCATTATCCGCGCCCCTAGTTTTAAAAACATTCAAAACGTATTTTGGGAAATCGCCAAATGAGATATTCGATACTTTTAATGCAACTTCTGTAAACGCCGCAAGCATCGGACAAGTCCATATTGCGGAAAAAGAAGGGAAGAAACTTGCTGTGAAAATCCAATATCCAGGAGTTGCACAAAGTATCGCGTCAGATTTGGCTATGGTAAAGCCTATAGCCATGAGCATGTTTAATATCAAAGGAAAGGATTCCGATAAATATTTTAAGGAAGTAGAAAATAAACTTATTGAGGAAACAGATTATGTGTTGGAAATGAAGCAAAGTAAAGAAATTGCTTTAGCTTGCTCTCACATTTCCAACCTATTGTTCCCAAATTATTATGAAGATTGGTCCTGTGAACGCATCATTACCATGGATTATATGGAAGGTGAACATATTTCAGAATTCACAGCTCACAACAATAATGTTGAAAAGTCCAATAAATTAGGACAATCGCTTTGGGATTTCTATATGTATCAAATACATGTATTGAAAAAAGTGCACGCAGACCCGCATCCTGGTAATTTTTTAATTTCAAAAAATGCAGAGCTTATCGCATTAGATTTTGGTTGTATGAAAGCCATCCCTAATGAATTTTATGTGCCCTATTTTGAATTGGCTAAACCAGAAAACATCCAAAATAAAGCTTATTTTCTATCAAAACTGTTTGAACTCGAAATTCTAAAAGCAGATGATAGTAAAGAAGAATTGGAATTTTTCACCACTATGTTTCACGAGATGCTAAGTTTATTTACACAGCCGTTTCATAACGAGCATTTTGATTTTGCAGATAAAAATTTCTTCGGAAAAATTGCTGAACTAGGTGAACGCTATTCTAAAAGTACCGATCTCAAAAAAATGAATGGTAATAGAGGTTCTAAACATTTTATTTATATCAACCGAACCTTTTTTGGGTTGTATAATTTAATGTTCGACTTAAAGGCCAGCAACATCAAAATAAATAATTACAAGCATTTATAATGGCTTATTTCAGCAACAAGGACATTTCAGAATTAAATCATTTTTATAAAATAAATCTTATCAACAGTTGTTCTGGCTATAAATCAGCAAACTTAATTGGCACAAAATCAGCTAATGGTATTTCTAATGTGGCCATTTTTAGTTCGGTAATTCACCTAGGTTCAGAACCCGCATTGTTAGGTTTTATTTTAAGACCAGCAACCGTTACGCGCAATACCTACGAGAATATTAAAGAAACTGGGGTTTATACCATAAATCATGTACACCAAGCCATTATTGAGGATGCGCATCATACCTCCGCAAAATACGAGTCATCCATTTCAGAATTTGATATGACTGCATTGGAAGAAGCGTATTTAAACAATCTTTACGCCCCTTATGTTAAAAATGCGCCTGTTCAAATAGCCATGAATTATGTTGAAGAATACCCTATTAAAGAAAACGGTACCATCCTTTTGGTTGGAGAAATCCAGCATTTAAACATCAATGATCATCTTTTAAAAGATGATGGCTTTGTCAATTTATTAGAAGCAAATGTTGTTGCTATTAATGGTTTAGATAGTTACACTGTGCCCATGTCACATACACGGTTGGCTTACCAAAGACCTAAAAAATCATCATAAATGAAAATACTCGTTACAGGTGCCACTGGTTATATTGGTAAAAGGCTCATCCCTTTATTAATCCAAGAGGGTCATGATATTGTGTGCACTGTAAGAGATACGATGCGTGCAGATAAAGGTTATTTGAAAGAAGAAAAAGTTTCTTTTGTTCAAGTAAATTTTTTGAATGAAGATACTTTAAAAAATATTCCAAAGAATATCGATGTTGCTTATTACTTGATACATTCCATGTCTAATGCCTCAGAAGATTTTAGTATTCTGGAAGCTAACTGTGCTTTGAATTTTAAAAATAGCATGGAACAAACTGCTGTGAAACAAGTTATTTATTTAAGTGGCATCACAAACGAAAAAGAACTTTCCAAACATCTAAGTTCACGTAAGCATGTAGAAGAGGTTTTACAATCAAATACCTATGCATTAACCATTTTTAAAGCTGGTATTATTGTCGGTTCTGGCAGTTCTTCTTTTGAAATTATAAGGGATTTGGTTGAAAAACTACCTTTTATGATAGCACCAAAATGGCTGAATACAAAAACACAGCCTATTGCGGTAAGGGATGTTTTGTCCTTTTTAGTAAATAGTGCCGGAAATACAACTTTATACAATACCTCTTATGATATTTTCGGACCAGAAATATTGACCTATAAAGAGATGTTACTTAAGTTTGCTGAAGTACGAAAACTTAAAAGATATATCGTCACTGTTCCTGTGATGACGCCTAAATTATCATCATATTGGTTGTATTTTGTGACGTCCACATCCTATAAATTGGCGACGACTTTGGTAGATAGTATGGGCGTTCAAATTATTGGAAAACCGAGTAATATCAACAGTGTTCTAGGTGTTTCACCCTTAACTTACAAGAAAGCTGTGGAGTTAGCTTTTGAGAAAATTGAGCAAAATAGTATTATTTCAAGTTGGAAAGATTCTTTGGTCAGTAGCGGCAGATTGGGAAATGATTTACATAAATACATTAACGTTCCACAATTTGGGTGTTTTAAAGATTACAAAGAAAGTAAGGTCCAAAATGAAACCGATACACTGGATAAAATTTGGGCCATTGGCGGTACCAATGGTTGGTATTATGGTAACTTTTTATGGAAAATCCGAGGATATATCGATAAACTTTTTGGAGGCATTGGATTAAGACGAGGCAGAACGAGTCCCACGGATTTGGATGCTGGCGATGCCCTAGACTTTTGGCGTGTTATTTTTGCAGATAAGTCACAAAAAAAATTATTGCTTTATGCCGAAATGAAGCTTCCGGGCGAAGCTTGGTTAGAATTCAAAATCGAAGATGGCATTTTAAAACAAACAGCCACATTCAGACCTCGTGGATTGGTTGGCAGATTGTATTGGTATGCTGTTTTACCGTTCCATGGGATTATTTTTAATGGATTGATCAAAGAATTAGCCCATTAAAACATGATTAAAAAACAACACTTACCTCAAAAAACATGTGTTGTTTGTCAATTGCCATTTACGTGGCGAAAAAAATGGGAAAAGAACTGGGAATCCTTTAAAAATCACGCTGGAATTCTCAAAAAAATTCTATTGTAAAAAATGAAAGTCTTCACATTTTAAATAGCATACTCTAGCTGAGCGTAAATAGTATTACTAATTTTACGGTAATACATGCCTAAAATGTTAATTTTTGTTTAACATATATTTAATAATGTTAAACATTTTATATATTTGGTGTATGGTATTAGACACCACATATAAAAATAAAGAACACGAAAACCTTATCAATGATTTGGTTGGAAAACGCTTTTCGTTTTTACAGTCAATTAAAATGAAAGGCATCGGTTCTAAACGTATGATTATAGACGAGGTTAGTCCGAATATGAAAACATATACCAACAAAATTTACTATGTTAATTATGCCAATATTGAAATGCGCCCATTTGGTATTTTAATTAGAATTAACAAAGGGTTGAGTAATTTTACCTGGGTGATTCCTTACTATCAATTGGTGATTTATAAAACTAACGGAAGTTGCATTCACGCACAAGGCAGATTTATTAAATTCAGAAATAATATAAACTTCAAAGAAAATAAAGCATTTTTCGATAAGCTTTTAGACAAAAAAATAGAACATGAATCCCAATACAATTTTCAGGGTATATGATGGTTTTTTCGGAAATTGATATAGATAGAATCATAGAAATGGCTTGGGAAGACCGAACCACTTTTGAAGCTATTAAATTTCAATTTCATATCAATGAACAAGAGGTTATTGAAGTGATGCGGCGCGAACTGAAATCTTGTAGTTTTAAAAGATGGCGGAAGCGTGTACAAGGTCGCGCCACAAAACATGAAAAATTAAGAAGTTTTGACTTAGGAAGGTTTAAATGCTACAGGCAAAAACATATTTCCAATAACATGATATCAAAAAGTTGTTGACAAACACTAAAATGCTAATATTTACTTAATATATCCTATTAAAATAATGGAAATATCCTATAATTTATTATATTGGTAAATTGTGGCAAAAAAGTCGCATCAAATAAAAAAATAAATAATATTTAGACTGGAAATTATGGATATTGTTAACAAAGCTTTAGAATTTGAACAACGCAAACAAGTATTTAAAACAACTAGCGAACGCATAGAGGCATCAAGAGAGGTAAAAGATCTTATTTTAGATTTGAACACGGTTTATAAAACCGAAAAAGATCCGAAATTAATGGATATTATGAAACGCCTAACTGCCATCAAACAAAAAATAGAAAAGCGTCTTAAGGGACGCCCATAATTAAAATGAAAACGATATTAATAATTGGAGGTAGCAAAGGTATAGGACATTCCATTGTAAATGCATTAGTAAATACCCATAACATTATTAATATCAGCAGAAGCACACCGCAACTGACTCACGATAATTTAAAGCATTACAGTTGTGATATTACAAAAGATGATCTTCCTGATATTGAAAAAGCAGACGGATTAATATATTGTCCGGGGAGCATCAATTTAAAACCCATATCCCGATTAAGCATCGACGAGTTTAAAGAGGATTTCGAAATCAATGTTTTGGGTGCCGTCAAGGCAATTCAAAAGTATTTGCCTATTCTTAAAAATGGAAACAAACCTGCCATCATTCTTTTTAGTACTGTGGCCGCAAAATTAGGAATGCCATTTCATGCGTCTATTGCCAGTGCCAAAGCTGGTGTTGAAGGCTTGGTGAAATCTTTAGGAGCCGAATTAGCACCAACCATTAGGATAAATGCCATTGCACCAACGGTTACGGATACCGAATTGGCTTCCAAATTGTTACGTAACGATAAAATGATTGAAGCCATCACAGAGCGTCATCCTCTTAAAAAAATATTAAAACCTGACGAAGTTGCAGAAATGGCTGTATTTTTATTATCAGAAAAAGCAGCGTCCATCTCTGGGCAAATATTCCAAATGGATTGTGGCATTGTTTCATTCAAAATATAATCTTATAAATTTATTCCTATGAAAAAATTAATCCTGTTAAGTTTAATCCTTTTAGTATCTACAAGATCCATGTCACAAGCACCTAAATCATCTATCTACGACATCAAACTTACTGGTTTGGATGGCAGTCAAATAGACTTAAATAAGTTTAAAGGAAAACACATTTTGTTTGTCAACGTAGCCTCTAAATGTGGTTTTACGGGACAATATGCCGAATTACAAGAGCTTTATAACCAGCACAAAGGAAACCTGATGGTCATTGGGGCTCCTTGCAACCAATTTGCCAATCAAGAATCTGGAACTGCTAAAGAGATACAAGCTTTTTGCGAAGCCAATTATGGTGTGACCTTTTTAATGACGGAGAAATTAGACGTCAAAGGAGACAGTCAACATCCATTATACCAATGGTTGACAAAAGCATCAAAAAATGGCAAAGTGGATTCTGAAGTTAAATGGAATTTTCAAAAATATTTGGTGGATGGCAAAGGCAATTTAGTTGATTATTATTTATCAGCTGTAACACCTATGGATGCCAAAATTGTCAAAAACCTACAGTGAAAATTTTAAAACTCATTGCTATATTTTTAATCATCAATTTTGGCGCACTAGCCATTGGCTCATGGCTCATGGATAATGGGCCAACGTCCGATTGGTACACCAATTTAAATCAAGCGCCTTGGACGCCGCCGGGATGGGTTTTTGGTGCAGCTTGGTCGTTTATAATGGTTTGTTTTTCAATATATATGGCTTACCTGTATGCTGAAGTACCAACCACCAAAATAAAAACATTATTCATCATCCAGTTTGTACTAAATGTCTCATGGAATTACATTTTTTTCAATCAACATCTGGTAAGTTTAGGACTTTTGGTCATTGTTTTGCTCACCATATTAGTCGCTGGGTTTTTATTCACGTTTAACAAGCAGCTCAAACTTAAAAGCATCTTGATACTCCCCTATTTTGTTTGGTTGTGTATTGCAACATCCCTTAATGTCTACATTCTTTTTAATAATTAATGAAAGTATATACCCTTTATAAAAAACAGCTTTTACCAATTTCAAAAAAGGAAGCTTGGTTATTTCTATCAGACCCAAAAAATTTAAAAACCATCACACCCGATTATATGGGTTTTGATATTTTATCTGGAGCAGACAGACCCATGTTTGCTGGTCAAATCATACAATATATTGTAACTCCCTTATTAGGTATTAAAACCAAATGGGTGACCGAAATCACACATGTGGTTGATGGCAAATATTTTGTGGATGAACAACGTTTTGGACCGTATGTCTTGTGGCATCACAAACATTTTATAAAAGAGATTGATGGCGGTGTGGAAATGGAAGACATTATTGATTATAAAGTACCTTATGGGATTTTAGGTCAACTCGTTCAGCCTATTTTAGTCAAACCGAAATTAGAGGAAATCTTCAATTACCGAACTAAAAAATTGGAAGAACTGTTTGGTAAATTTTAAATTATGAACCCATCCATTAGCATTTTCTGGTTTCGTCGCGATCTGCGTTTAGATGATAACAAAGGTCTATTTGAAGCTTTAAAGGACGAAGAAAACATATTGCCTATTTTTATTTTTGATAAACAGATTTTAGAGTCACTTCCTGAAGATGATGCGCGCGTCACGTTTATTTATGAAACACTCCAAACGATGCGCCATACACTCCAAACTAAGTATGACAGTAATTTGGCTTTGTATTATGGAACTCCTTTAGACGTTTACAAACAATTGATGGACACCTACAACATCAAAGCGGTTTATACCAATCATGATTACGAACCGTATGCCAAAGAACGGGATGCTGAAATTAAGTCTTTATTGGAAAAGCATCACATTATTTTTAAAACGTATAAAGACCAAGTCATTTTCGAGAAAAATGAGATTATAAAAAGTGATGGCACCCCTTATGTGGTTTATACACCATATATGAAATTATGGAAACAAACATTTAAATCCGTTACCCTTGAAACCTACAACACTGAGGCTTATTTTAAAAATTTAATCAGAACTAGCGATGTTCCCAACCTCACTTTAAACGCTATTGGTTTTAAAAAATCATCACAAATCATTGCGGATTACAACGTCAATTCCCACCTTATTCAAAACTACGAAGCCACTAGAAATTTCCCCGTACAAGATGCCACCTCCAAATTAGGACCGCATTTACGCTTTGGAACGGTGAGCATTCGCGCCATGGTTAAAAAAGCGGTTTCAGAAAACAATGAGATTTTTTGGCAAGAACTCATTTGGCGCGAATTTTTTATGCAAATTCTGTGGCACTTTCCACATACGGTGACACAAAGTTTTAAACCGCAATACGACCGGATTGTTTGGCGAAATAATGAAGACGAATTCAAATTATGGTGTAAAGGTCAAACGGGTTATCCGTTTGTAGATGCTGGCATGCGCCAACTTAATGAAACGGGATTTATGCACAACCGGGTTCGTATGGTCGTGGGGAGTTTTTTATGCAAACATTTATTAATCGACTGGCGTTGGGGCGAAGCCTATTTTGCCGAAAAACTGCATGATTACGACATGGCAAGCAATGTGGGCAATTGGCAATGGGTAGCTGGTTGTGGTGTGGATGCGGCACCTTACTTTAGAATATTCAATCCTACCACACAAATTGAAAAGTTCGATAAGGATTTGAAATACATTCATAAATGGGTTCCAGAATTTCAAGAACTTACCTATCCACAACCCATGGTGGATCATGGTTTTGCCAGGGAACGCTGTTTAAAAACTTATAAGGAGGCTTTAGCCTAATAAACAAATATTCATTAGCACAAATCAATTTGTGGATATTCGTGTAATTCGTGGTTAAGTTTTTAAAACATGTAAGAGAAGAGAGATAGTGCTCTTTATTTATTTTGTGGCGAATAATTTCACGTCATTTTCACTTACTTCATTACCACCTAGTATAATTAAGCGTTCTACAACATTACGCAATTCTCTAATATTACCAGTCCAATCGTAATTTTGCAACAACTTTATAGCTGCATCTGAAAATACTTTTTTGGCATTACCGTGTTCATCAGCTATTTTATTGGTAAAATAATCAATGAGCATTGGGATATCTTCTCTTCTATCATTAAGTGGTGGCACTTGAATTAAAATTACTGCCAATCTATGGTACAAATCCTCACGAAATCTACCTTCTTCAATTTCCTTTTTTAAATTTTTATTGGTAGCAGCGACCACGCGAACATTTACCTTAATATCTTTATCGCTACCCACACGCTGGATTCTGCTTTCTTGCAGGGCCCGTAGAACTTTAGCTTGTGCTGATAAACTCATATCTCCTATTTCATCTAAAAAAATAGTACCTCCATTAGCGGCTTCAAATTTTCCAGCTCTATCTTTTACAGCACTTGTAAATGCACCTTTGACGTGCCCGAACAATTCGCTTTCTATTAACTCACTAGGTATGGCAGCACAATTAACCTCAATCATTGGTCCTTCAAATCGATCGCTTTTTTGGTGCAACCAATGTGCCACCAATTCTTTACCCGTTCCATTTGGCCCTGTAATAAGAACCCGTGCATCTGTTTGTGCTACTTTTTCAATAATGTCTTTTATATGGCTAATAGCTTTACTCTCGCCAACCATTTCAAAATTTTTACTGACTTTTTTCTTTAGAAGCTTATTTTCAACAACAAGTTCTTTTTTGTCCAAAGCATTTCTAACCGTATTTAACAATCTGTTTAAATCCGGTGGTTTAGAAATATAATCAAAAGCTCCTAATCGCATGGTATTAACGGCGGTATCTAAATCACCGTGACCAGAAATCATAACTATCGGTATTTCTGGTTTTAATTTTTTTACGACTTCCAATACCTCAACACCATCCATTTTAGGCATTTTTATATCGCAAAGAATCAAATCAAAATCATCATTTTTAATTTTTTCAATACCTTCGAGACCATCTTGAGCTTCTTCTACATGATACGTATCATTTTCTTCTGAAAGAATTTTTGTTAACACGCGTCTTATAGCTGCTTCGTCTTCTATTATTAAAATTTTTGGCATTCCTTTTTAGATTTAAGATTAGAGATGAAAGATTAAAGACATCTATATTCATATTTATATTATTTAAATGAGCTTTGAAATCATAATATCATTTAGTGTTTTTCAATTTATACTCATTTTTTTTAATTAATTGGCCAATATATATCGCTTTAACATCTACTAAAATAATCTATTATAAATTTACATACTAAACCAAAGCATATTCAAAGAACCTAGTTTTTTCATTTATCTTTTGGCTTTTATTTATCTTTTGTCTGTCCAATAATATGAATATCTCTTTGTGGAAATGGTATGGTTACATTATGTTCCCTAAATAATCGATCTATTTCATAGCGGATATCACTTTTTGGCATGTTAGCCGTAAAACTATCTGACAAGGTAAATATGACTTTAAAATCAAGAGAACTCTCACCAAAATTATCAAATAGTACCACAACTTCTGGTTCAGGCAATACATTGGGATGCGAACTGGCTGCTTGTATTAATAGTTTTCGGACCAATTGGACATCACTGCCATAAGCTACCCCAACGGACACAATCTCTCTAGTAGTAGTGCCATTTTGCGTCCAATTATAAAGACTATTTTCTAAATATAAATGGTTTGGAATTATCAAAACCTTATTAGTGATGGTCACGGCTCTTGTCGTCCGTAATTTAATTTCTTCCACGCGTCCTACCTTACCATCTATTTCAATTATATCCCCAACATGAACGGATTGGTCAATTAAAATAAAAACACCGGAAATGATATCTTGAAATAAGGTTTGAAGTGCTAATCCAATACCAATCATTAATGCTGCAGATGCTGCAAAAACAGCTGTCACATTGACCCCTAAACCATTTAAAGTAATAAGCAGAATAACTAAATAGATCAACCATCTAAAATATCCAAAAACAACATTGAATTTACCTTTATCATCTTCCGGAAGTTTCTTTGTTAAAACTCTTAAAACCAATCTTAAAATAAGCGTGGTTATGAAAATAATCGTAATAACCACTAAAACATCTTTTACGGAAATACTAATATCTTTAGTAAAATCGAAATGTAGATTTAGCAATTCTTTGGTTTTTTCCCAAAGGGAACTTTCTTTAATGGTATCCTCTATTTTTTGTAAATCCTGACTCATCTTAATACTTAATCCATTTTATCAATTCCTTATAACTAGGTTTTTTGCCATACATTAAAATACCGACACGGTAAATTTTTGCCGCAAACCATACAATTAGAATAAATGTACCAATTAAAATTAATAATGAAAGTAATTGTTGCCATAAAGGCACACCAAAAGGAATGCGCATTAACATAACAACTGGTGATGTAAATGGTATAAACGAAAATACAGTTGAAACCGTCCCATGTGGATCTTCTATAACAGTGAAAAAACCGATGTAAACGGCCAATATTAACGGCATCATTACCGGTAATAAAAATTGTTGGGTATCGGTTTCGTTATCAACAGCGGCTCCAATAGCAGCATATAAAGAACTATATAATAAATAACCACATATAAAAAATAGAATAAATGCTATAATGAGATTGGTTATCGGCAGATTGTAAAAAGCCGTCATGATATCTTGTAATTGCATATTCGCCTCTGGATTTTCCATAGCTTGTTGCATCATTTGTTGTTGTGGTGATTGCATTTGGGCAACATCAATTCCAAAAACAGCTGAAATAATAAATAATAAAACACCTCCTAATACTATCCAAACTAAAAATTGAGTAATACCAGCTAAAGAGGTTCCTATAATTTTACCCAACATTAACTGTATTGGTTTTACTGAAGAAATAATGACCTCTATAATCCTGCTTGTTTTCTCTTCAATAACGCTGCGCATGATCATGTTGCCATAAATTATGATGAACATGAACAACAAATAACCAGCCATGCCGCCAAAAATAAGTTTTAGAACGCTATCTATTTTGGATGTTTTTCGACCATCAAAACTTTCTTGTTCAATAGAAACATTAGCCCTTGATGTTTTAATTTTTTCAATATCAAAGCCTTCTTTTTGCAATTTAAGGTCCGTAAGCTTATTTTCTAAAATACCTTCTAAATCTGAAATTAAGCTAAGTGATGGCGATTCTTCTGAATAAAACTCAATATGTTTTGGAACAAAACTTATGGAGTCTAATTTTCCTATATATAATAATCCGTAATTAGATGCTTCTTTAACTATGGCTTTAGCATCTGTTAAAGTCATGTCTTCGAACATATTATATTTGGTGTGTTCTGAATTCTGAAAAGCATCTTTGACCAATCCAGACTCATCTAAAATGGAAATAGTACGTTGTTTATCATTATTTAATTGTGACAAGTAGGCGACAACAGATATTAAAATTATCATGATAATCGGACTTAAAAAAGTCATAACTATAAACGATTTATTTTTAACTTTTGTTAAATACTCGCGTTTTATAATGAGTGGTAAATGGTTCATAATGTTAATTATTCTTTACTGTTTGAATAAAAATATCGTTCACGCTTGGTATTAATTCCACAAAATGGGACACATCTCCCCTTGAGGTTAAAAAACTCAGTAAATCATTTGCTTTATCGTTTTCTGAAAGCTTTATATTAAGTTTCAGCTCATCTCCCAAGGTTTTAAAATTAGCAGGTGCTATTTGAAATTTTTGGGATAATTCTTGTTGCAAGCTAGATTTTTCTTGAATTGAAATGCCAACCTCATATGTATTGGTTTTAAATTGGCGTTTTACATCCACCAATTTTCCATCTAATATTTTATTCGATTTATGTATCAATGTAATATCATCACACAACTCTTCCACGGATTCCATTCTATGGGTTGAAAAAATAACAGTGGCGCCATCGTTTCGTAACTGTAAAATTTGGTCTTTAATTAAATTGGCGTTTATGGGGTCGAACCCAGAAAAAGGCTCATCAAAAATCAAAAGTTTCGGATTGTGCAACACCGTCACCACAAATTGTATTTTCTGCGCCATGCCTTTTGAAAGTTCTTGGATTTTTTTGTTCCACCAATCACCAATTTCAAGTCGTTCGAACCAATATTTCAAGCGTATTTTAGCTTCTGCTTTACTTAGCCCTTTTAATTGTGCCAAATATAAAACCTGCTCGCCTACTTTCATGGTCTTATACAACCCACGTTCTTCAGGTAAATATCCTATATCCTTTATGTGATTAGAGCTAAGCGCTGTTCCATCTAAAAAAACACTACCACTATCTGGCATGGTAATTTGATTAATGATTCGGATGAGTGTTGTTTTTCCTGCACCATTCGGGCCCAATAATCCGTAAATACTTCCTTTGGGAACTGTTAGAGACACATTGTTAAGTGCCGTAAAGTCTCCGTAGTTTTTTGAAACGCCATTGACTTCTAGTAAGTTACTCATTCTAGTTTTAAATTGACTTTGAAACGTAAATATATTAAATGTTAAGGGAGTAAGTTTAAACCTTTAATGATAATTTAATATTTAAATATATGGCTATAAAAGCAAAACCCACCCTTAATAAATTAAGGATGGGAAAAAAATTGCTATGAAAAAGAAAAATATCACTAAAATGAATTAGTGATATCCAAATATAGTTTTTTTTTAATTATGAACAAAAGAATATGATAAGTTATAAGCAAAAAAAATCCGTATAAATACGGATTCTTTATTTTATAGCTATATAATTAAGAAAACATATCTTTCACCTTTTCAAAAAAAGATTTATCTGTGCTATCTGGCTTCGGTTCAAAATGTTCATCATTTTGCATGGATTCAAAAAACTCCTTTTGCTGTTTGCTTAACGTTTTTGGCGTCCAAACATTGACATGCACTAGTAAATCCCCACGACCATACCCGTTTATACTCGGAATTCCTTTTCCACGTAAGCGTAAAATTTTACCAGATTGTACTCCTGCTTCCACCTTAATACGTACTTTCCCGGTTACGGTATCTATTTCTTTTGAGGTCCCTAGAACAGCATCGGGATAACTAATGTACATATCGTAATGTAAATTATCTCCTTCACGCTGCAATTTATCATGTTTTTCTTCTTCAATGACTACAATAAGATCGCCTGCAATACCATGTCCTGGTGCCTCATTTCCTTTTCCCGACACTTTTAGTTGCATATCATCTACAACACCTGGTGGTATTTTAATAGACACGGTTTCTTCGATTACTTTTAAACCTTGTGCATCAGCATCAGCTGGCTTTTTATCAATCACTTGTCCAGCACCACCACAAACATTACAAGGTGAAGAGGTTTGCATTCTGCCTAAAATAGTATTGGCAATACGTGTTACCTGACCGCTACCGTGGCAGGTCGAACATGTTTTATAGGTAGTTCCAGACGCTTGAACTTTACGTCTTACTTTTATTTTCTTTTCAACCCCGTTGGCAATTTCCTCAAGATTCAATTTTACTCTAATACGCAAATTGCTGCCTTTTACACGACGTTGACCGCCTCCGCCACTAAAACCTGAAAATCCGCCTCCTCCAAAAGCACCTCCAAAAATGTCACCAAACTGACTGAATATGTCGTCCATATTCATATTCCCTCCATTAAAGCCTCCGCCACCTTCAAAAGCTTGATGCCCAAATTGGTCGTACTTGGCTTTTTTATCGGCATTGCTTAATACCTCATACGCTTCGGCCGCTTCTTTGAACTTGGCCTCTGCTTCTTTATTATCTGGGTTTTTATCTGGGTGGTATTCTATAGCTTTTTTACGATATGCCTTTTTTATTTCGGCTTCGCTAGCATTTTTATTAATACCTAATATCTCGTAGTAGTCTCTTTTTGCCATGTTCCTTTACTAAATCCCTCTTCAATGGAAAGGATTTTTTAAATTAATATTTTTTATTGTCCAATGACGACTTTAGGAAAACGAATGACTTTATCCCCAAGTTTATATCCCTTTTCAATAATGTCGATAATCTTTCCTTTTAAATCTTCTGTCTGCGCTGGGATTTGTGTAATTGCTTCATGGTTATCAGCATTAAAAACGGCTCCTTTATCAACTTTAATGGCCACAAGCCCTTTTTGTTCTAGAGAATTCATTAATTTTTGATAAATTAACAACACCCCTTTTCTCAAAGCTTCCGCTTCTTTGTCATCATCAATATGGCTTAATGCGCGCTCAAAATCATCAAGAACTGGCAATAATGTTTTCATGACATCTTCGCTGGCTGTTGCAAATAACTCCATGCGTTCTTTCGCCGTGCGTCGTTTATAATTTTCAAACTCAGCAAATAAGCGTAAAAATTTATCTTTTTCCTGTTTTATTTCTTCTTGTAATTTTTCCTCAAGGGTTTCTTCTTCAACAACTTGTTGCTCTACATCAATAGTTTCTGCTTGCGCCTGGGTTGTTTCTTGTGATTTTATATCCTCTTTCTTATCTTTTTTACTCATATATTTTCTGATATTAATATAAACACATAAACGTATTGGCAAAATTACTGCCATTATTATAAAAATGTCATAATGTCATTCATTTTTTTTTGAAAGCCATAAAACAAATTATTTATTTTAAAAATCATATTTTTGTTATATGACCAATTAATTTTTAATCAATCATGAAACATAAAATATTTATAATTACAACAATACTCTTAATTTCAAGTTTTAAGTTTCATAGCCAAAATAGAACTGTACAAGGAACTGTAAAAAATAACTTTGACGAACCCATTGAATCTGTTTTCGTGAAAATCAAAGGTAATGATATGGGCGTTTTTACTGATTCAACTGGATTTTATAGCATCTTAGTTCCCCCAAAAAGTAAATTGATTTTCTCCCAAATAAGTCATGGTTACAAAACTCAGAAAATATCAGTAAAAGGAAAGGATATACTTGATGTTTTTCTAGAATACAACCTAAAAGCTAAGCCCTACGAAGGTAAAGATGTCAATACAGGTTATGGAAAAATTAAGCAATCAGAAAGTACTATTTCTGTAAGCTCTGTGGACGAAAAGCTTATTGAGCGAGAAAACAATTTAGATATGGC
This sequence comes from Confluentibacter flavum, assembly GCF_002843175.1. Taxonomy (GTDB): domain Bacteria; phylum Bacteroidota; class Bacteroidia; order Flavobacteriales; family Flavobacteriaceae; genus Confluentibacter; species Confluentibacter flavum. The sequence continues at coordinate 99,997 of NZ_PJEO01000014.1, forward strand.
TACTTTTTTAAGAACCGTTCCTGGTGTTACTGTTACTGATGATGGTGGTAATTTAGGAATTGTAATACGGGGAAATCGTAGTTTAATGTCCAGTGATGCACCGCTCATCATGCTAAACGGTTCGCCTTATAACGGCTCATTAAAGAATTTAAACCCAAGGGATATTAAATCCATTGATGTCTTAAAAGACGCATCTGCAACCGTTGCTTATGGTTCTAGAGGTGCCAATGGCGTTATTTTAATTACAACGAAGTAGCAAGGTAATATTTTAATTGCTTTACATTTTCTTAGATTTTAGTTAAAAACTATATAACATTAAATACAATCAAATGAAAATAAAAATTTTACTGCTATTGACCGTTATATTAATTAGCAGTTGTGTTGATAAAAAAAATGACAATGACCATAAACCAGAAATAACACCCAATACAGAAGAAATGACCAAAAAATTGCGCCATGTGGTATTATTTAAATTTAAAGAATCGTCCACACCTGCCAATATTAAAGGAGTAGAAACGGCCTTCGGAAAATTACCTTCTGAAATAAAAGAAATCAAAGACTATGAGTGGGGATTGAACAACAGTCCTGAAGGTTTAAGCAAAGGATTTACACATTGTTTTCTCGTTACTTTTGATAGTGAGGAAGATAGAGCCATATACCTACCCCATCCAGCACATAAGGCTTTTGTGGACATTTTAAGTCCGCATTTGGAGGATGTATTGGTTATCGATTATTGGAATTAAATTAAGATATCATCCCAATAAATCATCCAAAGCTGGTTGCAAATGGTGGTATTCAAAATAAAAGCCTTTATCTTCTATTTTTTTAGAACTTACACGCTGGCTATCAAACAGCAACGTGTGCATTTCGCCTAGAACCAATTTCATTGCAACCTTAGGTATATTGGGTAAAAACAAGGGTTTATCTAATATTTTAGCAATGGATTTTGTTAACTCTTTATTCGTGACAGGATTTGGAGAGACACCATTATAAATGCCTTCTAATGTATACGTTAGAATATAAAGATACATATTGGCTAAATCATCAAGGTGAATCCATGACTGCCATTGTTCTCCAGTTCCAAAAGAAGCCCCTAATCCAAATTTTATGGGTTTCGCCATTTTTGGAAGTGCGCCTCCTTTTTCTGATAATGCTAATCCAGTTCTTACTTTAGAAACCAACATATTTAATTTCGAAAAACCATCAACACTTTGCTCCCATTTTGTGACTACCTCACTTAAAAAAGTATCATCAAAATCCTTAAATGTTTCATCATAATAATGGGTTATCGAATCTGGATATATTCCAATGGCACTTGAGGCAATAACATGCTTAATAGTATGCGACTCTCCCTTTAAGGAATCAATTAAAAGTTGGGTGCTTTCAACCCTACTATTTATAATCTCTTTTTTATAAGAAGGCGTCCATCGTTTCGAAATAGCGGCGCCAGCTAAATGAATAATGGCATCAACCCCATTGAAGCAATTTATATCTAGTTCTTTATTTGTGATATTCCAGTAAAAACCTTGGTAACCTTTTGTGTGTTCAATTTTAGACTTACTTGTCGTTAAGTAATTTACATCTATGTTATTTATATGGCAGCGTTTAACTATTTCTTTCCCAATAAGCCCCGTTGCACCTGTAATTAAAACCCTCATTCTCTTTTTTTATAAAATTACAAAATGATAAGAGTATAGATATTGTTTTTATATTAGGTTTAACAGTACTAATGAATAATGAATAATGAGAAATGAGAAATGAATAGTTAAAAATGGATTCCGTTTATTTAATAGCGTTTAACATTTGGCTGGCGCCGAATGTTCAGAGTCTTTTGGGGCTAAACATTTGGCTTTCGCCGAATGCTTAGAGCCTTTTTGTGGCTCTGAGCATTTCACGTTTTCCTGGTGGGCCAGGTAATTTTTCTACGTTGAAGCCAACTGCTTGCATGGCTCTACGCACGCTTCCTTTTGCGGAATACGTCACCAAAACACCATTAGGTTTTAATGCTTCATACATTTTTTGGAAGATGGTTTCTGTCCATAGTTCCGGTTGAACCCTAGCTCCAAAAGCATCAAAATAGATGATGTTAAATTTATTTTGATCTTCTATGTCTGAAAAGAATTTGTTTTGTTTGGTAAGTGAAAAATGGAGGGTGATTTTATGTGTTTCTTCCCATGATACTTGATGCATGTTTTCGAAAAAAGACGCTTTGTTTTCTGCCTTTAATTCGGTCACATAATTCATCTTAGCAATGTCTTCTACTGAAACTGGATACGCTTCTATCCCATAATAATCAATGGAAATATTCAACTTTTCTGATTCAATATTGGTGATGAAAGCATTTAATCCGGTACCAAAACCAATTTCCAAAATAGATATTTGATTATAATCTTGTTCACATAAATAATTTAAACCATGCTTGATAAACACATGATACGCTTCTTGAATGGCACCGTGTTTAGAATGGTATGGCTCGTCCCATTCCGGTAAATATATGGTAGAAGAACCATCGGCAGTAATAATAACTTGTCGCTCCAAAATTACTGTTTGATCAATACACCATCTGCTTCAAAAGACAAAGTTCTTTTAGGCTGTACAATGCTCGCAATTTCGGCGGTTGTCTTTCCTGCATCTTCGGCATAATGCTGTTGCTCATCCACAGGTATTTCATCAATAAAGGCAAGGCCATTAATAACAACTTCTTTCCCAACAATATCTTTTGGAACAAAAAAACCATAATCTTTAAATTTTACCATAATTTCCTTTCCATCTTCTAAATCTAAAGTCATCCAACAGCCTTTTGCCTGACAAACACTACTGACTTTTGCCGCTATTTTAGAATCAATCGTATCGCCCACACTCATCACTTCATATTGTATGATGGCATCCATAACCTCTAAAGCATCATCTTCAGTAATATTCTTTCCAAAAGATGCATATTCAACAACCTCATCCTTTTGGTTTGTTTTTTCAGCATTTTGCTTACATGATGCTGATAGAAAAACACAAATACTTAGTAGTAATATATTTTTAACACTCATAAAGTTTGAATTTTAGCGTTTTGTTGTAAATATACCCATTTTTTCAACGCTATTTTCTTAAATTTGTTTACGTAAAGACATGAATTTATGAATACATTAATGAGTGATATAAAAATCACAAGGACAAAAACTACAAAAATTCATGATGTAGATTTTGATAATTTAAATTTCGGAAGAACATTTTCCGATCACATGTTGGTATGTGATTATAAAGATGGTAAATGGCAGTCCCCAGAGATCGTGCCATATCAACCTATTGTTTTAGATCCTTCAGCAAAAATATTCCATTATGGACAGTCTGTTTTTGAAGGTATGAAAGCCTATAAAGATGCCAATGATTCTGTCTGGTTATTTCGTCCTTTAGAGAATTTTAAACGTTTAAATATTTCATCTAAACGATTGGCAATTCCTGAATTACCAGAAGATATTTTTATGGAAGGGCTAAAAGCACTCTTAAAAGTGGATAGTAATTGGATTCCAAAAAAAGAAGGCAGTTCTTTATATATAAGACCGTTTATTTTTGCATCGGGGAATGGGTTTCATGCCTCCCCTGCCGACCAATATAAATTTGTTATTGCTTTAGCGCCTTCTGGTGCTTATTTTTCTGGAAAAGTTAAGGTGTTGATTGAAGAAACCTATTCTCGCTCCGCTAATGGTGGTGTGGGTTTTGCTAAAGCGGGCGGTAATTATGCGGGACAGTTTTACCCAACACAATTAGCTGTTGAGAAAGGCTATCAACAAGTAATATGGACAGATGACACCAACCATGAATACATTGAAGAAGCTGGTGCCATGAATATTTTTATTAGAATAAACGACACGCTTATTACGGGACCTACTAGCGATAGAATATTGGATGGTATTACCCGAAAAAGTATTATAGATATTGCGAAAAGGGAAGGTATTCCTGTAGAAGTTAGAAAAATTACAGTTAGCGAAGTTGTAAACGCTGCTAAAGATGGTAGCTTAAAAGAAATGTTTGGTGCTGGCACTGCTGCCGTTGTATCGCCCATATCTGGTTTTGGATATAAAGGTATTGATTATGATTTGCCAGAATTAAAAGATACGTATGCCACTTTTATAAAAAAGTATATTACCGATATTCAAACAAACAAATCTGATGATCCATTCGGTTGGAGAGTGAAGATGTAATCCCATACCTAACCCTTCCCAAAGGGAAGGGAACTCAAACTGTAAAAAAAGAGAAGCTAAGCTTCTCTTTTTTTATTTCTTCAATATAGCATCTATATCTGGCTTAAAATAATTAGGGCCTTTTAGGACTTTACCGTCTTCTCTATAAATCGGTTGTCCATCTTCACCCAATTTACTCATGTTACTACGTTGAATTTCTTCAAATACTTCTTCAATTTTATATTGCAAACCGTGTTCTATAATGGTGCCGCATAAAATATAAAGCATATCTCCAAGGGCATCGGCGACTTCAACCAAATCATTACTATTGGCTGCTTCTAGATATTCTTCATTTTCTTCTTTCATTAAATGAAATCGAAGTGTATTTTTTACTGTTCCTAAATCCGCTTTTGGAGATTCTAGGTGACCAATTTTAAATGCTGTATGAAATTCCTTGACAGCTTCCAATTTATTTTTCATTGATTATTTGCTTATTTTTGCATAAAAATAACCATATGTTCAGTAAAGGTCAAATCTATTTCGCCATTTTATTCATTATCGTTTTTGCAATCGTTATTGCTTACACTTATAGAAAAGATTTGAAACTTCACAAGAAATTTTATTCGGGTAGTATTTGGGTACTCATAGCCTTTATTAGCTTCATTTTGTTTATAAGTGCCATAAAATTCTTTTTTAAGTAATCTTCATATTATTTACTAGGTAGGACAATCCGAACTTCACCTGTTATATAGATAACATAAACTAAATTAAACCTTTTGTAAAAAAAGTAGTCTATTTTACGCAACCATTTGCAAAATGGCGCATCTAGTTATTAAACCCAATCAAAAAATGAAACTTTTAATAATCATTAGTGTTCTTATTGTTGTGAATTTAATTCTTTTAGCGTTTAGTGTAAACAAAAAAACAGAACCTTGAAAAGATTCTGTTTTTATAAATTTTACCTAAAAAACGTTTAATTAATTTCTGGCAAGAAGTTGTAATGTTTACTGTATTCCAACATTTGTCCTGAAAATGTTTCAGGATATGTCACCTTAACCTCTATAATCTCGCCTTCATCATTGATTTTCGGAACCAACACTGGGTTCACAAAACCTGAATATGGTGGAGAATCAAACTGTTTGTTTCGCTCCAAAATTTCTTTATGAAGTGCCTGATCCACTTTAACGCCATAGGTTTCTACTAACGTTTCTGCAGCGGCATAATCGCCTTCCGATTTTATACGTTGTACGTCTTTTAATAATTCTCCGAAAAGTTCACGAAGTTTATCATAATCGTTAATATTAAAAGAGGTTTTTCCATCTCTGGTGATTTTCTCAATCACATTATCTGCTTTTCCTTTTTCAAATACCCAAGCTGAAATCCATTGCCTGTTACGCATGTGGGCTTCCTCAACATCATCCCCTAAATTTAAACGTATTAATTGCGTCATCAATCCATTTCGTATATAATCATTATATCCAGCCATGCCCACTTTTTTCCAATCATCTACCAATCCTAATTCTTGAAGTTTAGGACTATACTGATAATAAAGCGCCACTAAATCCGCACGTCCTTCTTCTATAGTTGATGCATAATTTTTAAGTGTTTCTTTAGTTTCTCCAACGCCTGGGTTTAGTTTGCCAGACGCATGACCAATGACTTCATGTAATGCTGTATGTAATTTATCCGATAATTGCCCGTATTGCTCAGTAAGTTGCAACTCTTCTTCATCATTTACAAATTCTTTTAAACGTCCTGTGTTTCCTGCATTATCGTAGGCATCGGTAATGTTTCCTAAGGACACCGATTTACTGCCCACTGCGGCACGTATCCAATTGGCATTCGGTAAATTAACGCCTATTGGGGTGCTTGGTGAAGCGTCACCAGCTTCTCCTGCTACGTTAACTACTTTATAGGTGACACCAATCACGCTGTCTTTTTTGTGTTCTGGCATTAATGTGGAATTATCCTCAAACCATTGGGCATTATCTGACAACACTTTCATTTTCTGTGACATGTCAAAATCATTGATTTGAACAATCGTTTCATAAGAGCCACTATAACCCAATGGGTCGTTATAGACTTCAATAAAACTATTAATATAGTCTATATTACCTTCGGTCGCCGTTGTCCATGCCACATTATAATCATCCCAAGTTTGTAGATCACCTGTTTTGTAATAATCGATTAGCAAACCAAGTGCATCACCCTGTGCTTTATTTTCGGCAACGCCTTTAGCCAGCTCTAACCATTTAATAATCTCATCGATGGCAGAACCGTACAAACCACCCGATTTATAAACACGTTCTTTCAACACACCATTTTCTTTAACTAATTGCGAATTCAATCCAAAAGATAATGGCTGTTTTGGATTCGGTGAGACTTTGGTTTTATAGAAGCTTTCCACATCTTTATTTGTCACATTTGGCCCATAAAAATTAACTGCCGAAAGCGCCACATTATCAACACCCTTACCTTGGTTTACTTTTTTGGAATCTTTATCATTAAAAAGAACATCAAAAGCCTCGCCTTCTAAAACGGTATTTGTGTCCGATAAAAGCTGCTTTAAATAGTCTGCACCAAAATCTGGTTTTATTTTATCGTTTGAATAATGATGGTGAATGCCATTACTAAACCAAATACGTTTTAAATACACTTCAAACGCTTTCCAATTGGCAGTGGACTTATCGCCATTGTAATTGGAGTACACAGATTCCAAAGCTTTTCTAATGGTCAGATTGTATCGGTAATTTTGGTCCCATATAATATCCCTGCCAGACAACCCCGCTTGGGTTAAATAATAAACCAATGTTTGTTCCTTTAAAGTGAGTTTCTCCCAATCGGGAATTCGATATCTTAATACTTTAATATCAGCAAATTCATCGACTTTGTAATCAAATACAGAATCTGTTGCTACACCCACATTCACATTTGTTTTTTCTGATTTATCTTGGCCACAACCTACCAAAATACTTGTTGCAAGCACTAAACATGCCATTAATTTTAATTTCATTTGAATTATTTTATTGTTAGTCACTCTATTTATTGAAAATTATTATTGAAAATTACCGATTATCGATTTTTAGTTGAAGAATATTTAATTTTAAGGTTACAAATATAATAATTTATCAATAATTATTTGTAAATCCGTACCTTTGATTTATGACATTTTCAATAAAATAAAATGAAAACCTTTAAATACATCGCATTCTTATTATTAGTAGCTATTATAGGTACAGCTATCTACATCGCAGTACAACCCAATGAATTTTCCTTTAACAGAAGTCGGGTTATTCAAGCCCCTGTGCCTGTGTTATTTAACAAGGTAAACGATTTTAAAAATTGGCCAGAATTCTCTCCTTGGTTGGAACAAGAACCTGATGCCGAACTTACTTATGGTGAAAAAACCGTTGGTGTTGGTGCCTATTATAGTTGGAACGGCGCTGTTTTAGGTGAAGGTTCCATGGAAACACGAGCTGTTGAAGATAACAAATCCATCTCCCAACACATTTCTTTTATAAAACCTTTTGAATCGGAATCGAATATTAACTGGGATTTTGAACCCATTGATGAAGGCACCAAAGTGACTTGGAGCATGGAAGGCAAACAGGATTTTATGACTAAAATGTACACCGTCTTTTCTGGCTCAATTGAAAAAAATACTGCACCCGATTTTGAACGTGGTTTGTTTAAACTAGACAGCACGGTGACTGCCGATATGAAAAAATACAGCATTACCGTAAGTGGCATCACAAACCATAGTGGTGGCTACTATTTATACAGTACCACCTCCAGTAAAATTGACGAGGTAGCATCGGCTATTTCAGACATGCTGCCTAAAATCACCAAATATGCCCAAGAAAATAATATTGCCATGGCAGGTGCGCCATTTGTTAGTTACATTAAATGGGACGAACAAAATAACGCTGCCATATTCTCTGTTTGTGTCCCAACCACAGATAGAGTGATTACCACCGATAGTGATGTGCTAACAGGAGAATTACCCACTTTTAGGGCCTTAAAAACAACCTTAAAAGGCAACTACACCAATTTAAAAGAAGCTTGGGATGTTGCTAGAGACTATATCCCCAAAAACGGTTTGGAGTTTCCCGATGATGGCCCTATGCTTGAAGTTTACATTACAGACCAAACCCAATACCCCAACCCGGCAGATTGGGTAACGGACATTTATATTGCTGTTAAATAGATAACCTGTTTTGCTAAGTTTATTTTGGACTTTTAGCGGTATTTTTAGATGTATTTGGTGAAATAACTTCAATATAAAGAATTATTTATCTGTACATTATCCTTTAAAAATATTTGAAATTTATATTTTTATTAACACATAATTTATTTTAATTTTCTTAAGTTAAGAACTCTTTTTCAATCTAATTAAGGCGTTCCAAAAGAAAGGTTAGCTAAGGAGGTTAACCGTCAACTTTTGTTTTATTATTTTTCACCGACTATCTCATATGGTTTTTTTAAAATAGTATCATGGCTACCAAAATAAAACTCAAAAAACAATTTGTTAATATCTCATATTATAAGCGAAGTGATTATTTAAAAAATAGCATTTATAATCATGATTTAAGCGAAAAAACAACTTCAACTTCTGCTAAAATTACCGAGACCGATTCCTCTTATCATTTTGAATTAAAAAAACCCGGTTATATAAAAGAAGATTTTAATTTTTATATAAGTAAAGGCAATTTAGTGGTAACAACTGAAAAAAGAAACCAAATGAATATGAAAGAAATTATTAAAAATAAAGGTTCAATACATTCATATTGTTACCCTTCAGCCTATTTTAAAAAAGAATTTGATTTGCCAAATGATATAGTTAAGAATGAAATTGTAGTTGATTATAAGGATGGTCTTTTAAGTTTTGATTTGCTTAAATCAAAAAAAATGAATTGAGCGTTATGCATAAATGGGAAAAAACAACTTGTCCTGAATCAAATAAAAGGTTCTACTGATTACATTAAATTCTCTGCACTAAATTTCCAACCACTCAAAATGATTAATTTTTAGTTTGTTAAGAGGACTTTACCAGTTTTTTGAGAGATGTATTTGGTGAAGCAATTATTAAATTCATCAGAAAAATAACTAACTTCGCATATTATGTTAATAAGTTGTTTTCAACAACTATGGACATAAAAAATCAAAATGATCATAGTATTGTAATAATGAGTAATTTCAAAAATTTAAATAAGGTACTTTTTCTTTTTCTAATTCTAGCCAACTTATATATTTCTTTTGAATATGGAATTAGCCAAGAATCTGATTTAAACAACTGTCATGTTGAACTTGTAATAACACAAAATCAGGCTGAAAACGATATTATTAATTTTGACCAATTACAGCAATCTTCATCACTTGATATACCTATTCAATCCTATAAGAATCCTCACGATTTTGAGTATCAAATTCAAAATAATAATTTATTAGAGCAGCTAAAATATCGTGTCCAAAAACTTCCTGCTTTAAACTTTAAACTTTAAATCTATTTCCTTACAAATCGTTATAAACGAAATTTCAATCCAAAAGTCTCATTGTATTTAATATAACTGATTTTAAATCGACCCATTAAATAACTCAATTCCTAACCAATGGAATTGAAATAATTATTTGTATAAAATCAATTTGCAATGAGAATAAAAAATTTTTTGCGGTTTTTAATGCTTTTGATTTTCATAATAATAGCCTCAATAATTCCTTTTCCAATAAAATTTTACAAAAAAGACAATTTACCTTCTTATGAAATTGAACAGATTGATACAAAGGAAGAAAATGAAAATACGAAGGATGATTATGAAGCATATTCCTGAGATTAATTTAATTGTTACTAATGCTTCCCAAAAGCCTTCACTCCTGCTTCAATTCTAGTTTTTATATAATTCTCACGAGGTACAATGGGGCAAGAATATTTGTCATTATAGGCACAATATGGGTTATAAGCTTTGTTAAAATCAATGTCTATGGTATCGCTTTTGGGTATCCGTAAATCGATGTAACGTCCTCCACCATAACTTTCAAAGCCGTTGGTTTCATCTAAAAAAGGCAAAAACAAATAATCTTCCAAACCTTCTTTCTCCATGGTTTCAGCACCTTGATACACATTCAGTTGGTATGGCTTTCCTTTTAATTCAAAATGTAAAATCCCAAAAACACGCTCTTTACTCACTCTACTTGTGGTAGTCCGCATATTAAACCATTTAGAATCTGGCGTAAGCTCCAAGCGTGCTTGTACAACGTAAGCAGCATCAAACTTAAAAAAGTCCAAGCCTTCAAACTCTTTTCGGTCCTTATCCTTTAGAGGTGATTTGGAAGCGTCTTTATATTCGGCATTCAACTCACGCTGAAATTCTGTATCGCCTTTTATGGGGCGTTTATCTTGACTGCAACTTGAAAAGCAAATCAAAATAAGGAATACCTTCATTATTAATTTCATTTGTAAAGAATTGATTATTCATAATTAATCATAAAACGTTTGCCACCCTTAACTTGCTCGTGCTGAATTTATTTCAGTATTTTCAGGGTTTCCTTGCTAAGTTGTTGCTTTTTTAAAAATATAAGATGCTGAAACAAGTTCAGCATGACATAAAAATAAGCACGTGACTTAAAAAAGTTATTTCAAAAATACAACTAAAGAATATTTTATATAAATTTGAGCCATCAAAATTAAAATTAATATGCGTCGCAACGTCACTATTTGTATGAAGCCATCCACCTCTTTAAGAGATAAGGGTTGGGCTTTTTATGTATTGTGGTGATATGAATGCATTTGTTACAATATTTAAAAAGTCCGACTTCACAGTCGGACTTTTTTGTTTAATACATTTAATTTAAAAAAGCCCCTCCTTTGGAGGGATTAGTGAGGAATGAAAACACTATTCAACAATTATTTAAACACATTTAAAGGCCTATCAAAAGAGGTTTGGTGGCTCGCATTAATCACACTTATAAACAGGGCTGGCACCATGGTGATTCCCTTTTTGTCTTTGTACTTAAAGGAAGATTTGCACTTTAGCATTGGAGATGTGGGCTGGATTATGAGTGCCTTTGGCTTTGGATCTGTAGCTGGTTCTTGGTTGGGCGGAAAACTAACCGACAAAATTGGCTATTACAAAGTAATGGTTGGAAGTCTGTTTATTAGCGGATTGCTTTTTATCGCCTTACAATTAGCGAATGATTTTGCAACAGTTTGTTTTGGGGTTTTTGTAGTGATGCTAACAGCAGATGCCTTTCGTCCTGCTATTTTTGTAGCCCTTAATGCGTATAGCAAACCAGAAAACAAAATACGATCCCTGACCTTAATTCGACTTGCCATAAACTTAGGATTTTCGGCAGGACCTGCTGTGGGCGGACTCATCATTACAGGGTTGAGTTATGCCGGTTTATTTTGGGTAGATGGAATCACATGTATTTTAGCCGCATTATTGATGATTCAGGTTTTAAATCCGAAAAAAGCAAAAGTTTTGGATACTATTGTGAACGATAATCCTACTTCGGCTTATAAAGACAAGGCCTTTTTAGTATTTTTAGTGGCCATGACACTTTTTGGGATTGTGTTTTTACAATATTTTTCAACCATTCCCATTTACTATAAAGATGTTCATAAACTAAGTGAACTAGAAATTGGGATGATCTTGGGCTTAAATGGGTTTCTTATTTTTATCTTTGAAATGCCTTTGATAAAATGGTTGGAACATACCAGATATACCAAACTCGGACTCATGTTTTTCGGAGCGCTTTTAACAGGAATAAGTTTATTCGTGCTTAATTTAACCGCTTGGTCTGGCGTTTTGATTATGGGTATGTTGTTAATGACCTTTGGTGAAATGGTAGCGTTTCCTTTTTCGAATGCCTTTGCCGCAGACAGGGCTAAAAAAGGAAATCAAGGTGAATATATGGCACTGTACTCTATTTCGTTTTCCATAGCCCATATTTTTGGACACAATGCTGGGTTACAAATGGCAAACGGGCTTGGTTTTGACACCACATGGTACATTATTAGTGGTATTGCACTGGTTTGTGCGCTGATATTATTTAGCTTGAATAAACATTTAATAAAATTAAAATTTTGAAAATAGAAAAAGACATCATCATTATTGGCGCAGGCCCCATTGGGATTGCCTGCGCTTTAGAATGTAAAAAAAGACAATGGGATTACGTAGTTATTGAGAAAGGTGCCCTTACCAACTCGTTATTTAATTATCCCAGAAATATGACATTTTTTTCTACTTCGGAAAAACTGGAAATTGATGATATTCCGTTTATCAGCAACAACCCAAAACCCAACAGGGATGAAGCTTTGGAATATTACCGACGCGTTGCCACTTCAAATAAACTTCACATAAATTTATATGAAACGGTGAATGCCATCAAAAAAGATGGTGATGGTTTTTCAATTTCAACTACCAAAAGCAACTATACATCAAAAAAGGTTATTATTAGTACTGGGTTTTATGATATTCCGAAATTATTAGATATTCCTGGTGAAAATCTTCCCAAAGTGACACATTATTACAAGGAAGCCCATAATTATGCGTTACAAAATGTCGTGGTGATTGGTGCTAGTAATTCTGCCGTAGATGCCGCTTTGGAAATTTGGCGTAAAGGCGGCCATGTTACCATGGTTGTTAGAGGTGAAAACATTGGGGAACGTGTAAAGTATTGGGTGCGACCAGATATTGTAAACCGGATTGAAGAAGGCAGTATTAATGCGTATTATAATTCGGAAGTCATAAAAATTGATGAAACAACTATTGAAATTAAAACACCTGAAGGATTAATCACTTTGGATAATGATTATGTTGTAGCACTTACGGGCTATCTGCCTAATTTTAAGATTTTAAAAGACAGTGGTATCACGATTTCTGATGATGATAAAAAAATACCAAGCTACAATTCAGAAACGATGGAATCTAATATTAACGGTTTGTATTTAGCTGGTGTTATTTGTGGCGGAAACGAAACCCATAAATGGTTTATTGAAAACTCTAGAATCCATGCCAAAATGATTGCCAATCATATTGAAAAGGATTTCAAATGAAAGAACCTATATTAAATAACAACCCGCTGAGTGCATTTAGTTTCAGATAATAACTTTTACGATTAGAAATTATTGAAAAGAATTTTGTATTAAGAACCTTTATATAACTACTGCTTGATATTATGACATCACTACAGGTTTGTTCCCTTGCTCTGGACAAAGCCACTTGAAGGGACATACTAGTTATTTAAAATAACGCCCAGAAGGTATTAATTTAAGCGTGTCGGTTGGCAAATTATAAGCATAAAACCAGGTGTTTATTTCAGTACCATCTTCTAAATAGGCTATCACTTGGTCTCGTACAAATTCATAGTCATCTGGAGGGCCGGCGCCAATGCCTTCATAATCGTCCAAGACCTTAAAAACAGTTTGTGTGTCTTTAATTTTAAAAATATTACCGTAAACGCGTTCGGAGGGATTATCACTTACAATAGCCCCTGGAAACCCATCCAGATCATAAAGCTTACCAAGAATATAGGCATTCCCAATAAATTCAGCATTATAATGTAAAAAACAGGACATACCATTGTTAACGGTTTTCATCAAGGTGCCATAAACAAATAAATAGTCCATATCATTTTATATAAAACGTTTCAAGTCCAAATTATTTATAGCACCATGACTGGCGTGCAGAACCACGATGCCATTTTTGATAACCAACATTTGCGGCGATTCGTGAACGATATTAAATGTATTGGCAACAACGTTGGATATTTCTCTGTAAGTTAATAAATCTAAATAATATAATTCTAAATCATGGTCATTAAATTCATAATCTTCAACAAATTGATTCTTAACTATTCTACTAATACTGCAACGAGTAGAATATTTAAAAATAACCTGGGTTTTGGTAGTCGATTTATCTTTAATAGTCTGTAACTGACTTAGTGTATTTAAATCAATCCAAGGCAATGTTTTTTCTTCTTTTTGTTCAACTGAACTGCTAAATAATTTGTTAAATAATCCCATAATTTGTATCTTATACATGATAAGTCTCAAAATTTTAGAAATCTTACAAACTGACTAAAAGTCAGTGTTTTAAAGACTTTTAACGCCATTTTGTCCTATGTATTAGGCTGGTAAGATTATTGACTTCATCACCATGTAAAATTAAATCAATTAAAAAGATTTAGGCCTTACAAAAAGAGAAAAGATATAAATAATGGGATTCCCTCCCGATAGCTATCGGGATCGAGGGAATGAAAAAAAAATAAAGCATATGAACTTAAATAATTATACAATAAAATCGCAAGAAGCTATACAGCAAGCGCAACAAATCGCGCAAAGTTATGGCCATCAACAGATAGAAAACGAACACCTTTTTAAAGGTATTTTTGAGGTTGATGAAAACGTGTTGCCATTCCTTTTAAAAAAATTGAATGTGAATATCGTTGTTTTAGAACAGGCCTTAGATAAACAACTCGAAAGTTTCTCTAAAGTATCTGGTGGTGAACTTATGTTTTCTCGTGAAGCTGGAAAAACGCTTAACGAGGCTGCTATTATTGCAAAAAAAATGAATGATGATTATGTCTCTGTGGAACATTTAATCATCGCCATTTTTAAATCTAACAGCAAAATAGCACAAATGCTAAAAGATCAAGGTGTTACCGAAAAGGCACTAAGTTCCGGTATAAACGAATTACGCAAAGGCGATAGAGTGACGTCCCAAAGTCAGGAAGAAACCTATAATTCGTTAAATAAATATGCCAAAAATTTAAATCAACTAGCTAAAGATGGTAAGCTAGATCCCGTGATTGGACGTGATGAGGAAATACGAAGAATTCTTCAAATTTTATCCCGTAGAACCAAAAACAACCCCATCCTTGTTGGTGAGCCTGGTACTGGTAAAACCGCTATTGCAGAAGGTTTAGCACATCGAATTATTGATGGAGATATACCTGAAAACTTAAAAGATAAACAGATTTTTGCACTGGATATGGGTGCTTTAATTGCTGGTGCCAAATATAAAGGCGAGTTTGAAGAACGCTTAAAAGCCGTTATTAAAGAAGTGACGGAAAGTGAAGGTGATATAGTGCTGTTTATAGACGAAATCCATACACTTGTTGGGGCTGGTGGCGGACAAGGCGCTATGGATGCTGCCAATATATTAAAACCTGCCCTAGCAAGAGGGGAACTGCGCGCTATTGGCGCAACGACTTTAGACGAGTACCAAAAATACTTTGAAAAGGATAAAGCCCTGGAGCGTCGGTTCCAAAAAGTAATGGTAGATGAACCTGATACAGAAAGTGCCATTTCCATACTTCGTGGCATTAAGGAAAAATACGAAACCCACCATAAAGTGCGTATTAAAGACGAAGCTATTATCGCTGCCGTGGAATTGTCGCAACGCTATATTACCAACCGTTTTTTACCTGACAAGGCCATTGACTTAATGGATGAAGCCGCCTCTAAATTGCGTATGGAAATCAATTCCAAACCAGAAGAATTGGATGTTCTGGATAGAAAAATCATGCAATTGGAAATTGAGATTGAAGCGATTAAACGTGAGAAAGATGAGAGTAAATTAAAGTCCTTGCGCTCAGATTTAGCTAATTTAAAAGAGCAACGCAACGAATTGAATGCGAAGTGGAAAAGTGAAAAAGAAGTTGTTGACAATATTCAAACCATTAAACTAAATATCGAAAACTTTAAACTGGAAGCCGAACGTGCCGAGCGTGATGGCGATTATGGCAAAGTAGCCGAATTGCGTTACGGAAAAATAAAAGAAGCCCAAGAGCAACTTGAGAAACTTCAAAAGGAATTACAGGAAAATCAATCCGAAAGCTCTCTTATAAAAGAAGAAGTGACTTATGAAGACATTGCTGAAGTGGTTGCCAAATGGACAGGCATTCCTGTTTCTAAAATGATTCAGAGTGAGCGTGAAAAACTATTAAAATTGGAAGATCAACTGCATAAACGTGTGGTGGGGCAACATGAAGCCATCATAGCCGTGAGTGATGCCGTAAGAAGAAGTCGTGCCGGATTGCAAAATCCGCAAAAACCAATCGGCACCTTCCTATTTTTAGGAACTACCGGCGTTGGTAAAACAGAATTGGCAAAAGCATTGGCAGAATATCTGTTTGATGATGAAAATGCGCTGACACGAATCGATATGAGCGAATACCAAGAGCAACATGCGGTGAGCCGTTTGGTTGGTGCGCCTCCAGGGTATGTGGGTTATGATGAAGGGGGACAGTTAACTGAAGCCGTAAGAAGGAAACCGTATTCGGTTATTTTGTTGGACGAAATTGAAAAAGCGCATGCTGATACATTTAATATTTTGCTGCAAGTGCTGGATGAAGGCCATCTAACGGATAACAAAGGACGAGTGGCAGATTTTAAAAACACGATTATAATCATGACCTCCAATATAGGAAGCCAAATTATACAAGAGCGATTTGAAGCCACAAAAGACATTGATGCCGCTATTGAAGTGGCAAAACTAGATGTGCTTACCTTATTAAAACTAAGTGTTCGTCCGGAGTTTTTAAATAGGATTGACGACATCATTATGTTCACTCCTTTAACCAAGGAAAACATTGTTGATATTGTTGGTTTACAACTTAAAAGCATCACTAAAATGATTGCAAAACAAGGCATTACATTTGATGCTACTCCACAAGCGGTAGCGTATTTAGCGAATAAAGGTTATAATCCAGAATATGGGGCGCGTCCTGTAAAACGTGTTATTCAAAAAGAAGTGCTGAATGCCTTGAGTAAAGAAATCTTATCGGGAAAAGTAACAACCGATAGTATTATTTTGCTGGACGCTTTTGATGATCAACTGGTGTTTAGAAACCAAAGTGACCTAATAACAAAAAACATTTAATCTGTAACAAAAAATATAAATTCAAGTCTTATCATTGGTTGGTTAGTGGAGCAACGAGCGTTAGATACAAATCATTTTGTTGAAAACAATCGTTGCTTTTTTTATTAAATAAACCATAATGGATTGGAAGGCGATAGGTGATTATATGAAAGTCTGTTTTGCCACGGATACACGGATATTTTTTATAAAACATAAAACCATATGCATCGTGTATTTGTGGCGTATATAGGTTTTCAGGTTAATCGCAGTTGAAAACCCTCATAAAAGCAGCATTATTATTTGTGTGGAATCACAAGATTTGTTAAAAAATAGCCAAATTTAAATCCATCACTCAATTTATTTATAATGAAGACGTTATTATCAAATATGTATTTTTTTTAACTAAAATCGATAAAATGCAAAATATCATAATCTATTTTTTGCTTTTTTTCGTAAATTTGCAAAACTACTAGCCCCAACCTAGACATTTATAATTTATTAAAAACCCTTGTCATATATTCTTTATAATAAGATTATGGACAAATTAAAACCCTACTTATAACAATGATAGTATCTAAGTACATAGAGCATACGCTTTTAAAACCTACTGCAACAGAACGAGAGATCATAAATCTGTGCCGAGAAGCCATTGAAAATAAATTTTATGCTGTTTGTGTAAACAGTTGTTATGTGGCCTTGGCAAAACAATTATTGCATGACACAGATGTTAAAGTATGTTCGGTAATCGGGTTCCCCTTAGGAGGTATGTCTACTGATGCTAAAGTATTTGAAGCAAAAAAAGCCATAGAAGACGGTGCTGATGAAATTGACATGGTTATCAATTTGGGCTTCCTTAAAAGTAAAAATTATGTGCTCGTATTCAAAGATATCAGGGATGTAAAATTAGCCATTGGAAGAACCCCTTTAAAAGTCATTATTGAGATTTCTGAATTAAATAAAAATGAGGTTATTAAAATTTGCGAAATTTGCATGGATGCTAAAGCCGATTTCATAAAAACATCTACAGGGTATTCTAAAAGCGGTGCCACGTTAACCGCTGTTAAAATCATCAGGAAAACCGTTAGGGATAAAGCTAAAATAAAAGCCTCTGGCGGTATAAAAGATTATGATATGGCTATGAAATATATTGAAGCCGGGGCTGATAGAATTGGAACATCTTCTGGTGTCGACATTCTTAATATGACCTTAGCACCTAGTATGTATCAAGTAGTTTAAAACATACTTTATTTCCCATAAATTTTTGTGCCATGATATTCATGGTACTTTCTTTTAATTGCAGTACCCTAGGGTAACCTCCAGTAGTTTGGCAATCACGCATTAAAACAATGAGCTTTCCTGAAGGTGTTAATTGAACGGTTCCCGGAAGCACTAAAGAGGTAATAATAGCGTCCAAATTATTTTCCAAAGGTTGCTCCAGTTGGTACGCCATACGGTTGTTATCTTTTGAAATACTAAATTCTTGAGTCAATAATATCTGTTGTTGGTTTTTTGAAAGTTTATCGAATTCCGGTCCTTTGAAAACTTCAACACTATTTGAATGTAAATACTTGTCATTCTTTTTAATAGAAGCATTTTTTTTTAGCATTACTTCAATATGTTCTTTAATTGATAATTCGTCACCTTTTGCAATGACACAGTGTTCAGTTACGCCTTTAAACATACTTCTACTCCCCATGACCTTGTCCGTTTTAAACCCACCTGAAACCGATAAGTAACCTCTAAAACCATCATTCAGTTTTCCAAAAGATAAGACCGCATTTTTAGGAACGTGAATCGCTTTATTATTTACAAGGGGAACATCATTAAGCACGGGGGACATATCCGCACCAGACAAGCAGATAATGGTCTCGCAATCAAATTGTAACGTTGGCCCCGTCATGGTCATTTCCAAAACAGCGGCATTTTCACTATTGCCAAGCACCATATTCGCCATAGAAGCCGCATAGGTATCCATCGCCCCAGAATACGGCACGCCATACTCTTGGAATTCGAAACGCCCAGCATCTTGAATGGTGGAATAAAAACCGGGCTTTAAAACCTTAATCATCAATCACCTCACTTTCTAATTGATACACCTCTGCAGTGGACAACATTTTAATGTCGTTATATTCGTTTATCGATATAGGATAGAAACTAATCTTATCACCTGCCTTGGCAAAACAAGGCGGATTACTTTTGGGATTAAAAAACATGATGGGCGAATTCCCAATGATATTCCAACCGCCAGGACTTTCTATTGGATACACCCCTGTTTGATGTCCGCCAATGGCAACCGCTCCTTTTTCAATTTTTAATCTCGGGGTCGATTTTCTTGGAACATGAAGCGAATCATCCAAACCACCTAAATATAAAAACCCGGGTAAAAACCCAATAAAATAAACCGTGTAAACAGCTTGGGAATGGCGCTGAATAATTTCTGTTTTTGAAAGTTTATTTTCTGCTGAAATAGTATCTAAATCAATTCCAAAATCAGCATCATAACACACAGGAATTTTCCACAGTTTTGACAGAATGACATGTTTTAAATTTGGCGATTTATATATATTTTTTAACAGATTTACTTCATTTTCAAAATTCCTACAAATGGTATCATAAACTATTAATAACGAGTTATATGCAGACTTTAATTCAACAATAGATTCAATATTATTTTTTATAATAGCCGTTTTAAACCTTATGATATCCTTCAATATCATCTCGTCGATTTTGGGCGGCCATTCTATTAAAATAGCGCGTTCTCCAAAGGGTTTATATGTAACATTAAATGTCATTAATTTTATAAGATATTTATTCCTTTTTCTTCCAAATAGATCCTCAAATTTTTTATCAAATTGACAGCATCCAAATTATCACCATGCACACAACAAGTCTCCGCTTTTATGTCCACTTCTTCCCCACCCACTGTTTTCACTTTTTGGTTTACCACCATGTTATAAACATGTTCCACCAACACATCGGAGTCATGAATAAAAGCATTTGTTTTTTTACGGGACACCAATGTTAAATCGGTATTATACTGTCTGTCTGCAAAAACTTCATACACGATCGGGATCTTATTTTTGATTGCCAAATCGGCTATCACCGATTTATAAGGCACGTACAGTTTAACAGGAAGCATAAATCGTTTCAGGGCTTCAATAATAACCATCGCTATTTTTTCATCATTAGCAGCCAAGTTATAAAGTGCGCCATGGGGTTTCACATGATTTAGATTTAGATGCTCCTCCTGAAGAACATGCATCAAACTGTCTATCTGTTTTTGTATGGATACAAACAACGCCGCAAAAGACATGTCCATGGGTTCCCTTCCAAAATGCTCCGTATCTGGAAACGACGGATGTGCGCCGATTTTAACACCATACTGTTTGGCTAATTTCACCACGGTTTGCATGGTTTCTGTTGTTCCGGCATGACCGCCACAGGCAATATTACATGACGTTAGGTAAGGCATTAATGCTGGCTCGTTACCAACACCTTCACCAACATCGGCATTTATGTCAATTGTATATTGCATCATAGCCAATGTAACTATTCTGAAGTAGAATTCAAAGCATACAGCGCAAAACTACCCAACCAATGGCCTCCTTCATAGTTACCATCCACAATACTTGGTAAGGAATAATTGATATGCTGATTGGCTACATTTTTCAGATGTGCATACTCTGGTAAGTCTTCTGCTATGGTATTTAAACTCCACGCCCTAGAGAAATTAACGCCATCTAAGTGTACCAAATGACCATCCGTTCTATCAGACACCTTTCCTGGTTCCAATGTGAAATTTGGATCCTTTAACTGGGGCAAAAAGGCATCCAGCCACGGTTTAAATGCCTCCTTCGTCAGCACACGTCTCATTAAAGCGGCTTCTTCCAAACAAGGCGATAAAAAATCGGTGCCGCTTGGTTCCCATGTCATAGGACAATCTTTATCAATTAGATAAAAATCTTTGGCACGTTGTTCTATAGCGGATTTCAGAACCGTATTATTTAAGGTATGGGCATAATCCCAAGCAAAACTTAGTCCGAATGCTGTATTTGGGTGTTCGCCAACCCGAATGGGGTAGTTTAATTTTGGGAGAAACTCGATGTATTTACCAACGATTAAATCGGTTAAAGGTTGCAGGTTTTGTTCTAACACTCTCGCTGTGGTGTTATCCCAAGTATGTAATTCTTCGGCTAGTTTTAGCAACCACGCCCAGCCATACGTACGTTCGTATGATTTATTATATTCCCCAAAAAAATAGGCGACTTCGGTTTTAATGTTTTCTTCGGACATATTTTGAAGTAACTTTTGCTTGATGGCTTCGGCATTATCCATGTTTGGAAACTGTTTTAACAAACTCACCAAACTCCAATGCCCGTGCACCGATGAATGCCAATCGAAACAGCCATAAAACGCGGGGTGCAATACACGTGGCGATTTTAAATCGGCATCACCGCCCAAAGTTTGCGACAACCTGTTTGGATATTCGGTATCCATGCAATGCAAAGGCAATTGTGCCAACCGATTGGCTTCTTGTAAATTCAAAATAGGTGTTTTTTCTTGTTTTATTTCTGGCATAGCGGGTAGGGTTTCCTTTGGTGAATTGTTGCAACTGAACATGAAAACACATAATAAAAGTGAGTAGTATTTCATAAAAGATTAAAAGTTTATCTGAAGTTTTAAAAACCAACACTCTAATTTATGCAAAAAATAACTGTTGCGGATATTAAAACAAAAAGTCTTTAACCAATTGCGTTAAAGACCTTTCGTATCACCTATTAAAGTGGTTTCTAATTACTCCATGGTGGTGTAATACCATTTGATCTGGCATAAGCAATTAATTGTCCTTTATGCTCGCCTGAATGGTCTAAAATAACTAACAATGTTGATAAAGTATTGAGTTTAGCAAATCCTAAATCAACTTCTTTATCAAAACTATCAGCATTAATTTGGTCTATTTTATCCAAAATGAACACAAACGACTTATTTAATGCATCCAAAACATTGGCTTTTTCCATTATTTTTTCCATGCCCATCATATCCACATCTTCTGGTGGCGCAAACCCTAGTTTTGATGCCAGAAAATAGTTTGCCGCTGCCGTGTGTAAAATGGCTTCTCTAACAGACCTAACACCTTCGGCAGGTCGCCATTCGTATTGTTCTTCAGAAAAAGCATCTGCCAAAGAACTGATTTGATTTTGATTGTTACTCAATAGTCCTTTGAGACTAGATTGTACTATTTGGTCTTGCGCAGACACAAAAAACGTACACATGCATAAAAAGAGGGTTGTTAAAGCTTTCATATTAAAATGGATTAAGGTTGTTACATTATTATTACTTTTTGATGATTAAATATCTTAAAATGAATTGGAAAAACTGGGATATGTCGTTATTATTTTTTAGAACCCATATTTCTTTTTAATCTCACTTCTCACATCCTCCCAGTTTTCACCTTTGGTTTCACCGGATAGATGTTTCCTTCTACGCTCCTCAACAACTTTAGAATGCTCTTCCGAAACTAATGATGGGGATTCTACAATGTTCATAACTTCTTAATTTTATTGCCTCCTTAGCGACAAGTTTACAAATTATTGAATTCTTTTAATGCATTGCTCTTTAAGGTTCAAAAAACTTGACCACGAATTACACAAATTTCCACAAATAAATTCGAGCTAATTGGTGTCATTCGTGGCAAATGAAAATTATCATAGATAAAGGTTATAAATTATTATTTCGCTCTCAAACTCCAAATCTCATGGATAGGATTACCAGTACTGGATAAGCCTTTGTGGTGCCATTTGCCATCTACTAAACTATAGTCAAACGACAAGCTCATGCCCACTCTAGAGTCGTCTCTGGAAAAGAATTCTATATTTTCGGTATATTTTCCATCTTCAGTGGTGTACGTGCCGCCACCAGTTCCCGAAAACTGTTTCGTTTCTGTGTTGTAAGCAATCCATTGAAATCGGGTTCCAGATAGTATTTTCATGGTTTTTCTTGGGCCACTGGTATCTCGTGTTTCTTCTTTACCATCTCTCATCCTTCCAGACATGAGCCAGGCACCTTGTAATGCCCCAGGCGTGCCATCATCAATTCTTTTCATGTCCATATCTTGACCAACAATGGATAAGACCGTACCATTATTTGTCACTTTAAAACTGACTTCACTCCCAACACGCTCTGGGTTATCGGTATCAAACTCCACTTTTTCGGTCATGGTATCACCTTCTAATTTCCAAGTACCGCCATTAGTACTCATAAACTTGCCTGTTTCTGCTTGATAGGTTGTGAGCACTTGATAGCCATCAGCAAATATGACCACACTTTTTAGTTTTTCTCCTTCTTCTGAGGTATGGTACCTTTCCCAAGCCCCCATATAACTTTGCGCTTTAGTACTTATTGACAAAAAAGTACAAACTAGTAAAAAAATGATGTTTTTCATGTCTAAATAGTTTATGATGAATTGTTTAGTGCTAAAATAAGGTTTTTTGTAGAATAATACTAAGTTGGGCTTAGCGGTGAAGTTTGTACTTTCTACCCATAACCCTAAATTACAAAATGCTACTTTAATTGTTTGTCATTTTTTATTAGGACTTTAATTTGCTCACTTAGTATGGCACTCGTTGCAAATGAGCGCTAGCGGTGAGCGAGGCCTTTAAATATTTTTTCTTATAAAATGCCCCTTTTCATCTCTTAAAGGGCTAAGAGCAAAAGTACAAGAACATCCAAATTCATTTGTACATTTATCAGTAGCAATATGACATTCATTTAAGAAATTATCAACTTCATACTCTTTAGCATGAACACTTTTTGCATATTCACAAGTTCCATTTATATTTGTAATAGCTGTAACCTTCATTTTAAAGATACTTTTCTTGGCACTTAATTTATCAGCTTTATTTTGTGATTCAAACCCTAATCTCATAAATTTTCGAACAATTTTAGATGAAGCCCCTTCCTCTCTTCGAAAATATGCCATATTAATGTAAAGATTATAATTGTTTTGATAAAACAATAATTCATCTCCAGTTTGACCAAACATTTCACCATTTATCAATATTGACTTATTAAAAAGAAGCCAAAGAAAATCATTGAAATTTAAACCACTGTTCAAATACCATTCATGATGAATTTTAACAATATCATCATCATTCAAGAATTTTTTTATAATATTATTCTTTCTTATAAAAGAATCAATATCCTTTAAAGTGTATTTTTTCATTAAGGGATAAATCTATTTTTAAAAGTTAAAATAAAGTATTCGTCCCAGCTACCGCGAGCGTCACGTTCGTGTTTTCAAAGATAAAAAGATTCCCCGCTGCGCAAAGTCTCCCGACTTTGCGCACTTCAAACTTACATAACCTTATCCTTCTTAATATTGATTGTATTTGGTTATCGATGAACTCTTTAACACATCTACAACTGGATTATCTACAATTTCTACGTCAATAATACCTTTATTATTCACATAATTGCTCGCACTGGAATAGACATAGTGCGATGCCTTTTCTACAATACCAGCACGCACAGGATTTAAATGGATATAATCTAACTTGGACCACATAAACTTATGAGAATATATTTCCTCAGCATGATTACCGTATTGCCACATTTGAAAAGTGGCATTTCTAGTATATATTTCAATAGCTTTTTTAAACCGTTCTAGCATCCATTCCCTTCGGCTTTCTGGTTCATTTTGTATTTTTTCTAAAATACTTTTACCTGTTAATTTTTTGAAATCTCTTATTAAATCAGATAGTTTGCCATCTTTTGATTGAACAATTAAATGAATGTATTTGCTCATTATGACATAGCCATATAAAAGCATGCCTTTATTTTTTATACAAAACGATAAACACTCAATAATAACATCTTTATAAGACTTTCTGGTAAATACATCTATCCTATCTACTACCGTTGCTGTAATAAAATGTGTCTTTTCTTGATCTCTTATTATGTAACCTTCTTTCAAATTTTTATTTTAATTTATCGATTTGTTTCCAAAAACATTTTCCTCAAAGTCGGGAGACTTTGCGGAGCGGTCTACACGCCAAAGATTGGTTTTATCTTAATTAATAATGAGATTCCTGCCTTCGCATGAATTCATTAACCCAACCAACCTTCCCTATCCAAACTCCTATATTGAATCGCTTCACTAATATGCGAACCATTCACGTCATCAACACCTTCCAAATCGGCTATCGTTCTGGAAACTTTTAAAATGCGGTCGTACGCCCTAGCGGACAGATTCAAACGTTCCATAGCGGTTTTTAAGAGTTTTTTGGAAGGCTCATCTAAAATACAATATTTACGGATTTGCTTGGTATTCATTTGCGCATTGTAATGCACGGCATCACTTTCCTTAAAACGTGCCGTTTGAATCTCCCTAGCTTTGGTAACACGCTTTCTAATATCTACTGAGGTTTCTCCTTTTCGGTCTTCCGACAGTTTTTCAAAAGGTACGGGCGTCACTTCAATATGGATATCTATTCTATCCAACAAGGGTCCGGAAATCTTACTTAAATAGCGTTGCATTTCGGCAGGACTGGAGGTTACTGGTGCATTGGGGTCGTTAAAATAGCCGCCCGGACTTGGGTTCATGCTCGCCACCAACATAAAACTACTTGGATAAGTGACCGTAAATTTCGCTCTGGAAATGGTGACTTCCCTATCTTCCAATGGTTGGCGTAATACTTCCAACACACCACGCTTGAATTCGGGCAATTCATCTAAAAACAAGACGCCATTGTGTGATAAGGAGATTTCACCCGGTTGTGGAAACGCACCTCCCCCGACCAAGGCTACGTCGCTAATGGTATGATGCGGACTCCGAAACGGACGTTGAGCCATGAGTCCCGTATGCGCTTGAACCCTACCTACTACGGAATGTATTTTTGTGGTTTCTAAGGCTTCATGCAAGGTCATAGGTGGTAAAATGGAAGGTAATCGTTTTGCCAACATGGTTTTACCAGCGCCTGGTGGCCCAATTAAAATAATGTTATGGCCGCCGGCGGCTGCAATTTCCATACAGCGCTTGATACCTTCTTGGCCTTTTACATCGGAGAAATCGTGTTCTGGGAAATCCAGGTTTTTTTCAAACTCTTCACGTGTATTGATAATGGTTTGTTCCAGTGGTTCTCCTTTATCAAAATAATCAATGACCTGCTTTATATTATCGACACCAAACACTTTTAAATCACTGACAATCGCTGCTTCTTTGGCGTTCTGACTTGGTAAAATAAAGCCTTCAAAACCTTCTTCCCTAGCTTTTATGGCAATAGGCAACGAGCCTTTTATGGGTTGTAAACTGCCATCAAGGGACAATTCACCCATAATTAAATATTTCTCTAAGTTCTCCGCTTGAATTTGATTGGACGCTGCTAGAATACCGATAGCCAAGGTTAAATCGTATGATGATCCTTCTTTGCGTAAATCGGCAGGCGCCATATTAATCGTAATTTTTTTTCCGGGGATTTTATAACCATTATTCTGAAGGGCTGCAGCAATACGATAATTACTCTCTTTAATAGCATTATCGGGCAAACCCACCAAATGGTAACCAATACCACTATCCACATTCACCTCAACGGTGATGGTTGTAGCCTCCACACCGAACACGGCACTTCCAAAAACTTTTTTAAGCATAATTATTGTTTACTGCCTAAATGTAAGAAATGTATTTTAAATTTTTGTAATACATTTTTTCTAAAAGACATATAAAAATAAAATCTGGATAAATTGTCCGCCTGATTAAATGCTTTGTTTTTTTCTAAGACTAGAATAGTGTATTTTTATTTTTCCAGACACTGGACCAATTAAACTAAAAACCATGAATAAATCTATTTTATTGCTATTTGCCATCCTGTTTTTAAACTACTCTTGCAAAAAAACAGAAACTAAAAATGACCAAACCGAAACCAACACATTCATTACTGAAAAAGTTAAAACCCGTATCGATTCAACCTTAAAAAGTTTTATGGAAGAAGGAAAGGTCGCAGGCATATCCACCTTAATTTTTGAGAAAGACAAAGAAGTGCACTATGCTCAATTCGGCTATGCCGACCGTGAGGATAGCATTCCCATGAATAGAAATACCATTGTTCGTATTTATTCGATGACAAAACCTATTGTAGGCGTTGCGCTCATGACTTTATATGATAAAGGTGCCTTCCAACTAGACGACCCGCTTACCAAATATGCTCCAGAATTTGAAAAGATGATGGTGTATGCAGGCTATGATAGCATTAATAAAAAAGTCCTTTTAGAACCGCTTAATAGACCAATAACTATACGTGACATTACGCGACATAGTGCTGGATTTGATGGATTTATGCCCGGAGTACCACGTTTACGCGGACGAGATAATCCGACAGATAAAGAGAATACCTTACAAGAAATGGCTGAAAAATTAGGAAAACGTCCTTTGGCTTTTCAGCCCGGAACGCGATGGGCTTATGGGGTTTCTGTAGATGTTCAAGCGTTTTTGGTAGAGCGAATTTCGGGAGTACCCTTTGAACAATACTTGAGAGAAAACGTATTAGACCCATTAGGAATGACAGAAACCAGATATTTCATCCCTGAAGAAGATAGAGACCGATTTGCCGCTACCTATAATTACAATCGGGAAACTACAGAGTTAACTAGAGTTCCAGATACGATAACACAAATTTTGAATTATTATAAATGGCCATTTACGCCTGGAGGTTTGGGGCTGACTTCTACGCTAGATAATTATCAAACCTTCGCACAAATGCTTATCAACGATGGAACCATTAACGGTGTGACCATCTTAAAACCTGAAACAGTGAAATTAATGAGAACCAATCACCTAGATCTCAATATTCCCATATCTGATCGGGGGTTCCTGCCCAACAGAGGCCAAATGGGCTTTGGAATTGATTTTGGTGTAAGAGTAGCGCCTCCCATTGATGCAGACGAAAACAATGGTGTTGTGGGTGAGTTTTTCTGGGATGGTGCTTTTAGTACCTTGTTTATTGGTGACCCAGTAAATGATTTGACAATTGTGATGTTTGTACAATTATCGCCGTACGATCAAATCCAATTACACAAAAAATTCAGGGATGCTATTTATGGTAATTTTGTTCCTGAAACTACAGCCAAAACGGAATAACGAATTGTAGCATGTCATTTAAAAAAGAATCCCGCTAAAAGCGGGATTCTAAACATTAAAACACTTTGACCAATTTAAACTATTTAAAATATTATGAAAAGTTAAATAGAATACTAATTTAAAAACTTAGGCTTCATTACTATCATTGCCCATGCCCAGTTTTGAATATCTGATGCATTTGCCTCGCTGACACCCTTTAACTCATACATGCCATCGGCTGCAAACATGTGCGAGTAACCCAATACCATACTATATCCTTTAAATTTCTTTGTATATACTAAATCCACTTCCGTTCCTAACGATTTTTCGCCACTTGCCAGTTCTTGTTCTCCACTAAAATTAAGCGCTTTAATCAATAAACTAGATGTTTCGCTTAATGTGAAGTTTGCACTAACGTGAACATCAAATAACCCGATTGTATTGGCATGGTTGCCTACATAGAAATAATCCATAAAGCCATTGAATTTGTGGTTAGTTCCATATAATGGGAAGAATGCCTCATTTTTAGTAGATGACGGATCGTTACCGCTGATAATTTCTATACCAGCACCCAGACCCACTTTAGGGGTTGCTTTATAACTAAAATCCAACCCTAACAGATAAGCGCCTTTTATTTGGTCTCCTGTTTGAATGAAGGCGTTAGCAGCAATACCAAAACTTCCTTTTTTATAATCCAAATGTGTCCCTAAAGTTTGCAAATTGTTTACACCATCCGGCGTTACACCATCAACTTCAAATTTTTGAAATCCATTGTTCATTAACAATAAACTACCAGAAAAGCTATCCCAAGACTGTTTTAAATAGGCATATTGCATGGTTTTATAGGTAAAGAAACCTGTGGTGTTATAAACGGTACTTGCAGAACGGAACCCAGTTGGGTCTGAATAATCCTGACTAAAAGCCAAGGCTACATCTAGCATGAATTTATCCTTTTTATATTGAATTAATGCGGCATCATGGTTACGACCTTGCTGCGCCCAGTCCAATCCTCCAAAAATACGTTCGTCGTCATAAGAAATGATTTGTCGTCCTAATTTTGTAGAAAACCCAGACCCTAAAGTAAGTTCTCCCCAAGCTTCAAAAACCGCAAATGAATTATTTTGATCATAAGGTAAAATTTGTCTGTTTTCACCCCAAACCATCACGTCTTGTAAGCTCAAATAAAATTTATAGGATTCCGTTGCATAACCAGCGTTTAATCGTATTCTAGTCGAGATACCAAAACCGGCATCAGCAGCATCTGGAATCAAAGTCCCAAATCCATGGCGATACTCTGTTCGTGGTCTGAATTCACCATCAAGTGAAAATTGTGCATTTGCAAATTGAACCGTCACTGCCAATATGCATACTAAAAGATATTGTTTTTTCATTTTCTTTGGTTTTTTAAGTTAATTTGTTGTTTAAAATTTGATTGTTTTTGAGTTAGTTTTTTAGCTAATGTATAGGTAGCTGTTTTTTAGTTTTATGATAATTATCATGTTTTTTTTAATGTTCTAAAAAGTCTATAAGATGCTTTCTGTATTTATAATAATCGTCGTGTTCTAAAACCGCTTTTCGGGTTCTAGGCCTTTCAAAATCGATGTTTAAAATGTCGCCTATGTTGGCTTTTGGGCCACTGGTCATCATTACCACTCTATCAGCTAAAAAGATAGCTTCGTCAACATCGTGGGTAATCATAACGGCGGTGATTTTTTCTTTGTTCCAGATTTCGATAAGAATATCCTGAAGTTCACCTCTGGTTAACGAATCCAACATTCCAAAAGGCTCATCCAGCAATAATACTTTTGGCTTAATGGCAAAGGCCCTAGCAATACCAACACGTTGTTGCATGCCTTGGGAAAGCTCTGTTGCTTTTTTGTTGAATGCTTCCTCCAGCCCTACTTTTTGCAAATAATATTTAGCAATATCCCTACGTTGTGATTTGTTAACATGCGGAAACACTTGGTTAACCCCAAGTAGCACATTTTCAAGTGCCGTCATCCACGGCATTAAGCTAGGCGCTTGAAAAATAACCCCTCTATCAGGACCTGGCCCTTTGATATGTTTTCCCAAAACGGAAATAGCACCTCCTGATATATTATTGAGTCCAGCGATCATGGACAGCATGGTTGTTTTACCACAACCAGAATGGCCTATAATGGTCACAAATTCTTCCTTCATTATTTGAAGGTTTAAATCTTCCAAAACAATGTAATCTCCTTTTGGTGTAGGATATACTTTTTTAAGATGTACCAAATCCAGCATTACATTATTGGAAGGATATACAATCCCGTTTTCTAAATATGTATTCGTTTGATTATTTTCTAGAATGGTTGTGTTCATAATTTCTGTTTTTATTTACCAAACAAAGCTCTTAGGGGTTACATCTGGTAACATGTATTCCTTTTGCACTTCAGATTTACGCTCATTACCTATATCCATTAAATACTCAATGATGGCGTTACGCGTCTTTTTAAAATTAGGGTTGTCGTTTAAAGCGGTTTTATCCCTTGGACGTTCAATATCAATTTTAAATTCTGGTCCTAATGTGGCTCTTGGACCTGGACGCAACGGAATAATGCGGTCTGCCATATAAATACCTTCATCTACATCATTGGTAATCAATAAAGCCGTGCGTTTATCTTTACCCCAAATATTCAAAATTTCGTCCTGTAAATTGCCGCGTGTTAATGCATCTAGTGCACCTAAAGGCTCATCCATAATAATCATTTCGGGTTTCATGGCTAATGCCCTAGCAACTGCAACCCGTTGGCGCATGCCTCCAGATAGTTCCTTGGGACGTTTATTTATGGCTGGTGTTAAGTTTACCATATCTACATAGTCGGCAACAATAGCATGCAACTCCGATCTGCTTTTCTTAGGAAATGCTTCCTTAACAGCCATATATACATTTTGACCAACCGTTAACCAAGGCAGCAATGAATAATTTTGAAAAATAACACCACGTTCATGACTGGTTCCTGCAACTGGTTCGCCTTTAAACAATACCTCGCCTTCAGTTGGCTCCAACAAGCCGTTTATAAGATTAACCAGTGTGGTTTTGCCGCTTCCCGTAAACCCAACAATAGCTACAAACTCGCCTTCCTCAATAGTTAGGTTAATATTGGAAAGCACCTCGGTGACATTGTCTCCTTGTCCGTAGGTTTTGTAGATATTTTTTAATTCTAAGTATGCCATTTCCTTTTCTGTTTATTCGTTGATTCGTTTATTTGCTGATTTGTTGATTTGTTGATGACGTATACACGATTAAACAATTCCACAGTTAAACAAATTTTAAATTCAATCATTTTTGTTGAACGATATCATCTTTTGAATGGTTAGCATGATTCTATCCAACATAAAGCCGATAAGGCCAATCACAAACATGGCTACGATTATTTTTGAATTGGAATCTACTGCGCCATTTTGAAATTCTTCCCAAACAAACGACCCTAAACCTGGACTTTGTGCCAAAAGTTCAATCGCTATAAGAACCATCCACGCTACCGATAATGTAATACGAAGTCCCGTAAAAATTAATGGTAATGAAGACGGCAAAATCACTTTAAAAATCTTTTGTATGGGGCCAAGCTTCAATACTTTTGCCACATTGATATAATCTTTATCTACCGAAGACACACCCATAGCCGTATTAACCAACGTTGCCCACATAGAACACAGACCTACACTTATAAATGAGATTATAAAGGCGTTATCTGTATCGGAATTCTTGGTAAGCGTTTTTACAATCATAAAAACCAATAGCAGCCAAACTACGGGCGACACAGGTTTAAAGATTTGAATCATCCAGTTTACAGAACTTCTTAATGTTTTACTCAGCCCTATAACTATTCCGATAGGAACCGCTATAAATAATGCCAATAAAAATCCTGCGAAAACTGTTTTCAAACTCGTAAATATTTGATCTACAAATGATGGTCTTCCTGTATAAACGATGGGTTTTTCACCATTAGCGATACGTTTTTCATTAAGTACCGCTGTTTTTTCCTTGAAGTCTTTTTTATCAGCGCTAATCACATAATGATCTGCCAACAAGGTTTTATATGATGCCCAAACCTGTAACGGAGAAGGCAATGTGTTTGGCTGACAACTAATATCACCCGCCGCAATACATGCCCTTACCTTTTCTGCTTCTGCTGGACCTTGCTCCTCCAACGCTTTATTAATTCTGTGTTCTGCTTCTTTGTTGTATAGGCTTTTGGCTCCTAAATGCCATAGGCTGAAGAATAAAAAAACGGAAGCAAGAGGTACAATTGCTTTTCGTAAGAAGTTTTTAAAGTCTTCTTTTTCAAGCTTCCCAGTAAACACATTTTTTAATGTTTCTAAAAATCCTGCCAAACCTATAAACTTGGTCACACTTCCTAATGTTATGCTCTGCTTCATTTTTTTTAAGTTTGAATTATTTGTAAAAATTATATGTCCTTGTTTCCTATTTTGAAACTATTGATGTAACCAATAGGGTCTTTAGCATCGTATTTGGTACCATCTATAAAATCTGTTGTAACTGGTTTGTAACCGTCAGTATTTGGAACATCGGCTACAGGCATATGACCTTCTTTCACTAAGATATCAGCGGCTTTTTTCCAGATATCAGGGCGATAAATATCCTTAATGGTTTCTTCGTACCAAGCAGCTGGTTTCGCTTCAGGAATTTGTCCCCAACGACGCATTTGGGTTAAGAACCAAATACCATCAGAATAGAAAGGATAGGTTGCATTGTATTTGTAAAATACGTTGAAATCTGGTAAATCACGTTTATCACCTTTTTCAAATTCAAAAGTACCTGTCATAGAGTTTGCCAAAACCGCTTCATCGGCTCCAACATATTGTGACATCGATAATATTTTTACTGCTTCAACTCTGTTGCTTGGTTCATCCAACCATTTTCCTGCTCTAATTAATGCTTTTGTAACCGCAATAGCTGTATTCGGATTCTCTTCAACAAATTTTTTGGTCATAACAAACACCTTTTCAGGATTGTTTTTCCAGATATCATAATTGGTTACCACTGGCACACCAATACCTTTAAATACCGCTTGTTGATTCCAAGGCTCGCCTACGCAATATCCATAAATGGTTCCAGCTTCCAATGTTGCTGGCATTTGTGGCGGCGGTGTCACAGACAGTAAAACATCGGCATCAATTTGTCCTTGTACATTATCCGCTGTGTACATACCTGGGTTGATTCCAGCTGCTGCTAACCAATATCTTATTTCATAATTATGTGTGGATACGGGAAACACCATCCCCATTTTAAATGGTTTTCCTGAATTTTTATATTGCGTAATTACAGGTTTTAAAGCATCCGCTTTGATAGGGTGAATGGGTTTTCCATCAGAATCAACCGGTACATTTGGTTTCATTTTAGACCAAACATCGTTTGAAACCGTAATGGCATTACCATTTAAGTCCATTGAAAAAGGCGTTACCAATTCCGCTTGTCTACCAAAACCAGCACCAGCCGCAATGGGTTGGCCTGCTAGCATATGAGCTCCGTCTAACTGCCCGTCGATAACACGGTCTAGAATATTTTTCCAGTTTGATTGTGCTTCTACGGACACAAATAAACCTTCGTCTTCAAAAAAACCTTTTTCTTTAGCGATGGCCAACGGCGCCATATCTGTTAATTTGATAAACCCAAAAGTTAATTGTGGTTTTTCAATCGTTAATTTGCTTTCTACAGTTTCTGTTGCGGCTTCTTTCTTTTCAGCTTTGCCTCCACAAGAAAATAACACCACAGAAAGAGAAAAAAGTAATGATGCTTTTGTAATTAGTGTTTTCATTTTTTGATTATTTAAAGTTAACTAAGTATTTATACTTATTTTTGACAAATATATAAGTAGTTTGAAATAATTTTTATGGTTATAACCATTTACAAACAACTTTTTAAACCACTAAAAAACATGCTAAAAAACATAATTATTACGTATATTATTGTTATACATACAATTAAAACAATCGTGGTGTCAAGTTTTAATACTAAATTTTCTAAGTATTTTTTTTATTTAATTACTTAGTATTACTAATTAAAGAAGAGAAGAATTATTTTTCTAGCGACTTCAACCATTCATCTTGAGACAAACCAATATATTTTTTAATGGTTCCATAAGGATCCTCACTTCCTTTGAAATAATCATGAATCGTTTTCATTGGAATAGTGTCCTTTAGTTTGGTTGGTACGTTATAGGTATGGTTGCCATGGAAATCATGACATTGAATACAGGTAAACCATTCCTCATTAGCAATTAGTGTTTTATGATCTATATCAAGTGGATCATTCTCTACTTCTAATTTTTGATGGCAATTCATACAGTAATCAATAGAAGGCACCGTAACACGTTCTGCATGATGTTCAGAATGGCAAGTAATACATGTTCTAGCGTCTATTTGCTTTACAGCTTCCTTAAAACGAGGTTCTGAAAATCGGTAATTTGGATGACGATCATTTGGTCTGTCATGGCATCCCAAACAATTATTCAAAGTAACATCTTGTGTCCCAAAGTCAACACTGTTTTTTCTGGCACCAACAACATGCGACATATTTGATTGTACTTGCTGTAGAAGATTCCCTTTAGCATCTGCATGGCAGGTAAAACAAGATAAATCCTCATGACCAGAATTCATAGGCCCCAGTGAGATATATGTTTCTGAGGATTCCCTGGTAAAGAAATAGAAAATCGAAATCCCCAAAACCAAACCAATGATGCCTCCTAAAAATTGTCTTTTTCTTAACGGACTTACTTTAAACATAAAAATTAAATTTATATCAAATAAAGAATTTTTTGAAACGAACTATCTTCGAGGCAGAGCCATAGAGGTATTTCGCTCGTTTCATTTTGACCTTCGGGCCAAAAATCAAAATTCTCTATTTGGATTCCCGTTTTCACGGGAATGACAATTTCAATGGAAACCCCGACGCAAAGCGTCGAGGAATTCTTTTCGATTAAAACTCCAGAACAACTGCTTCGCTTTCCGGATAACTGATACAGGTTAAAATATGGCCTTTAGCTATGTCTTCTTCGCTTAAAAAGTGACCTTCAATCATTTTAATGTCCCCAGAAACACATGTAGCTTTACATGTAGAACACATACCAGCCCTGCATGAATAAGGCAAAACAATGTTATCTGACATGGCTTGTTGCAATATCGATTTATCGCCTCTTACTTTAATTTGGTGTATTTTGCCTCCTAATTTTATGGTAACATCGCTAATTAAGTCTTTACCAAACATTTTGACAATTGGACTTTTAAAGACTTCTATCTTTATTTTTTCTCTAGAAATGCCGTTGTCCCTTAAAATTTCCTTCACCTTTTCCATATAGCCAAACGGTCCACATATCATATAAACATAATCACCATAAAAAAGGCCATGTTTTAAGAAAATTTCATCAATAAGTTCTTTTGTTGCCAATCCAGAATGATAATTATTATCATTCTTATTTAGGGATGACACAATATGTTCAACATGAAAATTATCAGGGTACTTGTTTTCAATAGCCATTATTTCATTTTTAAAAATAATGGACTCGATATCCCTATTCGCATAAACCAATAATACTTTTGAATTGGGCTCGTTTACCAAAACCGATTCAGCAATGGAATAGATTGGAGTAATACCACTTCCCCCTGCAAACAACACATATTGCTTTTGTGAGGTTTTATTGGGCTCAATGTAAAAGGAACCCCCAGGTTTATCGGTTTCTAGTGTATCGCCCACTTTAATGTGATCATGTATATAATTAGAAACCAATCCTTTTTCTACGCGTTTTATGGTGATTTTTAAATCCTTATCCGTATATGGATTGCTGCTGAACGAATACGCCCTTTTATGCACAACATTATCTATAGGCACATGAATGGTTAAAAATTGCCCTGGCTTATAAGATAGCTTCTTAAAGATATTTCCGTTTTTGAAACTCAAGCTTAATGCATCATCTGTTTCCCTTATAATATTTTTTATCTGAAGTTTCATGGATTAGAATTTTAAAACTATTATTTATAATAAAAAACCACGCCTATGTGAAAGAACATGACTATGGTGACCGTGATAGACAATGCCACATGCGCAATCATCCAACCTTTAAATAACCAATCACTATTGTTTTTAATGACATCCAAATTGAGATAACCCAATAATGTATTTGAAAAAAACACATATGAAAAAAACAACAAATACCCATAACCAAAACCCATGCTGTGGAAGTAAAATAGTAACGGACTCAATGCGGCAGCCCATTTATGAATGAGCAACATGGTTTGTGCATTTTTCCTGAATTTTTTTATGATTCTGCTTAAGGTTAGAAGCCACTGTAATGTTATAAATAGTGCTAGTCCTAATCCAGACCAACGCTTATACATCTCGTCTTGCTGCAAGGTTTTAAGCCATGTCCATTCTATTTTTAAAAAAAACTGCAAAAAAAACAGAGACAGTAATATTAAGCCCAGTAGTGTAGATTTGTTGTTTTTTAACATATTAATGCCAACGCTTTGGTCTTTAATTCAAAGGATTTGAATAGCCCTCTATTCTGGACAATTATTTTACTACGATTAATTTTTTCATGGTTTCATAGGATGTTAATTTCCTAACACTATCCAAAAACACTTCAGCCGTTGGCAAATATTTACCTTCTTGTGGCCATTTATTGCCTATCTCAGGTTTCTCACTATTAATGAATGCTTCCACCTCGCTTAAATATTCTTTGTACGTATCTATAGTGCCTTTAGCATAAGAATCCAATATCGCCACGGTTTCTTTATAGCTCAGGGAGTCTTTTGGATATTGCCACGTGGTTGCTCCCATAACATCCCCAAGTTTCCAATCCGTTTTAGGTGATTGCTTATGGTCATTATGGCACGTGACACATGCAGCCGCACTTGCTAAATCAGCAAACATAGCGGTATGCAACTTGGTATCCTCTTCATAGAAAAATTCTGGTTTTTGGCTCACTTTTATTTTTTCGAATAATTCAGCTTGTTTACCAACAAATTTATTGGCGGCATTTACTGGAAAATCTGAACCTAAATACAAACCAAGTGGCACAGGACTCTTTTGAATACTTGTTGCAATACCTCTTAAAAATAAAGCCGGTAATGGACCAGCTTCCACATCATCCTTTCTCCAATCTTCATCAAACTTCATTCCTTGTAATTTGCCTTTACCCACAATCGCTGATGTATATAAAGTTCTGGTAATATCATTTTCTTTTGCTACCATTTCTAATACTTCATCTACCGAAAATACAGGTTCATCAACTGACGAACTTGATTTCTCTTCCGGAACACCTCCACATGAGGTTAAAAAGACATTAATGGCTAATGCAAAAACGCTTATAAACGAAAACTGTTTTTTACTTTTCATATATGTGAAATTTATTGGTTATTTATTGGTATATGGTATCGCTCAATTTTCATCCGTGTTTGTTTGCACAAACTTTTTATTAATGGCGATTTCATAATATGGTTTATTTTTTAAGATTATCAATTAGTTTTGGTATGAAGCATCTATCATAACAGTAGTCATCGTTCCATAAACTGCGGCCCAAGCTTCTTTAACCTCTGGCGTGAAATCATCACCCAAGCCTACTTTCAATGTATCTAACAATGCAGCACCAACTGTATTATAATGAGATGGTTCTACTTTATAATCTACATGCCTTTTTCCTAAATTTTGCAAAACAGGCACTAATGCTTCAAGATTGCTTAACCCGGCAACCGCAGCGGCTAGCATAGTCATTAACTTATTACCTTGAACTTTCATCGCCTCTTCGCTATTAGGAAACAATGCTTTTAATGTGGGGTCTAATTCAAATAATTTCGAGTAAAATATCTCAGCTGCTGTTGCCGCAATTGGTTTTACTTTTTCAAATGAATCTTGTACGAGCGTGATTGTTTTTTGTTCCATTTTATTATTATTAGTGGTTGTTAAGTTTACCTACAAATAAGTATTAATACTTATTTTGAGCAAAAATAAAAGGAGTTTATTAGAATAATAATGAAATAAGGCAGTGTAAAAAAAGTTTTTTTACATGCAAAAAACTACAGAAACGCAGTTTCTGTATAAAAAAAGCAAGTAGATTTTATATATTACCCTGAAAAATAAAAATAAGTACGTAGTAATGAAGATTAGCTATCTAAGAAGTAGTTATGCTCGCTAATCTCTTTTTTAAGAAGTTCAATGTTATTAATACCTATTCTTTTGCCTTTTGCAATAATTAGGTGTTCCTTTTTTAAGATTGAAAATATACGTATGACTTGTTCTTCGGTAGTCCCTGCATAATCCGCGTATTCCTTTCTACTTAAAACAACATTTAAAAAGCCTTTGTTCTCTCCAAACTTTCTATTAATATATAATAAGGTATCAATAACCCGTTCCCTAACGGTCATTTGGGAAAGTGACTTTACTTTTGATTCACTTTTATTGAGCTCATTAGCATAAAACAGCATCATATCGTACGTAAACTCAGGGTTTTTGTAAAGCGCTTTTTGTAAACTGCTCTTAGAAAAATAGCAAAGCAAGGTATCTTCAAGAGCAATGGCCCCAATAGAATAATACTCCTCTGTTCCAAAACCTCTGTGTCCTATAATTTCGCCTTCCTTTGCAAATCTTACTATTTGCTCCCTGCCATTTATGCCCGTTCTAAAAACTTTCACCTTGCCTCTTAACACAAAGAAAAGTCCATTTACCGGTGCGCCTTCCATAATGAATTGCTGTCCTTTTTTACAACGAAGATTGTTTTTCTCATAAGGAAGGTCAGAAGTAGAGAGCGACGTATAATTTCGTTTTATCAAACAAGATCCATTTTCACAAATACTACACCCCAACCCAGAGAAAGGTCGTCTGACTACATTAGATTGATGTGATTTTGCTATTTCAGAATCCATAACGCTTTAAAATAATCATGTGCATGAAACAAATATACGTATTAATACTTATATTTTTATAAAAATACTTATTTTTTGTAAAAAATATTAAATTTTCGTTATGTTTGTATATATATAACGATTTGTATGATTTCCATTATTGAGGCCATAAACCTAGTTAAAAGCAAAAGCAAACCTTTAGCAAAAGAAACTGTATTCCCTATTGAAAAATCTGGTGGTTACTTGTTGTATAAAGATGTTTTCTCACCTATAAATATGCCACCGTTCAGGCAATCGGCCATGGATGGTTATGCGTTAAATTTACATGACAGTTTTATATACACTATTATTGGGGAAGTAAAGGCTGGCGATGACAATCAACCCATTTTGAAACAAGGTGAAGCGGTACGTATTTTTACTGGTGCTGCGGTTCCCGATACTGCCAATGCCGTTATTATGCAAGAAAAAGTGGTGACAAATGGCTCTGAATTGGTTATAGAAAATCAATTACCCAAAAACCATAACATTCGTGCCATTGGAGAACAAGTAAAAAAAGGTGATTTGGCACTTGCAAAAGACACCAAATTAACGCCAGCTGCTATTGGTTATTTAGCTTCTTTAGGTATCTCACATGTATCCGTCTATAAAAAACCATCTATTGCGTTGCTCACAACTGGCAACGAACTTATTGACGCTGGTCAGGAGTTAAGTTATGGAAAAATATACGAGAGCAATTCGAAAATGCTTCAAAATGCCCTTTATAATTTAAAGTTTTACGACCTCCATTTTCATAAAGTTGAAGACATTTATGAAAAAACACTCGCAACGTTACATGAGGTTATTTTACAACATGACTTGGTGATTATTACGGGTGGTATTTCGGTTGGGGATTATGATTTTGTTGGGAAAGCGCTTCATGAATTACAAGTTGAAGAACATTTTTACACCGTAAAACAAAAACCTGGAAAGCCATTATTCTTTGGAACGAAAAACAACACGCTTATTTTTGCCCTTCCCGGAAATCCCGCAGCAGCTTTAACGTGTTTTTATGCTTATGTGTATGTGGCATTGCAAAAAATGATGAATAATGATGTTATAGAACTACCGCGAGTAAAAGCGAAATCTCTTTCTAATTTTAAAAAGTTTGGTGATAGACCACAATTTTTAAAAGCGATTTATAATGACAATCAAGTTGAAATTTTAGAAGGACAAAGTTCTGCCATGCAACAAACTTTTGCCTTAGCTAATGCTTTGGTATTTATGCCTGAGGATATTGAAAATATTGAAATTGGCAATACTGTAGACGTTATTCTCTTACCAAATTAAAAAATTATGGATTATAAAATTAAAAGTAGAATATGGATAGAATCTGAAAACAATGTGCTTTTGGGTGAAGGACGTGTACATTTATTGAAAGCCATCAACGAGACTGGTTCCCTATCCAAGGCAGCGAAATCAATGAACATCTCCTATAAAAAAGCATGGGGACTTTTAGATTCCATCAACAAATCCGCTAAAAAACCAGTTACCATTAACAGTATTGGTGGAAAAGGGGGTGGTGGTGCCGAATTAACGGACTATGGAAAAGCATTAATTCTGGCATTCGATGACATTAACAAAAACTGCTGGGAATTTTTGGATAAGCAGTTGGAGAAAATTGAAAACATATGATAAGAGTGACTTAAGTTATGAGTTTCTAAAGTGCCTCAAGTAAAAATGAATAATGAATAATTAATAATTAATAGTTAATAGCAAAATGTTACAAAACGAAAACATATATCTATTTTTATTAATGCTACCCATCGTGTCCTTTCTATATTCTAGTGTGGGTCATGGTGGTGCCAGTGGTTACTTGGCTTTAATGGCGTTGTTTTCCTTTGCACCAGAAACTATGAAACCAACAGCCCTGCTACTTAATTTGTTTGTAGCCGGCATATCGTTTTTCTATTATTATAGAGGTGGGCATTTTAACAAAAGGTTATTTATCCCCTTTGCTATAGCTTCCATTCCATTGGCTTTTTTAGGTGGCACTATTGAAATTGATGCGTCTATTTACAAAAAAATTCTAGCGGTTTTATTGGTATTTGCCATTTTAAAAATGTTGAATGTTTTTGGAAAAGAAAATGATTACACAAAGGATGTAAAACTTTGGCAAGGTTTGTTTGTTGGTGGTATTATTGGCTTCTTTTCAGGGCTCATCGGTATTGGTGGTGGTATTATTTTAACACCCGTCATTTTATTGCTTCATTGGGGGAACATGAAAGAAGCCGCAGCAGTTTCGGCTTTATTTATTTGGGTAAATTCAGCTTCTGGACTCGTCGGACAGCTAAGTAGCGGCGTGAATTTAGAAACAGAAACATTTGTATTAGTCGCCGTAGCGTTAATTGGCGGCGTAATTGGTGGATATTATGGCAGTAAAAAAATAAACAATCAAAAACTGAGGTATATATTATCATTTGTACTCGCCATTGCGTGTTTAAAATTATTTTTCGCATAGAATGATAGACAAAAAAAACATAACAGGTATGATTCTTTCTGGGGGAAAAAGCAGTCGCATGGGTACAGACAAAGGTTTTTTATCGTTTAATGGAAAGTCCTTTATGCAACATAGCATCGATGCTTTAAACCCATTGGTAACAGACATTATTATTGTTTCGAATAATAAAGATTATGATGTTTTTGGTTTGAAACGTATTGAAGATGATATAGAAAACGCAGGACCGTTAGCGGGCATTTATTCTGGATTAAAACAGTCTAAAACCGACTATAATTTAGTGTTGAGTTGCGATATTCCATTAATTAGTTCAACCATTTTACAAAAACTGATTGATGCTATTGATGAAGATTCTGAAATTATTCAAATCGAAAGTCATGGAAAAACCATGCCTTTAATCGCTCTATATAAAAAACAATGTGAACGCACATTTTTAAAGCTTTTGAATGAAGGGGAACGCCGATTGCAATATGCTGTCAATCAATGTCTAGTGAAGAATATTATATTAAATGACAACGAGGCATATTTCACCAAAAACATCAATACACCTGAAGCATTAAAAGATATTACGATATGACTATAAATATAAAATATTTCGGACTTATAGCTGAAGTCACCCAACATGAAGAAGAAACCATGAATGTCTCTGGGCGTTTTATTTCTGATCTTTTGGAGGCTTTATATTCCAAATACCCCGATTTAAAAAACAAAGATTTTCAAGTGGCTCAAAATCAGGAATTGGTTTCGGAAAACACCGAACTATCTGGACAAGAACTAGCATTATTACCACCATTTTCTGGTGGATAAAAAAACAAA
The DNA here is from genome assembly GCF_002843175.1 of Confluentibacter flavum. Lineage (GTDB taxonomy): Bacteria > Bacteroidota > Bacteroidia > Flavobacteriales > Flavobacteriaceae > Confluentibacter > Confluentibacter flavum. The sequence continues at coordinate 142,333 of NZ_PJEO01000014.1, forward strand.
CAGGCAGGATGAGATTTCTGCCTTCGTAGGAATGAACAGATACAACAGACATATTATCCTTTCAGACATTGGTCAAGCAGGACAAGACAAACTATTAAATGCGAAAGTATTGGTGGTTGGTGCTGGAGGCTTGGGTTGTCCTATTCTACAATATTTAGCGGCTGCAGGTATTGGTACCCTAGGAATTATCGATTTTGATGTGGTTGAAATGTCCAACTTACAACGTCAAGTTTTATTTGGAACATCTAGCTTGGGTGAAAACAAAGCCGAAGCTGCAAAAAAGAGATTGGAAGACCTGAATAATGACATTTTAATCATTGCTTATCCCGAACGATTAACATACCAAAACGCGATTGATTTATGCAACGAATATGATATTATTGTAGATGGCTCCGATAATTTTGAAACACGTTATTTGGTAAACGATGCCTGTATCATCACCAACAAACCTTTGGTGTTTGGTGCGATTTATAAGTTTGAAGGACAGGTTTCCGTATTTAATTATCAAAACGGGCCAAGTTATAGATGTCTGTTCCCAAATCCACCACAAAAAGATACGGCGCCAAATTGTTCAGAAATTGGTGTTTTAGGGGTTTTACCAGGTATTATTGGAAGCATGCAAGCTAATGAAGTTTTAAAAATTATTTTAGGCATTGGAAATGTATTATCAGGTAAATTGTTTTGCTACAATGCATTAACCTCACAAACATCAACCTTAAAAATCAATAAATCAGAAGAACAGATTGAATTGGTTTTAAAAGAAAAACATAATTTCAAAAAAAGGCAATTAGAGATTGATTGCGAATTTCAGTCTGATGACATCTCTATTGAAGATGTATTGAACTTTGAAAATATACAATTTATTGATGTTCGGGAAGCTCACGAACAACCTAAAGTTGATGGCTTAAAAATCACCCATATTCCTTTAAATCAATTGGAAAATAATCTAGAAAAAATTGATTTATCAAAACAAAAAATGATCATCTGCCAGTCAGGAATGAGAAGTAAACAAGCCGTTTCTTTATTAAGAAACTCAGGAATATTAAATTGTTATAGCATTAAAGAAGGCGCATTAGATATCATAGAGATTTTAAACAAAAAACACAAAGCAACAACAAATGACAGATAAAAAACCAAAAAACGTGTTTAAGCAAGGCGCTATTTCTTCAGAATTTATAGGAGAATCGATTGCCAAACATCAAACTAAAACAAGTATTGGTGCCCACAATATTTTTTTGGGACAAGTAAGAGCGGATGTTATTGATGGTAAAACGGTTTCAGCGATAGAATACACCGCTTATGAAGACATGGCAAATGCCAAATTTGATGAGATACGCGAAGCCGCTTTTGAAAAGTTTGAACTCACCTGCATGCACATTTATCACAGTTTGGGAACCGTTAAAGCTGGAGAAATTTGTTTATTCGTTTTCGTGTCATCGTCTAGAAGAAAAGTCGTTTTTAAAGCTTTGGAATACATCGTTGAAGAAATAAAAGCACAAGTGCCTGTGTTTGGTAAGGAAATTTTTAAGGACGATTCACATCAATGGAAGGTAAATAATTGATTATTGTTTATTGACTATTTATTATTCAAGTACTATGAAAGAACAATTGAAAATAAGAACCAAAGTATTTGCACATAATTGCGTAAAACTAACGCAGTCATTCCCTAATACCTATCTTTCAAACCATATTAAGAGACAATTAATTCGGTGCTCAACTTCAGTAGCGGCAAATTATAGAGCAACTTGTATTGCACAATCAAAGCCTAGTTTTATTGCGAAAATCAGCATCGTAATTGAAGAAGTTGATGAATCTCATTTCTGGTTGGAATTTGCTTTAGATGAAAATTTAGTTTCAAAAGATAATGTAACGCTTTTGTTAAAAGAAGCCAGTGAATTAACATCTATTTTCATGGCATCAAGAAAAACCGCTAGTTCCAATAATCAATAGAAAATAATAAATATTCAATATAAAATGATCGATATCACACATAAAAACACAACCCTAAGAACCGCAACAGCACAAGCAATCGTTAAGGTGAGTAAACCTGAAACCATTATGGCCATACAAAACGATACTGTTCCCAAGGGCAATGTATTAGCCATGAGTAAAGCTGCGGGTTTGTTGGGCGTGAAACGAACGCCTGATATTTTACCCGATTGCCATCCATTGCCTATTGAGTTTACATGTGTAGAATACGAAATAAACGGATTGGAAATCACCGTTTTATTCACTGTAAAGACCATTTACAAAACGGGCGTTGAAGTAGAAGCGATGCATGGTGCCAGTGTGGTAGCTTTAAATATGTACGATATGCTGAAGCCGATCGATAAAGGCATCGAAATCCATCACATCAAATTATTGAACAAAAAAGGTGGTAAATCTGATTTTAAAGATAGATTCCGAAAGGATTTAACCGCAGCCGTAATTGTGTGTTCCGATACTATTTCAGCAGGACAAAAAGAAGATAAAGCAGGGAAAGCCATTATAGAAAAATTGGAGGCTTGTCTTGTTAAAATTGCCGATTACATCATCATTCCAGATGAAAAAAAGGTTATTCAAGAAAAAGCGGAGATGTACCAAAAGCAAGGTGTCGATTTAATTATTTACACGGGTGGCACAGGACTTTCAGGAAGGGATGTGACCCCAGAAGCACTAATTCCGTTATTAGACAGGCGCATTCCAGGTATAGAAGAAGCCATCCGTAATTACGGACAAGACAGAACACCTTATGCGATGCTATCAAGAAGTGTTGCTGGCACTATAAAAAACACCTTAGTATTGGCATTACCGGGTTCAACAAACGGTGCAAAAGAATCTATGGACGCTATTTTTCCATCGGTGCTGCATATTTTTGGAGTATTAAGAGGGGCGAGACATGACTAAAATGTTTATTTGTTGATTTGTTTAGTCGTTTAACCGATTACACATTTCAACGATTCAACAATTAAACAGAGAGAAGAAATGAGCGAAAACAAAAACATATTACAAGATTCACACGGCAGAGATCATGCGTATTTGCGTATTTCGTTAATAGAACGTTGTAATTTACGCTGCTCGTATTGTATGCCAGAAGAAGGTGTACAACTATCGCCTAAAAGTCATTTAATGACTTATGAGGAAATTTATGAAATAGCCAAAACCTTTGTAAAACATGGCGTTACAAAAATAAGATTGACTGGCGGCGAACCCTTAATAAGAAAGGACATTCCCGTGATTTTAGAGAAATTGGCAACACTTCCCGTGGAATTATCAATTACTTCAAATGCTATAATAATCGATTCATTTATTGATGTTTTAAAGGCAAATAAGGTTAATAAAATCAATGTCAGTTTAGATTCTTTAGATCGCGAAAAGTTTAAACATATCACACGTCGCGATCAATTTGAAAAAGTTTACAGCAATATTTTTCTATTGATCAAGGAAGGTTTCAACGTTAAAGTCAACGCTGTTTTAATCAAAGGTTTTAATGACAATGAAATCATTGATTTTATAAATTTCACCAAGGACTTACCCATTTCGGTTCGCTTTATTGAGTTTATGCCTTTTGATGGCAATAAATGGGATATGAGCAAAATGGTATCTTATAAAGACGTGATGACTTATGTGAACGCTTCTTTTTCTGAAGACCAAATTGAACGTTTACAAGATGCGCCTAACGACACTTCTAAAAATTATAAAATTTCGGGTTATCAAGGTAGTTTTGCTATTATTAGTTCTGTTACCAATCCGTTTTGCGATTCGTGTAACAGATTGCGCTTAACGGCCAACGGACAACTAAAAAATTGTTTGTTTTCTGCAACAGAATCCGATTTATTGACCACACTTAGACAAGGAAATTCCATCGAACCCATCATTCAAAAAGCAGTTCAAGCCAAATTTAAAATCCGCGGCGGTATGGATACCTTGGAAAAACTTCAAGAACCGAAATTGCATAACAATAATAGAAGTATGATTACCATAGGTGGTTGAGTCGTTTGTTATTGAGTTGTTTGTTGGTTAGATGATACTATTTCATCCATTTAAAAAATAAATTTAAATTTAATTAGGATAAATTTGTCCGTTATTATTTTGTGAGTTACTTTTGCAACTTCAATGTTTAATAAATTAAAAATATTTACGACTTAAAATAGGACAAAATTATCCTATTTTAAAGAAAGCTCCACAAATGATATACAAAGTAAACATCATAAGCACCAACAACAAACGGATTGAAATTCCATTCAAGCGATTTGAATACCCAAATTTGATGGAGTTGATTGTTGACACGTATTTTGAAGACATTGGTGAATGCCTTGGAAGAGGTTTGTGTGGTACCTGCCATGTAAAACTTCAATCGGGTTCCATAAATGACAGAATAGAACCAGTTGAAAAAGAAACGCTTACCAATCTTTATAATTCAGAGACAAACAGTCGGTTGGCATGCCAAATCATGCTGGATGAAAAAATAAATAATATGACTTTTAAAATAATAACTGAAAATAAAATAAATACTTAAACCTATGAATACAGCATCTTTAGTAGAACAGCTTGTTTACCAAGAAAACAAACCAGCAGTGACCGTTTTACTTATAACAAAAACAACCAAAGAAATTAGAATTGTCATGAAACAAGGACAAACCATGAAAGAGCACAAAGCCCCCTACCCCATAGTTATTGAACTATTTGAAGGCAGTATCGATTTTGGTGTAAATGGCATAAAAAAACTGCTCAAAAAAGGTGATTTAATTGCTTTGGATGAAAACGTACCGCACGATTTAACATGCGTTTCAGACAGCATCATTCGTTTATCACTTTCAAATTTTGATGATGTTGAACGCGTCAATAGTGTGAATAATTAAATATAAATCAACTAATTAACATTCCAATGAAAAAAATATGGATTACATTTATTAGTGTTGTGTCAATATCCTTCATAATACTAATTTGGATAGGAACAGAAGTATACCAAACACAACCTCCTATTCCAGAAACCGTTATTGTAAAAGAAACACAAGAAATACTTTATACCAAAGAAGATATTCAAATCGGACAAAACGTTTGGGAATCTATTGGAGGTATGGAAGTCGGTTCTATTTGGGGACATGGTAGTTATGTGGCTCCAGATTGGACAGCCGATTGGATTCATAAAGAAGCTACTTTTATGCTCGAAGCATGGTCCCAAAATGATTTTAATACCAATTACGAGGCACTAGATGTAGAGAAAAAAGCAGCGTTAAAAGCACGTTTAATTAAAGACATTAAAACCAATACCTTTAATGAGTCTGATAAGTCTATAACCATATCAGAAAGTAGGTTAGCAGCCATAAAAGAAAATATCAAGCATTACACTAATATTTTTTCTGAAGGAAAAGAAGAATACGCTATTCCCAAAGGTGCACTCGTAGATCCTGAAAAATTAGAACAACTAAACGCCTTTTTATTCTGGACGTCTTGGGCTGCGAGCACCAACAGACCAAATGAAGATTATACCTATACTTCCAATTGGCCCCACGAACCTTTAATTGATAATAACATAACAAGTGATTCATTAATCTGGTCTGGTCTATCAATTGTCTTGCTATTATTGTTCATTGGTATTTTAACGTATTACTATTTATTAAATCACGAAAAAGGAGAATTACTTTCTAAACCAGAAAGTGATCCGTTAACGAATTTAAAATTGTTTAAATCCCAAAAAGCGATATTAAAATATTTTATAGTAATCTCGTTGCTCATAGGCTTACAAGTTATTTTAGGCATTATTACCGTACATTACACTGTTGAAGGACAGGCCTTTTTTAGATTCGATTTATCTAGCTTCCTACCCTATTCAATTACTAGAACGTGGCACACCCAATTGGCCGTTTTCTGGATTGCCGCTACGTGGTTGGCTACAGGGTTATTTCTAGCGCCTATGATTTCTGGAAAAGAAATGAAATACCAACGCTTTGGCATTAACTTCTTATTTATCGCTCTGATTGTTATTGTATTAGGATCTATGATGGGTGAATGGTTGGGTGTACACCAATTCTTAGAATTAACAACCAATTTTTACTTCGGACATCAAGGCTATGAATACATGGATTTAGGTCGTTTTTGGCAAATATTTTTAGGCATTGGTTTAGTGCTTTGGGTGGTTATGGTGAGCAGGCACATTTTTTATGGTATTAGTAAAAAAGATGAATCCAAACACTTACTAATTATCTTGTTAATATCCGTCATGGCGATTGGTATGTTCTTTTTCTCTGGCTTAATGTATGGGGAAAATAGTACCTTACCAGTCATTAATTACTGGAGATGGTGGTTGGTGCATTTATGGGTTGAAGGCTTCTTTGAAGTATTTGCAACCGTAGTTATTGCCTATATCTTTTCAAGACTTAAAATTATTTCTGTTAAAACTGCAGGTCGCGTATCTATAGCTTCGGCATCTATATTTTTAGCTGGGGGAATAATAGGTACATTACACCATTTATACTACTCAGGAACTCCTGTTCAAGCGATTGCTTTAGGCGCTACTTTTAGTGCTTTGGAAGTGGTTCCACTAACACTTATGGGTTTTGAAATCAGGGAAAACTGGAACCTTTTAAAAAGCAAACAATGGATGCAAAAATATAAATGGCCCATCTTTTTCTTCATTGCCGTTGCTTTTTGGAATTTTGTAGGTGCAGGTATATTCGGGTTTTTAATTAACCCTCCCATTGCACTATATTACATCCAAGGTTTAAATACCACCGCAGTGCATGCACACACCGCTTTATTTGGCGTATATGGTATGCTAGGTATGGGGTTCATTATTATATGTTTACGCTTTTATTCTGATAGAGTTTGGCAGAATAAAAAATTAAAACGTGCCTTTTGGCTATTAAATATAGGTTTGGTTGCCATGGTGCTTTTAAGTTTACTACCTATAGGCATTATTCAGGCTTACACCTCTATAACCAAAGGTTATTCGTTTGCTAGAGATGCAGATTTATTATACTCACCAACGGTACAAACCTTAAAATGGATGCGTATGATAGGTGATATTATATTTTCTGTGGGTATCTTTTATTTTTGTTGGTTTACTATTGATGAAACCATTTATAATTTTAAAAGGAAGAACATCAATTAATTTTATGATGGAAAAAAACCTTATAAAACGTTCATTTATAAGGTTTTTTCATTACTGTTCGACAAAAACTCATTAAGATCGCTACATACCTTGATTCTATTACGTCCCTATGGGACTTAAGGTATCTGGGGGCACTTTTGTTTCTATCAATATATGATCCCTAAAGGGACTGCCCATAGGGCAATATATAGGTAGAAAGTCGATTACATTTTAAGGATATAGTCCCGTAGGGACGTGACAAAAATTTGACAAACATCATTGATTTTTTATTATTTTGATTTGGATTGTATGTTTTAGTTGTTGGATTGTTGAGCTGTTTGTTGTTAAGTTGTTGAGTCGACGGCTAAACAACAAACGACTCAACGACTAAACACTTTTTACCAAAATTTTCTTTGCAAAATTACTTTTCGGTGCTTCACAAAGCGAACATTTATAGCTTTCAGGAAGGTCTTTAAATGGGGTATTTGGTTTTATGTTTTGAGTGATGTCTCCGTAGGTTTCATTATAAATAGTTAAGCAATCCTTACATTGATAGACTTTGAGTTCTACTTTTTCCTTTGAAACTGATTTTAATGTATTATCATCTTTTTCCGTTCCTAATTGTTCAAAATACAGCTTACTTAGTTCCATTAATAATTTAGGCAATTCCTCTTTATCAACATCCTGTACATGCATCACATAATCTCGTGTATTGGGATCAAAATTTTTAGCATACAGTAAATTATAAGTTGCACGAATATTAAAATCTTCCAACTCTTTTGGAATGGTATTTTTCTTAATAACTATAGACGTGAAATAATTTGATTTTTTTGCATAATCGCTAATGCCAAATGTTAATCCGTAGGTACTTATATCGTTTTTATCGAAACTATTAACTAAATATTTTTTCAGATTAATGGCTTCTTTGTTGTTTACTGGTAAATGCCAATTAAGTTCAAGCATGGAATGGCGTACATTAATACCATATCTCCCTAAAAATTTTTCCCATTGAAGTTTGGCATTTATAGGGATTCCTTTGACGATAAACGATTTCCAAGGCGTGATGGATATTTTACCAATTTTACATTCATCGCAAAGTTCACACATGGCTTTTAAGAATGAAATATCGTATTTGTTGTTTCTCCAATAGAGTCCTAACCAATATTTATCCATACCAATTCTATTCATCCCTTCATAATAAGGAAACGGATAAAAAGGGACATCCAAAGGTTTATCAACCGTACGATTATTGGTATCAATAGCGTCACTTACCAATTCAAAAACCGTATCAATGTCTTCTGGTTCTTCCTGTAAAATATTCTCTATAGCGGTTTCTATTTTATCCAAATCCCAACTATAAATAAGCGCTGGATACATGTCTGTTTTATCCCATTCGGGCAATCTTACATATAAATACCAATAATCTTCATGCTCTGAAGCGATGAAGTTTAAATGACCAGTAAATAAGGGAACCAATCGTTGTTTCGGGTCGGTTATATTAACTTTTAATTTTAGTTTGGACCGAAATTGTTCTAAGATATACAAATACCGATCACTAGTAAGCCAAGCGGTACTTGGAAAGATGTCTGAACACACATAAGACGATACAATATTTTGAATGGGATCATGATCTTTACCAACGATTTGAAGTTTATCAAAAACCCCCAATTGTTCCTTTTCAGTCTCTTTTGGAAGCAAAATATCTTGTCTAGAACCAAATGAAATCGTTTTTAACCCTAAACTTTCAACACATTCGCAAATGTATTTTAGTTCGCCCGGCGATAACACACCTCCTTTAATTATTAATCTGTTTAACCGACCCATTATAAAAGTACTTTTGTGTTCGTTAATATCTCCCTTACCTCGGTTTTACAACTTCCACAGCCTAAACCTGCACCCGTTTTGTTACAAAGTTCAGCAAAATTAGTGCACCCTGCTTCAATAGCTTCCTTAATATTACCTTCGCCAACCTGACTGCATGAGCATACCAATTTTCCAAGTATGGGTTTTGTATCTGAAGAACCTCTTAACAAGGTATCCCTTTTATCTGCCATTTCAATTTTGCTTTCAATCATGGTCTTGAATTCGGCAAACTCATTTTTATCACCCATTAAAACTGCCCCTACCAGCAAATCGTCTTTAACAATGCATTTTTTATAATAGCGTTTTGAAATGTCCGTGAATATAATTTCTTGATAACTATCATCATTTTCGGGTACTTCAATATCGCCAATACTGCATAGATTAAGGTCGTTAAACTTTAGAATATTCAATAGTACCGAACCGCTGTAAGAACTACTTATGTCTCCTGCTATAAAATTAGCCAATATGGCTGCTTGTTCTTCGGCCGCCGATGTAATGCCGAATAATTGATTGTTATATTCTGCTATTTCACCAATAGCAAAAATATCTGGATTTGATGTTTGCAGGTGCTGATTTACCCTAACACCGCGTCCACAAACAAGACCATTCTCTTTAGCTACTTCAATATTTGGTTGCGTTCCAATGGCATACACAATAGCATGCGAGGTAATCAACTTTCCACTTTTTAAACTGATATTAAGTTGCCCAGTCTCATCATCTTCAAACACGGTACTGACTTCGTTATCAAAATAAATTTGGATACCTCGCTCTTGAACATCTAAAGCCAATAATTTACTGGATACTTTATCCAATTGACGTTCCATGAGCCTGGAAGAACGCTGTATAATCGTTATCTGTATATTTTTATGTTTTAAAGCAGCCGCTAACTCTAGCCCCAATAAACCACCACCAACAATGGTAACATGTTGACTTTCTGGTGGTAACTGTGTTTGTTCTAAATAGGCTTTAAATCTATCCGCATCATTTTTATTTCGCATGGTAAACCTGCCTGGTAAATCTATTTGAACATCCTTTGGAATAAATGCACGACTTCCTGTTGCCAAAATGAGCTTATCGAATGTATGCACATCGCCGTTGCTATCTATGACTTTTTTATTTTCTTGATCTATTTTGGTTATAAATGTTTCTGGATACGCTTTTATATTAAGCTTATTCAATTCCACTTTTTTAATCTTTAAAAGTTGTTCCCAAGTCAGTTCTTCTGTAACATATTCTGGAAGCAGCACCCTATTATAAAATAAGTTAGGCTCCTTAGAAAACACAAGGATTTCATCTTTTTCGTTGTTTTCCCTATAATTCTGGATAAACCTAAAAGCGGCAGCTCCAGCACCGACAACAATTATTTTTTCTAAAGGTTTTTTGTATTTGGAAACCGAAACGGTTGTGAACTTAAAATCGGGTTCTTTAGAAAAGGGATCTACAACGGTATTGGTTAAATTATTTACTCGATTCAGGTCGTTTTCGAGTTGCTTGCCCCAATGCATGGGTAAAAACACGACTCCTTTTCTTATGGAATCTGTTACTTTTGCTCGTACTCTAACAACACCATTTTTACTCTTAATTTCGGTAATATCACCATCTTTAATTTTATTTATAAAGGCATCAACAGGATTGATTTCTAAAACAGGTATGGGGTAATGGGTTTTTAACCGAGACACTTTGCCCGTTTTGGTCATGGTATGCCATTGGTCGCGAATACGTCCATTCGTTAATATAAGCGGAAACGCCTCATCTGGCATGACGGATGTATTTACAATACTTTGGGGTACGTTGAAAATGGCTTTTTTTGATGGCGTATAGAATTTTTTATCTTCAAAAAGTCTTGGAGTTCCTTGATGCCTGTATTCTGGAACTGGCCATTGAAAGGTGCCTTCATTTTTTAGTCTGTCATAATTTAAAAATGAAATATCCATATTGGTTCCTTTGGTCATGGAACAATATTCGTTGTAAACTTCTTCGGCACTGTTAAAATTAAATCCCCTAAAACCCATACGTTGTGCAAAATCGCAAAGTATTTCAACATCTGGCCTTGCTTCTCCAGGTGGCTCCATTTCTTTGGGCAAATAAGAAATACGCCTTTCAGAGTTTGTCATGGTGCCTTCCTTTTCTAACCATCCAGCAGCAGGCAATACCAAATCGGCAAAAGCCACTGTATCGGACTTATGCGATATTTCCTGAACCACCACGAATTTGGCATTCGCCATGGCCTTTTCTATTTTATTGATATTTGGTAGGCTGACTAAGGGATTAGTACACATAATCCAGACTGCTTTTAATGTACCACTTTCAAGTGCATCGAACATTTCTGTAGCCGTTAAGCCTGGTTTAGGTGAAATTTTATCAACGCCCCAAAACTGTGCGACTTCCCTACGATGTTCTTCGTTAGCTAAATCTTTATGTACCGCCAATAAATTAGCCATACCTCCTACTTCGCGACCGCCCATGGCGTTTGGTTGACCCGTAAGTGAAAATGGACCAGAACCCGGTTTACCTACTTGGCCTGTAATAAGCGATAAATTTATAAGGGAAACGTTTTTATCGGTTCCAATGGCACTTTGGTTAAGTCCCATAGCCCACATACTAATAAAGCCTTTTGAAAGTCCGATGATATCGGCAGCTTTTCTAATATCTTTTTCAGGAACGCCACATAATCTTGCTGCATCTTTAACTGATGTTGAAAAAATTAAATCCTTATACTCTTTAAAACCTTCGGTATGGTTCTTTATAAAATGGTCATCAATCAAACCACGTTCAAACAAACGTCTTCCAATGGCATTATAAAGAATCACATCGGTTCCAGGAATGAGTTGCAGGTGTAAATCGGCAAAACTTGCAGAATCCGTTTTACGCGGATCTATAACGATAATTTGTACATGCGGATTTTTTTCCTTGTGCTTTTCTATTCTTCTAAAAATGATGGGATGGCACCAAGCAGGGTTAGCTCCTGTGATTAGAAAACAATCGGCCAATTCTATATCTTCATAAGAAACAGGCACAATATCTTCCCCAAACGCTTTTTTATAACCAACCACGGCCGAACTCATACATAACCTAGAATTTGTATCTATATTATTGGTCCCTAAAAATCCCTTGGTAAGCTTATTGGCAATGTAATATTCTTCGGTTAAACTTTGTCCAGACACATAAAATGCAACACTATCTGGCCCATATTTTTTTATTAAGGATTTAAAAACACCACTCGCCCTATCCAATGCATCGTCCCAACTGACGCGTTCACGTGGATGTGACCTGCTCCATCTCATTTCTGGGTACAAAATTCTATCAGAGGTATCATTAACAACATAGTGCAGGTTCATTCCTTTAGAACAAAGCATTCCTTGACTTACAGGGTGATTGGGGTCAGCTTCAACCAAAACCTTATTATCTATATCTTTTTTTATGATAATACCACAGCCTACACCACAATATGAACACGTTGTTTTAGCTTCATTCTTTATCATTACACCACTGGATTTTACACTAATTAAGAGATTAAATTAACGCTATACAAAAATAACCTACATTATTCTGAATACTTCAAAAACAAACAAAAAAAACTTGTAATTTGATTATTATTAGGACTCATTTTCGATTTTTATTGGGATGAGTTTTTCTAAGGATATATCGGCACTTTCAGCAGACACCTCTTCTTCTTTCATGGAAAAACGAATGGCTAAAGCTAAAATGGCGGTAATGACTACCAAGCATCCAATTAAAAAATAACCACTTGAAACCGCTGCAGATGATGCTGAAGCTTGTGCTGCGCTTACGGCATCTGCAGCTAACCCTTCACTGGAAGCAATAGCCTCTTTTTCCGCAATGGCCGATTTATATTTAAGTAATAGGGCCGCTAAAAAAGCTCCAACATTACCGCCAGCCCCGACAATTCCAGAAACTGATCCTACGGCCTTTTTATTAATGAATGGCACGACCGAAAATGTGGCGCCTTCTGCCATTTGAACTGATAAACTAAATAAAATTAAGAATAAAATCCCTAACACCATACTTGTAATTCCAGAAAACGTGATCAACATAATCCCTTGAACGGCGAGTATACAAGATAAAAATAACACTCTACCACGCAAGCCTTTTAGCTTACCAAATTTATCTCCAAAATGTCCTCCTAAAGTTCTTGCAAAAATATTCATCAAGGCAAACGATAGCACGATGTTACCCGCCGTAATACGCTCCAATTGAAATGTATTTTGAAGATAATCATCCATAGTTCCATACACTGTAAGTTCAATTCCAAAACAAGCAGCGTATACCAAAAACAGAATCCAAATTCTATAATCTTTTATCACTTTCATAAATCGTATTTGGTCTTTTTTAGTGGTTATCATAGTCCCAGACGCTCTTAATTCCTTAAAATTTCCTTCTGGTGTATCTTGGGTAAAAAAGAAGTAAACTATCCCCATTAAAAAACAAATAAGACCTGCAATAATCATGGAATACCTCCAAGCTTCCGCTTCGGCAACACCAAAGCCAATAACCATGGCCGCTATTAAGGGCATGCCTAAGCGGTTGGCACCTCCTCCTAAATTTCCCCATCCAGCCGAGGTTGCATTGGCAGTCCCGACAATATTAGGTGCAAACATTAACGATGTATGTACTTGGGTTATAACAAAAGATGCCCCAATAAAGCCTATAAAAAGTCTACAAACCAAAAACTGGAAAGGTGTTTGTGACAAACCACATAAAACCACAGGAATGGCGCCTAAAACTAAAAGCCACGTATAACACAACCTTGGTCCGTATTTATCACATAATTTACCAACTAATAATCTAGCGAATACAGTGCCTGCGACACCAAAAATAACAGAATTCCATTTTTGATCTGGCGTTAACCCCAAATCTTTAACCACATCTGGCATAAATGGCACAATACCAAACCATGCAAAAAAGCACATGAAGAATGATATAGAGGTAATCCAGAATGTTTGTGTTGGGATACTTTTAAAATTAAAAAGCTCTAATTTAGTTGCTTTTGCGGATTTAGAATTTTTCATGTCAAATTGTTTTATACTTACAAAAGTAAGTATAATTACTTAATTTTAGACATCAAAAATACGTATTTTTTAATAAATGTTGGATTATCAATAATAAAATACGTTTCTGAGAATATTACAATATTATGAGAGTAATTGTTGATTTTTTTACATTATAATGAAGATTTAGCGAGCTGAACTATACAAGTTGAAATTCATTGGCTTTATGATTTAGTTCCATAATATTTTTTACATCCAATTTCTTCATTAAATTGAAACGGTGTACCTCTGCCGTACGTCTGCTGATATTTAGTTCTTCAGCAATATCTTTATTATTTTTTAACTGAAGCACCAAATTCAAAATTTGCTTTTCCCTTTTGGTAAGATTAAATGGATCTTCAACAACTTCTTTTTTTGGCGTATTTTTTATACCGCCATTAACAAAATTATTCATGATGATTGAAGACACATCACCTGTGAAATATTTGCCACCAGCGGCTACCGTATGCAATGCCTTTAAGAACTCATCCTTACTGGCGCCTTTTAATAAATACCCATCCGCCCCAGCTTGAATGGCCTGAATGACATATTCTTCGGAATCATGCATGGAAAGCACAAGTGTCCTTACATCCTTGTACTTGTTATTGCTATTAATAATTCTAACCACCTCAATACCATTAAGTTCTGGCATTCTTATATCTACAATCAGTATGTGTGGTTTGTTTTTAGTAATAACTTCTATGGCTTCTTTTCCGTTGGAAGCCTCGTCAATAACTTTAATGCCTTGCTGATCCTCTAAAAGTGCTTTTATGCCATCTCTAACAAGAACATGGTCATCTGCTAAAACGACATTGATAATATCCATTTTTTTAACTTTTTATAAAAATAATTATAGCAAATTTAGTGAAAATTTACGTAGTTATACTTAATTCCTGCAACGGTATGTTTAACGTTACGCGCGTGCCTTTCTTCAAATCTGAATTAAGAAATAAACGTCCGTTAATATACTTAATACGCTCTCTCATAAATGTCATGCCCATACCTCCATCCCCATTTTTAACGTTCTTAATTTTATTGGGGTCAAAACCCTTACCATTATCATCAATCACGATGCTAAGTATCTCATCACTATTGGAAATGGATACTAATATGTGTGTAGAATCGGCATATTTTATGGCATTATTAATAGCCTCTTGGGTAATTCTATAGATGTTTATTTCTGCAAGGGAATCGAGTCTTTGGGTAAAATCGGTCTTATTGTAAAGTACAATGTTTTTTCCTGTTAATTTAGTCAACTCGGTTGTAAGTTTGGTCAGTGCAGGAACAATACCGTGATCGGCCAATTCTGGTGGTGTTAAATTAAAAGTGGCTGTTCTAACACCTTTTATGATGTTAGAGGTCAACTCCTTTAAATGCTCAATTTTTTTAGCTGTTTTGTTAATGTCCGATATATCGATACTTTCCAAATTAAACTTTAACCCCGTTAGCATTTGCCCAATACCATCGTGTACATCTTTTGCGATGCGGTTTTGTTCTTTTTCTTGGTTTTCTATAATCTTACTGGAAATGACTTTTTGTTGATTCATACGTTCTTCAAAACTTTCTTTTGTTAAACGCTCAATTTCCATTTGCCCTTCTTTACGTTTTGTTATTTCTGAAGCAATAATCAACAATTCGGTTTTATCATCCGTTGGGTTAAAAGGAATAATGGCCATTTCCAACCAAACCGGTTGGTTATCTTTCGTGGTAGCCTTGACCTCTCCTTGCCACCCCGTTTTTTTATGGCTTTTAATTAAACTTTCAATAGCCAATCGCTCACTTTCAACAATTGACAAAACATCACAAAAATTCGCATTGGCACTAAAATTATTGAATTTAAATAATCTTGAAAATTTATTCCCCATATGTACAATAACACCGTTGGATGTGATGCGAGCGAATAACAAGGTATCATCCATGGCCTGACTTAATGCCCGTAATTCTTTAATGGATTTTTCTTTGGCTGTACTTAGCAAATCGGCATCATAGGCCATTTTTTTAGCTTTCTTTTCGGCTTCAATCAATTCTGCAAGACTTTGTTTTACTGTTTTTGCTGTTGGCCAAAAAATAAACAGAAACTCCGCCAATAAAAGCGCCAATGTAATAAACATGATAAATAGTTCCAGTTTTCGTAGCCAAGTTACTTTTCCATCCGCTTCAAAATCATATTGATTTACAATATCGTCCATGATGGCTAAAAAGCCACCTTCTGTTTGCTTTACCGTAGTTATTTCATTTGTAAACATGTCTATAGGAAGCGACGGAATGTTCTCTATTTTTTCAATAATGGCCTTAGAGGCGTCTCTAATAGCATCGAATTTTGGGTTTAATTCATGGAACATTTTTGAAATAACAGCACTATTTGCTCCTGGCAAACCTAAACTATCATTTCCCATTTGAAGCCCATTATGGGAAAGCTCCCAAAGTGCCAAGGTTTCTTTTAGATTATTTTTTAATGCGATTCTTTTTTCTAAATCGTTTTCAGTAGACATAGAAACGATTTCTTTTGTTAATTTCTGACTCAACATACGTTGCCTACCAGCAACATTTATAATTGAAGAATCACTTTCTTGATCGCGAAGATGTTTTCGTACAAGAATCTGACTAATGATTACCGAGAGCGCAATGGCACTTAAGGCAATAATGTACAAACGACTTAATCGCTCAAAAGTATGTTGGTCTAAGGAGGAAATACCTTTTTTAGTCATTTACTATTATATTTTATGCTATTGCTCGCTTTATTAAAGACAAACTTTTTTCTGAAAAACTAATTTTTAATGCGGCATCATGACCTTTATCGGACATCTTTACCCAGGTTTTTTGAAGGATATCAATCACTTTGTCGTCTTCATGTTTCTCTGCAAATTCTTCAAAATAATATTCTAAAAACACCAAACAAATCACATCTTCCAAGGTTTGGCTTCCATCATCTTTTTTAATGAGCTTTTTGTTGATTAAAAAGGACACTCTATCAATAAATTCTGCATCATAATCTACTTCTTTTAAAATATCCGTGGCCATTGCAGCATGCATTTTCTTTAATGTTTCCCGCCATTTTAAATAACCCACTCTATCCATGGGGTATTCGTCCCTTGCTATTTTCCATCTACCAATATGCTGTGCCCGTGCGGCTATCTGTAATTCTTCTGAAGCTTGAGGTTCAAACTGCAATAATTTTTGGGACATCCGTTGGGAATACAATAATTCCTTAGAAATCTCTAAACCATATACTTGATAGGTATTTATATCTTCTGAATTTTTATTATCTATTAAAATAATGGCACTCTCAAATCGTGTTGGCTTCATAATGTTTTGTGTTAATCTGAAAAGCCAATATACACATTTCCATCTTCAATTTTAACAGGATATACCGCAATTTTTAAGTCATCGCCACCAAGATTTGAACCATCTTCCAACGAAAAATTCTTTTTATGCATGGGACAAGCGACTTTAGGAATCCCTTCTTTATCGCCTATCATCCCAAAAGCTAATACCATTTCCATTTTATGTGGACACAGGTTTTGGCATGCGTACCATTTGGACAGTCTGGTAAAATTATAAACGGCAATTTGCTTGGTTTTATATTTTATACAGGCACCGCTATTTTCTGGGAAATCGGACTCGTGACCTACATGAAACCAATTTTTCACACTTTCTCCTGAAACCGATTGATATTGACTTAATATATCTTGCATATCTATTATTTTATTCAATTCTTTATTTTAGCTTTGATGTTTATTCGTTGTGTGTTGGTTATTTGTGCAATCGTTTAATTGTGTAATCGTGTAATCGATAGTAACAATTAAACATTTCAACAATTAAACGATTAAACATTTACCAAGCTTTTGGCATTTTCATCTCCCTCATCGGCACAAACACCAAGTTATCATCCGTATCATCCGAGTTTACAAAGTGCTTAAAGCGTTTTGCTATATTAGGGTCTTCTATAGCTTGTTTCCATTCACACTCATATTTATTAACAAGGCTTTGCATTTCCCTATCAAGTTCCTCTGCAATTCCTAGAGAATCTTCAATAACCACTTTCTTTAAATATTCAATCCCGCCATCCAATTTTTCTAGCCAAGGCGCTGTTCTTACCAACGGTCCAGCCGTACGGATATAGTACATTAAAAACCTGTCCAAATATTTAATAGCGGTGGCATCATCCAAGTGTTCTGCAAAAAGAATGGCATGCTTTGGTGTAGCACCTCCATTACCACAGACATAAAGATTCCAACCACCGTCTACAGCTATCAATCCAAAATCTTTTCCTCTAGCTTCTGCACATTCACGAATACAGCCTGACACACCGCCTTTTAATTTGTGTGGAGAACGCAAACCTTTATATCGGTTTTCAATTTCAATGGCAAACGTCACACTTTCGTGCATACCGTAGCGGCACCAAGTAGAACCCACACAGCTTTTTACAGTTCTAAGCGATTTTCCATAGGCATGACCACTTTCAAAACCGGCATCAATTAATTCTTTCCAAATTAGAGGTAATTCATGTAATTGCGCTCCAAATAAATCAATCCTTTGTCCACCAGTAATTTTAGTATACAAATCATATTTTTTAGCAACCTGACCAAGAACTATCAACTTGTCTGGTGTAATTTCTCCACCAGCAACACGAGGAACTACCGAATACGTTCCATTTCTTTGAATATTCGCCAAAAAGCGATCGTTTGTATCTTGAATTGCGTGTTGTTTATTAGGGGTTTCCATGGTAATGGTCGCAAATATGGAAGCTAAAGCAGGTTTACAAACTTCACAGCCATGACCTTCACCAAACAAATTAAGAGCCTCTTCATAATCCGCTACGCGGTTGATTTTAACCAAATCATACAACTCTTGTCTGTTGAAACTAAAATGCTCACAAATGGTTTCTTTAACTTCTTTACCAAGGGATTTCAAAGTTTCGTTTACCAAATCTACCACCATAGGTTTACAACCGCCACAACCTGTAGTTGCTTTGGTTTTGGTAATAACATCCGATAAATTATTACATCCACCCTCTGTGATGGAACTACAAATAGCACCTTTGGTGATACTTTCGCAAGAACATACTTGAGCTATATCTGGAATATCCATAACACTTCCAAAAGACGAACCACCTTCTCCTCGAGATCCTATAATTAATTCTTCGGCATCATCAGGGATTGGTAAACTGTTCAAATATATTTGATGGAACATATTATAATCGGATGCATCTCCAATTAAAATACCGCCCAATAACTTTTTACCATCATGACTGATGTTAATACGCTTATATAAATTTTTGGTTTTATTTTCATAAATGATGGAATATCCCTTTTCTATGGGCATATAAGGCTCGCCATAACTAGCAACATCGACGCCTATTAACTTTAATTTGGTTGACATATCGATATCTTCAGGCATCATTATTTCTTTAATCCCCAATATTTGATTGATGGCAACTTCAGCCATATCATAACCTGGAGCCACTAAACCGTAAATCATATTATTTAGCAGAGCCACTTCACCAATGGCATAAATTTCGGGATCGGATGTTTGCATTTTGTTATTCACAAGAATACCGCCCCTAGTTCCCATTTTCAAGTCGCACGTTTTTCCCAGTTCATCACGAGGTCTTATCCCTGCGGAAATAACTAACATGTCCACATCCAGCTTATCATATTCGCCAAATTCCATCCCTGTTATGGTATCTTTTCCTAAAATTTTATTGGTAGCTTTGGATAAATGCACATGAATACCCAATGATTCTATCTTTTCTTGAAGCACTTTACTGCCTCTGGTATCCAATTGCCTAGGCATTAACTTAGAGGCGAACTCAACCACATGGGGCTCAAACCCCATATCTTTAACCGCTTTGGCTGCTTCCAATCCTAAAAGCCCACCACCCAACACAGCTGCCTTAATGGTTTCTTTTCTTTTGGCTTTAATTTTATCTGCATAAGCCAACATGCTTTCTAAATCTTCAATGGTTCTATACACAAAAACCCCTTTCTTTTCCACGCCCGGTATATTAGGCACAAAGGGAGATGATCCCGTAGCTAAAACTAAGTAGTCGTATTTATAATGTAAATCTTTAGTTGTAGTTATTTTCTTTGAAGCTCTGTGTATATCTGTGACACGTTCGCTAGTAATCAATTCAATGCCGTGTTCTTCATACCAAGACCGAGGCGCCATTTCTAGAGCTTTAGCATCTCTATTTTCAAAGAATTCACTTAAGTGAACCCTATCATACGCTGGCCTGGGCTCGTCTCCAAACACCGTTATTTTAAAGTGCTCCATATTGGATTTCGATACAAACTTCTCACAGAATTTATACCCTACCATACCATTGCCTACAACTATAATTTTTCTCATGACTACGTATTTAAAATACAAATATAAGTATTATTACTTAATTTTATATACGTAGTTTTAAAAATTTATGCAAATACATTATTATTGCTGATTTCTCAAATAGAAAAGGCTTTCATTGATGTATAAATAAAAATTGAATGAGTAAATACTAATTAGCTTTATCCGCAATGACTCTAATAACCACACTTTTTGAAGCGGGCGTTTTAGCGGTATGTGCAAAACTATCAAGGGGTACTAACACATTGGTTTCTGGAAAATACGTAGCACAACAATTTTTAGGAATATCGTAACCAACGACTTTAAACGAATGGGCTTGTCTTATAACACCATTAAATTTAGATTGCAAGTGAACCACTTGTTGGTCTTTTAAATTCCTGAGTTTCATATCATCTCGATTCATAAAAATGATTCGCCGTTCGTTAAAAACACCTCTATATCTATCATTTAATCCGTAAATAGTGGTGTTAAATTGATCATGACTGCGTATGGTCATCATAATCAGTTCATCATCTTTCAATGTCCATTCCGGAAGTTTATTGATGGAGAAATTGGCTTTTCCTGTGTTCGTTTTAAAATGTCGTTCCCTAGCGCCATTTGGCAAATAGAATCCCGAAGGTTTTTTAAGTCTATTGTTATAATCTTCAAATCCTTCTATAACCTCTTGGATATCATTACGTACCAAATTATAATCATCTTTATAATCAAGCCATTTAATTTTGGTTCTATCTTTTAAAGTCGCATGGGCAATGCCACAAACTACGGCTACTTCACTCATTAAATCAGATGAACATGGTTCTAAAATCCCTTTAGTAGAAGACACCACGCCCATGGAATTTTCGACGCTTTGCACTTGAACGCCTGTTTTTTGATAATCTTTTTCCGTACGACCCAAACATGGCAAAATAAGCGCCTCCTTTCCTGTTACCAAATGAGAACGGTTTAATTTAGTACTGACATGAACCGTTAAATCACATTTAGCCATACCTGTAGCTGAATATGTTGTATCTGGTACGGCCGAAATAAAATTACCTCCCATGCCGAAAAAGACTTTGACTTTACCTTCATTCATGGCTTTTATGGCATCAATGACCGAATAGCCGTGTTCTGATTTTGGTTTAAATCCGTATTTATTTTCAATCTTATCTAGAAAAGCTTGCGGAGCGGATTCCCAAATGCCAACCGTTCTATCGCCTTGCACGTTGGAATGTCCACGAACCGGACAGGTTCCTGCGCCTTCCTTTCCAATACTCCCTTTCAGCAATAATAAATTAACCAATTCCCGAATATTATCCACGGCGTTTTGATGCTGTGTCAGCCCCATTGCCCAACAGATAATAATCTTATTTTTATTTAAAATTAATTCGAAAGCGTCATTAAAAATCTCTTTAGAAATTCCCGCCGCCTGTAAGCATTCGTCAAAATCATAGGTTTTTAAATCGGAAATAAAAGCCTCAAAACCATGTGTATGGTCTTTGATAAAATCCAAATCAAACACACCTCCATCACGCTCTTCTTTTTCTAATAATCTAATCAACAATGCCTTGAAAAAAGCAACATCACCATTGATGGTAATGGGCACAAAAACATCGGTTAATTTAGTGCCGCCAGTAAGTAATTTAATCGGACTTTGCGGATTGGTAAAGCTTATCAAACCAACTTCGGGCAAAGGATTGACTGTTATTATTTTACCGCCATTATTTTTACATTTTTCTAACGCAGTCAACATACGAGGATGGTTGGTTCCTGGATTTTGTCCGATGACCATCACCAATTCCGCTTTATATAAATCGTCTAAAGTGACAGAACCCTTCCCTATTCCTAAGGTTTCGGACAATGCGCTGCCACTGGCTTCGTGACACATATTGGAGCAATCTGGCAAATTAGACGTTCCAAATTCACGCACAAATAACTGATACAAAAAAGCAGCTTCATTGGTGGTTCTTCCAGACGTGTAAAACACGGCTTCATCCGGATTTTCCAAAGCATTTAAATGTGTTGCCACTTTGTTAAAAGCGTCTTCCCACGAAATGGGTTGGTAATGGGTAGCCCCTTCAGCTAAATACATAGGCTCTGAAAGTCTTCCTGATTTACCGATTTCAAAATCCGAAAATGTAGCAAGTTCATCTACCGAATGGGTTACAAAAAACTCCCGATTGATGAGTTTGTTTTGCATTTCTTCTGTCATGGCTTTAATACCATTTTCGCAGAATTCACCTAGGGAAGAACGCTCATCATCTGGATCTGGCCAAGCACAACCTGGACAATCAAAACCCCCTTTTTGATTCATTTTAAGTGCTACTTTTATAGCATCTAATGGCTTTGTATATTTTAAAACATGACCTATAGAAGATTTCACAGCATCAAAACCTACACTTTTTTTTGATGTCTTTTTAATATTTAAACTTGAAAATGTTTCTGGTGTTTGCGCTTTCTTTTCGGCGGAAGAACCCATAGTTATTTTTTAAAATTTGATTGATACAAATTAGTGTAATCTTCCGTTGTATCCAAATCAATATTTTTTTCGGGTGGCAATACGCTTACAACTTGAGCCTTATATTTTATTAAAATGTTCTTAGCGCCTTGGTCGTCACTTAGTATTAACAAGTCTTCAAAATAAATTTTATCGAAAAGTGCCGGAACCCCATGTTTTCCATTGCCATAAGAAGTGGCTATGATTTGCTTTTTATTAGGTTGAAATTTTGAAACTAGTGATTTTAAAAAATCCGTAGTGATTAAAGGTTGATCGCACAAAGTTATTAGGACGCCATCGATGTTTGATTTTGAATTTTGAAGAAAGTCTATAGCAAAAGCAATGGATGTACCTAACCCCTTTTCCCAACTTTGGTTATTTAATATGGTAACTTTAGAAGTTTCAATCTCATTTTTAATCAATTCAAAATGAGCTCCAAAAACGACAATAAGGTCTTTAGGATTTACTTTTGAAGCGGTTTTTACAGCGTGGCTAATTAAAGTGCCTTCTCCCCATTTTAATAATTGCTTTGGCTTACCCATACGTTTGGAAGCGCCAGCAGCTAATATAACGATGGCGATGTTTGATTGTGATGCAATCATTAAAAAACTATGAATTTGAATGGATTTTTCCTAATTTTTTGCTCAATGAGATGGTCTCTCTTTTTCTAGTAACCGCCAACATTTCAGCCATAATGGAAATGGCAATTTCTTGTGGTGTTTCTGAACCGATATCAATCCCAGCAGGCCCGTGAATCCGTTCTAAAAAAACGTCTTCAACATCAGGACAATACTCAATAAATTGTGCCAATAAATCTTCTCGTCTTCTGGTGGGCCCCAAGATACCAATGTAGTTCGGATTCGTATCTTTTAATGCTACCAAAAAACGTAAATCATTGGCAAAACTATGCGTCATTAAAACGATGGCTGTTTGGTTATCGATTAAACTTATATCAATCGCTTCCGGAGAAATGGCATGAAATTCTGATGCCCCAGGAAAATTTTCAATGGTTTTAGCGTCTTTAGCTCCAGCAATGATAGTGACTTCCCAACCTGTTAAAGCGGCATATTTACAAAGTTGCACGGCATCATGTTCCGCACCAACAATAACCAATTTGGAACAAGCTGGTAGGGTTTGTTTGAATACAGAAAGCTTCTCGCTTTGTGTTTTGGAATGATTTCCTAAACTGAATGTTGTGCTCTTTAATTTTACAAAGGAACCTAAGCCAAATACACTTCCTTCATTTTTAGTAAAATAAGAATGGATTTCAAAGGCGTGTCTTTCTTTAATACATTCTGAAAAAGCCGTTTCAAAAGCTTCATCTGGTTGAAACAATTCCAATAAAATGTATAGAACACCTTCACAACCCAATCGGTACCTGCCATCATAGGTCATTATTTTAGCCTGTCCCGTTTTAAAAACAGTTTGAGATTGCAATAGGATTTCCTTTTCGACACATCCACCGCTAACGGCGCCAACCATACTGTTGTTTTCAAGAATCAGCATTCGTACACCTGGCCTGCGATACGATGAACCATCCAATGCCACAACAGATGCCAAAACCGATTTCAATCCGCGTTGTTTGGCCTCTAGTCCTTGCTGGACAATATCCTTAAATTCATGGGTCATATTACTGGTTTTTGTTTAGTTGTTTAGTTGTTGAGTCGAAGTGCTTTGTAACAAACGACTAAACGATTTCACTAACCTGTTCCATATATTTAAGATAGGGTTGAATTCTGTAACGTTGGCCCGTAGCGGCTTTAATGGCATTGGCAATTGCAGCACCCACCGGAGGTAATGACGGTTCTCCTAAACCAGTTGGATCTTCATTACTATCAACAAAATACGTTTCAACAACAGGTGTTTCCATCATTCTTATCAAACGATAACTATCATAATTTAAAGATTGTGGCTTTCCTTTTAGGAATCTCATTTCACCATACATGGCATGTCCGATACCATCAATAATACCACCTTCTATTTGATTTTTTGCACCTAATGGATTAACTACAACACCACAATCAACAGCACAAAATACTTTAGTGACTACGGGTTTACCATCCCTTAAAACAACTTCGGCTACCTCAGCAACATGCGAATTGTGACTATAATAAGCACTAAATCCTTGATAAACACCTTCCTTAGCATTCCCCCAATTGGATTTCTCGGCAGCCAATTTAATGACACCTATCATACGTTCTGGAGACCATTCCAAATCAGCTTTATTTTTCTTGCCTTTTTCCAATAACTCCAATCGTAACGCAACTGGATCTTGGTTCAATTCTTCTGCAAGTTCATCAATAAAAGTCTGTTCTGCCGTTGCTAAAAAATTACAAACAGGCGCACGCCAAGGCCCGGTAGTGATTTCACTAGGTAATTGGGCTGCTTCTACTTTATAATTTTCTACACACCCAGCCGGAAAATAACTTGCTCTCGACCTATTAATACTACTGCCCACAGCGGTTTCTTTTAAATGATAACCAACAAGCTTAGAGTTCTTGATTGCTGCACTTATTTTATATTTTACTATGGGTCTGTAAAACCCTCCTGCCATATCATCTTCCCTTGTGTAAACCAATTTTACAGGTTTTTTTGATATATTGGATATTTCAGCAGCTTCTACGACATAGTCACCTATTAATCTTCTACCAAAACCGCCTCCGATCCTGGTTAAGGATAAATGCACCTGCTCTACGTCCCTTTTCAGCATTCCAGCTACTTGTCTGGCAGTGCCTTCGGGTGTTTGAATGGGACCGACCAACTCCACATTGGTATCGGTTACATGTGCAAAAAAGTTCATCGGCTCCATACAGCTATGTGGTAAAAAGGGTGCTTCATAGGTGTATTCAATCACCTTATCCGCCGTATTTTTTACTCTATCTATATTACCATCAGATCGCACTTCTTTTAGACTTTCAGAATCCAATAATTTGGTGAGTTCCATATCATGGTCTTCGGTGCTCATCAGTTTTTCATCGGAACTCCATTCTGCTATTAATGCTTTTTTTCCATTCATCGCCGCCCAGGTATTAGTTGCCAAAACAGCCACTTTATCCCCAAACTGAAATACGTCTGTTACACCATTAACGTTTCTAGCTTCAGTATCATCAAAACTAACCAGTTTTTGACCAAACGCTGGAGGTCTTAACGTAACGGCATAAACCATGCCTTCCGTTTTATAATCCAATCCGAATAATGGCTTGCCCGATATAATTTTATCGATATCCACATTTTTAATATCTTTTCCTATAATTTTGAAATCCTTAGGGTCTTTCAATTTAACATTTTCTGGAACTTCCAACAGCGCTGCTTCTGAAACAACAGCACCATAGCTTAGTTTTTCTCCCCTGGAATTTTTTATAATACCTTCTTCTGTATAACATTCTGAAGGATTAACGCCCCATTTTATGGCAGCGGCATTGATAAGTATTTGTCGTGCAGTTGCGCCTGTTTGTCTTAGCGGCATCCAAGAAGCACGAATAGATTGGCTACCCCCTGCTACTTGTCTTTGGAAATTTTTTGTATCTAAATCTGCTTGCTTTACTAAAACATGTTCCCAAGGCACATCCAATTCTTCAGCTATCAACATGGGCATGGATGTTTTAACCCCTTGACCAATTTCTGGATTTGGCGAATAAATGGTCACCATACCATTTTCTGCAATTTTTATAAAGGCATTAAAGTCTTTATAATTTAGGGTTTCTAGGTCAATCATCACATTGCTATCAGGCTTACAAGCCTCAAACAAGGTAAAACCTATCATTAAACCGCCAGTAGATAAACCAATGGTTTTTATAAATGACCTTCTATTAAATGATATCTTATTAGTTGTTTCCATGGTTAGGTATTAGTTGGTTTACATTTTAGCGGCAAGATTCACGGCTTCCTCAATACGATTGTAGGCACTGCATCTGCAAATATTTCCATGCATGGCAGACCTTACTTCTTCTTTGGTCGGACTAGAATTTTCCTCTAAAAACGCAGAAGCCGTCATGATTTGTCCAGCTTGACAATAGCCACATTGTGGAACATCAACCTCTTTCCATGCCTTTTGAACAGGATGGCTATTATCTTCGGAAAGTCCTTCAATGGTGGTGATTTTAGCATCTCCGACGGATGATACCGGCATCAAACAACTTCTTGAGGCAGCACCGTCAAGATGAATGGTGCAAGCACCACACTGTCCAATTCCACATCCAAATTTGGTTCCCACCAAATCCAAAAGATCTCTTAAAACCCATAATAAAGGCATGTTTTCATCTGCCTCTACAGTATGATTTTTCTTGTTGACATTTAAGTTATACGTTGGCATTTTTGTTGGTTTTTTTAAGTTTTTAAAAGATGAATGACCCTAAAAAGAAGTATGTCATACTCTCTAAAAATACAAAAAAGGAAACTAAATTTGAGGTTTTAACTTTTTTTTAAGAAACAAACTCAAGTGCTCGACGTTCATTGTAATAGATATTCTTTTTACCAATAAACCCCACATGCCCACCATACTGTGGCATTTCCAAATATAAATTCGGATTATTTTTGGCTTCTTTAATCGGATAACATTCCGGAGATAAAAAAGAATCATTCAAAGCATTAATAATCAACGTTGGCGTTTTAATGCTGGGAAGAAATTGTTTGCAACTGCATTTAGCATAGTAGTCGGCGGCATCTGCAAAACCGTGTGCTTTGGATGTGTAAACATTATCAAAATCTCGTAAGGACAGAATGGAGCAATACGCTTCCACCGATAAATCTTCTGGATAATTATTCATTTTACTAAGCAACTTTCTTTTTAAATGATTTAGAAAACGATTTGCAAATGGTCGGTTTTTTAATTTATGTAATTCTGCGCAAGAACCATTTAAATCGGCTGGCACAGAAATGGCGATGGCCGATTTTATTTCATTGGGTACAAATTCTCGTTCCCCTAAATATTTTAATATGAGGTTAGCGCCCAAACTCACGCCATATAAATAAATCTCGGTATATTTATTAGACGCCAAAACATGTTCAATAATTTCTTCTAAATCTTCAGTAGAACCCGAATGATACGTTCTATATTTTAAATTGTCTTCACCACTACATCCCCTAAAATTCACACAAATAGCATCCATGCCATTATCATTAAAAAGTTTGGCTACACCAGTGACATACGGCCGTTGTCCGTGACCTTCCAATCCGTGAAAACATAAAATAATTTTGTCTGCTTTTTCTTTGGAAAAACTCCAATCCAAATCCATAAAATCGCCATCACTTAACAAAAGACGTTCACGCTCTTGTTTTAAACCGGTCACTTTTCTGAATAACCCAGAATACACCGTAGCAATAAAGCCGTTCTTAAAAAAAAATAGTGGTTTGTACGTTGAGTCTATTATAGGCATGTTGGTTGATGGTTTGTGGTTTGTGGTTGTTGGATCTAGGGTTTTGGCTTATGGATGTTGGGTTTTGGGTATTAGGTAATGGGTCTTCCGTCTTCGGTCTATATTCTTTTATCTTACGTCTATTATCTTTTGTCTAACATCTTACATCTCCAACGTCACAAATTTAAAATCATTTCCGTTAAAAAGGCCTTTGTCACTTAATTTTAATGACGGAATCACCAATAATGCCATAAAAGATAAGGTCATATAAGGCGCATTAAGGGTTGAACCTAATTGTTTAGCTATCTTGTCCAACTCAGCATATGCCATTCCGACTGTATTTCCATCTCTATCACTCATGATACCAGCGACTGGGAGTGGAAGGATTTTTTCCTTGTACCGATGGCTATCAGTATCCAAAACCACACATATCCCTCCTTGATGTTCGATAATTAAATTTACCGCTTTACAAATGGCTTCATCTGAAACGCCGACTGCAATAATATTATGTGAATCATGGGCGACCGAAGACGCGATGGCTCCTGTTTTCAATCCGAAATTCTTTATAAAAGCAATGGCAGGTTTTTTATCGTTATACCTGTTAACAACGGCTATTTTTAAGATATCCGTTTGGGTATTCGAAATTAAATTTCCGTTTTCAATGGTTGAATTTTCAATAAGTTCATTCGTTACCAATTGTCCTTCCAACGCTTCAATAACCCTTATTTTTTTTTCTGACGATTCCACTTTAAAATCAGACACATGTTTTTTAGTCGTTTTGAAATTATTGGGATGTTCAAATGGCACGGATTTTATTAAAGTTTTACCTTTATCAAAAACCAATTCGCCGTCAATATAGGTTTGAATTGTTTTAAAATTCATCAAATCTTCAACCACAATAAAGTCAGCTAAATTGCCTTCCTGCAATAAACCTACATCCAATTTATAATGTTTTACAGGATTGACGCAAGCCACTTGAAGCACTTTAAAAACATCCATCCCTTTAGCAACTGCTCTGGCACATAACGCATTGATGTGGTTGACCATCAAGTCGTCCGGATGTTTATCATCACTACAAAACATCATGTTTTCAAAATGTTCTGGAAGCAAATCAATTAAGGCTTCAAAATTTTTGGCGGCACTGCCTTCGCGAATCAATACCTTCATGCCTTTTTGAAGTTTTTCTAAGGCTTCTTCATACGTAAAAGATTCATGGTCGGTTGAAATGCCTGCATTAATATATTTTGTGAGGTTATCTCCTGTTAATCCTGGCGCATGCCCATCAATGGGTCTATTGTAATGCTTTGCCCAAGCTATTTTTTTTATAACCTCTTCATCATCAAATAACACGCCTGGATAATTCATCATCTCGGTTAAATACTTGATGTCTGGATTTTCAAGAAGCGTTTTAATGGCTTCGGAATCTATAATAGCACCAGCAGATTCAAAAGTAGTGGCAGGCACACAGGATGGCGCACCAAAATTGAATTTAAAAGGGACTTGTTTACCGTTTTCTATCATAAAGTGGACGCCTTCCACACCCAAAACATTGGCAATTTCATGTGGATCGGATACCGTGGCGACCGTGCCATGCGTAACTGCTAACTTAGCGAATTCGCTAGGCACCAACATGGAACTTTCTATATGGATATGGGCATCAACAAACCCGGGAAGTATATAATGATTTACGTTATGATTCTTTTCACTAACGGAAATGATCTTGCCGTTTTCAAAGGTTATCTCACCTTTAAAAATACGTTTGTTTTGTATGTCAACGATATTGCCTTGTAGTTTCATGCCTCTCTGTCCTTCGGACATCTCTCCAAAGGAGAGAACTATTTTAATTCAATCTTTAGAATTTGTTTTGTATTTTCAGTGACTTTAAAACGGTCATCCGCTCGCTTTCCAATAACCCAAACAATATCATCTCCAAAACACAATAACCAAGTATTTTCTTTATCCAACAACGACAATTTCTCGTCCTTAAAATATTTACTGAGTTTCTTTTTACCCGACATGCCTAACGGAAAAAACACATCGCCTTCTTCCCATGTTCGTAACGTTAATGGGAAATGAAGTTTATCTCTATCAACATAAATGGTGTGTTTTGGACTTTCGGAAACCGTATCAACATCATTAAAAACCAAGGTTCCAAAAGGTGCTTCCACATTTTTATCAGTTTTTAAAATGCTTATTTTTTCATATGTTTTTGTTTGAATGTCACTCAACAATAAATAATCCCGATCTTTAATCAGTCGCCACTGTTCTGAAAACACTTGTTTTCCAGATTGGGCATCCAATAAATTCAATACATCGTTCCATTCCGTAAATCCGAAATCCTTAAAAACCTCAAACAAATACGCTTTGGGATTATGCTTCCTTTTGAATTCTGAAATTTTAAATTGAGCATGACTTCCTTTAGAAATATGGGAAGCTTTTTTTAAAAATGCATCAATACTGTCCGCTACAATATCCTGCGAATCTTTCAAGTTTAACTGCGTCGTCTCAAAATTCCGTAATATATTAGGATTGATTTCCTTTAAAATAGGAATCACATCGTGACGCAATTTATTCCGTAAATATTTTGTTGATGCATTACTACTATCATCTCGCCATTCAATGTGTTTTTCTTTGGCAAACGTTTCCAGATCCTCTCTTGAAAATGGCAAAAGTGGCCTCACAAATTTTCCATTAATTTCAGGAATTCCTGTTAAGCCTTCCAAACCCGTGCCTCGCGTAAAATTGATCAAAAACGTTTCTAAATTATCATCAGCGTGGTGGGCCGTTAAAATATAATCGAATCCCAGTTGGTCGCCAAGTTCTAAAAACCAATTATAGCGCAATTCCCTTGCTGCCATTTGTATGGAACGTTTATAATCTTTAGCATACTGATTCGTATCAAAACTTTCCACAAAAACTTCTAAATCCAAATCCTCTGCCAATTGCAAAACAAAGTCCTCGTCGGCATCGCTTTCCTTGCCTCTTAGGTTAAAATTACAATGTGCCAAAGCGATGTTTAATTGTAATTCATGGCATAAATAGGTTAGCACCACGCTATCCATACCGCCCGAAATGGCAATGAGCAGCCTTTTATCCTTAAAAAAAGGAAACTTCGTATTTATATGGCTTTGAAACTTGTGTAACATCCTTCAAATATACAATATTGCCTTTTTAAAAAGAGTGGCATTTTATCTTAAAATCATACAAATCATAGTTTTTGAATCTAAAATTCAGTATCTTTTATGAGTAAATTTTAATACATGACGTTATGAGCTCTTTTGAAAAAATAATCGACAGAAAAACACAGATAGCTTTCAACAAAAAAGTGCTTTCCGCAAGCCAACAATTGCATCCTTATGTAAAACACAGGCTTTATATTGCCGAATCTACGGGCGTACTTCCTAAAAATATGTTTACTTCAAATGGTATTATTGATGAAAGCATTGCCACGTTTTATGAAAATGGCTATGATATTGACTGCGGTATACATGCCATTAAGTTGAAACTTTTTAAGATTGTTGATAAAGATTTAGACACCCTTTTTAAAAAAGAAGCGTTTCATAAAAACACGATAAGTACCAACTCTATTTTGGAAGAAGAATTGGATGGCTTGGATGAACAATACACCATTGATGATGACTGGGATTTCATTATGGGCGAAGAATTAAACGATATATCGTATCATCAACCCGATAAACACAATCATATCTTTTTATATGACGATAATAACAGTTCTATTTTAAATGCTTTCGACATGGAACATGTTTCTGCCAATAACTCACAAAAAGCTCTAGGAAGTCTTTATACTTGGCTGCCTTTAAATGTGTCGAATATTGTGGATTTATATATTTTTGGAAAGCTGAGTTTTGAAGATATTTCGAAAGTTAAAAACATAGAATCAAGTCGTGTAGAACTTATTTTTGATGAAATCATCAAGAAATTTAAAAATCATATCGAATAACCCTCCAAAACCTCTCGCATGGCTTTGGCTTTAACCAAACACTCCTCGTATTCCTTCAAGGGGTCGCTTTTAGATGTAATGGCACCACCCACGGAATAAGATACATAACGCTTGGTTTCATTGTACAGAATACTGCGAATCACCACATTGAAATCGAAATCTCCCATTGGCGTAAAATAACCAACGGCTCCAGAATAAAGTCCGCGTTTGGTTTCTTCCATAGCCTCAATAATTTTCATTGCCGAAATCTTGGGTGCGCCAGTCATACTTCCCATAGGAAATGTGCTTTTAATAATATCCACCGCATGCGTGTTTAACTCCACTTCCGAGGTGACTGTGGAAATCATTTGATGCACTTGTTTAAACGTATAGACTTGGCATAATTCTTCAACTT
Source organism: Confluentibacter flavum (assembly GCF_002843175.1). GTDB lineage: Bacteria > Bacteroidota > Bacteroidia > Flavobacteriales > Flavobacteriaceae > Confluentibacter > Confluentibacter flavum. Next base: position 174,846 of record NZ_PJEO01000014.1, read on the forward strand.
TCACACTCCCTTTGATGGCGGTTTTAGATAAATCGTTACGGATTAAATCGACAATCATAGTGTTTTCACTGCGCTCTTTATCGCTTGCTGCTAATTCCGACTTTAATTGCTCATCTTCCTCCAAATTACTGGAACGTTTTGCCGTCCCTTTTATGGGTTGAGACACCACATGTTGTCCTTCTTTTTTTAAATACCGTTCGGGTGAGGCGGACAATACATACTTATCATTGCATTTTAAAAAAGTGGCGAATGGCGGTTTGGAAATGGCATTGAGTTTTAAATAGGTTTCCAACGGATTGATACTTGTATCTTCTGCATAAAACTCTTGGCAAAAATTGGCTTCGTAGATATCACCTCTGTGGATGTGTGCTAGTAAACTTTGTACTTTTTCGAAATAGGAATCTTTGTGGATTCTTAACTTGATTTTTATATTATTGTGGAGTTGTTGAGTCGTTGAGGTGTTGAGTTGTTTAATCGTGGAATTGTTTAATTGTTCGATAGCTTTTAAATCGAATTCTAATTCATCTGAAACGGCATTTAAATAGAGTATTTCAACTTGACTGCCCTTAAATAAAAACAATTTTTTGGGTTGAAAAAAATAAAGGTCGGGAAACTGTAAACCGTCAAAATTATGGGAACTCAAATCTTCGACATCGTTCTTTAAATCGTAGGTTAAATATCCGAAAATCCAATCTTTTGTGATGGATTGATAGTCTTTTAATTTTTCAAAACCATGATGAACATCCGTTTGAATGCTAGTAAAGGCATCCACCGCCAACACAGCATCAAAATTGGAATAGGTTTGTGCGTAATTATTGGAATCCAACCAAACCACATCATCAAATTGTTGGCTCCATAACAACAATTTATGCTTAAAATCTTCGGGGTCTGTAATGGTATGGGTGTACGAGGTTCTCAATCAAAAAATTTATGTAACAAAGTTAGTTAGAATCCTTAAAAAATTAAGATTTTTACGTTTTAGTTTGCATTCCTGCGCAGACAGGAATCTTTAAACCAAAAAAGTGGATTCCGCATCAAGTGCGGAATGACAAAAAGAACAAAATCATGCAATACACCCTACAAAACCACAAACTCAAAATAGCCATTAAAAAAACCGGCGCAGAGCTTTGCAGCATAGAGTCCGTAAAGAACAACACCCAGTTTATGTGGGACGCCAGCCCAGCTATTTGGGCAAATCATGCACCTAATTTGTTCCCGATTATTGGAGCGTTAAAAGACGATACCTATATTTTTGAAGGTGAAACATACAGCTTACCAAAGCATGGTTTTTTAAGGGGCAATACCGATTTTGAAGTTGACGAACACACCGAAACCAGCCTCACGCTTAAATTACGTTACAACGACGCCTTACTAAAAATATATCCTTTTAAGTTTGAATTTTACATGACGTATAAGCTGACCGACAACCGACTTGATATCATTCATACCGTTAAAAATCTGGATGATAAAACGATGTATTTCTCGCTTGGTGGGCATCCAGCTTTTAAATGCCCAGTGTTTGAAGACGAACAGTACGATGATTATGTTTTGGAATTTGAACATCCAGAAAACTCCGAAACACATTTAATTAACACAACAAACGGCTTAATTTCCAACAAAACAAACCCCATTTTTAATAACACCAACACACTGCCACTTACCCATGACTTGTTTAACGACGATGCTCTTATTTTTAAAGATTTAAAGTCAAAAAAAGTGAGTTTGAAAAGCAAAAAGTATGGCAACATACTGACGGTTAGCTACCCAGATTTTGACTATTTAGGCATTTGGGCAAAACCAACAGGCAATTATGTGTGTATAGAACCTTGGTTGGGTATTGCCGATAATAATAATACCGACCAAGATTTTAAAACTAAGGAAGGGATTTTGAGGTTGGATAGTAAAGAGACTTTTATGGCTGGGTATTGGGTTGAGGTTGATGGGAGGGTTTTGGGATAAAAATTATTATTTTTTCGTTAATTTAAAAATATTCCACAAACAAAAAGTTTTTCGTTAATTTGTGCAAGATGATTTTTACAGATAAAATTATATCAGAGTTAATAGCCTGCTCAAAGAAAGTAATAGATTCTCCAAAAAATTCTGTCGCTGTTAGAGGTAGTGACAAAATAAAATTTTTGTTGGAATCTGTTGATGGTGAGCATTCTTTTAGTGGATTTATTTCTAAAAATCAAACTTTTCAAGAGAATTTCTCAATCGGTTTAGTCTATAACCCAAAGGAAGAAAAGGGCAAAATTGTATTACTGAGAGTCAATGGTCCTCATGGATTAAACGAGAATGCACCACATCATGATGGCCCACATGTTCACATTTCTACAGCAGAAAGAATTAATGCTGGATTAAAACCTGAAGGACAAATAGAAACAAATGTTCCATATGCAACTATTCAAGATGCAATACAGTATTACATTCATCGAATAAATATAGTTCCTTCAGACATTCAAAAATATTTTCCGCCACCAGATAACCAATTAAATATTACCTTTGAAGAAGGAGACAATATATAATGGAACATATCATTCAAAATATAAAAAATGAGTTTAATGGTAAACTTTTTATCAAGCAAAAAAGGCCTGATATATACCAATTGTTACTCCCTATTTATCATGAAGATGGAGATATGATTGATTTATTCATTACTCCGAAAGGTGATAATAAATTTGCTCTTTGTGATTATGGTCTAACTCTTCAAAGATTAGCTTATTCATACGATATTGATACAGAGAATAAAGAATCTATCTTACAAAAAATCCTTTCTGAAAATAAACTTAATGAGCAGGAAGGAAATATTTATTTAGAAACTAAACCTGAGACTTTATTTTCTGATATTATGCATATTACTCAAGCTTATGCTAAAATTGGAAGTATGAGGTATTTCAAAAGAGAAGTCATAGAAAATTTATTTTTTGAAATGTTGGATGATTTTATTTTTGATGAACTTAATGAATTTCATCCAAAGAAAAAAGTCATGCCTATTCCTAATAGAGATGATTTAGAAGCAGATTATTCATTTCAACCAAATGGCAAACCTGTTTATTTATTTGGTGTTAAAGATGTAGCAAAAGCTAGGCTGGCGACTTTAAGCTATCAAGCGTATTTATTAAATGATATAAAATATCATGGTTGGGTTGTAACAGAGAATTTTGAAGCTCTGCCAAGAAAAGATAAATTAAGACTAACAAATACTTGCGACAAACAATTCACTTCTCTTGATGAATTCAAAATGAATGCAAAAGTATTTCTTGAAAAGGAAAGATAATTTGTAGAACTTCTAGCTAAACTTTCTAAAATAATTGGACAAAGCACTAAGGATAGCTGAGCCTAATTTCAAAATAGAAGTTATAAACAAAAAGGCATACATTTTTAGTATGTCGATTGAATCGACATGAAACAAAAGAATGTCGAAAAAATTAAAAAAAATCGACATGGTTTTAGTAAAAGTCTAGCGTTCACAAATAAAATTTATAACAAGTTCAATACCTTCCCAATCGAAACTTAAAAGCTCTTCTTACGTATTAATTTTGTTAAAATTTAAAAATAAAAAAACTAAGTGATATAATTACCCTACATTGCAGTCCCCCAATATTTAACACCTACAATGAATGATCTTACGCCCCCAATTTGACCATATTTTTCAAATTTCACCCTACCCCAGTTTAATTCTCCTTCCTGATGCTCCAAAATTCACCATTGTAGCGGTTAATGATGCTTATCTGGAAGCTGTAGATTCAACTGAAAAAGATTTAATAGGTAAAGGAGTCTTTGAAGCCTTCCCTGAAAATCCGGAAGATAAAATTTCAAAAGGCGTTGAAAAATTAAGAAACTCCCTGCATGTTGTAATCGCCAAAAAGGAGTCGGATAAAATGCCGCTTCAAAAATATGACATCCCTATTCGGGGGACTTCAAAATTTAAAATCAAATATGCCAATGTTCGGAACATTCCATTAACGGATGATACTAACAATATCACCCATATTTTTCACTCGATTGAAGATGTAACGGATAAAAAACAACTGGAACTATCGCTTGACATTGAAAGACAGCGATTTAATGATTTATATTTTCAAGCGCCTTCGTGTATGGGTATATTAAAAGGTCCGGATCATGTGTATGAATTGGCAAACCCATTGTATTTAGAGCTAATAGGTGTAAAGAATATCATTGGCAAGACCGTCAAGGAGGTTTTGCCAGAACTGGAGGCGCAAGGGATTTTCGAAATTTTAGATACTGTCTATAAAACCGGAGAACCCTTTTCGGCTAATGAGATGCTTGTACAATTTGACCATCATAGAAACGGAGAACTTATTGACACCTATCTAGACTTCAATTATCAAGCAAATAGAGATGAAGAGGGCACTATAAACGGAATCCATTTTTTTGCATCGGATGTGACTGAGCTGGTACTGGCACGCAAAAAAATTGAGGAAAGCAGAAAACGCTATAAGAAACTCATTGAAAATTTACCCGTTGCCACCTATTCCTGTGACCTTGAAGGCCGCATCTTATTATACAACAAAGCGGCAGCAGCCTTATGGGGAAGAGAACCAGAAATTGGTGTAGATATGTGGTGCGGATCTTGGAAGATTTATAGTAAGAATGGCAAGCAACTTCCCCTCGATCAATGCCCCATGGCGGTAGCCTTGAAGGAAGGTAGAACAATTACTAATAAGGAACTGATTGTAGAGCGTCCCAATGGTGAAAACGCCATGTGGTGCCACATCCTGTTCCTTTCTTAAATTCGTCAGGTCGGGTAACAGGAGCTGTTAATGTGCTGATTGATATCACTGAAAGCAAAAAAGCAGAAAAGATTCTTAGGGAAAATGAAAAAAAATACCGTCAGATTGTGGAAACTGCACAAGAAGGCATCTGGGTGATAGATGAAAATAACAAGACCACATTTGTCAATAATAAACTTTGTGAGATTTTGGGATATACCCAAGAGGAGATGTTGGGAGAAGACATCTATTTTTTTATGGACGAGGATACAAGGAAAATTGCCGAACAATTAATGCAAAAGAAAATAAAAGGATATACCAATCAGATACAGTTTAAATATACATCTAAATGTGGTAAAGACGTTTGGACCCATCTTTCTACAAACCCACTTTTTGATGATGCAGGCAATTATAAAGGAGGCCTCGCCATGGTGACTGATATTACCGAACGAAAAAACACAGATGAAAAACTCGGAGACTTAATCAAAGAACTCGCTCATCAAAACGAGGAGAATGAAAGAAAGGCAGCAGAATTATGCTATTCTAATAAGGAACTGGTTAAAACAAATAAGGAACTGGATAGCTTTGTCTATAGCGTTTCCCACGATTTACGTTCTCCGCTCACTTCTATTCTCGGACTTGTTTCTTGTATTGAAGAAGACAGCAAGGAACCCGACACCCTAGAACAGGTTAAAATGATACGGACCAGCATAAACCGTTTGGACGGCTTCATTAAAAACATCCTGAATTACTCACAAAACAATCGCATTGGATTAGAAACCCAAAACATACCCCTCAACAAAACCTTACACGATATTGTAGATTCGGTACGCAACATCAAAGAGGCCAATGGTATTTCTTTTGAGATTGCTATTGATGAGCAACACCCATTTTATTCCGATTGGCAGCGCTTTAATACCGTTCTTGAAAATCTTGTTTCCAATGCCATTAAATACCACACAAACGAGGTTTCTGGGAGGTACCTTAAATTTACCGGAACATCTAACAAAGATGAATTAAACCTCAGCATCTCTGATAATGGCATGGGTATCGATCCTAAATTTCATAATAAAATTTTTGAAATGTTTTATCGCTTACCTGGCAATACTGTTGGCTCTGGTATCGGGCTTTATATTGTTAAGGAAACCTTAGATAAAATGCAAGGAACCATTAAGATTGAGTCCGAAAAAGGCATAGGAACAACCTTTAATATTTCTCTAAAAAATTTAAAAGATGATGATAGAAGCACAATCCCCTCGATTTGAAAATGTCATGATTATCGACGATAACCACATAGACCTATATATTGCATCCCGCTTGATTACAAAAAACCATTTTGGAAAAAAAGTGTTGCAGTATTCTTCTGCTATCGAGGCATTTAACTACCTTCAAGAAAACCAGGAACACATACACCTGTTGCCTGAAATTATTTTCTTGGATATATACATGCCTGTGATGACCGGATTTGAATTTATGGAAGCATACGACACATTACCATCCTCCTTTAAATCCAAGTGCAAGGTGTTTCTACTTTCCTCATCAATTGACGAACGGGATGTAGCTAGAGCAAAAAATGATAAAAACATTGTGTCCATGAAGGAAAAACCCATTACCAAAGAATTTTTAAACGACTTTAAGATGAGTCATAACAGTTCCTCATAATAATTCTTTAATTTCGAAAATAGAAATCACAGTAGTAGCATACAAATTCAACTCATAATTCAACCCTCCCTCAGGTTAATTTTTTAAATAATTTTTAATACTCCTAAGGGTAAATGAAACACGAATACCATACCGTACCAATTTCTGAGAAAGCTTCATTCGATATTGATCAACATTTTAACATTGAACCTTTTTTTGAATCATCAACAGATTTTCTTTGCATTGCGGGCTATGACGGATTTTTTAGAAGAGTAAATCCTGCATTTATTAAGTTAATGGGATATACCCGGGAAGAATTATTTGCCAGTCCCATAAGCCATTTTGTACATCCCGACCATAAGCGGAATACAGCTGAAACGCGGGCCCTGATTTTGGAAGGAGTTCCATTGTTACACTTTCAAAACCGTTATATCACGAAAAATGGTGAAATTGTATGGCTCACCTGGACATCTATTCCCGAACCATCACAAAATTTAATTTATGCCATCGCAAAAAATATCACCCATATTAAAAAATTGGAGGAAGAGCGTAATTTTCTCCTTGCCAATCTTACAAAAGTCAATGCCGAATTCAAACAATTAACCTATACAACTTCCCATGACCTAAGGACTCCCGTAAATAATTTAATTTCGCTAGTAAGTTTAATAGATACCTCAACCATCCAAAATGAAGAGACCCTGGTTTATTTAGAGATGCTGGAAACGTCGGCTTTTCAGTTGAAAAACACTTTAAATGAGCATATTGATCATTTAAATAAAGAAGATAAACTGAACGTAAAAGTTGAAAATCTCAGTCTAAAAAATATCCTTGACACTACCATAGAACCATTAAGGGCTTTGATTAAAGATTCAAACACTATTTTTAATATAGATTTTTCGGAAGTCCAACATATAAATTCCAATGCTTTCTATCTGCAAAGTATATTTCTCAATTTAATTTCCAATTCCATAAAATATTCTAGGCCCAGGTGTACTCCAATAATTACTATTACCTCTAAAAAAGTGGGGAATTTTGTTCGGATTATTTTTTCGGATAACGGACTTGGTTTTGATATGGAACAGGTTGATGGAAAAATTTTTGGGATAAACCAGAGTTTTCATGATCACCCGGACAGTAAAGGTATAGGCTTATACTTGGTGAATAGTTATATGAATAGTTTAGGAGGCAATATAAGTTTAGAAAGTGAAGTGAATGTTGGAACAACCTTTATTTTAAATTTCAGATGTTAAACTTTAATTGAAAAGAATCTAATTCCCATAAGCAAACTATTTAAACGAGCTTTATCAACTAAAAAATAATAAACGTAACTTTGCCAGCTAAATAACACTTTCCGTGAGTTTTCATCTGATAGTTTATATTGATTTTTATCTGACAGATGCAATTCGCCTTCATCAATAAGTGCAATATCAAGATTTTTATGGCTCATTTCAAAGATTTAAATTTAAGCACCCCACTATATAACGCCTTAGACGATTTAGGGTTTGCGACACCCACACCCATACAAGAACAAGCGTTTAATGTGGTGAATTCTGGTAAAGATGTGGTTGGTATTGCACAAACTGGTACAGGAAAAACCTTTGCCTACATGCTGCCCATTCTTAAAAACCTACCTTATTCCACACAAGAACTTCCGCGTATTTTAGTGCTTGTACCCACCCGCGAACTAGTGGTGCAAGTGGTTGAAGAAATTGAAAAATTATCTAAATACTTGAATACCCGTGTTTTGGGCGTGTATGGTGGCGCAAACATCAATACCCAAAAGCAAGCCATTGCCGAAGGTTTGGATGTTTTGGTGGCAACACCTGGTCGATTTTACGATTTGGCTTTGAGTCGCGTGTTACAGCTTAAATCGATTCAGAAATTAGTGATTGATGAAGTTGATGTAATGCTGGACTTGGGATTTAGACATCAGCTTATTAATATTTTCGACATCCTGCCTGAGCGCCGACAAAACATTATGTTTTCGGCGACCATGACACACGATGTGGATGTGTTGATTAACGATTTCTTTAAAAGTCCGGAACGTGTGTCTATCGCTGTTTCTGGAACACCGCTGGAGAATATAAAACAACTGCGTTATAATGTCCCTAACTTTTATACCAAGGTAAACCTGCTAGTCCATTTGCTTCAAGATGAAGAACGGTTTAATAAAACCTTGATTTTTGTAGGCAATAAAAAAATGGCGGACCGTTTATTCGATAAGTTAGACGAGCATTTCCATGATGAATTATGTGTGATCCATTCCAATAAAACACAAAATTACCGTTTGCGAAGCATCGAGCAATTTAGAACCGGCGCCAACCGTATTTTAGTAGCCACCGATGTGATGGCGCGTGGTTTGGATATAGATAACGTGTCGCATGTCATTAATTTTGACACGCCCGATTATCCTGAAAATTATATGCACCGTATTGGTAGAACCGGACGTGCCGAACGTGAAGGTGAAGCCCTTGTTTTTTCTACGGAAAGCGAAACGGAAGCCATCGACAATATAGAACGGTTGATGAATATGCCAATTCCTGTATTGGATTTACCTGAAGATGTTGCCATATCGGACCAGTTGATTGAAGAGGAACGTCCTCAAATAAAAGAGCGCAACAATCCAGATAAGAAACCCGAAGATGTTGGGCCTGCGTTTCATGAAAAATCCGAAAAGAACAAAAAGGAAAATTTAGGCGGTTCGTATAAATTCAAAATTGCCGAGAAGTACAAAAAGCCTCTAACCAGAGGAGATAAGAATTATAATAAGCGGAATAAGAAGAAGTAGAATTTAGTCTCAGTACTCAGTCACAGTTTGCAGTATTCAGTCTCAGTTTGCAGTGTTCAGTCTCAGTTTGCTTTTTAGAATTTAAGTACTTAAGCTGATTTTGTGTTTGGAAATCTATTAATAATCACTAAAAACTTCATAAGTTAAATCGATAATTATTTGGTGCTGTTTTCCTGGTACATCTTCTAGCTTATATGCAACTTTTAAATCATAATCATTCATTTCAGATAGAAAATTTCCAGTGTTGGTACTGTACAATGTTCCTGAAACTGGGCTTTCCTCATAGGAACCTGGATAAACATCAGCAAATACTTCAAAAGGGTAAAACTCTTTATTATATTCAAAATCCTCATCAAAACCTATCATGATTCTGGAAAAAGGATTTCTATTAGTTTCATACTTAGTCACAAAATTAGTTTCAAATTTTACAGGTCTAATAAACTGTATTTTATCAAAATTCAAATTATTTTCATTTGATATTTCAAACAGCTTATAATTGTCCATTTTTAAAACACTGGAATAATAGAATTCATTGGATTCTTCAGTTGTAAAATTGAAATTATAAGAAACAGTAATAACTTCTTTTTTAAGATTTAGAAGTGGTGCAATTGCAAATGTGCGTACATCTGTCCATAAACTATATTTTTGTGGGTTACCAATATCTGCTGTTCTTATTCTATAAGCCACAAAAACAGAATCTATTATAGGTCCGTTATATTGACTTAATTGATGATAATGTATAAATTGATTACCATAACCAACAGAGGGTAAATTATTCAATAAATGAAATTTTTCATAATCGAAACATTCATATGGCTTGTCAAGTTCAATAATTTGTAATTCACTATTCCATAAACCCTTTGGTAATTCCCATTCAATTTCAACTCTTTCGTCAGAATAAAATATAAGAGAATTAGGATTTACTGGTGAATATATTATAGGTTTATCATATACGGCAAAATATTTTAAACTGTCAGGTGTAGGCATAACCTTTTCACAGGGATCGTTATATAATAATGGTGGTTTATCTGAATTATCCTCACAAGAAGTGACTACACACATAAGAATAAAAATGATAGAAATAACTTTAATTTTATTGTTAAACCACATACTATGATGCTAGTTGATTTAGTTAAAAATTGTAAAAATATAATTAGTGACTAAATTAATTTTTTTAACAATAATAATTAATATTTCAAGGAGAAATAGTTTGTTATCCAGAATTTGGATGCTTAATTGATTTCCGCCTTAATAAAAGTGATATTTAAACCATTCAAATCAATTATATAACCATTTTTTAATCAATTTGGTATAGTGAGGCATGACTAAATAAACCATGAGCCATACAATGACTCCAGAAACCACTAAAGCATCTATCACATGATACTGGGGGATTGGCAACATCCTTAAAATGGGTATGATGATTAATGGAATTCCGAAAGCCAATGGGAATATGGCAGACCACGTTACTAAATACTGTTTCCAACGAACTGGAGGTTTATATTTTTCGCTTTCAGATACAAATAAAAAGTCCAAGCCGCTATTGATATAATAATGATCATCTTTAGCAAAAAGAGGTTTTGCTTTTTTAATTAATCGCTCCCTGTCTTGTGATTCCATCCAATTTTTGAGATTTTGGATGGTATTAAATCTGATGATAACCGTATATATAAACGTTAAATTCGGGATAGGCCGAATAATTTGCCAATCTATATGACCAGGATAGCTTTTACAAATGGGTGCAATCTCGCTTAACCATTCTTCGTATTCTTGATTTTTACCATCTAAAATGTGATGAGAAATAACCACAGAAGCTCCTTGATTTTCCATAAATTTAAAACATTGTTTTGGTGAAATTTATTCTATTAAGTCTAATCTAAAGTAAGAAATTAAAGAATTAGTTTAAAGAGAATGAAAATATATAACTTGGAATGGTATGCAAACGTATGCGTAGAATAAGCTAAAATTAAAATAATTTTCCCAAAAAACAAATACCTTAAAGTTATAAAAACACTAAATTTACACACCGTTTACTGATTTAAAAAAATCATGGATTCTTCAAAGGAACTTATAAAAACAGTAGATTTACTTTTAGACATTTCATCACTATTGATGGTTTCTGGAGCAAATACCAACCGAGTAAATTTGAGCATCTACCGATTTGCTTCTGCATTACATTTTAATACATCTTGCTTTATAAGTCATAAAAGTATCGTCATGACTGTTTATGAAGACAACTCTACCTTAAGTTGTACCCGAGTTAAAAATATTCCGCCTTATGCCATTAATTTCTCCATAATTTCGTCAGTAAGTAAAGCCAGTTGGACCGCTGTTGAAGAGCATTGGACTTTGGACAAAATTTCCAAAGAAATTGAAACCATTAAAAAACAGAAAAGATACCCAAAACTAGTGGTGCTCATCGCCGTTAGTCTATCTGGCGCTGGGTTTTGCAATATTTTTAAAGGCGATTACCTAAACATGGGCGTTGCTTTTTTTAGCACCTTTATTGGATTACTTATTTTTCAGTTAACGCACAAAGAAAAATACAATGTGTACCTCCGTATTTTTTCAGCATCGCTTATAGCTTCTATTCTGGCGTCCCTAGGCATTATTTTTAATATTGGGTCAAACCCTCAAACCGCCTTGGCGACTTCCATTCTGTTTCTGGTACCTGGAGTTGCTTTGATTAATTCGTTTACAGACTTTTTAGATAACAACATCATCAATGGCATGGTACGGTTTACAACAGGATTAATGACTGTGCTTGCCATTGCTTTAGGCCTTTTTATTGCCATGATACTATTTCAATTAAATTAATATGCTAACAACTATTTTAAATTTACTGGAAGTTGCTGCTTGGTCGGGCATAGCTGCCTTAGGCTTTGGCATATTATTTAATATTCCTAAAAGTGTCATTTTTACTGTTTTTATGCTAGGGTTTACAGCAGGTCTTATAAAATTTAGCTTGATGTATTTTAATGTCCATATTGTATTGGCAACCTTTATTGCCGTATTTTTTGTCGGCATTATTTGTATGCCTGTTGCCCATAAAATACACCATCCGCCAGTTGTTTTTTGCATCCCACCAACCATTCCCATGATACCTGGTTATTTTGCTTATGAAACTGTTCTATCTGTCATGAATTTTATTTTTATGGAAGACGATCAAGCCAAACGAGTAGAACTTATAGATACTATTTTCACCAATGGTTTCACTATGATTTTTATATTAATCTCCATAGCTGCAGGGATTTCATTACCTATGCTTTTATTAAGAAAGGACAGTGTTAAGAAGATAGAAGAATAAATCTGTTTAATTGTTTAAATACTAATTTTAAAAATGCAAAAATCACTTTCAATATTACTAACCTTCTTGTTTATGCATTCTTTCCAACTTCATGCTGAAGATGATTGGGGTGCCACTGGCCACCGCACTGTTGGAGAAATAGCAAGCCATTATCTCACGTCCAAAACAAAACGTAAAATAAGGAAACTTTTAAACAAACAATCCTTGGGGTTGGTATCTACCCATGCCGATGAAATCAAGTCTGATAAACGTTATGACAAATTTAGCACCTGGCATTACATCAATATGCCCATGGAAGCGGATTACGATGTGTCCAAACAACATCCTGAAGGGGATTTGGTTTCAGCCATCGCTTTTTGCAAATCGGTCATCCTAGACAAAAACGCTTCTGATGATGACAAAGCGTTTTATTTAAAACTCCTCATACATTTTATAGGCGATTTACACCAGCCTTTACATGTGGCTCTTGAAGAAGACAGGGGCGGAAACGATTTTAAGTTACAGTGGTTTTATAATGACACCAATCTGCACAGTGTTTGGGATAGCAAAATGATTGATGATTATGGTATGGGTTATTTGGAATTGGCCAATAACGAAGATTATTTAACCAAAGACGACATTCAAGAACTTCAAAAAGGAACCGTTATTGATTGGGTAAATGATACCCATAAACTCACGAGAGATGTTTATGCTAACGTAAAACCAGGGGATAATTTACGTTATGAGTACTCCTATAAATACATGAACGTGGCTCGTAAACAAATACAAATTGCTGGTGTGAGATTGGCTAAAATTTTAAATGAGTTGTTTTAGTTGTACTTTTCAAAAATTATGTTGTCTGTCCAGAATACTTTATAGCCACTTTTCATAAATTGGCTTTACATATAACTTTTTACTTGAAAGACATAAAATGCAAACTGCCGCAAGTAAATAGTCAAGTAATTTTATAATGATTTTTTGTATGTGTGTTTCTAGTAAGCTTTTAATCAATTAATATTTTAATGTCTTTTGGTATAAAGTCTTCTTGTATTGAGCTATATACGGTATGACAATTCCCTGTAATTATTATTTCGGGATTTTCGAAAAGTTCCGATTTTTCTATACTCTCTGATATGTTTAATTCAGGTATTTTAAAAACTACAATCCCTTCATTTTCCGAAATTGTCCCTTTGAAAGACTTTTTAAAAGGCTGGGTTTGTGAAATGGTATATTCATCAATATATTTACTATCATCTCCTGTCAAACTCGGTCCCTCAATAAAATGCTTTTTTAATTCTTGTGAGAATTCTGATTCACTGTTTTTTAAATGAAATGAAATTTTTAAATTATTAAATTTTTTGAAAATTCTGATTTTATTTTCTCCATTTTTGGGAAATATCACAACAGTTATTTCAAAGTCATCATTAAGCCTGTATGCTTCCTTATCAGTCTGAAAATACATTTCAGTATCAGAAAAGTCATTTGAATTACAACTAAAAGTCAAAATTAAAAGTAGAGAATAAGCTAATACGTTTTTCATTTCTCAAATGTGATACAACTGATTTTATATCTAATTAATATCAACCGAATGCACCAAACCCGTTTTCATATCTGGCAATAATAAACGTCCTTTATCTTCTTCTAAATAAAAGTCGGCCGCAGATTCCAATCCCTCAATTAATACAGTAGAATCCTCTGTTTTACCATCTATTTTCCAAACTTTCCCTTGTTGCCAGCTACTCACATAATAATTGCCTTTACTATCTTGCTCTACCGCATCTGCACCACGAAACTGACCTTTAAGCGGGGTTAATTGGCCATTTCGAGTTACCAAAAAATTACCTTTAAAAAATTCACCTACCATCATGTTGCCATCATTATCAATGCCTACGCCGTTCGGATTCAACAGTAATGGGGATGTATCTTGAGCAATGGTGACGTTACCGTCTAAATCAATATGGTAAATACGCCCTAATTCCGGAACCAACATGGCCTGTTCACTATCTAACGGCCATAAATTATTGTTTTCATCACGCATGTATATCGTGGCACCCATATCCACCACATAAATACCTTTACCTTCGCCATCCACGGAAACATCATTTAAATAGAGAACGTCTTCTGGGAAATCTTCTTTATCAGCAAAAACCTGTGTATTACCATCTTTATCAACTTTCCAAACACGCGTCACATCCGAAAAATACAAGTGACCTCCTACATAAGCAATACCTTTAGGCTGATTAAACCCTTTTGCAAAAACCTTTAATGTACCATCCTTAGACATTTCAACCAACTCAGCATCTCCCTCTTCATTGCCATTCATCACAGTTACATAATAATTGTCATTAAAACCTTTTGTAATACTTTCTGGATTTTCACCTACTTTAATTGGGAACTGAATATCTGAACCGCAGCCCGTAAAAGATACTACAAGCGTAGTTAAAATTATACCCATTAAAATGTGTTGAAAAGAGGCTTTGGTAATCGTTGATAATGTCTTCATTTTTTTAATTTTGATTGGTTTTAAGATGCGGATTAATAAAATAATTAACCCACAAATACTGAAAATTCAGTATAAGTAAGCTAATTTAGTTTTTTAAAAGTTTAAAGGCAATTTTTTCACTTCGAAAAGAAATCATAAAAACGTTTCACTAAATCATTTTTGAATTAAAATAACGAGGTAATGACTACTCGAACAACTTCAAGTCAATGGATTCTGCCATTAACGCATAGCCTAATTCATTAGGATGCAGAAAATCGCCTGTATGGGCATTTGGCAATATGACCGATGGATTTTCAGGGTCGCTCATGGCTTTATCGAAATCGATAACCGCATCAAATTTTCCACTGTTACGAATCCAATCATTTACTTTTTGCCTTGCTGTTTCCCTGTAATCTTGGTAATAAAAGGACTTATCTATAGGTAAAATAGTAGCACCATACACAATGATATTTTGTGAATGTGCTTCTTCTATCATTTTACCGTACGCAGCAATTAAACCATCGGCAACCATATTGGCGGCTTCACTACTTCGTGTACCACCAAGATCGTTAACCCCTTCAAGGATTATCAACCATTTTACACCATGTTGTTTAAGGACATCCCTATCAAATCTATTTAATGCCGTAGGTCCTAACCCACCTTTAAGCACGGCGTTACCACCAATCCCCATATTTAGAACGCCAATTTGTTGGGTTGCAGGGTTTTTAAGAAACCGTTCCGACAACATATCAGGCCATCTGTTCTGTTTGTTAGTTCCAGAGCCTCGGCCATCGGTAATGGAATTACCCAAAATCACTACAGCGTTCGCTTCTTCTGGTGCTTTTACATCTATCCCATTAATAACATACCAGTGCTCGGTTTTAACGGCATTATTAAAATTTTCTTCTGCAATTTTATTTCCTTCATAGATATATGACGTGGTGCGAGACCCAGGATGCCCTGTCACATCTGGTGATGTTTCGCCAAAATAAATCGTAATGGCAATATCCATTCTTGGGGCTAACTTAAATGCTATGGGGTCGGATGTCATAACATCATTAGGTTGCATCGTAACTTCAGTGTTGCCATTAAATGTCAATTCCTTAATGGTGGCAACATCAATCACACTGCTGTCTTTTGATACGGCTATTTGAACTGCTTTCATAGTGACTGGCGACTTACTAAATTCGTTGTTAAATCGTAACCTAATGCTATCCCCACCAATGGAAACCCTCACTATTTGGCGCAATGTATTGTTCGTTAAACCTGGTTTTGGTGGCATGTTATTGGGTTCAACAAGTTGTGGTGCCGTGCCCCAAGTACCTACCCATTGAGTTGGTAGTTTTGATATATCATTTTGTTTATTGGCAACATTGTCTTTAGTTGATTTAGAGCCTGAGCAACCCATCAATGTAAAAACGACTATAAACGTAAAATGCCATAATAATCTTAAAAATGAAAATCGAAGAAATATAATTCCAGTGGAAAAGGTTTTATAATAAGTCATTGGTCTTAATTTGAATTTTAGTGGTCAATAAAAGTAACTCTTAGATATTACAATTTGTTCCAAAAAAGTGTTGATGACTTATAAAAAATGAACATTCTATATTTTACAAACAAAAAAGCGAACACAATTTGGTTCGCTTTTTGTTATAATGAGATTCCTGCATGCGCAGGAATAAGTTACATATGTAAAGCTCTATCGCCTGTAGCGGCTAAAGCGGCTTCTTTAATAGCTTCCGTAAATGTTGGATGTGCATGCGACATTCTGGAAACATCTTCGGCACTTGCTCTGTATTCCATAGCCACAACCGCTTCTGCAATCATGTCGGCTGCACGGGCACCAATCATGTGAACACCTAAAATTTCATCCGTTGTTTTATCAGCTAGAATTTTTACAAAACCATCTAAATCCATACTCGCTCTACTTCTACCTAAAGCACGCATTGGGAAAGACCCTGTTTTGTATTCAACACCAGCTTCTTTTAATTGCTCTTCGGTTTTACCAACCGCAGCAACTTCTGGCCATGTGTAAACCACACCTGGGATTAAATTATAATCAATATGTGGTTTTTGTCCTGCAATCGTTTCAGCAACAAAAACACCTTCTTCTTCAGCTTTATGCGCTAACATCGCCCCTTTTACCACATCGCCAATCGCATAGATGTTTTTAGCAGATGTTTGTAAATGATCATTGACTTCAATTTGCCCTCTGTCCGTTACGTTCACACCGACAGCTTCTGCATTTAGTCCATCAGTATATGGGCGACGACCCACCGATACCAAACAATAATCGCCTTTAAATTCTATTTCGTTTCCTTTTTTATCATCTGCTTTTACAATAACTTCATTGCCTTTACGGGCAACAGATTTCACTTTATGGGAAACATTGATATTGAATTTTTGTTTCTTCAATACTTTGGTCAGTTCTTTAGATAAACCAGCATCCATCGTCGGGATGATTCTATCTAAATACTCTATAACAGTTACTTCTGAACCCAAACGTCTGTAAACTTGTCCAAGTTCCAAACCAATAACACCACCACCAATTACGATTAAATGTTTTGGTATTTCTTTAAGTTTCAAAGCTTCGGTTGATGTTATAACACGTTCTTTATCTAAATTAATGAATGGTAAGTTGGATGGTTTACTTCCTGTTGCAATGATGGTATTTTTAGCTTCTATTTCAATTGGTTTTTCACCAGAAATAGTAATATGTGTGGCATCTTTAAAACTACCTACACCACGATACACATCAATTTTATTTTTATTCATCAAAAAATCAATACCGCCAACTGTTTGATCGACAACAGATTGTTTACGGGCAATCATTTTCTCTAAATTCACTTTAATATCGCCCGGAATATCAATACCATGCTCTTCAAAATGTTTTACGGCATCTTCATAATGGTGTGACGAATCTAAAAGTGCTTTACTTGGTATACAACCCACATTTAAACAGGTACCACCAAGGGTAGCATATTTTTCTATTATGGCCGTTTTCATGCCTAATTGAGCGCAACGTATGGCTGCAACATATCCTCCTGGACCCGAACCAATTACGGCTACATCGTATGAATTCATAGTATAATTTTGATATTCGTTGATTAAAAAATGAATCACAAAAATACAAATGTTTTATGTGAAGGCAATAAAAAACACTGATTTATAAAGTGAATTTATAATATTAATTAAGGCTTATTTTCTTTTTCATTAATGCTATTTAATACCCAATCCAGCTCTACATCCTTTTTTAAAAAAACATCTTCCCAAGTCGGCAATATGGTTACATCAGGTTTTACTCCATAACCATCCGGTGTTTGTTTATATGGGGCATCAACGTGCATTAAACCCATTCGTACTTTTAGTTTTGTGTTGGGCAATTCGTAAATTTTATAAATCCCAGACACGGTACCATTGTAGGCACCGCCCGTTTCTTCACCAACAAAAACAGCTCTTTTTGTTGCTTGCAAATGTGTTGAAATTAAGGAGGATGCGGAAAACGAATTCCCATTTATAAGTACATACATATCACCTGTAAAATGATTTGGCTTTGGACTTTTTAGTTTGGTGTACTTGAATCTATAATACAGTTTGCCATCTCTTTTTTTTGTTTTAATTAGGTTATGGATAACGACTAATGGTGACACCATACCAGACAATGCTTTTAAACTATTGGGGGTTGTATTACTCATGGCTGCCGTTAAAAATGGGGTGCGACTATTAACCTCGCTATCTTCTAAAAATTGATATTCTTTTGTAGCTAAATAGGAATACAAATAATTGATTTCTGATATTCTACCGCCACCATTATTTCTTAAATCTAAAACCAAATGCTTTGTTTTGGCAGAATCTAATTTTTGAAAACTTTTTCTGTAGAACTTCCGGTAAGGTCCGTTGGTAAAACTTCGAAGGTTCATATACGCCACTGTACTATCTGCTTCCATAAAGCGAAAATTACGAGTATAATTTTTTGTTTCCGCTATAAAACCATGCTTTTTATTGAACTTTCTTTTTTGTTTTATCGCTAATTTGGAAGCCTTTTTTTCTGATTTTGTTAATTTTATTGGTTTTGAAACAGCATTAGAATCTACCTTCTTAGTAGAATCATCTTTCAAAATTCGTTTAAATGTTTTTGTAAAGATGGAATCGTTTTTCTTGAAAGAAATTTGCAGACTATCCATAAATCCTTTGTCCTTGAAATAAAAACTGGAAAAATATCTTCCAACAGATCGATCATGCAACGTCGCATTATAACCATCAGAAGAAAAGCGATTTTTATAAGCCCTAATTAAGTTGGATATGGAGTCGTTTTCAATTTTAACCACCTCACTGCCAACTATTGAAGAATCTTTTCCTTTATTACCCTTAACCCAAAGCTTACTTTGTTGATAGTCGAAATCTAAATCGTAAAACTCGAACTTCTGTTTTTTTAGTTTCTTAGACTCTTTTCTAGTATATCGCTTATTGGCAGAACCTACCGAAATATGACCTTGCTTTACATAACTAACTACTGGTGCTAATTTTTTGTAAAATTCACGAGAATCCATGGGTTCTGTTATGGCATTTTTCAAACTATCAAACTTAAAATCCAAGATCTCTTTACTTGAATATTGATATAGTCTTGGATGATGCTTTTGTAATTGGCTATATAATTTATCTACATCCTTTTGTAAATCGGCTACAGCATGTAAATTAGTAATTTGAGCATTATAGTTTTTAACGCTTTTACATGACGCTAGCAACAACAAAAAAGATATAAAAAGCATCACATTTTTCATAATTAACTCTAAAGACTTCTGCTAAAATAAATGTATTTTGTTTAAAATAATGTATTATTACATCCATTAACTTCTAAATTATTTTTTTCAGAAGCAACTCCCATTTAAAAACATATAAATTTGCGTAATTTTGTGCCCCATGCAAAAAAACATTAACATACAAAACAAAAAAGCACGTTTTCTATTTGAAATAATAGATACGTACACGGCAGGTATTGTATTAACTGGTACCGAAATAAAATCGATACGAAGCAGCAAAGCGTCTATTGCCGAAAGTTTTTGTGAGTTTAATGAACAAGGTGAACTGTTTGCTATTAATATGACCATTGAAGAATATACTTTTGGAAATTATTACAATCACCGACCAAAAGCCGAAAGAAAGTTACTTTTAAATAAAAAAGAACTTAAAAAATTACTTAAAGAGGTTCAAACTAGCGGACTTACCATTATTCCGTTACGATTATTTATCAATGAAAAAGGCTTTGCAAAAGTCGATATTGCTTTAGCAAAAGGTAAAAAATTATATGACAAACGTGAAACTATTAAAGACCGAGATAATAAAAGGGATTTAGATAGGGTTAAAAAAATATATAAATAATGAAATCATCCATATCGCTTTTATTGATCATTTTCTTTGTGTTTAGTTTAAATGCCCAAGAAAAAGAAGTCAAAAACCCAATTGACACTACGTCTGTTTTAACATTAGATAAAACCATAAAAACACTTTACAACGTTATTTCTGGCGAAAGTGGTAAAAAACGGCATTGGGAACAATTTAAATTTTTATTTAAGTCTGATGCCAAATTAATTGCTGCAGGAAAAGATGTTAATGGTGAAACCAAAATAAGCTATATGAAACCAGATGACTATATTAAAAATTCTGGTAAGTGGTTGGAAACAAACGGCTTTTTTGAAAAAGAAATTCACAGAACGGTGAATACGTTTGGAAACATGGCGCAAGTGTTTAGTACCTATGAATGTTTTTATAATATTAAGGATAAAAAACCATTTATGCGTGGCATTAATAGTATCCAGTTATGGAATGATGGCAAACGCTGGTGGATTATTAATTTATATTGGTCCCAAGAAACCAGAGACAACCCAATACCTGAAGCGTATTTGATAAAATAATTTCACTTATTCTTCTAACATTTTTTTTAAATTTACTAAACCATTTTCAAAATCCTCTCCAATTGCTTTCTCCACATTAAACAATAAGAAAAATATACTGGATAATGTTTTGTTTTTTCCAGAAAAACCCCATGTTACAATGGTTGAATTGTATTTATCTAAGTCTTTAATTTTTATATAGGCATCTGATTCTGATTTCCATGGTTTATAAAACCGTAGCTTAGTTTCAATGACCTCATTTTCAACAATACGCGTAATTTCCTGCTCTCCAGAACCTACATCTTTATTACCTTCCCATTTAGCAATAAAACCAATTTTGCCATCAGTACCTACATAGCTTTGTTTCATGTTAGGGTCTTTCTTTTTCCAAGGTGACCAATCATCCTGATTTTTAATAAATTTTAAATACGCGAAAACTTCATTTGCTGGTTTATTAATGACAATATTTCTGCTGATATTAAAATGCTTCGGAACGGCAATAACCAATATAAATAAAGTTATGGCTATCATTAAAATACCAAAAAAGAAAAACATATTTAGAGAGAATTATTTATTCCCTTAAATATAATCATTTTTAAGACTTATAAATTTTTTTTACAATATCTTCATAACTTCTTGTGCTTTTTATGGCCCAATCCAAACGTTTTACAAGAATCTCATGTTCTGTTAGTTGCCAATCCATATCCGATTGCCTTAATTTGGAAGTCACCTGTTGCAAAATAATGGCTGCAGACACCGAAATATTTAAACTTTCCGTAAAACCTACCATGGGGATTTTCAAAAAACAGTCGGCTACATCCAATACTTCTTGCGAAAGTCCTTCTACTTCCCTTCCAAAGAAAAAACAGGACTTTTTAGAAATATCAAAATCATACAATTCACAATCATTGGTATGCGGCGAGGTTGCGACAATTTGATAGCCTTTTTGTTTCATGACTGCAATACAATCGTTAACTGAATGAAACCGATTCACATCCACCCACTTTTGTGCACCCATAGCAATTTCCCTATCAATACGTTTGGTATTGCGTTCTTCAATAATTTGCACTTCTTGAATGCCAAATACATCGCATGTACGAATGACGGCACTGGTATTATGCAATTGATACACGTCTTCTGTAGCCACCGTAAAATGTCTGGTACGCTCAGATAATACTTTTTTAAATTTTTCCTTTCGGGAATCGGTTAAATAGGTTTCTAGATGTTCTAAAAGTTTTATGTCAATCATATATCAAAATTAATAAAGTTTTCGTCTTTACTAGGAACGAGGAGACGAAGAAATCTCATGAATTGAAAAAAAAACAAACAGATTGCTTCGTCGTCCCGATAGCAATCGGGACTTTGCGCAATGACTATAAATTAACTATTTTTATAGGATGCAAAAACACCTAGTAATATTAACAGGCGCAGGTATAAGTGCCGAAAGTGGTATTAAAACTTTTAGAGATGCTGATGGTTTATGGGAAGGTCATGATGTTATGGATGTCGCAACTCCAGAGGGTTTTGCCAGAAATCCTGAATTGGTTTTAAATTTCTACAACCAACGCAGAAAGCAGTTATTTGAGGTAAATCCGAATCAAGCTCACATCGATTTAGCTGGTTTTGAAAATGATTACCGCGTATCTATCATTACACAGAATGTTGATGATTTACATGAACGTGCCGGTAGTACCAACGTGATTCATTTGCATGGCGAATTACTTAAAGTACGAAGCACCTATGATGACAATGATATTAGAGAATGGAAAACCGATGTGCTTTTAGGCGATGTTTGTAAAAAAGGACATCAATTACGTCCGCATATTGTATGGTTTGGTGAAGAAGTGCCCATGATTGAGAATGCCATGCGTATTTGTGAAACAGCCGATATTTTAGTGATTATTGGCACATCCATGCAAGTATATCCTGCGGCAGGTTTGATGCATTATGTACCAGCAAATACGCCTATTTTTTATATTGACCCAAGGCCAGCATTAAGCGGTAAACAAAACTTGACCGTTATTGCAGAAACCGCAACTGTTGGCGTTTCAAAACTTAGGAATTTACTATAAGAGGTTATCTAACCAAACTAAAATGGCCTCGGTAGGTTTTTTTATTTCCGTTTACATCAAACAAATCAACCATGAACCAATAGTCAGTCGCACTCAATTGTTGTCCGTTAAATGTACCATTCCAACCGTCTCCTCTCGGATTTAATTCCTTGATTAACTTACCATAACGGTCAAAAATTAAAACTTTGGAATTTTGGGAAAACGTATCACTCAAGCCTTTAATGTTCCATGTATCATTATAGCCATCATCATTAGGTGTGAAATACTTAGGAAATCCCAGCACAAAAACTTCCAAGCTTGCAATACCACAACCTTTTTTATCCCGTACATAAATGGTATGTACTCCTGCTCCAACATCATTAAAAACAGGCTGGTCTTGATAAGGGCCTGAACTAGCATCCAATGAAAATTCGTAATCCCCAATACCAAGATTATTGGTGTCAATCGTTATGGAATTATTATCTGAAAGCTCCACAATAGTAACATCATCTATGGTGATATTGGCAATAGCGGACTCAACAACTGGAAACACAACAGGAAAAGATTCACAACCAAAACCTGATGTGGCAATAACGGTATAGGTTCCAGGCTCACTTAACGTAACCGTTGGCATATCTCCAACAATGATACCATTAGCATCGGTCCACACATAAGTATAAGATCCTTGTGGATTAAATGTGGATAAGGTTATGGGACTATTATCAAAACAATAGACTTCGGACTGTTCTACCTCAAATTCTGGACGCGGGTGAACCGTCAACGTTAAATGCGGACCTATGCCAAAACAATCTCCATTATCTTCACTTTCTACCCTAACATATAATACTTGCGAAAAAGGATCTTCACTTAAATAATTGGTTTGGTTTGTAATTTCATTGAGTTCTAACTGAGCATCATTTAAATTTCTGTAATAATGCACAGTTAAATTTTGACCTGTTGGAAATTCATCTATAAAGCCTTGCGAGGCTGTTGTTAAGTCAAATTCATGCAATCCGTCAATTATAGCGTCGTCATCACAGGAATCTAATTCCTGCATATAATCATCATCCAATGAAGTTGTAGAAACCTCTAAATTTATGGTAGAAACCCTGTAGCATCCATTGGCATTTTCTACTCGGGCATATACGGTATTTGCTGTTGCATTGTTAAATGGTACTGGATTAATAGCACCAGTTTTTAAATTTGCTTCAGAAGAAGTAAGATAATATGTAAACTCTAAATTAGCAGAATTTCCATTTGTGATGATATCATTGACTTCATTTAAATTAAAATCGGTAAAACCATCTGGAGTACCATCTTCATCACAATTTCTAAATATGACTGATGGTTGAACAACAGGCAGTTCATCAACTTGAATCGAAAAAGACGTATCGGTATAACAGGTTGCATCTAGATTATTATTCATTCTCACATAAATAATCTGATTGGTTTGCACCGTATTTACAAAAGTGCTCGGATTTAGGATTTGATTGGTATAAACGTCATCTAAAAAGTAATTTACTTGAAAATCGGAAACAGCACTTCCATTCAATAAAATAGTTTCATGTAATGTTAAATCAAACACAGCAAAACCATTTGTGTCATCGCCATCTATATCAGTATCACAAATTCTTAAAATTGGAATATCTGAACTTTGTAATGGAATTACTGTATCATAAATAATGACATCTACCGCCAATCTTGTATTGCTTTCACAACCTGATTCCATTTGGGTGGCATAATAGGTTTGAGATGTTAACACTTCGGAAGTATCCAATGGTGTGCCTCCAGTCGCTACATCATACCATAAAATATTGGGTCCCACAGCCGTTAAATTACCTACTGTTGCATTCTCTATATCACAAAACGTTTGCATTGTATTTCCTGTAGGAGGTGCTGTTTTTTGAACATTTATTGTGACAGCAGACCTAGTAGCTGTCGTACACTCATTTAATGTAGCATCCACATAATAGGTTGTTGTATTTGTAACCACGGGTGGTGTAAATGAATTTCCTGTACCAACCTCAGCTCCTCCTGTTAACGAATCGTACCAAGTTATAGACCCCATATTACTTGTAGCCCTTAAAATGGCCGTACCACTATCACATACTTGCCCATCTGTTGTGGAAGTAATACTAGGAATTGGGTTGATTCTAGCAGTGATTGGCACTCTTGCACCTTCCAAACAGCCATTATAGGAAGCCATGGCATAATATGTTGTGGTTGCATTTATATTAGGCGTATCAAATGTATTTCCGTTTCCTACTGATGTTCCCCCAGTTGCAGTCTCATACCATAGTACGGTCCCTAAAGAAGCTGAAGCCTCTAGAGTCAAAGTACCGGCACCACATCTAGTAGCACCATTAATAGCTGTAATTGATGGTATGGTAATTTTTGTACTTGCAGCAATATCAACTGTAGGATCGTCAGGCATCCCACCATACTCTACAATATAGCCCTGTGGAAAATAACTATTAACACCACCTATAATGGGCAAATCGTTCCAGGTACCGGGTGTACCTACATTAAAAGTTACGTGAACATAATCTTCATTCCCTAAATTATTTGGTTCGTTATTATTCCAATTAGCATAATTTGGTGTAGTACCGTTAGAACCACCATTCCAAAAAATAGTTCCTGCTTCAGAAGGAGGGCCAGTTACCCATTTCCAAACACCTTCGGTCTCTTCATCTGTACCTCCCAACCAACCCACACCACCAGCTTGTTCTCCAGACAGCTGCGCTTCATCTGCTGTTAATATGGTTGCCAAATAGCCCTGCAGACCAAAATAAGTTCTATTGGCAGCAGCAGTTCTTGCATCAGACCATGAAATGCCTGAATCTGCCACATATTCGTAATAATGCCCTGTAGATGGTAAATAATTGGCATCGCCTATGGTAAAAGAAAAAAACTTTTCACCAGAAACATTTGCATTAAGACTTTCGTAAACAACATTATTTACCGCCACTATCAAATCTGTATAAAGCATTTCGGCACCGCCAACACCCGTAAATCTTAATTTACCTTCGTTGGGATTCCAAGAAGCCACAATATTGGGATGGGACCCCATCAAAGACAACCTATCGACCCCATTAATATATCCTGTTGAAATTTGAATATTAAATGATTCTATACTGTCATCATCATCATCATCAATGTTAAAATCTGTTACAATTTGCAATTGAGTTAATGGGCAGTAATATTGGTCACCCACAGCAGTAATAGTTGGAGGTTCATTATTTACTTGGGATATACCGTATTGAAAGCAAATAAAGCAAAAAAGCAATACTGAAACACCAAATTTACTCATCAGGTTTTATACTTATTTAGAAGTTGAATTGCTAAAAATAGGAAAATAATTTAGTTATCAAAGAGCTAATCGATTAAATAGACTTTAAGTTCGAGTAACTTTTTGTTTTATCTACTAAAATTAAAAAATGTCATATTTAAAGATTATTTTGATACTAAAAATCAATAAAAAAAACCAATCTCATATTTAATAATTTTATAGGCCCTTTTTTGTCACAACAGCAAATTAGAAGGATAATTAATAAACAAAATTTAACATGATTCATATTAAAATCAGCTACTTTTGGCAAAACCTTTATTACTAACCCTCAGGTTTTATGACACTTTAGTTTATGTGGTTGAAAGTAAGTTGCGAATTGGTATTCGATATTGAAATACCTACCCCTTTTATATTAATGTTACGCCCAAGAAGCGGAGCTCAGCAATGGGTAGCTCGAGAAATTTACAAAATAGAACCCAATCTACAAGCCTATGAATATACGGATACTTTTGGTAATTTATGTCAACGGGTTTTAGCTCCTGCAGGACAGTTTAAAGTGTATACCGAAGCCGATGTAAAAACAGCTGAGTTTATTGATGTGGATCCTGGTGCTCCTTTTATAGACATTCAGAATTTGCCTGATGCTATGTTAAATTATTTATTACCCAGCCGCTATTGTGAGTCTGATCGTTTCAGTGATTTGGCCAATAGCATTACAACCAACCAATTACCTGGCTACGATCAAGTAGCTGCCATAGAATCTTGGTTACGAGATACCATAAGTTATATTCCTGGCAGTAGTGACTTTGCAATTTCGGCCATAGAGGTTAATTATAGACAAAGTGGTGTATGCCGGGATTTAGCCCATTTAGGTATTGCCTTGTGCCGTAGTTTAAGCATCCCAGCACGTTTGGTTGTGGGTTATTTGCATAATTTACAACCGATGGATATGCATGCTTGGTTTGAAGCCTATGTAGGTGGACGATGGTATATTTTTGATGCGACACAAACCGAACATAAGGGAGGCTATGTATCTGTGGGATATGGACGAGATGCTGCCGATGTACCTATGTTTAATCAATTTGGTCCTTCGGTATTCCCTTTAAAGCAAGTGATAACAGTAGTAGAGTTTGAAAACGGGAAATAAATTACTATGAACTTGAAGTCCATAGATTTTGTTTTACAAACTAAAGGTCGCCAGATTATGGAACTTAATTCATTTGCCACGAATGACACAAATTAGCTCGAATTAATTTGTGAAAATTTGTGTAATTCGTGGTTAAGTTTTTAGAATCTGAAACCGCAAAATGTTTCACGAATACCAAAACAATAACAACTAATGCGTATAGGGAAATGCACTAAAAGCGCATAGTTTTAACTGTGTTTGGTACCAAATCAAAAAATTATTTCTTCAAATCAATCTGTTTCAAATTCTCGATACGGTTTCTTACTAAAAAGTCGTCAATGGTTTCAAAATGCTCAATAACACGTTGGTCTTTAAACTCAAATACTTTTTGTGACAAGCCTTGAAGAAAATCACGGTCGTGCGACACTAATATAAGTGTGCCTTCAAAGTTTTTTAAGGCTTCTTTTAAAACATCTTTCGATTTTAAATCCAAGTGATTGGTCGGCTCATCCAGAATCAGCAAATTAACAGGTTCTAAAAGGAGCTTCACCATCGCCAATCGGGTTTTTTCCCCACCAGAAAGGACACTGACTTTTTTATCTATATCGTCCCCTCTAAACATAAAACCTCCTAAAATGGTTTTTATTTGGGTACGGATATCGCCTTCGGCAACTTCATCAACGGTTTGGAAAATAGTTAAGTTTTCATCCAATAAAGACGCTTGATTTTGTGCAAAATAACCCACTTTCACATTATGTCCCAACGCACATTTGCCTTCAAAATCAATCTCGCCCATGATGGCTTTGATCATGGTAGATTTTCCTTCGCCATTCCTACCAACAAACGACACTTTTTCGCCGCGGGAAATAGACATATTGGCATTTTTAAACACCACATGGCCATCGTACGATTTTGATAAATCTTTAACAGTCACTGGATAATCCCCTGAACGTGGTGCTGGGGGAAATCGTAATTTTAAAGCAGACGTATCAACTTCATCAATTTCTATGATTTCCAGTTTTTCCAACATACGCTCACGCGAACTAACTTGATTGGTTTTAGAATATGTGCCCTTAAAACGTTCAATAAAAGCCATATTGTCCGCTATAAATTTTTGTTGTTCGTTATATGCTTTAATTTGGTGGGTGCGCCTATCTTCCCGCAACTGTATATAATGCGAATAATTGGCTTTATAGTCGTAAATACGCCCCATAGTGACCTCAATGGTTCTATTGGTAATATTATCAATGAAGGCTTTATCGTGTGAAATTACCATAACAGCTTTGGCCTTATTTAGTAAAAAATCTTCTAACCAAATAACCGATTCTATATCGATGTGATTTGTTGGCTCATCCAACAGGATTAAATCGGGTTTTTGCAATAATATCTTTGCCAACTCAATACGCATACGGTAACCACCACTAAACTCACTGGTTAGGCGTGAAAAATCTTCGCGTTTAAAACCCAAACCACGTAAAGCTTTTTCAACTTCGGCATCATAATTTACATCTTCTAGAGCATAGAATTTTTCACCTACATCAGATACTTGCTGGATGATTTTCATATAGGCATCAGAATCATAATCCGTTCTAGTTTCCAATTCTTTATTTAGGCGTTCCATCTCGTCACGCATCTTAAAAATATGGGTAAAAGCTTTGGAAGCTTCTTCAAAAACAGTGCAATCATCTTCGGTCAATAAATGTTGAGGCAGGTAAGCAATAATAACATCCTTTGGATAGCGAACACCACCCCGACTGGCTTTTTGTTCACCAGCAATAATTTTCATCATCGTAGATTTTCCTGCGCCATTTTTACCCATAAGGGCAATTTTATCATTCTCGTTTATGGTAAAAGACACCTCACTAAATAAGGCACTTCCGCCAAACTCTACTGCTAAATTATCAACTGAAATCATCGTATATTTTTTGAAGTTGCAAATCTATGAAAAGATGTTAGATTATAGACCGCTACGCTTTTAGATTTTAGACTAAAGCCACTAATTCCACTGATTCTCACTAATTTTAAAATAAGTGATCTTAATCATCTGTTATAATTTGTGCAATTCGTGACAAAAAAACTAAACTTTAGACCGCTTTGCTTTTAGACTTTTAGACTACAATCTTGGGGAGATATTTATTCTTTTATCTCTAGTCTAGCGTCTTACATCTCAAAAAAAGACTATCTTCGCGCCTTATTTTAAAAAAACGACCACATGAAACGTATTGGCGAGTACAAGAAATTGTTTAATATTGAAAAGGACATCGACCTTAAAGAACTAAAATCTACTTACAGAAATTTAGTGAAAGAATGGCATCCTGATAAGTTTCAAAAAGGTGATGAAAAAGCTGTTGAAGCAGAATTAATGAGTAGACAAATCATTGATGGGTATCACTTTTTAGTAAGTATTGCCCCAGAAACCAAAGCTGCTAATTTAGATGAATATAATGAAACCATTAACTCTGCAATAATAGACTGGCAACATAAAGGCATGGTTTTAGAATTAACCTTTTTAGATGGCAATACTTATGAATTTTTCGGTGTTAACAAAGCCTTATTTACTAAGTTTTACCAATCTGGTACATTAACACGTTTTGCCAAGCGTAACATTTTCAATACCTATACTTACAGGAAAATTAAAAAAAGTGAAGTGGAAGCTTAGATTTCTAGACTTCTTAGATTACTTGGACTTCTTAAATTTTTAGACTTGTTAGAATATTAGATTTGTGAGATTATCAGACTGTGATTAGATACTAATGATAATTTTCTATAATCTATATTGAATATTACCAATTATAGAGAAAGGTTTCTAAAACTTTAGACATAATAACAGAAGGGTTGAAAAACAACCCTTCTGTTCATAATAGAGTATTGGCTAAGCTCTATTTTTCTTCATTATAATCAAACGTAATGACTATTTTTCCGGTTTCCTTTCCTGGAATTACTTTAAAGTTCATGTCGCCTTTAACCTCCATACCTGTACCGAGTTCGGTCAATTTAACGCTTATTGTTGGTTGATCTCCAGAGCCAATGAGTTCAGCTTTAGTCAGCTCACCACTCCAAAGCACAGGACCAAACGTATGCTTAAATGTATAAATACCAGGTGTGATGCTATCAAAAACATATTCATTAATGCCTTCATAAGTCATTTTCCGTTCAATCAAAGTGCCACCCCTATATCCAATACTAATACCGCTGGAAAGTTCAATTTCTGCACCTGTTCCCATGGTGTTTTGCGTTCTTTCCTTGTAATAATCTGTTCCACTATCAAATGCCTCCACTTCAAAAACATATTTTTCGCTCTTGTTTAAACTATGTATCGTTGTTGAATACCCATTATAAACCATATAATTATTATAAAGCTTATTGGGTTCTATACCATATCGAACCACGTAGCCATCTGCTCCAGCTACAGGTTGCCATGTAATTGTGGCATCGCGGGTATCATCAGGATTTCTAACAACCATTACATCTTCAACTATGGTATATTTGGCGACATCAGGATTACCAAAAATCCGTAAATCTTTCACAGCAAATTTTCCTTCATCATGGGTAAACACATTGGTTAATTTTACATACCGCGCATTAGTTGGTTCTGCCAGTTCGATGTAATCGTGTCGTAAATCTTGTGTGTTATTGCTCTTATCAACAATCTTCGACCAAGTATTATTATCGTTAGAAACCTCAATGGTATAAGACTGGTAGCGCTCTAGATGGGCCGCAGGCCCAAAACCTCTTCCTATTTGCACATTTGTATCATGTCGGTCCCAATTGACCTGCAAAGCATGGATTTGACATTCTTTTCCAAGATCTACTGTCATATATTCGCCCGGATTTCCTGTTTCTGCACACCAAAAGGTCATAAAATTTTCATCAACGGCGTTGGCAGGTTTATAGCCATCTAATGTAGAAGACACTTCTACATATTTCTTGTGTGATAAAAGCATCCAATTGGTGAAATTATTATCGACTGCATCTCTCTTTATCCCAGGATAATATTGAGGATAATCGCCAAAAGCGGTATTGGAATACATGATGCCTTCAGCATCCACATCCGTAGGAAATAAGGCTATCTCAGAGCCTCCTCTTCCACCATAATAAGATGGAATCATACAAATAGTCCACAATTGTCCGTTTTTATCTTTGAATGTGCTACCATGCCCTGCCCCTGGTGCAAAACCTGTGGTTTTGAATGTGAGCGGATTGTGTGGTGAATATTCAAACGGCCCCATAGGATTGTCCGAAACATAAACGCCGTGAGAATAGGATAAAAATTCTAGACCAATAGCTGCATATTGCAAATAATATTTACCCTTGTGTTTTGTTACCCATGGGCCTTCTATCCATGGATATTCCTCAGCATAATACTCCCTATGATCAAAAAATGGGAATATAACATCATCTTTTCTTCTGCGCTCAAAACCATGCTCTTCATAATTACCAAAGAAACAAATTTTTGGTTCACCTATTTCCTTGAAGGTCTTAGAATCCAGTTCAACCACCATGAAGGGCATTATTTGAGACCATCCGTAATACATATATAACTTGCCATCATCATCTAAATACATATTGGCATCTCCATATCTGTCACTATCAAAAGTACCGGCCTTTGCCCATACACCACTTTTTGGATCACTAGAAGAGAACACGTCTTTTTGGTTCATGGCACAGGCATATAATGTTCCATCAATATCGACAACAGATACCACACCACCAGGAAAATTAGGGGCATCCACATACGTCCAATCCCTCATATTACCTGAATACCAATAGCCCCTACTACCAGTAACAAAAAGATAGTAATCGTCTTCGTAAATAAGAACAACAGGTTCACCGCCCCGTCGGGCTCTTTCTGACCCCACAACAACGTTAAGTGGGTTACAAAACGTTTGAGGACTATCTGTTATCTGAATGGTAAATGCTTCTGTTTTTTCGGGGCTTGTGGAATCGGTGGGCTCCTTTTTACAGGACATGCTAATGCAGGCAAGTAACATCAGTGGAATGACCACTTTAAATGCTGTTTTTTTCATGATTAATTAGTTTAGTTTTTTAGTTGATTGCCAATTTTTAACTCATGGAATAAGTAAAATTCATTTTTATTGAACATTTTTGGTGGTACAAAAACGCTGTAGACATAACATTAACCATTGTTTTGGCAACCTACTAATTTAGTGTATTTTCTTCTAAAAATAAAGCTAAATACTTGTTTTTTGACCTGCTATTCAATCATTTTAAAAAAATTACACCAATTGATCATTTGTTCTTTTCCTCAATCCATTTACTCATATATTTCGTGCTTTGCATGGTTTGATGTTGTAACATTTGACCTGTAAAATTATCCAAACGATGTATTTGAAGATTGTTTTGTATCGAGGTTAACTTAAATATAAAATCTAAAACAAACAGTTGCTTATCAAAGCGGGCATTCATAATCTGAAAGCCATTTTTTTGGTTACCTCTCCAAAAAATTTTGCCTGTATATAATTCGATGGCTTTATTTGCAAATTCTTCAGTATCATCGGCTATAAACCCGTTAGGCTCAAAATTTCCAAACATACCTTCAGCAGCAATTGTGGTCATCACGCACGGCGTTCCATTTAACATGGCATCAATAAGCTTGCCTTTCAATCCAGCACCAAAACGTAATGGTGCTAAACACACTTTTGCGTGCTGCATAACGGTTTCCAAATCATCAACAAACCCTTTAATAATAAACCCGTCCTTTATATTATTAAGTTTAAGTACTTTATCTGAAGCATACGCGCCATAAATATGAACTTCTATTTTGGGTAATCTTTTTCTAATTAAAGGCCAAATGTGTTCTTTTAAAAACAAAACAGCATCATAATTAGGCGCATGCAAAAAATTACCAATAGAAATAAAGTGCTCCCTTTCGTTAAACTTTGGCAGATTGCGCTTGGTTTCCATAGCGACTGTCTCGGTTAAAAATGGCAAATAATACAAAAGATGTGAATTGACTTTGAATTGGTTTTTTAATATTTCTATTTCTTCCTCTGAAATAACAAGTGTAACATCACATCTATAAATACTTGCTATTTCCCGTTTTGCGGTATCATTAAATAAATAAAATTTATCAAACAGAACCTTATTCTTTAGTGCTTCTTCCCTGCCTTTCCTTAAACAATGCAAATCTTCGGTATCTAAAACCCGCAGAGCATCTGGGCATTGCTCAGTAACTCGCCAACCAAATTGTTCTTCGGTCATAAATCTATCGAAAACCACAACATCTGGATGTAACTTTTTTACGAACCCATCAAAACTAGAGTTGTTTAGTTCTATTGGAACTTGTTTTATTCCAAGGGTTTGAAGATTGAATGCATTATCAGTTTTAGCACATGCACTAGCAAATGTAATTTGGTAGTTTTGGGATTGAAATATGTCAATAAGTTGCATCATTCTGCTACCTGCCGCAGAGCTTTTGGGTTCTGGCCAAACAAAACCAATTATCAAGAGCTTTTTTGATGCCACTAATACTGGGTATTTTATTATATAAATTGAAACTCCAATTATAAGGTAGAGCCTATGCTTATAAAAACATTATTCAGGTTGAGGTTCCAAGCTGTATTTTAAACGAACCTGTTTAGCCCAATCTATAACAGATGTCATTTGTGCCTCTGTAAGTTTTGCATCTGTATGTGTCCATGTATAAGAATCTAAAGGCATCTCTTTTTTCTCGATCATTTCAATAAGCTCTTCGAACTTATGGTCTTTACGTTTTGTTGAAGTTCCCTCCCATTTTGAGATATTAAAATGCTTTTTTCCATCGTTTACGTGATCTGCCAACCAATAATTTACGGGAGTAATATTATTATACCAAGGGTATATAGTAACATCGCTATGACAGTCGATACAACTAACTTCTAAAATACGTTTCACTTCGGCAGGTGGGTTGGTCTCTGCATAAAAGGCATCCATAGAAGCCATATCACCTTCATTTTTTTCTGGTCCAAAAAACTGGGCAATAACAAATAGTACAAGTAAAGCAATAAGTATCTTTTTTAATATCTTCATGATTATTTATATTTAAAGTTTAAAAATAGTAAAATAAATCGATGACTAAAGAAGAATTTTATAATGAATTGACAAAAATAAGCGCATTGCGAGACAGCCGGCTAAACTGTGCGCAACTTGTTAAAAATGATATGAAGTTGTTTCCTTATCTCATTGAGATTTTATTTAACGTAGATGATAAAAAGTCTTGCCATGCTGCTTGGGTTTTTGAATTTGTTTGTGAAGATTATATTTATGCGCTCATTCCGCATTTGGATACCTTCACTAAAAACATTCATAAAGTACATTTAGAATCTGCAATTCGTCCGGTCTCAAAAGTGTGTCAATTCATGGCAAAAGCTTATTATTCCAAAGAAAATAACACTTTTAAAAGATTGCTTTCTCCAGAACATAAAGAACGCATTGTAGAAACCTGTTTTGATTGGATGATTAACAAACATAAAGTCGCAACCAAAGTATTTGCTATGGAAACGCTGTTTCTTTTCGGACAAAATAATGCTTGGATACATACCGATTTAAAACACATTTTAGAGCAGGATTTTCAAACCCAAAGTGCGGCATATAAATCCAGAGCCAAACATATTCTTCATAGAATGAAAAAAAATACCTAATTCATAGATTTGAAAAATAAAAAATCATAAATGGTAAGTCGGAAATCGTAAATCAAAACCGTATCTTTGCAAATTGTAAAAAACAACCAAATATGTCATTATCACAACTAAACGCCATCTCACCCATTGATGGAAGATATAGAAATAAAGTTAACGAATTAGCGCCTTATTTTTCGGAAGAAGCTTTAATAAAATATCGTGTTTTAGTAGAAATAGAATATTTTATTGCGCTTTGTGAAATCCCCTTACCTCAACTGAAAAACGTTGATTCTAGTGTATTTGAAAATTTAAGAGGTATTTATAAAAACTTTTCAACTGAAGATGCTCTAGCTATAAAAGAGATTGAAAGCGTTACAAACCATGATGTTAAAGCGGTTGAATATTTTATTAAAGAAAAATTTGATGCATTGGGGCTGTCTTCCTTTAAGGAATTCATTCATTTTGGCTTAACATCACAAGATATAAACAATACAGCCATTCCTTTAAGTATTAAAGAAGCGGTGAACAACGTATATATTCCAGAATATTTAAAAGTTGTAAACAAACTTAAAACGTTAAGCGACGATTGGGCTGCTATTTCCATGTTGGCGAGGACTCACGGACAACCAGCATCTCCAACCCGATTAGGTAAGGAAATAGCCGTTTTTGTGGCGCGATTAGAACAACAGTTCAATTTATTACAACACATTCCACATGCTGCTAAATTTGGTGGTGCTACGGGTAATTTTAATGCGCATCATGTTGCTTTTCCAAATATGGATTGGCAAGCTTTTGGATGTAAATTTGTTCAAGACACTTTAGGTTTACACCATTCCTTTCCAACGACACAAATTGAGCATTACGACCACATGGCAGCTTTATTTGACAATTTAAAACGCATCAACACCATTTTAATAGATTTAAATAAAGATATATGGACGTATGTGTCCATGGATTATTTTAAACAAAAAATCAAGGCTGGTGAAATAGGTAGTTCTGCCATGCCACATAAAGTAAACCCTATTGATTTTGAAAACAGTGAAGGTAATTTAGGCATTGCCAATGCTGTTTTTGAACATTTATCAGCTAAACTTCCTGTGTCTAGATTACAACGCGATTTAACCGATAGTACTGTATTGCGAAATGTGGGTGTCCCATTTGGACATACGTTAATTGGATTTAAATCTACTTTAAAGGGATTGAATAAATTATTATTGAACGAAAGCAAATTTGCTGATGACTTAAATAATAATTGGGCCGTTGTAGCAGAAGCTATCCAAACTATTTTACGTCGGGAAGGTTTTGCAAACCCTTATGAAGCGTTAAAAGGATTGACCAGAACGAACGAACGAATAAATCAAGATTCTATTTCAAATTTTATTGATACCTTGGAGGTTTCCAATACAATAAAAGAAGAATTAAAACGTATAACACCTAGTAATTATACTGGGATTTAGAATATAAAACATGTTAACAGACAAACAGTCATTACTACTTTGTGGCCTGATGGCGATGGGTATTTTTGTAGCAGGAATACTTAGTATTCTTGGGAATTTTGTTGTGTTAACTCTGCTTACCATTATCTTTTTAGCGATTGTTATTAATCTCTTTTTTTGGAAACATCCAAAAGAAGAAAGTGATGAAGAACCTGCTGAATAAAAAACTAGGGCTTTCCAAAACTGGAAAGCCCTAGTTTTTTAAATTATTTAATAATCTTTATTTAAAAAAAGTCATCAGGTCTTTAAATTGCGACGTATCAACATTTGAACTTTCAAATAATTGTCCCAATGTCATCATTTTCTCTGGACTCATATCCTCCCCCAAAACGCGTACAATACCAAAACCCATATCTTTTGAGCTTCCAAAGATGATAAATTCATCAGCTTCATAATCATCTCCAACATACTTCACTGCTATTTTAGCTCCTTCATAACTGAAATCGATTAGTTCATTGTATTTTTCGTCATTTAAAATGGTTATAACTTTTGCTAATTCCGAATTAAACACATCAACATTTGTTGAGTCTATTTTATAACCTAAAAAATTCAATCGTTTTACCGAATTGTAAGCTTCTCTTTGTTCTGCTGTTAATTTAGATTCGTCAATATTCAACATAGATATTGGCACATCTTGTGCCAAAAAATTATTAGTTTCTTGATGCTCTACAAAATAACGTTGCATTGTTAAACCATCATTACAGCCAACTAAAAAGAAAGCTGCAATAATGGTTATTACTATATATTTGATGGATTGATGCATGACTATATTATTTCTTTTTCTCTAAATGCTGACCTCCAGGAATATTCATTTTATCTGTAAGTCTAGATATTTCGTTTAAATCGATGTCACCCGTAAGCGATACCACAACGGTTTCAATTTTTCGTTGTTGACCATTAATATCAACACCATTGCTTTGCATAACTTTATCAATACCGTTTACAAAAATCAACAGTTCTTTAACGTGGTCTGAATCTTTACCCTCCTTTATATAGAATTTCACCTCGGCACCATTGTCTTTAACCTGCATTAATTCTTCTAAAGAACTTGAACGCGATTTAACCCATTTTGAGATATCGGCTGAAATCGTTTTGTTATCGGTCACTATGGTTTTAAAACTGGTGATGCTTTTTACCATATCCATATAAGCTTTAGCTTCAGCGTCATCAACATTAATACCCATTTTCGCTATCATTTGAAACATTTTAGGTTGAATGGACACAAATGTGACGTCTGAA
Organism: Confluentibacter flavum; assembly: GCF_002843175.1. Taxonomy (GTDB): domain Bacteria; phylum Bacteroidota; class Bacteroidia; order Flavobacteriales; family Flavobacteriaceae; genus Confluentibacter; species Confluentibacter flavum. Next base: position 212,487 of record NZ_PJEO01000014.1, read on the forward strand.
TTACCATTATATTTATCAAAAATATCCTGAGCCATTGCTGATATTGGCAATAACATGATTGCCATTACTACTACTGTTATTATTTTTTTCATGAGCGTTGTTTTTAAATTATTCATTATTTGTGTGTTCGTTTTTTATTGATTTTTTTTAAAAATTATACTTGTTCCCTTTTCAATTTCATTAAGATATCCTAATGTTGAAGCCCCTTTATCATATTCTTCAAGGTAGCTAATTGTAGAAGTTCCTTTATTGAAATTTTTAGAAATCATTTCCAACGATTTTGATACCTCGTTGAAAGCTAGTTCTGGGTCTTGAATAGTACCTAAATCATTATTAATAGTCGATTTTAAGTACACTCCCAACATAAGAACCGCTACCGCCGCAACAGAAATCCATTTATAGTTAAATACTTTTTTAGTCTCGATAGCTATCGGGATTAATGGAACGTCCTTAGTAAATTGCTCTTGTTGGTTTACCAAAAAATACGCAAACATTGGTTTATATATCTCTAAATGGGGCGCGACGGTTTCTTGCGAAAAGTAGTTTTTTAACTCTTGCTCTTCTTTTAGGGATGTTTCTCCGTTTTCATACTTTTCAAGTAATTCTTCTATATTATTTAATACCATAACTGTGTGTATTAGTTAATTTTTCTCTTATTGTTTTCCTAGCTCTAGATAAGGTGACGCGTACTGCTGTGTTATTCATATCCAGCATTTGGGCAATCTCATCAAAATCGTATTCTTCTATATCCCTTAGTTGAATGACCATTTTTTGTTGCTCTGGTAATTCTTCTATAATTCTTGATACCCAATTAACACTATCATTTAATTCAACCTGCTTTTGTAATGATGTGCTATTATCTTCATAATTGCTATGTACAATTTTTAAATTTTGTGATTGTTTGGATTTCAACTTATCAAAACAAAAATTTTTAGTCATCGTCATTGAAAAAGCTTCCACATTCTTGTACTCCTCAATCTTTTCTTTATTACTCCATAATTTCAACAAAATCTCTTGTGTGGCATCTTCTGCTTCCTCAGTAGATATAAGTAATCGCTTTGCTAAACGAAACACTTTATCCTTAAATGGCATCACAATATTTAAAAACTCTTTTTGAGTCATTACTTCGGTTTGATTAGTTTTAAAAATAACTTAGTTATGGTTATTTGAGATTACGACGAACGACCATCTATTTTGTTACAAAATATTTATATTTACATAATAATGTAAGCTAATTTACAGTTTATAAGACCAAGCTATAAAAATGTTATGAAAAAAATCAATATAATCCTCAAATCAAGCCGCCTTTTACTTCTATCCTTTACGGCATTAGCCTTATTTAATTGTAGTAAAAATGATGAGCCTACAACTACTGCAGATCCTATTGTAGTTGAACCCGTAACATTAAACAGCGAAATAAACGACTTTATTTGGAGGGGTTTAAACGAAATTTATTTATGGCAGGAAGATGTCCCAAATTTATCTGACACCAAATTTTTCTCAAACTCAGATTATGTTACGTTCTATAACAATTATGGCAAATCAGATGAATTATCTCAAGATATTGTAAAAAATTATTTTACATTTTTAAACGATTATAACACGCCTGAATCTTTATTTGATGATTTATTATACCAAAAAGATGTCATAGATAGATTCAGCTGGATAGAAGACGATTATGTTGCTCTAGAAAACTTTTTTCAAGGAAATTCTAATTCTAATGGCTTGGATTTTGGTTTAGTAAGACTTTCTGGTTCTGATGATGTTTTTGGTTATGTTAGATATTTAGCTAATAATTCTGATGCTTCAGGAAAAGATATACATAGAGGTGATTTTTTTTTAACGGTAAATGGTCAACAATTAAACGTTAACAACTATGCTAATTTGCTATTTGGAGCAAATAACACCTATACTCTTGGTATGGCAAATATTACCAACAATGCCATTGCATTAAATGGTAAAGTAGTAGAGCTTACTAAAACCAATTTTACGGAAAGTCCTATTTTAGTAAACAAAGTCATTGATGTTGGTGGCATAAAAGTTGGATATCTTATGTATAATCAATTCCTTGTTAATTTCGAGTTAGAGTTAAACAATGTGTTTAGTCAATTTAAAGCTGAAGGTATTGACGAATTGGTTTTAGACTTGAGGTACAATCTAGGAGGCAATGGATATATTGCTGTTGACTTGGCAAGTATGATTACTGGTCAATTTGAAGGAGAAATTTTTTATAAAGAGCAGTGGAATTCAAAATACCAAGCTTATTTTGAAGCTAATGCTCCTGAAATATTAGTAAACCCTTTTGTAAATGAACTTTCTGATGGCACTCCAATTAACAGTTTGAATTTAAATAAAGTTTATATTTTAACTACAGACGAAACAGCATCTTCAAGCGAATTGATGATTAATGGCTTAAATCCATATATTGATGTTATACAGATTGGAACCAACACTACTGGAAAATTCCATGGATCTGTAACTTTATATGATTCTCCAAATTTTGAAAAAACGGGTGCTAACCCTAACCATAAATATGCCATGCAGCCATTAGTTATTAAAGCTACAAATGTAAATGGTGTTTCAGACTATTACGATGGACTTGTTCCAGATTATTTAATTACTTATAATACTTCAGCGGGTACAGTAGAAGGTGAAAATTTATTAAATCTTGGTACCTTAGGTGATGCCAATGAGCCTTTTTTAGCGAAAGCTCTAGAATTAATTACAGGAACAACCACCAAGTTTGATTTAGATAAAGCCAACAAACCTGGAGTGAAAGTTGAACCAGTTGCTAGCAGTAAAGATTTCAATACTCGTGGTTCTGGGTTAATAGTCGATTTTAAACAAATCAAATAAAAGCATTTTAAAAACCACTTATGAAAATTAAAACGCCCCTAATTCTATTAATAGTCATTGCTTTTTTAAACATTAGCTGTTTTGAAGATAAAGATGATAACCAAATCACAGGAAGTTCTATAAATGATTTTGTTTGGAAAGGCATGAACTTAGTGTATCTATACAAAGATAATGTTCCGAATCTAGCAAATGACGCCTTCAATAGTGATGAAGCTTATGCCAATTATTTAAACGGTTTTTCAAGTCCTGAAGATTTATTTGAAAGTCTGATTTACCAGAGGGAAACCGTTGACAGATTCAGTTGGATTGTAGATGATTACATCGCTTTAGAACAGCAGTTAGCAGGCGTTACCACAAGCAATGGTATGGAATTTAAATTATTTCTTCAGCCAAACAGCAACACGCAATTAATAGGTATTGTAACCATGGTTTTGCCAAATAGTAGTGCCAGCGCCAGTGGTTTAATAAGGGGCGATGTTTTTAGTGGCATTGATGGTAATCCATTAACAATCGATAACTATATCAGCTTACTGGGTTCTAACGCATATGCTTTAAATTTAGCTAATTATAATGATAATGGCACTTCTACCACAACAGACGATACGATAGTTTCTAGAAATGAAAGCATTAGTCTTGCCAAAGTTCAGTATACTGAAAATCCCATTTTTACAACAAACATTTTTAATGTTGGAGGACAAAACGTGGGCTACTTAATGTATAATGGTTTCACTGCAAATTTTGATGAGCAGCTCAACAATGCCTTTGCGACTTTTAAATCAAGTAATGTACAACATCTTGTATTGGATTTAAGGTATAACTCTGGAGGCTCGGTAAACTCAGCTATATTATTATCAAGCATGATAACAGGGCAATTTAATGGCGAAATTTTTATTACAGAACAATGGAACAGTGAATTTCAGGCCGCTTTTGAAAATGAAGATCCAGAATTATTAATAAGCAGGTTTGTAAACAACGATGATGGAGCCGCTCTAAACAGTTTAAATCTTCAAAAAGTATATGTGATTGCTTTGGAATCATCGGCATCTGCTAGTGAATTGGTTATAAATGCCTTAGACCCTTATATTAATGTGATCCATATTGGTGAAAATACAGCTGGTAAATATCAAGCCTCTACGACACTTTATGATTCCCCTGATTTTTCTCGTCAAGGTGCCAACCCAAGCCATAGTTATGCCATGCAACCATTAATTTTTAAATCGTTGAATAAAGTTGGAAGAACAGATTATTTTGATGGTTTAACCCCAGATGTTGAACTCTCTGAAAGTTATTTAGACTTAGGTATTATTGGTGATGAAAATGAAACATTATTGGCTGCTGCTTTGGCAGACATTCAGAGTCCGACTGCAAAATTAGCTCCAATAAAATCTGAAAAGGAAGCCTCTTTAACATTGTTTAAAGATAGTAATAGCTTTAAACCATTCCATAATGAGATGTATGTTGATAAAAAACTTCCATTTAATATCTCAAATTAATTGTTAGCCCCGAAAATTAAAACCTATTTCAATTGGAGTTCGGGTAAAGACTCAGCACTAGCGCTTTTCTATTTGCTAAAGGACAACCGTTATGCTGTTGATGAATTAATTACAACCGTAAACAGCCATTACAATCGTGTATCTATGCATGGGCTTAGAAAGGAACTTTTAGTAGCCCAAACCAACGCACTTAATATTAAAGCCAGTTTAATAGAATTACCTGAAATGCCTAGTATGGAAGTTTACGAACAAAAAATGATAGAAACTGTATCGAGATTAAAAACCGAAGGTTTTACACATAGTGCTTTTGGCGATATTTTTTTAGAGGATTTAAGAACTTATAGAGAAACGCAATTAGCCAAACAGAATTTAAAAGCGGTATTTCCTATTTGGAAACGAGACACTAAAGAATTAATGAACGAATTTTTAGATTTAGGTTTCAAAACAGTTATTGTCTGTGCCAATTCAAAATATTTTAATGAAGATTTTGTTGGAACCGTTATAGACAGAAACTTTATTGATAATTTACCCGATGGTGTTGATCCTTGTGGCGAAAATGGTGAATTTCACACCTTTTGTTTTGATGGGCCTATTTTCAAAAACCCAATCCCGTTTACCTTAGGCGAAAAAGTATATCGTGAATATAAAAATCCAAACACCAGTGACTCCATTTGTAAAAGTGAGCCATATGGTGTTTGGTACTGTGATTTAATTCCTTGAAAAAAACTTTTCAGCCAGCCGCCTCTTAATGAAATTAAAAATTCAAATTCATTCCCAAACTGACATTTCTACCTTTGGTTGTATATCCAATGATTTCCGTGTAATCTTCATTAAACAGATTGGTTACTGTGGCAAAAAGTTTTAATTTATTTTCTATTAGTTTTTGGCTAAAATATAAATCAATTAAAGAAAACGATTTTAATTCCACATTTTGATAGGTTGAGAAATCGGTATCCGTTCTGTTTCCAACAAATTGATAGGTCAACGATGTATACGTGCTTTCAGAAAAATTATAACCCAAATTGGCATTCACTTTATGTTTGGGCAAACGCAAACGTAAACCTTCTTGCAATTCCGTAAATGTATAGTTTGTAGAAACCGTTAAATCCTTAATTAAATTAATCGTAGCTTCAACTTCCACACCATGTACCGTGGCGCTTTCAGTGGCATTTTCGTAACCGGTTGTATAAATAATGGTGTTGTCTTCTTGTCGGTTAAAATAAAGGCCGTTCAAACGAAACCCTTTTCTATTTGAAAATTCCAAACCACCTTCAATCGTCCTGTTTTCTTCTGGCTCTAAATCAGGATTGGCTCCAAAAAACCCAAATAACTGTGATAAATTAGGTGCTATAAACGATGTGGCGTACGAACCCAGAATCTTAACATATCCAGAATTCACCGCAACAGTATAAGATGGATTAAAATTATAAACAAAATGGGAACCATATTCACTATGATTATTCAATCTGGCTCCAGCATTCAAATTCAATCCGAAATCTGATACATAAACAGCATTTACATAAGGATCGGACGTTGTATATGACCGTTCTTGATCAAACAATGTGTTGTAATCGGCATAATTAAATCCAACAATGGTATAAAAGGTATCGTCAAAAACGTACTTATTAAACGCATCCACCACATAACTCTTCGCTTCATAACTTGTAACAAAATCTGAAATACTTTCTCTATTTATTTCTGTATAAGCAGCATTCACCTGAAAACTTCCGTTTGCATAGGTGAATTTAGGTGAAATCCCAATCCTTTTTTGTTCATTTTTATAAGCATCGTCTGTATCTGCGATGGTATAGTTTGGTGGTGGAAAGCCATCTGTATCAGTTTTTAACTTATCATAACTTGCAAAAGTGGATAATTCAAAAGCATCACTAAAAGTATAACCTAATTTTAGATTGGTATTGAATCTTGAAAATGGGTCTTTTTCTGCATTCTCAGATTTTGCAGCGGATAAACCATCCACATACCTATTTGCAAAACTTGCTAAATAGTTAAACTTATCAAGATTTCCATTTACGGACACATTGTTGTTAAAACTGGAACCGTTATAATTCTGGTCATCTGCCGATTGGTTTGTCCCTATAACCGATAAAAAACTAGCGGAAATTGGTTTTCCATAGCTTTTTTTGGTCGTAATATTAATGACAGCCGTGGCAGCAGAATTACCATATAAGGTACTGGCCGCCCCTTTAATAATCTCGATGGATTCTACGGTGTTCAAATCTACCAAACGTAAATCAAATTCATTGGAAACGAGCGACGGATCGTTCACTTGAACGCCATCAATAAGCACCAAAACCTGCCTATTGTTACCACCTCTAACAAAATACCCTAAATTAATACCTTCAACACTTCGTGTCCCATTAATTTCTATACCACTTTTGGCATTAATTAAGTCTGAAATGTTTCTTCCTTGATTATTTTCAATTTCAGCTTTTGAAATTTTAATAACCGTTTTACCTGAATTTTCACGTTTCAATTGAAAACGTGAATCGGAAACAACTACTTCATCAAGTTGTTCCACTTTTGTTGAATCGATCCCGATAGCTATCGGGAGCTGTTGCGCAAAGCCACATAATGATATACCTAAGCACAGTACACCAAAAACATTTGTTTTTTTGTTCATTTTAATGAATAATTACTCGGAGAATCGCATGGATTATCATACAAAAACCTTTATCCCGAAAGTTTAACTTATTTGTTTTGAAAAAAGGCAGGTCTCCTGACTTGCGTCTTCATGTTCGTCTTCCCAAAGATTGCTCTTAAGTGACTTGAAGTATAACATGAAGCTTTGTAGCTTACAGTTGCGGGAACAGTCCAGGAATTGTTGAATTACGAATGACGAATTACGATTTCAACAATCGTAAATCCAATCCCGATAGCTATCGGGACTAATTCGTAAATCAACTCACCTGATTCCCTTTTAATTTATTCACTTGAAATGAACAAAACCAAATTTCGATGCAAATGTAAATATTAACTTTAAAATAGTATTCAAAAGCTTACTTTTTCTTAGTCATTTTATAAATTAAATAAATAAATCCAATTAAAAAATGAGCTATTATTACGCCAGCTACTATATATAATGTTAAATTTGAACCATCTCGCATTGTTAATATTTTCAACAAAAATAACAAGCTTTAAAATGTTTAAAAATGACAATTGTCATCTATTAATGAAATACAAATCGCTTCTTTTAATTATTATACTAACACTACTTAATTGTAAAAATGAGACAAAAAAACAATTAACCGAAAGTGTTAAAGGTGAACAATTACCATTAAAATACGCTAAAGGTTTTTCGGTTAAAGATTACGGAACCCATAAAATTTTAGAAATAAAAAATCCTTGGCCTAAGGCAGAAAAATCATATACATATGTTCTTTTGAACACTAACTATGATGCTGATTTTTGGAGTACGGAAAAAAACAATTATGATGGAGCTATTGAAATGCCCATTCAAAAAATAGTCGTCACCTCCACCACTCACATTCCTGCTTTAGAACTTTTAAACGTTGAAGAAACTTTGGTTGGCTTCCCGGGAATCGATTATATTTCTTCTGAAAAGACCAGAAGTCGAATCGATAAAGGATTGGTTCGGGAATTAGGAAAAAACGAAGGGATTAATACCGAAGTGTTGTTGGAATTAAAACCAAATCTTGTTATTGGTTTTGGAGTTGATGGTAACAACCGAACTTTTGAAACGATAAAAAAATCGGGGATTCCTGTTATATTTAATGGTGATTGGGTTGAAGAATCGCCACTTGCAAAAGCAGAATGGATTAAGTTTTTTGGCGTATTATTCAATAAAGAAAAAGAGGCCGATTCTATTTTTAATAGTATTGAATACAATTATTTAGAAGCTAAAAAGTTGGCAAAAAACACTAAAAGCCAACCCATTATTTTAAGTGGCGCGATGCACAACGATATTTGGTTCTTACCCAATGGAACAAGCACCGAAGCACAGCTTTTAAAAGATGCCAATGCTAATTATTTGTGGAGCGACTCTAAAGGAACAGGTAGTTTATCCCTGAATTTTGAAACCGTTTTTTCAAAAGCTAAAAATGCTGATATTTGGTTAAGTCCGTCAAATTATGCAAGCAAAGAAGCTCTTAAAAATGGAAACACACATCATGCGCTGTTTAAAGCTTTCCAAAATAATACGATTTATTCTTCTATAAATACGACGGGAACATCTGGTGGTATTCTATATTTTGAGCTGGGCACTACCCGACCCGATTTGGTTTTGAAAGATCTTATTAAAATTTGTCACCCAGAACTGTTAAAAAATTATGACCTTTACTTTTTTAAACCTTTAGACTAATTGCCGAATTCAAATACATATAAACTATCCTTTTTGGTATTATCCATCATACTTGTATTCTGTTTTTTAGCAAATATAAGTTTGGGTTCTGTTTATATTCCGCTTAAAGATGTTTTCAACAGTATTATTGGAAACGTAACCGAACAAGAAACATGGCAACATATCATTCAAAATTACCGATTGCCAAAAGCAGTAACCGCCATATTGGTGGGCTCTGGCTTGGGCATTTCCGGATTGTTAATGCAAACATTATTTAGAAATCCGTTAGCAGGACCATTTGTTTTGGGAATTAGTTCGGGAGCGAGTTTAGGTGTAGCCTTAGTCATTCTTGGCTCATCGGTTTTTGGCGGGGTTTTTATGTCGCTTTTAATCTCAAAATGGAGCATTGTTATAGCTGCCAGTTTAGGTAGTTTTTTAGTATTGTTAGCGGTTTTAATGGTATCGTTAAAAGTACGTGATACTATGGCAATACTTATCATCGGACTCATGTTTGCAAGTATCACGGCGGCCATTGTAAGCGTGCTTTCATACTTTGGGTCTGCGCAACAACTACAACAATATATTTTCTGGGGTTTTGGCAGTTTGGGAAATTTATCTTGGGATGAATTGATCATCTTTTTTATCATTTACAGCTTTGGTATCATAGTAAGTTTAGCTTCCGTAAAATCGTTAAATACCATGCTTTTAGGTGAAAACTATGCCAAAAGTTTGGGCTTGAACATTAAAAGAAGTCGGTTTGCCATTATTATTGCAACCAGTTTATTGGCAGGAACTATTACGGCTTTTGCGGGGCCTATAGCGTTTATAGGTTTAGCCATTCCGCATTTAACGCGTCAAGTTTTCAACACCTCAAACCATAAAATATTATTACCTGCTGTTTTTTTATTTGGAGGCATCGTGATGCTTATTTGCGACAGTATTGCGCAAGTACCAAATAGCGATTATACCTTGCCAATTAATGCCATTACATCTTTAATAGGTGCTCCGGTTGTTATTTGGTTGTTGGTTAGGAAACGTAAAATGGTTTTTTAGATTGTTAGACAAATTAGATTTTAAGACCTGTTAGATTTTTAGACTTTTTTAACATTGTAACCTATAACTCTGTAACTCTGTAACTTTGTAGCTTTGTAGCTTTGTAGCTTTGCAACCCTGTAACTTTGAAACTCTGTAACTCTGTAACTCTGTAACTTTGTAGCTTTGTAACTTTGTAGCTTTGTAACTTTGTAGCTTTGTAACTTTAATTAAATCAATGATAGAAAAAAACCAACATATCATTTTAAAAGCCAAAGATGTATCTATTGGATATGCTTCTAAAAAAGAGCTTACTGTTGTAGCTTCCAATATTAATATTGAATTACACAAAGGTGAATTAGTTGGTTTGGTTGGTGTTAATGGCGTTGGGAAATCAACACTTTTAAGAACACTTACTAATGTTCAAAACGCATTAAGTGGAGATATATTTATTAATAACAAAAACATTAAGCAGTATGCTGCACTGGACTTAGCAAAAGCATTGAGTTTGGTGTTAACTGAGCAACTAATGTCTAAAAACTTGTCTGTTTTCGAGTTAGTTGCTTTAGGCAGACAACCTTATACCAATTGGGTGGGTAATTTATCTGAAACCGATATGACGATTATAAATTCTGCTTTAACCCAAACCAACATATCCGACTTAAAGCATAAAAGATGCTTTGAGTTAAGTGATGGACAATTACAAAAAGTGATGATTGCGCGTGCTTTAGCTCAAGATACCGATTTAATCATTTTAGACGAACCCACCACCCACTTAGACATTTACCATAAAGTTTACACCCTAAAATTATTGCAAAAATTAGCTAAAGAAACCAATAAAACCATACTGTTTTCATCGCACGAAATAGATTTAGCAATTCAATTATGTGACAAGTTAATTGTTATGACTCCTAGCCAAGTGGTGTCTGATATGCCTTGTAATTTAATTCTGAATGGTACTTTTAAGTCCTTATTTCCAGAAGATTTAATAACTTTTGATGAGAAAACGGGAAGTTTTCGGGTGAAACAGTAATATTACTTTTTTATTAGCTATAAATTAATTACATTTATTACGTTACCGCCTTAATATCAACCAAATACATCTGCTTATACTTTAATTATTGATAGTTAAAGTTCATGGTTTCATTAACATTAATACTGTCATTATGAAAACCAAACCCATCATTCTATTTACCTTTGTAATGCTCTTAGCTACTTTTTTTTATAAAATATCGCCTGATAAAGCATTAGATTATCCTCGTAAAATTGGTAGTAATTCGATAAGTTGCACACCCGCCAAATTCTTATTAGATAATATAGACACAACAAAACAAATTGCTCCATTGTTTGAAAACCTTGGAAACCACACCTATAAAGTAAGCACAAAAAATGAATTGGCACAACGCTTTTTTAATCAGGGAATCAGGCTTACTTACGGTTTTAATCATGCAGAAGCACACCGTTCATTTATGGAAGCCTCAAGGTTAGACCCAAATTGTGCCATGGCATTTTGGGGGCAAGCCTATACATTAGGTCCAAATATTAATGACCCATTTCCTGATGATGAACGCAAAAACAAATACAATGAGGCTATTGAAAAAGCGCTACAGGTTTCCTCAAATGCAACACCAAAAGAACAAGCACTTATTGAAGCGCTAACCCATAGATATTCGACTGATTTAAAAAAAGATGTAGCCGAACTTAATTTGGCATACATGAAAGGCATGGAAAAAGTAGTAGCCAATTATCCTGAAGATTCTGATATCCAAACTTTATATGCAGCTTCAGTAATGAATACGGTTCCTTGGAATTATTGGGATAAAAATGGAAAACCATCTCCATACATTCTTGAAGCAAAAGCCGCTCTCGAAAAAGCAATGGAATTAAATCCTAATAATCCAGGTGCAAATCATTATTACATACATATGGTTGAACTTCCATTTCCAGATTTAGCTTTACCGAGTGCTGATAAACTCGGCTCTTTAATGCCAGCAGCTGGCCATTTAGTACATATGCCTTCTCATATATACATTAGAGTTGGCAAATATAAAGATGCCGTTAGGGTTAATCAAGAAGCTATTTTAGCAGATGAAGATTATATTTCGCAATGCTACGCACAAGGCATGTATCCACTCGGTTATTATCCACATAATATACATTTTCTTTGGTCTGCATCTAGTTTATTGGGAAATAGTAAAATAGCTATCGATGCTGCAAAAAAAACAGCAGAAAAAGTACCCGTGGGTGAAATGAAAGAGCTTCATTTTTTACAAAATTTTGCCTCCACGCCACTTTTAGCTTACATAAGATTTGGAAAATGGAATGACATCCTAACTTACCCAAAACCAAATGATAGTATTAAACACTTAAAACTTATATGGCATTATGCAAGAGGAATTGCATTTACCAGAAAAAACAATTTAAAAGAAGCACAAGAAGAACTTGACGCCATTGATTTATTTATTAAAGATCCTGCGATGGAAACTCTGGTTGCAACAGGATTTGATAATGGCACCACCCTAGCAAAATTAGCCTATGAAGTTGTTGCAGGAGAAATGGCTTCTATTAAAAACGACTACGATTCAGCTATTATGCATTTAAAAAGAGGAGTTGAAATCGAAGACGCTTTAATTTATAACGAACCTTCAGCATGGCATATTCCAACGAGACAAAATTTAGGGGCCGTTTTAATGAAAGCAAAAAAATATGCAGAAGCTGAAAAAGTGTATCATGAAGATTTAAAAGTACTCAGACAAAACGGTTGGTCCTTAATAGGTTTATATCAAAGTTTAAAAGCCCAAGGTAAATTGACTGAAGCAGACAAAATAAAACATGAGTTTGATCAAGCTTGGAGTGATGCCGATATAAAAATTGACTCATCCATCTTGTGAAATAATTTAAAATTCTTGATATCTGATAATATCATTTTTCGTTCTTCTGACTAAAAAAATTATCTTTGGTCAAACTTATTTTTAAATGAACGACAACCTTATTCTAATTCTCGCCATTTTAATTTCTGGAGGTATTGGTGCGTATATTGGCATGACCATTACCAAGTTGAAAAGTAAAAGCGACCAAAGCACCCTGGAAGAACGTCAAAATCAAATGAGTTTAACCATAAATGACCTTAAACAAACACTTAGCAAAATTGAAGTTGAGCGTGATGATATAAGAAAAGAGAAAGAGTTTTTAAATGCTGACTTAACCAGACGGAATACCGAATATGAAAACCTTTATCAACTTAATTTGAAGCGTGATGAGGAATTAGAAAAACGACAAGAGGAACTACGTAAAGATTTTGAGTTATTGGCCAATAAAATTTTAGAAGAAAAATCAGAAAAATTCACGCTTCAGAATAAAGAAAACATCAAAAACATCTTAAATCCGTTACAAGAAAAAATTAAGATTTTTGAAGATAAAGTCGATTTAACACAAAAAGAAAGTATCAGTATGCATTCGGCTTTAAAAGAGCAACTGATTGGCTTGAAAGACTTAAATCTATTGATGACCAAAGAAGCCACTAACCTAACCCGAGCTTTAAAAGGTGATAGTAAAATGCAAGGGAATTGGGGCGAGTTGGTTTTAGAACGTGTTTTAGAAAAATCGGGACTCGAAAAAGATAGAGAATATTTTGTGCAACAAAGCTTTGCACGCGAAGATGGTTCTAGAGTGATGCCCGATGTGGTTTTACACCTTCCCGATGGTAAAAAAATGGTCATCGACTCTAAAGTATCGTTAACAGATTATGAGCGTTTGGTAAATGCTGAAGATGAAGATAAAGCTATGCTTTTAAAAGCACATGTAAATTCCATTAAAAGGCACATAGACCAACTTTCAGAAAAAAATTATCAAGATTTATACGATATAGAATCCCCGGATTTTGTCCTCATGTTTATTCCTATTGAGCCCGCATTTGCGGTTGTTGTCAATGAAGATAATAGCATTTATAATAAAGCATTTGAAAAAAATATTGTTATTGTAACGCCTTCTACCCTTTTGGCAACTTTGCGAACTATTGACAGTATGTGGAATAATGAAAAGCAACAACAAAACGCTATTGAAATTGCCCGACAAGCAGGTGCCTTATACGATAAGTTTGAAGGATTGGTTCTTGATTTAACAGGTGTTGGCAAAAAAATTGATGCTGCAAAAAGTGATTATTCTGCCGCCATGAATAAATTAGTTGATGGCAAAGGCAATTTAATTTCGAGTGTTGAAAAACTTAAAAAAATGGGCGCCAAGGCTAAAAAAGCACTTCCTGAAGCGATACTTAAACGTGCTGAAGACCACTAAAAACTAAGACATGAAAATCATCACAAAAATTGGTATTGGTATTGGTATTATATTTATAGTATATATCTGTTTTCTTTATTTTGCAAGCTACAGCAATGGCGTAAGAGCAGGTGAGTTAATTAAATTCAGTCATAAAGGCATGGTTTTCAAAACCTGGGAAGGTGAAATAAGTCAAGGTGTTTCTGAATCCCAAAGATTTATATTTTCAGTAGAAGGTAATGAAAAACAAGTGATTGAAGATTTGAACAACTTCCAAGGCAAAATGGTTAAACTTCATTATTTTGAACGCTATAAAACATTATTTTGGCTGGGAGACACCAAATATTTTATAACAGAAGTTGAACTACAAAACTAAATATATTCTATGTTTAAAACCACCGAAGAATCACAAGTAACCATGACCCAATTAATGTTGCCATCACATTCCAATTTTAGTGGAAAAATTCATGGCGGTTTTATATTGAGCCTAATGGATCAAATTGCATTTGCTTGTGCCTCCAGACATTCCAGAAACTATTGTGTAACAGCATCTGTTAACAAAGTCGATTTTTTAAATCCCATTGAAGTTGGTGAACTTGTTACCCTTAAAGCATCCGTAAATTATACAGGAAAAACCTCTATGGTTATTGGTGTGAGGATCGAATCTGAAAATATACAAACTGGAGAAAAAAAACATTGCAATTCCTCATATTTTACCATGGTGGCTAAAGACAAGCATGGAAACAATGTTCAGGTTCCTGGTATTATTTTAGATACTAAAAATAAAGTTAGACGTTATGCGAGAAGTATCGCGAGACAAGAGCAAGCCAAAAATAGATCTTCAGAGTTTAGAACTTCAGAATTTAAAATGGAATTATATTTAGATTCATTAAAAGACCAAAATGCTAAAATTGAGTTAATTGATAATTAAATAAATTTTTAAAAATCTAATTTTATAAAGGTTAATGTCTCAAACAATATAGTTTTTAATTCAACAACTAAAAGATGATAGCCCGTTAAAATTAATAAACTTAAATTAATTTGTTATGAATTTTAAAAATTCATTCTACATTTCTACCATGCTAATATTGCTCTATAATTGTTCGAGTAGCGGAGATGATCCAACAAATTCAAACCCAAATAATTCGGTTAAAATAACTTATGACAGCCATATTAAAAGTATCACAACCAATTATTGTATAGCTTGCCATGGAGAACCACCTTCAAGTGGTGCCCCTATGTCTTTAACATCCTATGAACTAATGAAAAACGCAGTTGAAACCAGAGGATTGATAAACAGAATAAACAGTACAACTAACCCAATGCCTCCAAAAGGTGGACTTTTATCACAGGAACAAAGAAATTTAATTCAAAAATGGGTGGATGATGGTTTATTAGAAAAGTAATATTGTTTTTGATTTTTCAAAACCAATAATGTTAAAATTGAATTGTTTAATTTTTAAAAATAAATATTCAAAACGGCATTTGGGGTTAAGCCCAAAGAACGTTGATTTGTTTCGTTAAGCTCTCCACTATTTATTTTATAAAATCGGTTAATCTGATTTTCTTTGTTTAAAACATTCCAAAGTGAAATCCCAACGTTTGCTTTTGTTTTCTTGGTAAGTTTAAAATTATAAAGAGCAGATATATCTAAACGTAAATAATCTTCTAAACTTGATATATTAACAGCTTCATAATTCACTTCATCATTTACAATTTCATTACCTGTAACTGGTAAAGTTGTAGGTTTTCCAGAATGCCAATTTAATCCAGCGGATAGTTTTAAATTCGTCAAACCATATGTCATCCCTAAAGTAGCAGCATGTTTAATATTATAATTACTAGGAAAATAATTGGGTTGTAAGTCTTTAAATTGGTATTCATTATGCATGTACGCATAGCTTATCCAAGTGCTAAACTTATTGATATGTTTTCGAAATAAAACATCTACCCCAATTACACGGTTAACACCCTTGCTTTTAGCAAATTCAAATTGATTTTGAAACCCTTGGCTTTGTGCTGTAATGCCATCAACATGCTTTATGTACCCTTCTATATTAAATAACCACCCTCGATGACCATAATTTAAACCTAATGATGCCTGTTTGCTTGTAATGACAGGAATATCTTTATTATTAGATAGTTGCCACCTTCGTTTCTCAATTCCTAAAAAATCGTTTTGGAAGTTAATAACCTGCGATGTATTTTGATGCTTAAACTCTCCTAAAACTTCAACTGTAAAAAAGTCTAAAAAACGCTGACTAAAACTTAATCGGGGTTCCCAAATAGACTTACTGAATTTTTCAATAAAATTATAGCGCACACCAAAATTTAAATTTGAATTTCTGTTTTTGGACTTATAACCTAATTGAGAGAAAACACCATGTGTTCTAACCACTTCTGAGACCAATAGCCTAAACAATGGGGTGTCTATATCATCTAAATTGGTAACTTGGGTTTCTACAAAATGGTAACCGCTCAATAAGTGTAAAGCGTTATTAAATCTATAATTGCTTTTTAACTTTAAACTGGTTTCAGACACGATATTTTCCTGTAAAAAACGCTGAGAATCTAATATATCAACATTTACAGCTTTAAGTTTATAATCGGTTTCATAAGCTTCAAATGTCGTTTGCAATTTGTCGTTCCAAATTCTGTTGTAATGCAACGCCCCTGCAATGCTATATTGGGTTAGATTACTTTTCCTAGATTCTTCTTCGTCATTTACAACCGCATTTTCATTGAACTGAAGTTCGTTAAATACATTTATAAAATTAATCCGCAATTCATCTTTGTCGCCAATTTTATATATCCAACGCAAGGAAGTGTCATAAAAATCAAATGTTTTATCTGTATTGGTAATGGTTGTGGTATTGTTAGATACCTCCGTGTTTTGAGAAATTCTGTCAAAAAAAGCTGAGTACGTTGGCGTTTCAATAAAATCGCTAATCGATTTTCTTGCAGCCACTTGTATTGAAGATGTTTTATTAATTGGAACATCCACAAAAGCATTGGCATCGGTTAAATTAATACCTAGAGTTGCGTTGAGTTTATTGTTAACCGATTGATTGGTTTGCATTGAAATAGTACCGGAAACACCATCGGTATAACTCACATCGCTGCCATTTTTTCTTAATGAAACCGAGTGTGTGATTTGCGGATTATACATTGAAATCAATCCGAAAAAATGACCAGACTGGTACATTTTTATATCATCCCAAAGAATCAGGTTTTGATCATGTGTGCCACCTCGAATATTAATATTTGAAACGGTCTCGTTAATACTTTGAATACCTGGAAATGCCTGAACAGACTGCAAAACATCGTTATCAATTAATCCTGGAAGTATGTCAAAATCAGAAAAATTAATTTCATAAGAACCATTATTTATCTTATTTATACCACTTGCGATATAATTTGAAACAACAACTTCAGACAGTGACTGAAAATTTGGAAACAAAAAAATATCGTCACAACCCGTTTTTGAAAATTGATTAGTTAGTTTAATGATGGTTTTATACCCTAAAAACCGAATGGTAATGGATTGCGTAACATTTTCAATTTTAATTTGAAAAAAGCCATTTTCATCTGTTGTGGTAGAGTTCTTTAAGGTTTGAACAGTTGCCGACGCTAAGGGTTGTAAATTATCTTTATCTTTTACATAGCCACATAAAACCATAGCTTCTCTAGGTTTAACGAGAATAATACCATCACTCAATATGGAAAACAATAACCCCGTTTGGGTTTCTAGATAAGTTATAGCTTCTTTTAACGACAAACTAGTATCTGGAGGAATGAGGAAAACAGCTTCAATAGTATCTTCCGCATAATTAAACTGAACATGATACTGCGCTTCTAATACATTTATAACATGAGCTAATGATTCTTGCTTGTTGGTATTTTGAGCATAACTACTAAAAAGAACAAAAAGCAAAAAACTAAAAAAAAGGATTGATTCTTTAATTCTCCTTTCCATGAATTATTACCAGGTTTGAAGAACTCAATTCATAGGTCATATTCATAGGCAGCGTTATGGCAATAAGAGCGTTTTCGAGATTATTATGTACAAATTCCCCCGTAAACAATCTGTTGGTATTTATATTTTTAAAAGTGACTTGTATGTTGTATTGTCGTTCTAATTCCGAAAGCACTTCTTTTATTGGAATAGCTTCAAATTCGCTCCTGTTTTCTCTCCATTTTGGAGCAGATGTCACTATTTTACCTTCCGTAAATTTACCATTTAAAATTTGATATACGTCACCTGCCAATAATTTTCTGGTTATGGTATCTGAAGTTACTTTTACAATACCTTCAAAACATTTGACTTCAAAATAATTTTCACGTTGTTTTACATTAAACTGTGTACCTACTACTGTTACTGTTCCGTTTTCGGTTTTAACATCAAAGGTTTTTCCTTTGGCAACCATAAAATAAGCTTCTCCATCGAGCCTTAAAAACCTATTTTCATCCCAATTTTTGGTATTGAATTCAATTGAAGACAGGGCGTTTAACGCTACTTTAGAATGGTCTGGAAGCTCAATAACAGATTTCTCGCCAACTAGGGTTTCTACATGAGTGAGCGTGTTTGAAAAAAAGGCAAAATAAAGACCTAAGCCAATGACAACAACACTCGCTATTTTTAGCAACGGACTGAACCCATTTAATTTTTTAACAGGCGTTTTTGATGATTTATACTGTGTTTTAAAGGTATTAAAATCATCCGATTTAGAGAAATATGATGCTTTAAAATGTTGTGCATTTTCAATAATATATTCGTTTAACTGAGCATCATCCAACTTACTGAACATATCTTTTTCAACATCATTAAGATCATCTTTTAACCAATTTTCTATTAAGTAATCTTTATCCATCTCTATGCTTAACTTTAATATATAACAACTTCAAACTAAATTCTCCTGATTATTTTATTTTAAATCCTTCCAACTCTTTCTTCAACGTATTGAAGGCACTATAAATTCTATATTCCACTACTTTTTGGGTAACATCTAAAAGTTCGGCAATTTCGCTATGCTTTTTTCCTTCCACTTTATTCAATAAAAAAGCAATGCGTTGTTCTTCATTTAAATTTTCTAATACTTTTTGATAGCGTTGTAAAAATTGCTCTTTTTCTAAAATAAATTCAGGCGATTCGTTAGTGTAATTTTTTGGTTTTTCTTGGTGATATTTTAAAACTACTTTTTGGTGCTTTATCTCGTTTAACATCATATTGTTCGCAACGGTAAACAAAAAAGATTTGGCTTTACTTAAAGTGACATTCTTGCAATTATCCCATAATTTAATAAAGGCATCTTGTGTGACATCGTTAGGGTTTATTTGTGACCCATACTTATAATATAAAAAATTGAGCAAGTCTTGTGAGTACTTATTGTAAACACGCTCAAAAACTTTGTCTTCGCAAATGTTGTCGTTAAGTTCTTTTGGCAAAGTATTTAATTTAATGCTTTAAAGTTATATAAAAAATTTATTAAAAAGTTTCAGGAGTTTTATATTCCTAGTTGTTTAATTAATAAAAGCTCCAGTAAAGACGACCAAATTATGAAAACAATAGCTCAAAAAGTTATCTTTTACATCTTTATAATAGCATTGACACTCACAACTTCTTGTAGATCCGAGGAAACGGAATTTATACAAGCACCAGAAGATGAAGTTTTAGTTGCAAATTCATCGGTTGCCAATTTAATGCAAAAAACGTCTCTCAACGATGGGTCTAACGATAACATCATTTGTAATGCCAATTGCTTTAACATAAAACTACCTGTAACCGTAAATGTAAATGGAAATACAATAATTATTAATTCTGAAGAAGATTATAAAATTATTGAATACATTTTTGATGAAGACGATGATGATGTTGATACGATATACATTTCATTTCCAATCACCATAATTCTTAGCGATTTTACAAATGTAGCAATCAACAATTATACAGAACTTTATAACTACTCCAGTACTTGTAATGGTGAAAATGAAATTGATGACGATATAGAATGTTTAGATTTCAACTACCCTATTACGGCTTCATTGTACAACTCAAACAACGAAATTATAGATAGCGTTACCATAACTTCCGATATTCAGCTATATGGGTTTATCAAAAATTTAAGTAGTACAGATTTTGTTACCATTACATTCCCTATTACGGTAACGTTATATGATGGTACCGAATTAACTATTAACAATCTAATTGAGTTAAAAAACCATATAGAAACATATGATGATATTTGTGATGAAGATGATGATTACGATTATAATGATGATGATTGTAACGACTGCAACCAAGATCAATTATTGGATGTTTTAACCAACTGCTCGGGCTGGGAAGTTGATAGATTAAAGCGTTACGGTAACGATTATGATAATTACTATGATGGCTATACCTTCAACTTTTACCCTAATGGCACACTTTCAGTTTATTGGGACGGTATCTCGGCATACGGCACTTGGGTGGCATCTGGGGAAGGTAACAATATGGTAGTAACCGTAAATGTTCCAGGACTGGATTATTGTAATAATGATTGGGTCTTACATGAAATATCTAAATACACTGAAACTAAAATTGATTTAAGAGTTGGAGATAATGACAGATTAAGATATGCTAAAAGTTGTAATTAAAGCACTTTAAAGAAACTAAAGAATATTTATTATTTAAAAAAAAATAGCTAGTAGAAATGCCTAATGAAAAAGAAAAGTTTCATTTTCAAATGTAATTTTTAAGTGTTAAAACATTTGAATACTAGCAAAACTGCTTCAGCTTAACAGCTGAAGCAGTTTAAAAAACAAAAAGAAACTATGAAAAAATGGTCTATATTAATAGTGTTATGTGTTGTGGTTGTTATTATAGGTTACAGATACATTTATCAAGACCATCGAGATATAGCAACCGAAACATCTATATATAAACTTACAGCATCAGATATTTCGAATGAATTTGCCATTAATCCCATGTCATCAGAAAACAAATATTTAAATAAAACCATTGAAGTTAGTGGCAGTATTTCAGACAAAAACCCACAAAACATCACTATAGATGGTAAAGTATTTTGTCAATTTTCAAACAAAATTCAAACGGATTTAAAGACTGACCAAATCAAAATTAAAGGCCGTTTTATTGGTTATGATGATTTGTTAGAACAAGTGAAACTAGACCAATGTACTATTATTGATTAATCCGAAAAACAAAAAAAATAATAAACCAAAAAAACAAATACTGAATATGAGAATTTTAATCTTCATTTTAACCCTTTTTCCATTATCTACTATTGCTCAAGATGATTTGCTAAACGAAATTGATACAGATTCCACATGGGCAAACTATGCTGATGCTACTTTTAAAGGACTAAAAATCGTCAACTTCGAATCAACCAAATTAGTAGCAAAAAACCAATTTACATTTATTGTAGCGCATAGATTTGGTAGCATTGAAAATGGAATTGACACTTTTTTTGGATTGGATGATGCCGTAACACGACTCAATTTCATATATGGTATTTCCGATGGTTTCAATGTTGGATTTTCAAGAAGCTCCTTTCAAAAAATTTATGAGTTCTCAACAAAATACAGGATTCTAAGACAAAAGGAAAGTGGTTCACCTTTTACAGTTGTGGGATTTAATGAATTGCTTATAAATACAGGCTTAAATAAGGATAATTTACCGTTACTGGAATTTAAACATCGCTTAACCTATGTAGCCCAATTATTGATTTCAAGAAAAATAAATACCAATTTATCATTGGAATTGGCCCCCACATTTTTTCACGAAAATTATGTTGCCATAGATGAGCAAGACAATTCGCAATATGCATTGGGTATTGGTGGGCGTTATAAACTTAGTAAACGCTGGTCTATAAATGCTGATTATGGTTGGCACTTAAACAGAGCCGGCAATTCCCCGTATAAAAATCCATTATCTATTGGCTTTGACTTAGAAACCGGAGGACACGTATTCCAAATGCATTTTACCAATGCCCAAGGGATGAATACAAACACCTATTTAGGTCAAGCAACTGGAGACTGGGGAGATGGCGACATATTTTTCGGATTTAATTTAAGTAGAACATTTTAATACCCAAACCATGAAGAAAGTATTTTTATTAGTTGTAGTAAGTAGCTTAACAATCTTTAATTGTGCAAATGATAGTGAGGATGATTTGATTGATTCAGATCCACTTCCATCAACCGTTAATTATACAGTCCACATAAAACCTATCATAGATAATAACTGTATAAATTGTCATAATAACCCTCCAATCAATGGAGCCTCAATTTCTTTACTCACTTATCAAAATGTTAAGTCGGCTGTACAAAACAATCATTTAATAAGTAAAATTAATGGAAATGGCCCAGGAGAGCTGATGCCTTTAGGTGGTCAAAAGCTACCTCAACTCACCATTGATCTCATTACAAAATGGGAAACAGATGGTCTTTTAGAAAATTAACCTTAAATAAGAATGCTATGAATTTTAAATATTTAATGTCATTATTAGTAATCACCGTATTCCTTTTTAATTGCTCAAGTGGTGGTGATGACCCTTCAGCACCAGACCCAACTACAGTTACCTATAATGGCAATATAAAAAGCATTATGAGCAATAATTGTACGTCGTGTCATGGAAGCACACCTGCAAATGGGGCGCCCATGTCTTTAACAACATATAGTCAAGTAAAAAGTGCTGTAGAAACTAGAGGATTAATTACAAGGATAAACAGCACATCAAACCCCATGCCCCCATCACCTAACAGTCCTTTATCAAACGCTGACAAAAATCTTATTCAACAATGGAAAGATGGCGGTTTTCTAGAAAACTAAAGTAAAAGAGGCAGTCTAAAAAGTCTCGTTTTATGTCATATTGAGCTTGTCGAAATATTTTAACTCACCGGTAATCGATATCGGTTTCGACAAGCTCCTGACAAATTAAATGTAAAGGACTACTTAGACAGGCTTGTTATAATCATCAAAACAAATAAAATGAAAAAATTAATATACATTATTGTGTTAATAAGCATTAATACATTTTCCCAGACTAAATTTATAACTAAATCAGGGATTGTCAATTTTGAAGCTTCGGTACCTTCTTTTGAAGAAGTAGCTGCTAAAAACAATTCTGCAACTGCTATTTTAGATACTGAGAATGGTGAATTTGCTGCATTGGTATTGGTAAAAGGATTCCGTTTTAAAAATGCCCTGATGGAAGAGCATTTCAACGAAAACTATGCTGAATCTGACAAATACCCAAAGGCTACCTTTAAAGGTAAGATAGATGGTTTTTTAATAAATAAACTTACCGATAAACCAAGCGTATTTTATCTTAGTGGTTCTCTTACTTTCCATGGAAAAACTAAAACTCTTGAAAAAGTGGCTGTAACCATCTCCAAAAAAGAAGACCAAATAAACATTGTTGGTAATTTTACAGAAAAGGCTTCTAGCTTTGATATTAAAATCCCAAAAATAGTAAGTTCCAAAATTGCCAATGATATTGAAGTAACATTCGAGTTTCTTCTCAAATCAAAATAGTATGCTTAAATTGTTTGTCTAAATTGAATTGAATTGAATGAATGCTCTAAAAACCTTGTTATATTTTTCCATTTTTAAGTATCCTTTAAAGCGAGACGAAATATTTTCATTCTCTGATTTGAAAAACAAGGTTCTTTTGGATGAAGAGCTGTCACAACTTTTGGAAAAAAAAGCTATATACAAAATAAACGACTATTATTTATGTGAAAACAATAGTCTTCATGTGGAAAGAAGAATACTTGGAAATAGTATGGCCAGCGATATATTTCCTAAAGCAATAAAAGTTTCAAACTTTATTGCCAAATTTCCTTTTGTTGAAGGTGTTGGAATTTCGGGATCATTATCAAAAGGCTATCATGATGAAAAAAGTGATATAGATTTCTTTATTATCACTTCTCAAAAAAGGCTTTGGGTTGCACGCACCATACTTGTTCTTTACAAGAAAATATTCTTGCTAAATTCAAAAAAATACTTTTGTGTTAATTATTTTATTGCAAGCAATATGCTTGAGATTCATGAAAAAAACAGATTTACTGCTACAGAACTCATCACCATGATACCAATGTGTGGTAAAGATGTTTTTCAATCTTTTTATAAGGAAAACCAATGGGCAAAAAAATATTTTTCTAATTATGTAAAAAAAGATCATCAAATCAATACCGTTAAAAAAAACTTTTTAATTAAACTTACTGAACGTCTGTTAAACAGTGATTTTGGAGATTATTTGGATATCTGGTTTATGAAATTTACCTATAAAAAATGGAAAAGTAAGTTTAAAAATTTAGATAAAGCTAGTTTTGATATAGCCATGAAATCTACAAAAAATGTATCGAAACATCATCCGCAAAATTTTCAAAAAAAGGTTATTGATACTTTAAACGAAAAGTATTCTAAAGTTAAAAAAATTCATAATATCACTTTAGAACATGAACATGCTTGATGTTGTATTTTCACACTCATACTATTATAAATTCGACCCTAAACAGTGGAAGAACAAAACGCCATACCCGCCGTTAGGCACACTATACGCAGCATCATTTCTTAGAGAAAATGGTTATAAAGTTGGTCTTTTTGATACAAACCTTTTAGACAATCCTCAATCAATTAAACCATTTTTAGAAACACATAAGCCGAAAATTTTTGTCATTTATGATGACGGGTTCAATTACCTCACAAAAATGTGTTTAACCACCATGCGTGAGGAAGCTTTTAAAATGATCAACATCGCAAAAAAACTGAATTGCACCGTGATTGTTTGTAGTTCCGATGCTACAGACCATTATGAAAAATACATTGAATCTGGGGCAGATTTTGTAATAAAGGGAGAAGGTGAAATAACCTTAAAAGAACTTGTTGATGCCAAAACAAACAATACAGATTTTTCGAATATAAAAGGTATTTGTTTTTTAAAAAATGATGAGTTTGTCATGACGCCTAGTCGAACTGTCGCCAAAAACTTAGACGAGTTTTCAATACCAGCTTGGGATTTAGTAGATATGGACGCATACAAAACCATCTGGAAACAAGGTGGTAACACATTTACTTTAAATATTGCTACCACTAGAGGCTGTCCTTATAAATGTAATTGGTGCGCAAAACCCATTTATGGCAATCGGTATAACTCCCATTCGCCGGAATACATTGTAAAACATATTACATACTTGGTTAAAACATATCAGGTTTCACGTTTTTGGATGTGCGATGATATTTTTGGATTGAAACCCAATTGGGTTCAAGAATTCAATCTAGAATTAAAGAAAAAAAATATTCAGATTAAATATTTTATTCAAAGTCGTGTTGATTTATTATTGAAAGAAGATACTATTGATGCTTTAGCCGAATCAGGGTTGGAAGAAGTTTGGGTTGGTGCTGAAAGCGCTTCTCAAAAAATTTTGGATGCCATGGATAAAGGCACCAAAGTTGAGGAAATATACGAAGCAACTCGATTATTAAAAGAAAAAAATATTAAAGTCGCTTTCTTTTTGCAATTTGGTTACCTAACAGAAAATCAAAATGACATTCAGAAAACAATACAAATGGTAAAAGAATTATTACCAGATAATATAGGCATTTCAGTATCATATCCTTTACCTGGAACCCAATTTTATGAAAAAGTAAAAGACGATTTAAAACTAAAAGCCAACTGGAAAGATTCGGACGATTTAGACATGATGTTTCAAGGAACCTATTCATCAAATTATTACAGAAAATTACAGCGTTTTGTTCATAAAGAATATAGAAAAAGCCAAGGGATTTATAATTTAAAACAACTTTTTCAATCAAAACCATCTGTCATGAAATTGAAATCCATTGTAAAATTGGGTTATTATATTCCTAGTGCTTATTTGGATAGTATTAGTTTGAAAACACTTCAAGATGAAAGCTAGTTTTGATGTAGCGGCAAATACATATGATCAATCTTTTACAAATACAAAGATTGGCAGACTTCAACGCTTTTTAGTTTACCAATTACTCTCAAAACATTTACATCAAATAAAAGATATTCTTGAAATCAATTGTGGAACTGGTGAAGATGCTATTTGGTTAGCCAAACAAAATTTCAATGTATTGGCCACTGATATTTCTAAAAAAATGATTGCTATTGGAAAATCAAAAAATCAATATCATAACTTAACTTTTGCACAGCTAGACATTAATCTCATTTCTGAGAAAAAAGATATTGGAACGTTTGATATGGTTTTCTCCAATTTTGGTGGATTAAATTGCTTAACCAACACTGAACTTGAAACTTTCTTCAACAATATTACCAATAATCTTAATAGAAGAGGGAAATTAGCCTTGGTAATCATGTCTAAAAACACCATTTGGGAACAATTCTACTTTCTTTTGAAAAGAAAATTTTCCAAAGTTTTTAGACGAAAAAAAGAAGTTGCAATAGTTAATGTAGGTGGAGAAAATGTACTAACCTATTATTATAATCCAAAAGATATTTTAAATTTAGCAAAAACTAATTTTAATTTCCTAGAAAGTAAACCCATTGGTTTTTTTATTCCACCCTCCTATTTAGAACCCTTTTTTAAAAATAAAATAGGTCTTTTAAATTTTTTAAATCATTTGGAAAACAAAATCAAAAACTGGTCTTTACTTTCAAAATATGCCGATCATTACATTATAATCTTAGAAAAAAAATGAGTGTTTTATTTACACATGCTTATTATTTATCAAATGATTCAAAAGAGCAAAAGATAATGAAACCTTATCCTCCGTTAGGGTTGTTGTATGTGTCTGCTTATTTAGTGAGTAAAAACGTGCCTAATGATGTTTTTGACACTACTTTTTCAACCCAAAGAGAACAACTACAATTCATTTTAGAAAAAAGTCCAAAAGTAGTTTGTATCTACACCAACTTAGTAACTAAAATTGAAGTTATTAAGTTAATTAAAGTCCTAAAAACAGCCAAATATAACCATCCAAAAATTGTACTTGGTGGACCAGATGTTTCTTATAATGTTGAAAACTACTTAAATGCTGGTGCTGATTTTTTAGTTATTGGTGAAGGAGAAGAAACCACTTTTGAATTGTACAATGCTATTTTAAATAATCAAATTTTTCACGAAGTAAACGGAATTGCTTTTTTAGAAAATGAAAAAGTGGTTCAAACCAAAGCACGAACAAAATTTAGAGAACTCGACGCATTACCATTGCCCAATAGAAAAGCTATAAACATGCAAAAATATTTGGACACTTGGAAAAACAATCACGGACAAAGTTCGATGACCATTTCCACACAACGTGGTTGTCCTTATACCTGTAAATGGTGCAGTACAGCTGTTTATGGACAAAGTTATAGAAGAAGACCAGCAGAACAAGTAGCCGCTGAAATGAAGCTGCTAAAAGAACAATACAATCCAGATGCTATATGGTTTGTAGATGATGTTTTTACGGTGAGTCATAAATGGTTATTAGCTTTTAAAGAGGAAGTTTTAAACCAAGAAGCTGTTATTCCATTTGAATGTATTACACGTGCTGAACGATTAAATGATGACATTTTACAAGTATTAAAAGAGATAGGTTGTTTTAGAATTTGGATTGGAGCAGAAAGTGGTTCCCAAAAAATAATTGACTTAATGGACAGACGTGTTGATGTTAACGTGGTGAAAGAAGCCATTCAGAAAACAAATCAATTAGGAATTGAAACTGGAACTTTTATTATGTTAGGTTATCCTGGAGAAACAGAAGAAGACATCTCAGAAACTATACAATATTTAAAAGATGCTAATCCTACACACTATACCATAACCATCGCATATCCTATAAAAGGAACATCACTTTATAATGACATTGAAGACAAGATAACAAGTGCTCCAGATTGGGAAACCTCAACGGATAGAGATATTGATTTTAAAAGAACTTATTCTCGTAAATATTATGATTATGCAGTTTCTAAAGTGGTGAATGAAGTAGAATTTCATAAAAAGAAAAGTAATAATATAACCCAAGCTTTAAAACATAAGACGAAATCTGTTTTGGCTAGTGGAATGATGATGTTAAACAAATAAAAGTGAGTATAAAAAAAACATATCTAAATATTAAAAGTGTAATTCCAAGCAATAAGAGAAGAAAAATAAAACACTTTATATACAAAAGTATATTATTTGCCTTTTTAGATTTAATCTCTATTTCCTTACTGATTCCTGTAATAATTTTACTTTTTAATCCTGAAAAAATTAAAGAATTAAGTTTTAAGTATTTTTCTTTCGATTTAAATATATCTACTTTACAAGTTCAAGTTTTTTTAGGATCATTAATCCTTTTTTATTTAGTTAAAATTATTTTACAAACAAAATTCAATACGTCTTTATATGTTTTCTTTTATTATTTATCTACAGAAATAACAATTGAAAGCACCAATAATTTTGTTTTTCAAAGCTATACCAAACATCAACATTTGAATAAAGGGAAAATCATTCAAGATATCAATACAATACCTGAAGATTTTAGTTGCAAATTCCTATTATCATTTGTGAATCTAATTACTGAAACAATTGTCTTATTTCTTATTTTAGTTGTTCTTCTAATTGCTTATTTTAAACTAACCTTAATTGCTGTGCTTGTCCTTTTTCTTTTGGCAGTATTGATGTATTTAAACAAAAAAAAACAATTAAACCTAATAAATTCTATTTATAAAGAATCACAAGCAAAGTCAAATTCAGAATTATTAAATATCTTAAATGGTTATTTAGAAATTAGAAACTCCGGGAATTATCCAATCTTTTTAGAACGCTTTAAAAAAGAAAAAAAGATCCTTAACGAAGTTACAGGACGATTAATCTCTTTCAATTCAAATTATAGTAAGTACCTAGAATTTGCATTAATAATATCGTTAGTGCTGTTTACAATAATAAATTTTGGCAATAAAGACACCATTATACTGTTAACAATTTTTGGAACTTCAAGCTTAAGATTAATTCCTTCAATCAGTAAAATACTAAGTGCTTTAACATTGATAAAAACTTACAGGTACTCGTTAGATATTTTATTGAGTCATGAACAAAATAATGTGATTAATAATCTCAAAATAAATTATGAAAGTCAATTCAAATTAGAAAACATAAGCTTTGATTATGATGGTAACTCTATTCTAGAAAATATAAATCTAACAATAGACAAAGGTTCTTTTATTGGTATAAAAGGTGATTCTGGCATAGGAAAAACAACATTATTATATATCATCTTAGGAATCATCAAGCCTAAAAAAGGAAATTGTTTTATTGATAAAACAAGAATTGAAAATTATGATTTCTTGCCTTTCGCTAATTATGTGCCACAACAACCTTTTCTCTTCAACGGAACCATTATTGAAAACATAGTTTTAGGGCAAAACCCTAATGAAATAGATTATAATTATATCTATTATTTATGTAAAAAGTTGGAATTACATGTAATTATTGGCAAAATGGATAATGAATATGAAACAGAAATCGCTCTTGAAAGTTCTCGTCTTTCAGGTGGACAAAAACAACGTTTAGCATTAGTAAGAGCTTTATATACAAGACCTTCATTATTAATTCTAGATGAAGCAACGAATCAACAAGATAAGCATTTAGAAAAAGTCATCTTTGATTTTTTAAGTGAAATAAATCAAAAAGATAATACAACTATATTATCTGTATCACATGACGATGATAATGACATTTTTTATAAAAACATTTATAAAATAGAAAATAGGAATTTAACACTTTTATAAATGACTAAAAAATTATTATTCATTACTCCTTTATTTCCTGAAAATGACAAAGAAGATCACAAAGTGCCGTTTGTAAGTCAATTTTCTACTGCTTTTACCGAAAACACAAACGTAGAGGTAGATTTAATTAGCCTATTTTTTCCAAAATCGAGACCTTACAAGTATAACACTATAAATGTATATCCCATTGGAAGTGGTTTCAAAAGATATTACGTATTCTTACCTTATTTAATAAAGGCTATTTATAAAGGCTTTATACTTTGTAAAAAGAACAAGTATGATGGTATTTTATGCTTTTGGTATAGAGAAAGTAGTTTGCTTGGAAAGATATTATCTTCTATTTTCAAAATAAAACTACGCGTTTGGATGCTAGGCCAAGATGCCAAGTCAACTAATAAATACCCAAAGCTATTAAAACTATCAGGTGAAGAAATAATAATGCTTTCCGAACATCAAAAATTAATATTTTTAAATGACCATCATGTTGAAGCAAAACGAATTGCTAATGCATCAATTGATATTAGAAAATTTCCTCAATTGAATACTGGCAATAGAGAAATCACCATTTTAGGTGTTGGTAATTTAAGTGATTTAAAAAATTATTCTCTTTTTATTGATATTCTATCTATTATAAAAAAAGAGTTTAAAGATGTAAAAGCCGTCATTTGTGGGGCCAACAGAGGTGATAAAGCCAATCTTGAAAAAAAAATAAATGCTTTAGATTTACAAGACAACATTCTATTTACAGGAAGTATTTCCCAAAAAGAAGTTTTAGAATACATGAATAATGCTAAAATATTTCTACACACATCAAAATTTGAAGGTAGTGGTACAGTTTTACACGAAGCTCTCTATGCCGGTTGTAATGTAGTAAGTACAATTCCAATAGAAAACCCGAGACATATTGAAGATTCTTTTTTCTATAGTACTAACAAAACAGAACTAGAAAACAGAATATTAACAGTTTTAAAAAGTGATTTTAAAGCTAAAAGAATTGAAAAATTTAAAATGGAAGATACTGTAAAGGAAGTTTATGATTCTTTTTATAATTAAGAGTCTGTTTAAGTTTTATCCTTTGGCTCTTTTATGTGCCTTTTTCCGCCATACATCAGCTATTTTTCGGTTCATAGCTATGGCTATGAATCTCAAAACACCTTCGTCTGACAAAAAAATACCCTATAAAACATTCCAAAAACAAAATTTAAACAGTCTCTAACGTAATTTATTAATTGCTTGTATTCTTTTTTGTTTTAAAAATTTGAAAATTTGATTCGATAAATCCCATCCTAAAAAGCGATGTATTTCTAATAATTGTAATTGTAGCTTATCTTTAATTGAAAGACTAATATTTTCATCCTTAAGCACTTTTTTAAAGGTCATTAAAGTATCGTAAAAAATTTTTCTAACATGGTTTAGGTTTATAATATAGTCTTTATCAATAACTTGAAATAAATAATTACTAACAATCACATCTAAATAATGTTTAGCAATTTTATTTTTTAATTTACTTTTGCCTTGGTATTTTTTAAGAGTACTAAGTTCTAATTCAAATACTCTTTGATAATCTAAAATCCGTTTTTCCTCAAGCACTCTCCTTGTTATTGATGTATCTCTTTTATGTATTTTTAAAAGACTTTCTTTTATTAAATAAGCATTAGATGCTAAAAACAAATATTCGAATAAATAAGGGGTATCTTCAAACCATATTCCCTTAACAAACTTAATCCTCTTTGCTATATCAGATTTATATATTTTACCCCAAACCGTCTCAGAAATCCCATATGAAAACATCTGTGGAATTAATTCGCTCGTCCTTTTAATATCTTTCAAATTATCTTTCCAACCAGAAACAAACTCAACATCTCCATTTTTATTTATAACTGAAAATCTGCACAACACCAAATCTGACTTTTCTTTTATTATTTTATCGATGCAAATACTAATCATCTCTTTTTCTAACTCATCGTCAGCATCCAAAAAAGTCACATACTCTCCTTTTATTGCACTCAATCCATGATTCCTAGCTTCACTTAGACCGCTGTTTTTAATAGTAAAAATTTTAATATTTTCAAAATACGGCTCAAACTTTTCAGCTATTTGTAAAGAATTATCAGTAGATCCATCATTTATTAAAACAACTTCTAAATTCTTATAAATCTGATTTTTAACCGACTCCAAACATCTTGCCAACAATTTTTCTTCATTATAAAAAGTGATAATTATTGACACAAGTGGTTCATCATGCTTCATATTTTGTAGCTATTATTTTCTCAATTGTTTTTTTTAAGACCAAGTTAATTTCACTTTTATTCTTTGGTTGATTCCAAGTAAGATTTGATATAGAATCTGCTGATACAACGATACAAAGTGCATTCAATTTATAAAACTCAGCAAAAGCGTAAATTGAAGCACATTCCATATCAACATGAGTTACATTTTTTCCTTTAAAATAAGTTAATAGCGTTTTGGTTTCTCTAAATGGCGCATCAGTACTCCAACATATACTTTTTTTATAGTTTAATTCTTTTACAAAAAATTCAAACCACTTCTCTTTTTTAGGTTGAAAAGAATCTTTATCCGAATATAAATAAGATGATCCTGTAGTCGAAAACGCATTATTTATAATAAACACCTTTTCTTCAACTTCATCTTTTAACAAGCCCGCTAAGCCTATAAAAATAAAATTCTCTACTCCAAAAGCCCTCAACTCTTCCATTAATCCTATTATTGCAGGAGCGCCATTACCAAACTCAGAACAATAGACGTAATTTTCATCTAAAATATAATTCTGCCCGAATAATCCTTTTAGTTTCTTGCTGAAAATTCGTTGCTTTTTACTCAAAAGGAAACGACTTAACGATAATATTGCTGTTTTAGGTAAGGTTTCAAAATTGTAATTCTTGTTGCTTTTTTTCCATGCAACAATATCTAAAATATCAAGTATCGATTTTTCTTTATAAAACTCTTTATTTCTTTTTAATTCGGTAAATTCCATTGAAAATTACAATTTAACCTTTGTATATTGCAATGTAGCATTATTTTAATATTTATATGAAAGTTTTTGGCATAGGTCTCAATAAAACAGGCACAAAATCTCTGTCAAAGGCATTAACTATTCTAGGCTATAGGGATAGCCTTGCTTTAGATTGGGAGTTGCGGTACACAAAATCTGAAAACAGATGGGAGTTGACAAAATTTTGGTACGAAAATAATTTAGACCCCATTATTTCATTAGCTAAAACCAAAAACAATTTTGAAGATTGGCCCTGGCCTTTGGTTTACAAGGACATGTATCAAGAATTTAATGATGCTAAATTTATTCTTACCATTAGGAAGTCTCCTGAAGTTTGGTACAACAGCTTATGTAAACATGCCAAAACAATATCTGATAATAAGTTTGAAAAACTCATTTATGGATATTATATGCCTCATGATTTTAAAAAAGAACATATTGACTTCTACAACAACCACAATAAGTCTGTTATCGATTTTTTCAATAAAAATGCGCCTGAAAAACTACTTGTTATGTGTTTTGAAGAAGGTGATGGCTGGGAGAAGCTATGTGGCTTTTTAAACCAAAAAAACAACAACTCTGAGTTTCCTCACGTTAATGATTCCAACAGCCGAGAATTAATCTATAATAAGTACTTAATAAAAATGGTGCGTTTCTATAGAAGTCTTAAAAAAAACAGAAATCGTAGTAAGTAATTTTCAATTTAACCTGCTTTCTAAAGTTTCAAAAATTGATTTTATATCTTCCCCAATAGCCCTAAAAGAAAGTTTTCTTTCAAACTGTTCCAAAACTTTCTGTTGCATTTCAATTGTATCTGTACTTACTGCCTTTTTTAAGCTTTCAAACAACTCATCGTCATTCTCTGGAGTAAACATAAAGGCACAATTACTTTTATCAGTCATATATTGAAAAGGCGGAATGTTTGTAATAATTGGGATACATCCACATGCCATAGCCTCTGAAAGTGCATAACCACTACCTTCATAATGTGAACCTAATATAAAAAACTCGTTTTCGTTATAGATTTCTTCTAATAAATGATGTTCTACATATCCTTTTACTATAACGCCTTTTTTTAATTTTTCACTACTTAATATCAAATCTTGAACTTGTAATAACAAATGATTCTCATGAAAAATCATTGTTAAAATGGCATTCACCTCAATATTAAGAAAACGTTCGAATGCTTTTAAAATGGTTAATGGGTCTTTATTGGCATCTAATCTTCCAACCCAAAGAAAAGTATTTGGCTTACGTTTTTCATTTCCAGAAAATTTAAAATAAGTCGAACCTTCCATTACAGAAAAAATTTTACTCTTAGTAAGAATATTATTTTCATACCAAGGTTTAGCATTTTCGATACCTGTAAATAAATAACCATCAATAAATCTATCAGCAATTTTATAAATATATTTTTTAATCCCTTTAGGTTTAGGAGCAAAACCATTGCTTTGTAAAAGAATTTTAGATTTAGGAAGTATCATTTTTAAAAAGACTAAATAATGTACAAAGCCAAAACCATGCACTAAAATATAATCTGGTTGCAAAGACTTTATAAACCAGTTAAATCGAAAAGGAATCATCCATTTCTTTAATTTTTTCCCTTTAAACAAGAATGCTTTTAAAGGTTTGTCTTCTGAAAACGAACTATATTCGGTTGTTCTTGCAACAAAATATAAATTAAAAGAAGTTGCCAGTTTTTCAAGATATCCTACAGTACTATAACATTTCTTCAAAACCTCTTCTGGTTTTTTAAAAGAAAATGTAACATAAAACAGGTCAACAAAAATTTTATCCTTACTCATATAATAAAACTAAAGTAAGAATTAGTTTTGTATATACTTAAAATCCCTTAAAAGAAAAAGGCTAACCTTTTAGATTAGCCTCTTCTATTTTTATTTATTAAGATACATTTTTCGTCTGGAATATAACTCGTAAAACTCATCGTCTTTTAAGCTATCTATAAACAAAATGCTTTCACCGGTACTTTTCATTTCGGGACCCAATTTCTTATTGACATTATGAAACTTATTAAACGAAAATACTGGCTGCTTAATAGCATACCCTTTTAATTGTGGATTAAAGGTAAAATCCTTTACTTTCTTTTCGCCTAACATCACTTTTGTAGCATAGTTTACATAAGGTTCGCCATAAGCTTTTGCAATAAAAGGAACGGTACGGGATGCCCTTGGATTAGCTTCTATTATATAAACTAAATCATCTTTAATGGCAAATTGAATATTAATCAATCCAACCGTATTTAATGCTAAAGCAATTTTCTTGGTATGATCTTTTATTTGTTGCATCACCAAATCACCTAAATTAAATGGTGGTAACATGGCATTACTATCACCAGAATGGATACCACAAGGTTCAATATGTTCCATGATACCTATAATGTAAACATCCTCACCATCACAAATGGCATCAGCTTCTGCTTCTATCGCACCTTCTAAATAATGGTCTAATAGCAACTGATTTCCTGGCATTTGGCTCAACAAATCCACCACATGCTTCTCGAGATCTTGTTTATTAATGACAATCTTCATGCCTTGTCCACCAAGTACATAAGACGGTCTCACTAATATTGGGAAATCCAACACATCAGCAATTGCAGCAGCTTCATCTGCGGTTGTAGCGATATCAAATTGAGGATACGGAATGTTGTTTTCTTTCAATAAATTAGAAAAATGTCCTCTATCTTCAGCCAAATCCAAGGATTCATAGCTAGTTCCTATAATTTTAATGCCGTATTTGGTTAATTTTTCGGCAAGTTTCAATGCGGTTTGTCCGCCCAACTGAACAATAACGCCTTCTGGCTTTTCATGTTTGATGATGTCGTAGATATGTTCCCAAAATACAGGTTCAAAATACAATTTATCGGCGATATCAAAATCCGTTGAAACCGTTTCTGGATTGCAGTTAATCATAATGGTTTCGTAACCACACTCGGCAGCTGCCAAAACGCCATGAACACAGCAATAATCAAACTCGATACCTTGTCCGATTCGGTTAGGTCCTGAGCCTAATACAATAATTTTTTTCTTGTCGGTAACCACACTTTCATTATCTGCATAACGGTGTCCGTCTGCCGTTTCCATATCGCTTTCAAACGTTGAGTAGTAATATGGGGTTTGTGCTTTAAATTCGGCTGCACAGGTATCAACCAACTTGTAAACTCTATTGACACCAAATTCTTCACGTTTATTGTAAACCTGACTTTCTAAACAGCCCAACATGTGCGCAATTTGTCTATCGCCATAACCTTTTTGTTTGGCTTCTAATAACAAATCCTTTTGAATGGTATCTATTTTATACGTAGAAATTTCTTTTTGTAACAGGAACAATTCTTCATACTGCTTTAAAAACCACATATCTATTTTTGTGATTTCATGAATTCTACTTAACGGAATTCCCATAGCAATAGCATCATAAATGATAAAGACACGATCCCATGATGCATTGGTAAGTTTTTCTATAATTTGATTGTAATCTTTATTCTCTTTTCCATCAGCTCCTAACCCATTTCGTTTAATCTCAAGGGATTGCGCTGCTTTATGAAGTGCTTCTTGAAAAGAACGACCAATACCCATAACCTCTCCAACGGATTTCATTTGAAGTCCCAACGTTCTATCAGAACCCTCAAATTTATCGAAGTTCCAACGTGGTATTTTTACAATAACGTAATCTAAAGTCGGTTCAAATAACGCCGAAGTTGATTTTGTAATTTGGTTTTGAAGTTCATCTAAATGATAACCTAATGCTAATTTTGCAGCAATTTTTGCAATAGGATATCCAGTAGCTTTACTTGCCAATGCAGATGAACGTGACACACGAGGATTGATTTCAATAGCGATTATATCTTCTTTTTCATCTGGTGATATTGCAAACTGAACGTTACAACCACCGGCAAAATCACCGATACTACGCATCATATGGATAGCCATATCACGCATTTTTTGATACGTTTTATCACTCAACGTCATAGCTGGAGCAACGGTAATGGAATCACCTGTATGGATTCCAATCGGATCCATATTTTCTATGGAACAGATGATAACCACATTATCATTGGAGTCTCTAAGCAACTCTAACTCAAATTCTTTCCAGCCAATTAAAGCCTTATCAATCATAACTTCATGAATTGGAGATACCTCTAACCCACGCGTTAATAACTCATCAAAGTCCTCTTCTCTATGCACGAAAGAAGCCCCTGCTCCACCCAAAGTGAAAGAGGCTCGAATTATTAAAGGGAACCCAAATTCTTGAGCAATTTCTTTTCCTTTTAAGTAAGAAGTCGCCGTGGCTTGAGGCGCCATAGGAATGCCTATTTTAAGCATCAATTCCCTAAATTTCTCTCTATCTTCCGTAATATTTATGGCGTCGATATCTACACCAATAATATCTACATTAAAATCCTTCCAAATTCCTTTTTCATCAGCTTCAATACATAAATTTAGTGCGGTTTGGCCTCCCATGGTTGGTAAAACGGCATCAATTTGTGGGTGTTCTTTTAAAATTTTAATAATTGATTTGGTTGTAAGAGGCAACAAATACACATGATCGGCCATCGTTGGATCTGTCATGATAGTTGCTGGATTGGAATTTATAAGTATCGTTTCAATTCCATCTTCCTTAAGCGACCTTAAAGCTTGAGTTCCTGAATAATCAAATTCGCATGCTTGTCCAATAATAATAGGACCTGAACCAATAATTAAAATAGATTTTAGTTGTGAATTTTTTGGCATGTTTACTGTTTAAATAGTGTGTTTTAGTATGTTACAAAAATAGGCATTAGCAGACATAAAAAAAGGCATTACACTTAAGTAACACCTTTTAAATATTAACAATTGTTAATCATTATTTTTTATGTCTAGACTCAGATGACACAGACAATTTTTTTCTGCCTTTAGCTCTTCTACGAGCAAGCACTTTTCTTCCATTGGCAGAAGCCATTCTTTCTCTAAAACCATGCTTGTTTCTTCTCTTTCTTTTTGATGGCTGAAATGTTCTTTTACTCATTGTCTTATATCTTTAAAATCTGTATTGTATTTATCTATTCGGTGTTTCTCCAAAACTGGGGGCAAATATACAAAGAGTTTTCACTTTGACAAACCTTATTTTAAAAATATTTTATTATTGATAAAATTTTAAAATCCAATGACAAACACCAGTATTTATTTATGTTATGCACCTCATTTTTGTTAAAAACCTATATAGTTCTTTCCATAAAAATTTAGTTTCTTTGTACTCCGAAAGTAAAATCAAGTCAATGTCTATTTTTTTTAAGGGAATATTGCTATTTTCAGCCTTGTTCTCTAATGTTGTATCAGCTCAAAACATCTTAGAATATCACTTAAAGGTTGGCGATAGCATGACCGTATCTCAAAAAGCGATCCAAGATATTACCCAAGATTTGGATGGGACAAAACACGAGTTAAAAAACACCATTGAAGCCGATTATACGTTTGTTGTTTCCCAAAAAACCGACAGTACTTATATTATTAATTTTAATTTTGAGAGATTTAAAATGGTAACTAATTCCAATCTGTACGGAGACGTAATTAATATTGATACAAAAAACAGTATTTCTAAAGATGATATCCAAGCGCAGGTTTTTTTAGGAATGATTGGCTCCAAATTAAAAATGGAATTACTTAAAAATGGTAAAATAAAATCGGTTTCTGGAACAGAAAAAATGATTGCTAAAATGATTGACAAAGCTGGTATTTCTGATGAACTAACAAAGCAAGTCATGATTGAAAGCATGAAAAAAGAATTCGGTAATAAAAGTTTAGCCCAAAGTTTTGAACAGATGACCTTTATTTACCCAAATAAAAAAGTGAAGATGGGCGACACTTGGGTTAATATTTACAAAGGAGATTTAAATGCTAAAAATACTTGGAAGCTAGATACCATAAATGAAAAAACGTTGGAACTGAGTGCTGATAGTGATATAACAATGTCCACTAAAGATGAGAACGTATCCATGACATTAACTGGTAAACAACAAACGAAATTAACAGCCAGCAAAACGTCTGGATTTATCAAAGATATGGTTGTAAAGCAAACTGCTAAAGGTGTTTCAGTAATGGCACAAATGACAGATGTAGACATACCAACCACAATAACTTCAACCACAACTTATAAAACAATTAAACATGTACAATAAAATCATAAAACTCATTATTGCTGCTGGTATTATTGCTTATGCAGTATTTCAATTTACAGAAAATAATATAGGTAATGGTATCATGCTTATATTACTATCCTTAATTTTTGTGTTTTTATATTTTAAAAATGAATTTATTCTCTTGGCATTTTTAAGATTACGTAAACAAGATTTTCCAGGCGCCAAAAAATGGCTAGATAAAATTAAAAACCCAGAATCTGCACTTGTAAAAAAACAACAAGGGTATTATAATTATTTGCACGGCATCATGGTATCTCAAACCAACATGAATGAAGCCGAAAAATATTTTAAGAAAGCTGTGGAATTGGGACTATCCATGAATCATGATTTAGCCATGGCAAAATTAAATTTATCTGGTATTGCATTTTCTAAACGCAGAAAGCAAGAAGCTCAAAAATTACTATCTGAAGCCCAAAAATTGGATAAACAAGGTATGCTTACCGACCAGATAAAAATGATGAAAGAAAACATGAAACGTGCCCAAATGCCGAATCAACCTTATGGTTCTGGTGGTTCAATAAGACAGCAAAAAAAGAGAGGGTAGTTTTTATTTAAACGTTTTATTTAATGGGCCCCTGAAACAATCCCGGTGATTATCGATTGTTTCAGGGGTCTCTTATTTATATAATTAATAGCGGATAATCAATTTCATTAATAATTATTAACTTTTTCAAATCAGGATGATTACCCATCTGTTCATCCAAAAAATTAATTATAATATCCTTTTTCAGGAATATCAATAGTATATATTTTTCTAGATTTATTGACAAGATGTCTATCTCTAAGCCAAGGATTATGCAGTTTAAGCACTTTATAATTGATGCCATATTTTTCAGCAAACTTGGTGAAATCCGTTACAGTAGAATCTACTTTAACCTGATATGTTGGAATGGTATTGTATAAATCTTTTTCTCTGAAATTAAAGCCATATTTATCTGGATTCGATAAAATCTCTTTTAACGCAACAATCCTAAAAAGATAGCGACCTGTTTCTTCGCCTAAAAGCAAATCATAATAACTGCTCACATTTTGCTCTTTCATACGTCTTGAAACTCCCGCATTACCAGCGTTATAAGCGGCAGCGGCAAGTGTCCAAGAACCTAAATCTTGTTTTGATTTTTTTAAATATTTACAGGCTACTTCAGTGGCTTTTTCAAGGTTATAACGTTCATCTACATTATCATTTACCTCTAAGCCGTTCTCTCTGCCTGTAGCAGGCATGATTTGCCAAACGCCAGTAGCCCCAGCTGGTGACACTGCATTGGTTAATCCACTTTCGATAACCGCTAAATATTTAAAATCTTCCGGGATGCCATGCTTTTCTAAAATAGGTTCAATAATAGGAAAGTATTTTTTGGCACGCTTAAACATTAACAATCCGTTTGATTGCCAATAGGTGTTTACCAACAATTCTTTATCCATGCGCTCATAAATATCAGGATCTTTAAGTGGCATAGGCTCACCTGCAAAATTTAAATCATCCGGTATTTGAAGTGCGTAAACGTTATAATCGTTGATGAGCATTTTCTCGAAATTCTCATCGGTTGGTGCATCTTGTAGGGCGTATATAAACAGGGCTGATAAACTTAATAATCCTACAAAAGCCAACGTTCTTTCTATAATTTTCATAACTAATAAGTTTTGTTTAAAGGTAAAAAAAAATAATGATAGGTTTTAATTCTAGTTTCCCAAAATTATGGATGGTAAATGTTCATTAAACCATTTATATTTATTAATAATCATGATGTGCGAACCATTTTTTATGGTCATACAATCCTTAATATTTTTAATAGGAAATACCGTATCTATGTCTCCATGTATATGAATTAAATTAGGATTCGGTATTTCTTGATTCCAACAAATCATGTTTTTAATAGCCCAACTTAAATAATGGCTATCATTAACAGATAAATACTTTTTATATAACTCCAAACGCTTTGTAACATTATTTCCAAAGGCATATTTGGCAAATAAATCTATATTACTTACTAATTGGGTTGGCAATAATTTATAAGCCATAGTAACTTTTGCAAGTTGCATATGCTTTGGTAATTCATACAATGATTTAACGCTGGAAATGATAATTAATTTTCTAACATTTATATGTTTGCTAATTTCTTGAACGATTACACCTCCAAAAGACACCCCAATTAACACCACATTATCATGTTTTATATGTTTTGATAAACGCAAAGCATAGTCCGTAATTACCTCGTTATCAATAGGTAACAACCATTCTAAATAATGAATTTCAAATTGATTTTCTGGCAACTTAATGTATTCAAAAATTTTAGGACTGGCAGCCATACCTGGCATAAAATAGACATGTATTAGTTGTTGATACATAAGGTTTTAACAGATGAAACCCTTTCATTAAGGATTTTTTGTTGTATATTTGCATAGCAAAGCTACAAAATAGTCTTCCATTATTTAGATTCCATTTAATTAAAAACATATACCATGATTGATGTTGCTGAACTAATAGACAATGATTTCTTACGCCAATATGAAATCAGAATTGATGACCAATTAGCTAAAATTGAGTATTCTTTGCAAGACCGAAAGATTTTTTTAACAAAACTTGTAATTCCAGACGCTCTTAAAGACGACGAGTTTAAAAAGCAATTTTTATGCGCTGTTTTTGAGCAAATTGAAGAACGCAATTTAAGTGTTGTACCAACGAGTCCTGAAATTGCTAAGTTTGTAAGAAGTAACAGAAAGTACAAACGTATGCTTCCTGTTGGGGTTATTATTTAGAATCTCAAAACCACCAAAACAAAACATCCAAAGTTAATGAACTTTGGATGTTTTGTTTTTACAATGCTAGTTCTTTTACAAAATCGAACCTAACCAAGCCGTCATCATCAATTTTAGTCAGTTCTACGTCATGCAACGTATTTACTAATTCTGGATTCCAAGGCATTTTAACCTTCACATAATTTTCAGTAAAACCGTGTATATATCCTTCCTTATTTTCGCCTTCAAATAGCACGGTTCTTTTAGTTCCTAGCTGACTTTCGTAAAAAGCCCGTCGTTTTTTAACCGACAAACCACGTAGCATTTTACTACGTTTGTTTCTAACGTTCATCGGTACCACGTTATCCATATCGGCAGCTTCAGTATTATCGCGTTCAGAATATGTAAAAACATGTAAATAAGAAATATCCAAATCATTTAAAAAATGATAGGTCTCTAGAAAATGTTCGTCCGTTTCTCCAGGAAAACCAACGATGACATCCACACCAATACAAGCGTGAGGCATCACATCTTTTATTTTAGACACTCTATCCACATACAATTCACGCATATAACGGCGTTTCATTTTTTTAAGGATGTCATTATTGCCCGATTGTAACGGAATATGAAAATGAGGCACAAAGGCTCTGGATTTTGAAACCAAATCAATGGTTTCGTTCTTTAAAAGATTAGGTTCAATGGATGAAATTCGCAGTCGCTCAATTCCTTCTACTTTATCCAATTCTTTAACCAAATCCAAAAAGGTGTGTTCATGTTGTTTATTCCCGAATTCACCTTTACCATAATCGCCGATATTAACACCCGTCAACACGATTTCTTTTATGTTTTGGGACGAAATTTCTCGTGCATTATTAAGCACATTCTCCATTGTATCGCTTCGAGAAATACCACGTGCTAGCGGAATAGTGCAATAGGTACATTTATAATCGCAACCATCTTGAACCTTTAAAAAAGCACGGGTTCTATCTCCTATGGAATAACTCCCAACATAAAAATCGGCTTCTTCAATTTCGCAGGAATGCACTTCTCCAAAGTCGTTTTTTGATAGGTCGTTTATATAATCAGTGATTTTAAATTTCTCGGTAGCACCCAACACCAAATCAACACCATTTACATCAGCCAATTCCTGCGGTTTTAATTGGGCATAACAGCCAACGGCAGCAACAAAGGCCTTCGGATTGGCTTTTTGCGCTTGCTTTACAATGGTTTTAAAACGTTTGTCTGCATTTTCGGTTACCGAACAGGTGTTAATCACATAAATATCGGCTTGTTCAGAAAAATCTACACGGTCGAACCCCTCATCTGTAAAACTTCTGGCAATGGTAGAGGTTTCAGCAAAGTTAAGTTTACAACCCAATGTATAAAATGCGACTTTTTTTCTCATTAATTCTTTAGTCATTTCCGCGAAGGGATAAATCTCATTATATTTACCTTTGCTAAAAGATTGCAAATTTACAACTAATAAGTTATATGATAAAACTTCCATTAAAACAAATAACCAACTATTTATCAATTAGTTGTGTGGTTTTACTACTATGTTCTTGTGGAAGCAATACAAATTCAGATACAGACGAGGTCGTTTTTCGTTACAACGAACATAAAAATATTGGCTCATTAGATCCTGCATTTTCAAAAGATATATCTGATATATGGGCTACGAATCAATTATTCAATGGATTGGTCCAAACGGATGAACATTTAAATATACAACCTTCTATTGCTAAAAGTTGGACGATTTCAGAAGATGCTCTAACCTATTCATTTTCATTACGTGAAGATGTGTTTTTTCACAAACATGAACTTTTTGGAAAAGATTCTACCAGAACGGTAAATGCTTCAGATTTCGAGTATAGTTTAAACCGGTTAATTGATCAAAAAGTAGCATCTCCAGGAGGTTGGGTATTGGGTAAAGTAGACCGTTTTAAGGC
Source organism: Confluentibacter flavum (assembly GCF_002843175.1). GTDB lineage: Bacteria > Bacteroidota > Bacteroidia > Flavobacteriales > Flavobacteriaceae > Confluentibacter > Confluentibacter flavum. Next base: position 256,089 of record NZ_PJEO01000014.1, read on the forward strand.
CGTAAACGATACCCTTTTTCAAATTAGGCTAAAACAACCATTCCCTGCTTTTTTAGGATTGTTGACTATGAAATATTGTTCGGTTGTCCCCAAAGAAATTGTTGATTTTTATGGTAGCGATTTTAGGTCGCATCCCATTGGCACAGGGCCTTTTAAATTTAAACGGTGGGAAGAAAATCTGAAATTAGTCTTTAGAAAAAATCTAAATTATTTTGAAAAAGACAGTCTGGGCAATGCCTTACCTTATTTAGAAGCTGTTGCTATTACTTTTTTACCCGACAAACAAAGCGAGTTTTTACAATTTACGCAAGGAAATATCGATTTTATAATCGGATTGGATGCTTCTTATAAAGATGAAATTTTAACCGCAAATGGTAAGCTCCGCAGTGAATATTCTGAAGATGTTGATATGGTTCGTGGCCCATACTTAAATACGGAATATTTAGCGTTTTATATGGATTCGGACATTCCTGAGATACAATCCGAGCTCATTAGAAAAGCAATTAATTATGGTTTTGATAGAAAAAAAATGATGATTTATTTGCGTAATGGTATTGGAATTCCTGCCGAAGGTGGTTTTATACCAAAAGGTCTGCCAAGCTATAATGAAACGCTCGGATTTAGTTATAAGCCAGACATCGCAAAACAATTGGTCGAGCAATTTAAAAATGAAAGTGGCATTATAAATCCTGAAATTTCGATTTCAACCACTGGCAATTACTTAAGTTTTTCTGAATATATACAACGTGAACTTCAAAAAATAGGACTCATTGTTAACATTGACGTCATTCCTGGAGCAGCCCTAAAAGACGCTAAAGCCAATGGCAAACTAGATATTTTTAGAGCCAGCTGGGTTGCCGATTACCCAGATGCCGAAAATTATTTATCGTTATTTTACAGTAAAAATTTTGCCCCTAACGGACCCAATTATACACATTTTAAAAATGAGTTATTTGACAGATGGTATGAAGATGCATTTACTGAAACCAATGATGAAAAGAGAACTTTACTGTACACGAAAATGGATTCATTAATCATGAAACAAGCTCCTATAGTGCCCCTTTTTTATGATGAAATCGTACGCTTTACCAGAAAAAACGTAAAGGGATTAGGGGTTAGCCCTGTGTATGTTTTAGAATTGAAAGAGGTTAAAAAAAATTAATTTTTTACCACCATTTAGAATTAAATTTTTTAAAAGTCACCTATTCCCTTCTATATTTTTTAGTTTCTTCGAAGACATGTTCTAAAATCGCTTTATCCTGTTCGGTAAATTCTATATGACGTCTGTCCATTACCTTTTCTGCAACTTCAAAAGCCTTTTTGGTTAAATAGGTTGTAAATCCACTATTCCCTCCCCAACTGAAACTGGGTACAAAATTCCTTGGAAATCCACTTCCAAAAATATTGGCACTTACACCAACAACGGTTCCTGTATTAAACATGGTATTAATACCGCACTTACTGTGATCACCCATCATGAGTCCACAAAATTGCAGTCCGGTTTTAGCAAAACTTTCAGTTTGATAATCCCAAAGTCTTACTTCTTCGTAGTTGTTTTTTAAATTAGACGTATTAGTATCAGCGCCCAAATTACACCATTCGCCTAAAACCGAATTTCCTAAAAACCCATCATGCCCCTTGTTAGAGTAGGCAAACAACACCGAATTATTAACCTCTCCCCCTATTTTGCTATAAGGCCCAATAGTGGTAGGTCCATAAATCTTGGCTCCAAGTTTTACAGTACCACCTTCACAAAGTGCAAAAGGTCCGCGAATGATGGAACCTTCCATAATTTCGGTATCTTTCCCAATATAAATTGGTCCTGTACTGGCATTAAGCGTTGTAAATTCCAACTTAGCACCGGCTTCAATAAAGATATTTTCTGGGTCTATCACATTATTAGTTGGAGGTATCGGTTTAGACTTTCTGCCTTCTGTTAATAGATTAAAATCGTCTTGAATGGCATCGCCATTTTTAGAAAAAATGTCCCAAGTATGTTCTATTTTAAGAATATCATCATGATATTCTAAAGCCTCGTAGGTTTCAAAATTAACATCTTCTTGAGTGTCTTTTGTAAAAAAAGCAATCACGTCTTCACCCTTAAAAATAGCTTGGTTCTCTTTTAAATTCTTAATCATTTCAACCAATTCCAAATTAGGTAGATAAGATGCGTTTATCATAATATTTTCATCCATCTCTACCATGGGGTACTTATCAGACAAATAATCTTCTGTTAATGTAGTCGTGGTTGAATCCAAAAAGGTTTCCCATTTTTCCCTAATGGTTAAAATACCTATTCTAATATCTGCAACAGGCCTAGTATATGTAAATGGCAACAGATTATTACGGGAAGGGCCATCAAAAAGAATGTAGTTCATAATTAAATCAAGTTAAAAGTTAAGAGTTAAAAGTGGTTTACTTGAAACTTAACCGTATTAGTTAACTATTCAAAAGTAGGCTAATTGCTTAAAATAAAAAAGCCTTTCAATTCTGAAAGGCTTAATAAATTTATAATATGTAACTAGTTTATTTAGTAAACTTAGCATATTTGTTTTTAAACTTGTCAATACGTCCGGCAGTATCTACTAATTTGGATTTACCAGTGTAGAAAGGATGAGATGTTCTAGAAATCTCCATTTTAATAACTGGATATTCAACACCATCAACTTCAATGGTTTCATTTGTGTTAGCAGTAGATTTTGTTAAAAACACATCATCATTAGACATATCTTTGAATGCTACTATTCTATAATTCTCTGGGTGTATACCTTTTCTCATCGCTAAATGCTTTTATTCTTTTCAATTTTGGAAGTGCAAATTTAGGTATTTTTTACAAATTCGCAATACTTTTTAGAAATTTTTATTATCTAACCTTTTGTAACGTTTTATTATATTTGAATACTAACTAAATATCTAATCATTAAATTCAAAAATCATGAAAAATTCTACTAAGACATTGGCTATACATTATGGTCTTTATTTAGGTTCTTTGTTATCAATATTTACTGCTTTGGGATATGCATTTAATTTAGGATTATTAGTTAATTTTTGGATAATGCTTTTAATTATTCCAATAGGAATTATATGTTTTGGGATTTTTTCTACTGCCAAAGTAAAAAAAAAATTAAACGGATTTCTAGATTTCAAACAAGCATTTTCATCTTACTTCATTACAGTCGCAATAGGCATAATGATAAGTACATTTGTAACAATATTAATTTTCAACTTTATAGATAAAGACGCTGCTTTGGAAGCTAAAAACATTTTGATTGAAAATACAGAGAATATGCTTATTAATGCTGGGGCTCCTAATCAAGCCATTTCTGAAAATATTAATAAAATTGAATCTCAAGACACTTTTGCTTTGGGCATTCAGCTAAAATCTTTAGCTCAAAGTTTAATCTTCTTTGCTGTAATTGGTCTTATTGTTGCAGCTGTAATGAAAAAAACAGACCCAAACGCGTCATAATTTCTTTATCTTTGTTTGAAAATAGAATATTTTCTAAATGGATATATCTGTAGTTATTCCACTACTTAACGAACAAGATTCTTTAAATGAACTCCATGATTGGATTGTAAAAGTAATGAAAACCAATCATTTTTCATATGAAATTATTTATATAGACGATGGCAGCACCGATGATTCATGGCATGTTATTACGCAATTATCAGCTAATAACAAAGATGTAAAAGGCATTCGTTTTTTTAAGAATTTCGGAAAATCGCAAGCTCTTCATGCTGGTTTTGAAATCGCTCAAGGAGACGTTATCATTACTATGGATGCCGATTTACAAGATAATCCAGAAGAAATCCCCGGGCTTTACAACATGATTGTATCTGATGGTTTCGACTTGGTTTCTGGTTGGAAAAAGAAACGTTACGATTCCATACTTTCTAAAAATTTACCTTCCAAATTATTTAATTGGGCTGCTAGACAAACCTCTGGCGTCAAATTAAATGATTTTAATTGCGGCTTAAAAGCGTACAAAAATGACCTAGTAAAAAACATTGATGTTAATGGAGAAATGCACCGTTACATCCCCGTTTTAGCCAAAAACGCTGGCTTTATCAAGATTACCGAAAAAGTTGTTCTGCACCAAGCCAGAAAATATGGCGAAACCAAATTTGGTATGGATCGTTTTATTCATGGCTTTTTAGATTTAATAACCATTTGGTTTTTATCACGCTTTGGCAAACGTCCCATGCATTTATTTGGTGCTTTAGGTGCCATTATGCTTATTATTGGTTTTGGCTTTTCACTGTATCTGGGCATTGATAAAATCTTTTTAAACCCAACCGGAAGATTAATAACGGAAAGGCCACAATTTTATATAGCACTATCCACCATGATTATTGGTACCCAATTTTTTGTGGCTGGTTTTTTGGGTGAGATCATACTTCGCACAAAACAAGATAAAAAACGGTATACAATTAAAGAATATCTTAATTTGAATTAAAAACATTAATTTGTATATTGTTTTTATAATTCATAATTTGATATTAAGTTCCAAATATGCTTGATAAAACTTAAAACTAAACTCTTAATTATATATTTTTGTAATGTTCCAAATTGCTAATCATTAATAAATTTAAACACCACAACCATGATTTACATCGAGCCAAAAATTCTAGATAGAATAAACAAATGGTTAACACCGTCTTTTGATAAAGAAACTCAAGATTTCATTAAAGATAGCATTGCTCACAATCCTAAAGACTTACAAGAAAGTTTTTATAAGGATTTAGAATTTGGAACGGGTGGTATGCGCGGTATTATGGGTGTTGGAACTAACAGAATCAATAAATACACACTTGGAAAAAGTACTCAAGGGTTAAGCGATTATCTAAATTCACGTTTCCCAAATGAAACACCTAAAGCAGTTATTGCTTTTGATTGCCGACATAATAGTAAAACGTTAGCAAAAGTGGTTGCTGATGTGTTTTCAGCCAACAATATAGAAGTTTATTTATTTGAAGATTTGCGGGCAACCCCAGAATTATCATTTGCCGTTAAACATTTAAATTGTCATTGTGGTATCGTTTTAACCGCTTCCCATAATCCTCCTGAATATAATGGTTATAAAGTATATTGGCAAGATGGCGGTCAGTTAGTGCCACCACATGACGAGGCCGTTATAAGGGTTATTGATAAAGTTGAGTATCCAAACATAAAATTTCAACCTAATAATAGTTTAATTCATTACATTGGCAAAGATGTAGATAATGTATTTATTGACGCTTCTGTAAAAAATGGCTGTGTTGGCGCATCTCAAGAAGCTAAAAATAATTTAAAAATTGTTTTTACATCGCTACACGGAACATCCATTACCGCCGTTCCAGAAACCTTAAAGCGTGCAGGTTATAAACATGTGCACATTGTAAAGGAACAAGAAGTGCCTGATGGAGATTTCCCAACGGTTGCATCACCAAACCCAGAAGAACCGGCAGCCTTAAAAATGGCCTTAGAATTAGCGGACAAAGTGGGTGCCGACATCGTCATTGGAACCGACCCTGATGGTGACCGATTAGGTGTTGCCGTTCGTAATTCTGAAAACCAATTACAATTACTAAACGGGAACCAAACCATGCTCATGATGACCGATTTTTTATTAAAAAAATGGAAATCGGAAGGCAAAATTAAAGGAAAGGAATTTATTGCATCTACCATAGTGTCTACACCCATGTTAACGAATCTTGCAAATGCTTATGGTGTAGATAGCAAAATTGTTTTAACCGGTTTCAAATGGATTGCCAAATTAATCCATGATTTCCCAGAACTTAATTTTATTGGTGGTGGTGAAGAAAGTTTTGGCTACATGGTAGGCGATTTTGTTCGCGATAAAGATGCTGTGACATCGACGCTTTTGGCATGCGAAATTGCTGCGATATCTAAAGCCAACGGTAGCTCGTTTTATAATGAGTTAATAAAGCTTTATGTAGCGCACGGATTATATAAAGAAAAACTGATTTCTTTAACCAAAAAAGGCATTGAAGGTGCTCAGGAAATTAGCCAAATGATGATGGATGCCCGTGATAATCCATTTAAAATGGTTAATGGTTCTAAAGTGGTTAAAATTGATGACTATGAGTTATCTAAATCAAAAAACATGGTGACTGGCAAAGAAGACATCCTTGATATACCAAAATCAAACGTATTAATTTACCATACCGAAGATGGTAGCCAAATAGCTTTAAGACCTAGCGGAACGGAGCCAAAAATTAAATTTTACATCAGTGTAAACACCAAACTGGAGTCTGTTTCAAAATTTAAAGAAACAGAAGCTGCCCTTGACGTAAAAATTGATGCTATTTTAAAAGATATGAAGCTTAGTTAATGAATCATTTTCGAAATATATTAAGGTATGCTATACCTTATAAACGATTTGCAATAGGACACATTATTTCTAATGTGTTTTTTGCTTTATTTGGAGCTTTGTCTTTTATTGCCTTAATACCAATGCTTGATGTCCTTTTTAATGAAAAAGACCCTTCTAGCAAAGAAATCATTAAGAAACCTGTTTATGAAGGTATTGGAAACCTAAAAGATTATTATCAAGATACCATGGCGTATCAAGTACATGAGTTTGCCCAAGATGACAAATCTAAAGCATTACTTCTAGTTATTACATGCATTATCATTTTGTTCTTATTAAAAAATATCTTTGGGTATTTAGCTAACTACTTCATGGTTTTTTTAAGAAATGGTGTTGTAAGAGATATAAGAAATAGAATTTACAAAAAAACGGTCGAATTACCCCTTTCTTTTTTTTCAGAACAAAGAAAAGGTGATATTATGGCTCGTGTAACTAACGATGTCTCGATGTTGGAATATTCTATGTTACCGGTTTTAGAACTTATAGTTAGAGAACCGTTAACGATTATTTTCACAATAATAATGATGTTGATTATCAGTCCAAGTCTTACTCTTTTTGTCTTTATTTTTATTCCTATTTCAGGAATCATTATTTCATATGTTGGAAAAAGCTTAAAAAGGAAATCAGAACGCGTTCAAAAAGAGCAAGGTACTATATTATCCACTTTAGAAGAAACACTAACTGGCCTTCGTATTATTAAGGGATTTAATGCCGAAGAAAAATTTAATGGCAAATTCCAAGAATCCACAACTCGATTTTATCACTTTTCAAATAAATTATTAAACCGCCAAAATTTAGCATCACCAACAAGTGAATTTTTAGGAATTTTAGTCATTTCAATTCTGTTATGGTATGGAGGCCAATTAGTCCTTGTTGATAATTCTCTTGATGGTAGCTCTTTCATTGCCTATATGGGATTGGCCTATAACATATTAACCCCGGCTAAAGCTATTTCTAGAGGACTCTATAATATAAAACAAGGTGGGGCCGCGGCTGAACGTATTCAAGAAATTATTGATACTCCAAACCCTTTAAAGGATAAAATAAATGCTATTGTAAAAACAGGATTTGATTCTGAAATTGTATTTGAAAATATTTCGTTCAAGTACCAAGATGAATACGTTTTAAAGAATTTTTCGCTAACCATTCCTAAAGGAAAAACGGTGGCATTGGTTGGACAATCAGGTAGTGGTAAATCGACCATAGCCAATCTTATAACCCGTTTTTATGATGTCAATGAAGGTCGGATTTTAATCGATGGTCTCGATATTCGAGATTTAACGACAATTTCATTACGCAGCCAACTTGGTATAGTAACCCAAGATGCCATTCTTTTTAATGAGAGTATTAAAAATAATTTAAAAATCGGAAATGATAATGCATCCGATGAAGATGTTATTGAAGCATTAAAGATTGCCAATGCTTGGGAATTTGTTAAAGATTTACCTAATGGCATAGAAACAAATATTGGTGATTCTGGAAATAAACTCTCTGGTGGTCAAAAACAACGATTGAGTATTGCAAGAGCTGTTCTTAAAAGTCCGCCCATTATGGTTTTAGACGAAGCAACTTCTGCCTTGGATACCGAAAGTGAGCGTTTGGTTCAAATTGCTTTAGAAAACATGATGAAAAACAGAACGTCTATTGTTATTGCCCATAGATTATCCACAATACAAAATGCCGATGAAATTATTGTACTTAATAAAGGTGAGATTGTAGAAAAAGGCAAGCATAACCAACTCATAGCCAATAATGGTGTTTATAAAAAATTGGTGGATATGCAAAGTTTCGACTAACAATCAGACTGTATAAAATAAAAAAGGATAGAGACTTGGGGGGTTCTATCCTTTTTTTTCGTTCATTGCTAGATTTGGGGACAACTAACAACATAAGCAGGTTTCTGAAACAAACTTAAAACAAAAAAAAATAGTTTACAAGAAAAAACGCATTTAATCGTATTAAATAAGCATTTCGTCGATTATTTTATAATTACATAATTGATTATCAGACAATTAGTTTTTTAATAAAAAATTACAAATCAGCAGGTTAAACTTTTAGTATATTTATCCGTCTAACTTGAATACTATTTTTTGTGACAGACGAAGCACAACTACTTGAAGATTTAAAATCTGAAAAACATAAAGAACAGGCTTTTAGAACCTTAATGACACTTTACAAAGAGCGGTTGTATTGGCATATTCGTAATATTGTGAAGTCTCATGATGATGCCGACGATGTGCTTCAAAACACGTTCATCAAAATTTATAGTAACATCCATAATTTTAAGGGAGAGAGTAAATTGTTTTCTTGGATATACCGTATCGCAACAAACGAATCCATAACCTTACTCAACAAAAATGCAAAACAACTTTTAATATCAAATGAAGAATTACAAGACTCAGCCATAACCAATTTGGCCTCAGATGTATATTTTGATGGCAACGAGATGCAATTAAAATTACAAGAAGCCATTTCAAAACTACCCCACAAACAACAATTAGTATTTAACATGAAATACTTTCAGGATTTAAAATACAAGGACATGGCAGATATTTTAGAAACTAGCGAAGGTGCTTTAAAAGCATCTTATCATTTAGCCGTAAAAAAAATTGAAGCTTATTTAACTAAAAATTAAACCTTTAAACAAATACTAAGTCTAAGGATTATGAGTGACAAATTAAAAAATATTAAAAACCCTGGATTTAAAATACCTAACAATTATTTTGAAGGTATAGAAGATGCTGTTTTAAGTCAAATTAAACTTAAAAGCATAGAAGGTTCTGGATTTAAAGTTCCCGATGGTTATTTCGAGTCTTTAGAAGATACTGTAATTAATAAAATCTCTAAAAACGAGAATACCAAAGTCATTAACTTATTTACTAGAAGAAACTTACTTTATGTTTCCAGCATTGCTGCAACCATATTGTTATTATTTAATTTATCTGTTTTTAACAAAAAAAGTGTCTCTTTTGAAACTTTAGAAACTGCTTCTCTTGAAAGCTATATTATGAATCAATATATAGACTCTTACGATATGGCATCACTTTTAACGAATGAAGACATTATAGAAGAAAATTTCATAGAACATAATTTTTCTGAAGAAAATATGGAAAACTACATTTTAAATAATATTGATATGGAAGGTTTCTTTTCAGAATAAAAAAAATAAAAAAAATGAAAACTATTATCATCACTTTAGCCTTATGTTTTTCACTAAGCACATTTGCTCAAGAAAATAAAATCAAAAGCCTTAAAATTGCTTTTATAACCGAAAAACTGAATCTAACCGAAAAAGAAGCGCAACAATTTTGGCCTGTTTTTAATGCCTTTGACGATACTGTAAGCAACCTAAAGTACAACGAACTTCGTAAACTTGGGCATGAAATCAGAGAGAGTTATGCTTCTATATCAGATGAAAAAGCAAATGAGCTTTTAAACAAGTCTTTAGAAATAGAGGCCAAAATACATTCTGAAGAAGTTAAATTAGTCAAGAAACTTCGAAGCATCATTCCAGCTAAAAAGATTTTAGCTTTAAAAAATGCTGAGGAAGACTTCAATAGAAAAATGCTCGAAGAATTTTATAAAAGGCGTAGAGAAAACAATAACAGATAATGAAAAGGGACGTTTAAAAACGTCTCTTTTTTTATTGAACTATTTACTAAAAGTAAGTTTTGAAATTCTTTTAGAACCTGCAGCATAAGCAACACTATCATTTAAAAATCGAATCGTATAAAAAGGTTCATCACTTAAGTGCTTCCAAGATTCACCAAAATCGTTACTAAAATCAATACCCTTAAATCCAATAGCGACCAATTCTTTTCCACTGGAATTTGGGACAAATTGCACACAACTCCTATATCCAGGTTTTTTATTTTCAGCAACTAATTGCCATGTTTTTCCACCGTCAGAGGTTTTTATTTTATTGGCGGCATTAACATCTGGATAGGTATAATCGCCACCAATAGCAAATCCGTTAAGTTCATCATAAAAATCAATGGAATAGATGCCTTCAGTAGCTTTAGCACTTCCAATGGGTGTTTTTACAACGTTCCAAGTCAATCCTTTGTCTTCAGACATATAAATATTCCCTGCGGTGGTGCCTATCCATGTTTTGTCTCCAATAATTTTAATATTGGTATTACTGGCAGCAAAAGCACCTTCACCCGCTTCTGCTTTTGGAAGCTTGTCACAGGTTATTTTATTCCAAGTGTTTCCCGCATCGCGAGTGATAATAATTGACAAACATCCGTTCATGCTATCGCCTACCGCAATACCTTCTTCATCATTCCAAAACACCATGGCGTCATAAAAAACACCTTCATGATATTCTTCATAAACCAATTCCATTTTTCCTTGATCACCTGTTTTGTATAACAATGCAGGATTATCAATACTTAGCATGAAAAAATCGGTTGCAGTATGTGCTACGGCCCTAAACTCTAAATTTAAAGTATCATAGGTTTGAACCGATGTTTGCCACATATTTTTTCTAGGATTATACAATCCGAAAACACCGTCATTGGCTGCAAACGCCAAACTGCCATCATTTAAAATATCAATAGCTCTTATACTTAATAATGAATCCGAATAAATCGTTTCAATGCTAACGTGATTAAAGTTTCGCGGTATAAATGTTTCCTTCTTTCCGCAGGAAAACAAAAACGCTACACATATACAAAAAACCCAAAGCTGTTTCATAAATTTCAATTGTGTATAAAAATATAAAAGCTAAACGAATAAAGCCCCAAACGATTCAACAAATCAACATATTAATGTAACTTTGCAGCCTTATTTACAAACCATGCGATTACACAGAAATTTATGCTTTTCGGTTATTGACGGATTAACGTTGATCTTCAATGAAGGCCATTATGCCGATAAAGTCATTCAACAATTATTAAAACGCGATAAACGTTGGGGCGCACGCGATCGTGCCTTTGTTGCTGAAACCACCTATGACATTGTACGTTGGAAACGATTATATGCTGAAATCGCTGAAGTTAAAGAACCATTTGACAGAGATAATCTGTGGCGCATGTTTGCCGTTTGGGCAACTTTAAAAGGCATTAAATTACCCGATTGGAAATATTTTGAAGAAACCCCAACACGCAAAATAAAAGGCCGTTTTGATGACCTTTCAAAAATTAGGAAATTCAAAGAATCCATTCCCGATTGGATCGACGAACTTGGCGCAAAAGAACTTGGCGACAAAGTTTGGAGCAAAGAAATGGAAGCCTTAAACGAACAAGCTGATGTTATTTTAAGAGTCAATACCCTAAAAACCAACAAAGAAAAATTACAGGAAGAATTATTTGATTTAGGATTTGAAACAGAAATTCTTCCCGACTATCCACACGCCTTAAAACTAAAAGAGCGCGCCAATGTATTTACTACGGATGCGTTTAGCAATGGTTTTTTTGAAGTACAAGATGCATCCTCCCAATTAGTAGCTGAGTTTTTAAACGTACAACCTGGCATGCGCGTGGTGGATGCTTGTGCGGGTGCGGGGGGAAAAACATTGCATATTGCGTCTTTGATGGAAAATAAAGGGCAAATTATTGCGCTGGATATTTACGAGAATAAACTTCATGAATTAAAACGTCGTGCGAAACGCAACAGTGCGCATAATATTGAAACCAGAGCCATTGATTCTACCAAGGTCATTAAAAAATTATATGATAAAGCTGATCGTGTACTGATTGATGCACCATGTTCTGGATTGGGAGTATTACGCAGAAATCCCGATGCAAAATGGAAACTACAACCAGATTTTATTGAAAAAATAAAAACAACACAACAAGATATTTTACAACAATATTCGAAATTAGTAAAAGTTGGCGGGCAATTGGTTTATGCAACCTGTTCTATTTTACCATCAGAAAATCAGGAACAAATTAATACCTTTTTAAAATCGGAAGCAGGTAAAAGCTTTACACTTTTAAAGGATAAAAAAGTATTGTCGCATCAATCTGGGTTTGATGGATTTTATATGGCTTTGTTGGAGAGGAAAGAATAATATTTAAGCGACTTTAAAGTCCCTTTTTTTATGGTTGATAACAACGTAAATAACTCTAAATTTTCAATGGCCTATTTACATCAAATTAGACTTAAAAAAAGTAAATTTGCACTTTGTTAAACGCATCATAAACTGATACATAATGATTCATTTCTTTGGAAACGTAACCGGCAACATATTTGCTGTTCAAACAACAAAAGAATTATCAACCGAAACCATAACGAAATTAGTGTGGTTATTTGGCAACCAGCCAAGAATAGAACAAGCATCTCTGGATGCTTTTTTTGTTGGCCCTAGAGCCGCCATGATATCGCCTTGGAGCACCAATGCTGTAGAAATTACCCAAAACATGGGCATTTCTGATATTATAAGAATTGAAGAATTTCAAGCGGTTTCAAAAGATTTTAAAGGTTTCGACCCGATGATTTCTGAAAAATTTACTGGATTAAACCAAGAATCATTTACTATAAATATCAAGCCCGAACCTATTCTAAATATTGAAGATATTGCGGCTTACAATCAAAAAGAAGGGCTGTCATTAAGTGATGAAGAAGTTAGTTATTTGGAAGGCGTTTCAAAAAACATTGGTCGTCCGTTAACAGATTCTGAAGTTTTTGGATTTTCACAAGTGAATTCAGAACATTGTCGCCATAAAATTTTTAACGGAACTTTTATTATTGATGATGAAGAAAAACCAACATCCCTTTTTAAATTAATAAGAAAAACATCTGAAACACACCCAAACTCAATCGTTTCAGCCTATAAAGATAATGTGGCTTTTATTGAAGGGCCGAAAGTGGAACAATTTGCACCAAAGTCAGCCGATAAACCCGATTTTTATGATGTAAAAACATTTGAGTCGGTCATTTCCCTAAAAGCAGAAACACATAATTTCCCAACAACGGTGGAGCCTTTTAATGGTGCCGCTACAGGTGCTGGTGGTGAAATTCGCGACAGATTGGCTGGTGGAAAAGGCTCATTACCTCTTGCGGGTACAGCCGTTTACATGACGTCATATTCCAGATTAGAAGAAAACCGCCCATGGGAAAAAGCCTTTCCAGAACGCAATTGGCTATATCAAACGCCCATAGATATTTTGATAAAAGCCTCTAATGGCGCCTCAGATTTTGGAAACAAATTCGGGCAACCGCTTATTTGTGGTTCAGTACTAACCTTCGAACATGACGAAGCCTCTGACCTCCACCCTTTTGGGGGATCGAGGGGGGCTCGTAAACTAGGTTTTGATAAAGTCATCATGCAAGCCGGAGGTATTGGTTATGGTAAAAAAGACCAAGCTTTAAAAGGCAAACCACAAGCTGGTGATAAAATAGTGATTCTTGGTGGCGAAAACTATCGAATTGGTATGGGCGGTGCTGCTGTTTCTAGTGCCGATACTGGTGCATTTGCTTCAGGAATTGAATTAAACGCTGTGCAACGTTCCAACCCCGAAATGCAAAAACGTGCTGCAAATGCCATTCGTGGGATGGTAGAAAGTGATGAGAATTTCATCGTTTCCATTCACGACCATGGTGCTGGAGGCCATTTAAATTGCTTATCTGAATTGGTTGAAGATACTGGTGGAAACATCGATTTAGATGCTTTGCCCGTTGGCGACCCGACACTTTCTGACAAAGAAATTATTGGAAACGAATCGCAAGAACGTATGGGCTTGGTGATTGATAAAGAGCATATCGATATCCTTAAACGTATTACTGATAGAGAACGTTCGCCAATGTACACCGTTGGTGATGTAACGGGTGATGATCGTTTTACATTTGAATCTAAAACCAATGGACATAAACCAATGGATTTAGCGATGGAAGATATGTTTGGCAGTTCGCCAAAAACCATCATGACCGACAAAACCGTTGAAAGAAACTATGATGCTGTTACTTATGATTCCAATAAGTTTCATGAGTATTTAGAACAGGTTTTACAATTGGAAGCTGTTGCTTGTAAAGATTGGCTAACCAATAAAGTGGACCGCTGTGTTGGTGGAAAAGTTGCTAAACAACAATCTGCCGGACCATTACAATTACCTTTAAATAATGTGGGTGTAATGGCACTTGACTATAAAGGGAAAGAAGGTATTGCTACGGCTATTGGGCACTCACCTATTTCTGGGTTGATTGATCCAGCAGCAGGCAGTAGAAATGCAATCACAGAAGCCTTAACCAATATTATTTGGGCACCATTAAAAGACGACTTAAAATCGGTTTCCTTATCGGCAAACTGGATGTGGCCTTGTAAAAATGAAGGTGAAGATGCACGTTTATATGCAGCTGTTGAAGCGGTTTCAGAGTTTGCAATTGATTTAGGTATCAACGTTCCAACAGGAAAAGATTCTCTTTCCATGAAGCAAAAATATCCTAATGAGGATGTGATTGCTCCGGGAACGGTTATTATATCAGCCGCTGGAAACTGTAATGATATCACTAAAGTAGTAGAGCCTGTTTTAAAAAGACATGCTGGCAGTATTTATTATATCAATATTTCTCAAGACGATTTTAAACTAGGAGGTAGTTCATTTGCCCAAATATTAAACAAAATAGGAAACGATGCGCCCACGGTAAAAAGTGCTGCTTATGTTAAAACTGTTTTCAATACCATTCAAAAATTAATTAAAGATGATCAAATAGTTGCAGGACATGATGTCGCTTCGGGCGGATTGATTACCACGCTTTTAGAACTATGTTTTGCAGATAATAATTTAGGCGCTGAAATTGATATTGCTTCTCTTGGAGAAAAAGATACAACCAAGGTGTTATTTGCTGAAAATGCTGGAATTGTATTTCAAGCTAAAAATGATTTATATGTTGAAGAGTTTTTAAACGTAAAGAAAATCGAACATAGAAAGATTGGTATAGTAACGGAAAGCAATACCTTAAACATTATCAATAATTCGGATGTATTGCCATTATCCATTTCAAAATTACGTGATGCTTGGTATAAAACCTCATTCCTTCTAGACCAAAAACAAACCGCAAATAATTTAGCTCAAACGCGATTTGATAATTATAAAACTCAGCCTCTTCAATATATATTTCCTAAACATTTTACAGGCCTCACCCCTAACCCCTCTCCAAAGGAAAGGGGAGCGCGTCCCAAAGCCGCCATCCTCCGTGAAAAAGGCAGTAACAGTGAGCGTGAAATGGCAAACGCCATGTATTTGGCTGGTTTTGATGTAAAAGACGTGCACATGACGGATTTAATTTCTGGACGTGAAACGTTGGAAGACATTCAGTTTTTAGGAGCTGTTGGTGGCTTCTCAAATTCTGATGTACTTGGTTCTGCCAAAGGTTGGGCGGGTGCTATAAAATATAATGAAAAAGCAAATAAAGTCATTCAGGATTTCTTCAAAAGAGAAGATACGTTATCGATAGGTATTTGTAATGGTTGCCAATTATGGATGGAATTAGACTTGATTAATCCAGAACACAACATTCACGGAAAATTGCTTCATAATGATTCGCATAAACACGAAAGCGGATTTACATCTGTGAAAATACAGGAAAACAATTCCATTATGCTTTCAACACTTGCTGGGTCTACTTTAGGGGTTTGGATTTCCCATGGTGAAGGAAAATTTAAGTTACCATATTCTGAAGACAATTATCACATTGTTGCTAAATACGGTTATGCTGAATATCCACATAATCCAAATGGCTCTGATTTTAATACGGCCATGATGTGTGATAAAACGGGCAGGCATTTAGTAACCATGCCTCATATAGAGCGTTCAACATTCCAATGGAATTGGGCATATTACCCAGAAAACAGAAACGACGAGGTATCTCCTTGGCTAGAAGCTTTTGTGAATGCCAGAAAATGGATTGAAAACAAATAATAAATAATATTGTTTTAAAAAAAACCCAGTTAATTTTTAAATTATCTGGGCTTTTTAATTATGAAAAAAATATTAATACTACCTAGCTTCTTTAATTACAGCTTGTGCAGAAACCAATCTGGCTATTGGCACTCTAAAAGGAGAACAACTAACATAGTTCATACCTGTTTTATAGCAAAATTCAATGGAGCTTGGTTCCCCGCCATGTTCGCCACAAATACCAACTTTTAAATTAGGCTTAACACGTCTTCCTCTTTCGGTTGCCATTTTAATCAATTCACCAACACCTTCTTGATCCAAAACTTCAAAAGGATCTACTTTCAAAATGCCTTTTTCAATATAAATTGGCAAGAATTTACCAGCATCATCACGGGAATAACCAAAGGTCATCTGAGTTAGATCATTGGTACCAAAAGAAAAGAAATCAGCTTTTTGGGCAATTTTATCCGCCACTAATGCGGCTCTCGGAATTTCAATCATAGTGCCAACTAAATAATCTATGGTGTCATGTCTTTCTTCAAAAACAGTTTTTGCAGTGTTCCTGATTATTTGTTCTTGCATTTCAAATTCTTTAAGCGTTCCTACTAATGGCACCATAATTTCTGGTTTACTAATAATCCCCTTAGCTTTTAGGTTTAACGTTGCTTCAATGATGGCACGTGTTTGCATTTCAGTAATCTCTGGGTAGGTATTTCCTAACCTACAACCTCGATGTCCTAGCATGGGGTTAAACTCTTCCAGTTCGGCGACTTTATTTTTCACTGCCATTAATGAAATATGCATCTCATCCGCCAGTTCTTTTTGGGTTGCCAATTGATGAGGAACAAACTCATGTAAAGGTGGATCTAACAGACGAATAGTCACAGGAAAACCTTCCATGGCTTCAAAAATGCCTTCAAAGTCTGAACGTTGCATAGGCAGCAATCCATTCAATGCTTGTTTTCTACCTTTTACAGTATCTGCTAAAATCATCTCGCGCATGGCTTTGATTCTATCAACTTCAAAAAACATATGCTCCGTTCTAGTTAAACCAATACCTTGAGCACCAAAACCTCTGGCTATTCTAGCGTCATTTGGTGTATCTGCATTGGTTCTTACTTGCATTATGGCATATTTATCTGCCAACTTCATTATTTCAGCAAACTCACCTGTTAATTCTGGCTCTACCGTAGCTACTTTACCTTCGATAATGTTGCCTGTAGAACCATTCAAGGAAATCCAGTCACCTTCATGATATTCATGTTCACCTACAGTAAGTGTTCTGTCTTTATAGTTTATTTTTAAAGCACCTGCACCAGAGATACAACATTTGCCCATACCCCTAGCTACAACAGCAGCATGCGATGTCATACCACCCCGAGCAGTTAAAATTCCTTTGGCTAAATTCATTCCCTCAAGATCTTCAGGTGATGTTTCAATACGCACTAGAATACTATTTTTGAATTTGTTGGCTTCATCAGCGAAAAACACAATTTTACCGGTTGCTGCACCAGGAGATGCTGGCAAACCTTGCGCTATTATATTAGCTGTCTTTAGTGCTTCAGGATCAAAAATAGGATGCAATAACTCATCTAATTTGTTGGGTTCAATTCTCAACAAAGCTTCTTCCTCACTTATCAACCCTTCATTTAGTAAATCCACTACAATTTTAACCATCGCAGCCCCAGTACGCTTACCATTTCTTGTTTGAAGAATCCAAAGTTTTCCATCTTGGATGGTAAACTCCATATCTTGCATATCTCTGTAATGTTTTTCCAAAATTTGTTGATAACCAACTAATTCATTATAACTCCCTGGCATCAATTCTTCAAGTGATGGATAGTCCTTGACTCTCACATCTTCATCAATTCTAGCCAATTCTGCCCAACGTAATGACCCTAATTTTGTAATTTGTTGCGGTGTTCTAATACCAGCTACGACATCTTCTCCCTGAGCATTTACCAAATATTCACCATTAAAAGCATTTTCACCTGTACCGGCATCTCGCGTAAAACAAACGCCTGTGGCGGAATTGTCGCCCATATTACCATATACCATAGCCTGAACATTGACTGCTGTTCCCCAATCTTCTGGGTAGCCATGCATTTTTCTATAGTAAATAGCACGCTCTCCATTCCAACTATTAAAAACAGCTATAATGGCACCCCATAATTGTTCCCATGGGTCGGCTGGAAAATTATGGCCTGTTTGCTTTTTAACGGCATCTTTAAAATCATAAACTAAATCTTTTAAATCTTGTACAGAAAATTCGGTATCCGAACGGATGCCTCTTTTTTCTTTTAGGTGATCCATTATCTCTTCGAATGGGTCCATGTGTTCTTTAGATTCTGGTTTCATTCCTAAAACTACGCCCCCATACATTTGGATAAAACGGCGATAGGAGTCCCAAGCAAAGTGTTCATTGTCAGTTTTTTTGGCTAAACCAACAACAACCTCATCGTTTATTCCAAGATTTAAAACGGTATCCATCATTCCCGGCATGGACACCCGGGCTCCCGAACGTACTGATACCAGCAACGGATTGTTCATATCCCCAAACCTTGCTCCCATTAATGATTCGATATTTGTTATAGATTCTTCAACTTCCAGTTTTAAATTATCAATAGCAACTTCTTGTCCCAATAAATTATATTCGGTACAAACATCAGTTGTAATTGTAAAACCTGGAGGTACAGGAATTCCAATAGAACTCATTTCTGCTAAATTGGCACCTTTACCTCCTAGCAGATTTTTCATTTTACTATTACCATCGGCCGATTTGTTTCCAAATCTAAAAACTCTGGTTTTTGCTTTTTCCAATAGTTCCATAATTTATATTTTTTATTAATTCATAATTCAAATTACACCTCTAAAGTTACACCTCTGAAAATTGAAATTCAATGACTTAAGTCATGTTGTTGGCAATATTTACTTTAGATTTAAATAAAAAACAACCTTTGAAATTTATAAGCATGCAAGAAAATCACTTTTAATTTGGTAATTTGAAAATCGTTTTTAATTTCATACTTTGCATTACAAGAACTTATATATAAAACTAAATGGCAGAAATTAATAGAATTTTTGATTTCCCATATTATCAGTTAAAAACTTATAATTTGGAAAGAGCATTCAGCACAAAATACAATGGTGAGTGGCAATCTGTGTCCACACAAGAGTTTATAAATCAGGCCAATGCCATTAGCCGAGGGTTATTACGTTTAGGTGTCAAACCAAATGATAAAATTGCTGTAATTTCTTCTTCAAATAGAACTGAATGGAATATTTTAGATATTGGTGTACTTCAATTAGGTGCTCAAAATGCACCCATATATCCTACGATTTCTTCTGAAGATTATGAATATATTTTAAATCATTCTGAATCTATCTATTGTTTTGTTTCCGATAATGAGGTTTTACAAAAGTTAAATGCCATAAAAAAAAATACAAAACTTAAAAATGTTTACACTTTTGATCGTATTGAAAATGAAAACCATTGGACAGATATTTTAAAATTAGGGGAAGATACCAGCAACCAAAATGAAGTAGAATTAAGAAAAAATAGTGTATCGCCTTATGATTTGGCGACCTTAATCTATACTTCGGGAACTACCGGAAAACCAAAAGGCGTTATGCTATCCCATAACAACTTAGTTTCAAATGTATTGGACAGCGAAAAACGCGTACCGTTTGATCATGGAAAATCTAAGGCCTTAAGTTTTCTTCCCGTTTGTCATGTTTTTGAACGCATGATTCTTTATTTATATCTATACTGTGGCGTTGAGATTTATTTTGCAGAATCCATTGATAAAATGGGTGACAATGTAAAAGAAGTGAAACCAAATGTAATGACAGGTGTTCCCAGGCTATATGAAAAAGTGTATGATAAAATTGTATCTAAAGGAAACGACCAAAAAGGAATAAAAAAGATGCTTTTCTTTTGGGCACTTAACTTAGGTTTAAAATATGAACCTTATGGGAAAAATGGCTTTTGGTACGAACTACAATTAAAAATAGCTCGAGCACTAATATTTAAAAAATGGCAAGAAGCACTTGGTGGTAAACTCGACATCATGGTTTCAGGAAGTGCCGCATTACAACCAAGACTTACCAGAGTTTTTGCTGCCGCCCGATTACCCATTATGGAAGGTTATGGCTTAACCGAAACCTCTCCCGTTATAGCTGTTAATGATGTTAGACAGGGTGGTTTTAGAATTGGCACTGTCGGCAAAATTATTGATAATGTGGATGTTAAAATTGCAGAAGATGGTGAAATTTTGGTTAAAGGCCCCAATGTGATGCTTGGGTACTTTAAAGACCCTGAAAAAACTGCTGAAGTCTTAATTGATGGTTATTTTCATACTGGGGATATTGGAGAAATAGACCCTGATGGTTTCTTAAAAATTACCGACAGAAAAAAAGAAATGTTCAAAACTTCTGGCGGCAAATATATAGCACCATCTATCATTGAAAATCAACTAAAACAATCTCGATTTATAGAGCAAGTTATGGTTATAGGTGATGGCGAAAAAATGCCGGCAGCTTTAATTCAAATCAATTTTGAATTTGTTGAAAAATGGGGTAAAATACATGGTATTGTATTTAATTCTAAAAATGATATTATTTCTAATCCGCAAGTTATTGAAAGAATTCAAAGAGAGATAGATGAAGCCAACAAAAAATTTGGTAACTGGGAACAAATCAAAAAATTTGAATTGACCCCAGATGTTTGGTCTATTGATGCCGGGCACTTAACCCCTACCATGAAAATGAAACGAAAGGATATTAAGGCAAAATACATACAACTTTATAATAAGATTTATCAAAACCTATAGATTATAAATTACACACTAAAATAGCAAAATAATAATTATATACTCATTTTTTTAATATTAAAATTAAATATATAGCAATTTTTTAATACTTTTATTAAACTAACTAATAAAACTTATTGAAAATGAAAACAAAAAATTTTTTAGTTTCAGGAATTGCTGGAGGATTCACTGCATTTATTGTAGGCTGGTTATTATACGGCATACTATTTAAGGATTCTTTCCCTCAACCAGCCGAAGACTCAAATTCTATGATTTTAATAGCTTTGGGATCACTTACATTTGGTTTGCTTATTGCCTATATTTTTGTGAAATGGGCCCAAATTTCTTCAGTTGCCACAGGATCAAAAGCTGGTGCCATTATTGCTCTCTTTTTGTCTTTGTACTATAATTTTTTTAATATGGCTATGTCTGAAGAAGTAACTTATCAAATGTTTGCATTAGATCTTGCTTTAAGCATTGTTATGGGAGCTATTGTTGGTGCTATTATTGCCATGGTAAACGGAAAATTAGGATAGTTCCTTATTTATAATGTATGGATTCAAACCACCCATACTGGGTGGTTTTTTTATTTTGTATTATTTAGCTTTAATTTTACAATTTTTATACTATGCGTGCATAATATATTTTTGTATATTTGGAATAACGAACCAGATACTAAATGAATGGTGGTATGGGAAAAAACCTAATACACACCATTAAAGATATTACATCTGATTTATAAAAACTAACCATTATAGCAGATGAAAGACAAAACAATCGATTATGTATTAAGAACCACTTGGTTAACAGTTCAAAAAATGTATAATGAAGAAGCTTCAAAAATTGGGAGCACAATGGCGACCGGCTTTACGTTGTTAAGCATCGACCCAGAAAAAGGAACGCCTTCAACAGCATTAGGTCCCAAAATGGGTATGGAAGCCACCAGTTTGTCCAGAATTTTAAAAACCATGGAACAAAATGGTTTGATAGAGCGCCAACCAAATCCTGAAGATGGAAGAGGTGTCATCATTACATTAACAGATTTTGGAAGAGAAAAAAGAGCTTTTTCAAGAGAAAAGGTACTTGCCTTTAATGAAGCTATTAAAAATAATGCTTCCGAAGAAAAATTAAAACATTTTTATGAAGTATCGGAACTGATAAACCATCTGGTTTCAAATAAAAAAATATACAATCAATAAAAGATATAAGTCCAACTAAATTATGAGTAAACGTTTAATTAATAAAGTTGCCGTTATAGGCTCTGGTATTATGGGAAGTGGCATAGCGTGCCATTTTGCCAATATTGGAGTGGAGGTGTTACTTTTAGATATTGTTCCCAGAGAACTTAACGATACAGAAAAAGCAAAAGGTTTAACACTTGAAAGCAAAGTTGTTAGAAATCGTTTGGTTAATGATTCCCTTACCAATGCCCTAAAATCGAAGCCCTCTCCTATTTATCACGAAAAATTTGCAAGTAGAATTACAACAGGAAATTTAGAAGATGATATTTCAAAAGTGTCTGTAGCCGATTGGATTATTGAAGTGGTTGTAGAACGATTGGACATTAAAAAGAAAGTATTTGAAACGCTTGATAAGCATCGTAAACCGGAGACTTTAATTACATCCAACACCTCTGGGATACCGATTCATTTTATGAGTGAGGGCAGAAGTGACGATTTTCAAAAGCATTTTTGTGGCACACATTTTTTTAATCCTGCACGTTATTTGAAATTATTTGAAATCATTCCAGGACCAAAAACAACTCCAGAAGTTTTAAGTTTCTTGAACAATTATGGTGAACAATTTCTAGGAAAAACATCGGTCATTGCCAAGGATACGCCTGCATTTATAGGAAACCGTATTGGTGTTTTTAGCATTATGAGTTTATTCCATACTGTAAAAAGCCTCAATTTAACTGTTGAAGACATTGATAAATTAACGGGACCTGTTATTGGCAGACCAAAATCGGCTACGTTTAGAACGGTTGATGTTGTCGGACTAGACACTTTAGTTCATGTGGCTAATGGTATTTTAGAAAACTGTAAAGACGATGAACGTCTAGAACTTTTCAAACTTCCAGATTTCATCAATACCATGATCGAAAATAAATGGTTAGGAAGTAAAACGGGACAAGGGTTTTACAAAAAAGAAGGTTCAGATATTAAAACACTGGATTTAGATACCTTAGAATATCGAGATAAAAAATCTGCAAAATTTGCCACTTTAGAATTAACAAAAACCATTGATAAAGTTGTAGATCGTTTTGAAGTTTTAATTTCAGGAAAAGATAAAGCGGGCGATTTTTATAGAAAAACATTTGCTGCCCTGTTTGCATACGTGTCGAATAGAATCCCCGAAATCACCGACGAATTATATAAGATTGATGATGCCATGAAAGCTGGTTTCGGTTGGGAACATGGGCCTTTCCAAATTTGGGATGCTATAGGTGTTGAAAAAGGCATTGCGATGATGAAAGTCGAAGGCTTAGAACCTGCCGTTTGGGTTAACGATATGCTTGAATCAGGAAATAAATCGTTTTATACTATAAAAAATGGCGCATCATATGCTTACGATATTCCTAAGAAAACTCAAGAAAAAATACCTGGACAAGATGCTTTTATCATTCTGGATAACATTAGAAAATCCAATGAAGTATTTAAAAACGCTGGTGTGGTTGTAGAAGATTTAGGTGATGGGATTTTAAATTGTGAATTCCAATCCAAAATGAACACCATTGGAGGTGATGTACTGGCTGGACTTAATAAAGCGATTGATTTAGCCGAAAAAGATTTTCAAGGTTTGGTTGTTGGCAATCAAGCAGCCAATTTCTCTGTTGGTGCCAATATAGGCATGATTTTTATGATGGCCGTAGAACAAGAATATGACGAACTTAATGGTGCCATTAAATATTTTCAAGATACCATGATGCGTATGCGCTATTCATCTATCCCAACCATATCAGCACCACATGGCATGTGCTTGGGTGGAGGCTGTGAATTGTCCATGCATGCTGACAAAGTAGTGGCTGCAGCGGAAACGTATATTGGTTTGGTAGAATTTGGTGTTGGTGTCATTCCGGGCGGTGGTGGCTCTAAAGAACTGACTTTAAGGGCTCAAGACACCTTTAGAAAAGGTGATGTGGAATTGAATACCTTACAAGACTATTTTCTAACCATAGGTATGGCAAAAGTATCGACTTCTGCCTACGAAGCGTATGATTTAGGAATCCTTCAACATGGAAAAGATATTGTAGTCGTTAATAAAGACAGACAAATAGGAACGGCTAAATCTTATGCAAAATTAATGGCTGAAACAGGCTATACACAACCAATCAAAAGAAAAGATATCAAAGTCTTAGGAAAACAAGCCTTGGGTATGTTTTTAGTCGGAACAGATTCTATGGAAGCCTCCAACTTTATAAGTGAACACGATCATAAAATTGCCAACAAACTTGCTTATGTGATGGCTGGTGGCGATTTATCTGAACCAACATTAGTTAGCGAACAATATTTATTGGATTTAGAACGAGAAGCCTTTTTAAGTCTGTGTACAGAACGTAAAACGCTCGAAAGGATTCAACACATGCTAAAAACTGGAAAACCATTACGTAATTAAAATTACTAAGCTATTTGCCTTTAGCCTTTAGCTATTGGCACATTTTAATAAACAATTTTAGTCGCTAGAAGCCAACGGCTAACAGCAAAAAGCAAAAAGAAATGAAACAAGCATATATAGTAAAAGCATACAGAACGGCCGTTGGCAAAGCGCCAAAGGGTGTTTTTCGGTTTAAAAGAGCAGATGAGTTGGGTGCGGAAACCATTCAATACATGATGAAAGAATTACCAAATTTAGACATTAAACGTATTGATGATGTGATTGTGGGCAATGCCATGCCAGAAGGTGCGCAAGGCTTAAACATGGCGAGGTTTATATCACTGATTGGTTTAAACTCTGTGGATGTCCCTGGGGTTACCGTCAATCGTTTTTGCTCTTCAGGAATCGAAACTATAGCCATTGCAGTTGCAAAAATTCAATCAGGAATTGCAAATTGTATCATTGCCGGAGGCTCGGAAAGTATGAGTTCTGTACCAATGACAGGGTTTAAACCAGAATTAAATTATAATACCGTAAAAGCTGGACACGAAGATTATTATTGGGGTATGGGAAATACGGCCGAAGCTGTTGCCAACCAATTTAACGTATCTCGTGAAGACCAAGATGAATTTGCGTATAATTCACATATGAAAGCCTTAAAAGCACAAGCTGAAAATCGTTTTCAAGATCAGATTGTCCCCATTGAAGTTGAAGAAACGTATTTAGATGAGAACGGTAAAAAAGTAATAAAAAAATATACAGTAACAAAAGATGAAGGTCCAAGGGCAGGTACCAGTATAGAAGCATTAGCAAAACTGCGTCCCGTTTTTGCAGCCAATGGCTCTGTAACCGCTGGAAACTCGTCACAAATGAGTGATGGCGCTGCCTTTGTAATGGTCATGGGTGAAGATATGGTTAAAGAACTAAATCTGGAGCCCATCGCCAGACTGGTTAGTTATGCAGCCGTAGGTGTAGAACCTCGGATTATGGGCATTGGTCCTGTAAAAGCCATTCCTAAAGCATTACAGCAAGCGGGTTTAAAATTAGAAGAATTAGGACTTATAGAATTAAATGAAGCCTTTGCTTCCCAATCTATTGCAGTTATAAGAGAACTACACCTTAATAAAGATATTGTAAACGTTAATGGTGGTGCTATTGCATTAGGACATCCGTTGGGTTGCACAGGAACAAAACTATCGGTGCAATTATTTGATGAAATGCGTAAACGAACTATGGTTGGAAAATATGGAGCCGTAACCATGTGTGTGGGCACGGGACAAGGTGCTTGTGGGATATTTGAATTTCTTGGTTAAGACAAAAGATAATAGAAACTAGACAATAGAAAAGAGAGAATAGAGAATAGAGAATAGAGATTTATCGGTGGGAATGAAAAAACGTCATAATTACAAGAATCTAAAAATTTGGAAATTAGCCCTAGAAATTGCTAATGACATCTCAGATCTTCTAATTAATTTTCCAAAACATGAACGATATGATTTATCGTCTCAAATAAGCAGATGCTCTGTTTCTATTCCCAGCAATATTGCAGAAGGGTCTGCAAAAACTGATAAATCATTTAGTAACTATATAGATATTTCTTTAGGTTCATCTTTTGAACTTGGAACACAATTATTGGTTGCTTATCACAGAAAATATATTAATAATGAAACTTTAAAAAACTAGAAGACAAAATAGAAGAATTTCAAAGAATGACAATGAGTTTTCAAAATGGACTAAATGGTTAACAAGTCTATTTTCTATATTCTATTCTCTATTTTCTAAAAAACAAAAAATATGGAAGCAACAGAAGAAAACATTTTACGTGGTGGTCAATTTTTGGTAAAAGAAACAAACTGTGAAGACATATTCATTCCAGAAGATTTTTCGGAAGAACAAAAGATGATGAAAGACGCTGTTACCGAATTTGTTGACAGAGAAATTTGGCCATATAAACCCCGTTTTGAAGCTAAAGACTATGCCTTTACAGAATCGTGTATGAGAAAAGCTGCCGAAATGGGCTTTTTAGGCGTTTCGGTTCCTGAAGCCTATGGCGGTATGGGTATGGGATTTATTGACACCATGCTAGTTTGTGACTATATTTCGGGTGCTACAGGGTCTTTCAGTACCGCTTTTGGTGCGCATACAGGCATTGGAACCTTACCTATTTTATTATATGGAACGGAAGAACAAAAGCAAAAATATGTACCTAAACTTGCTTCAGGAGAATGGTTTGGTTCGTATTGTTTAACAGAACCAAGTGCCGGTAGTGATGCCAATTCTGGCAAAACAAAAGCGGTGTTATCTGAAGATGGAAAGTCTTACAAAATCACGGGGCAGAAAATGTGGATTTCAAATGCTGGTTTTTGTAGTTTGATGATTGTTTTTGCCCGAATTGAAGACGATAAAAACATCACAGGCTTTATTGTTGAATATGACCCAAGCAATCCTAACGGAATAACCATGGGTGAAGAAGAACACAAACTAGGTATTCGTGCTTCTTCAACCCGGCAAGTGTTTTATAATGAAACCGTTGTCCCAGTTGAAAACATGCTTTCCAACAGAGGCAATGGCTTTAAGATAGCGATGAATGCTTTAAATGTCGGAAGAATAAAACTAGCTGCTGCTTGTTTGGATGCGCAACGCCGTGTGATTACCGAATCTGTAAAATACGCCAACGATCGTGTTCAGTTTAATAAGCCTATCTCCAGTTTTGGTGCCATTCAACAAAAAATTGCTGAAATGGCAACCAATTGTTGGGTTGGTGAAGCAGCGACTTACCGCGCAGCCAAAAATATTGAAGACCGTATAGTACTTCGTAAAAATAATGGAAAAGATACCCATCAAGAAGCTGAATTAAAAGGTGTGGAAGAATATGCTATTGAATGTTCTATTTTAAAAGTAGCTGTATCTGAATTTACCCAAAATTGTACAGATGAAGGCATTCAAATTTTTGGAGGTATGGGATTTTCTGAAGAAACCCCTATAGAATCTGCATGGAGAGATGCTAGAATTGCTAGAATTTATGAGGGTACCAACGAAATAAATAGAATGCTATCCATTGGCATGCTCATTAAAAAAGCCATGAGAGGTCATGTGGATTTACTAACGCCTGCTACTGAAGTGGCCAACGAATTAACCGGCATCCCTTCATTTGAAACACCAGATTTTTCAGAATTATTTTCAGAAGAAAAAAGCATTATCAAAAATCTTAAAAAATTATTTTTGATGGTTGCTGGTGCTGCTTTACAAAAATATGGTGAAGAAATAGAAAAACACCAACAATTAATGCTTGCTGCTTCAGATATATTGATCCAAGTTTATTTAGCTGAATCCGCCATCTTAAGAGCTGAAAAATTAGCAAAAAAAGAAGGTGAAGCACAGGTGAAAGAACAAATTGCCATGGCTAAATTAAACTTATTTCACGCTATAGATGTTATTGAAACCGCTGGTAAACACTCTATTATTTCATTCTCTACTGGAGACGAACAACGCATGATGCTTATGGGCCTAAAACGCTACATGAAATACGTTAACATGCCCAATATTATTGAATTAAGAAACATTATTGCCGATAAGGTAATTAAAGAGAACAAATATTGCTTTTAAGTAAAACCCAATATTTTAGTGACTGACTCAATGATTAAATCGCTTTGAATTAATTTTCAAGGCGATTTAATTTTCATTATTTTTAAAATAAAATTTCCATGAAAATTCCATTCCTAAGCTTTTTTCTTTTAACCGCTACCCTTTCCTTATCTCAAACAAACCAAAAAATATATGATATTATTGATGTCGTTTCTGCTGAAAGAATAGAAAAAGACATTAATACATTAGCGAATTTCGGCACAAGAAACACCTTTAGTGATACCGTATCAAATACACGAGGCATTGGAGCTGCCAGACGTTGGATAAAACAAGAGTTTGAAAACATTTCCGATAATTGCGATAATTGCCTAGACGTTTTTTATCAAAAAGATTTTGTGACGAAAAATGGTAATAACAGAGTGCCTCATAATGCTTGGGTCGTCAATGTGATCGCAATTCAAAAAGGCACAACCTATCCAGACCGTTATATCATCATGAGTGGCGATATAGACTCTCGTGCCAGTGATACCATGGATTTTATCACAGATGCACCTGGGGCTAACGACAATGCTTCGGGTATGGCAGGAACTATGGAAGCCGCTAGGGTATTATCAAAATACAAATTTGAAAACAGTATTGTGTACGTCGGTCTCTCTGGAGAGGAACAAGGATTATTTGGTGGAGCTGGTTTAGCCAACTATGCCAAAGAGAACAATTGGGACATTATTGGAGTTTTGAATAATGATATGATTGGAAACATAAAAGGCTTAGATGGCATAATTGATAATCGGACATTCAGAATTTTTTCGGAGCCTGTACCTTCAACAGAAACAGAACGAGAAAGACAATTAAGACGCTTTTATGGCGGGGAGATTGATGGCATTTCCAGACAATTAGCCAGATATGTTCATAAAACCACAAAAACATATATGCCAGAAATGAACCCTATGATGGTGTATAGATTGGATAGGTTTGGTCGTGGCGGACATCATCGGCCGTTTAATGATTTAGGTTTTGCAGGTATCCGAATTATGGAAGCTCATGAAAATTACAACCAACAACACCAAGATATTAGGGAAGAAAACGGCATTAAATATGGTGATATCATTGAACATGTAAATTTTGATTATGCTAAGAAATTAACCGCCGTAAACGCTATTAACTTAGCAAGTTTAGCATCTGCCCCACCATCACCAAAAAATGTTTCTATTGGTGGGGTCGTAGAACCTTCTGCTAAATTTAAATGGGAAAAAGTAACTGGTGCCATTGGCTATAAAATTTATTGGAGGGATACCACCTCGCCTACTTGGGATTATAGTAGATATGTGGGTGATATTTCAGAATTCACATTAGATGGTATTGTTGTTGATAACTACTTTTTTGGAATAGCATCTGTTGGAGAAAACGGATTTGAAAGCGTGGTAGTTTTCCCAAATGATGTATTTTAGAACCTAAATTTTTTTAAAACATATGACGAATCGTTTATTAGCAATATTAGCTATTGTTTTATTTTCTTCAATAGCAACACTACAAGCTCAAGGTTTGCTTTCAGAAAAAACCAATTTCACAAAACAAGATACTTTAAGAGGTAGCATAACGCCAGAGCGTGCTTGGTGGGATTTAACCTATTATCATTTAGAAGTTAAAGTGGATCCAGATAATAAATTTATTTCTGGTAAAAACACCATTCAATATAAAGTTTTGGAACATAACACGGTCATGCAAATTGATTTGCAACCACCGATGATGATTACCAAAATCACTCAAAATGGCAAAGCATTACAGGTAAAAGATGAAGGAAATGCCCATTTTATCACTTTAATTGATAAACAAAACATTGGAGAGATAAACAGCTTGGAAGTCAGTTTTGAAGGTCATCCCAAAGAAGCTATTAATGCCCCTTGGGATGGTGGTTTTTCTTGGAAAAAAGACCCTAATGGCAACCATTTTATTGCCACGTCCAATCAAGGCTTGGGTGCCAGTGTTTGGTGGCCCTGTAAAGACCATATGTACGATGAAGTTGATAGTATGCTTATAAGCGTAAATGTACCTAAAGATTTGATGGATGTTTCCAATGGTAGACTTAGAAATGTTGAGCAATTTGGTGACACAAAAACCTACCACTGGATTGTAAAAAGTCCAATAAACAACTATGGTGTAAACATTAATATTGGTGATTACGTCAATTTTTCAGAAAAATATGATGGCGAAAACGGAATTTTAGACATGGATTATTATGTGTTGCGTGATAATCTTGAAAAAGCGAAACAACATTTTAAAGATGCTCCAAAAATGATGAAAGCTTTTGAGCATTGGTTCGGACCTTACCCCTTTTATAAAGATAGTTTTAAACTTGTAGAAGTCCCTTATTTAGGTATGGAACATCAAAGTTCAATAACCTATGGTAACAAATATTTAAAAGGGTATTTGGGTCAGGATAGATCGAATACCGGTTGGGGACTCATGTTTGATTACATCATAATCCATGAAGCTGGACACGAATGGTTTGCCAATAATATTACGGTTAAAGATGTTGCCGATTTGTGGATTCATGAAGGATTTACATGCTACTCCGAAAGTTTGTTTTTAGATTATCATTATGGTAAAAAAGCGGCTTCAGAATATGTTATTGGTTTACGAAGAGGTATTAGTAATGACAAACCTTTAATTGGCCCGTATCATGTTAATAAGGAAGGCTCTAGTGATATGTATGACAAAGGTGCTAATTTATTGCATACCTTAAGACAGCTGATTGAAGATGATGAAAAATGGCGGCAAATTTTGCGTGGTTTGAACAGAACATTTTATCATCAAACGGTAACTACCCAAGAAATTGAAAATTATATTAGTGAACAATCGGGTATTGATTTAACCGAATTTTTCAATCAGTATTTAAGAACTACCAAAGTGCCCACTCTTGAATATAAATTTGAAAATAAAGCGCTTAAATACAGATGGTCTAACATCGTGGATAAATTTGATATGCCCGTTGTGGTTAAGCTTGGAGAAAAAACCCAATGGTTATTTCCTAAAGCTGAATGGAAAACCATGCTTTTAGAAACAGAAAACGCTTCTTTTGAAGTCGACCCCAATTTTTATGTAGAAAGCAAAAAGCTATAAACCTTTGGAATTATCTGAACATTATTTTAAAACGGATATCGAATGGCGAGCGTGGTTACATGAAAATCATGCAACATGCAAAGGCGTTTATCTCATTTTTTATAAAGTAGAACACGAATATGATAGTATGCGCTGGGAAGAGGCCGTTAAAATTGCCTTATGTTATGGATGGATTGATTCTACAGTAAAAAGTTTGGGTAACGGAAAACGCAAACAATATTTTACCCCTAGAAACAATAAAAGTGTTTGGAGTGCCTTAAACAAAAAATATATCGAAGAATTAATTTCAAATAATTTGATGCATGAAAGTGGTCTAGCCAAAATTGAAATCGCCAAGCAAAATGGTTGCTGGACCACTTTAGATGCTGTTGAAAATGGCATTATTCCAAACGATCTGCAATTAGAATTTGACAAAAATCCTCTCGCTTATTCCAATTACCAAAACTTTGCCCCTTCTTACAGAAAAAGCTATTTGTATTGGCTAAATCAAGCAAAAAGGGAAGAAACGAGAAATAAGCGCATCACCGAAATCATTCAGTTATGCGCTAATAATATTAAAAGCAGAGGCGATTGGTAATCTCTAATTTGTATATATATTTGATTCCGTAGAACGTAAATTGATGGAATTATTAAATATCTCAATAATTCGTTTCGCAATACCTGTCCATCCAAAATTACGACGTGCAAACCTAGCACCTTCTACAGACAATTCATTTCGCAATTTAGGGTATAAAAGAGGCATCGACATCATGGCTCCAAATTCTACGGGTCTGTGAGGATCTGCAAATAAAGCTTGATGCCCAAAATCAATTAAATCATATAAGCCTCCATGTACGGTTACAACACTAGGTGTTCCACAAGCCATAGCCTCAATAGCTACCATTCCAAAGGGTTCGTACCTAGAGGGCATGGCGAAAATATTTGCGGATCTATAAACATTGGCTAAATCTTCATCTGCTATATAATTTTTCCATTTTATTTTATCCAACACACCTAACTCACCTGCCAATGTTTTAAGCTTTTCTATACCTTCGTTATCTCGGTCAGATTGATCGCCGCCAATCGCAGCAACCAAACGTGCTTCAGGACAAAGTTGAATCACCGTAGGTAAGGCCTGTAAAAGAAGATCGTATCCTTTATTATGTGCCATTCGGCCTAGAGCAAGAATATCATTAGGATGGATATCATATTTAGAGCGAACCTTATCATTTTCTTTAGAAGGTACTGGATAAAAACGATTTTCGTCAATGCCTGGTGGAATCATGCCACAATTTCTAGGCAACATGTCATATTGTTTCGTAAGTAGGTCTACCTGTGGAAGCGTTGTCGCAATAACATAATTACACATTTGATACACAAAATATTCTTTTCTTATACGCTCTTTAAAACGGTAGGTTTTCTCCATTTCTATTTCATCCATATCGCTTCCCATGGAATGCCGTTTCCACCAACCAAGGGAATGCGGTGTATGTACATGCGAGATACCTAACTCTTCAGCTATTTTCTGGCCCGCCCAACCGGCATCCCAATAATGCGTGTAAACAATATCATATTTTTTTTGCTCCTTTTTAATTGCGGCTAGACAATTGGTCACAAACTTTTTTAAATGGTCGTGCATATCTTCTTTACGGATAAACTTTTTTCCGCCAAAAGGAATGCGCCACACCCTAAAATTATCATCTACTATGTCATGTTCTGGTTGATCTTCAAATTGACGAGTCACTAAATCTACTTGTTTCCCTAATCTACTAAAACGTTCCGCCAGTTCTAAAACATATACCACTTGGCCACCTGTATCTGGTTTTCCTAATTCGGCATGGGCACCAACATAACCATGTAACGAGATCATTAATATTGATTTCATAATTTTAATTTATTTATTAATTATTTTTAAATCATGACATGCAGAAATGTATTGTGCTGCAGACCAGGCTTGATAAGATTTACCCATAGGCTTTCCGGTAATTCCGTGAGCCCATTCCGTAAATTCCCATGCTTCATTAACGCCTTCTTTATTGATTAAAGCGAGTTTATGCAATTCGGCAACGGCCATGTCTTTTAGACCTAGTTTATTTATAAACTTAACCCAATAACCGCCCACAAAGGGCCATATACCACCATTGTGGTAATGATTTGGTAAGTTTAAAAGATTTACCGTATAATAAGGACGCCAGTCTGGATCTCCCGGGCTTACAACTGGATACACATTAGCTACAGGAAAAGGCTCATTTACGCCTACTCCTAACATAAAACGCAAACTTTGGTGCGCTTTATCTGCATCAATAGTACCGTGCAGAAAAGCGAGTACATTCCCTAAAATATCACAACGCCAACTAAAATCAAACGGTGTTACTTGAGCTATTAAATACGTCGTATCACCCAAACTAAATTGTCTTTCAGCAAAAGATACCGATTGAAATAATTTCTGTTGGGTTGAAGGCCAAAAATTCTGTAATATTTCCTTTTTAATAACTTGAGACCAACGAATAAACTCTCCTGCTTGCTCATAATCGCCTAACATTTCCAACATACGACCAAAACAGACATTGGCCCTGTACCATAATATTTCATCATATAGAATGTTATAACTTCTTCCAAACAAATCGGTCCAATCACCAGCTTCTGGAATTTCAAGTAAAGCATCATTATTGCCGTCATGGGCACCAAGCCATCTCATGGTTTCCTTTACATCTAAAATATGGTCCCTTAAAAAAGCAATATCCTTTGTAACATTCACATATTCGAAAAAGGCAATAACAACCCAAAGTCCGCTATCAATAGAACAGATACCTCCTACTCCAGAATAATCTGGAACGTTATCCTTAATCCTTACATTTGACGGAATTTGTCCATTACGCGATATATGTTCCATTAGCGTTAATAGTGTTTGTCGTTGGCATTGGTGAATGTCTTTATCATGGATAAGTGACAAAGATCCGATAACGGTTATAGCTCCATCCCTAGCCCAAACGCTATGATAATTTTCATCAGTTCCATTAGGCACATTATCTTTTATGGAACATGCGGAAAAACCCAGTGGTGTTATATTTTTTCGTAATGCTTCAACGGCTTTATCATAGCCTTCACGTATCAAACCTATTTTTTCATTTTCATCTTCATTTGCAGCCGCATTGTTTAGTTCCTGTTTTATAAAAAAGTCTTCTGAATGGTCTTCATTATTAGTATTTGTAGCATCTTCTGGAAATATACCATAATAAACAAGGCCTTCAATAACACCTTGGGAATAGTTATTTTCAGAGTGATACACTTGTCTATGCTTTGTATATTTATAGAGTTCTTCATGGGCGTTGGCGACTACAATACCTTTTACATCTGCCATATCGAACATGGCACAATCATTTCCACTATCGCCAGCCACTAACGCATTATTTGGCTTTAAATCTAATTTATTTAATAACCACTGCAATGCATTGCCTTTGTTGGCCCATTTAGGTAAAATATCTAAAAACTTTTCACCCGAATAAACAACATTGACATGCATTTTTGCACTTGCAAAATTTTGCGTGATACTTTCAATAAGCTCTGGACTAGCATCATAGAAGTAATAACTTCGTTTATATGAATGTTGAAACTTAGTAGGTTGTTCACTTATGGGATGGTTAATATTACTAATAAGCTCTTCGACAGCTTCCAAATTCCAACCATCATCTAAAACATCATTAAACTCTTTAACAATACACTTGTTTTTATAGTCGTAAATAAGCGTTCCCACACCAGCTATTATATAATCTGGCTCAGGCAAAACACCCTTTTTTATTAGGCTTAGAATATCGTCGATTAGCCGCCCGGTATTGTAAGTAAGTAAAACTTCAGCATTTGGTTTATATGTGTTCCATACAGCAGTAAAATTACTTTTTAGTGTATGAAATTCTATTAATGTATTATCAACATCAAAAGATAATAATTTTAAATCATGCTGTTGGGAAGTGTTTTTTATATCCATATTTTTATAGAATGTGATAATAATTTATTCAACAATTTGTGTCGATGCAGGTCTGCAACTGTCTTAGACTTATATCCCAAGATACAAAAAATTAAGCATTTCAGCGAAAGGTTCCTCTTGATTAGAAAGAAAAAACATATAAATATAAAACAATGTTGACGTTTATATTATCAAAAATGAAAATAAGATTGGCGCAAATAAGAATAATACTATTTAAATTTTAATAATTAAGGAAAGTCATAAAAAAGGCTTAAAACCAAATTATTTTAGTTTAAGCCTATTTAAAAAAAAAGCAAGTATAGTAGAAGCATTAACGTTCCCTAAATACCGCTTATAAAACTGCCATAAGGGTCTTTAAAATGAGTACCTTCTGCGAACCTAAATTTACTAAGCAACTTAAATTCAACCAACGCCCAAAGCACAAACTCTTTTTCAAAATACACATCGTCTTTTTCAATATCGGGCTGGTACTCACGTAATAAATCATCTAAAGGGGAGATGGCATCCAACATCATTTTGTATTCCTTATCATTAATATCATCCAATAATTCAAAACCATCTTTTTGATTGAAAAACCATGACACAATATCATCATACGGACCTTCCTCAGTTTGTTTTTTAAGTTTACCAATTTTAGGAAAAAATTCTTCGAACAACCTTTTAACAGCTTCACCTATTAAATTATACGCCACTACAGCCGCGCCTTCTTGCTCACCTTCATAAACCAGTTCCACTTTCCCAGTAATGGATGGAATGATACCAACAAAGTCACTTAAACGTACCGTGGTTGTTTCATCCCCAGATTTTAAAGCACGAAGCTCTGCCGTACTTAATAAATTTTCGAATGCGGTAATACTTAATCTGGCACTGACACCACTTTTGGAATCTATAAAGTCACTTTCCCTGGCTTCAAACACAATTTGTTCCAATAAATCTTTTGCTAAATCTGGCACTGAAATGGACTGTGATTGACTTTCTAAAACCTTAGCCTCTTGTTCGGTAATCAATCTTGCCGTTTCAATATCTGCTGGATAATGGGTTAAAATTTGAGACCCAATTCTATCCTTTAATGGCGTTACAATGCTTCCTCTATTGGTATAATCTTCAGGATTTGCTGTAAATAGAAACTGAATATCCAAAGGCAACCTCAACTTAAACCCCCTAATTTGCACATCGCCTTCTTGTAAAATATTAAATAAAGCGACCTGAATTCTAGCCTGTAAATCCGGTAATTCATTGATGACAAAAATACAACGATTAGCTCTAGGTATCATACCATAATGAATCACTCTATCGTCTGCATAACTTAATTTTAAATTGGCTGCTTTAATGGGATCTACATCGCCAATAATATCGGCTACCGTAACATCTGGAGTAGCTAATTTTTCGGCAAAGCGTTCACTTCTATGCAACCAAGAAATGGGCGTATCGTCACCCTTTTCTTTTAGTAATTCTTTGGCATATCTAGAAATGGGCTGAAATGGATCATCATTAATTTCTGAACCCTCTACAAAAGGAATATATTCATCCAATATATTAATCATCAACCGAGCTAAACGTGTTTTTGCTTGTCCGCGCAACCCCAATAAATTAATGTTATGGCGAGATAAAATGGCCCGTTCCAACTCAGGAATCACCGTATTTTCATAGCCATGGACACCTTCAAAGGTGGTTTCTTTATTCTTTATTTTCTGAATGAGGTTATCTCTCAATTCATCTTTAATCGATTTGCTTTTGTATCCTGAAGCCTTTAAGTCTCCAAATGTTTTTATATTTCTCATTTTTTCCTCTCCCTAGCCCTCTCCAAAGGAGAGGGAATTATTGTGGGTATATTAATTCGTTATTTTTTCCGTTTTGTACTCCTCCCCTTTGGGGAGGCTGGGTGGGGCTTCTATCCCCTAATACGCTTCTTCCTATTCGTTTCATAATCCTCAAAAATCATTTCGCCCAAGCCTTTTAATCCCGTGTAAAATGCTTTTCCTTGGTTGGCATAGGTAAATTCGCGAACAAACTGCATTAAATAATCGTCCTGCGCAATCATAAACGTTGTTATGGGGATATGCAATCGCCTGGCTTGTTGCGCCATGGCATAACACTTATTGGTAATAAATGGGTTTAACCCCACACTGTCCTTATAATATTGTCCGTCTGGCATGCGCACACAGCTTGGCTTGCCATCGGTTATCATAAAAATTTGTTTGTTGGTATTTCGTTTTCTTCGAAGTAAGTCCATTGCCAATTGCAAACCCGCCACCGTATTAGTGTGATAGGGTCCCACTTTTAGATAAGGTAGCTCTTTAATTTCAATTTGCCAGGCATCATTACCAAACACCAAAATATCCAACGTGTCTTTTGGGTAGCGTGTGGTGATTAATTCTGCCAATGCCATGGCTACTTTTTTTGCTGGCGTGATTCTATCTTCACCATACAATATCATACTATGGCTAATATCAATCATCAATACGGTGCTCATTTGGGATTTGTGAAGTGTTTCTTCAACAACCAAATCGTCTTCAGAAAGGCTAAAGTTTCCAATACCATGATTAATCTGCGCATTTTTTAAACTTTCGGTAACGGACACTTTATCTAAACTATCACCAAATTGATAGTTTCTAAAATCGCCTGTATGCTCATCACCAATACCAGGACTTTTGCTTTTATGATTGCCCTGGCCACTGCGCTTGATGTTGCCAAAAATTTGGTCTAGAGCTTGCTGACGAATGGCTCTTTCGGTTTTTGCGGTAATGGTTGTGCCTCCACTGTTACCATCTGGATCAATTTCTTCCCGTACATAACCTTTCTTTTTAAGGTCCTCAATAAAATCGTCAATGGTATATTCCGATGTGGTTAACTTGTATTCCTTATCTAGTTCCCGCAACCAATCAATAGCTTCATCAAAGTCGCCCGATGTATGCGTAATAAGCTCTTTAAATATCTCAAAGAGTGTATCAAAAGGAGATTTGTTTGGGGCTTCATATTTTTTAAATACAAAACCCTTTCTAGACGTATTCTTGTTTACCATAGCAGCATAAAAATACGCTATTTAAAGCCAAAAAAAGCTAAGGAAGTATTAAATTTTTCTATGGACAACCAGAGAAACACTTATAAGAACTATTCTACACGTTTTAATCCATCAATATTATTAATCTTGATACGCTTGCCAATTGTAGCTATTAGTCCTTCTTTTTTAAATTGTGATAATACCCTAATGGCTGACTCAACAGCTGTGCCGACAATATTAGCGAAATCTTCGCGAGACAACAGAACACTTAAAGTACCATCTGGGTTTGTGCCAAAGTTATCATGAATATAAATTATAGTTTCAGCAAGCCGCTGTCTCACTGTTTTTTGTGCCATATTCACTATTATATCATCTGCTTCTTTTAAATCGTGCGCCATTTCCTTTAAAACATCAAATGAAAATTTTGAGTTATTAAGCAAATCATAAACAATTTCATTTTTCGGAATAAAACACAATTCCATATCATTTAAAGCTGTTGCTTGTAAATTGGCGGTTTCGCCAGTAATTAGTGAACGCTGACCCAATAAATCACCTTTTACCACAATTTTAACAATTTGATCTTTACCGTTAGAACTTAATTTTGATAGCTTGCAAATACCGTCTTTCACACAATATACGCCGTTTATAGAATCTCCTTCCTCAAATATAACATCACCTTTCTTAATAATCATAGATGTTTT
Source organism: Confluentibacter flavum (assembly GCF_002843175.1). GTDB lineage: Bacteria > Bacteroidota > Bacteroidia > Flavobacteriales > Flavobacteriaceae > Confluentibacter > Confluentibacter flavum. The sequence goes on from NZ_PJEO01000014.1 coordinate 295,081, forward strand.
GCAACTAGAAATTCTAACAAGCTCGTCTTTACTTAAAGATTTAAGCGCATTAAATTGTTTTATTATGCATTGTTCACACTTACCCATGCTGTTTATTTAAGTTTTGAAACATTCAGTCTTTCCTAAACACCTTAATGTAAAATTAGAAAAGGCACATTTTTATAGTAACTAATTTCATTTGATGTGGGATGAAATAATATTTTTTGAAAATAATTGAGATTTTTAGCTAACATGGTTATTAAATTAATGTTTCTATCGTCCACAAATTGCTGAACAGCATCTTCTAAATGTGTGTTTGTTAAAAAATGGAAACTATGGTTGCAATTAATAAAATAGTCATCTAAATAATCCTTATTTCTTTGTTGATCATCATTCAGTTCTACTCCTTTTCTATTTACATGCAGCACGTTAACCGAGGCATTATTTGTTTCAACAATATCAATTATGGGCTGTAATATTTCAGGTCGGTAAAAAATGGAGAAATCGGTTGGAAATGCAATTTCCTTAGGCGCTTTATATTTGGCATTTTCTGGAATAACCATCGTAGCACATTTTACCTTTGTAATAACATTGCCAGCATTGCTGCCGATTGGGAGTTTTTTCATATCGGTTGACCCTTTGGTTCCCATTACAATGAGGTGGATCTTTTTTTGCGCTACCTGTTCCCTTATGGAGTGTATCAAATAATTGCTATCTGAAACTGCAAAAAACCTATGAAGAGGATTTTTAGGAAAGCTTTCGTGTATGCGCTTTATAATGTCTTGCAAACATTTTTTTGAGGGCTGTGTTAATGTTTCAGAACTAATATCTTGAGTTTGACTTGGTGATACAACAGATTCTACAAAAGTATTTTTAGTAGTAACATGCAATAAATAAAAATTACATGATGATTTACTAAAAAAATGAAGTGCATATTCAATCGCATTCCATGAATTTTCTGAAAAATCGGTTGGTATTAAAATATTCTTCATGCCTATAATCTTGTAGAAAACAAAATTAATGGCATGGCTATTAATGAAATATGACTAAAATCATAATTCTATTCTTATTTGAACAAAATCAGTCCATTTGCTGAAGTTTATTGATGTCTAAAATTTTAATATTACGGCCTTCAATCTCAATAATCCCCATATCTTTAAAACTAGAAAGCGTCCTGATTAGACTTTCTAATGCAATACCTGCTACACTGGCTAAATCGTTTCGTGAAATTCTAATGGCATCATTGGGTTTACGATTAAGTTTTTCCGCAAATTTCAATATGGTATTTGCTGTTCGTTTTTTAACCGAGCTATAAGCCATTTGCAGTAATTGGTCTTTTACCATGGTAAGATCTTCGGTAAGCAACTGTATAAGTTCTAAGGTTACTTTATGGTTACTGTTAAGCACCTCTTTAAGTTCATTTTTTGAAATCCCTATTAAAACAGCATCTTGTATTGCGGTAGCGGTTTCTTGATAAGGCGTGTTTTGAGTGAAGGAAGTATAGCCAAATAAGTCATCTTCTTTATATAATGCAGTTGTAAGGTCTTTCCCTTGATCATCTAGTTTATGACATTTTATTAAACCTTTAGAAATCAAATAGATGTAATTGGAATTTTGTCCTTCGCCATAAATCACTTCACCTTGAGGAAAACTTAAGGTTTCTCCATTATCATCAAAAAATATTTTAAGGTCGTTAAGCGTTCTAAGTTCTTCTTCATTAGAGTCTGTTTGTTTTTCGGAATCATGTCTATCCTTTAAAATAGCGGCTTTAGCTAAGCGGCTTTCTATGGCACTTATAAGCTCTTCTTCTTCAAAAGGCTTGGTGATATAATCGTCGGCTCCTAAATCCATGCCCTTTCTAACATCCTTACGCTCCGTTTTTGCCGATAAGAATATAAAAGGAATGTGTTTGGTTTTTTCATCTCCAGCCAGGCCTTCCAAAACACCATAACCATCAAGTTCGGGCATCATAATGTCGCAAATAATAATATCTGGCAAACTATTTTTGGCCAGTTCCAAGCCAATCCTACCGTTTGGTGCTGTAGTGACATCATAATCAGATAGTTCTAATAATTCTGCTGTATTTTCCCTTAAAATAACATCGTCTTCTATTAGTAATATGTTCTTCATTGTTTAGCTGTATTTGGCAACGTAATTACAAATTCACTTCCTTTATTTTCCTCACTTATAAAACTGATGGTACCTCCCAGATTTTCCAAATGACTTTTTACAATATTCAACCCAATACCGGTACCCTGTGTAAGGAGTGCATTTTCTGCTCTAAAATAACGATTAAATATATTTTTTTGATCGTTAATAGGAATTCCCATGCCATTATCCTTAATCTTAAACGTAGTGTTTTTATCATTTTGCTTTATTTGAATATCCACTAATGTGTTCTCTGATGAGTATTTAATGGCATTATGTACCAAGTTGGACAATGCCAACTCTACAATCTTTTCATCTTGAAACATGGAATAATCATCTATGTTCTCAGGATATTTTATTTCCTGGCCTTCTTTTAAAAGCATATTGGCATTATACACCACTTCGTTAACCACTTTGCTTATTTTAAACGAGCAGAACTTATAATTAATTTTACCCGTATCTAATTTTTCGATGGATAAAAAGTCATTTAAAATATTATTAAGGTAATGTACTTTGTCTGAAATGGTTTTTATATGCTTATCCCTTTTTTCTTGCTGTTCCGTCAATTTATATTTACCCAATAACATGGCCGAGGTTAAAATACCACTTAAGGGTGTTTTAAATTCATGTGACACCAACGATAAAAATTTTGTTTTTAACTCGTTGAGTTCTTTTTCTTTTTTAAGGGCACTCTTCGTTTTATTCTGCGCTTCAATTCGCTTTTTAATTTCGACATCACGCTCTTGGTTTACAATTTTTAATTCTTCAACAGTAACGCTTAACGCCTTGGTACGCTCTTTAACCTTTCTTTCTAATTCATTGTTTAGTTCCTGAAGTTGAAGTTCTTGTTGCTTTCGTATGGAGATGTCTATAACCAATGCCATCACAAACGCTTCCTTATTAATTTCCAAAGGATTCAAACCAGCCTCCACAGGAAATATAGTACCGTTTTTGTGAGCCCCAAACAAATCACGTCCGCGACCCATTTGCCTACTTTCTTTATGTTTCATAAAACCATCTACATGGGCGCCATGACCAGCATGATATTTTTGGGGAATCAAAACATTAAGATGCTGACCAACAAGTTCATCTTTATTATATCCAAACATACGTTCCGCAGATGCATTTGTTTCAACAATTTGTTGTTTATTATTTACTACTATAACACCTTCTGATACGGCTTCAAAAAGTACATTAAAAATATCTTTTTCGTTCTGATACATTAAATTGGAAATCCTTTAAATTCTTAAATTAAACCAAAATTAATTAAAATAATACTTGCTTGAAATTAAGGTTTGGTTAAAAATCATATAAACCTTATTCATCGAATAAAAACAAATTTACGTTTTTTAAACTACACCTATCATTTTAGAATGCGCTATGGCCTGATGACTAAATTTAAAATAACAAACCGCCACGCCTAAACTCTCAATATTATTAAGGATACTAACAACTTTGGTTTTTGAATTAGTTGTTTTTCTAATGTAAACAGCTTTAATATTTTTTGGGAAAATCTTACTAATTTGCTCATAAATGTACGGATCGCTTTGGCTATCATCGCCAAGCAGCACATACTGTAAATGTGGATAAAATGAAATAATTTCTTTTATTTTAACAAACTTATGCTTGTGGGTACCACGACCTGTAAAGAGAAAATCTGAAATTCCTGCCTTGATATCACTTAGTTTGATAACCGCTTTTGGTAGCTCATGCAATCTAGCAAAAGAATCTATAAACTCATATAAATTCCATTCACTGCTCGACACAAAAAAAAAGGAGTTGGAAGCTACTTCGTTAGTTTGTCCTGCCATACTTAAGGCTTTATAATGCTTCACCACATCTTCAAAAATTTTTCTGTTGTTGATGTTTCTAAATAAAAGCACATAAATTTTTTTAAAAAAACTTCTGCTGTGCGACATAAGAAAGGTATCATCTATGTCCGAGATAATTCCAAGTTTGCTATCAAAAGGTTTTAAAATCTCCCCGACATTCACAATGCCAAAATTGTGAAGTTTACAGCTCACTTCATAATTATGCCAGCCACTTTCAAGTGGTTCGTTGAATGGCACCGTAAATCTAAAAAAACCATCATTTAACGTTTTAGTGGATATCTCAAGGTTTTTAAATTTTAAAGTCACTACCGCATTGGGAAAGGGTTTTATTCTGAACATATGAATTATGGAAACCGCATGCCTAATACCTTTGTTATCAAGACGGTATTTATCAGGCGCCCATGATTGAAATACATGCCCAGATACAACAAGTTCTACATCATTTACATAACCTCTGTATAATTTTAAATCAAGTTTTCCCAATTCAGAATTTATTAACTTATAGTGACTGACAAATTACTTAATTTTAAACAATTTAAAGGCTTTATGAAATCAAAAATAAAATTGCTTTTGGTTATCAATCCCATTTCAGGAGGTTCCGAAAAAGGTGTAATCACTCAAGACATACAAAATATCGTTTTAAATCTGCATGCTACATTAGAAACTTACCAAACCACAGGCGATGAAGATGAAAAACATATTAGAGACATTATAGAAAAAAAATCCATTGACCGGATTTTGGTTGCAGGTGGAGACGGTACCATACAGCTCGTGGCTAAAGCTATCTTAGAATCAAATATACCCATAGGCATTATTCCTGCTGGATCTGCAAACGGATTAGCATCTAATTTCAATTTACCGGATAGTCTAGAAGAACAAGTTAAAATAGTCTTAGGTGATCATTTTATCGATATGGATATTATTTCAGTAAACAACCATCTTTGTCTTCACATTGCTGATATAGGCATTAATGCCCTTCTAATAAAAAACTACGAAAACTCGTCTATGAGAGGGAAACTAGGGTATGCCCTTCAAACCATTCCAACACTTGTAGAATCTGAATTACCTTATCGTTTTTCAATAGAAATAAACGGAAAGGAAATACAAAAAGCAGGCATCATGATAGCCATTGCAAACGCCAACCAATTTGGTACGGGAGCTGTTATTAATCCAGAGGGAAAAATGGATGATGCTATTTTTGAAGTATTGCTTTTCAGAAAAATGGATGTCATCGATATTTTAAAAACCCTAAGCGAAACATCGTTAAGAGACCCTGAATTTGTAGAGAGCTTCGCTACAAATAAAGTAACCATACACTGCAAGAAAAAAATTCCACTTCAAGTGGATGGCGAATACATTGGCGAAGTAGAGACTATTGAGGCAAGCATAGTACCTTCAAAAATAAAAATTATGTTACCAAGGAAAACGGTTCAAATTAATTTGTAGTTTACATGATGTATGCCGATATTTAAAAACATGACTAATATCATATTTTAAAGGCACATCAATTTTGAAATTTGCCCTAGGTATAATAGAGCAAATAATAAATGGACAAACACGCATGCTTTCACTGTGGTTTAGACGCCTCGACGGCGAATATTGTTTATGACGAAAAATCATTTTGTTGTCAGGGTTGCAAAACAGTCTATCAGATCTTTTCTGAAAACGATTTAACCTGTTATTACGATTTACAAAACGCTCCTGGTGCCACGCCCAAAGATATTGAGGGTAAGTACAACTTTTTAGAGAACACCAAAATAATAGAACAATTACTGGAATTCAATGATGGTGCCACCCAAATTGTGTCACTCTACATTCCACATATCCATTGTAGTTCTTGTATTTGGATTTTAGAGAACCTCAACAAATTAAATCCTTCCATAAGCGCCTCTGTTGTAAACTTTGGTAAAAAAACCGTTAGGATCACTTTTAATGCCGAAACCCTCTCGTTAAAAAATCTGGTTACCTTATTAAGTAGTATTGGTTATGAGCCTTTTATAAGTTTAGACGATTATAGTGTGGGTAAAAAACACATTGATAGGTCTTTAATTTACAAACTTGGTGTTGCTGGTTTTGCCTTTGGAAACGTCATGTTTTTATCGTTTCCAGAGTATTTTGAAGTGGGCGAATTCTGGCTCGAACAATTCAAACCCTTTTTTAGATGGCTGATGTTTGCTTTTTCCCTTCCCGTTGTGTTTTATTCGTCGCAAGACTATTTTATTTCTGCCTACAAAGGACTTCGTTCTAAGATTTTAAATATTGATGTGCCCATCGCTTTAGGAGTTTCGGTTTTATTTATTAGAAGTACCGTTGAAATTATGTTCGATATTGGCTCTGGCTTTTTTGATAGTTTAACTGGACTTATTTTCTTTTTATTGCTTGGGAAATTCTTTCAGCAAAAAACCTATGCCTTTTTATCGTTTGAACGCGATTATAAATCCTATTTCCCTATTGGTATCACCAAAATAACTACTGAAGGAAAAGAAGAATCCGTACAGGTGTATGATATTGAAAAGGGCGACCGACTTTTAATTAGGAACGAAGAACTCATTCCTGTGGATTGCATTTTGATAAAAGGACAAGCGCGGATTGATTATAGTTTTGTGACGGGCGAATCTAAAACGGTTAGCAAACAGTCTGGCGACAAACTATTCGCAGGTGGTAAGCAACTGAATGGGACGATAGAAGTTGATGTTTTAAAATCGGTTGAGCAAAGCTATTTAACACAACTTTGGAGTAACGATGTCTTTAAAAAGGACAAATCATTGGCATTTACAAATATTACCAACCAAATAAGTAAACGGTTTACCATAAGCATTTTAATAATCGCTGTATTCGCAACGACGTTTTGGTTGATAGTAGATTCTAGTAAAGCTATAAACGTTTTTACATCGGTGTTAATCATTGCCTGTCCCTGTGCTTTGGCATTGGCTGCCCCTTTTACGTTTGGTAATGTGCTTCGCATTTTGGGCAAGAAAAAATTCTACTTAAAAAATGCCAGTGTTATTGAACAATTGGCTAAAATAGACACCATTATTTTCGATAAAACAGGTACCATTACTGCCAATAAAGAAACGTCCATCGCCTATGAAGGAATATCTCTTTCTAAGGATGAAGAAGTGTTATTAAAAAGCACGTTGAGAGGGTCTAACCATCCCTTAAGCAGATCATTATACCATCTTTTAAACGAACATAATATCCTTACTTTAGATAGGTATGAAGAATATTTAGGAAAGGGCATTGAAGCACAATACAAACAAGATTCCATAAAAATTGGATCTGCACCTTTTGTTGGCTACACTTCTGAAACAGCCACATTAAACACAGCCGTTCATATCAGCAGCAACAATACCTACAAAGGAAAATTCACCTTTTATAATGCATATCGAAAAGGATTGTCGCAGTTATTCAACAAACTAAAGCAGGATTATGATTTGGTCATTCTTTCAGGAGATAACGAAGGTGAAAAAGATAATCTTACCAAGTTGCTTCCAACAAAAACCAAGCTATTGTTCAACCAAAAGCCAGAAGACAAATTGGAATATATTAAATACCATCAAAGTGAAGGCGCCCATGTATTGATGATTGGCGATGGTTTAAATGATGCTGGTGCCTTGGCGCAAAGTCATGTGGGCATTGCCATTTCAGAAAACGTGAATGTCTTTTCTCCCGCGTGCGATGCCATACTGGATGCCTCAAAATTCAACGAATTGTACCATTATATAAAAGCATCAAAATCGGCCATAAACATCATTAAATGGAGTTTTCTGTTGTCGTTCCTATACAATTGTATCGGCCTTTATTTTGCGGTTACAGGTCAATTGGAACCCGTTGTAGCTGCTATTTTAATGCCTTTAAGCTCCATAAGCATTGTTGCCTTTACAACAGTGGCTACTAATAATATTCCCCACCTAACCTCCCCTAAGGGGAGGAAACGGATGCCTGAGGATGAGTAGTTCCCTCTCGTTCGGAGAGGGTTAGGGAGAGGAAAAAATAATTTGTGAATTAGTGGCAAAAAAATAGAATAGAACCAAATATGACAAATGTCATTTTTTACAAAAACAGATAGAGATATTTTTGAACCATAACTTCAATTAGGTATGAGCGTTATTTATGTTTTACTGACTATAAGCATTATTGTGGCTGTTGGTTTTTTTATTGCTTTTATAGTAGCGATAAGAAGCGGGCAGTTCGATGATAGTTACACCCCATCCGTTCGCATGCTGTTTGAAGACGAACTCATTAAAGAAAAATCCAAAAAATCAATACTAACCAAAAAAGATTAACAACCACAACTATGGAAATACAGCAATTTCACTACGATAATAAAATCGTTAAAAACTTTATCTATGCCACCATGCTTTGGGGGGTTGTAGGTATGTTGGTAGGCTTACTTCTTGCATTTCTGTTTTTATTCCCAAACTTAACCGATGGCATTTCGTGGCTAAGTTTTGGTCGTTTACGACCATTGCATACCAATGCCGTTATTTTTGCCTTTGTGGGTAACGCTATTTTTGCAGGGGTTTACTACTCTACACAACGTTTACTTAAAGCTAGAATGTTTAACGATGTATTAAGCAAAATCAACTTTTGGGGGTGGCAACTTATTATTGTTGCGGCTGCCATAACCTTACCATTAGGTTATTCGTCATCTAAAGAATATGCTGAATTGGAGTGGCCCATAGATATTGCTATCGCTGTGGTATGGGTGGTTTTTGGATGGAACTTAATTGGTACCATATTAAAAAGAAGACAACGCCATTTATATGTTGCTATTTGGTTTTATATAGCCACGTTTGTAACCGTTGCCGTATTGCATATTTTCAACAGTTTAGAACTTCCTGTGAGTGGTTTAAAAAGCTACTCGGTTTATGCTGGGGTACAAGATGCCTTGGTACAATGGTGGTACGGACATAATGCCGTAGCCTTCTTTTTAACCACACCGTTTTTAGGATTGATGTACTATTTTGTACCAAAAGCAGCTAACAGACCTGTGTACTCTTATAGGCTTTCCATAGTTCACTTTTGGTCGTTAATCTTCATCTATATTTGGGCAGGCCCACATCATTTATTATACACCGCGTTGCCAGAATGGGCACAAAATTTAGGTGTTGCATTTTCAGTCATGTTATTAATGCCATCTTGGGGTGGTATGATAAATGGTCTGTTAACACTACGTGGTGCTTGGGACAAAGTCCGTGTTGATCCAGTTTTAAAATTCATGGTCGTTGCTATTACAGGTTATGGTATGGCAACGTTTGAAGGGCCTACATTATCACTTAAAAACGTGAATGCCATTGCGCATTACACCGATTGGATTATTGCTCACGTGCACGTTGGTGCGTTGGCATGGAACGGATTCTTAACGTTTGGTATGATTTACTGGTTAGTTCCAAGATTATTTAAAACCAAACTATACTCTATTGGATTAGCAAATCTACATTTCTGGATTGGCACCTTAGGTATTATTATGTATGCATTGCCCATGTACGTTGCTGGATTCACCCAAGCCAGTATGTGGAAGCAATTTAACCCAGATGGCACATTAACTTACGGAAACTTTTTAGAAACCGTTACCGAAATTATGCCTATGTACTGGATGCGTGCCATTGGAGGTACTTTATTTATTACAGGTATGCTTATTATGGTTTATAATGTGATTGTTACCATAAAACAAGGTAGTAATGTGGAAGACGAATTAGCTGAAGCTGCTGCGCTAGAACGTGTTACCAAAAAACGTGTTATCGGAGAAGGTTGGCACTCTTGGTTAGAGCGCAGACCAGTGCAATTGACCCTTTTAGCGACTGTTGCCATATTAATTGGTGGTATCATTCAAATTGTACCAACCATTATGGTAAAATCCAATATACCAACCATTGCCAGTGTGAAACCATACTCGCCTTTAGAGTTGGAAGGACGCGATATTTACATCCGCGAAGGTTGTGTGGGTTGCCATTCACAAATGATTCGTCCGTTTAGAAGTGAGGTTGAACGCTATGGCGAATACTCAAAAGCAGGAGAGTATGTTTATGACCATCCCTTTTTATGGGGCAGCAAACGTACAGGACCAGATTTACATAGAATTGGTGGTAAATATTCCGATAATTGGCACTTTAACCACATGTACGATCCACAAAGCACCTCATCGGGTTCCATCATGCCTCGTTATCCTTGGTTAATCAATGATGAATTGGATAAATCGTTAACCGAAACCAAAATGAAAGCGATGGTGTCGTTAGGTGTTCCTTATACAGAGGAAGACATAGCTAATGCTCAAGAGCATATGCTGAAGCAAGGGGCAGACATTGAGAAAAATCTTTATACCGATCCAGATTTTATGAATTCTTATGAAGCTGACAAAACATATGCTAAAGATAATGGCGAAACTTTTGTTGAAATGAGAAACAGAGAAATTGTTGCCATGATAGCGTATTTGCAACGCTTAGGCACCGATATAAAAGTAGAAACATTAAAATAGTTGGTGGTTGGTGGTTAGTGGTTGATGGTAAAAACCATAAACTAACAACCATCAACCAAAAACCATTAACCATTAACCATTAACCAAAAACTAAAAAAATCATGTTAAAATTCATAAAAGGTCACATGGAGAGTATGGAGGGTATCGAGATTTACCCTATCATATCACTTCTCATTTTCTTTAGCTTTTTTGTCATCCTTTTTTGGTGGGTATTTACCGCTAAGAAAGAGTATATAAAAATTGTAAGTAATATTCCATTAGATAACAACCAAAACGACACAGAGCTATGAGACATTTAATTCCATCATGGATACGCGTACCAATTGTATTCTTCATCATTTTCGGGTTAACCGAATATGTGATTGATTCTGGAGACAAACCTGCCTTTATGGTATATCCCGCCGTATTGCTATTTCTTTTTCTGGTTCTGCTTATCCTTATTGCTATTGAAGCAATCGTTAGTGCCTTAGAAAATGTGATGCTTTTTAAATTGGATGAAGAAGCCAAAGCGCGCTTTTTAGCCGAAAAAGAAAGCACTTACAAATTCACTTGGATAAAAAACACCTACAAAAAACTTTTAGGCTCTAAACCGCTTGAAGAAGAAGGTGAAATTATCCTTGACCATAACTATGATGGCATAAGAGAGTTAGATAATAACTTACCACCTTGGTGGCTATATGGGTTTTACATCTCCATTATATTTGGTGTTGTATATTTGTTAAGATACCACGTATTTAACGGGGCTAACCAATACGATGAATTAGAAACCGAATTAGCAAATGCACAAGCAGCTATTGAAGCCTACAAAATAACCGCCAAAGATTTGGTTGATGTTAATACCGTAACCTTGCTTACAGATGCTGCCGATTTAAGCGCCGGCAAAACCATTTTCGAAACCAATTGTATTGCCTGCCACATGGCAGATGGTGGCGGTGGTATTGGTCCGAACTTAACCGATCAACATTGGATTTTAGGTGGCGATATTAAAAGTATTTTTAATACCATCAGCGAGGGTGGGCGTTCTGGTAAAGGAATGATTGCTTGGAAGCAACAATTAAAACCACTTGAAATGGCGCAAGTTGCCAGTTATGTTTTAACATTTCAAGGTACTACACCTGCCAATCCTAAAGAACCAGAAGGTGATTTATGGGGAGAAAGCACTTCTGAAATTCCTGCCGAAACGGCAACAGATTCAATACAAGCAGTGACTAATCAATAGCATGTCAGTTCGAGTGTTCCGTCCCGATGGTTATCGGGATCTATCGGAATGTATCGAGAACACTCTCACAATGGTCTCGATATAAATTTTTAAAAAATTCACTCGACATGGCATCTATATAGAAAACAACAACATTGAAAACACCAGAAAACGAAGTATTTAGAGATTCCATTAGCACGATTACCGAGGAGGGCAAACGCGCTTGGGTATTTCCTAAAAAACCTAGTGGCAAATTCTATACCTACAGAAAATGGGTAAGCTATATATTACTGGTATTTTTACTTACTGCTCCATTTATAAAAATAAATGGCAACCAATTTTTAATGTTCAATGTTTTAGAACGCCGTTTTAATATTTTCGGATTTCCATTTTGGCCACAGGATTTTTTTCTTTTTGTAATTTCCATGATCATTGGCGTGGTGTTTATTACGCTGTTTACGGTTGCTTTTGGTCGCATTTTTTGCGGTTGGATTTGTCCGCAAACCATCTTTATGGAAATGGTATTCCGACGTATAGAATATTGGATTGAAGGCGACAGAGGTAAACAAATACGGTTGGCCAAACAACCTTGGAACGCCGAAAAAATAAGAAAAAAAGGATTAAAACTGATTATTTTCCTTTTCATTTCCTTTGTCATTGCGAATGTGTTTTTAGCGTATTTAATAGGTGGGGATAAACTGATAAGCTATATAACCGACAATCCTCTTAACCACATTAGCAACCTAATATCCTTACTCATTTTTACGGCTGTTTTTTATTTTGTATTTGCATGGTTTAGAGAACAAGTTTGCGTGATTGCCTGTCCTTATGGAAGGTTACAAGGGGTATTGTTGGATAATAAATCGATTGTGGTGGCTTACGACCACAAACGTGGAGAAGGTGAAAACGGCAGGAAAAAAATTAGAAAAAATGAAGATAGACAGGCCTTAGGACATGGTGATTGCATCGATTGTTTTCAGTGTGTACACGTATGCCCAACAGGTATCGATATTAGAAACGGCACGCAACTAGAGTGCGTAAATTGTACCGCTTGCATTGATGAGTGCGATAGCATTATGGAAAGTGTCAACCTGCCTAAAGGTTTGATAAGATACGCCAGTGAAGATAATATCGAGAAAAAAGCGCCCTTTAAACTGACGGCGAGAATCAAAGGCTATATTGCCGTTCTTACTATTTTAATTGGGTTGCTAACTGGGATGCTCTTTTTAAGGAACGATTTAGAAGCAACTGTTTTAAGATTGCCAGGGCAGTTATTTGAGCACAAAGAAAATAACATCATCAGTAATGTGTTTACTTATAAATTGATAAATAAAACGACGAATGATATTGACGATGTGAGTTTTAAATTAATGTCCCATAAAGGCGACTTAAAGTTGGTGGCAACCAGCAATAGCTTTACGGTTCCTAAGCTGGGTATGGCTAAAGGAACGCTGTTTGTTGAAATTAATAATGCGGCTCTAACTGGGGATAGGAACAAAATTAAAATTGGCGTTTACCAAGGCGACAAATTGATTGAAACTACGACGGCTAATTTTTTAGGCCCTAGGAGCTTTAGGTAGTTGATGGGTGATGGTTGTTGGTTGTTAGCTAGTGGTTGTTAGCTATTAACTATTTGGTGTTGGGTGTTGGTTGATGGGTGATAGGTAATTGGTACTGGGTGCTGGGTTTTAGGTCTTGGGAAAAGTGCTAAAAAAGTAATAATGAGATCCTGAAACAAGTTCAGGATGACAAAATAAATAGATTTCCTCCCGATAGCTATCGGGACAGGATGACAAAAAAATAATAAGATGAAAATAAACTGGGGAACTGGGATTGTATTGGCGTTTATAGGGTTTATAAGCTTTATCATGTATTTTATTATCACTATAAATGTGGATGATAAGTTTGACCACGACTTGGTAACAGAAGATTATTATGCCGAAGAACTAAAATACCAAGAGGATATTGACAAACTAAACAATGCCAAAAATTTAAATGAAAATATAAGTCATAAACGAACTGCTGAAGGCTTACTTATTGTTTTTCCTAAAGATATTGATCTAAACAACATTACTGGAAATGTGTTCCTATATAGACCATCTAACAAACAATTAGATTTTGATACGGTTATTTCATTGTCTAATCAATATTTGCTCATACCTGACAAACGTTTGGTAGATGGTCGCTGGAACATTAAAGTGGATTGGCAATACAACGGACAATCTTATTTATATAAAGAAACCATAAATTATTAATATGCTCATTTCGGCATTTGTATTGGGATTATTGGGAAGCTTTCACTGCGTGGGCATGTGTGGGCCTATTGCTTTTATGCTGCCTTTAAACAGAACAAATACCTATATTAAAATATCACAAATTGTCCTTTACCATTTAGGAAGACTGTTGACTTACAGTATTATTGGATTTGCATTTGGGCTTATCGGGAAAAGCTTATATCTTTTTGGTTTTCAGCAACAACTATCTATTATTGTTGGGTTGCTCATGATTGTTGTTGTGCTAATACCTTATCAAACATTTAGTAAATACAATGCCTCTAAGCCCCTCTTTAAAATCATTTCAAAAGTTAAATCTTCGCTAGGTGCTGCCCTAAAGAAAAAAACACTGGAAACCTTTTTAACCATTGGTTTTTTAAATGGTTTTTTACCTTGCGGATTGGTGTATATGGCTGTGTTTGCCGCCATTGCCAGTGGCAACGCCTTGAGCGGTAGTTTGTATATGGCCATTTTTGGATTGGGAACTATCCCATTAATGACGACAGCGATTTATTTTAGTCATTTTTTAAAAGGAAATATGCGACAAAAAATACAGAAAGCCATTCCTGTTTTTGTTGTTATTATAGGGCTTCTATTTATTCTTCGCGGCTTAGGATTAGGCATACCTTACCTCTCTCCTGCCCCCATGCATGATATTGTGACAAGTAGCATGGATTGCCATTAGTATTCCTGACGGATTCAACCGTTTTTAAGTCCTTTTATTTTTTTCAATAGTTTTTAATTATGAACGATTGATAAATATGATAGCATTATTTTCATTTTTAATAGTAATACTATTATATTTGCAATTGAATTAAGACATCATGCGAACCTTACTATCCAATTTAAAAATCGCTGTCCCAGAAAACATATTTCTGAAAGATCCTGAATCATCCGAATTAGGGAAACGTATTATTGAAAACAGCATTTTGTTAATAGATGCCATTGGTTTTGATGCCTTCACTTTTAAAAAATTGGGAGAAAAAATAGGCTCTAACGAAAGCTCTATTTACCGCTACTTTGAAAGTAAACATAAACTTCTGTTATATTTATCGTCTTGGTACTGGGGCTGGATTGAATACCAGTTGGTTTTGGAAACACATAGTATTTCTGATAAGAAAGAAAAGCTATTAAAAGCCATTGATATTGTTTGTAGGACCATAAAAACAGACCAGAGTTATACGCATATTAATGAAGTTGCCCTTAATAATATTATTATTAACGAAAACTCAAAATCTTTTTTAACCAAGGAAGTCGACCAAGAAAACAAAGATGGTTATTTTGTTATTTACAAACGTATCGTAAATCGTTTGAGTGATATTATTAAAAATTCGCAACCCGATTACCCATTTCCTGATTCTTTAGCAAGTACTATTCTAGATGGTGGTTTGCACCAGCATTTTTTAAAGGATCATTTTAAGTCCATAACCAGTTGCAACGAAAACATATCACCCTCTAATTTCTTTACCAACCTTACCATAAATACCTTAAAATTATAATTATGGAGCAACCCGCAATAACACCATGGCAACGTTTAATTGGCCTCATGAAACTGGAAAAAAGGGATATTCGACAAATATTCTATTACGCCATTTTCTCGGGTATCGTAGCTTTATCACTTCCTTTAGGAATTCAAACCATTATTAATTTAATTCAAGGCGCACAGATATCAACATCTTGGGTGGTTTTGGTAGTCTTAGTGACGCTTGGTGTCGCCTTTTCTGGGGCGTTACAGCTCATGCAACTACGCATTATTGAAACCATACAACAACGTATTTTTACGCGTTCCTCTTTTGAGCTGACTTACCGTTTCCCGAAAATAAAAATGGCTGAATTGCGCCATTACTATCCACCGGAATTAGCAAATCGGTTTTTCGATACATTGATTATCCAAAAGGGATTATCTAAAATACTTATTGATGTTCCTACGGCCCTTCTGCAAATTCTATTTGCACTATTATTACTATCGTTTTACCATCCATTTTTCATCATTTTCGGAATCTTATTACTTTTTCTCATATTCATCGTTTTCAAATTTACCGCCAAAAGAGGTTTAGAAACCAGTTTGGTAGAATCTAAAAACAAATACAAAGTCGTTCATTGGATCCAAGAAATCGCTCGAAGCATTACCAGTTTCAAACTTTCAGGAAACACAAGCCTAGCATTAAGTAAAAACGATTATTTGGTATCTAATTATTTAGAATCGCGAGAAAACCATTTTAAGGTTTTAATGATGCAGTTTATACAAATGATAAGTTTTAAAGTGATTGTCACGGCAAGTTTATTGCTCATTGGTGGTGCTTTGGTATTGAATCAACAGATGAACATTGGGCAATTTGTAGCTGCTGAAATTATCATTTTATTAGTCATCGCCTCTGTAGAAAAACTGATTCTTGGATTAGAATCCTTTTACGATGTTTTAACGTCCATTGAAAAATTAGGAGAAATAGTTGATAAAGACATCGAAGACCAAGAAGGTGAAAAACCTGTTTTTAAAGGCGACATTACTATAGAACTAAACGAAGTTTCCTATAGGGTTCCAGAGAGAGACGGTCCTATTATGTACAATATATCACTTCATATAAATTCAAAAAGTAGAATTTTAATACTTGGAGAAAGTGGTGCCGGAAAATCTACATTATTACGCCTTATAGCTGGTGTTATTGAACCTACTGCTGGCTATATTTACATTAACAATTTATCTGTAAACAGTTTAAATTTAAATCATTATCGAGCACATCTAGGCTTATCATTAACAGAAGAATCCCCTTTTGACGGTACCATAAAAGAGAATTTAACTTTTGGAAACACAACTATAAGTGATGATGCCATTTTTGATGTTTTAAACAAAGTGGGGCTTATGGACTTTATAAAGGAGCAACCTAAAGGATTACAAACCATTTTAAATCCAGACGGTAAACAAATGTCGCATACCGTATCTAAAAAAATTATTTTGGCAAGAGCCATAATAAAAAACCCAAAAGTACTCATTTTAGAAGATGCCTTGGATAGGTTTAACCCAATAGAAACCAATGCCATCATCGATTATATAACACATCCAGATAGGCCATGGGCACTTATAGTGGTTAGTGGTAATAATAGTTGGAAATCAAAATGTTCCCAAATAATTCAATTGGAAAAGGGTGAAATTAAAAACATAGACCATGCTTAACATATCTCACAATTCGGTAAATAAATATGTAGACTTAAATCAATTCAAGTCTACCCAAAAAATATTCAACAAACCCTATTACAAACAATTCAACAAATTCTTGCTTGCTATGGCGATTATCGCATTCATCGTACTTTTTTTACCATGGACACAAAACATAACTGGGCAAGGGCAAGTAACCACGTTGAAACCAAATCAACGGCCACAAACCATACAGTCCCAAATACCGGGACGTATTGAAGAATGGTATGTTAATGAAGGTGATTTTGTAAAACAAGGTGATACCATAATGAGAATTTCTGAAATAAAAAGTGAGTATTTTGATGATAAATTGGTAGAAAGAACCAGTGACCAGATTGTTGCCAAATCGTCATCAGTTGGTGCTTACCAAGGTAAAGTAGACGCATTAAACAGGCAAGTTGCCGCGTTGTTAAATGAGCAAAAATTAAAGTACCAGCAAACACAAAATAAGTTGATGCAAGCCCATTTAAAAGTAAAAAGCGACAGTATCGATTTGGAAGCTGCCAAAACAAATATAGAGATAGCAGACCGCCAATTTAACCGTACCCAAACCTTGCAAGACGAAGGACTAAAAGCCGTTAAAGATGTAGAAGAAAAGCGTTTAAAGCTTCAAGAAACCCAAGCCAAGCTAATATCGCAAGAAAACAAGTATTTGGCAAGCAAAAACGAGGTCATCAATGCCCAAATAGAATTATCCAGAATTAATGCTGAATATGTCGACAAAATTTCCAAATCACAAAGCGATATGTACACGGCACAATCTAGCGGGTTTGATGCCGAAGCACAAGTAACCAAACTAGAAAACGAATACACCAATTATGTAAAGCGAAACAGTTTATTGTACGTAACAGCTCCGCAAAGCGGCTATATAAACAAAGCATTAACAGGTGGTATAGGTATTACCTTTAAGGAAGGTGAAGCATTGGTAGGTATTATGCCACAACAATATGATTTGGCCGTAGAAACGTATGTAAGACCAATTGATTTACCACTGCTACATATTGGTGAAAAAGTCCGTGTTCAGTTTGATGGTTGGCCTGCTATTGTTTTTAGCGGTTGGCCCAATGCAAGCTATGGTACGTATGGTGCTAAAATAGTTGCTATTGAAAACTTTATTAGTGACAATGGTAAATACAGGGTATTATTGGCACCTGATGAAACCGACTACAAATGGCCTGAAGCGATACGAGTGGGTTCAGGTGCTTACACTATTGCACTTTTAGAAGATGTGCCTATTTGGTTTGAGCTATGGCGACAAATTAATAGCTTCCCTCCAAACTATTACCAACCACAAGGCAACAGTGAAACCGCATCAAAAAAAGATAACTAATGAGAGTTTTATTATTAACTATATGCCTTTTCGTAAGTCTTTTTACATCAGCCCAAAACGACAGTATCTCGGTCATTAGCCTGTCTGAATACATAAGTTTCGTAAAATCCTTCCATCCCATAGTAAAACAAGCGAACTTAATAATTAATGAAAGTGAAGCCAAATTAATGAAGGCCCGTGGTGCATTCGACCCAAAACTGGAAGCAGATCGCGATAGAAAAACCTTTAGCGGCACCGAATATTACGATAAATTCAATGCTGCATTTAAAATTCCCACTTGGTATGGCATCGAACTAAAAGGGAGTTTTGAAGAAAATGATGGCGTCTATTTAAATCCAGAAGCAACTATTCCAGAGGGCGGCCTGTACAGTGCTGGAGTTTCTGTATCGCTGGCCCAAGGTTTATTAGCGAACAAGCGTATGACCATGTTAAAACAAGGCAAATTATTTGTAAACCAAGCCAAAGCAGAAAGGCAGTTATTAGTGAACAACATTTTATACGAAGCCACCTTAACGTATTTTAATTGGCTAAAAACTTATAATGAAAAACGTGTTTACGAAGATTTTTTAGATAATGCGGACATGCGTTTTAATGGTATTAAAAAGAATTATGAAGTTGGTGAAATGCCAGCCATTGATACTTTAGAAGCCCGTATTGCCTTAAACGATAGAAAATTAAATCTTGAAAAATCGAATATTAAATACATTAAAGCCTCTTTAGAATTATCCAATTATTTATGGCTGAACGATAATACACCCATTGAAATTAAAGAGCATATTATTCCAGATATTAATACTCTTGAAACTATTGACGAAACATTGAGTATGTCGTTACTGAACATAGAAGATTTAGATTTGGAAAATCATCCGAAGCTGCAATCCTTAGATCTTAAATTCCAAAGTTTGACGCTTGAAAAACGCTTACAGTTAAACAATTTACTTCCAAAAATAGATTTGCAGTATAATTTTTTATCTCAAACACCCGAAGTGACGCAGTCGTTCAGTACCTCGGCATATAAAAGCGGATTGCATATTAGTTTTCCTTTGTTTTTAAGAAAAGAACGAGCCGATCTAAAATTGGCCAAACTTAAATTGCTGGATACGGAATTCGAGATACAATCAACAAAAATCACATTAAAGAACAAAATAGATGCAATCATTCAAGAATTGAATTCCTATATCATACAAAACGACTATACCAACACCATTGTTTCAGATTATAACGTCATGCTAAATGCCGAGGAACGCAAATTCTTTTTAGGTGAAAGCTCTTTGTTCTTAGTAAATTCCAGGGAATCAAATCTTATAAATGCCAAACTAAAAGCCATTGAATTGGAGTATGACTTTTTTAAAACCAAGGCGACCTTGTTTAATGTCTTGGCACCTCCTATAGAATAAAAAAGAGCTAATGCATTTCTGCAAAGCTCTTTTTCCCAAGCTAAACTAACCTGTTGGGGGTAGTTATTTTATTCTAGATTCCCTCCCGATAGCTATCGGGATTCACGGGAAATCGAAGATTCGACGAAGTCAATTTATTTAAATCTTAAATGTCATAACCGGTAAATTGGCATGGTTTGCTACATCTTCGCCAATACTTCCTTCAAAAAAGCTTGCCAATCCTTTTCTGCCGTGGGTTGGTATTACAATTAAATCCGCTCCAATCTTATCAGAAAAATTCAAAATACCTTCTTCAACCGTATAATCGGATACATAATGCACATCGTCCATTTTATCCAAATTCCTATCGGCTTTTGTGAAAAAATTAACCACCATTTTTTCTATTTCTGTAGATGTTTTAAAACTATTGGTAGGCAAGTTTACATGCACCATCTGAAATTTACAGTCCAGTTTTTGCATCATTTTAGAGGCATTCAAATATGGCTTAATGGTTTCTTCTGAAAAATCGCAAGCAAAAATGGCTGATTTAAAGTTTATATTGTGTAAATCGTTTTTTATGACTAAAACAGGTACATCTGCATGCCTAACCACACGCTCTGTATTAGAGCCAACAAATAAATCGATAACACCGCTTGTTCCATGGGAACCCATGATTATGATATCGGCATCATGATTTCTAACTATGTCGTTAACTTCACTAAACACCTTAAAATGTTTTATAATAGGGGTTACTTTTATATCTTTTAAATACTCTTTTTTAAGGAAGTCTTCAAATCGTTGCTCTGCCAATCTAAAAAAGAAAACGGTTTTTTCATCTATGAAACCTTCAGAAGAGGTTAGCATGACATCTGCCATTTCTAACATGTGCAATGCTAAAATTTCGGCTTTGAACTTTTTAGCAAACTTAGCGGCTGCTTTTAGAGCAAATTCTGAATGCTCTGAAAAATCTATGGGGACGATGATTTTTTTCATAATATGATATTTTATTTTAGATTCATAATTAGCGATGAGATGCTGAAACAATCCCGATAGCTATCGGGACAGCATGACAAAACTAAATTAATTCTGCATGACAAATCAATATCAGTAATCAAACCGTCATTGAAAACAAGTTTGTATTGGGTTGTTTTCGTTGTAACAACAAATCGAAAGCCATACAAATGTTTCTGACAAATGGCTGACCTTTTTTAGTAACCTCAATACTATTGCTCCCAATATTAATCAATCCATCCATTTCCATTTCCTTTAAACGGGCAATCACCTCTGGAAGTTCTTTAAAATAAAAAGAATTTACCGTCCAGGATGTTTTAAAACGGCACATTAAGTTAAGAATATGCGTTCTAATTACCAAATCTTCTTCATTTAAAATATGGCCCCTTTGTACCGGCAACCTATTTTCTTTCAGTAAACGGTAATAAGCTTCAAGATTTTTTTCGTTTTGCGAAAACGCATATAAACTATCACTTATGGCAGACACTCCCAAACCAATCATGGCCTGTGTTTTTGATGCCGTATAACCCATAAAATTTCTGTGCAACTCCCCTTCCACCATCGATTGGTACAAGGTATCGGTTGACAATGCAAAGTGGTCCATACCTATTTCGGTATAACCAACTTCGGTAAGCCGCTTTTTTCCTAATTCGTATTGTTTTCTTTTAATCTCTGGCGTTGGCAAATCATCATCATTAAATCCGCGTTGTCCGTTGCCTTTAATCCATGGCACATGGGCATAGCTATAAAATGCCAACCTATCTGGAAGCAATTCCTTAGTGTTCAAAATAGTTTGTTCTATATTTTCCAATGTTTGGAACGGCAACCCAAAAATAATATCGTGCCCAACCGATGTATAGCCTACCTCCCTAGCCGTTTCTGTTACTCGTTTTACATTCTCAAAAGGCTGTATTCTATGTATTGCTTTTTGTACTTTTTCATTATAATCCTGCACACCATAACTTACACGTCTAAAACCCACACTATAAAGTGCCTCTAAATGCGCTCGTGTGGTATTATTAGGGTGTCCTTCAAAACTAAATTCGTAATTATCGGCTCGTTCAGAGGTATTTAAAATGCCTTCAACCAAACGTTTTAAATTATCTGGACTAAAAAAAGTTGGCGTGCCCCCACCAAGATGCATTTCCTTAATAATGGGTTTTTCGTTAAATAAATCTAAGTATAAATTCCATTCTTTTAAAACCGCATTTAAATAAATATCCTCAACACTATGTTGTTTGGTAATGCGCTTATTACAACCACAAAATGTACACAGGCTTTCGCAAAAAGGCAAGTGAATATAAAGGCTTATGCCTTCTTTATAATTACTTTCATCAAACGATTTTCTTAAAGAAGATGTCCATTTTTTCAAGGAAAAGGTTTCCTCATTCCAATACGGTACTGTTGGATAGCTGGTGTATCGAGGACCTGCAATATTGTATTTATTGATTAATGAATTTTGTAGCATACTAACAATTTATTAAGTCAAAAGTAGCTGAGCTTGCTTTTAAAAAATATGATATAAGTCATAAATCCCTTGTGCCTTTTGAAACATGAATTTACTATCAGACCGAGTGTAAATGAATTCAGAAAATAAATTTCTATTAAAATGCTTACGCCTTTTTATATAAAATTTGTAATTGCATGTATAAAGCAGTAACTTTAACCTAAAATACTAAAAACCTAAAAAAATGAGAAAACTAAGTTATATCATAATTCTAACAGCCTTGAGTTTGGCTGCTTGTAAAAACGAAAAAAAGCAAGAACCCGTTATGGAAAGCGACACTATGGAAACAGGCATGGAAGCGCCTACATCTAAAGAATTAAACATAACATTAAACCCAAAAAGCGAAAGCAGCGCTGCGGGGACTATTATTTTTAAAGAAGAAAATGGTACCGTAAACCTGCATGCCATGATCACTGGATTAACGCCAGGCGAACATGCCATCCATATACATGAAAAATCGGATTGCTCTGCTCCAGACGGCACATCTGCTGGTGGACACTGGAACCCAACAAACCAACCGCATGGTAAGTGGGGTGCAGAAACAGGTTACCATAAAGGTGATATAGGAAATTTTACCGCTGATGAAAATGGAAACGGCATGGTGATGTTCACCACCGATGAATGGTGTATAGGTTGTGATGATGACAGCAAAAATATTATTGGTAAAGGTGTTATTGTACACGCTGGAACCGACGACTTTACAACACAACCAACAGGTGATGCCGGTGGTAGGGTGAGTTGTGCTGGGATTATTGAGTAAATTGTTTAGTTGTTGAGTTGTTTGCTGTTGAGCTGTCAGTTCGAAATTCTTTTTCTGAATGTTGTATCGAGAACTTTATCCTGTTATTGAGTGGTTTAGGACTTCGGCTGCGCTCATCCTGACATAAAAGGGTTCTAGGTATTGGGTGCTGGGTTCAAGGTACGGAATATATAATGTTTTATTAAAAAATTAAAAGCTACTTTAACGAGTAGCTTTTTTATTTTATATTTATTACTTTCGGAAACTTAAATACTTTTGATGTCATTAGATGCCCTCGTAGAACAATTTAAACAGAAAGACGAAAAAGCTTTTGAAACTCTATATAACATGTATAGCAAAAGTATGCACGGTGTTATTTACAACATCGTTCGGGATAACGATATTGCCGAGGAAGTGATGCAAGATGTTTTTGTAAAGGCTTGGCACAATGCCAGCAGTTATTCCTCTGATAAGGGACGTTTCTTTACCTGGATCCTTAATATTTCCAGAAACGCCGCCATCGATAAAACACGCTCAAAAAACTTTAAGAACTCCAAACAAAACCTCAATTCCGATTTTTTCGTAGATATCCTCGAAACTAGCGACAGTTTAGATAATTCAACCGACGCCATTGGCATTAAAAAGTTTGTCACCAAGCTTGCCGAAAAGTGTAAAAAAGTTATCGAACTCTTGTATTTTAAGGGCTATACACAAAGTGAAGTGTCTGAAACGTTAGACATGCCCATAGGAACCGTGAAAACAAGAAATAGGCAATGTATTCAAGAACTTAGAACCATTGTATTGAAAAATGGATATTAAAGCATACATAGAATCCGGCATATTAGAGCTATACGTAGCAGGTGCACTTTCTGAAGCAGAAAATAAGGAAGTGTATGCCCTTATGCAACAACATCCCGAAATTTTACAAGAGGTTTTAGATATTGAATTAGCCATAGTAGAACTAACAGCATCCGTTTCCCAAAGTACTACCAGAAAATCATTAGAACTCATTAAAAAAACATTAGGCTTTAACGGTACAGATGATGCCAAAGTTATTTCCATAGCTAAACCTAAATATAACTGGATTACATATACAGGTTGGGCGGCTTCCATTATTTTGGCAGTAGGTTTATTATGGACCGTCACCCAAAACAATCAGTTAAAATCAAACATTCAAACTGTTGAAACCCAAAAATCGCAGTTGGAGATTGAGATTGAATTTGCTAAAACCAATTTAGATAAGGCCAAAACCCTTATTTCTGTGTTGCGTGATGAAAACATTACCCAAGTGCCATTAACTGGTCAAGGCCCATTTGCGGCAACCTACGCCAAAGTGTATTGGGATACCAACGCCAAGCGTATTTTTTTAGATGTGGATGGTTTACCAGATCCACCACAAGGCATGGTGTACCAAGTATGGTCGTTAACCCTAAATCCGTTGACTCCTGTAAGTTTAGGAACGCTTGACCAATTTACTACAGACGATAACAAGATTTTTGAAATAGCCAACCCAAACCAAAGTGAAGCTTTTGGAATTACCCTGGAGCCTGCTGGTGGTAGTGCATCGCCTACTATGGAACAATTGTATACGTTGGGGGTTGTAGCTTCTAGTTAAGGTGTTCGTTGTTGAGTTGTTTGTTGTTTGTTGTTTGTTGTTTAGCTGTCAGTTCTAGGGAAATCTTATTCTATTATTGTTATTTTCTATTTTTATTATTTATTCTTTGTTTCATTGAGCTCTGGGTATTGGGTGCTGGGTTTGAGTGATATTCTTTTTCAGAATTTAGTATCGAGAACTTTAACTTGTTGTTGAGATGTTTGTCGTGGAGTTGTTTAGAACTTTCAAGGTTCTGGGTTTTGGGTTCTTGTTTGGAAACTTACAGCACTACTAATGGGTTCTCGATACAATTCGCTTGTGGCCAATCACTCGAATTGACATTATCATATACTTTAGGCATAAAAATCCTCAACATTACATATATTTTCAACCTGATTTATAATTGAATCGTGGTTCTGATTTTGTTTTACTATTCATCAAAAAAAACAACTAAAAAATTTTATTTGTAAGAATATTTATTTGTATATTTAGGATTATAAATACAAATAAATTGGCTGCTTTACCTACTGTTACATTACAATCCCAATACTATAAAGATTCAAACCAAATACTTATTGGGTTTAAGTATAATGAAGCCCTTATTAAATTGGTAAGAACGTTGCCGAATGCCGTTTGGAGCAAAACGCTGAAAAGTTGGCACATAAAGAACAGTCCAGAACATTTAAAATTGATTTTTTCGGTATTTAAAGACCATGCCTTTGTTGATGCCAAACTATTATTCAGCAAGCCGGCCGTAAAACCAAAAACGTTCCCCGAGAAACGCCAAAGGCAATTAAGTCAGGATAACAAAAATCTGCTGAATGCTTTTTTCAAATATTTAAAAGGCAAGCGCTACGGCGAAAGCACCGTAAACACCTATTGCTTTTTTATGGCTGAATTTATTGATTTTAACAACCAAAAGGCCATCCATTTTTTGAATAATAGAGATGTGGAGCTATTTATTGAAACGGTATTTATTAAACGTAACTATTCCGTAAGCACCCAACGCCAATTTATTAGTGCCTTAAAATTGTTTATTGTTTTTTGTCCGGACACCCAAATTAACGATTTGGAGTTGACGCGTCCCAAAAAATCAACCATATTGCCGTCGGTACTATCGCAGGAAGAAACCATTAATCTGTTGCGATGCACCAAAAACCTCAAGCACAGAGCCATTTTGGCATTGCTTTATTCGGCAGGCTTGCGGATAAGCGAATTGCTGAATTTACGTGTAGAAAACATTTTAATACATAGAAAACAGATTTTTATTAAAAATGCCAAAGGACGAAAGGATCGATATGCCACGTTGGCGGACAGTTTTTTACCGTTGCTTCAAAATTATTTAATGACTTATACGCCATCGGTTTATTTTGTAGAAGGCAAAAAAGGCAGTATGTATTCGGCAAGCAGTGTTAGGAAGTTTTTGGCGAAATCGTGTCAAGAAGCCAATATAAAAACAACTGTAACCCCACATACTTTAAGGCACAGTTATGCTACACACCTACTTGAAAATGGTGTTGGCATTCGGCACATACAAGAACTTTTAGGGCATAGTAAACCAGAAACCACGATGATATACACGCACGTAGCAAGAAAGGATTTAATCAACATTAAAAGCCCATTAGACCATGCTTTGGAGCAATTATTGGAATCCCAAAAAGGAGACCAAAAAGCCCTATTATCCCGAAATATTTAATGAATAATGAGTATATTTACCCACATATAGCCAGTTACCACCCATTAAAGAGAACGTATGAATGAAAGAGTAGAGTGCGGATTTAGGAATTTTAGATAATAAGAATATGGAAAAAATAAATAACGTAGAAATAGATAACGGATATTCAAAGCATCAGTTACAGTATGTTCAATCACCAAAAGAAATTATTTCGGCGGCATATACGGTAACGCATAGATTAGAAGAAGATATTGTAAAAGAAATAAACGAAAAGGGAATAAAATTACTAATAAAGACAAACTCCGACTATTCTATGGTTGAATACTCGGAATTAATAACCGATGATTATGATTTAAAGCATAGGTTTAACGAAAACCATCCTAGGAGTTAGTATATGAAAGGTTTTTTGCGTCATGCTCGTTTTTGAAACCAATTAAAAAACATATTTGAGCAGTCATGATATATATATTTTTATCACCAAAATCGTAACCGTTTTTAATGAAAATCGAATGAATATCATAAAACCTTAAACCATTCTTTAATTCTGGATTTACGGTAATTGGATAAATGATTTTTTGTGGATTGGCAACTGACATATTTTAAAGTTGTATATAAAGTAGAATTACTGTTTCTGTTCAGTTTCTTTATTGTCAACCAAATAAAGAATCAAATAATAACCAAGAAATGCAATCGGAGAAAAACGAGGATAAAGAAAGGTTAACTGACAAAACAAAACAAACCCGAGAAACAGTATTAAGTATTTCGGACTCAACAAAACAAAAAACCATTCCTTAACAGACATTGAACGGATTTAAAAACAACGGCTGACCAAAAAACGGGTGGTAACACCGTGTATAATTAATTGCTAAACTGTTTTACTTCGGAAAAGACCC
>NZ_PJEO01000025.1 GCF_002843175.1 Confluentibacter flavum
TAAATTTTTCGCTTTTTTATTATAAATAAATCAACTTTTTTACGTCGAACTCACGTTAATTATAAACATCTCATTATGGAAACCCACAACCCAGTAGTTTGGTTCGAAATTTACACTAATAACCTACAAAGAGCCAAAGCCTTTTACGAAACCGTTTTTCAAATTCAGCTAACAGTATTGCCAACACCCGAAGAAATGACTCTACAAATGTTAGCCTTTCCATCCAATATGGAATCTAAAAACTTGGCTGCTGGAGCCCTAGTGTACATGGAGGGTTTTAAAGCAGGTGGCAATAGTACCATAGTCTATTTTTACAGCAAAAACTGCAGTATTGAAGAAGCTAGAATAGAAGCCGCTGGCGGTAGTGTGTTTAGACCCAAAATGTCTATTGGCGATTATGGTTTTATTGTGCTGGCATTTGATACTGAAGGCAATATGATTGGTATTCATTCTATGGAATGATTTTAAGCTATCTATATTAGTACAATTCCAACTTAATTTTTGAAAATTAACAACAAGTGTAAAATATTATTACACTTATTGTTAATAAATTTTACATATTTTTATGTAGTTCTATTTTTTAATTTTTTAAAACACACACTATCAGACTATTAATTTTTTGGCATATTATTGGTTTGCAAAGAGTGAGCTATACATAAAATAATGAACAAAACTTTAGTTTCTTTTTTCATTTTATGCTCTATATTAATTTGTTTTAAAGGTTTTTCGCAAAAAGGGATAACGTTCAATGCCTCTTTAGCAGAAAAAATATACCTGCAATTGGACAAGGATATCTATACCACAGGTTCTACCATTTGGTTTAAATCCATTGTCACAAAATCGATTGATAATACGCCAACTAATTTGAGTGGCATTCTAAATGTGGAACTTATAAATACAGAGGAAACACTCATTGAAAAAATACTCATAAAACTAAACCAAGGTATTGGCGAAGGTCATTTCGATTTGCCTGAAACCTTTCAATCCGGCACGTATCTTATCAGAGCTTATGCAGAATGGAATAAAAATTTTGATACCGATTTCTTTTTTGAAAAGTATGTTAAAGTATTTTCTCCTCTTAATAAAAACAATAAAGAAACAGCCATCAGTAACGTTACATTAATTAAAGACCCAAACGAAGGCGACCATTTAAAAGCAATTATCAACCCTTATGTTCTGGATAGCCTTCACAAAAATAAACTGCAACTTTATATTACCATAGACAACAAAAAGGATTCGGTTTCCATTAAAAAAGAAAAGGACGATAGCTACCAAATTGATTACATGATTCCTAAAGAAAGTCAGATGGCAACTTTGGAACTCATAACCTCCAATCAGAAAAAATATGCCAAGACCATTGTGTTGGACGAACATTTAATGGATCTACAATTCTTCCCCGAGAGCGGTGAATTGGTGCATGGCTTATCGAGCAAAGTTGGCTTTAAAGCTTTGGATGCTTTTGGAAGTGGCACCAAAGTAGAAGGTGATGTTGTTGACGAAAACAATGACCTTATTACTTCTTTTAAGAGCAACAGTTTAGGTATGGGCAGTTTTGAATTAAACGATGCCGATAGCACTAAAACCTATTACGCCAGACTGATTGAGGAATCAAATAAAACCGACATCTTATACCCATTGCCAAAAATCGCTTCGTTAGGGAATGTAATATCTATTTCAGAAAAGGACAAAAATATAACCATAATCACCTCATCAAATTATTTTAAAAACGATTCCATTTATTTAAATGTGTCCTTTAGGGGCGTAACGATTTATGATTTGAAGGCTCAACTCAAAAATGGCAGTTTAAAATTTCTATTTTCTAGTAATGACCTTCCCGAAGGTATCATTGTTTTTAAGATGACGGACCGAACAAATCAAGCTATTGCCGAGCGTATTTATTTCAATAAAAGATTGGGAAATAACTTGAACATAAAAATAGCTGCTGATAAGCCCTCTTATACAAAACGCGACTTAACTAATATTTCTATTGAAGCTACTAACAACAAAGGCGAACCTACAAACGCTAATACGTCCGTTTTGGTCATCAACAAAGAGCAATTGGGTGATATTCAAAATACAAGAGAGAACATTCTGTCCTATTTTTTATTGACTTCGGAACTGATGGGACATATAGAAAAACCTGGGTATTATTTTAACAACAATAGTGATATGCAAAGCGATTTGGATGCTTTGATGCTTACCCAAGGTTGGAGACATTATAAATATTCTAAACCATTTGAAGGACTGCCTTTTAAACCAGAAACATCTTTAACAGTTTCTGGTCATGTTACCAGTGCACTTTCAAAGAACAAAAGACGACCTGCTGAAATAACCATGATGACCTTTGGTGAAAGCAAGGATGTTTATGCACAGACCACCGATAGCCTAGGTAATTTTAAGTTCAATCTGTTTGATGAGTTTGGAAAGGATATAGGCATCGTGCTTCAAAGTGCCAAAAAATCTGGGGCAGTTACGAACTATAATTTCTTTTTGGATAGAAAAAAATCTCCTGATATTGTTTTTAACCACAAAAAATCCGTTGAAAAATTGGATAGCATCGCAGAAATTTTTTTAAGAAAAGAAGACGAACGGAAATTGGTTTATAATGATTTCTCGTTAAATTCAGATGATATTCTTTTAGACGAAGTGATTATAGAGGCCTACAAATTAACTCCCAACCGTAAAAAAGTGATGGACAGGTTTGGCAAACCAGATAGGGTTATTGAAGGTGAGGATGTCGCTGAAAAAGAAAAAAAATGGTCTTTTGGCCTTTATAGTGTGCTTATGTTTAGTTTTTCTGATAAACTCATAATTGAAAGAGGACCTGATGGTGTTTTATATGCAAAAGGACTAAACAATGAAATGACACTCGTTGTTATTGATGGTATTCCTGTAAGACCTTATGAATACCAATTAATTGAAAGTATCCCTCCAAGTGAAGTCAGCAGTGTTGAAGTTATTGAATATGCAAAAAATTTCACAAGCCTGTTCTGTGAATTATTTCCTCAAGCATGTTCACGCCCAGAACCACCACCGCAGTCGGGAAATATTGTTGCCATATACACACACGCACAACAAGGCTTACATGGTGTAAAAAGTCCCAAAGGGATTTTGAAAACTACGGTGCCTGTTTTTTCACAACAAAAGGAATTTTATGCACCTAAATATAATAACGTACAGGCAGACGATTTACAAAAACCAGATTTAAGGTCGGTGATCCATTGGCAACCCATACTAAAAACCGATGATTTTGGAACAGGAAAAACAGCGTTCTTTAATGCTGATATTGCGGGTGAGATGATGGTTGTTGTTGAAGCGATTAGTGAAGATGGCGCTGTTGGTTATCAAGAATATATCTATAAAGTTGACTAGAACTATATGAAAACATCAATCTGTTTACTTTTAAAATCCAACTTTAAATTCTTTAAGGTTATTGTTTTAATGGTTATTGGATTATGCTTAGCCAATAAATCCAAAGGACAAACCACACCTTCCAATGCCTCTTTAGCAGAAAAAATATACCTGCAATTGGACAAGGATATCTATACCACAGGTTCTACTATTTGGTTTAAGTCCATCGTCACAAAATCGATTGATAATACCCCTACTAATTTGAGTGGCGTTCTATATGTTGAACATATAAATGCTAAGGAAACAATCATTGAAAAAAAACTTATTAAAATAGATAAAGGTATTGGCGAAGGTCATTTCGATTTACCTATAACAATGACTCATGGCACGTACCTCATTAGGGCCTACACGGAATGGAACAAAAATTTTGATAGCGATTTCTTCTTTGAAAAGTATGTTCAAATATTTTCACTTGCAGACAAAAACAATCTAGATAATGCCTTAAACCAAGTTACCTTAGTTAAAGACCCAATAGGAAACGATCATTTAAAAGCTGTAATTAACCCTTTTGTTTTGGATAGCCTTCACAAAAACAAACTGCAACTTTATATTACCACAGACAACAAAAAGGATTCGGTTTCTATTAAAAAAGGAAAGGACAACAGTTATCAAATCGATTACATGGTTCCTAAAGATAGCCAGATGGCAACTCTGGAACTCATAACTTCCAATCAAAAAAAATATGCGAAGACCATTGTTTTGGACGAGCAATTTATTGACCTGCAATTCTTTCCCGAAAGTGGAGAATTGGTAAATGGCCTGTCGAGTAAAGTCGGGTTTAAAGCTTTGGACGCCTTTGGAAGTGGCGCCAAAGTAGAAGGTGATATTATTGACCAAAATAATACCCTGATTACCTCTTTTAAGAGCAACAGTTTAGGCATGGGCAGTTTTCAATTGAACCTTGCAGATAGTACCAAAACCTATTATGGCAGATTGGTTCAGGAATCAAGTAAGACAGACATCATATACCCATTGCCAAAAATTGCTTCATTGGGAAATGTAATGTCTGTTTCAGAAAAGGACAAAAATATTACCATAAATACCTCATCAAATTATTTAGAAAACGATAGCATTTATTTAAATGTGTCTTTTAGGGGCTTAACGCTTTATGATTTGAAGGCACAACTCAAAAATGGGAATCGAAAATTTATGTTCTCCAGTAATGACCTTCCGGAAGGTATTATTGTTTTTAAAATGATGGACGATAAAAATCAAGCTGTAGCTGAACGTATTTATTTCAACAAACGTTTGGGAAATAACTTGAACATAAAAATAGCTGCTGATAAGCCCTCTTATGCAAAACGCGATTTAACTAATATTTCTATTGAAACCACAAACAATAAAGGTGAAGCTACAAACGTCAATACGTCTGTTTTAGTCATCAACAAAGAGCAATTGGGAGATATTCAAAACACAAGAGAGAACATACTTTCTTATTTTTTAATGAGTTCAGAATTGATGGGCCATATAGAAAATCCTGGTTTTTATTTCAGCAGTAATAAAGATATGCTAAGTGATTTGGACGCCTTGATGCTAACCCAAGGTTGGAGACAGTATAAATATTCCAAAACTTATGAAAGACTGGCTTTTAAGCCAGAAATGTCTTTAGCTGTTTCTGGTCATGTTACCAGTGCGCTTTCAAAAAACAGAAGACGATCTGCCGAAATCACCATGATGACCTTTGGTGAAAGCAAGGATGTTTACGGACAGAAAACCGATAGTCTTGGTAATTTCAAATTCAATCTTTTTGATGAATTTGGAAAGGATATGGGTATCGTGCTTCAAAGTGCCAAAAGATCTGGAACAAAAGTGAACTATAATTTCTTTTTAGACAGAAAACAATCTCCTGCCATTACTTTTAACCATAAAAAGTCCGTTGAAAAATTGGATAGCATTGCGGAAATATTCCTAAGGAAGGAAGATGAACGTAAATTGGTTTATAATGATTTCTCACTAAATTCAGATGATATCCTTTTGGACGAAGTGGTCATAGAGGCTTACAAGTTAACCCCAAACCGTAAAAAGGTGATGGATAGGTTTGGCAAACCAGATGTGGTTATCGAAGGCGATGCCATTGCTGAAAAAGAAAAAAAATGGTCCTATGGACTTTACAGTGTGCTTATGTTTAGTTTTTCTGATAAGCTAACTATTAGAAGGGATAGTGCCGGAAATTTATACCCTATGGCATTTAATAGGGAACCAACTTTGGTTGTTATTGATGGTATCCCTTTAAAATACTACGAGTTCGAATTTGCCCAAAGCATCCCTCCCAGTGAAGTAAGTAGTGTAGAGCTTATTGAATATGCAAAAAACTTTGCAAGCCTTTATTGTGAAGCTTATCCTAGTGGCTGTCTCATGCCCCCAATGATAGGCAATGTTTTAGCCATTTATACGCATGGCCAAAAAGGAATCTATAATGTTAGAAAGCCTGTGGGTATTTTGAAAACAACGGTGCCTGTTTTTTCACAACCAAAAGAATTTTATGCCCCTAAATATAATAATGCACAGCAAGAAGGTGATTTACAAAAACCAGATTTTAGGTCTGTGATCCATTGGCAACCCATATTAAAAACCGATGATTCTGGAGTAAGAAAAACATCATTTTATAACGGTGATATTGTTGGGGAGATGATGGTAATTGTTGAATCGATTGCCGAAAATGGTGCTATTGGTTATCAGGAATATATTTATAAAGTGGAATAAAAAAATCCAACCTTTTCAGATTGGATTTTATAATAAACTACCCCGGGGCAGAGCCCCGAAGTATTAGAAATCAAAAAGTGTAAGCTGAGCTTCATATACCTTTTGATATTTTATTTCTTTACCTTGATTTTCAATATATTTTTTGATAACATCTTTGTTCCCGTATTGACCTACTGTGTTTGCATAGTAACCACTTGTCCAAAAGTTTCCTCCCCAAAGCTTTGTCTTCACTTCAGGAAATCGTCTGAAAATTTCTTTCGCCGTGATACTCTTTACTTTCATACAAATTTCACTCACCGACAAACTGGGAACACTTTGTATTAAAAAATGAACATGGTTTTCTTCATAACCAACTTCCACAAAATGTATTTCATAGCGTTGTGACAAATCAATACATATTTCTTTCAAACCAAATCCAACTTCCTCTGTAATAACTGAATTCCTATATTTTACAGGAAAAACTAAATGATACAGAAGTAATGTTTTGTTATGTCTTTTTAAAATATGATCATCCATAGTTCAAAACTACACTTTTTCAAAGTGTTATGAAAAACCATCCGTTTTTCAAACTTTTCCTCTATTGTCCCCGAGGCAGAGCCTCGAGGTATTTTCTTCGAAT
>NZ_PJEO01000038.1 GCF_002843175.1 Confluentibacter flavum
GATTTTCCTTCGGAAAATCCTCGCCCACAAACACGCAACTTTCCATACACGAACACGTTGTGGGTAATTTAAAAAACCAAAAATATGAGCAAACTGATTTTAATTTTGAGTTTAGTAATTCTTCCAATAATTTCTTTCGGACAAATAAGCGAAAATGAATTTGAGAAAACTATTGAATGGATCAATCAAAATCCATCTGAACCAGATAATAAGGAATTTGTATCAAAATCAGCCGACTTAATAAAATTTCAATTGTTCAAACATCCTGACTTTGCAATAAATATTAGCGGAATCAAAGAACTTGACAAAGAATGGAAAGGGCACAGATATGAAAAATATTTTCTAATCGCTTATTCTTATAATCAACTTTATTATAAACTTAAAAATGAGAAGTTTGACAATCTGAATGCTTCTGTATTTTCAATAAAAAAGTTAATTGAGTCATATTCAAAAATCATTGAAAGTAATCCTGAATTGAAAATTGGAACTCTTGATGAATATAAAAAATTGGATGAAACTGAGTTGAAAAAAAGAATAAAAAAGTTAATATAAAAACTACCCACAACACCGTGTATAAAAAATTGCTAGTTTTAGCTAATACAAAGTTGGTTGCATGTTTGCCGGCTTCCGATTTTCCTTCGGAAAATCCTCGCCCTCAAACACGCAACTTTCCATACACGAACACGTTGCCCACAATATGAAAAAAACGATTTTACTACTAGTAACAATCATTTTTATTTCTTGTAATTCCAATTCTCAAGGAACAAAAGAAAATGGAAAAATTGAAAACGGAATTTATACTTGCAATCGATTTGATTGGCAGATTAGCATACCTAATGGATATGAAATACGAACTGTAAAAGATGAGCAAGACTTGGAAGAAGTCGGATACGAAACTGTAAATGACCAAGTGCCAGATGGAATGACAGTTCGAAAAAATCGACCATATTTAATCGGATTTGGAGTTGACGAAAAAAACTACTTTTCTGCCTCATTTGAGCCACTCGAAGGAACAAAAAAAATGACTTTGCCTGAACACCAAAAGTTTGTCGCTAAATTGATTTCTGACTCTTATGCAACTATAAACGGAATTAAATCCGAGCAGGAATTGGAAAATAAAAAAATAGGAGATTATGACTTTTATATTATTAAAGGCAAGTTGTATAATCAAAAAACAGATGAGCTTTTATTAACGCAATTGATTTACAACACTTATATAAAAAATCATTTATTTAGTGTTTCAATAAATTATTCGACTGAACAGAACGGAAAAACACTGATTGAAAATTTTGAAAAATCATTAACTGAATAAAAAAATACTGTGGGCAACACCGTGTATAAAAAATTGCTAGTTTTAGCTGACACAAAGTTGGTTGCTCGTTTGCCGGCTTCTGATTTTCCTTCGGAAAACCCTCGCACGCAAACACGCAACTTTCCATACACGAACACGTTGTGTGCAAGCTGAAAAACCAAGAATAATTGAGAAAAACAATTTACATAATATCTCTAATTTTACTAATAATTGGAATTCCATTATTTGAATTTATGGCTTTCAATTCAATGGTCAGTTTAAAATACGAAACACGTGAATTGACTGATTGTATTTCTCTTGTTTCTGGAATTGACTTGTGTAAAGCAATCAGAACATTTCACATTTTAGCTATTCTTTGCGGACTGACTTTTATCGGACTTTTAATTTATAGAAAACGGATTTTAAAACCGAGAAATTGAACAATGAATCAACCGACTAAAAATCATTTAGAAATTTTAAAAGAAATTATAATACTTTTAAAAAACAGCGGATTTGAAACCGAACAAATTTTATTGGAAAATGAAATTTCAGCAAGTTCAACTGGTGGAGAAATTTGTTTGAGATGCGGTTCCTTACTTCTGACTTTAAATAAGCAGAAAAAAATTAAGAAAGTAATTGGCGGACTGACTTCTGAACTAATCGACTATTGTCATTTTAACGGAATTGAGCCTGTTCCGATAAAAAATTAAAAAATAAATAGTGGAAATAAAAGCCAGTTGCCAACACCGTGTATAAAAAATTGCTAGTTTTAGCTAATACAAAGTTTGTTGCCTGTTTGCTGGCTTCCGATTTTCCTTCGGAAAATCCTCGCCCCCAAACACGCAACTTTCCATACACGAACACGTTGTGTACAATACGATGAATCGAACTCTAAACATACTTATCGTACTAATTTCAACTTTGAGTTATTCTCAAAACAACTCGGAATTTGAAGTTTTTAAAAAAATAATTAACTATGAAATTGGAAAAGGCTCAACTGGAATTTATATACAATGTGAAAAACCAAAAACTTCATTTGACCAAAAAAAATTTAGAGAACAAACTGGACTTGAAGTTCCTGAAAACATCCTAAACGAAATTGAGCAAAATGCAACAAAAAGTAGTGACGGAAATTGGAATTCGGAATTAATAAGCGAATTGAGTTATGGCTCCGACTTTTTTAAAAGTAATAAGTGTTTGACCAAAAAAGGCGCTGAACTAATATTAAAAACAACAACAAAAAGACAAACTATCGTTTCCATAAGCGAGCCGATTTTTGACAATAATTATGAGATTTGTGTGGTTTCTGTAACTTATTGGAAATTTAATGGGAGTGCATACGGACATAGATATTTTTTAAAAAAAGTTTATGGAATGTGGACAGTAATAGTCGAATATGGAACATGGATGACCTAAAAAAAAGTACTGTACACAACACCGTGTATAAAAAATTGCTAGTTTTAGCTAATACAAAGTTGGTTGCGCGTTTGCTGGCTTCCGATTTTCCTTCGGAAAATCCTCGCCCACAAACACGCAACTTTCCATAC
>NZ_PJEO01000030.1 GCF_002843175.1 Confluentibacter flavum
TGGTTTCTGAGTCCTTTCAGGTCAGAAACCCAAGCCTCTTTCAAGGTCTCCAGAACCAAGAACAGATGGTACGACCACGGTGAAGGTATTGGAGGTAATGTGATAGATTTGGTATGCAAAATTTTAAAATGTTCCATAAAAGAAGCTTTGGAGTTTTTAAGTGATGCCATTCCAATTAACATAATGGAACAACGGTATCAGTGGGATACAACGGCAATTAACATAATCCCATGTACCAATATTAAAATCATTAAAGTCCAGGACATCATGCACCCTGCCCTGATTCAATATTTGAATTCCAGAGGTATTTCATTAATGGTTGCCAATACCTATTGCAAAGAAGTTTGGTATAGGTTTAAGGAGACTCAATTCTTTGCCATCGGATTAAGAAATTCTAAAAATGGTTGGGAACTTCGGAACAAGCTATTTAAAAACAGTAGCAGTCCCAAATCCTACACCCATATAAAACGGAATTGTAAACGGTTAATCATTTTGGAAGGCATGTTCGATCTATTGTCATTGGCCACATTGGAACAGGAACTGTTGAACATTTCGGATATTATGGTCCTGAATTCCATTGCCTTTGTAAAGGACATAGAACCCTATATCAATAACTATGAACAGACCTTGCTCTATTTGGATAACGATACGGCAGGAACTGGAGCTACTAAATACCTTATGGATACCAATCATAAGGTCATGGATAAAAGTGATACCTATAAAAACCATAAAGACTTAAACAACTATTTGTGTGATGGAAGATGACAATAACTTTGATTTTAAGTCAAAAACTAACCAAGGGCAAAAACAGCGGACGGTACAGATTCCGACCGAAGCACTGAATAATTTGGAGGTCTTGGACATGGGAGTGGTACTGAACATTTCGGAAACGGAACTGTCCATGGGTAGGAATTCGAGATGTGTGTCTGTGGACACATTCTCGTTTGCTCCCGAAGGTCGCAAAGAAAAAAAAAGAGTGTTTAAGGGGAAGGGAGACCTCGTTAAGTTTCGATGCAGCGTTTATGAAAAGAAGCTTTTGAATATCAAGGCAGCCAGAAGCGGTTTGACATTAAGTGAATATATACGACGTAGCCTATTTGAACAGGAAATTACTGAACGTTTTACGGAGGAGCACATTGAACTTTATAAAATGCTCATCAAGTACCATAATAATTTTAAATCGATTGGGAACATGTTCAAAAAACGGAATCCCAAACTTATGGAAGAAGTCCATGCTCTGGCTAACGACATCAAGGCGCACCTTAATAAGTTTCAACTATGATAGGAAAAGGAAAAAGCATATCGCATACCCGGGCTTCCATGTCCTACGGATGGAACCAGGAAAAGGATGCACAGATCGTACTGAAGGAATTCCTGCATGGCGATTCCCCTGCAGAAATAACCAAGGAATTCAAAATGGTTCAGGACCTGAACTACCATTGTACCAAGAATACCCTCTCCTTTGTCATCAGTCCGACCATTGAAGATGGAAAAAACTTGGGAACAAAGGAGCTACATGACATCACGGTACGTTTTATAAAGGACATGAATCTGGGCGAACGCCAAGCGATTGCTTTTGTGCATCAGGACAAGGAGCATAAGCACATCCATTTATATGTCAACCGTATTGATTTTAGGGGCGTTGCCTATAACGATAGTTTTATTGGTAAGCGCAGCCAATTGGCCGCTGAAAGGGTGGCGGAATGTATGCAGCTGACCACGGTCAAACAGGTACAATTTGAAAAGGCCTTTAACTCGATGGAAATCCGTACGGAAATCAAGCGAAGACATGATCTGGCCATGAAACAATTTCAGCCCAAATCCTTTGATGATTATGTCAAGGCGATGGAGACCAATGGAGTTAAGGTCATCCCGACCATTAACAACCAAAATAAGCTTCAGGGCTTTCGGTTTGAGTTTGATGGACATAACCTTAAGGGCAGCGAAGTCCATCGCAATATGTCCATTGGGAATATTGGAAAACAGATGTCCGGGATTCAGGGAGCAAGTATTTTAAAAGAAAATAATGCAAGTATCAAACTAGCTGGTAAAGTAGTTGACCTCACCCCAAACTTAGCTCTAAAAATAACCAAGTTCATCATTAAAAAAGCAATCCAAAAAGGAATCGGATATTAAACTTAAACATAACAATCATGACAAAACTTGAAGAACTGACCGCCCTTTTGGTCAATGAACTCCATGAGTTTAACAAGAGCATTGAAAGGCTGGAAAAAATCAGTGAGCAATTGAATACGACTAAAATCAAAATGGATGTTGCGGAATACAAAGCCATTATTGAGGTGCATCAAAAACAAATGATGTCACACTTAAATAGTATAGAACGTTTTGAAAATCGTTTCAACAATAAAATAAAGGAAGCTAAAATATATCCTAATTGGGCGGTAGTGGTGTTTATAATTTCAGTATTATTTGGAGCGGGAGCAATAGTATTGTGTTAAATATTAATGAATTTTAGTAATTCGGGTAAGGCCACAATTCGTGTACCATTACCAAAACGAGGGTTTCCCCCAACAGTTCCTTTTGTTGAGATTGTCAATGCTATCCTTTACAAATTAAAGACAGGAGTTCAATGGCACCAATTGCCCACACAGGTGTTTTTTTAAGAAAAGCCATTGTGTTGGGAGTCCTTATATTACAATTATCGGAAATGGTCTGTCAATGGCGTTTGGAAGACCTGTTGGATAGTAGTAAGGAGAGTCCTATATTGCTTTTTGTCAACTCTATTTTCATAATTTTACTCAAATGGCTCCTTTGGGAGTTTTTTTAAATTTTTAATATACATCTGTCCTGATTGGATGGTTTACCAATTTTAATAACCTCAAATAATTCTACTGCCACACATTGTCTTACCATTTGTCTGGTTTTGAAATTATTATATGACCAGAATCATATACTACATTTCTTTAATCAACTATTTTTGTTCTAATTAATTGACATTTAGGATTTTATTTAAACTATCTTTGTCAATGAAATGAGGTGATAAAACATAGTCCTCTGAATATTTGGAAACATACAAATGTATTCATCACACCTTACCCAAAGCAACTAGTACTCCCTCTCATATTAATAATACCTAATTGAATTGTAAAGATGAAAGATAAATCAAATGATTCTATAGGTACTCTTTCGACGGAGGAGAGGCTGCAAAATGCAATTAATAAATTGTCACTTCAGAATGAAGTCATGAACAAGCGGGCACAAGAGCTAATCCTTGCAAACAAGCTGCGCCTCTTTGAAAGCAATGAAAAAGCAGCACGAGCAGATGAACTAATTATCGCCAATAAAGAGCTTGCTTTTCAACAAATGGAAAAGGAAAAGCGAGCAGTTGCGCTAACGGCTTCAAACGATAAACTTCATGAAACTGAAATAAGATTAAATAAAGTCAATCGCCTTTATTCTTTTCTCAACCATATCAATAAAACCATTTTAAGGGTAAAAGACGAGCAAACATTATTTAACGAAGTCTGTCGGATAGCTGTTGAAATCGGAAATTTCAAAATGGCCTGGATTGGAATTGCAGATATTTCAAGGCGTAAAATCCAACTTGTTGCAAGCAATGGCTCAACAGAAGAAGATATAAAACTGCTTTCTGATAAAACCTATCATATTGAAGGACTGACGGACAAAATTTTGCATGGAAGCGAGTATTATGCTATTCCGAATATTCAGGCGGAGGATATAATAAGGTGGCAAGACTATGCAGCCGCTCGCGGCTTTATTTCTGCCGTTTCTCTTCCGATAAAAAAGTCAGGAAAAGTGATTGGGACGTTTGATATGTATTCGTCTGAAACGAATTTATTTAATGACGAAGAAATTAAAATGCTCAGGGAAGTGGCAGAGGATATATCCTTTGGAGTTGACCTTTTTGAAAAAGAAAAAATACACCAGGATACGGAAATGCTTGTACTTAAAAACGAAAAGCGTTTCCGGTCACTGATAGAACATGGTGTTGATATGAAAACGCTGAAAACTCGTGAAGGCAAGGCTTTGTATGGCAGTCCTTCCGTGGAAAAGTCACTTGGATACTCATCGGAAGAATTTCTTCATATATACCCGCTGGGTTTAATTCATCCCGATGAAATTGAAAGTTATCTTCAAAAACGAGATGCCCTATTAAAAACGCCGGGCAAATCATTTGACTTTAAGCAACGGAGACTCCATAAAAACGGGAATTGGATTTGGTGCGAAGGCGTGGTTACTAATTTACTTGAAGAAGATGGCATTAACGCTTTGGTATCCAACTTCAGGGATATTTCTGAAAAAAAGGTTGCGGAAGAGTCTATTATTGAAAGCGAAAAGGAAATCATGGCCATGGCTGAATCAATGCCTCAGATGGTTTGGGTAACAACAGGAGATGGCAAAAATATTTTTTTCAATAAACAGTGGGTGGATTATACAGGTCTTACCTTAGAGCAAAGCTATGGAGACGGATGGTTAATTCCATTTCATGAAGATGATAAACCACTTGCGTGGGAAGCATGGAATAATGCTGTGATTAACCTTGCGGAATATAGTGTTGAATGTAGATTACGAAAATATGATGGAAGCTATCAATGGTGGTTGATAAGGGGTGTGCCAAAGATTAATGAACAGGGTCAAATAGAAAAATGGTACGGCAACTGCACCGACATTGAAAAAATAAAACAAGCGGAAGAGCAAGTCAGAAAAAGTGAAGTCTTTAACCGCGGAGTGCTTAACTCATTAATTTCGCATATTGCTGTAGTTGATGGTACAGGAAATATTATTTCGGTAAATGAAACATGGAAACAATTTGCATTGGAGAACGGAGAAACCACACTGGAGCGCATTGGTGTAGGAAGCAATTATTTTGAAGTGTGCCGTCAGTCAGCCGCAAGTGGAGATAAAATAGCCGGTGAAGCATTGAACGGAATGATGGAGGTTATGAATAACAAGAGCACAAGCTTTTATCTTGAATATCCCTGCCATTCACCTGACGAGCAACGATGGTTTGGGATGAATGTAAAAAGATTTGAAGGTAATGTAGCAATGTTGGTGGTGGCTCATCTGAACATTACTGAACGTAAACTAGCCGAAAACAAACTGATTATTACTTCCAATGAACTTCAACACGCCCTAAGCGACATTACTAAAATAATGGACTCGTCGTTGGATGTCATTTGTGCTGTTGATGCAAAAGGGAATTTCCTGAAGGTAAGTGCTGCAAGTGAAGCCGTTTGGGGATATAAGCCAGAGGAGCTTATAGGCAAATCCCTTGTCAATTTTGTTTATCGCGAAGATAAAGATAGAACAGAGTTAACATCGGCTATGGTAATGACAGGCAACAATCTCAACCATTTTGAAAACCGGTATGTACGTAAAGATGGTTCGTTGGTGCCCATTGAATGGACTGCCCGATGGGATAAAAAGGGTCAAGTAAGATATGGGATAGCAAGAGATGTTACCGAGAAAAAAAGATTGGAAAAAGCTTTTGAAATTGAGAGGCAGCAATTTTTTGATTTGTTCTCTGAAGCCCCTTCCAGTATGGGCGTATTAAGCGGCCCTGACCACAGATTTGAAATGGCAAACCCTCCGTGCTTACAATTAATTGGCAAAAAGGATATTATTGGTAAGAATTTAAAAGATGTATTGCCTGAGATCATGCAGCAAGGGTTTATTGAAATATTAGACAGCGTTTATCAAACGGGGAAAACTTTTTATGCTAATGAAATACTCATTAAATTAGATGCCAATAATGATGGAATACTTGTTGATAGTTATTTGAATTTATTATACCAGCCGCACAAAGGCAGTAACGGAAAAACTGATGGCATTCTCTTCTTTGCAGTGGATGTATCAGAACAAGTGCTGTCACGAAAAAAGATAGAGGAAAGTGAAGCCAGGTTAAAAGAGGCACAAGCACTTTCCCATATAAGTAACTGGGGAATTGATCTGGCTGCCGGAGTGAATACCTGGTCAGATGAGTTTTATCATATTTGTGGAATGAACCCCGGAGAGATAGCGCCTTCTTCTGAAGCATTTTTATCTTTCGTTCATCCTGAAGATGCTGCCTATGTACAGGAAGAAATTCATAAAACTTTTGAAACTTTTGCTGCATCACATTTCTATTCCAGGATATTCACAAGAGATGGCATTCTAAAATATGTTTATAGCGAATGGAAAATTGAATTGGATGAAAACGATAAACCCATCCGCCTTTATGGAATATTGCAGGATATTACTGAACCTATTTTAGCAAAGGAGAAGTTGGAATTAACTCAATTTACTTTTGACCATGCAGGTGATGCCATTTTTTGGATGACCTCTGATGCCCGGATTGTTGATGTTAATGAGGCGGCATGTGTTTCACTTGGGTATACGCGTCAGGAATTGCTAAGGCTATCAGTACCAGATATTGACCTGGACTTCAACGTTGAAACGTGGTCTGCTTTTTTTCCAGAACTACGTAAAAAGCATTCTATATCCATTGAAGCCAAACAGCTAAGAAAAGATGGCTCGTTATTCCCAGTAGAAATAAGATCTAACTATATAAAATTTGGAGATAAAGAATTTAGTTGTGCTTTTATTCGAGACATCACAGAACGGAAAAAAGTGGAACAGAATCTTGAACGACAACATAGAGAACTTCAGAAGACCAACACCGAATTAGATCGCTTTGTCTACAGTACATCGCACGATTTACGAGCTCCGCTTGCTTCTTTGCTTGGTCTGATAGACATAACGACCGATGAAGTTGAACCCAACAACGAGTTGCTTATAGAATATTTGGGCATGATGAAACAAAGTGTTTTAAAGTTGGATAATTTCATTGGGGATATTCTCACGTATTCAAGAAATGTACGAACAGAATTAGAAAATGAGGATATTGTATTTGATGATATGATTCAGGAAGTGCTTGAAAAACATAAATTTATGGAGATGGCTAGCGAGTTTAAGTTGAAGGTTGATGTTAAACAAAAAGCAGCATTCATATCGGATAAAAGAAGAATAAACATCATTCTTAATAATTTAATTTCCAATGCCATAAAATACAAAGACGACACAAAAGAAAAATCATTTGTTCATGTATCAGTTCAATCGGACAGGAAAAATGCAACGATTATTATAGAGGATAATGGTATAGGCGTTGCTGAAAAAGACAAGAAAAAAATATTCGAAATGTTTTATCGTGCCTCCACACAGTCTACGGGCTCAGGACTAGGTTTATACATTGTACAGGAAACCATTGATAGGCTTGGGGCAACTATGACGCTTGAATCAGAAAAATCAGTTGGTTCAAAATTTACAATCACCATTTTTAATTTACTCGACGATGAAAACGAAAACAATATTACTGATTGATGACAACAAGATTGATAGTTTCTTAACAAAGCATTTGCTTTTAAAGAATAAAATTGGAGAAAATATTATTGCTGTGTCATCGGCCATAGAAGCTTTAAAATTTCTGGACACCGTACATAACGAGCCGGAACAGATTCCAGATTTTATATTTCTTGACATTAGAATGCCTGAAATGGATGGGTTTGAGTTTTTAGATGACTATGAGCGTTTACCTGACACCATCAAAAGTAAGTGTGATATTTTTATGCTTAGTTCCTCGAGCGACCAGCGGGATATTGACAGAGCAGCGCGCTACTCTTATGTGAAGATGTTTTTAATGAAGCCTTTGGATGTAAATATGCTTAAGG
The DNA here is from genome assembly GCF_002843175.1 of Confluentibacter flavum. Taxonomy (GTDB): domain Bacteria; phylum Bacteroidota; class Bacteroidia; order Flavobacteriales; family Flavobacteriaceae; genus Confluentibacter; species Confluentibacter flavum. Next base: position 7,689 of record NZ_PJEO01000030.1, read on the forward strand.
AACATATTTATAAAATTGCTTAAATCCGAACCTGTTAGACAAAATCTAGGATCATGAAAGATATTAACGAAATAGTCATCATCGATGACAACAAAACTGATTGTTTTATTAATCAAAAAATTTGTTCACTTACTTTTTAAAAAAAAAACCAATTGATGTTTATTTTCTTTCCTCATCCAATAATGAAAAAGACATTTATGAAGCATTAAGTATTGCGTTTTGTTCTGGATATATAATAAAACCCTTAACGAAAGAGAAATTAATTGAGGCGATGACGTTAAAAAATAAAAAAGAATCTTTTTTACTAAATAACAGTACGTCTATAAAAACAAATATAAAAAATAATGTAGCGTAAATACATAGCATTAATAACCCTAAAATACCTACTTAATTATGAAATACAAGGCTTTATTATTATTATACTTTTTAAGTATCTACACCCTTTTTTCGCAAATTGTAAATGAAGGGACTTTAAAAATTAACACGGCTACACTTGTGTCTTTTGGGAATGAATACACCATTACATCTACAGGAACTCATAACAATGAAGGAAATCTATATCTAAATAGCAATTTTATAAATCATGGTACTGTATCAATACCAATATCAGGAACTACATTTTTTAATAGTTCAGTAAATGATACTCAAACCATCTCGGGAACAACAGGCAATGTTAATTTTTATAATCTAGAAGTTAATGTAACCGGAGTTACTAAAAAAGGGGTTTCTGTAGCTGATGGCTTTGATTTAGAAGTTGTAAATATGGTTAATTTGGTGAGTGGTGATTTACGGTTAGTAGGAGAAGCTCAACTAGTGCAAACCCATACTGGTGCAAATGCTAATACGCCGAGTTCGGGAAAATTATTAAGAGACCAACAAGGTATTTCAAGTACCTATGGATATAATTATTGGTCATCACCAGTGAATAACAATACAGGAGCTTTTTCTTTTAATGGGGGATTGTTTGATGGAACCGATGCAAGTATAAATTCATTTGTACCACAACAAGTTTTAATTAATTATGGTTCTCCATATAATGGTTCTCCAGCAATGGTAGACGGAAGTAATAATGTAATAACACCATTATACATAAGCGATCGCTGGTTGTATACCTATTCACCAAATACTTCTGGATATGCAGGTTGGGATAAAATAAATAAAGACTTAAAGATAGCGCCTGGTATTGGGTTTACCATGAAAGGAACTGGAGCAATTAATCAAAACTATGTATTTAAAGGCCTGCCAAATGATGGAGACTATACTTTTCCTATAGTTATTGGACAAAGTACTCTATTAGGAAATCCATATCCTTCTGCTATGGATTCAGATAAATTTATAACTGATAATTTGCAACTACTGGACAAGTTGCTGTTTTGGGTAGATGGCGGATCTAATTCACATATTTTAGCAGCCTATCTTGGAGGCTATTCTATTTATAACTTAACTGGAGGTGTAGGACCATCTATAAATTCATCAATCTCTGGTTTAGGATCAGCTGCAGGAACCATACCAAAGCAATATATGGCAGTAGGGCAGGGTTTTATGGTGGAAGCCATATCTAATGGAATAATTACTTTCAATAATTCTCAACGTTCTTTTCAAACTGAAGATGGAGAAGTTTCAAATTTTTATAAACAATCAAATACTAAAAAAAGTGATTCACAAGCAGACACAGTAGAAAGTTTTATAAGAATGGGTTATGAAGATCCTGAACTGTTTCATAGGCAACTTTTGTTAGCATTTTTGCCTAATAGAGATGCAGATTTAAATTTTAATAGGGGTTTTGACGCTACGATGATAGATCCAAGAGAAGATGAAATGTTTTATATTATTGAAAATGATCTAACAAAAAAATACGTGATTCAAGGCGTTGGAACTTATGACAATATATATGAGTTCCCTATTGGAATAATAATTACCCAACAAGGAAAGCATGTCATTATGTTAGATGCCGTTGAAAATTTTACTGATCCTGTTTATATTAAAGATTCATTATTAAACACGTATTACAATTTATCTGAATCTAATTTTAGTCCAAATTTACCTCCAGGAGAGTATTTAGATAGGTTTAGCATTGTTTTTCAAGCTACTGAAACGCTTAACAATACTAAAGAGGTCCTTACTAACAACAACATTAGTGCTTACTTCAAAAATGATGCGATAATAATCAAAAATAAAAATCTTATAGGAATTAATCAAGTAACAGTATTTAATGTATTAGGACAAAAAATAGAGTCTTTAAATAGGCTGTCTCATGATGATAACATCATAATCCCTTTTGTACATCAAAAAGGTATGTACATTGTTTTAATTGAATCTGGACAAAATAAAAAATCTTTTAAAATTATAAATTAACCCCATTTAATTAATATACTTAACATGAAAAATTTAAAACTTATTTTAGTAATATGTTTCTTAATAAATAGCATTGTTTTTGGACAAGTAGGTATTGGAACTATAACTCCAGACAACTCATCTATGTTAGATATTTATTCCGACAGTAGAGGGTTATTAATACCAAGATTAACCACAGAACAAAGAGATGCTATCATACTTCCAGCGACAGGTTTAATGATTTACAACCTTACCTTGAATGATAGTCAATTAAATACTGGAATTCCTTCAGTACCAAATTGGATAGGTATCAAAGGACAAGCGGGATCTATGATTGATACTGTCACCGAAGGCGGAATTATTAGTACCACATCTACTAGTGATTTGTTGGTGACGGGGATGACACTATCGCCTCCTTCAGGCACTTACTTGGTTTTATTTAATGCCCAGTTGTCTAGCAGTCAAACATTTAGTTCAGATCAAGGTGTTATTGATGCTGCAAGTTTATATAACCAATTAATGGCATACCCAGGCGGTGTCCCACACGTTCTAACTTTTGGTAGTGGAGAGATTTTGTCTGCAGGTGTCTATGATGTGTCCGGAGCACCATCGATTGCCGGAACACTTACAATGGACGGGGGTGGAGACCCAAATTCGGTGTTTATTATAAGAGGCTCTGGAGCATTTACTACAGGAGTAGGTACAACTGTTGTACTGACAGGAAATGCAAATCCCAAAAATATATTCTGGGTTTCTAATGAAGCCATGTCAACGGCCGCTAATACAATAATGAAAGGTACCATGCTTGGTGGTGGAACAGCTGCTGGAGCAGTGTCATTAGGTGCCGATTCGAATCTTGAAGGAAGGCTGTTTACAAAGTTGGGAGCAGTAACCCTTGGGGCGGGCGTCGTTATTACTGCTTCAACAGGTAGTGCTCCCGTTAATTTAGGAATACTTTCCACATTTGCTATGTGGAGCTCTTCAGGTGCGGTTTCAGATGTAGCATCTGCCACAACCACTGGAGATGTGGGTACTGCATTAGGAACTTTGACAATGGCTGGTACACATGTTGGGGAAGAATATCCCGCAGGTACAACAAGTAGCCCAAGTACTACTACTTACAGTATTTATCAAAATGGTTTGGAGGTTGCGAATTCAAGCAGAATAATTAATTTGTCTCATTCAATAGTGTCTCTTCAAGCTATGGTTACCGTAATTGCAGGGGAACCTATTGAAATACGGTGGAAAGTTGATACTGGTGAAGCGACGCTGGACCATAGAACCTTATCGTTGATTCGTTCAGGATATTAATTGCTTTGAATTTTAAACTAATAGGGCAGTGATTCACAATATTCTCAATAAGCTTTGACATAAAAGTCGGCGAATAAATATATAGAGTGCCTATGGTTTCCAAGGTGAAGATGTCACATTTCTTAACTTTAAAAATTAAGATTATGAAAACAATAAATACATATGTTTTAAGTGCTATGCTGATTTCATTTTTAACTTTTAATTTATAAACCTTTGCTCAAGTAGGTATCGGGACAACCAGTCCTGATGCCTCTGCAATGTTAGATATTAATGTATCCACTTTAAATGCAAATGCAAAAAAAGGGAATTTTAATGCCGAAGATGACTACCACTGAAAGAGATAATATCGCAGCACCCGCAGAAGGATTGCAAATTTATAATACAACCAAAATATAGCAGTGGTGCTTGGAAATCTTTTTTGTTTTCTACTAGCTCTAACCTTGTTTATGTTTACTCACTTGGTGATTTGCCAACCCCAGCTAGTACTGCTATCACATTAGATGCAACTAAAATGTATATCTTTTCTGGTTTTGTTAATATTAGTCCTAATTATATTATTATGAATGGGCCGGACTAAGGGGTACCGATCCACAAAAAGATGGAGTCATGTCATCAGTTTCTGGAGCTGTTCTATGAAGTACAAATACCAGCATTTATATGGCATAGCATAAAAGAAAGACGGAACATGTTATTGCTCAAACATTACTATTCTAGTATCCAATAGCTTTAAATATTTTATTTTCATTTCATCAGAAAGAAAAGATATCTCAAGTAATTCCTTCCAAATAGGAATTGTTTTTTTTATTTGTTCTAGAATTATAGTTATTGTTTTTTCGTTGAGTTGTAGCCTTTCTTTGGCGTAATAGTCAATAAAATCGGTTGCTTTCAAATTACTTTTTTTTCCTTTCATGGTGAGCGCTATGTCTTCATCGGGATGTTTAATAGCTATAGTAGAGTTTAGGAAATCATAAATGGGAGAGAGTGTTGTTTTACCATTTTTAGTAATTAAAGAAAAGTTTTTCAAATGCATATCCTCATTTCCAGTTAGAAAACAAAAAAGAATTCTTCTGAAAAAATCAGCTTTTTCGATAGCAGGGAATGAACAATATTCGTCAAGTACCGGAATGAGTTTTTCCATTGTAAAACGATATTTTGTATCTCTGGTATTTCCAGTTAATTGAGCAAAATCTTCTGTAGCCCATTTTTTTCCTTTACCATAGCGGTCAAAACGTTTGATAAAATAGGATAAACTACCATCTTTACCATAAAGCATTCCGTGAAAAGGAACTTCTAAGCCAAATGCTTTTGCCATTCGCATGGTTACATCTTCGTTTTCTGGTAATTGTGGAAACAAATCATTTTGTGGCTTTATTATATATGTTCCAAATTGATCAACAATTTTAAATTCTTGACCCACAATAGAAACAGAGGCACTAAGCTTTGGTTGTACTCCTTGAATCGATAGTTTTTTAGCTCTATTAGCGGCTTCCTGACGTAATTCTACTGCTGTATAAGGCAAATCGTTTAAGTGCGTTAATTTAGGGGCAATCATGCGTATTCCTTTTTCGCTATAGGTATTCGTACCGCATAATTCGTATGTTATGGGACATCTATTCATTTTCCAATAATTGAACCGTTACTGATCCTACTAAATCATTTCCTGTAGCAATTAGTTGGGAGAAATAATCTTTTTTATCAATTTTGGCAATGCGTAATAAACCTTCTAACATAACACCTTCAGGCAATAACCCTTCGAAAAAAGGAGGAAAGGATTTGTAACTATATTTTTTATGGTTCGTGGGCATGGTCAAAGAAATCGCTTCACCCTCATAATTTTGATCGTACTCAAAAATATAGTTGCCAGCGGCTATTTCTGTTAAAATCCCAGCTCTTTTTCCGTGAGTTAATATAATTGCTTGTCTCATAATTATTTAGTTAATGGACTTTTGAATTCTACTTTAATATTGAGTACTTGAAGCACTGCAAATAGATTATTTAATCGCACCGTTTCTTTATTCTTTTCAATATCAAAAACAGTTGTTTTACCAACTCCTGCTAGATTGGCTAGCTCCAGTTGGGTAAGTCCTGCTTTTTTTCGATGGTCTTTAATCAATGCCCCTAAATCAAAATCATTCATTATATACTGTTTAAACGGTAAAAATACGCAATTTAAATATTTATAGAAACATTTTTTATGTAAAATTATATTTTATTACTGTTATGGCAGTAAATAAAAGAAGAGATATTGGTTTTTACTGGTGAAAAGGCAAAAAATGCATTACATTACTGCTAAGGCGGTAATTTATTAAACAAAGAGCTATAGATTTGTAGCTTTTTTTTGAGTTACTTCGGATATTAGATACACTTATGCAAAAAATTTGTAAGTATATACTATAATAATATCAAAAGAAAACAAAATATTACACCTTATTTACACCCGGAAGGCTGTTATGCCCCGTATTTAAAGGAAAGTTACATATTGCATCGAAATAACTAACTTTCTTTATTGCTTAATAATTGAAGTAATTGTTCCTTATTTTTTATATAGATAACTCTTTTATCTACTTCGATAATCCCTTCATCCTTAAATTGTTTGAGGCTTCTTCCTAAACTTTCTGCGGAAGTGCCAATAATGTTGGCTAAATCTTCTCGTGTTAAATCAATACCACCAGCTTTCGAATGTTTTTCGAATCGATTTTCTAAAATGAGCAGATTAATTGCCAATCGTGCATTTAGATTTTTTTGGGCAAGTACAGCTATAATATTAGCCAATACTCCAAATTCATGACCTATATTTTTTATAAATGTTTGTTGTAAAGCTGGAATAACTTGCAATAATTGAAAAAAAATATCTTTAGCTATAAAATTTACTTCAAGATCCTCTAATGCCTCACAAGAATCTTGATAACGCTCTTCTCCAAATAATGCATGATACCCAAATACGTCTCCCGGTGTGTAGATATAAAAAATTTGTTCGGTTCCAGAAAAACCGCGCTTAAACTTTTTAACTTTCCCTTTCTTAATCTGAAAGATACCGGTAGGAACACCTTCTTCATAAAACAAAAGACTTCCTTTTTTTATGGTCAATGACTCCATTGAAGCATATACGGCATTTTTTTCATCAGTAGTTAATGCTTCAAAAAGTAGTTCGCTTTGAAAATCAAATTGTGAATAAAAGTTTTTCATCTGTCAAATATATAAAAAACAACATATAAAACATAACATTTGTTAAGTTTTTAAATAACATTTATCGTATATTTGCACTCAATTAAATTTAATACATATTATGAATGAAAGCAAAATTAGTTTTGTTAACGGAAAATTACATGTTCCCAATAAGCCTATTGTTCCATTTATTGAGGGTGATGGCGTAGGGTCCGATATTTGGAAAGCTACAAAATTAGTCATTGATACCGCTGTTAACAAAGCATACGGTGATTATAGGGAAATTAAATGGAAAGAAGTATATGCAGGTGATAAGTCATTTAAAAAAACAGGTGAATGGTTGCCCGAAGACACTATTAAAAGTATTGAAAAATACCTAGTGGCGATTAAAGGTCCATTAACAACACCGATAGGGGGTGGGATGCGCTCCCTCAATGTAGCTTTACGGCAACAACTCGATTTATATGCCTGTGTAAGGCCAGTTAAATGGTATGAAGGTGTCCCTTCTCCTGTTAAGGCTCCAGAAAAAGTAGATATGATTATTTTTAGGGAAAACACAGAAGATATTTATGCCGGAATAGAATGGCTGCATGGCACTCCTGAACTTGAAAAAATAAAAAACTTTCTAATAAATGAGATGAAGGTTACGGCAATCCGCTTTCCCGATACCGTATCCATTGGCATTAAACCCGTTTCAAAAGAAGGAACAGAACGCTTGGTTAGGGCGGCTATTCAATACGCCATTGATAATAAAAAAGAATCCGTGACCATTGTGCATAAAGGCAATATCATGAAATTTACAGAAGGGAAATTCAAGGAATGGGGCTATCAACTGGCCAAAGATGAATTTGCCGCTAAAGATTATGAAGGAGGCCCTTGGCAAGTTATTACCAAAAACGGTTTTCAGTTAATCATTAAAGATGTCATCGCCGATGCATTTTTGCAACAAATAATTTTAAGGCCGGACCAATATGATGTTATAGCAACACTTAACTTAAATGGTGATTATATTTCTGATGCTTTGGCTGCCATAGTGGGTGGAATTGGCATAGCGCCCGGTGCAAACATAAATTATAATACGGGAGTTTCCATATTTGAGGCCACGCATGGTACGGCGCCCAAATATAAAGATCAAGATAAGGTGAATCCTTCTTCCGAAATACTTTCTGGTGTAATGATGTTGGAATATATGGGATGGAACGAAGCTGCAAACCTTATTGTCAAGGGATTGAAAGGAGCCATTCACAAAAAAACGGTCACCTATGATTTTGAACGTTTGATGGAAGGTGCTACCTTACTTAAATGTTCTGAATTTGGGAATGCTATAGTTGATAATATGTAAATTAAGTTTTATAAATGATTTCTAATAAAAAAGATTTCGAAGTTTTATATGCTGGAAGAATCAGTAAATCCTTGGCTTTTACAAAAGATGAAAGGGAACAATTTTAAAACCATAAATACTATATGTATCATCCAAATTTCAATATTAGAACTTTATGAAAAAAGGAACAAAGCTATACAGTGTTTTAAAATTGAAATGTCCGCGCTGTCACATTGGAAATTTGTTCAGTAATCCAGGATTATTTGTTTTTTCAAGAATCTTAGAAATGCCCGATAAATGTCCGCACTGTAAACAAGATTTTAAGCTAGAACCAGGATTTTACACAGCTGCTTTATGGATTAGCTATCCGGTGGTCCTATTAATTTTTATTCCGTTGATCCTATTGGGATTTTCACTTGATGACCTGAACAGCTTTTTCAAATATCTTTACCCAGTTATCATCATTCTTGCCTTCGTTTTACAAATCCCGTTAATGCGCATCGCAAGAGCCATTTTACTGAATATGACAATTGATTATACAAAAAATGGTAACTTTCAATAAAAGATTAAAATTCACTTTTTTATAAAATTAACAATCACTAAAACAATGCGCAAGGAATTTATACCAAAATTGTTTTCTCTTTTAAAACAAGGAATATCTAGAGAAATTTTGACAAAAGATATGCTCTCGGGATTAATCGTGGGCATCGTAGCTTTACCATTGGCCATCGCTTTTGCTATTGCTTCTGGTGTGTCTCCTGAAAAAGGCATCTTAACGGCAATTATCGCAGGAATTATTATTTCGACTTTTGGTGGAAGTCGGGTTCAAATTGGAGGGCCAACAGGAGCCTTCATTGTAATTATTTATGGTATTGTTCAACAATACGGGACAGACGGCTTAACCATCGCAACGTTTATGGCTGGGTTTATCATCATTGGATTTGGATTGATGAGGCTTGGAAATTTACTGAAATACATCCCATATTCTCTCATTGTGGGCTTTACAAGTGGCATTGCACTCATTATTTTCTCCTCTCAAATTAATGATTTTTTTGGACTCCATATAGCTAAAGTTCCTGCTAATTTTATTGATAAATGGTCAGTATATTTTGATAATTTACACAACATTAATTGGTTTGCCATTGGTATTGCCTTTGCAACTGTATTGATTACCCTTTACTTTCAAAAAATAATAAGGAAAATTCCAGGGTCAATTATAGCCATTGTACTTGCAACGATAGTGGTTCAAGTTTTTGAAATTCCGGTAGATACTATTGAAAGTAATTTTGGTGATATTCCCAACAAGATAGGTTTGCCCAGTATTCCCAATGTAAGTTTCGATACCATTCAAGCCCTTATTCAACCAGCATTTGCAATTGCTATATTGGGTAGCATAGAGTCACTTCTTTCTGCTGTAGTTTCAGATTCCATGATTGGAGGAAAACACCGTTCAAATATGGAATTAGTAGCGCAAGGAGCAGCAAACATAATGTCGTCTCTTTTTGGTGGCATCCCGGCTACAGGAGCTATTGCAAGAACGGCGACCAATGTTAAAAATGGGGGGCGAACACCTATTGCCGGCATCGTTCACGCTATTGTATTATTGACTATAATGCTCTTATTTGCACCCTATGCGAAATTAATACCTATGTCCTGTCTTGCAGGTATTTTAATGGTGGTCGCCTATCATATGAGTGAATGGAAACAATTTAGATCTATTTTAAAAGGGAATAGAATGGATATTATTATTTTGCTTACTACGTTCTTTCTTACTGTTATTTTTGACCTGGTTATTGCCATAGAAATTGGTATAGTGCTTTCGAGCTTTATTTTTATGAAACGAATGAGTGAATCTGTTAATATCCAGGATTTTTCATCTGAAAATGAAAATACCGAGCATCTTTTTGATGAAGAACAATTGGATATACCTGAAGGCGTTATTTTATATGAAATTAATGGACCACTATTTTTTGGTGCGGCAAGACAATTTCAGGAAACCATTACCAATACTCATTTTCAACCTAAGGTTATTATTATTAGAATGCGCTATGTGCCATTAATCGATGCGACTGGTTATCAGAGCATCAAAGAAATAATAAAAACCTATAAGTCTAGAAAAATTAAAGTAATAATTTCAGGTGTTAAAACATCCTTGAGGAAAGATTTTGAAAAAAACGAGTTGTTTTTATTTATTGAAAGTGATCTTGTTGTCGAAGAAATTCAAACAGCCATAAAACGGGCCAAAGAAAGTTTGTAGTGTTACACTATTTCATAAACCATCCCAGAATATAAAAGAGTGCAAAACTAATTTATAATCTTCTGTCCTTTTTATATACTTTTTTTAAAAGAGAAATGGATTGTTCATCGGTATAACTGATATTTATTAATTATTGTATCCAATAAATGTGAGGATAGTTAATCAAAGCATAGGGAAGTAGCTACTATTTGCTCAAGCTAATATTATAAATACCTTACTTTAAAACGACTTTTTTGAAAACGGCACATAAATCAAAAAGCACAACGAACACATAAAACACTTTCAGGACGAATCATTAATCGCCCTTCAGGAATAGGCTGTTTACAGTTTCTACATATTCCAAAACCAGCATCATTTACTTTTTCGAGTACCAATACTAATTTTTTATAACGTTGTTCGGCTTCTCGTAAGGCAGCATCAATAACACTTTTATTATTAATGGCATCCATCCGTGATACACGCCCGATAGCATTATCGGGCGCGATTGGATTGGTCATGTTTTTATACATTATAATGGTGTGTTCCAATTTTTCAATTTCAGCTTTTACAGCTACAATAAATTTTGCTTTGTCCATCATAATGTTTCAATTAAAACAAAAAACTATTCTACTACATTAACGTTAATCATTTTATCGGCTTTAATTAATAATTTATGACTGGAACTTGATAAATTAGTAACATATAACTTTTTTCCAACTGAGTGGTAACGTTCGGTAAGCTTATTAACCGCCTCAATGGCAGACATATCTACTATACGACTTTCTTTAAAATCAATTACAACTTCTTCGGGATCGTTCTGTACATCAAACTTTTCATTAAATAGTTGAATAGATCCAAAAAACAATGGTCCATAAATTTCATAATGCTTTACACCTTTCTCGTCAACGCGTTTTCTGGCACGAATGCGTTTGGCGTTACCCCAAGCATATACTAGCGCAGATACTATAACACCTATTAAAACAGCAAGCGCAAGGTTATGCATAAATACCGTAACAAGAATTACAATATTCATTACAATGATATCAGAAACAGGATATTTGTTTAAAATTTTCACACTAATCCATTCAAAAGTACCAATAGCAACCATGATCATTAGTCCTGTTAATGCTGCCATGGGTACTTGTTCAATAATTCCTGCGCCAAACATAATAAAAACTAGTAAGGCTACAGAAGCCACAACACCCGACAGTCTTGCACGCGCACCATTGGAAATATTAATTAAACTTTGCCCCAACATAGCACAGCCACCCATACCTGAAAAGAACCCTGAGGTAATATTGGCAATGCCTTGAGCCGCGGCTTCTTTATTGGTACGCCCCCTTGTTTCCGTAATTTCATCTATCAGTTCTAAGGTTAATAAACTTTCTATTAAACCAACACCTGCCACAATAGCAGCATATGGAAAAATAAGCGTTAAGGTTTCTAATGTAAAGGGCACTTGAGGGATATGAAATGGCGGGAAACCACCTTGTATGGATGCAATATCGCCCACGGTTTTGGTATCAATTCCTAAAAAAGCTACAATTCCAAAAACAACTAATATAGCAACCAATGATGCCGGAATTGCTTTGGTAAGTTTAGGCAAGCCCCAAATAATAACCATGGTAAGTAACACCAGTCCTAAAACAATAAACAATGCATTACCTGTTAACCAGCTTCCTGAGGCATCTTTAAACTGGTCTAATTGGGACATGAATATAATGATAGCCAGGCCATTAACAAACCCGTAAACCACGGGCAATGGTACTAAACGCATTAATTTCCCTAGTTTTAAGACACCGGCAAGTAATTGTATAATACCCGCAAGCACGACGGTAGCAAAGACATATTCCACACCATGGCTTTGGGCTAAAGCTATAATAACAACTGCAATAGCACCAGTGGCACCTGAAATCATGCCAGGCCTCCCTCCAAAAATAGAGGTGACTAAGCCCATAACAAAGGCAGCATACAAGCCAACCAATGGCGATAAGCCTGCTATAAGGGCAAAGGCAACGGCCTCTGGCACCAAGGCAAAAGCAACAGTTAAACCCGAAAGGACTTCAGTTTTGAAATTAACTTTTTGTGAGAAATCAAATAATCTTAAATATGGTTTCATGATATAGATAAATGAGTTTTGCTGACCAAATGGTCTATTAAAAATAAGAATAATTGTTTATAAATAAGTGAGCGTTAGACTTTAGAGCCTAAAAAAGATTCAATGCGGTGTTACCACTGGCAATAGAAGTTGGTATGGAGATGTAATGTTGCTCATTTTTTGAAGCAACAAATATACATCATTTAACAATCCTCACAAATTTAATTGGATTTTAAACTATACAAGTTACCAAAGAATTGGACTCAAATTAATTTGTCATTATAATTAACTTAGGAGGATTGGAATCTGCTATAATAATTTGAAAAATGAGAATCAAATATGGTTAGTCCTCTGTTTTTGAGTTTTTATAATTTTTGGAAAGAATATTTATTAGCTAGAATTTAATCCTACCTCGACGAAGAAATCCCTGTTTTTAAAGATATATTATATTTAGTATTAGTGAAGTAGTTTTAATTTAATTAATGAGAAAACAGCTGAATATTGGCTTTATATTTCGTTTACCAATATCCAACTTGTTTTCACATCTCTGCTTTGAAAACCTAGAAAAAAGCAATGGAACAATTTTCTGAGGTAAAATAATTTTAGGATAAAATCATTCAATTTTCAAAGACACTAATAATACTAGTTATTTAAACCTGGATTCACTAAAGTTTCACTTGCAGGTAAAGGCATATAGTACTTAATTTCTCCTAAAGGTTGTAAATCGTCAGGATGTTTATTTGCATTTACACTCTCAACCATTTCTAGCCTGGTTAAATCAAACCACCTACAATATTCTCCTGCAAATTCCCATGCTTTTTCTTGAACAATTTGTTCTTGCGTTAACGACGTATAATCTACACTGGGTGCTGGAGTGTTTAAGGGGAGGCCATAAGCTCTTCTAACAATTTTATTAACAGCTTCAAGTGCATCAGGATCCGAAGAATTTCCTGTTGCCATTACTTGCGCTTCGGCATAATTAAAATAAACTTCTGCCATGCGCTCTAAGGGCAGAGATAGTGCATTTCTCCAAGTAAGTCTGTCTCCTTGCAGCTTTTCAAAATACGGCCTTCCAGTATTAAATTGCTCCCAAGGGGTGCCATCTGGCAATTCGGTTTGAAAAGTTATATCTTTTCTCAGTTGGTCGGGAAAATTATTAAAAAATGCAATCTCCGAGAAGTAATCATCCCAGCCACCTAAATCACCTGGTCTGGCTGCATTACCATAGGCAGCATTTGAATTACGAGTAATGAGAGCAGTAAAATTTAATGCGAAAACTTCTTCTTTATTGCCATCATTATTAATTGTTGGCGAAGGCCATAAATCGATAAAGTTATCCATGAGTCCAAAACCATATTCATCTTCGTTATCAATCAATTCTTTAGCAACACTTGCAGCCATGGCATATTTTGAGTTGTCCTTCAAAGGCCATCCCGCCATTTGTAAATAGACTTCTGCCAAAATAGCTTTAGCGGTACCTTGCCCAGCTCTGCCAGGGGCTGGTTTCTTTTTTTGCATTAAACCTATTGCTAGTTCCAAATCAGAGATGATTTGTGCATAAAGGTCCTCTGTCGAGCTAGATGACATTGTTAAATTTTCTGGATCATATACATGTGAATTTAAAAGTATAGGTGCTTTACCCCATAGACGGACGATCCAAAAATAATTATATGCTCTTAAAAAATAGGCTTCACCAGCTATTTGATTAATAACATCTTCATTACCGGTAGCGTTTTGGTAATTAGCAATAATATTATTTGATCCTTGAATAGATTTATAAGCACCACTCCAAATAAATGGTAGTCTCCCATTTTGCTGAGATACATTGAATTGATCAAACTCCCTAAAATCAGCTTTATTACTGGCTTTGTGAGTTGTTAAATCATCACCACCCATTAAAATAGCTTGTGTTGCAGCGGTTTCAAGGCCACTATTCCACGTTTGTGTTAATGGGGAGTAAGTACCAACCAATGCAGCTGTCAAGCCACTTTCATTTGCTAAGGCATCACCGTCTGGTGTTAATTGTGCGGATAAGTCTTCCTCTAAAAATTCACTACAGGAAAATATTGTAAAAACTAAGCATACTAAAAGTGTTAGTTTTGTTTGAATTATATTTTTCATATTATTTTATTTTAAAAGTTAAGATTTATACCAATAGTCCAAGTTGTTGAGTTTGGATATGAGCCACCGTCACCACCACTGGAATCACCAAGACCATTGTTTGAAAAGGATTCAGGGTCTAGTCCTTTATAATTAGTCCAGGTTATTAAATTAGTTCCACTAACCAAAACTTGCATACCGAGACCACCGAGTTTTTCTTTAGGAATATTGTAGGCAACACTTAAGTTTTTCAGTCTAACAAAGTTGCCACTTTCTATAAACCTAGAAGATTGTATTTCTTCTAAACTCGTTGGACTAAAATGCGGAATATTACTATCTTCATTGGTGCCAGCTACCCAGCGATCCAAAATGTCAACATGAACGGCTTCACGAGCATCTACATTGGGCATAATACCTGTCGCATAGGCCAAATTCCATTTATCATAGCCTGTCATGGCATTAAAGAAGATATTGACGGTAAAGTTTTTGTAAGATATGATATTGTTCAAGCCATAAGTTGCTGTAGGCATCCCTTGGCCAATAATCATATAATCATCTCCATTGATTGCAAAATCACCATTTAAATCTGCATATCTTGAATCGCCGGGCACATTACCATATTGAGCCGCTTCAGCAGCTTGGTTGGTTTTCCAAGTCCCTAAATAATTAAGCCCCCAATAAGATGATAACGAACGGCCCGGCGTAAGAATATTTTCAGGAAGGTTTGTTAATCCTGCACCCACGTTACCGGAAAGGAAAATTTCATCTAAATCACCAAGATTTGCTATTTCATTGTTTAAGAAAGTAGCATT
The DNA here is from genome assembly GCF_002843175.1 of Confluentibacter flavum. Classification (GTDB taxonomy): domain Bacteria; phylum Bacteroidota; class Bacteroidia; order Flavobacteriales; family Flavobacteriaceae; genus Confluentibacter; species Confluentibacter flavum. The sequence goes on from NZ_PJEO01000030.1 coordinate 23,066, forward strand.
GAAGGTAGCATCCCATTTAAAATTGGCATTGTCAATAATAGCAGCATTAATACCTATTTCGAAACCATTATTATCTACTTGCCCTACGTTTTTTGTGATAATGCCACCGCCTACATATAAGGGTAGCGGATTGTTAAGTAACAAGTCTTTAGTGGATTTCTCATAATAATCTAGGCTTATTCCCATTCTATTATTAAAAAACTGCATGTCAACACCAAAATTGATTTGGTCAGTTGTTTCCCATTTAAGGTCTGAATTTCCAGGATTACCCAATACGATACCAGGCAATAGGGTGTTGCCGTCAAACGAAGCAGCTGCACTATTATTATCAGTCGCTAGTGTTGTAACTGTTCCAAAAGGACCTATGGCTTGACTCCCTGTTTTACCCCAGCTAGCACGTAATTTAAGTTCATCAAAAAAACTGTTTTGCATAAAATTTTCTTCAGTAACTCTCCATCCTAAAGCAATTGAAGGGAAGGTACTATATCTATTATTACCTCTGAATTTTGAAGAGCCATCAGATCTGACTGATGCTGTTAATAAATATTTATCCATAAACTCGTAATTAATCCTTCCAATGTAAGAAAGTAAGGTTTCCTTTCTTTTTATAGCGGATGAAGTAGTGGCTTCTACTAATGTTAAATTATCATATCTAAAAATAGGATAAAGCAAATTAGTAGCATCGGTGCTAAAACCGTCAACTTTTCTTGTTTGATTTTCAAATACTCCAGTCACCGTTAGGTTATGTACATCATTAAATGTTTTTTTATAAGTTAGGTTATTGGTGTTTTGTAAGAACAAGTTTTCTATTGAACCACGTGATGCCGACGGAGTATTGTTTTGAAGTTGAAGGGAGAAGTTTTTGTTTTGTGTATTTGAGTAACTCAAACCATAGCCAACGTTTAAGGTAAGTCCTTCAAAAAACTCATAGTTAAGAGATCCATTAGTGGTTAGTGTGTTTACTTCTTGGATATTATCATTATATGCAGATTCTAGTGGATTTGCCTTAATAGAAGAGATGGGATCTAATATGGTGAATTGACCGTTTTCATCTCTTGCGGGTGTGGTGGGAGCCCATGTTAGTGGTCCTGCAAGTGCACCACTGGTATTACCACTCCCATTTACATTATTGGTTTCCCTTCTATTAAAGTTCATTTTAATGTCAGCCGTAAGTTTATCTGTTAAATCGGCTTTAATATTCGTACGTAAACCAAACCTTGTAAAGTCTGAGTTTACTACAATCCCAGTTTGGTTTAAATAATTACCAGAAACAAAATAGGAGACATTATCCGATCCACCAGAATAGTCCAATTGGTATTCTTGACCGTAGCCGGTTCTAAATAACTCGTCTTGCCAATCCGTTCCGCCATTAATTCTGAATTGGTCTATTTCGCTTTGGGTAAATCTAGCGGATTGGCTAAAATTTGCAGCTCTTTGGTTTACAACTTCCGCAAATGTGGCGGCATCCATTAAATCCCATTCATTTATAGTGTTGGATATTGACCCCCTTACTGTAAAAGATATTCTTGGTTTGCCTGTTCGTCCAGATTTAGTTGTTATTAAAACAACACCGTTGGATCCTCTACTACCGTAAATTGCAGTAGAAGAGGCATCTTTCAAAACTTGCATAGATTCAATATCGGCTGGATTAACATCTCGAAAATCGGCTCCAACAAAGCCATCAATAACATATAAAGGCTCATTACTGCCGTTGATTGAATTAGCCCCACGTATTCTGATAGATACTGTTCCACCTGGTGCTCCCGAAGAATTTGTTACGTTAACCCCAGGGGTTCTTCCTTGTAGGATTTGATCCACACGCGTAACAGGTTGGTCTTTATAGTCTTCTGTTTTTACAATGGATATGGCACCAGTTAAATCTTTTTTAGACTGTACACCGTAACCCACTATAACAACTTCATCTAAGCCAGAGGTGTCTTCTTCTAGTATAATATTCATTGTAGTTCGTCCGTTTAAAGGGACTTCTTTTGAAATATAACCAATGTAGGATATTACTAAAACAGCATTACCGTCTTCAACATTAATGGAAAAATTACCATCAAAATCGGCTGTAGTACCATTTCTTGTTCCCTTTTCAATGATATTGGCACCTAGTAAGGGTTGGTCGTTAGCATCGGTAATCTTTCCACTAACTATTATTTGGGGTTCTGCTTCTATTTCTTGTGTTTGTAAAGAATTGACCAGCAAATTATTATCAATTTCCTTGCCTTTTAACAAAATTTTACGGTCATCTATTTCATAAGAAATTTTTAAAGTATCAAAAAGAGTTTCTATAACGTTTTGTATTGAAGCCTTTTTTACCCTAATAGAAACTTTTTTGTTCAAATTGACTGTTTTGGTTGTAAATAAAAACTTGAATTCGGTACTTAACTCTATATCGTCAATAATTTCCTTAAGCGTAGCCTCAGTTTTGTCTATTGAGATTTTAGTTTTTTGTGCATAACTTGAATTTGCTTGCATAGCAAAGCTTAGTGTCATAAACAAAAGTAGGGATATTCTCATTTTTAGTGCATAGTTTAAACGCCAAGGGAGAAAAACCCTTGATTTCTGTTTTTTTTTCATAATTTTGAATGTTTATTAGTTGGTTATTCACTTGTAATAATCACCTTTCAACTCGGAAAATGTAGCAGCATTTTCCGATTTTTTTTATTATAAAGTGATTCTTCCTTTTATTTAATTTTATTTTTTATTCATTGGCAATTGATTTTTAGTTAATGACTATTTTATTTTCTACGATTATATATTCTATTTGATATACCTTGTTAAAATAATTTAGCACTTGTTCTATAGTTTCACGTTTCGTTTCTATGGTAGCATTAAAGGTTTCCTTAGCTAAATTTTTATTATTATTGATGATGATAACATTGTATGCTCTTTCTAACTTTTGGGTAATATTATCAAAAGTGGTATTTCTGAATACGAGATTACCATTCATCCAAGATGTATAGAGGCTTGTATTGACCTTTGAGTCAATTATATTTTTATTGTTTTTGTTGAAAGAGCCTTTAAATCCGGGGGTTAAAAAAAACTCATCTTTTTGAACAGAGTTTGTTAGGCTTACAGAACCTTCAACTAGAACAACATCTGTATCGGTGTCTTCTGGATAATTGGAAACATTAAATGTTGTTCCGTAAACTTGAATATCAAGCTCTTGCGAGTTTACTACAAATGGTTGATTTTTATTATGTGTCACGTCAAAATAAGCTTCCCCTGTTAACGACACCCATCTGGTGGAATCTTTTAAAAACTTTACAGGGAAGGTTAGAGAACTGCCAGAGTTTAAGTGAACTTTAGATCCATCTGATAGTACAATATTGAATTGTTTTCCGTTGGGAATATGAAGTGTATTGTAAGTTAATTTTGTTTCATGATTATCTTGGTTGTAAATAAGTTGATCTCCCGATTTTTTACCAACTACCTCACCATTTGAGTTTAAAACTTCAGAATCTCCGTTTTCATCAATTACCTCAATATTTCCGTTTCCTAGATCAAGCGTTATAACGTCGGTTTTAGGTGTGATTTTTTGGCTAGAGGACGTTTTTTTAAAACTAATTTGCAACATAAACCCTATGCTTAAAAAAAATATAGCCACAGCAGCATATTTAACAATGGATAATCTATTTCTATACAACGGATTCTTTTCTTTTCTAATCTCTTTTATTAGCTGTTTCTTAATATTTTCTAGATTGGGATCGTTCATGACTAAATTGATTGCAAAATTGGTTTTAACAAATTCTTTAAAAATATTTTGGTTTTCTTTTATTGAAATCCAGTCGTTCAGTAAATCTAAGTCTTCTATAGCTGCCGATTGGCAGAAATATTTTATAATACAATTTTCGACTTCTTTTGGGATCATTTTCAATTACTTTTTTAATATATTACAGTTCGGATTTACAATACCCTAACTTTTATTTAATTTTTTTTTTACATTCTCATAAAATTTTGTTTAATTTACGAAAATGATAATTTTGTTATGAATTTTAGTAATAATAGAATTTTAACAGAAAACCTTATAGCGGGGGAGGAAAAAGCCTATATATTTCTCTTAAACAAATTTCACAGGCAGCTGAATGCCTATGCACTTACTTTGGTGCACGATCAAGCTTTGGCACAGGATATTGTTCAAAATGTATTTTTAAAAACTTGGAAGTCAAGAAAAAAATTGAATCCAGATTTTTCTATTCAAGGTTTCTTGTATAAGTGCGTGTATTATGAGTTTGTTAACACCTATCAAAAAAATAAAAAGACCATGCTTTTGCACCAACAATATATACACTCTGTACAAGAAGTAGTTAGTGGTTATGAGGAAAATGAAATTGACAAGTTAATAGAAATGCTAAATAGGGAAATAAAAAAACTACCACCTAAATGCCAGGCAATTTTTCTTCTGAGCAAGAAAGAAGGCCTTACAAATTATGAAATAGCAGAATATTTAAATATATCTATCAAAACAGTAGAAGCTCAAATAACCAAGGCATTTGGTATTCTTAAAAGTAAGTTGAGTTAATAAAATTCCTGTAATTGATAATCTTTAAAGAAAATTGGATTCATTTTTTGTTTATAAAATCAAAGGATTTAAATTAATTGATTTACTTTGTATTAAAAAAAATTCGACAAAATGATTATTTTTAACGATTAATTACATAGATTTGCTAAATTAAACCCTTAAATCTTAAACATGAAGACAAAAATTATTTTAGTAAGTTTTAGTCTATTTCTAGTGGCAAACATTGGTTTTGCTCAAAAAAAAGATGAACCTAAAAGCATAATTAGTGATAAGATATCAATTAAAAAGTACTATAATAAGGAAGAATTGGAGCGCTTGCAAAAAGGGGATTTATTAACACTTTATACAGAGCGTACAGAGGCTTTAATAGAAACGTTACCTTATATAGCATTTGCAACCAAGCCAGGAATTACCATGTCTTCATTAGGTATTCCAAACGATAATGATAATAGAAAGATATTAGATAGCAAGGTTGAAGCGACTAAAGATTTTCTAGAATCCAATAGAGGATTTCAAGGTAAAATATTACCCTATTCTGATACAAGTAAGTTGATTTCTGCTATTTTATTTTATGAAGAAATATTAAAATCATTGCACGAATATAGCGAGTTTCATTAAGAACTAGATATCCTTGTTGGACAAGCGTCAAATTATTTTAAAACCTTGAGTTAACCCAAGGTTTTTTTTTGCAATAATGCTAGGAACTATTGGTGTTTTCAAGGAATTTTAATTATTAAATTAAACAGAATTTTCATTTATAGTGTATATTTTACTCCATCAGCCATTAGCTATATAAAAACCTTAAAACGTTGGTTTTAAAGAAAATCGATTCTTTTATTGCCATTTTAGTGCTGTTCATCGAATTATTTTGAAAGTAAATTCATTTATTTTATGTATTTCGGCGAAATATTTGGTATTTCATAGGATTTTTTTTTATTTTTGAGCGTTAATTCGTTGAAAAACCTTGTTTAGTTTTTAACCGAAAATTATTTAATTATGAAAAACATTACTCAGGTGTTGTTGATATTTCTTTTTTGTATTGGAAATGTTTTTGGGCAACAAGAAAAAGGTATTATAGGTGCCAATAATTGGTTGTACAATTGGACAGAATTTAAACCAAACCAAAATAATTATGATGAGCCTACACAAATATTAGCTGGCAATATAGATAAAGATACAAAACTGGTTAAAAGAGACACCTATTTGCTTTTGGGAAGTGTTTTTGTAACAAATGGAGCAACACTAACAATAGAGCCTGGAACTGTAATTATAGGAGATTTTGATTCAAAGGCTTCTCTCACAATTTCTAAAGGGGCTAAAATAATTGCAGAAGGTTTAGAAACAGATCCCATTATTTTTACATCAAATAGGAGTGTTAAAAGAGCAGGAGATTGGGGTGGTTTAATCGTACTTGGCGATGCGCCTACTAACAAATTTGGCAATAGCTCTGTAGCATCATATCATGCAAATCTGACGCCATCGGCATATGCCAATACAAATTTTGGAGGTTCAGATCCAGAAAGTAATTCTGGGATATTAAAATATGTTAGAATAGAATTCGCCGGTAAAAGAATAAGCAACAATGACTATTTTAATGGTTTGTTGTTGGCTTGCATAGGTAGTAATACGGTTATTGAAAATATTATGGTAAGTTATTCGGCAGGAAATTCTTTTGAAATACATGGAGGACAAGTTGATTTAAATAAATTAGTTTCTTATAGATCTAGTGGAAACGATTTTAAATTCAATTATGGAGCAAATTCAAAATTAAATAATTCGCTAGCGGTAAGATCTCCTTATGTATCTAGTAGCTATGCTGTTAGGTGTTTACAGATTTCTTCATATAACAAAAAAGAAGAAGTAGATTTTAGTAAAAATGGCACTTTGGTAGTTGCAGAAAACATAACATTGGTTACAGATAGCGATAATATAAAAGCGGATATAGAAAAAGGATTAGTAAAAGAGGCTGTATATGTTGGTCAGAATTCATCACTTAGCATGAGTACAAGTGTTATATCTGGGTTTAATCCAGCTGTATTGTTTGAAGATACTATTTACATAAATCAAGAAAATTTAGAAAAAATTAAGTTTTCTAATATGTATTTCAACAATTGCAATGGCAATATTTTTGTTGAAAACAATTCCAATAATGAAGACTTAGAAAACTGGTATGGAAATAGTGCTTTTTTTAATGTGTATGCTAAAAGTAATAATACCGAAACCTTTATTGATTTAAAGAATGATAAAAGACCTGACTTTAGGTTAAGGATTAATAAAATAATTGCTTCTAAAGATCATTTTGCTTCAGAAGATTTGGGGATTAACGAATAATATTAAGTAAAAATTAACCAAATAAAATTTTAGCTTCCATGTTTTCTAGTTTGTTTCCCTATAAACTTAAATGCAGCATTTTTTGATAAAGCTAATAATGATTGTTAAAACAGGCTAGCTAAATGTGTTAGAATAAAAATTGTTTGTAAAGGTTTATTTAATAAAGAAAAAAATATGGAATGAGGAATTTTACTATTATTGTTTTAATTTTTTCTTTCACTAAAACTATTAATGCCCAAATAGTTATAGCCAAACCTAATTTGGGTTTTACCCAAGCTTGTGCAAGTCCTACTTTTAATACTTATAACGTAACATTTTCTTTTTCACCAGAGGCGGGATTGTCGGCAACAAATCAGTTTATCGTAGAACTTTCAGATGCTTCGGGCAGTTTTACAAATGCTACAACCGTTTTTACATCGCCACAAGGTGCAGTTACAGTATCACCAGCAGCTTTAAGTTTTTCTTTACCTACCACAACTGCTGGAGAGGCCTATAAAGTTAGAATTAAAAGTACAGCACCTGTGGCTACCAGTCCTACATCTAGCGAGTTTGCTGCATATTACAAAATTCAAGATACCCCATTCACCATTAATAATTTAATTGAAACAGGAGCATATTGCTTAGGTGGAAGTTATCTGTTAACCATAGATAATCCTGGAACTGGGTCAAATGATTCGCCATTGCAATATCCATCACTTACATTCAATTGGTATAGAGAAACAAGCCCAACAACATCTGTTTTTGTAGCATCAGGCAACACTTTGGCTGTTACCGAAGCAGGGACTTATTTTGTTGAAACAAATTATGGTTCTTGTACATCAAACTCATTTTCAAATAGGGTTACTATCAGTCAAGCGTCTTCGGGAGCCATGTCTTCAATTAATTCTAGCTTGGGAAACCCTTATTGTTCAGGCGAAGGTTCTACAACATTAAGTACTATAAATGGCGATAGTCATCAATGGTTTAAAGATGGTACGGCGATTTCGGGAGCAACCAATCAAACATACATAACCAACGAGGCTGGCACGTATTCGGTTACCATAGATTTAGGCAACTGTGTTACAAATGCAACTATAGATCTTGAAAACAATGGTTTTACAAGTAGTATTGATGTTTCTGATACGAATGTGTTAAATGAAGGAGATACTTTAATGGCTAATATAACTACAGATGCCACAAATCCTGAATTTGAATGGTATTTGAATGATGTTATCATTCCAAGTGCAACGGGTAGTAGTTATGAAGTCACTCAAACAGGCAATTATAAGGTTGTAATAAATCAAACGAGTGGATGTATATCCTCTAATGAATTTCTTTTTGCAGTAACTGAAGCATTTCCAAATGTGACGAATATTCCCAATTTAATTAGTCCGAATGGAGATGGCATCAATGATACCTGGGTCATTCCTCAACAATACGTAGCAGGAACAAATACAGAAGTCATCATATTAAGCTCTCAAGGTAAAATGGTTTTAAAAACAACGGATTATCAAAACAACTGGCCAGAAAACCAAATAGATTTTAAAGATATTAATCCTGTTTATTACTATATAATAACAACACAAAATAACCAAACAAAAAAAGGCTCAATAACAGTAGTGAAGTAACATGGTAAAATATGTAATATATATGATTTTATTTTTATCCATAGTGCAACAATCCAATTCTCAAGAAGACGGTGTTGTTGCGTTAGCTTTGCCTTTTAGAAATTCATTAAAGTTTAATAAATACGTTATTAACCCTACATTTAGTTTTGTAAGGGAACAAAATAAATATATAACCTTTACCAATAAAAGAGAATGGATGCAATTTGATAATGCACCACAAACCTATTTATTTAGTTATTCTGGAAGATTAAATGAAAATTCTGGCGTGGGCGTTGGATTGTTTCAGCAAAATTACGGCGTGTTAACCACATTTGGAGGCGTATTTAATTATGCTTACAACGTTGTTCTTGATAGGGATAGTAATCTAACTTTTGGTATGAATTTAGGTGCTTATAAAAGTGGCATCAATGAAGGAAACGTTGTAACAAATTTTCCAGATCCATCATTACAGAATATACCTTTCAATACAGTGATTACGGTAAATCCGGGTATTAATTACGGCACGGCATTTTTCGATTTAGGCGTGTCGCTAAACAATTTGGCATCATACAATTTTACCACCTCAAGACTCATAGAGGATAATCCAGAACAAAGTGTTCAAGCGCATGTTATGTACACAGGGTATGTAAACAGTCGTGGTTTTTTCGATGAAACTAAATTTTCTGGTTTATTGAGGTCAGAATTCAAAAAAGATCAAACAGTTATTTCAGGCATAGCTATGTTCACAGTTCCGAAAGGCTTTTGGGCACAAGCAGGTTACAACACCTTATATGGATTGTCTGGGGGTGTTGGTTTTAATATCAGTTCCCAAATTGCTTTGGAGTATAATTATGAAAAGGCTATGGGTGATTTATCAACGTTTGGTAGTTCCCATGAAATCACTTTAGCATATAAATTCAAAAACCGATATAAATATAATTACAGTGGAGATGATGATGAAGACGCATTAATTACGCCAGTAAAAAAATCAAGAACAGTTGCGGTAAAAAGAACACCAACAACCAGAACGGTTAGAAATACAACTGTTGACACCGTTGCTGAAGCTCAAGCCAAAGCAGATGAAGAGGCCAGAATCAAGTTAGAACAAGAACAATCTCAAGCCAAAGCAGATGAAGAGGCTAGAATTAAATTAGAGCAAGAACAACAAGTTCAGGCCAAAGCGGATGAAGAAGCCAGAATCAAGTTAGAACAGGAACAAGCTCAAGCTAAAGCAGAAGAAGAGGCTAGAATTAAACTAGCTCAAGAATCACAAGCTAAAGCATCCGAAGCAGCAAGAGTTAAGTTAGCACAGGAAGCCCAAGCTAAAGCAGATGAAGAAGCCAGAGTTAAGTTAGCACAAGAAACACAAGCCAAAACCGAAGAAGAAGCTAGAATTAAATTAGCTCAAGAGGCCCAAGCTAAAGCAGATGAAGAAGCCAGAGTTAAGTTAGCACAAGAAACACAAGCAAAAGCCGAAGAAGCAGCTAGAATTAAATTAGCACAAGAGGCCCAAGCTAAAGCAGATGAAGAAGCTAGAATAAAACAAGAAGAATTAGATGCTGTTTTAATCTCAGTACCAACTGATGCCACAGGTATAGCTATGCAGAATTTAACAAAATTAGTTTCAGATTCTAAAGTAGAACAAGACGAATTAATAATCAAATTGAACGAAACGGTAGCTAGTAGAGAAAAAGATCTTCAAGATTTAAAACAAGAAAACGATTTAAGTGAACAAGGTATTTATACAGAACCTAAACCTTTTAAAAGCGTATCAGCTGAAAATGCAGCTTTGGAATCTTTACAAGTTCAGATTGATGATGTTATAAAAGCCCAAGATATAAAAATTAAAGAATTAGAAAATCTTTATAATGAAAGACTTAAAAATGTTCCTAGTGTAGAGGATCCAATAAACATGATTTATCTAAATGAAATTTTAATATTAAAAGAAGCACAAGCGAAAGCGAAACGTTCTAAAGAAACTTTAGTATCAGAATTGGAAAGTATTAAAATAGCAACCGAAATTGAGCGTAAACGACGTATAAAACGTGCTGCTTATGATAGTGAAGAAGATAGATATTTAAAAGATAGAGCAATATTAAATACAATAAAACAAAACACACCTTTAAGTACCATTCCAATTGAAGAAAAAGATTTTGATTTTGGAGAAGAACAAAGTGATAACATACAAATATTAAAAGGAGTTAGTAATGTAGAAAGTGGCTATTATGCTGTACTTGCTGTACATAGTGATGTAGCAAAACGCGATGACTTTTTAACTAAAGTAGTGGCATCTGGACAAAGCAATGTTGATTTCTTTTATGATGTTAATACCAGTAAATATTTTATTTATTATCAAAAATTTGAAACAATAGAAGCAGCAAACAATGCCTTAAAAACAACCTACAATGAACCATATAATAGTAAAATGTCTATGATTAAAATAGAGAATTAGAATATGAAAAAAAATTAAGCATTTTTTTTCCTTTAACCCCAACTAATGGAAAGAAATTACTAAAAGAAACCATCATGAAAAAGCCTACCAATTTTAAATCAACGCTTGTTGTTTTAATTTTATTAACATGTTTTAATAGCATCATAGCCCAAACATACAAGCCGTTTACGGTAAGGGAAAAGGTTGATGTAAAGGGAAGTATGCTTGTAATAGGGAATAATATTCTAAGCGAGAGCAACCAGCCTATTAATGATAACAGAGTTAATCAAGATATCAATATGCGGTATGTTGATATTGATGGTGATGCTTCTACTTTTAGTTCTAGTAGTGCAAATCTTTTATTATCAGATCATGAAGATGGGAGCGAGACAACATGCTATAGGGTGGCTTACGCAGGATTATACTGGAGTGCTATGCTTAAAAATGGAGAAGATAGAGCCAGTATAACTAACATAAAACTAAAAACACCAGGTAGTTTAACATATGTTAATATTGGTGGTGAACTTATCTACGACGCCGTAGTAAATCCCATTGTAGCATATAATAATGAGCCTGGTAATACGCCTTATGCTTGTTATGCCGACATCACAAATATAGTATCTGGTTTATCTGATATTGAAGGAACTTATACGGTTGCTGATATTGTATCTAGCGAAGGGTTTAATAACTCTACAGGTTTAAGTGCGGGGTGGTCACTTATAGTTATTTATGAAGACCCAGAATTGCATACCAAATCATTTACCCTATTTGATGGCTTTAGCCATCTTTTTAATGGGCAACAATTAATAATTCCTGTTACAGGCTTCAGAACACCGCCCGCAGGTAATATAGATTTACAGTTTGCTTATGGTGCTTTAGAAGGAGATAAAACTCAAAAGTCTAAGCTAGAAATTAATGGAAAAGAGGTGTTAACTCCATTAAGAAAACCAGCAAATAATTTTTTCAGATCAATAATAGAAAACACTAACGGAGTTTCTCATCCAAGAAATCCAATGAGTGAAAATACACTAGGGTATGACACAGGGTTTTTAGAAATAATAAAGGCAAATCCTTCTTATATAAATAATAATGTCACATCAGCCGATTTTCGTTTACAAGTACCACTAGGCCAAGCGGATCCTATTTTTGCTTTTTTTAGTGCATTTGCTGTTGATATTATTGCTCCTGATATCAATTTGACAAAAATTGTATTGGATGCAAACGGTAATAATATTGATGGAGATGATGTTAATTTAGGTCAAAATTTATTCTATGAAATAACCTATCAAAGTTTTGGTAATGATAATGTTACACAATTTACCATAAAAGATGTACTTCCTGATAATATTGTTTTTGATCCCGCAACAGATATTGATTTAAGCAATGCTGGCGGGGCAACATTGCAATCTTATGACCCTGTAACAAGAACGCTCATTTTTAATATTCCAGATGGTTCAGTAGAAGTTAATGATCCCAGTTTTGTAATACGTTTAGCAATACAGATTGTGCCTAATTGTTACGACTTGAGTCAGGCCTGTTCTAATGAAATTATGAATCAAGCCTTTGCAACATATAGAGGCGTAATTAATACGAATTGGATTCAGGAAGAAGGTAGTTTTGCCACCACCGAGTGTTTAGGTACACCAAGAGCTACCAACTTATTAGTGGATATTTCTAATTGTAATTTTGAAAGAACTGAAGTTTTGTGTGGTACCAGCATACTTTTAACAGCCTCTGATGGCTATGAAAGTTATTCCTGGTCTACAAGTCCAACAGGAACACCGGTCATAGGTACGGAACAAACATATACGGCTACAGAGCCAGGTTCGTATTATGTAACAAATACAGCTCCGGCCACTTGTTTGTCTATAGACGAACAAATAAATGTCATCACTTATGGTGCTGACGTAACCAACCCTGTTATTCCTTTTGCTGATGAAGTGGTTATTTGCCCGAATGATGGAAAGGAATTGCCTAACATTTTCTTGTGTGGTGCAAACGATTCGAGGGTAATTAATACGGGCATTAGTGACGCTGTTTCTATTATATGGCAAAAACTGAATGAGGACAGCTGTGCTGCAGTCGCATTAGACAATTGTGCCAACGAAGATTCCGGCTGTACATGGAACCAAATTGCTACGGGACCAAATTATACGGCAAATGATTCAGGTCAATTTAGAATGTTTATTAATTATCCCGGCGGCTGTTTCAATGTTTTTTATTTCAATGTTTACCAAAACCTATTAAATCCCACCATTAATGCTAAAGATATTTTATGTACTACTCTTGGAGAAGTAACTGTAGGTGGGGTGCCAAGTGGCTACGAATACAGTATCGACGGAACCAATTATCAATCTAGTAATGTGTTTTCTGTCAGTACCCCTGGATATTATACCGTTTATATAAGACAGATTGGAGTAAATACAAATCCTTGTATTTTCCAAACACCTAGTATATATGTTAGGGCAAGGGATTTTACGGTGTCAACAGTTGTAACACAACCTTTTTGCTATGGAGAAAAAGGAAGTATTATGATAGCTGCTAACAATGCGCTTCCTCAATATTATTATAGTATTTATTTAGGAGGCACTTTGGTTAACAGTGCAGGACCCGTTATGGCAAGCGATTATACATTTGCCAACTTAAACCCAGGAACTTATACGGTGAACGTCTCTACTGATGATGGCTGTACATATTCGGAAGATATTGAGATAATAGAACCACCATTGTTGACGGCTACGGCGGCATTGACCCAGCCATTAACCTGCACAGATGGTGAGATTACAGTGTATCCAAACGGCGGAACGGCGCCCTATATCTATTATGTGAATGGAGCAGCAGATTCCCAGGATTCACCTTTAATACCTGTAACCGCATCAGGGGTGTATAATATTACGGTTGTAGATTCCAACAATTGTTCTGCGGAAACTTCAATAACTGTTGATGCCATACCAGCACCAGATTTTAATGTAACTAGTACGGATATTGATTGTTCGGATTCTGGTGATACGGGTACCATAAGCATCAATGTTACGAATGCAAACGGAAATAGTTTGCTGTACAGCATAGATAATGGTGTTACGTTCTTTAGTTCTCCTATTTTTACCGGACTGGCTACAGGTAATTATGATGTGGTTGTTCAATATACTATAGGAACAGACGTGTGTGTTACTAATCCAGAAACCATAACCATTACAGAACCGCCAGCAATTACCGGAACAGCGACATTAACAACTCCTTATACGTGTATTACCAACGGTGTTATAACAGTTTCTGGTGTTTCTGGTGGAACAGCACCATACACCTATAGTTTAGATGGTATTAATTACCAATCGGGCACAACATTTAGTGGATTGATAAATGGCACCTTTACGGTTACTATTATGGATGCTAGAGGCTGTACATTTGCTACAGCTCCAGTGACCATAGATCCATTAGACCCCCCAATAAACATGTCGTTTAGTAATTCACCATTAAGCTGTCCATCCAACACAACGGATGTTACCATAACAAGTGTTACGGGAGGTACGGGAGCGTTGGAATACCAAATAATAGCCCCATCGGCATCGGCTACAGCATACCAAGCATCAAACATTTTTACAGGATTGGTATCTGGTACTTATACCTTTCAAGTGCGGGATGCCAATAACTGTACCTATTCGGAAACCTACAGTATTGCGCCATTACCGGTAATTAATGTTGTGGGTCAAACCATAAGTGATGTTTCTTGTTTTGGTGCATCTGATGGATCTGCCAGATTTACAGTTTCTGGCACTACAAACTTTACATATACTATCAATGGTGGGGCTTCTATAGCTGGAACATCTCCTATTGATTTAACAGGGTTGTCAGCTGGAAGTCATTCCATATTGGTAACCGATGCAACAACTAATTGTACGGCCACAGCTTTGGTAACAATAAACGCACCAACTACAGTACTAAGTGCCACATCAAGTACGTCACCAATTACATGTAATGCTGATGGTAGTGTGGTTATTAGTGCTTCTGGTGGCTGGGATGGTTATACATATCAACTTTTGCAACCTGATAGTATAGTTATAGGGCCTCAAGGCAGTAATATTTTTGCGGGCTTATCTCAAATAGGTATCTATACCGCTACGGTTATTGATGCAAAAGGATGTGAAACCACAACAACATTTACATTAAATGCTCCAAGCACACCAACGGCAACTATAGATCCAGCATCCGATTTATGTTATAGTGGAAGTGGCGCTACAATTATAGTAAATGCTTCAGATGGACAATCACCTTATGAATATAGCATCAATGGAAGCGCGTTTGGTTCTAACAATACATTTACCAATTTAATTCCAGGTAATTTCGATATAACCGTAAGGGATGCTTACGGATGTACATTTAATATACCTACCCAAACCATCGCCGATCAATTAACGGCAACCGCTGTTTTAACAAAAGGGTTGGATTGTACAGTTACGCCCGATGCAGAAGTTGATATTACAATATCGGGAGGTACGGCGCCTTTCACTTACGAAGTATCATTTAACGGTGGAGCGTTTTCATCTATTGCAGCTCCAACTTACACATACAATGACACCCAAGTAGGCAATTACCAATATAGAATTACGGATGCTCTCGGATGTACTACCTTAACCAATGTTGTTACAATCCAGCCCATTACAAACCCTTCGGCCACAGCAAGCGTAATAGATGTATTTTGTAGCAGCGACAGTAGTGGCGTTGTAACTATAGATGTTGACGAAACCGTTGGAGCACCTCCTTACCAAATAAGCTTTAATGGATCTGCATTTACTTCCCAAACCGTTTATAGTGGCTTGTCTGCGGGTTCTTATAATTATACAGTAAGAGATGCTAACGCCTGCGAATTTAATGGGTTTGCTATGGTTAACGAGCCTAGTGCTGTTGCTTTAGGTTCTGCGGTTATAATACCAATTACATGTAGTGGCTCAGGAAATGTTTTAGGCGCCATAACTATTTCGGGTGTTGCCGGTGGTACAGGCAATTATACTTATACTTTATTGGATAGTTCCGGAAATCTTGCCACAACATCGTCTACAAATCCAGTAGGGCCAACAGCAAGTACAAGTGTTATGTTTAACGGTTTAGCTTTTGGAAACTATTATTTAAGACTGGTTGATGCCAATGGTTGTGAATACAATTTTGGACCTTATCAAGTAGCTTCAAATGTTGATGCGCTCAATATTGATGTGGATGCTTCCTCTGCTAGTTGTGTAACAGGGGTTGACTATAATATAGAAATCGTAAATGGTGTTGGTCCTTTTAGGGTTAGAATTTACGATGGAACAACAACTTTTAACCCCGTAGATGGGGTTGCTCCCAACGGACTGCCTACATCGGATGTTTCACCAAACGAAAGAAACCATCAATTTTCTGGGTTACAATTTGGGGTGAGCTATGTTTTTGAAGTATTGGATACAAGTACAGGCTGTACCTATATTGAACAAGTCCCCGCAGAGCCTAGTCCATCCCCAATGGCTTTATCTGGTACTGCGAATAGCGTAGCCTGTTTGGGGGACACCAATGGCACTTTTGATTTTACCATATCAGGCTATACAGGAGACGCTTTGTCTTGGGAGGTTTACAATAACTTATCTAATACTACAACAGGAATAACAGGCAGTGCAGCAGGATTGTCAGGTGCAGATTACAGTGACACAGTGATAGGTATAGAACCAGGTGATTATTATCTGTTGGTTACCGAAACAGATACTGGTTCAACACAATGTACTGCATTTATCAATTTCAGGATTACTGAACCTACAGAGCTATTACTGGCCGAAGTGGTTAACACCAATGCAAACTGTAACCAAGATGCGCAAGTTGTTGTGAATGGTAGTGGAGGAGTATCTCCTTATGAATATGCTTTTGTTCAGGATGGAACAGTGCCTTCTGCTGGGGACTGGACAACAAACAACCTAGCGATTTTAGACCATACTGTAAATACCAATTGGGATGTGTACCTACGTGATTCAAATGGATGTGCCATAGCAATCCCTTTAGATGTTATAATTGCTGCAGACCCATTACCTTCTGTAACCTTACCACCATTTGCAGATGATCAATGTTCTTCTGGTGGTAATTCATATACATTTACAGCAACTCCTGGAGGAAGCGAAATAGCGCCGGTTAGTTATAGTATTGATGGTGTTAATTTCCTGTCTAATCCAACATTTACGGTTTCCACAAGCGGAACCTATACATTGACTATTAGGGATGGTAATGGCTGTACAGCAACAGATACTATTACAACTTATCAACCGCTTCTGGTAAATGCAGTTGTAAGTGCGCAACCTTCATGTACAGTGGGGGGTACTATTACAGCTACAGGTAATGGAGGTAGTGGCAATTATAGCTTTGCTCTTTTAGATAGTCTTGGAAATCCAACAATCTATACCATTTCTGGGTCTGACTTCACAGGAGTTCCAGCGGGTAACTACATTGTGGAAATTACAGACGCCGTTACAAGTTGTTCTTCACAATCACCAATCAGTCTAGAAACGCCAACACCGGTAACATTCTCAACTTCTGCAAATGATGTGAGTTGTAATGGAGGTAGTGATGGTGTAATTATAGTAACCTTAGATGCAGGTAACAATAACCCGCCTTATACCTATAGTATTTCGGGACCAGTTTCAGTTGGGCCGCAATATTCAAATATTTTTACGGGGTTACCAGCGGGAATTTATGATGTTACGGTAACCTCAAGCAGGGATTGTAGTTTAACACAACAGGAAACAATTGGTGAACCTACACCTTTAAGTGTTTCAGGAACAGCAACCGATTTTGCATGTGCACCTAATAATTCCGTAAATACATCCTCTCTTACCATTTCAGTAGTAGGAGGAACGGCTCCTTATGTATATAGTATTGATGGAACCAATTATTTATCTACCAATACGTTTGATATTATAGATACTGGTAGTCCCCAAACAATAAATATCTTTGTAAAAGACACTAATGGCTGTATCGCTTCTAATACAGTTTCAATTACACCGTTACCTGTATTAACGGCAGCATCAGCGGCTATTGTAACACCTATTGATTGTAACAATACGGGTACTGTTGCTATAACGGTATCAGGAGGTTCTGGTGATTTTAATTACCAAATGTTACCAGAGGGAGCCATTCAAACGTCGAATACATTTAGTATTGTTAATCCAGGAGATTATTATTTTAGAGTGTACGACAATATTACGGACTGTTATATTGACACTTCGGCATTTACAGTTACACCATTTGATACAATTGACGTGTTGGTTACGCCAATTTCAGATATTACCTGTTTTGGAGATGTAGACGGCGCATTCGAGATCAATGTCAGTGGCTATTCGGGGACCTATGATTATGAAATATTCGATAGCACCAATACACTTATAAGAACCGTTAATGGTGCCAATACATCTACAAACCCACAGTTAGTTACCGGGCTTCCCGCAGGAAGCTATACGGTGGTCGTTACGGAAACTGCCAGTCCGTTCTGTAGCACAACATCAAACATCGTTACCATAGCAACGCCGGCAACGGCCTTGGATGTGGCCGTTTCAGAAACATCCAATGTCACATGTGATGATGGGCAGGGAACAATCACGGCAATTGCCAGTGGCGGTTGGGGATCTTATGAATATGAACTGACTGGAGCTGCCACGGTAGCGTATTCCCCAAATGGAACGTTCAGGAACCTGTCGGCAGGATCATACACCGTTAATGTAAGGGACTCGGGAGGATGTACCGTATCCGGGGCCATTACGCTTACAGTTCCAACACCTATATCGGCAACGGTAACTGCCGATACAACATTATTGTCCTGTTTTGGGGATACCAGCGCCAC
>NZ_PJEO01000022.1 GCF_002843175.1 Confluentibacter flavum
GATTTTCCTTCGGAAAATCCTCGCCCACAAACACGCAACTTTCCATACACGAACACGTTGTGGTTAATTATGACAAACCCCCGAAAATGAAGAAAAACCTTTTTCTAATTTTATTAATTCTAACATTAATTTCCTGCAAAAAGGAACAATTCATGACGGAATTTTATCCAAGTGGAAATGTCAAACTAAAAGTTCAAATTGACAAAGACAGCATTCAAAACGGAACTTACGAAGAATATTATGAGAACGGAGAACTGAAATCTAAAACCAACTATGTAAATGGACAAATCTCCGATTCTTTATTTAACTTTTATGAAAATGGAAAAATTAAGGATAAAGGAATAGTAAAAAACAATTTCCCAAATGGTTGGTGGAATTATTACCGTTCTAACGGCGGACTAAAGGAAAAAACTGAGTGGATTATAGTTAAGGATAGTTTGCATAAAAATCAATCGATATACTTTGACCAAAAGGGAAAAATCAAATATGACACTAGTTCATTTTTTGAATTAAAGATTCCAGACACAATTCATTTAGACAAAAATATTGCGAGATTTAATTATAATTCTAATTTCAATGTTTACAAAAGACTAATATATGTTGTCGTTGAAAACAAATACTCTGAAAATGAAACTAAACTGGATACTTTTGGTATAAAAGACAATGATTTTTGGTTCGGAGTTTATGGATACAAAAAAGGCAAACAAAATATTAAGGGACAAATTGTCGAGGAACTATATGAAATTAAAAACATAGGAAATGATTCGGCAATTGGAACTGTAAGCAATCACAAAAAATATTTCGAAAAAGAAGTTTATGTCTCGGATAAAAATAACTAACCACAACACCGTGTATAAAAAATTGCTATTTTTAGCTGGCACAAAGTTGGTTGCTTGTTTGCCGGCTTCCGATTTTCCTTCGGAAAATCCTCGCCCACAAACACGCAACTTTCCATACACGAACACGTTAGCCTTCATAATGACCATTCATTAGTAGAAAAATTCATTTATGGAACATAAAAAAAATATCTTTATCACTGGAATCACTGGAAACCAAGGTAGCGCTGTTGCAAAACACCTATTAGAACAAAATAATTCCGTTATTGGTTTAACTCGTAATGCAAATTCGGAAAAAGCGAAGCAATGGAAGGAACGAGGTGTAACAGTTATTGAAGGGAATATTAACAATCCTGATTCTTTTCAATCATATCTTGATCAGGCAGACGCAGTATATCTAGTTCAAGCTTTGCAGCGAAAAGACCGAGAGATACTAGAAGGAAAACGATTTATTGACGCAATTAAGCCAGAAAACGAAACTCATTTGGTATACGCCTCTGTACTTGGCTCAGACTTAGATACAGCTGTACCACATTTTGAGAGCAAGTTTGAACTTGAAAATTATATAAAATCTAAAAACCTTAATTATTCCATACTTCGACCAGCTTCGTTCTATGAAAATCATTTGTTCCCAAGAGTCGCTAATGATATTAAAAAAGGAAAGTATATTTCTCCCCTAAATAAAATGTGTAATCAACAAATGATAGGAGTTGACGATATTGGAAAAATAGCTGCTACTGTAATTTCTAACAAAGAAAAATACAATAATAAAACAATTTCAATCGCAACTGATGAATGGCAGATTGGTAAAATCCCCCAAGTATTTTCAGAAACTATTAATAAGCCTGTAAGCTACAAAAAACTTCCAGGGTTTATTACAAGATTAGCTATGGGAAAAGACCTTTCAAAAATGTTTAAATATATGAATCAGAATGACTTTTGTGTGATAAATAATATTCAAGAAGTAAGAGACGAATTCGATATTAGTGGAGATTTTAGAAGTTGGGTCCATAAAAATTTCACCCCATAAACGATTAATAAATAACGAAAGGCTGTGTATAATTAATTGCTTTGGCTAGTGCTAATCCGGAAAATTCCTTCGGAATTTTCTCTCGTTCGTTTTTATTTGCTAAATTAGGTGCTTAACCACGCAACTAACTATACACCAAACGTTGTGCTTCAATATGACCCGTCAATTCAGAAATAAAAAACGGAAAAGCCGAAAACCGTCCAGAGTAGGCACTAAATAACAACCAAAACCATGAAACCTGAACAAAACATTCAAATTATTGAAAAATTATACAACGCTTTTTCAACTGGCGATATGCCAACTGTTCTGGGATTAATGCATCCCCAGATCGAATGGAACGAAGCCGAAAGCAATTCGCTTGCAGATGGTAATCCCTACATTGGTCCAGACGCCATTGTACAAGGTGTATTTTCACGTCTTGGAGCTAACCACGAGTACTTTGGGCTACAGGATGTCAAAATTTACGGCATGAATGAGAATATGGTCTTAGCCACACTACGATATGATGCTAAAGTAAAAGCAACTGGAAAGAGCTATAATGCACAAGCCGCACATCTGTGGGCTCTTAATGATGAAGGAAAAGTTACTGCCTTTCAGCAATATGTGGATACTAAAAAGTTGGCAGACTCTGAAGAGTAATTTTAGTTGTATCAACTAATAAGTGATTAAATAATAACAAAAGTACAACAATGTGCAAAACGGCAAAAGGGATTAAGTTACATAATTGTAGAAAAAACATTCACGCCAGCAGCTAACCGCATGCTAATAAATTACCTAATTTCTCGGTAGCCGGAAGTTTCATTTTCACCAAAAAGTTCTACCATTCCTAAAGAACCCAGTCTGACCGTGAAAGACTTTAATAAATTAATGCAGAAACATTTTAGACCTTTGTGTTATAATATGTAAATTCAGTAAATATGACAAACAGGATGAATAATCTTTTGAAACTTGAAGAATTAGGACAGTTTTTACTCTCAATAATTCTTTTTAGCCAATTAGACTATGTTTGGTGGATTTTTCCTGCCTTAATTTTAATACCTGACTTATCAATGATTGGATATTTGGTCAATCCTAAAATAGGTGCTTGGTTGTATAATTTTTTTCACCATAAATTAGTTGCAGTTACCATTTTAATTTTGGGGTTTTGGTTAAATAATTCTTTACTCAATTTGGCGGGAGTGATTTTATTCGGACATTCAGCCTTGGATAGAAGTTTTGGCTATGGCCTAAAATTCAATGATAATTTTAAAAATACTCATTTGGGTTGGATTGGGAAAAAAGGTTAAATATTAGCATTGAATAAAAAAACATCTATCAATAAACCAACATTTTAATTATGGAACAACCAACTTTTTCAAAACTAAAATTAGAAATCCAAATACAAGCTAAAAACGGTATTGACTTTATTCTTTCCGCTGGAATTGTATGGTTCGCTATATACTTCATATGGACATTGGATTATACATCTTACGAAAAAAGCATACTCACGTTTATAGTTGGAGCCATTTTACTGCCATTGGCTTTTGGTTTATCTAAAGTGCTAAAGACAAATTGGAAAGTAAAAAACAATCCGTTACAACCTTTGGGTCTTTGGTTGAACTTCGCACAATTAATCTATTTTCCGTTTCTAATATTCATCTTGATTAAATCTCCTGACTATTTTATAATGACGTATGCCATTATTACGGGTGCTCATCTATTTCCCTACGCTTGGTTTTATGACGAATTGGGATACGCCGTTACTGCCATTGTAATGTCTGTTGGCTCGTTATTGATTGCCTTGAATATAGAACCTGAAAAGATGTGGTTTGTACCATTATTTACATCCATCGTTTTCTTTCTATTAGCTGGGTGGATTTTTATAAACTTGAAAAAAGTAAAAGAAAAATAAATACATTAACTTTTGAAATTATGAAAAAAATACAATTTAAAATAGATATAGAATCTTCTGCGGAAAAGGTTTTTGAAACCATGTTAGGACTTAAAAACATAGAGACCTATGAACAGTGGACCTCTGAATTTAATCCAACCTCAACCTACGAAGGCACATGGGAAAAAGGCGCTAAAATATATTTTATTGGCACCGATGAACACGGCAACCGCGGCGGCATGATTTCAGAAATTGCGGATATTATTCCTTCCAAATTTGTGTCCATTCGTCATTATGGTATGTTAGATGGAGACACCGAAATTACCCAAGGAGAACAGGTTGAAAAATGGGCAGGTGGATTAGAAAATTACACATTACATGAAAGTAATGGAGTCACTACTGTAACCGTCGACATGGATACCACTGAAGATTATTTGGATTATTTTAAAACTACCTGGCCAAAGGCATTGGATAAACTAAAAAGTATTGCTGAGAAATAAAAGTGTACTACCAAAGCGACATCTTCTTCACCACTACAAAAACCCTTAATTAAAAAAAGTCAATAAAAAGTTGCGCAATCAATTAATTGCATATATATTTGCAAACGATTGATTGCGCATTTAATGTATTGAAAATGAGAAGAGATATATTCCAAGCCATTGCCGACCCTACTAGAAGAGCCATTTTAGTGCTTCTTACCACACAAGCTATGACGCCCAATGCCATAGCTGAGCATTTTGATTCTACTAGACAAGCGGTTTCTAACCATATTAAAATACTTTCGGAATGCGAATTAGTCAAACAAGAACAGGTCGGCAGGGAAATATATTACCATCTAGAAAAAAACAAGATGAAAGAAATAGACCTATGGCTTGAACAGTTTAGAAAACTCTGGGAAAACCGCTTTGACAACCTAGATGCATATTTAGCAAAAATTCAAAACGATACTAATGAGCACAACAAAGCATAAAAAAACTTAATGCTTACTTATGCGAAAAAATAAACCAAAATGAAAAATAATCTTTTATTCAACTTTACCCTAAACAAAGCAAATAACACAGTAAACATAGATCGCGAATTTGCAGCAAACCTCGATTTGGTTTGGGACGCTTGGACCAAACCAGAAATTCTTGACCAATGGTGGGCACCAAAACCTTATCGTATGGTTACAAAATCTATGGATTTTAAAGAAGGTGGTACGTGGCTGTATTATATGATAAGCCCAGAAAATGAAAAACATTGGTGCAAAAACGATTACTTAAAAATCGACCCGAAGAAAAGTTACTCTGGTTTAGATGCCTTTTGTGATGAAGATGGTGTTACCAATAAAGACATGCCACGAACGCAATGGACTAATAGATTTATAGAGAATTCGAATAAAACCCTTGTCTCCATTGTAGCCACTTATGAAAGTCTAGCTGATCTTGAGAAAATAATTGCATTAGGATTCCAAGAAGGCCTTACTATGGCTCTTGACAATTTAGATGCGTATATTGAACAAAAATTCAAATTAAGAAGCGAACTAAAATTAGACAATGCACCACGAGTCACTACGTATTTGAATTTTGATGGCAAAACTGAAGAAGCCTTTAATTTCTACAAAAGCGTCTTTAAAACCGAATTCTCAGGAAAAGGTATTCAACGTTTTGGAGATATTCCAAGCGATGCTGGACATCCACCCGTAGCCGATGCCATTAAAAAAATGGTGTTGCATGTAGAATTGCCCATCACAGGAAACCACATTTTAATGGGAACAGACGCTCCAAAGGAAATGGGCTTTGTATTGACAAAAGGAAACAATATGCACCTCTGCATTGAACCTGAAACAAGGGAAGAAGCAGACAGACTCTTTAATGAACTCTCTGCGGAGGGCACTGTTACAATGCCCATGGCAGATATGTTTTTTGGTGCCTACTTTGGTGAGTTTTCCGATAAATATGGCATCAATTGGATGATAAATTATAAAAATTAATATCTAAAATTTAATAAGTTATGACCACAAATAATAACATACCAAAATTACGTTTATGGATATCCTACATTCTTCAAGGTATCATCGTCATTATGCTTTTAATGGGCGCTTTTAATAATTTACTAATGACTGAAATGGCAGTAACAGGCGCCAAAGAGATGGGCTATCCAGAATATTCCGTACATTATTTAGGCATCATTTTATTGGTTAGCACCCTATTATATGCCATACCAAAAACAGCTTTCATTGGAGCTATATTACTAACTGGTTGGCTTGGTGGTGCCGTGGCAACACATATCATTCACGGTGATCCGCTTTATAACATGTTCTTCCCTATAGTTTTCGGAATTGTTGTTTGGACTTGTCTTTTATTAAGACATAAAAAAATGTGTGAAGTCCTTTTAAATAGATAATTAATTCAGCTATTTAAAAGAATATGTAATCACTTTATGGTTTTTGAAAGAAATTTATTTATTTTTAATGCTAACTAAATGTCAATAAGACTTTTATAAGTTTAATTAACGTGAGTTCGATGTAATTATAAAGTTAAATACAGTTGCTTTGTATCGACGAAGTTGTTTTTTAAAGAAGGTTTTCTATCTTTAAAATTATAGGCAATAAGTGAGGCAAAAATATTATTGAAGTAGTTGGTTACGCTTCTATGTCTAGAATGTTCAACTTGGCAAATGTTCTTGAGTTGGTCAAAAATAGTTTCGATAATGGCCCTTTTTCTTAAATGATAAGCATCTTGCACAGGGGTCAATAGTTTTGTTTTCATGTTCTTTTTAAGCTTGGTTACCAGATGCACTCCATTATAGAACAACTCAGTAAATAGATCTTTGGAGATGTAGCCTTTGTCACCAAAGAGCTTCCCAAACAGCTTTTTAACAAAGGCTTTGAAGCGTAAAGGTTTTCTATCATCCACATTGCCTTTAGTTATCATAAAATCAATGATACCGCCTTGGTCATTGGTGATTATGTGCAATTTGAAACCATAGAACCAACCCAGGGAACATTGTCCCCTTTGTGCCAAATCCTTGAATACCCTATGTTGGTTAATTCTTCGCTTGTCACAAACCCTTAGGGGCGTAGAATCTATAAAACTAATCCCCGTACAATTTGCCAATCCACAAACTTTGAGGTAAATAGCCAGGGGCATAAAGCTTTGCCCTTTGAGTTCCACCATACGATTATAGGATACCAGGTTTGGAAAATAACTGGTTAGATGTTTTGAGACATAGCCTATATAAAAATCCTTGAAGGTTTTATACCCGGATAAATGGAAAAGCACTTGAATGGTCATTACTTCAGAGAGGCCCATTTTTGAAGCTCTGGTGCGCTTTTTTCCATTGGCCAGTAGGCTTTTTTGCCAAAAAGGGACAAATTCAAGACAAAAATCATCAATAGAACAGAAAATTTCAGTAATTTTAGAATCGGAAATCATAGCGAAATATTTAGTTATATAATTGAAATTCAGAACTTTAATTTACTAAATTTTTCGCTTTTTTATTATAAATAAATCAACTTTTTTACGTCGAACTCACGTTA
>NZ_PJEO01000051.1 GCF_002843175.1 Confluentibacter flavum
AAAAAAAATGCAATTTGAATAGTATTCTATTTGGTCTCAAGGGTATTATATATATCAACAGCGATATAATAATAATGGAATCAATTGAAATCAAAGAATTATTTAATAAATATATAAGGAGGGAATGTTCCGAAGAAGAAGTGCAACAGATTGTGGCATATTTCCAGAAATCCAAGGATTTTTCGGGTGTACCAACTATTGAAGAGGTCTCAAAACTGCTAGAGGCTTATCCAGACATGGAAGAAGCCGCCGCTAATCGTATCTATAATAATATATTAGAAACAAATAAAAAGAAGCAGCCGTCAATAAAAAGAATATTTCCAATCTTAAGGTATGTTGCAGCTGCGGTTTTAATTGGAATTCTTGCAACAGCTTATTTATTTCAAGATGATATAAATAATTCACCCCAAGTAAAACCATCAACCATAGTAGACAGTAATATAGTGCCAGGTACCGATAAAGCTACATTGACCTTAGAAGATGGGTCCGTTTTGGTATTGGAAAAAGGCAGTACGGTCCAAACTCAAAAAGCTAATAGCAATGGGGAGAAAATCGTTTATAAATCTGGAGAAGGAAATGTTGCTAAAGTTGTATATAATTACCTAACCATTCCTCGAGGTGGCCAATTTAATATTGTTTTGTCTGACGGGACAGAAGTTTGGCTAAATTCAGAAACCCAGTTAAAGTACCCGGTAAATTTTGTTAAAGGACAGACTAGGGAAGTAGAGCTTGTTTACGGAGAGGCTTATTTCGATGTCTCACCAAGTACAGTGCATGGAGGTTCAACATTCAAAGTAATCAATAATGCCCAAGAAGTGGAAGTTTTAGGGACTGAATTTAATATAAAAGCTTACAAGGACGAAACCAATGTTTATACAACGTTGGTTGAAGGTAAAGTAGCTGTAGGTAATGGCAAGACAATTCAAAATTTGAAACCAAATCAACAATCAAATTTTGATGTAAGGAATGGTACCATTCAAATTAAGGAAGTAGATGTGTATGAGCAAATATCTTGGAAAGATGGCGTTTTTAGTTTTAGAAGTAAACCATTAAAAGAAATAATGAAAGTTTTGTCCAGATGGTATGATGTAGATATCATTTTTGAGAACACAGAGCTGGAATCTTTGGAATTCATAGGGTCATTGGATAAGGACCAAAATATTGAAGAAATATTATCAATTATGAAATCTTCAACAATTAATAATTATGAAATAAAAGGAAATAAGATAATAATTTTAAAATAAAAACTAAACCAACTAATATTTATAGCCAATGAAATAAAAAAAACTTTTAAAAAAAAGAAGGATAAAGTTTAACCCGCAAAAGTTTATAACTCTATCCCCTTGAGATTACTGAATAACTAAAATTTTTAATTAACCAATAAAACACAAATTTATGGAAATAAGTTTAACTAATCCTGCCTTTCCGTTTAGAAAGCAGTTATTAATGAATATTATGAGAATAATGGTTTTCTTTTTTTGTACAGCTTTTTTCGCTTTATCTCCTAACGATATTGTTTCTCAAAACTCTAAGGTTAAAATTGCAGAAGATAAACTATTAACAGTGAATGAAGTTTTTTATCTCATAATGGAACAAACAGACTACAAGTTCTTTTATGAGAAAGGAATTTTTGAGGACTTTCCCAAAGTACAAGTAAAAAAAGGGGTAATAAGAACAAACGAATTACTAAAGCGAAGCTTGTCGCACGGAAATTTGGAAATTACCTTAAATGCTAACAATGCCATAATAATAAAAGAAATCCCTCCTAAAACTTTAGAGGAAAAGGTACAAGAATACAATGTTTCCGGTACGGTAAAAGATCAGTCAGGACAGCCATTATCAGGAGCAAACGTAATTGAAAAAGGAACCATTAACGGAACGCAAACCGATTTTGATGGTAACTTTACAATTAAGCTAACAGATAAAAATGCTATTTTGATAATTTCCTATATTGGCTTTGTAACAAAAGAAATAGCCATAGAAGGACAATCTCAGTTGGATATTTCTCTTAAAGAAAGTGCTGAGGGATTGGATGAGGTAGTGCTTGTTGGCTATGGTACTTCCACAAAGAAAGATGTTACAGGTTCCGTTGTGTCTATAGATTTTGAAGATGCCAATTTAACAGCTAACACAAGTATCCTGCAAGCTATGCAGGGAAAAGCTCCCGGTATTAATATTGGAGCGGTAAGTGCTGCTGGTGAAGAACCTCGATTGTCTATAAGGGGTCAAAATTCACTTTCCGGTAGCAATAATCCGCTGCTTGTAGTCGATGGTATCATTTATTCAGGTTCACTTCTTGATTTTAGTGCCGTTGATATTAAAAGTGTTGATTTTCTTAAAGATGCGAGTGCCGCTGCCGTTTATGGTTCTCGAGCCGCCAATGGAGTAGTTCTAATTACCACGAAAAGCGGTACAGGGGAGATTGGAAAGCCAAGTATCACGTTCAATACATATGGTGGAATTCAGCAAGCTGGGCACCTTCTTGATATAATGGACGGTGATCAATATGTGCAAAAAATATTGGATTTTAGAGAGGCCACTGGACAAGAAGCCGACCCTACTAAGGTAGCTGATTATTTGGAACCCAATGAAGTAGATAATTATTTAAATGGACGTGAAGTTGATTGGTATGATATACTTTTAAGAACTGCAACTATTCAAAATTACGAACTTGGTATTTCGGGAAGAACTGAGCGCACAAAATATTATATGTCGGGAACTTTAACCAAGCAAGATGGCATCATTATAGGAGATGATTTTAAAAGATCGACGCTTAGAGCCAATTTTTCTACAGATGTTACAGAATGGCTAACTATAGGTCTTAACTCTTCTTATTCTAACAGAGATTATTCTGGAGATGCGGCTGATTTTGGCACAAGCATATTATCTAGTCCGTATGGCACGATTTATCAGGTTGATAATCCGAGCCAATACGAAAATTTTCCTCAAACGGATCAATTAATCGCAAACCCCTTACTGCCTTTGCTTAATGATAACCTAGATATTCAAGATAATTTATTTACCGTATTGGATGTAGATATTAAACTCCCTGTAAAGGGATTGACCTTTAAGCATAGCTATTCTAAAAATTTAACTTGGAATAGACAGGCGAGTTTTAATAGGGATAGAAGGGCTCAGGAAGTAAATGGATTGGCAACCAAGTCTAATGAATTTAGGAATAGTTGGCTGATGAATAATATTCTTAACTATGAAAACAATTTTAATAATATTCATAAGGTCGGAGCTACATTGGTATACACTCGAGATAGTCAGGACTCTGAAACATCCAACATTAGAGCTACCAATTTTGGTACTAAAATATTAGGATACAATGCCGTACAATTGGGAGGAACCCAAACGGTCAGTTCAGGATTTACTGAACAGGCCAGTGAAGGGTTTATGGCTCGTGTTAACTATGGGTATGATAACAAATATCTAATAACAAATACTTTTAGGCGCGATGGGTTCTCTGGTTTTGCAGCAAACCATAAGTATGCAAATTTCTTCTCCTCATCATTAGCGTGGGTACTTTCCGAAGAAAATTTTATGAAATCTGCTGATTGGATATCATTTCTTAAACTAAGATTATCCTATGGTCAAAACGGAAATCAAGGGTTGGGTGCATATAGTAGTCTTGCTCGTGTTGGGGCCACTCAATATGTATTTGGAGATGGGGGCAACACAGAGAATGGTTATGAAATTACGACGATAGCAAATAATGATCTGAAATGGGAAACTACAAAATCTCTAAATTTAGGATTCAATTTTGAACTGTTTGATGGAAGACTTTCAGGTGATTTGGATTTTTATAATTCAAAAACTGTTGATTTACTTGTACAAAGATCTTTACCGTCATATACTGGCTATACAACGAAATGGACCAATATCGGTGAAGTTCAAAATAAAGGAGTTGAAATATTATTGAGTTCAGTGAATGTAGATTCAGGGGATTTTAAATGGGAAACCGAAGTTTCATTTTCTTTGAATAGAAATAAGATAGTTTCCTTGTATGGAGAGGATGCAGATGGTGATGGACAAGAAGATGATGACATTTCAGAAGGATGGTTTATTGGTGAATCACTAGGGTCAATTTATAATTATAAGTTAGACGGTGTATATCAAGTAGGGGATGAGCTACCAAGACGTTATCGAGAAGGAGACTTTAGGCTCTTGGATACTGATGGTGTAGATGGTATAACCCCAGATGATAGAGTTATTTATGGCAATGAAAACCCTAACTATAGGTTTGGTATTACTAATTCATTAAGTTATAAACAATTCACTTTATCGTTCTTTATAAATTCAATTCAAGGGGGCAATAATTGGTATTTGCGTAATAATGGAGTGCTTAACCCCAACTACTACTTTCCAGGTAGAGCCAACATGGTCAATATACCATATTGGACACCTACGAATCCTACAAATGAGTTCCCAAGAATTGACTATAGGCCAAGAATTAATCATAGGTATGATCAAGATAGAAGCTTTGTTCGTCTTCAAGACGTAACTATAGCTTATGATTTTTCTAGTACTAACTTTATACAACAGTGGGGGTTAAGTAAGCTTCGTGTGTATGCAAGTGGAAAAAATTTAGCAACTTGGACTAACTGGACGGGATACGATCCAGAATTAGGAAGCAGTTTGGGTAGTACACCCATAATTAGTACAGTGATACTAGGATTGGAGATTGGACTCTAGTTTACTAAAATACAAACCTAAAAATTAAAACAATGAAAACAATATATACAAAAATGATAATTGGTATGCTGCTAACAAGCATGCTAGTAAGTTGTAGTGATAAGTTTCTTGAAGAAGAACCAAAAGATTTTCTGACTTCAAGTAATGCTTTCCTTGAACCTGTTGGATTCGAAGCTGCAGTAGCAAATCTTCATAAGAATGTGAGAGATATATTCACTGGAGCTGATGGCACAAACCCTCACGTCTTGTTGGGGTTAGGTGCAGATTTTGCAGGTTTTGGAGAAAATTTTGTTAGTGGAGCCCGAATGAACTACGAAGCAATTAGTTCAACAGATGGCCTTTCGGCATATTTTTGGGAATTAATGTATAAGAATATAAAGAATGCTAATGTGATAATTACTCGAGCTGAAAACCCGGCAATCCTTTGGGAATCTGATACTCAGAAAGACGAGTTAGTAGCAGAAGCAAAATTTTTTAGAGCCTATGCTTATAGAATATTGGTACAACTGTTCGGTGGCGTTCCTATTATTGATTATGAGGTGGAATCTAACGCTAATGATCTAGTTAGAGCATCAAAGGAAAATGTTTATGCATTTATAATTGCTGATTTATTATCGGCAACTGAAAATCTCAGAGAGACTGAACAACAGTCCGGAAGAATTACAAAAGCTGCTGCATATCATCTTTTGGCAGAGGCATATATTGCCATAGAACAATGGCCGAATGCCATTGCTGCGGCATCTGCAGTCATTGATAATCCTAATTACGAATTGATGACCAGTCGTTTTGGGACAAGGTCAGTCGAAACAGGTGATGTGTATTGGGATTTATTTAGAAGAGGTAATCAAAACAGATCGAGCGGAAATAAAGAGACCATATGGGCCATGCAGATAGAATATGAAACACCTGGTGGGGGTATAGAAACGGGAGCTAGCGGATTTACAATGGAAAGAGCCTGGGGATGTAGATACTGGTCATTAAAGGATCCTGCTGGTAAAAGCGGATTTGAAGTAGGTGATGAATATGGTAGACCTGTTGGTTGGTGTACACTCACAGATTATGTAGCTTATGATATTTGGGATATTGATAATGATGGAAATTATGATAATGATATGAGGAATTCTTCCAACAACATCCGCCGATTTGAAAGAGGAGATTTTATTTATAATAATCCATCATCAGCGTATTTTGGCACACCAGCATTGCTTTCAACAGTTGAGAAAGAGGCTCCACGTTACTGGTTCCCTTATTTTATGAAAAACACGACTCCTAATAATCATCCAGGAGGTGTTTTTAATACGGGTAGAATTTGGCGGGATTATTACGTAATGCGTTTAGCTGAAACATATTTATTACGTGCTGAGGCATATTTGGGTGCTGGAGAATTGGGACTGGCAGCTGCAGATATTAATAAGGTAAGGGAAAGAGCCAATGCAAACCCCATATCAGGTAGCGATGTAGATATTAATTTCATATTGGATGAGCGCGCAAGGGAATTAACAATGGAAGAATTGAGAACATTGACTCTTATGAGGCTAGGCCTTATGTATGAAAGAACACGCGACCTCAACAAATGGTCGGGTACCACAATTGCAGATTATAATAATCTCTGGCCAA
The DNA here is from genome assembly GCF_002843175.1 of Confluentibacter flavum. Lineage (GTDB taxonomy): Bacteria > Bacteroidota > Bacteroidia > Flavobacteriales > Flavobacteriaceae > Confluentibacter > Confluentibacter flavum. Next base: position 6,316 of record NZ_PJEO01000051.1, read on the forward strand.
TTCCCCAACGTGAAATAGATCTAAATACAGGAGCTGAATTGACACAGAATCCTGGATATTGAGTTCATTGAGTTAATTGAGTTGATTTAGTTATGAATAGTGCCATCACACGAGTGTTGGGGTGGCATTATTTTGATAATAATCCTCAATTAAAAATGAAGCAACATTAGAAAACAAAACTCAGCTAGTGTCAATTAATTAATTGACTTTATTATAATCTCTTATCTATATCTCAAATAACTTGCCTTTTTTTTATCGTGAGCTCAAACAGAATTTGAGAAAATTAGGGTATATAATTTAGTTATATAAAAAAATAGAAAACAAGATGACAAATATGAAATTAAAAATAATAAAATGGGAATCAAAGTAATACATAAATTTATATTACTAGGCTTATTGTTTATAACAATAATGCCCTTACAAGCAAAAGAAAGAGGCTTCACGGATGCGGCAGAATTTGGTTTTTCTCCTAATGCCACAGGAATGGAAAATGTAAAGGCGTTGCAAAAAGCGGTTGACCAGAAAGGAACGATTATAGTGAGTAAACCCGGAATCTATAAAGTGGCTGGAACTACCTATATTGGCAGCAATACTACTCTCGATTTTGGAAATGGTGTCATTCTGCAGAAAGTTGATGAAGTAGGTCTTTTTACACATGTCCTACTTAATAAAGGAGCCCTAACACGTACGTGGGATGAGCATATTACGGTGAAGGGATTGCACATTAGCGTAAATAATGTGGTAAAACGTTACAATGAAGTGTTCGGATTGCGCGGACAGCTTGCATTTTTTTATGTCAAGGATTTAAGGATTGAAGGATTTAGGTGTAATGATATTAAGGGAGTTCAATTCAGTATTCATGTATGCACCTTCGAGGATCTGGTAATAGAGGATACAATCTTGGAAGGTGAGAAAGACGGAATCCATCTGGGCAGGGGCAATCGCTTTAGAATTTCCAACGCTACCTTCAAAACCCTGGACGATGCGCTGGCACTGAATGCCCATGATTATGCCAATTCTAATCCGGAAGTGGGATGGATAGAGAATGGTGTCATAGAGAACTGTCATGATTTAAACTTGGAAAATCAGCAAATAATTGGTTTTTTCTGTCGAATTCTAGCAGGTGGATGGATTGACTGGGAAAAGGGAATGGAACTACAAAATGCAGATGCTGTAGTATCTAATGGACGTATTTACAGAGTTGATGGACTTGGGGACGATGGTAATCCGATTAAAGGCACTTGGACAACAAAAACCAGGCCTACACACGAAGAAGGAACAGTAGTGCTGGACGGCATCAAATGGGTGATGATGCAGAACGATGTGCAGTACACCGCAGGGGTTAGAAATGTGGTTTTTAGAAATATTTTTCTGGAAAAACCCCGATCTTCATTTTCTATCCATTTTGATAACAGCAGTTGGAGTCGATCTTATTATCCAGGAGCCGATATTCCTCAACAAGAAAAATTATTGTTTGATAATGTTAGGGTTATGCATGATGGGGAACTTCCCTTTGTAAATGTGAGTACGCCTGTTGATGTTTTTACCATCACCAATTGTAGCTTGAGAAACTCGGGAATATTATTTCGCGGTAAGAAAGGGTATGTGCCTGATTACGGAAAAACACAGATTAACTTTTATGGAAACATATTGAACAAGGAAGGTGAAATGAACTTTCTTGAAAATACGATTCCTGGAAAAGAAATCATCCTCAAGACATCGAACAATATTATCTTATCCGACAAGTTTAGGGCAGTCATTAAAAAAGGAGAAGGGAAATTCACTATTGATTCCGATTTTATGGGTATGTAGGTCCTTATATGAAAAATCAATAAGAATTAAAAATACATCTAAGATGATTATGGTATTGGATCAATACTTATGCCTGTTCATGAGGTATAGACACCAAAAGGCATGAGAAAAAAGAAGATATCGTTTGAAGAAAACCAGTAGTATCGTTCCAAGATATGGAGCAGGAAAAGGAATGGCATAATGATTCTGAGGGATTCTGAAGTGGTAGTTCAACTTGATGACTTGTACGATTTATTTGAAAAATATCTAAATGAAAAGAATGAAATTAAATAATTCAATAAGGATTAATCTGGGCGTGCTTGCCTTTTGCCTCTTCTTGATGGCGTGTCGGGTAGATGAAGCTACTCCAAAGAATGAGCTTTGGTACAACGTACCAGCATCGGAATGGTTTGAAGCTTTGCCTTTAGGTAATGGTAGATTAGGCGCAATGGTTTTTGGTGGCGTAAAAGAAGATCATCTTCAACTCAACGAAGAAAGTCTTTGGGCCGGAATGCCAGAGAACCCATATCCTGATAATATAGGAAAGCATTATACTAGATTTCAGGAATTAAATCTTGAAGGAAAGTATAGAGTAGCGTTTGACTATGCAAGAGAAAATTTGGCGATTTCACCCACTTCGATACGCTCTTATCAACCGCTTGGAGATTTATATCTTCAGTTTGACCATGCATCAAAAACAGATGAGTACAAGAGAAATCTGGATTTAGAAAAAGGGGTTTCTAGCACTAAATACACTATTGATGGAAATCGTTATTTAAGAGAATCGTTCATTTCAGCAGATTATGATGTCATTGTGTATCACTTCAAAAGTCTGAACGACATTAAAACCTCATGCAAGGTGCGCTTCAATCGGGAAGATGACATTACCAAGCACATTTTGGAAAATAATATCTTGGAAATAAACGGTCAAATCTTTGATGACCCAAATGGGTATGATGATAATCCAGGAGGATCTGGTCAGGGAGGATATCATATGAAGTTTAATAGTCATGTTGCTTTCTCATCTACAGATGGAAACGTATCTTTTAATGGAAATGAGTTGACAATTGAAGATGCGACTGAATTTACCTTGATAGTAAGTGCAGCTACCGATTACAATCTTGGGAAGATGGACTTCGATCGCGGTATTGATGCAAAGAAAAATTCATATCAAAAACTACAGTCTGTTGTTAAAATTCCATATGGGGATCTAAAAAGTAATCACGTTGCGGCGCACCAAAAAATATTTAATAGGGTTTATCTAAATATTAATGGACCGTCATTGGATAGCCTGCCAACAAACGAACGAGTTGCCAGACTTCAAGAGGGAAAAGAAGACGTTGGGCTAGCTCGTTTGTTTTTCCAGTATGGGCGATATCTGATGATGGCTAGCGGTATGCAACGGGCAGTCTTGCCAGCAAATCTTCAGGGCATTTGGAACCAGGATATGTGGGCACCTTGGGAATCAGATTACCACTTAAATATAAACCTTCAGATGAATTACTGGCCAGCAGAGGTATGCAACCTTTCAGAATCATTAATCCCTCTTACTAACTACATGGAAGGATTGACTGAGAGAGGTAAGGAAACGGCCCAAAAGTATATTGGTTCAGATGGTTGGATGGTGCATCACGCAACCAATCCATTTGGTAGGGTTACCCCAAACGGATCTACAATTACTTCCCAGATTGCCAATGGATACTGCTATCCCTTAGCTGGTGCGTGGATGTCCCTAACGGTTTGGAGACATTATCAATTTACAAAAGATGAAAAATATTTAAAGGATAGAGCATATCCCATGATTAAAGGGGCGACTCAATTTATTCTTGACTTTGTGAAGGAAAATGGCAAAGGAGAGCTCGTTACCGCACCATCCTACTCTCCTGAAAATATGTACATCAATCCCAAAACGGGAAATAAGCAATTAAATACTACTGCTGCTACCATGGATATTCAGATTATTCGAGATGTATTTCAGGCATGTTTAGAGGCTGAGGATGAATTAGGGATTAGCCAACTGTCACCAAAAATTAAGGAGGCCTTAAAAAAGTTGCCAAAGACAAAAATAGGTGCGGACGGAACCATTCAGGAATGGTACGAAGATTATGAAGAAGTTGAAATTGGACATCGACATATTTCCCATTTATATGGACTTTATCCATCTTCTCAAATTTCGGAACAAACACCCAATCTATTTAAAGCAGCAGAGAAAACAATAGAGAAACGCCTGTCTAAAGGAGGGGGACAGACCGGATGGAGCAGGGCTTGGATTATTAATTTTTACGCGCGATTGGGTAATGGGAATCAATCATACGAACATTTAAAGGCACTTATAGGAAATCAATTGAGCTTAAATTTTACAAATTTAGATTCTTCAAAGATTTTTCAAATTGATGGAAATTTTGGAGGTACCTCAGGTGTCGCAGAGATGCTTATCCAGTCTCATGTACCTGGTAAGATTTTTTTGTTACCGGCGTTGCCAACGGCCTGGAAGGATGGAGAGGTAAAAGGGCTGAAAGCACGAGGAAACTTTGAGGTGAATATGAAATGGCAAAACGGAAAAATTGTAGAGGCAAGCATCTATTCACCAGTAGGAGGAGAGGTGACTTTAGTGGCAGGAGAGAAGAGTAAAGCTATCTCACTGGCAAAGAATGAAACGACATCCATTAAGTTTAATTAATCAAGATATACTTATACATTACAATTACATGGCTTGTAAGAAAATGAAAAGTAAATAAAACAAGAATTTCATTATTTATGATATTATTATAAAAAGGAGAAAAAGATGGTGTCGTATCATAGGGAAATGGCCAGATTATCATTGATACTGACCCCAAAGGTTTGAACCAAAATATATTGATTTTTATGAAAATTTATTCAAAACATTTTAGATTATTTATGTTGCTTTTTCTAGGTATAGTAACATCTTTATTTTTTTCTTGTGCTTGTATAGCCCAAAAAAATGACAATCCCTTTTATGGGAATTGGGATGTTTCCCCTAAAGAAGGCGCATTTAGAATGGATGGATACATTGTGTGGGGTGGTTCTGTAATTAAGGGAGCCGATGGCAAATATTATATGTATGCCAGTAGGTGGCCTTCAACACTTTCCATGAGGGCATGGGTAACAAATTCCGAGGTTGTTGTGGCCGTATCGGATCGGCCAGAAGGACCTTATGAATTTAAATCAGTTGTTTTACCTTCAAGAGGAAAAGAACATTGGGATGGAATGATGACCCACAATCCTAGCATTCAGTACCATGATGGAAAATACGTACTGTATTATATTGGAGTTACGTATGATTTTTATAAACCTGTTGATTCGATTCCATCTAGGGAAGACTACGAAAAGGCGTGGAACAATAAGCGTATTGGTATTGCAATATCCGACTCTCCAATAGGCCCTTTTGAACGGAGGGATGAACCTATTCTTTCACCTCGACCTGGTAATTGGGATGCCGCAATCACCAGTAATCCTGCACCATTTATTCATGAAGATGGAAGCGTTCTTTTAGTTTATAAAAGCGCACCAGTGCCTTATCCTGAACGTAACGATAACAGAACATTACAGTTTGGAGTAGTTAAAGCAGATCATTATCTGGGGGAGTACAAAAGAGGGGGTAAGGATAACAGAATAAAATTCACCCCTGTTGATTCAAGTGTTGAGGATCCATATATATGGTATGATGGAGAAAAATATCGAATGTTAGCTAAGTGTATGAATGCGGCCATAACAGGTGAAGCAGGAGCTGGATTTATGGCTTCATCCAACGATGGTATTACTTGGAAAACAGCTGATGAACCTTCAGCTTATAGCAAAACAATAAGCTTGTCAGATGGAACGCGTGTTAAGATGAAAAAACTTGAAAGACCTCAGGTATTGGTACAAGATGGTAAGCCTACTCATGTGTTTTTTGCATGCCACAATCCAGAAGACGAAATATTTAATATGGTAAGACCTTTAAAGAGGTAGGTTGTTAATGTTAATTAAAATAAAAAAAATATGATTTTTAGATTTAGTGTAGTTTGTATGTTATTAGTATCCTTTGGTTTAGCCTTTGGACAAGTTGAAAGAGTTACTAGTGTTGATATTTCTGACACAGGTGGAAAAAGTTTTAAATATGATATCATCCCACGGCCAAATCATATTAAAGCCATGGATGGTAATTTCCTTATATCTTCGAATACCATTATTTTATATGATGGTGAGGAGGCAAAAAGTGTTGCTCTTTACCTTTCTGATTATCTAACAGTAACAATAGGAAAAAACCTTAAGGTTAGTTCTTTGCCCGTTAACAAAAACCGGGAAGGTCATATACTAATAACAACGGAAGGAAAAACCATAAAAACTGATGCAGAAGACTATGAACTCGTAGTAAGCCCCAAAAACATTTTTTTGAAGGCTCAAAGCAGGAAAGGCTTATTCTATGCTGTTCAAAGCTTTTTGCAGTTAATGCCCGTAGAAGTGTTTTCTGATAAAGAACAAGAAAATGTTATTTGGTCAATACCTTGTGTAGAAATTAAGGATGCTCCTGCTTTATCTTGGCGTGGTTATATGCTGGATGTGAGTCGTCATTTCTTCTCTAAAGAGACGATTCTAAGACAGATTGATTTATTAGCACTTTATAAAATTAATCGTTTCCATTTACATCTTACTGATGATCAGGGTTGGCGTGTGGAAATTAAAAAGTATCCTAAATTAACAGAAATAGGAGCATGGAACATACTGGATAATGGCAAAAAGCAAGGTGGATTTTATACCCAAAAAGACCTAAAAGAAATTGTTGAATATGCAAAAGAACGAGAGGTCATGATCATACCCGAAATTGATATGCCAGGTCATTCACTGGCAGCTGTTGCTGCTTATCCTGAACTTTCTTGTCATGGTAATCCAGTTGCTGTTATGACAAAAGCTGGAATCAGTGCAGATAATATGTGTCCATCCAATGAAAAGGTCTATGAATTTGTTAATGATGTACTTAAGGAGATTGTGGGAATATTTCCAAGCCCTTATATCCATATAGGTGGTGATGAAGCTCAGAAGAGTAATTGGATGAAATGTCCGAGATGTACTTCTAAAGCTGGGGTCACTAAGAATTCTTCAGACAAGGCAGACCGTGAAAAAATATATGCATTGCAGGATGAATTTATAGGCCGAGTGAAAACACTAGTAAAACAGCACGATAAAATAATGATTGGTTGGGATGAAATCATTGAAAATGAACATATAGAGAATATTGAAGGTGCTATTATTCAGAGCTGGCGGTCAGCATATCCAGGTTTTAGAGCAGCAGAAAAAGGGCATAAGATTATATTGTCTTCGGGGACAACCTTCTATTTAGATTATCCTAATGGACAACGTAATATTGAAAGAATTTATAATACGGTTGTCCCAGATAAGTATTGGAAGCATTTTTTTAATAGAGAGAATATCATTGGTGTAGAATGCCCATTGTGGACTGAAAGTGTAAGTAATCAGAGAGAGGTTGATTACATGACTTGGCCAAGAATGTTAGCGTTGGCTGAAGTGGGTTGGACGGATATGAGTTATCGCAGCTATGGCGAATTTAAATCAAGACTCAGGGAAAATGAAAAGAGACTGGATCTGTTAGGAGTAAACTATCAAAAGATTGATGGGGAAAAACTGGCATGTCAATGGAAACCAGAAGATACACCTGAAAACGAAGTGCTTGAATATGATATAACTGGCATTATAGACAAACCAGGTAAATGGGAAGTTGCTTTTGTTTATGAAGGAGGTAAGCAAGGCTTAAACACAGAGGGGTTTGAAATCGTTCAGAACAACAAAGTAATTGCTTTTTGTAATAGTCAACAATCTTTGGGTTGGAGAGATACATCGCCTGTAAATATTGTGAATGTTGAAAGTGTTGATCCAAATATGAAACAGACACTTCGAATTAAATTACTTAGGGATGAAAAATTACAGGGAGAATCACTCGATGGTCTGGGTTCGGTTTGGTTCACTTACAAATAAACATATATGAGCAAGTCAAATCTTATTAGATAAAACCAATTTTTTGGTATCCCGATGATCCTAACGTTGCAGATTATCAGGTGTGCATCATCAATATAACAATAGGAGAGATAAGAAGAATAATCTAAATATCGTATGAAACATCAGAAACTAACAAAAGTTTTATTTCTAATATTTGTCGGCATTTCATTTAGTGCCATAGCCCAAAACAAAAAGATTTACCAAAAAGGCTGGATTGATTTTAATAAGAATGGTCAGAAAGACATTTTCGAAGACCCTAAAGCTGAAATTAATGCCAGAGTCGAGGACTTATTGCGTCAAATGAACGTCAATGAGAAAACGGCTCAATGTGCTACGCTTTATGGCTATAAGAGGGTTTTGAAAGATGAATTGCCCACTCCAGGCTGGAAAAATGAGGTATGGAAAGACGGGATTGCTAATATAGACGAGCAACTTAATGGTCTTAAACCTACACAGTATTCCTATCCGTATAGCAAACATGCGGAAGCCATCAACACCATTCAGAAATGGTTTATTGAAGAAACAAGATTGGGCATACCTGTAGATTTCACTAATGAAGGTATTCATGGTTTGAACCATGAAAAAGCAACTCCGCTTCCATCACCCATAGCCATTGGTAGTACTTGGAACAAGAACTTAGTGAGACAAGCCGGTGAAATTGTTGGTAGGGAAGGTAAGGCCTTAGGTTATACGAATATCTATGCACCAATCTTGGATCTGGCGAGAGACCCAAGATGGGGCAGGGTAGTCGAGTGTTATGGTGAGGATCCTTTCCTTGTTTCCGAACTCGGCATCCAAATGGTAAAAGGTATTCAGTCCAAGGGAGTGGCCTCTACCCTGAAGCATTATGTGGTTTATAGTGTTCCAAAGGGAGGAAGGGACGGTAGGGTTCGAACGGATCCACATGTGGCTCCAAGGGAACTCCATCAGATGCATTTGTATCCTTTCAAAAGAGTGATTGGCGAAGCACATCCGAAAGGCGTGATGAGTAGTTACAACGACTGGGATGGAATTCCGGTGAGTGGGAGCTACTATTTCCTAACTGAGCTTCTTCGTAAAGAGTACGGTTTCACAGGGTATGTGGTTTCTGATAGCGAGGCCGTTGAGTTTCTTCATAGAAAACACCATGTGGCCGAGGATTATAAAGAAGGAGTGCGACAGGTAGCAGAAGCTGGTTTGAATGTCCGTACGCACTTTACCCCACCACAGGATTACATTCTACCGTTAAGGGAACTGGTTAATAATGGAGAACTTTCCATGGCAACTCTTGATCGTAATGTTAGAGATGTTTTAAGGGTGAAATTTGAATTAGGACTTTTTGATGAGCCCTATGTAAAAGATACCAATGCGGCAGACAAGATTGTGGCCAATGATACTAAAGACTTTGTGCTGCAAATGGCAAAAGAGTCATTAGTTCTTCTTAAGAACGAGAATAATATTTTACCACTCAATCTCAATAAGCTGGACAATATTTTGGTAACAGGTCCTTTGGCTGTTGACAAGTCTGTTTATGTGAGTCGATACGGCCCCCAAAATTTGGAAGTAAAAAGTGTACTAGAGGGCATTCAAAACTATATTGGAACCAAAGCCAATGTTGACTTCTCGCTGGGGTGTGAAGTAGTGGATGAAGCATGGCCCGAGAGTGAAATCATTCCCATCCCACTTTCGGATCAGGAGCAGCAGATGATCGATGATGCCGTTGCGAAGGCTCAGAAGTCGGATATGATCATAGCCGTAATGGGCGAGGATGAAGAACGCTGTGGCGAAAGCCGATCCAGAACTAGTCTGGGGCTGCCGGGAAGACAGTTTCAATTGCTACAAGCTCTTAAAGCGACAGGTAAACCCATAGTCCTTGTCCTAATAAATGGAAGACCGTTGACAATCAATTGGGAAAACCAATACATTCCTGCCATTGTGGAAGCTTGGTTTCCAAATACTGAAGGTCCAAATGCCATTGCTCAGACCTTATTCGGCGATTACAATCCGGGAGGAAAATTGCCCATCACCTTTCCGAGATCCGTTGGTCAATTGGAGTTGAATTTTCCATACAAACCAAGTTCACAGGTTGGTCAGTCTTCATCAGGTCCTAACGGCACTGGCAAGACATCCGTAGTAGGGGAACTTTATCCATTTGGTTACGGATTGAGTTATACTCAGTTCGCATACAAGAACTTAAAAATTACCCCGGAGACAGCTAAGACCCAACAGCAGATCGAAGTATCCGTAGATGTGACCAATACTGGAAAAGTGAAGGGTGATGAGGTCGTGCAGCTCTATTTCAAGGATTTGGTAAGCAGTGTAATCGTGTATGAGATCCAGTTAAGAGGTTTTGAGCGCATTACCTTAAATCCGGGCGAGACCAAAACAGTGCATTTCACCTTAAAACCAGAAGATTTACAACTGCTTGACAGAGATATGAACTGGACGGTCGAACCAGGGGAATTTGAGGTACTCATAGGGTCTAGCTCAGCAGATATACGTGCAAAGGGAAGCTTTAAATTATTGTAAAAAATAAATCAGTTTAAGATGAATCTAATGGAAAGGAAAGTCGTATCACTAAAAAAAATGACAGTAAAATGCTTCTTGTTTATTAGTTGTATTTCAATGAATACAGCAGTATATGCTGAAATAAAACTACCAGCTATTTTCGGTAGCAATATGGTACTTCAACGAAACAGTGAAGTATCTGTTTGGGGAACGGCAAAGACCAAAAGCAAAGTCACGGTCTCTACTTCATGGAATAATCGATCTTATGAAACTACCTCCGATAAAGAGGGTAACTGGAAGATTAAAGTAAGCACACCAGAAGCTGGTGGGCCTTACATAATTAAAATGTCCGATGGTCAGGAGTTGGTATTGGATAATGTTCTGATTGGAGAGGTATGGCTATGTTCAGGTCAGTCTAACATGGAGCGGACCTTACGTGGAGCTGGGAATGACCCAATCTTAGGAGCCAATGAAGCCATATTAAAATCGAATAATCCGTCCATACGATTTTTTACAGTAGAAAGAGCAAAGAGTGAAGAGCCTGAAGATAACTTTAAGGGAGATTGGAAAGTTTGTAACAGATCAACCGCTCCTGACTTTAGTGCAACTGGCTATTTCTTTGGAAATCTTCTGCAGGAAATTTTAGATGTTCCGGTTGGATTGATTTCTTCTAATTGGGGAGGGACCCAGATTCAGCGATGGTTAGACGAAGGCACCATAAAAACATTTGCCCCTGAACATTGGGAGAGTTCGCCTTCTACGTTATTCAATGCGATGATAAACCCAATGCTTAATTTCAATATAAAGGGTGTTATATGGTATCAAGGGGAGTCCAACCGTGAGAATCCTGAAATCTACGATGAAATGATGGTGAAACTGGTTCAGAACTGGCGTGAAAAATGGGGTATTGGTAACTTTCCCTTCTATTACTGTCAGATAGCACCCTACGAGTATGATAATAAAGTGAATTCGGCCTTTTTAAGGGAGGCTCAGTTGAAAGCTTCCAAAGAAATTCCTAATTCTGGAATGGTTTCATTACTGGATGTTGGGGAAGAACGGAATATTCATCCGGCAAATAAAAGAGCAGCGGGAGAGAGACTTGCCTATTTTGCTTTGAAGGAAACATATGGTATTGAGGGAATTTCGGCAAGAAGTCCGGAATATTTGGATATGAAAATTGAAGGTTCAACCGTAGAGCTCAATTTCAGTGAAAACCTAACCTCTTTCGGGAAGGAATTGAAGTTGTTCGAAGTGGCTGGGAAAAATCAAATATTTTATCCCGCCAAGGCACGAATCAAAGGAAAGGGAATCATACTTGTTTCCGAGGAAGTGGCAGAACCGGTAGCGGCAAGATATGGGTTCAAAAATTTTGTAGATGGTGACCTATATAATATACATGGTATACCGGCATCCTCTTTTAGAACAGATAAATGGTGATTTAAAAAAAAGCCTATTAAATTGAAGAAATGGGGACATTATAGTTTAAAGTAAAGTTGTATATACTATTATCCAATAAGAAGGGTCTTATGCTATTTGGTCTTTTTGACTTATAATCAAATTATAAAATATAATTTCTAACTAATGATAAATAAAATGAACAAACTTAAACTAGGGGCTTTGGTCCTTCTACAGTGTTGGGCATGTGCTGAAGCCCCAAAAGACAATACACCATGGGTCAATTTGACCGATGGAACTCTCAACGGATGGAATCAAAAGGGTGGGAAAGCCATTTATAAAGTAAATGAGGGTGCCATCGTGGGATCTACTATCCATGATACGCCCAATTCCTTTTTGACAACAAATAAGATGTACGATGATTTTATTTTGGAACTGGATTACAAAGTGGATTCAACGATGAATTCGGGAATCCAAATAAGAAGCAATAGCTTTCCCAATTATCGGGATGGAAGGGTGCATGGCTATCAAATCGAGATAGACCCATCGAAACGTGCATGGAGTGCTGGAATCTATGATGAAGCACGAAGAGGTTGGCTTGTTAATTTAGACAATAATCCAGCGGCCCAAAAAGCCTTTAAACAAAACGATTGGAACCATTATCGTATCGAAGCAATCGGTGATACCATAAAAACTTGGATTAATGGAGTACCTGCTGCCCATTTGATTGATGATAAAACAGCAAGTGGTTTTATTGCCCTTCAAGTACATGGAATCGGCAAAGAAAAGAAGGAAGGAACGGAGATTGCTTGGAAAAACATCAAAATTTTGACCGATAGCCTTTCAAAGTATAGTAAAAAAATGCCCTTGGCACCTGTAGTGACCAAAAATCAGCTTACCATAAATGAAGAAAAAAACGGGTGGAAAATGTTATGGGATGGCAAAAGTACCTTGGGATGGCGTGGCGCCCAACTGGATAATTTTCCTGATAAAGGATGGGAAATCAAAGACGGTGTGTTGACTGTTCTTTCCTCCGGTGGCGAAGAATCTGCGGCAGGCGGCGATATTGTAACTACTGATCTGTATGGTGATTTTGAATTACAAGTTGATTTTAAATTAACAGAGGGAGCCAATAGTGGTATCAAATATTATGTGGATACTGACCTTAATAAGGGATCTGGTTCCTCAATTGGTCTTGAATATCAAATATTGGACGATGAAAGGCATCCGGATGCAAAACTGGGTAGTCAGGAAGGTAGCCGTACAGTGGCATCTTTGTATGATCTAATCCAAGCAGATATTAATAAACCTATCAACCCGATTGGGGAATGGAATACTGCCCACATCATTTCAAAGGATAACCATGTCGAGCATTGGCTCAATGGCACAAAAGTTTTGGAATACGAGCGTAAGAGCGAAGCATATCGCAAATTGGTCTCTGAAAGCAAGTATGCTAAATGGCCCAACTTCGGGGAGGGAGATAGAGGCCACATATTGTTGCAGGATCATGGGGATAGAGTAAGTTTTAAGAACATCAAAATTAAACCAATATTTTAAATATAAATTTATGGGAGGGCGAAGAGATTTTATAAAAAAAACAACGGTAGCTGCTATTGGTTTGGGACTACCCAGCAGTATCAATGCCATGACTGCTAAAAGTTATAATAATATATTAGGGGCAAATGATCGGATTCATGTTGCCATTCAGGGTTTGGGAAGACGATATGGAGCATATATCCCTTCCATCGCAGACAAGCGAACTAATGTACGCCTAGACTACCTATGCGATGTTCGGGATAGCCAATTAGAAAAGGCAGTGAAAAGAGTGGCCGAAAATTTAACATATAATCCCAAACAGGAAAAAGATATTAGAAAAATATTAGAGGACAAGGATATCGATGCGATTTTTATGGCCACGCCAGACCATTGGCACACACCAGGAGCTTGTATGGCTATGAAGGCCGGGAAACACGTGTATCTTGAAAAGCCATGTAGCCATAACCCTCATGAGAATGAAATTGTGGTCGCATTTCAAAAGAAATATAACAAGGTGGTGCAAATGGGAAACCAGCAAAGGTCTGCCATTCAAAGTATTGATATCATTAATAAAATCCATAATGGTATTATAGGCAATACCTATAAAGCAATAGCTTTCTATGCTAATGGTAGAGGGGAGATTCCACATCCTGTAGAAGCTGCAATACCTGAGGGCTTAGACTGGGACCTTTTTCAAGGACCAGCTCCAAGAAAATCGTACCTCCACGATTTATGGGACTATAATTGGCATTGGTATGGATGGGATTATGGGACCGCCGAAATGGGTAATAATGCAACACATGAACTGGATATAGCCAGATGGGCATTGGATGTAAAATATCCAGAATATGTAGATGTGATTGCTGATAAAAATTATTTTCTGGATGATGGATGGGAAATGTATGATACCATGGAAGCAACTTATAGGTTTCCCGATAATAAGATCATTCAATGGGATGGTTGTAGTCGTAACCGTTATTCCAAATATAGTGGTCGCGGTCGTGGTACCATTATCTATGGCTCTAAAGGTTCGGTAATGATAGACCGAGGAGGCTACGAAGTTTACAATCTTAAAGGGGAATTGATTAAGGAAAGTAAAGGTGGCAATGAAGAGGGTCTCGCATTGGGAGGCGGAGGAGATATGTCAACGAATCACGCCGTGAATTTCTTCAATGCAATCAGGTCAAAAGAAGCTTTGAGATCACCTATTGAAGAGGGCGCTATTTCCCAAATGTTGACGCACTATGCCAATATATCCTCTCGAATCAAAAAAGGCTTTAATGTGGATGGAAATACAGGAAGAATATTTGATAGGGAAGCCATGGGACTTTGGAAAAGAACTTATGAACCAGGTTGGGAACCAATATTATAAATAGAAAATGAAACCGCTTCTCAATTGGAAATTCTATTTGTTTGTATCATGCTGTTTTTTAATGCTAAATGTAAGCTGTCAAAGTACCGATGACACCAAGAAAAATTTAGCTTATGTGGATTATGTATACCCGCAATTGGATTCGGAAAATTCAAGATGGTTTTTCTTCTCTTCCGCCTGTCGTCCTTTTGGAATGGTGAACCTAAGTCCGGATACGGAAATTGATGGCGCTTGGGGCAGCGGATATCGCTATAAGGTTGATACGATTAAGGGGTTTAGTCATATTCATGCATGGCAACTTTCCGGAATTTCGGTTATGCCTATCGATTTGAAGAAAATTGATGAGAAAAGTTTGTATAAAGATTATTATTCTTCCTTTGATCACGCTAAAGAAAAGGTTTCACCGGGTTACCACAAACTTTATCTTGATAGGTATGATATCGATGTAGAGCTGACCAGTACAAAAAGAGTTGGATTCCATAGATACCATTATAATTCTGATAACGGGGCCATTCTAATCAATCTAAGTGGTCAATTGGGGCCATCAAAAATAGTTGAAGGATCGTTAACGCAAATTGAACCTCGGGTTTTAGAGGGAGAACTTACCAATGCACCGACCAGGAGAAGGCCCAAATCTACTAAAGTATTTTTTAGAATAGTTTTTGATAGAGATATTAGGGAAATATCAACTTTAAAAGGTGGTGGAAAATTCTTAGTAAAGCTTAACGAAAGCAAAGGACAAGTGAAGATGAAGGTGGCGCTCTCATACACTTCCTTGAAAAATGCAAAGTTTAACCTGGATCAGGAATTGCCACACTGGGATTTTGACCAAATTGTGGAAGAATCCCGCTCTGAATGGAATCAACTGTTAGGTAGGATAAAAGTGAAAGGAGGTTCACACGAACAAGTACAAAGATTTTATACGGATCTCTGGCATGCGTTACAAGGTCGCCGAACCATTAGTGATGCCAACGGCTATTACCCAGACAATACAACCGATACCTTTAAGATTAAACAACTTCCTCTGTCCAAGAATGGAAAGCCATTGTTTGATCATTATAATTCCGATTCATTTTGGGGAGCTCAATGGACAATTAACACGCTTTGGCAACTGGTTTATCCAGAAATAGCCGAGGCTTTTGTTAAGTCCCTTCTCCAATATTATAAGGATGGAGGCATGGTGCCTAGAGGCCCTTCTGGAGGAAATTATACTTATGTGATGACTGGGGCAAGCAGTACGCCGTTTATAATTGGTGCTTATCAGAAAGGTATCCGTGGATTTGATTTTGAGATGGCCTATGAAGCTCTAAAGAAAAACCATATGCCCGGGGGAATTATGGACAAGGCGGGTTATGAACACAAGACTAAATTGGGAGGCGGATTGAATTACTACATAGGGCAAGGTTATGTGCCCTATCCGATTCCAGAAGGGAAATTTGGCTATCATCAGAACGGCCCATCCCTTACTTTGGAGTATGCCTACCAGGATTGGTGTCTTGCACAATTTGCCAAAGCGCTTGGGAAACAAGAAGACTATGACTACTTTATGACCCGATCGAAAAATTATAAAAATGTATTTGACCCAACTACTGGCTGGGTTCGTCCCAAAAACCAAATGGGCGAATGGCTTGAGCCCTATGATCCATACAAGCATGGAGCTGGGTTTTCCGAAGCAAACGGTGCTCAGAACACTTGGTTTGTACCGCACGATTTAGAGGGTCTCGCTCAACTTATGGGTGGTAATGACAAAGCAATAGCAAAACTCAACCATCAATTTGAAGAAGCCAAAAAATTAGGTTTTACCATAGGTACTTCAATTGACCAAGAGCACCATCCAGAATACTCACGTATACCCATAAACTATGGAAATCAGCCTTCTATACAAACAGCTTTTATCTTTCAACATTTGGGAAGACCTGATCTTACACAGTATTGGGTAAGTCAAGTCGTCAAGACCGTATATGAGGAGTTGTCCACTGATCGTGGCTATAATGGAGATGAAGATCAGGGATTGATGGGGTCACTTGCTGTTTTAATGAAAATAGGATTGTTTCAAATGACGGGTACGGAATTGAACCCGGTTTATCAAATTACGGGCTCGAGTTTTAATCGAATAGAAATTGAATTGAACAAAGATTATTATGAAGGAAAAAGAATTGTTATAGAAGTTGAAAACAACGGGGAAGAAAACTGCTATATAAAATCTGCAAACTTCAATAATAATGGGATGAAGAGTTACACATTGGACCATGAACAATTGGTAGGAGGTGGCACTCTTAAATTGGAAATGTCATCAAAACCTAAATAAAAGAATGAGCACTACATCAATAGCATTTTTCATAAGATTATATCTTTTGTCCAATTGAATTCACAAATATAAGGTCGCTAATGTATATGGAAATGTTATGGAATCATGTGGTTTCAATCCAAAAAAGGTTATTCATGGCCGATTCCTTAGAGGGAAATTTTATAAAAAGACAAATTTTAGTACTAAATGTAGAATATTAATATGGCGAATTCAATATTTCAAAAAAGACAGTTTTTAAGTATTCGATTACATAAAACCGAATCAACCTCTTTACGGGATTGATATTTGGCATGACCCTATTATTAACAATAATTAAAAAAAATAATAAAGTACAATGAAAAACTTAAAAGAGCAATTATTACTAGTTCTGTTTCTTTTTGGCTTTTTTCTTCTAGAAGCACAAGAGAAACCATTGAACCTGAATAAACCAGAGCGTGAGGAATGGTTTACGAATCTAGGCCTTGGTATGTTTATACATTGGAGCTTTGATGTGCAATTAGGTATGGTGATTAGCCATAGTATGGTCGGGGCTTCAGATGACTATCTAGATCGCTATGTCAATGAGCTTCCTAAAACCTTCAACCCAAGTTTATTTGATGCTCGTGAATGGGCAAGAGCAGCTCGTTTGGCAGGGATGAAATATGTGGTATTCACAACCAAACACCACAATGGATTTTGTATGTACGAAACGAAGACCACAGATTTCAGCATCATGAATACGCCCTACGGAAAGGACATCACAAAACAAGTGGTGGATGCTTTTAGGGAAGAAGGATTGGCAATAGGATTATACTATTCTCCTGATGATTTTTACTTTTTGTACAAACAGGGCACTCTGATTTCAAGGGAAAGACCAGAGGCACTTGCGTCGAGGAATGAGGCGCTGAATAGTTATGCTAAGGAACAAGTGAAGGAGTTGATGTCAAATTATGGAAAGATCGATATCTTATTTTTTGATGGCATGGAACAATATGCAAAGACAGAATTGGCCAAAATGTGCTGGGAGATTGATCCAGATGTTGTAGTGACCAGAGGCGCCATTGAAACCCCCGAACAAGAAACGCCAAATACAGCAATTCCATCTCCGTGGGAGGCATGTTATACATTTGGAGACCAATGGCAATACAGGCCAACGAATGAAAATTACAAATCGGCCAATGATGTGATTCGAAAGTTAATAGAGATCAGGGCTAAAGGAGGAAATTTCTTGTTGAACTTTGGGCCTGACGAGCTAGGAAGGTTTCCTCAGGAACAAAAAGGAAAACTGAATGAAATCTCATTGTGGATGTTTATAAACCAAGAAGCCTTTGAGGATACGGTTCCTTTCAAGGTGACGAATGCGTCAAATATCTGGTTCATGAAAAAACGGAACGAGAACACCGTTTATGTCTTTCTTGAAGAAGAAGACTGGGTTTTAGGTGAACGAAAGATATTCAACCTAAAATCTTTAAAAGCAAACGAGAATACCAAGATTTCAGTTTTAGGACATAATAGTTTAGTTCTTGAATACAATCCCAATGTAGATCCGAAACCCATTGTGAAGAACACTGATGATGGTATTGGGATTTCGGTTATGAGGGCACAAAGAATTTATAATGACCGTAAATGGCCCAATCCAATTGTAGTGAAGTTAGAAAATATTGATTTTTAAGGATGGAAAATATTAAATAAGGGGATTTAATAGTGCATAAATCATAAAATTACCGGTCACCATATAAAAATGAAGAAGGAGAGTATTGTAAGAACAGACATTAATTATTAAAACACGATTGTCATGTTAAAACATTTACACTTTTACTACTATTTATCACATATCATATAATAGTAATAATTATCCATCAAATTTAAAAAAAGACTTAAATCATAACAATACATGAAAAGAAGGGAATTTATAATAAAAGGGTCTATAGCTTCAGCGGCTATAGGTACATCTGCATTGGCTATGGGTAATATGCTTGATTTCAAAAATGCCAACGAAACTTTAAACATAGGTGTTATTGGTACAGGTGACAGGGGTACAGGAATGATATCAAATATCAATAGAATTAAAAACCTTAAAGCAATTGCTTGTTCTGATGTTATACCTTTTAGATTGGATAATGGCTTAAAAGCAATAAACAGTAAAGCAAAAGGCTACAATGATTATCGTAAATTATTAGATAATAAAGATATTGATGCCATACTGGTATCTACACCATTTAGCACGCATTCACAAATAGCTATAGATGCGCTAGATGCTGGTAAACATGTTTATTGTGAAAAAACAATGGCAAAGGGCTATGAAGGTATTCAAAATCTTGTAGAAAAGGCAAACCAATCCAGCACTATATTTCAAACAGGTCATCAATATCATAGTTCCAGATTATATTCCCATGTGGTTGATCTTATTAAAAATGGGAAAATAGGAAAAATAACCGCTTTTGAATGCCAATGGAACCGCAATGGAAATTGGAGACGTCCAGTTCCAAAACCAGAGCAGGAAAGAGCTATTAATTGGCGAATGTATCGTGAGTTTTCAGGAGGTTTGCTGGCCGAACTTTGTTCGCATCAAATAGATTTTGCAAACTGGGTATTAGATGAAATGCCAAATCAAGTTATGGGAACTGGTGGTATTGATTATTGGAAAGATGGACGAGAAACTTATGACAATATTCACTTGATTTACAATTATCCAAGTGGCGTAAAAGCAACATTTACTTGCCTGACAAACAATGCTAAAGATGGCTATAAAATAAAGGTAATTGGTGATAAGGGGACTATTATACTAGATTATGCTAAGGCATGGTTTTACCCAGAAGGGGACAATAAAAAAGAAATGGGAACTTTAGATGGCGTTTCTGGAGCGACAATAAAATGGGAACAAGGTATGGGAATTCCCATTGAAATAGTACATAAAGAACCTAGCGAACAAGCCTTAATTGATTTTAGGGATAACATTAATTTAAATAAAACACCAATCTCCAATGTTACAACTGGTGCCAATACTGCTATTTGTGTGCAGATGGGACTGGATGCTATGTATGGTAATAAAATTATTAGCAGCCCTGTTTTTTATTGATAAAAAACATCATATTTTAAAAGCAAAACATAGAAGGCTTGCTAATATATATATATTAAAATAATGTCGTTGCGCTTGAATAAAATAAATGGACAGATGATCATTCAGGGAATGGCAAAAGAAGGTTCACAATCGCACATCCATATGATAGTTAGTAATGAAAAGAGACTGAATCGGTTAGGGGTAAACTATCAAAAGATTGATGGGGAAAAACTGGCATGTCAATGGAAACCAGAAGATTCACCTGAAAACGAAGTGCTTGAATAATGATGTAACTGGCATTATAGACAAACCAGGTTAGGACAAGACAGAATTAATAAAAAAGTATAATAAAATGAGAAGAATAGTTTTAACAGGTTTAGTAATGGTTTTCAGTTTCGGATTTCAATTGCATGCCCAGAAAAAATCGTTGTTCAATGGAAAGAATTTAGATGGTTGGACAAACTATGGTACTGAAAAATGGTATGTTGAAGATGGCTTAATGGTTTGTGAAAGTGGCCCAGATAAGGAATATGGTTATTTGGCAACAGACAAACATTATAAAGATTACGTTTTAACCTTAAAATTTAAGCAAGAAGCTAATGGTAATAGCGGTGTTTTTATTCGTTCAACAGTTGAAGGAACTAAAGTTTCTGGTTGGCAAGTAGAAGTGGCTCCAAAAGGAAAGCACACTGGTGGTGTTTACGAATCTTACGGTAGAGGATGGCTGATTAAACCAACTGCTGAAAAAGAAGAGGTATTAAAAGAAGGAGAATGGAATTCCATGAAAATTAGAGTGGTTGGTAATGAATTGACTTCTTGGTTAAACGGTGAAGAAATGGTTGCGATTTCTGATGAGAAAATTGGAAAAGGAGTTGGTTCTATCGCTTTACAAATTCATTCAGGAGGTGGAATAAAAGTGAGATGGAAGGATATTAAGATTAAAGAAATAAAATAGTTTTATTAATGAAGAAGAACGAACTGTATGACACAATTGTTATCGGCACAGCAATATCTGAAGGTTGTGCAGCGAAGGAACTTTGAGAGAGAGGGTTGAAGACTTTAGTCTTGGAGCGCGGTCGGATGGTGAAGCATATTGAAACTATCCAACAATGAATATGGATCCTTGGGATTTTTAGAATAGAGATGAGTCCTAAAGTAGATGCTAAACAAGAAAAACAATACAGTTATTGAATTATATAAATATTCAGACAAAAATGATACTTATCAAACGATATGCAACATAAGACTAAGATGAGATATAAGATATTATTGTCCATTATCATTGTCTTATTAGTGATAATTGGAGTGGATTTTATTCGTATTTCACAATATGAAACCTATCCAGTCGAACCTAAACAGACCATTAAAACTAATGAATCCGAAATCTATTGGGATTTAGTTAATGGAGATACGAATGTTGACTGGGAGCGACTTAATGGTACATTAGAGTATATTGAAAGTGAATATGACTGTGCTGATTTCAGGTTGGTGAATCTTATTAGAATAATCTATGAATTTGAGAACAAAATACCCCCTGCTTATAAGAAAAAGACAGAAGATATACTCTTTAATTTTCGTTATTGGTTAGATGAGCCTGGAGAAAACTCAATGTGCTATTGGAGTGAAAACCACCAGATTCTGTTTGCATCAGCCGAATATTTGATTGGAAAAAAATATGCAAATACTATTTTTCCCAATAGTGGATTAACAGGTCGTGAACATAAGGAAAAAGCTAAAGTTCGCATACTTGATTGGTTAATGATGCGATGGAATTATGGTTTTACTGAGTTTTATTCGGAAGTATATTACAAAGAGGATATTGCTGCGTTAATAAATCTGATAGACTTTGCTGAGGATAAAGAAATCACGGAGAAGAGTAAAATGATATTAGACTTGCTCTTTTATGATGTAGCAACACAAAGCTATAAAAATATGTTTGTTTCTGTTAGTGGTAGAGCCTATGAAGGTAACCGTAAAGGCCCTAGATCACTTAGAGGATTAACTGAATATTATTGGGGCAATGGAAAGGAAATTGGCGCAGGTATGATGTATGGGTTAATGCTTACAGATAAATATGAATTGCCACCGGTAATAAAAGAGATTGCACTCGATAGTTCTAATGTAGTCATTAAACAAAGTAATGGTCTTGATATTTCAGAACTGCAGGTGGAAGGCTATTATGAAAAAGATACACGTAGCCTAATGATGCAATGGGGTATGGAGGCTTTTGTAAATCCAAGTGTAGTACGAAATTCACTGTCACATATACGCTCAAACCGTATGTTTTCCAATGATTTTTTGAGTGAGTTTAAGGTGCTTGATTTCTCCATTTTAAGATTTTTACATCTTGAACCATTCGTTGTGAAGCTAATTAACCCTCAATATAATGGCACAGCTATTCAAAAGGGTAATACCTATACGTATAAAACAAAGGACTATTCATTATATACCGTACAAAACTACCAAGTAGGTGACTACGCAGACCAGCATCATATCTCTGGTATGAATATAGGCAATCATTTTGCAATTTATCATTGTCATCCAGCAGTTGAAAAAGATGTTAAAATACATTCACCTAATTACTGGGTAGGATATGGCCATCTTCCTCATTCCGTTCAAGAAAAAAATGTAAATCTTTCGATATATAATATTCCTAGCAAAAAGGGAATGATGGAAAAAGAATTATTGAACTACACCCACGCATATTTTCCCGAAGAGAAATTTGATACCATTTTGTTGGCTGGTAACTATGTTTTTGGAAAAAAGGGAGAAGCCTATTGTGCATTAATAGGAACAAATGGATTTAAATACAGAGAGGGCACAAAGGATGACATAATCCAAAAAGGGAGAATTACATTTTGGATTACAGAAGCAGGTTCAAAAACACAAGATGGTTCTTTTGAGGACTTTGTAAACCGTATTAGAAACAATAAAATACAATTTGAAGAGAATAATCTTGAATTATATTATTATTCTAATGGTAATAAATATGAATTAAAATATAATTCTAATTTTAATGTGAATGGAAAGAATATAAACACAAACTATCATCATTTTGATTCACCCTATGTTAAATCTGAAAGGAAAGCGGAAACTTTAAAAATCAATATGAACGGCAAATCACTTTTTCTTGACTTTGAAAATTTGGTAAGAGAATATTAAATGTAAAAAAAATGAAGTTGAGCCATAATTACTATAAAATAAATTATCAAGAACATCATTTAGATCGTGTAAAAAATCAATTCAAATTGGTTAAAAGTTTTGAAGGGAAACATGATGAAATTCAACAAATAATGGAAATATGTTTTTAATAAAAGTAGATGTTATTTAATATTTAAACTCAACTATATGTCAGATTCACAAAAATTATCAACTCAAGCAAAGTACACAATTCCCATAATTATTATTGCATGCTTATTTTTTATTTTCGGTTTTGTAACATGGATTAATGGAGCATTAATCCCCTTTATGAAGACTATTAATGAGCTTACCGATGCTCAATCCTATTTAGTTGCTTCGGCATCTTACATCTCTTTTGTGGTTATGGCATTGCCGGCTTCTTATATTTTAAATAAAATAGGGTATAAAAGGGGGATGTCTTTAGGATTAATAATAATGGCTATTGGCGCTTTAGTATTTATTCCAGCAGCAGAAGCCAGAACGTATTGGGTGTTTTTAACCGGTATTTTTATTCAAGGTGTTGGAATGACTTTGCTACAAACAGCAGCCAATCCATATATTACCATTTTAGGCCCTATTGAAAGTGGAGCAAAGCGAATTGCCATTATGGGGATAGCGAATAAAACGGCAGGTGCATTAGGGTCTTTGATTTTTGGAGCCTTGTTATTGTCAGGAATAGACGAGGTCAAAGAAAAATTGGGAACGGCTACCATTGAGGAAAAAGGAATCCTGTTGGATACGATGGCTGATAGTGTTTTTCTGCCCTATTTGGTTATGGCAATTGTTCTATTTCTTTTAGGGGTATTGATAAGAAAAGCGCCGTTGCCTCACGTAGAAGCCGAAGAACCAGAAGTGACAGCTGTAGGGAAAAGCACAAAAACCAGTATTTTTCAGTTTCCACATTTATGGTTGGGCGTTTTGGCGTTGTTTGTGTATGTTGGAGCAGAGGTTATTGCAGGGGATACTATTATTGCCTATGGTATATCCTTAGGGTTTACTGGTGAAGAAGCCAAGTTCTTTACAACCTATACGTTAATGGCTATGGTGGCAACCTATGCTTTGGGTGTGTTTTTAATTCCAAAATATCTTAAACAAAAAACAGCTTTAATAACTAGTGCTATTTTAGGTATTATATTCAGCATTTGTGTTTTAAATACCACAGGCTTTACTTCTGTATTGTTCGTGGCTGCTTTAGGGGTTGCCAATGCTTTGGTGTGGCCTGCCATTTGGCCATTGACGCTAGCGGGTTTGGGCAAGTTTACTAAAACAGCTTCTGCTTTGCTCATTATGGCTATTTCGGGTGGAGCCATCATTCCGCCTTTATATGGTAGAATAGTAGATGCTAATAAAGTAGAACTTTTAAAAAATGGTATGAATGAATCTGAAGCATTAGCATCATCTGCTACAATTAGTTATTGGATTTTAATACCATGCTATGCTTTGATTCTGTTTTTTGCCATTTGGGGCCATAAATACAAAAGTTGGTCAAAAAAATAATTAATGAAGTAATAAATTTTATAAAATTTTTAAAAATATTGAAATTATAGTTTTGGGAAAAGGATGGGAAAAATATTTAAATGGGGAATTATTGGATGTGGAAGTGTGACTGAGGTCAAGAGTGGGCCTGCTTATCAAAAAGTAGAAGGATTTAAATTACATGCCGTGATGCGTCGTGATGTTACTAAAGCTGAAGATTATGCTTTAAGACATGGTGTACCTAAATTTTATGATAACGCAGATGATTTGATTAACGACACTGAAGTGGATGCAGTGTATATTGCAACTCCACCAGATTCCCATATGTATTATGCCCTTAAGGTAGCGGCTGTTGGTAAAATTTGTTGTATTGAAAAACCTATGGCACCAAGTTATGACGAGTGTATACTGATTAACAACGCATTTGAAGAAAAAAATATTCCATTATTTGTTGCCTATTATAGAAGGTCACTTCCAAGGTTTGAACAGGTTAAATCATGGCTTAAAAAAAATAAAATAGGAACTGTAAGACATGTATATTGGCATCTAAGCAAGCCAGCAAATACAATCGATTTGTCAAAAGAATATAATTGGCGTACTGATATTAATATTGCTTACGGAGGTTATTTTGATGATTTAGCATCTCATGGCATGGATTTATTC
This sequence comes from Confluentibacter flavum, assembly GCF_002843175.1. Lineage (GTDB taxonomy): Bacteria > Bacteroidota > Bacteroidia > Flavobacteriales > Flavobacteriaceae > Confluentibacter > Confluentibacter flavum. The sequence goes on from NZ_PJEO01000051.1 coordinate 31,579, forward strand.
ATTCATTTATTGGGAGGCATTAAAGAAGCTAATGGAATAGCGATTAATCAGCAAGGTTTATATGCGGCTATGGATGCCATCACAGGAAGTTGGATTCATACATCTGGAGTAACAGGTTCAGGTAGCTGGAATTTTGGAACTGAAAAAAGAGAAGACCTTGTTCAAATTTATGGAGATAACGGAAAAATAAGCTTCTCCGTTTTTGAAGAAGTACCGATTGTATTGGATTATGGAAGTATTAAAGAAAGTGTCAATATTGAAAATCCTGAAAACATTCAATTATTCCATGTTAAAAACATAAAAAACCATTTGTTTCAAGAATCCAAACACCCATCAACAGGAAGTACTGCATTGCATACTTCATGGGTGTTAGATAATATTTTAGGAAAGAACATTAAAAACAAACATTAAAGATTATAACCATGTTAAAGAGTAGTATAGACAAAGCCACAGGATTCGAGAAAAGATTTGAAAACATAGGTACCATCGTTTTTGAAAACTCTACTATGGCATCAAAAGCTGTTGCAAAAGAAATTGCAAATTTAATTAGGGTAAAACAGGCACAAAAACAACCTTGTATATTAGGTTTAGCAACAGGGTCTTCGCCTAAAGGATTATATGCGGAACTAGTTCGCTTACATAAGGAAGAAGGATTAAGTTTTAAAAATGTAGTATCCTTTAATCTAGATGAATATTACCCCATGGAACCAGATTCTGTAAATAGCTATGTGCGCTTTATGAAAGAACAATTGTTCAATCATATAGATATTTTACCAGAAAACTACAATATTCCCGATGGATTATTATCAAAAGAAGCCATTGCTGGGTATTGCGATGGCTACGAAGCTAAAATAGAAGCCCTGGGCGGTATGGATTTACAGATACTGGGTATTGGAGGCAATGGACACATAGGATTTAATGAATCTGGATCACTTCAAAATTCTAGAACCCGTTTGGTGGCTTTAGACCATATAACAAGAGTGGCGGCAAGTGGTGATTTTTCTGGACTGGAGAATACCCCAAGAACGGCTATTACTTTGGGAGTGAAAAAGATTATGGAAGCCAAAAGAGTCATCTTATTGGCTTGGGGAGAAGGAAAATCCAATATCATAAAAGCTTCGGTTGAAGATACGGTAACCAATTTAGTGCCCGCATCCTATCTGCAAGAGCATAACAATGCCACCTTTGTATTAGATCAAGCAGCGGCTTCAAAACTTACCCGCATCAATACACCTTGGCTAGTTGAAAAAATTGTTTGGACGGATAAACTTATAAGAAAAGCGGTTTTGTCCTTAGCACTTTATTTAAAAAAGCCGATTTTAATGCTTACCGATGCCGATTATATAGAAAACGGTATGAGCGATTTATTGGCTGATTCTGGACCTGCCTACGACATCAATATAAAAATATTCAACAAGCTTCAAAATACCATTACAGGTTGGCCTGGAGGCAAACCAAATGCCGACGATAGCAAACGACCGGAACGTGCAGAACCCGCAAAAAAACGTGTGATCATATTTAGTCCACATCCCGATGATGATATTATCAGTATGGGCGGTACTTTTAAACGTTTGCATGAACAGGGGCACGAAGTGCATGTCGGTTATCAAACTTCTGGAAACATTGCTGTTGCAGATGATGAAGCACTGCGTTTTGCCAGTTTTGTATGTGATTACAATGATAAGTTTGGAATAGAAAGTGCAGAAGCAGAAACTATTTATAAAAAAGCAGCTGAATTTTTAAAGAACAAAAAATCCAGTGAAATTGATACACCAGAGGTTAGACATATAAAGGGATTGATACGAAAAGGAGAAGCACGTGCAACCTGCCATTTTATCGGTATTCCAGATGAACAGATACATTTTATGGAATTGCCATTTTATGAAACAGGTGCCATAAAAAAGAATCCTATAGGTGTAGCTGATGTAAAAATAACTTCAGATTTAATCGAGAAAATCAAACCGCACCAAATATATGCCGCTGGCGATTTAGCTGACCCTCATGGCACCCATAAAGTATGCTTGGACGCTATTTTTGAAGCCGTAAAACAATTAAAACCTAAAAAATTCATGAACGATTGCTGGGTTTGGTTATACAGAGGCGCATGGCAAGAATGGGGCATTGATGAAATTGAAATGGCCGTACCTATGGGGCCCGACCAAGTATTGGAAAAACGAAAAGGTATTTTCAAGCATCAATCGCAAAAAGACGGAGTGGTATTTCAAGGTAGTGATAGTAGGGAATTTTGGCAACGTGCTGAAGACAGAAACAATGAAACTGCCAATTTGTACCATGAATTAGGCTTGTCACACTATGCTGCTATGGAGGCTTTTGTGAGGTGGCATTACTAATATTTAAAACCAAGGTAAAATGGATTCATTAAAAAATAAATTAGATAAGAATATAGAAACTTTTGATGATCCAATATTTCATTTCCGCCTTAAAAAAGTGGAAATTATTAAAAACCATGGTGTTTATGATAGGATGGTTAATTGGGTTAGTGGAGAATTTGATTTATACCTTAAAGATGAATCAGACATTCTGAAAGTGTATTTTCCCAATGGATGGTTTCTTATTAAGAGTTTTAATGATGAAAATAATAAGAAAGTCATAGAAATAAAAGTGGAAGGGAAATCAAGAAAAGGATGCCAAAGGATGATGAATCAATTGGAGCGTATTTATAATCATGTGTTGCTATGAAAATAATGGGGTCATGCTTGATAGTAATTTAAATAGTGCGTATACCAACGTAGGTAAAATCAGGATCTTAGGTTTAGAGGTTTGGACACAATTTAGCACGACCAAAAATTGGAGCAATTTTATAGGCGCTAACATGTATAATTATGCTACTAATGGTGTTTTTGTTTTTAGACATCGTGATGGTATTACCAAACCTTATGATGTTAATAGCAGCAATATCAAATATTCGGTTAATATAAATTTTACTTATTCATTTTGGTAAAACACCACCTCTGGATTTAGTTTAATTATTTATCGGAAGCCAATACGCCACAAGGAGCAGATTCCACTTTGGAAGTACGTAAATCAGTGATTGAGGAACAGATTGTACAATTTGAACTTTAATGAAATTAATGCCTTCAAATGTGAAAGCCTGCTCGCAAGAGTGGGCTTTCTTTTTTAATCATAATGGATGCCCTGCGTTACGGGTCTATCAAAAGGTAGATGGGCAGAATGAAAAATAATTTGCGTCTATATCATTGCTAATAAAATATCGCTGAACACCTCCGATTTACAGCATTTAGTTTTATTTGGCGTGTCACCGCCCGCATTCTGCCCACGCACAACAGCCTCCGCAAAAATGTAAGCGGACCGGGTCATCCGCTATATCTTTTGTGGATCTAAGGGGCCACAAAAGGATGCCGCTTCTACCCCTCACGCTATATGCCGTTCAGAAAGTGGTAGTTTAAATAGTGCCCTCAGCCCATTCCCCTGCATTCCGACAAGCTCCATTTCGGGAAAAGCGCTTCGGGAAAGGATCTTGGACACAACCTCAAAGATTCCGATTTCCATTCCACTTGCCCACTTGTTCCCGAGAAAATTCGGGAAGCGTTCAAACTCCATTCCAATCTCCATCTTTAAGGTCAAGTCCGCTTTAAATACTACTCCAATAGTATAACCCGATTTATAAACCGTTCAGCACATTGCCACTACATTTCGCGAAAAGCTTCATTTCGGGCAAAGAGCTTTCCTAAAAAAGTCTTGGACACAATCCCCCGTTTTGGCTTTCCACTTCGCTACCCCTTACCGCTGCTCTGGGAAGTATAGCCTGTCCTGAGCGTAGCCGAAGGGCTCCGTTCCCAAGCCAAAACCGTGAATTAAGTCCGCTTGTAATCGGAAGGGCAAAGCTTCCGTTTTCTTAACAGAATTAACGGCAAATCCTTCTTGGGCCTTTGCTCGATAATTCTTAAAAACGGAAGCTTTGCCCTGCACATTTTAAGGGGTTTATAATGTATGGCGCCCTGTCTTATTTTTCGGGGCATCGAAAAACAGGCAGGGCATAAGCACTGCTAATATAAACCCATTTGCTCCCGTCGCTTAACTGCCTGTACACTCAGGTCGCAAATGCGTTTAAAAGCATTGCTAATGTCCTAGTGGAACTTGTCAAGACCTTGCGGGGTTTTGAAAAAAAATAAGGTATCTACTTCCTTGAAAATCCAAGGATTTTGCTACGTCGCAGACACTCCTGATTTGTTTTCCAAAAGTCTTGACAAAACCCACGCCATCCATGGTGCTGCGCTTGAGGAAATCGAACAACGCACCCCTTAAAATGCAAACCATTTTAGAACAAAAGGGGGCATAGTATGAACCCTGTCTGCCGACAAGGCAGGCTTTAAATTTTTTATTTATGAGTACACTAAGAAACAAAGTACAGTTAATCGGGAACGTTGGACAGGAGCCAACCATTACCGTTTTGGAGAGCGGGAAGAAAGTTGCCCGCCTGTCATTGGCAACCAATGAATCCTACAAGGACAACAAGGGGGAAAAACAGACCAACACCGATTGGCACAACCTCGTGGCATGGGGCAAGACCTCTGACATTATCGAGACCTACGTAACCAAGGGCAAGGAGATAGCCATTGAGGGCAAATTGACCTCCAGAAGTTACGAGGACAAGGACGGCATAAAACGCTATGTTACCGAAGTGGTAGTGGGTGAACTGCTCCTTTTGGGAAGTGCCGAATAATTTAAAATGAAGAGGGTGTTCCCTTTTACCTAACACCCTCTTTTTTAACTATTTCACATTACTTTAAAAATGGAAACAATGAACGACAAAAATAAAGCATTACAGGATAGCCTGCAACAATTTTGTGGCACGACCCAATTTTTCCAATTGCCATTGATACGGACACGGTTCACGGACGGTATCCACTATTTGGCAGAAAGAGCAGGCTGTTTTTGGCTGGTAACTGATGCCTCGGTAATCGCCAAGAGCCTTATGGATAAAAGCTATTTTATAACCATCGATTTTAAGCGTCTATCGGAATCGGAAAGGCAGCAAAAGGGCTGTGAGGCCATCATCAATTATACGGATGGCAATGAAACCATTTTGGAAACGCACCGTTATAACGTAACGGATTTTCCACTGGATGAATTACGGATGTACTTTGTGAATAATACGCTCATGCTTCCCAGTGAATATTGATATGGAAAGGACGGAATTTGAAATCCAGTTGGAAGATGGGCAAGACCTTGGGGATTATCCCGATGGTTTTGACCCAGGCCTATACGACCTGTAAGCAATCCAAAATTTAAAACGATGGTCTATTTGAATTATAACAACCTCGACAACGAGACCCAAGAGCGTTTGCTTTCCATGTCCAAAAAGGATGTGGAAAAGCGGTTTGGTAAGGAACTTAAGAACTATGCCAGGGAACACTTTGTAAATTACCAAACCCTGTTGGAAGAAGAAGCGATACGGAACTTATACAATTACAAGTATATTTTCAATATCTGAACACTACGGACACCTAGAAAGACCCTTGCCAGCAAAGGGTCTTTTTTTTTGGCGAATCGTGATTTTTTCGGAGGATCGAACCCCGAAAAAATCAATAGGGACTTGACTTTTTGTAAACTACATCCATAGCCCGAGGAAAACCCATCACTTATTTGACCGCAAGATAGTCCTTCAAAAATATTCCCATCAAAAGACTACGGCATAAAGCCGTTCGTGCCTCACTTTTTATTCCGTTTCCTTTTGAGCTGAAATTTTTGGGAAGGACGGAGGCGCCGACAAATAATTAATAACATAAAACCATGTCCTATGAAAACAACGGTAAAAAAATTACTCGAAATCCAGGCAGGAAAGCACCAAAACAAAAGTGTTACCAAAAAACCGGGCGTGGAAAAATCCTTCTCACTGGTGATCAACCTATGGATTTTCAGGTATGAATACTCGAAGGAACAATCAATATCCGAAACTTGACCCTTGGAACCCCAACTTAAAAAGGCTCTTGAAAAAGAGTCTTTTTTTTTGTCATTCCGAGAGTATCTGACGCTCTGAAATCCCCGAAATAGCATTTCCATACAATTTGATGCCAAACCAGTCCATTTGGCAACAACACACGTTTTCATGTTGGCAATATTGTCAATATATTTATTTGGTTACATGGAAGCATTTTTTGTACGGCATCCGATTTTGATTTGACGTTCCCATAGCCCGTACAATCCAATGGTATACAGAACAAGGGCGACCAGCTTTTTAAGACAGGTCGTGTGATACATTTTTGTCCCTGACGGGACAAAAAGGAAAAGCAAGAGGGTAACACGCTACGCGGCGTTACATGAATCGATTTTTCACGCAATCCCTTATAAACAAAGGGATTGAAGGGATTGGAAATATAAGGGGCAAAGGGGTTTTTTACTAAAAAAGCACCGCAGCCCAATAAAATCAACAAATTTTTTACTAAAAAATGGACCAGGGATATGAAAGGGAGCGGTTTGAGACCATCAAAATCAAAACATCCGTAGCCAAAAAATTCAGGAACTACTGCAAAAGCATTGCAAAATCGCAGTCCATGGCCCTGCGCCTTATGGTAGAATTTTTTGAGAATAATGGCGTATCACCCGAAGATCATCTTGGCGAGACCATTGCCTCCTTAAAGGGACAAATCATAAAACGCTCCAATGCCGTCATTGCCATAATAAAGAACATTGAGAAAATGCACCACAAACCGACCACGGCCATTTTGCAAACCCTATTTGAACAGATGTCCCAAATGGAGAAGGATGATGATGAGGTTTTTGATTTTGGAATGCCCAAGCTGCTTACCGACAATGAGGAACGCGACCATTATAAAAATGCCTATTACAAAACACAGGAGGCCTATAATGACTTAAAACAGGAGACCAAGGGACTGCTTAAAAAGGTTAAGTTCGTTCGGAATAATTTCGGAATCGGGCATTACCGCTTGAACATCACCAAGGAATCCCTTGAAATCTTAAAACAAAAATTAGAACATGTACATCACCATAACCCCACAGAAACTGGGCGATAACTTTAATCAGAGCGTTGCGGATTTTGTTGCCTATCTCGAAAAGGAAAATGAAGACAAATCCATGGAGGACCTAGAGCCTTTTTTTAACCAACATGGCGACCAAATTTCCAGTAAGGAAGTCATTCGGGATATTGATAACAATACCGCCAAGCTTAAAAAAACCGAGCCCAAATTCTATTCCATCACCCTAAACCCAAGCCAACAGGAGCTGAATCACCTAAGCAACCATTCAGAGGCTTTAAAGCAATATACGCGTGACGTCATGAAAGTCTATGCGGAATCTTTTAATCGGGACATCCAAGGCAGGCCAATCAATGTGGATGATATTAAATACTATGCCAAGATTGAACATGAACGCATCTATAAGGGCACGGATAAGGCCATTCGGGAAAACGCGCCTTACCATGGAAAAATTGTGGCGTTGCGCCATGAGATACAACAGATCAAAAATGGCACATTGGTAGGGGACATCCAAACGAAGGAGCAACAGATCAAGCAACTGAAACTGGAAGCACCCTATCAATTGAATGGCAACATGATTACTCAGGGCATGGCCAAGGAGGGATCTCAATCGCATATCCATATCATCGTCAGTCGAAAGGACCAATCCAACCAATATAGCTTGTCCCCGGGAAGCAAATACAAGGCCTCTGAAGTGGTGATGAACGGCAAAACCGTAAAGCGTGGCTTCGACAGGGACACCTTCATTAAAAACTCTGAAACCACCTTCGATACATTATTTGCCTATAAGCGTAATTATGTGGAAACCTATCAAGCCAGAAAGACTTTGGTCAAACAACCCAAACAGTATTATATCAACATTCTTGGACTGCCGACCAATGAAAAGGCTGTCGCCCTGAAACTACTAGGTAAATCTGGACTGCACTCACCGCTTATGAACATTCCAACGAATAAGGTGCAATTGGTACTCAAAGCCATCAAGCAAATCAAGCATGGTCTTGGCAAGGCCATCGAATCGGGTTCCATAGGGATATAATTATGGTCAGTGGTTTTAACATAGTGTATGTATTCATGGGCATGCTTTTCGTGGGGATGCTCTTGTATGTGGTTTTGATGCAGGATCAAAACACCATCCATAAAAAGTACCAGGTGCATTTTAAGCTTAAAAATGGGAGCTTAAAACTGGATAACCTGAAACGGGGCGTTTCCATCATAGGATCGGCTGGCAGTGGAAAAACGGAAAGTGTGGTCTATAACCTCTTGCAACACTTAAGCAGGCATCATTTCTGTGGTATCATCCATGACTATAAGGATTTTGAACTGACTGAAATCGCCTATCCCTTATTCAAGGACAACACACAGGTGAAATTTTATACCATCGCATTTGATAGCATCCACCACAAGGTCAATCCCATTGCACCACGCTATTTGCCCAATGAGGAGAGCGTCAACGAGCTGTCACGGGTACTTGTGGAAAATTTATTGGAACAAGGGGAACAGAACAACGCCACGTCACGATTTTTTAACGATGCCGTGGAAGGTCTGTTGGCTGGGCTGATATGGAAACTTAGGACCGACTATCCCAATTACTGCACATTGCCCCATGTCATTGCCACTTTCCAGAGCATGTCCACCAAAAAGTTGGTGGCATTCCTAAGTTCCAATCTGACCGCAAAAAGTATGGCGAGTGCCTTTATTAATGGCATCGAATCCGAAAAGCAGACCGCCGGGGTTAAAAGTACCCTGGCCAATGCCTTTAAGAAAATTAGCTCCCAAAAGCTATTCATGGTGCTATCGGTAGATAGTGTTCCCTTGAATATTAATAGCATTGATAATCCGTCGGTCATCTCCATTGTCAATAATCCAAAATACGAATCGGCTTATGCGCCCATCATAGCCACCATCATGCATACCGTCATCAAACAAATGAGTTTTAGAAACCAACAATCTGCCTTTGTGCTTATGGAAGAGGCACCGACCATAAAACTGCCCAACATGCACCGCATTCCGGCAACGCTCAGAAGTTATGATATTGCTACCATGTATGTGATGCAGGATAAAATCCAGAATGATATGCTCTATGGTGACAAGGCCAGTAAGGCTATTTTAAGTAATCTGTCCTATCAGTTTTTTGGAAAGGTCAATGACCCGGATACCGCAAAATACTATGAACAGTTTTTTGAAATCATTAAAATACCCACCAAAAGCATCAGTAGGAGCAGTGGCTTGACTTTGGAAAGTCGCATTACCAAAGGAGAGAAGGAAGTGTCAAAAAGACGTGCCGGGATATTCTTTAGATTGAGGCAAGGTGAGTTTGTGGCTTTTGCGGATGGTAAGGATCGGAAGGTTCAGTTTAGATTGCAAAAAATAGAAAAGACCAGACCCGAGAGCAACTGGATGTATACCGATGATGAGTTGAGATGGCATCATGAAGGGATTTATCGGGATATTAAGGGGTTATTTTAAAGGGTCTTTTCTAAAGTTAAATCATGTTGAATTACATTTTAGCTAGTGATATTGTATTTTTTTTAAATATTTGATAATTTTATCGTTCTATTTTGATTATTTTTGAAAAATAAAATTCTTAATAGCTATAAAATAGTTTTACCTAATACAAACCAAAGAATGGATATACAGTAGTAAAAGTATATGGGCAGCAATAGTATAGAGAACATCGTGGAATCCAATACGGAACTATCTGATTTGGAAGCTTATTTTAAGCAGTTCAGGGATCAAATTATCGGGATTGATCAAGAATTCATATCTCCCTATGGTAAAAAAAGGATTATTTATGCGGACTGGACAGCGAGTGGTAGGCTGTATAGACCCATAGAGGAAAAACTAATGGATACCATCGGTCCTTTTGTGGCCAATACCCATACGGAAACCTCTATAACTGGAGCGTCCATGACCCAAGCCTACCATTGCGCAAGAGCAATAATCAAAACCCATGTCCATGCAAACCATGATGATGTACTGTTAACGGTAGGGACGGGGATGACCGGTGCCATTAATAAATTACAACGGCTTTTGGGTCTAAAGATATCGGAGCAGCTCATGCCCTTCACCCAAATCCCGGATCATTTAAAACCAATGGTATTCATATCGCATATGGAACACCATTCCAACCATACATCCTGGCTGGAAACCATTGCCATTGTAAAGATCATACCCCATGCTGAGGATGGACTGATCGGGATGAAATCCCTCGACACCCTATTGGAATCCCATAAATCCCATCCATTAAAGATAGTGGCCATTACGGCGTGCTCCAATGTAACGGGCATAAAAACGGATTACCACCAAGTGGCCAAAATTGCCCATGCCCACCATGCCCTTTGCTTTGTGGACTTTGCCTGTTCGGCACCTTATGTGGCTATAGATATGCACCCTGAAGATCCAGAGGCCTATTTGGATGCTATCACGTTTTCCCCACACAAATTTTTGGGTGGTCCTGGCACTTCAGGTGTCCTTATCTTTAATAAAAAACTTTACAGGAATCTGGTGCCCGATATTCCAGGTGGTGGCACCGTGTCCTATACCAATCCTTGGGGCGGTCGCGACTATATAGATGATATTGAAACCCGGGAGGATGGCGGTACACCAGGGTTTTTACAGGCCATACGGATCGCACTGTCCATACGGCTCAAGGAACAAATGGGGGTGAATAACATACTCAAACGGGAAAAAGACATCAATTCCAAGGTGTTCGATAGACTCAAAAACATACCAAATCTCCACATTTTGGCAGGGGAACATACCGAGCGCCTGGGAATCTTCTCTTTCCATGTCATGGGGTGCCATTATAACCTTATCGTAAAACTATTGAACGATCGTTTTGGCATCCAAACTAGGGGAGGTTGCTCCTGTGCCGGTACTTATGGACATTACCTGTTACGGCTAGATGAGCCTTTGTCCAAGGCCATCGAGAAAAAGATTATGGACGGATGCTTGATCGATAGACCGGGTTGGGTGCGGATGTCCATCCACCCAACCATGACAAACCTTGAAATAGATGCCATCTGTGATGCCATAGAGGCTGTAGCAGCCAATCATGTGGTTTGGGGTAAGGACTATGTGTATGATACCCTCAAAAATGATTATATAAATTTGAAACCAGACCATGAGCAGGAACATATCACCAAAACTTGGTTTGATTTAGTATAAGGCGGGTCGCATAATTTTGTAAAGCAACCTATACCCATTGAAGGAACATCTGAATATTAATCAAAATAAGAATGAATACGCATCCGTACGAAAAACAATTATTGGTACATACCAACAGAATGAAGGCTACCATTGAATTCATCAAAATCGTTAATGATCTTTATTATGATAAATCCGTGGAACTGGTCTTTTTCAGAAACCAGTTGATGGACAAAAATTCCAGTCAGATTTTAGGTTTGCACGAGTATGCCAAAAAATTTCTGGAAAAACCACTGTCCATTTATGATTCATTGGAAATAGCCAAAGCGATTGTTGTCTATGGGTTGCCACCGGCTAAACTGGACATAGGCAAACTAGCGTATGAATTTAATTTGGAAAACACCAAGGCAAGTAATCCTCTAGGGTTTTTAATTGACAAATTTGGGACAGGTAACCCAATGGAACCTATCAAACCGAGGGATGTGGTACTGTATGGTTTTGGTCGGATCGGTCGTTTGGTGGCTCGGATCCTTATGGCTAATATCGGAGGGGGTACCCAATTACGGCTTCGTGCCATTGTGACCCGTGATGCCCTAGATGCCAATATTTTAGAAAAAAGGGCTGCATTGTTGCGAAATGATTCCATCCATGGACAGTTTATGGGAACCGTGATCGCTGATACAAAAAACAAAGCCCTCATCATTAACGGCACGACCGTACAGATGATTACGTCCAAGTCTCCAGAGGATATCGATTATACCAAGTATGGTATAGAAAAGGCCTTGGTGATAGATAATACGGGGGTGTTTCGGGATAAAGAGACCTTGGAAAGGCATTTCAATGCCATTGGAGTCGATAAAGTAGTGTTGACGGCACCAGGGAAGGGCATTCCCAATATCGTTTACGGTATTAACCATCTTGGGAATGACGTAAATAAAATCAATGTCTTTTCGGCTGCTTCTTGTACCACTAATGCCATAACGCCTATTTTAAAGGTTGTGGAAGATGTCTATGGTATCGAAAATGGCCATGTGGAAACAATTCATGCCTATACCAATGACCAGAATTTGGTTGATAATTTTCATTCCAAATACCGTAGGGGTCGGGCTGCAGCCTTAAATATGGTGATTACCGAAACAGGAGCTGGCGAGGCAGCCTCAAAAGTGTTGCCAAGCCTAACGGGAAAATTAACCTCCAATGCCATCCGCGTGCCCGTACCAAATGGCTCACTGGCCATTTTGAACTTAGAGCTAAAAAAGGCAACCACTTTGGAGACCATGAATGCTACCATAAAGAAAGCGGCATTGGATGGCGCTCTTGTGGAACAGATAAAATATGAATTGAGTGATGAGCTGGTATCCAGTGATATCGTAGGTTGTTCCGCTCCTTCCATATATGACAGTAAGGCTACCATAGTAAGGAAAGATGGAAAACATGCTATTTTGTACGTGTGGTACGATAATGAATATGGTTATAGCCACCAAGTAATAAGACTGGCGAAATATATTGCCAAAGTGAGACGCTTTACGTATTATTAACGTGGTTGTCTCTCAATTGAATTTTGAATGGATCTATCGAAATATTAGAACGGGTTTGGGTAAAAATCAACAATAGTTGGTTTATGGGAACTGTTAAACAAATAGCTCCGCAAAATCTTCTGCACATCCACATTATTCTTTTGAGGTACTAAATAAGCCTCTAAAGCTTCATGGGTTGTAATTTGTTCAGAGCTATCAATAAATCCATAACCTAAATAAACACTGTTTTTAATGAGGACAAAAGCTTCTTCTTCTGGATGTCTTCCTTTTTCCTTGATGATAACATCCCTAGAGTTTTCAATAGTATGTTTTATGGCATTTTGAACTCGGATATTGTAGTCATCGACAGGTTCATTTTCAACACAAATACCTTTACAGGATGTAATGAAATAATGGGAACATTGGGCGACACCTTCTTGCAAATGGCAATACTTGGGGCATAATTCAAATTGGATGCAAAGACGTTCCAAAAATTGCCTGCAATCCGTAATGTTATAAAAAGTAAGTAATGGGTTGGGTGATGCCTTTAATGTATTATATGCTAAATGTATGATACCATGTCTATCCTCAAACCTAAAAATAGCATAGGCTTTTGGTGTTCTTTTGGATGCTTGATTATACTCGGGAAAGTAGTGTTTTATGGCTGTATCTTCCATAAGCAGTGCGATAAGCTCACTACCTGATAATTCAAAATCGATGTGTGCCGTTTCTCTGCAAAGATTAAGTTCCTTTTCCGATTTAATGTAAAAATGGCCCAATACCCGTTTCTTTAAATCCTTTGCCTTGCCCACATAAATGACTTTCCCTTTTTTATTCTTAAAATAGTAAATACCTGCTTCGTTTGGGATGGCGTTAAATACAGCACTCGGTAAATGTGGTGGTAAGGTAGCTTCCTTAGAGGATTTTTTAAGAAAGTCATTGAATACGGTTTCAGAATCTTCGGTGTGTAATAACCTTTCAAAAAGGATGACCGTGGCTTCCGCATCCCCTCTTGCCCTATGTCTGCCGTTGATGTCTATATCAAGGGCATGGCAAATTTTGCCTAAGCTATAGGAGGTGTGTCCCGGAATCAATTTTCGGGAGAGTCGTACGGTACACAGTTTCCTTCTGGTGAAATCAATCCCTATGGCTTTGAACTCATTACGGATCACATTGTAATCAAAATTCACACTGTGGGCTACAAATATAGTACCCTGTGTAATTGCTATAATGTTTTGTGCTATTTCTGAAAAAGTGGGTGAATTGGCCACCATGAGATTATCAATGCCTGTGAGAGCTGTGATGTAATCGGGTATGTAACTTTCAGGGTTTACTAAGGACGTGAATTCATCAATAACCCTGCTGCCATCATATTTGAAAATGGATATCTCAGTGATTTTATTGCCTTGCCCCGTAGTCTCAATATCAACAATCGTGTACATTATTGCAGTTTCTCTAAAGCTTTCAATTCAACCCCCAAATCATTAAACATATGGATGATGCTGCTTATTTTTAGTTCCTGTTCACTGTATTCTTGGGTATTGATACTACATGTGAATTCCCATAATTCTAGGACTTCATCAATGGGGATGCTGTAGTCGTGGTATACTTTATTGTCTGATATCAATAGCAGTGAATTATTCAATTCAATATTATTGATGACCCGTTTATAAACCATCCCATCATTCAGGGTAATAAGGACATAGGTTTTGCCACTTTTTATATCGCTTCTATCTTCCACAAACCGACCCACCACATAGGAACCACTTTTCATGGGCAACATGGAATCTCCCTTTATGGGAAACGCTCTGTGTTTGCCTGTTGGCAAAAATGGTAGTTTTATTTTTTCCAATTGTTCTATATATTCGGGGTCATCGTAGCCAGCCAAATAGCCTGCGGAGGCTTTTATGGGAACGACCTCAATTAAGTTATTATTGTCATTGTCCACAGTGATCGGAAACAATATGCGTTGGTTTCCAATGTCTATAAAAGAGGAGTCCGTTGCTTTTGTAAGGTCATTTCTCAACAAAATATCAATGGGTAATTTAAAATAATCAGAGATTTTAATCAACATCTCAATAGTGGGCGCTGAACGTTCTTCTTCGTAGGAGCTGATACGTGAACGTGTTACCTGAAGATCATCAGCAAGGGTCTCTTGTGTGAGCCCTTTTAAATGACGTAAATGTCGAAGGTTTTTTGAAATCATTTTCATAATGCTACAAATATAAGCAATAATTGCTATATAATGTAGCTAATTTTGCTACATGAGCAAAAACATATTACACCTTGATTTGGATACCTTTTTTGTGTCTTGTGAACGATTGATTGACAGTCGCTTACAAAAGCGTCCGTTATTGGTTGGTGGTACTGGTGACCGAGGTGTTGTTGCTGCCTGTAGCTATGAAACACGGCGTTTTGGCGTTCATTCTGGGATGCCCATGCGATTGGCAAAACGCTTGTGTCCAGAAGCGGTCGTTATTCGTGGCAATGCATCCATATACACTAAGTATTCACAACAAGTCACCGACATCATCAAGGAAAACGTGCCCATTTTTGAAAAAGCCAGTGTCGATGAATTTTATGCTGATTTAAGTGGCATGGATAAATTTTTTGGGAGCTATAAATATGCCTCTGAAATGCGAGCAAAAATAATTAAAGAGACAGGTCTACCCATTTCGTTTGGTCTATCGTCCAACAAGATTGTTTCTAAAGTGGCTACTGGCGAAGCAAAACCTAATAACCAATTACGTATAGATCCGGGTTTTGAAAAATCGTTTTTAGCCCCATTGTCGATTAGAAAAATCCCTTCTGTTGGTGATAAAACCTATCAAATCCTAAGAAATTTAGGGATTGATAAAGTGAGCGTAGTGCAACAAATGCCTGTGGAAATGATGACCAGCGTTTTAGGTGTCTATGGCAGGACTATTTGGAAACGTGCCAATGGTTTGGATGATCCCCCGCTCATACCCTTCCATGAACGAAAATCCATTTCAACGGAACGCACCTTTAGTAAGGATACCACAGACATGGTTAAATTGCGTACCACAGTTTTTGCGATGGCGGAAAACTTGGCTTATCAATTACGTAGGGGTGATAAACTGGCATCTTGTATCAGTGTGAAAATTAGATATTCAGATTTCAATACCTATTCCAAACAACTGAAAATCCCTTACACAAGTGCCGACCATGTGTTGATTCCTAAAATATTGGAGCTATTTGATAATCTGTACCAACGGCGATTATTGATCCGGTTGGTTGGTGTTAAGTTTAGTGATTTAGTGACTGGAAACTATCAAATTAATTTATTTGATGATACCGAGGAAATGCTAAGCCTTTACAATGCAATGGATACCATACGCAGTCGCTATGGTGAATTAAGTATTCAAAAAGCATCATCAATGGGTGCAAAAACCATAGGGCGTTTCCATAACCCGTTTAATGGGGAACCGCCAATTATTTTGGCACATAGAAAACAATAATGTATCTCAATTGCCATACCTATTATTCCCTGCGCTTTGGAACATTTTCAGAGGTAGACCTCCTTGAGCTTGCTATAAAAAACAATATTTCAACATTGGCACTGACCGATATCAACAATACGTCTGCTTGTTTGAATTTCATTCGGAAAGCCAAAGAATTTCATATAAAACCCATTATCGGCATTGACTTTAGGAATGGTGCTTCACAGCAATTTGTGGGCATTGCAAAAAATAATGATGGTTTCCATGAGTTGAACGTGTTTTTATCCGAACATTCACATCAAAAGAAAATCATTCCTAATGACGCTCCCAACTTTAAGGATGTACTTGTTATTTATCCTTTTGAAAAGGTGCTACAAAACGAAAAGAAACAATTTAAGGATTATGAGTTTATTGGTGTTTCAGTAGAGGAACTAAAAAAGTTGCCTTTTTCAGTTTATAAATCTTATACGGAAAAGTTGGTTATCCAACAACAAGTAACCATTAGGAACAAAAAAGACTTTAATGCTCACCGTTTATTGAGAGCCATTGATAATAACACCTTATTGAGTAAGCTTCAAATATCGGAAGAATGTAAAATAACGGATAAGATGTTATCGCTTGAAGATTTAGAAAAAGCCTACGTTCAGTATCCACAAATAATTGCCAATACTCAAAACATATTAAATCTGTGTTCCATTGATTTTAGCTTTGGAAAGGACAGGGTAACACAAAACCAAAAGGTGTATTTAGAATCCCCAGAAGCTGATTATGAATTGCTCGTAAAACTCTGTGAAGATAATTTACATAACAGATATGCCGATCTAAACGACAAGGTTAAAGAGCGTTTACAGACCGAGTTAAGCACTATTCGGACAATGGACTTTGTGTCCTATTTTTTGATTAATCATGATATTATTTCCTATTCCAAACGGAAGGGATACATCCATGTGGGACGTGGTAGTGGCGCTAACAGTATTGTTGCGTACATCATTGGTATCACGGATGTTGACCCAATTGAACTGGATTTGTATTTTGAGCGTTTTATAAATCCATTTCGGGCATCGCCACCGGATTTTGATATTGATTTTTCTTGGAAAGATAGAGAGGATATCACCCAATACATTTTTAATAGATTTAAACATGTGGCGTTGTTGGCAACCTATAACACCTTTAAATACAGAGGTGTGGTGAGGGAATTGGGCAAGGTGTTTGGATTGCCAAAAGAAGAAATTGATAAGTTGAGTGATGGTCATTACACACCAGAAAGTTTGGACGAGATGTCTACGTTGGTTTTAAAATATGGTCAGCTCATTCGGGGCTTTCCAAACCATTTGAGTGTTCATTCCTGTGGTGTGCTGATTTTGGATAAGCCCATTCATTACTATTCCGCCACAGATTTGCCGCCAAAGGGTTTCCCAACCATTCAATTTGATATGATCATTGCAGAAGATGTGGGGGTGTTTAAGTTTGATATTCTAGGCCAGAGGGGCTTGGCAAAAATCAAGGAAGCCATCGAAATCATTCAATATAACAGACCGGAATTGCCCCCGATAGATATTACACAAGTTGAGACCTTCAAAAAAGACCCCAAAATAAATGATTTATTGAAAAGAGGAAAAGCCATTGGTGCATATTATGTGGAATCCCCTGCTATGCGTGGATTGATGCAAAAGCTTCAAACACAGGATTATTTGGGATTAGTGGCTGCTAGTTCCATTATAAGGCCAGGCGTATCTGATTCTGGTATGAAAAAGGAATTCATTATCAGACAGCGCAATCCTGAAAAACGAAAGGATGCCAACCCCATACTTTTGGAAATCATGCCCGAAACCTATGGGATCATGGTATATCAAGAAGATGTGCTTAAAGTGGCCAATCAATTTGCGGGATTGACATTGGGTGAAGCCGATGTGTTGCGCCGAGGTATGAGCGGTAAGTTTCGGTCGAGGGAGGAGTTTATGGCTGTTGAAGAAAAATTCATTAAAAACTGTAAAGAGAAAGGTTATGCTGATGACTTAACTTTTGAGGTTTGGAACCAAATAAAAAGTTTTGCTGGTTATGCGTTTGCCAAGGGGCATTCGGCATCCTATGCCGTTGAGAGTTACCAAAGTTTATACCTAAAATGCTATTTCCCATTGGAATTTATGGTGGCTGTCTTAAATAATGGTGGTGGGTTTTACAGTGCAGAACATTATATACATGAAGCCAAAATGTGTGGTGGTATCGTACACCCGCCGTGTATCAACCATAGTGAGTACGAAAACATACTAAAATGCACAGACATTTATTTAGGGTTTGGTTATTTGAAAAGTTTGGAATCCCTGACCATCAAGCGATTCCTAACAGATCGGAATTTTAATGGCGCGTTTAAATCTTTGGATGATTTTATTGATAGGGTTGTTATTAGCATCGAACAGATCACCATATTGATCCGAATAGATGCTTTTAGGTTTACACAACGGTCAAAAACTGAGTTGCTTTGGGAAGCTATTTTTAAATTGAACCTAAGCAAACAGGGTACAGCACAGGCACGATTATTTAAGCCCAAACATAGGCAGTTCAATTTACCCTCATTAACTACAACATATATTGAGGAGGCTTATGACCAGATAGAACTGCTTGGGTTTCCATTATGTGGCTACTTTGATTTAGTGGATGAAACCTTTCAAGAAAACTTAAGGGCAAGTGACATGCATAAATACATTAATCAAAATGTATTGCTATATGGCGTTTTAGTAAATACCAGATTCCATAAGGCGTCTAATGGTAAGCTATTAAGGTTTTGCACCTTTGTTGATCAGCAAGGAAATTATTTTGATACTGTTCATTTTACAAAAGTCGTCGACATCTATCCCATTCACGGCATGGGAGTTTATGCCTGTTATGGAAAGATTACCGAAGAGTTTGATTTTTGTAGTTTGGATATTATCTGGTCTAAAAAAGTTTCCTTAAAACAAGATCCTAGAAGTCAATAGTTTAAAAGAACCTTTTAAAGTCAAATTGGATTACCAATAATTCTGATTATATATTACGTATTTAAAAAATTAATAAAATTGATTGTGGTGAAATAACTACAATTCGTAAGATTTACTATCTTAGTGACATAGTGTGGATATAGACAATTGTCTATATCCTATTGTTGTAAAACATTTTGAGAAACAGAAAATACATACGATATTTTGCTTTACTAATTGTGATAATTGGATTATCATATTTGGGTTATAAAGGATATCGGAATTATCAAAGAAATGAGATTATTTATGAATCAATTACCAATCTCACTTTTTCTGACCCTAGCTCAAAATTCAAAAAACTAACCTATTCGGACTCTGAATTTGAATTTAACAATTCACTATTAAAATCAATAAGCAAAATTAAAGACTCAATCACAACGGAATTTCTAAATAAAACAGACGAAAAAATTCTCTTTTTTGCTCTTGACATAGACACTTTGGACATAAAGAAAGTTAACGGACAAAAATACAGCTACTCATCAAGACTTGATAAAGGAATTTACGACAAGAAGTTCAATGATTTACTATTTAATTCGCTAGAACCTTTACTTTCAAAAAACGGAATTGATGAAATTGAAGTTTATACATTGACACCAACAGAATATAAAAACATTCCGCCACCA
The DNA here is from genome assembly GCF_002843175.1 of Confluentibacter flavum. Classification (GTDB taxonomy): domain Bacteria; phylum Bacteroidota; class Bacteroidia; order Flavobacteriales; family Flavobacteriaceae; genus Confluentibacter; species Confluentibacter flavum. The sequence goes on from NZ_PJEO01000051.1 coordinate 51,317, forward strand.
CATGGAACTTTAGCTAATTTTGATATAGAAAAAGAGTTTAATGACATTATAGAAAAACTAGAAATTGATAATTAAAAACGTTTTACAACACCGTGTATAAAAAATTGCTAGTTTTAGCTAATACAAAGTTGGTTGCATGTTTGCTGGCTTCCGATTTTCCTTCGGAAAATCCTCGCCCACAAACACGCAACTTTCCATACACGAACACGTTGCCAGTAATAGCTCAATAACTACAAATTAAAGAATTACTTCACATTCTAAAAATGGAAGTAATGCATTGTGAATCTTATACCGTTTTGAATTCAACTTTTTTGACATTGCTTTTAATTTTTTAAATTTTTCAACATCATATTCAAATTCAAACTCATTTACTCGAACTTCCCTACCTAATATTGTTAAATCAACCAAATTATCGATAAATTTTTCTAAATCGCGATCATCAATAATTGGAATCTCTGAATTAACCATATACTCATTTATAATTTTTTCATCAATAATATTATTTCCTCCTACCATTTCAAATAGAAAATCCTCCATTCGCTTAATTGAAATATTATTTTCTACAAGTAAAGACTTAAAAATCCAACTTGAATAATCTTTATATGCTGATAAAACATCATCCTCAGTAATTACTTCATGACCTCTAGAAACTGCGGTATCTTTACAGCTTTTACAAAAATATATTAGATCTCGTGGTCTTGGAAAAATAGAATTAGCAATAAACTGCTTTGTTGAAATTCCGTTAACCTCAGGCACAAAAAATCTAGAAAAAAGCTCAGAACTCTCGTATTTGTTATTACTCAATTCTACAAATCTTTCTTCAATTATTCTAAATAATATTTCTGAATCTTCCCACATTAACCTTGTAACTTCCATTTTGTCTGGTTCACGTGCTATTGATTGAATATGTTTAAAAATGTCACTTCTTAAAAATATTGTAAGATGAAAAGATATACTAGTCTGTATAGACTTTATAAATGAAAGCTCTTTAAAAATCCTACCAGAAACACCTAATAAACCTAAAATATATTTACTCAATATGTTTAATCTTTTATCTTTTTTCCATGATTTATCAAGGTTATCAATTAAAACAATTAATTTATGATTTTTTGGTATCAAAGTTCCGAAAAAATCTTTCATTTCATTTATGATACCATCATGCATTATTTCTGAAACTTTCATCCTAAATTCATTATTATTTCCTGCTCCTATTTTACTGATTTCATTATCTTTTAATTTCTTTATTTGTTCCTCCAATCTAGTAGAAAAATCAGTTAAAAAGACACTTTTATTAGATTCAATAAATTCAATGTATTTATGTTCAAAATCTGTAAGAGCAAACAAAGGCTTCACTTGAATCTTATCATATAAAGATTTTGCGATTTGTGAATAAATTAAAAATTTCCAAACAGTTTCTACCAAAAAACCTTTTTCAAATTCACTATTAGATTCTTCCATTAAAGAAACCAAACCATCAACTTCAAAGTTTATTGGCTTTATTAACACTACATTGTTTCTTTTATCTTGTATCAAATCTTCAAACAAATAATATAAAGTCGCCGTCTTTCCTGTACCTTTTCTACCAACAACAATATTATATTCATTTTTAATTAATTGTTGTCTGTGAGAAGTATCTACATAATATTGATAAAGTTTATTACTTTCATGTTCAGCAATTGCTTCACCAAAATCCAAATTTTGAAGTTCACTTAATTTTTTTCTACTATCAATTCTATCTCTTTCATTAATTAAAAGCGAAGCAATTTCTTTCTGTAGATTAGTCAAATAGTCCTTAACAATTTCTGCGCATTCAGCTCTATTATTAAATTTCTTTAATAAATCTCGAAAGTCTAATGGTGAATTATACGGTTTTTCGGCCATCAATTGAACCTCTAAACCTAAACCAACAGACATTCCTGCTATTAATGCACACTTTGAATTATGCAATTCATAGCCAGACCTTGTTTGGGAAGAAAATTGTATTAAAACAGCAGGTACAGAAAACAACTTCTGTATGTACCAGCTTAAAGGCAAATTAACATTTTCACTTGCGTCATCTACAATTTTTGGTAGTTTAAAGTAATCTACTTGATTTATAATTTCAAGATTATAATTTGTTTCTGTCTGGCTATTTAAAACTAAAATAGCTTTAGCATCTTTTTCACGCGTAATTGTCTTTGTTAAATCTGACCAAATATTACCCATAGGATCATATGGTTTTTCTCTAAAGAAGCCATCTACAATATCATGTGTTTTAGAGTATTTTGTATATCCAAGTGTAGTTAATAAATTTAATTCTTTATACTTTTTATTAGAATCTTCATATGAAACATCATTAATTATGAAAACTGGTTTTTTCCTTGCTAATGCGTAACCTAATTCAAACAATACATTATCATTTAGACCTGTTAAATCACAGCAGAAAAAATCGCATCTATCAATTTCATCTAATACTTCATTGATAATAAAACGACCTGAATTTCTCAAACTTACCCATGAACTTATAACAACTTCACCTGTGCTATTAATTTGTTGAATAGCTTCTTCAATGCATTCACCACAGGATGAATATTGACTACCATAAGCGAAAAATCCTCTTTCAGACATAAATAAATAATTTAGCTTTTAAAAGTACAAAAAAATGAACCAATTTACTTCAATATTATAGTAGCGTAAAGAAAATACTACTGCCAACAAAGCCGTGTATAAAAAATTGCTAGTTTTAGCTAACACAAAGTTGGTTGCTTGTTTGCTGGCTTCCGATTTTGCTTGCGCCAGTTCGCTAGGCTCGTGTCCTTCGGAAAATCCTCGCTCCCAAACACGCAAAGTTCCATTCATGAACACGTTGGCTATAATTTAAAAACAGTGTAACTATTAAACGAAATGATAAAAAAATTGACAATAATTGGAATTTATCTTCTATTAATAAATTGTGCATCATTTCCAAAAATTGAGTCTGAAAACTTCCAACAATTAACGGAAAAAAATATTGCGGAAATAAATGGAATATATAGCAATTTTGCTGAAAATTCTGAAAAACATAAACACCTCACTCTTTCTGGAAGGTTGACATCAACAAAACTAAAAGATACAATTTCTGACATAAAAATAGAAGTTCTAAATAGTAAAGAAATTCGATTTTCATTTATAAAAAACCAACAAGAAATCGAATCCAAAATTGTGAAATATAAATTACAAAAGGATGGTTTTTTACTTTTAAAAAACAAGAACTTTAGATCACACGGAATTCCTTGGATTTTTGGAGATTATGAAATTCGGAAATATGAAATTGGACTAACCTCTTCAGGAAATTTAATAATGGAGGGAGTGGAACAAAGAGAAGGAGCTCATTTAATGATTTTATGGAGTCCAAGCAATAATTATAAATTTACAGATATTTATAAGAAAAAATAAAAAACTATTCCAACAAAGACGTATAACGCACATGGCGGGTTTCAGAGAAAAGAACTAAATTAGTTTCTATAACAAACAAAATTGTTAGCCAACAAATCCGCATCCATAACTCGGCCACTTGTCGTTATACGAGACCTTTTTAACATTTCAACTAAAAAAATGCATTGTGCAGTTTAGATTGCAGGAGATTAAAAGGACCCTGCCTGAGAGCAACTGGATATATTCAGATGATGAGTTAAGATGGCACCATGAAGGGATTTATCGGGATATTGGAACGTTGTTTGAAAAGTGACATCAAGGTAGACACACAAATCAAGTGCGTATTAAATTTGAAACTGAAATCTTGTAGGGTCCTAAAATATGGTTTTGTAAAAAAGATAACCAAACGATAATAATAAAAATATTACAATATGTTAATTTTTTTATTATATTTAGATTCTCTCTTAAGTGAGAAAGCACTCCCTAAAGCTATGACATTATCAAACTTTTAATGGTTTTTGACCAAAATTTGCTTTGTTAGTATGTTCAATCAACCTAAACAAATATCAGGACGTGATTTCGCTATAGTCTTAATGCTCGAAAAACATAGTCTTGACAACTTTTATTATAATTTACATGAAGATGCTTTTCCAGAAGACAAAGGGTTAAGGTTGTTCTATTGCAAAACCCTAAGAAAATCATCATGTTCTGAATCCATTAGTGTCAAGAATATACCGCTACCGGACTTTTTCAAGTTTCTGATACCCTACTACCTTTTCAGTATTTTGGAAACATATATTCCCGGATATAGAACCAACCACTTAATCGAATATATCAATTTTTATTATCATAAAATGTAATAAAGTCATGGGAAATACACTCAAAGTAACGACATGGAACGTGGAATGGCTGGATAAGCTTTTTGACAGCATAGACAGTAAAAAACAAAAGCGAATAGATGCCATTAAAAAGGAAATCCTCGACATGGATGCCGATGTGCTGTGCATGTTGGAGGGTCTTAAGGGAGAAACCAAAATCGATGCATTTTGCTTGGATGTTCTGGAAGGTAAATATGTGGCGGTAAAAGCGATTGGTAATGATTATAAAATTCAGGGAAGGCAGTGGATTTGGTTTTTGGTGAAATCCGAGTTAAAGGATAGTGCATCCCTTTTGCCTACCCAAGTCTATGATGAATTTTCAAGTGCCAGCTGGGACGTTAATTATTGGGGTGATTTCGAGACCACCCAGCACAAGCACTATAGGCATCCCCAAGTCTTGATTCTAGAGTGGCAGCAAACCCGATTGGAGTTCATAGGGCTCCACACCAAAAGTAAGTTTGTGCAAAGTGGCCAAAGCAGTTGGGATGCCGGTGGTGAAAAGCGCAATACCTTCATTAAGGATGCCATTAAGGCTCGTATTAAAATGACCACTGAAGTCGCTAATGTGAGAGCATACATCAATACTAAATTCGGGCAAGTACCAAATCCTGCGATTATAGTCTTAGGAGATTTAAACGATGGGCCCGGGAAGGAATTCTTTGAAAGTCAATATATCTTTTTTGATCTGTTGTCAAACCTGCAAGGGGATGTCTTTGAAGCGGAACGGTTTCTGAACCATGCATTATTTGATTTTGAGAATCATTTACGATGGTCCGTGCGTTTTCAGGATTTTATAGACCCGGATAGGGATCCACACATCCTACTTGACCATATTCTGTTTACACAAAGTTTGGTAGATGGCTCCTTGCCCATCATCATTGAAAGCCATGCAGGTTACGTGGAACATGAAATCCATGATCTTATCAACGCCAGTAATCCCAAATATGCGCATACCAGTGACCATAAGCCAGTTTCTGTTTTGATAAGCAAAGTATATAACTAAAATTTCAACCAATGAACTTATGAATGTTAGGAAGATTCACTTTTTTTAGATTTGAAAAATATGGTATTCAATTTGTTATCAAATAGTTAAATTTGTTACCATTTGATTATTTTTAATTCAAAGTAATAGATTTCCTGTTAATTTTTATATATTTACCTTACTTCAAACTATCTAATGATTACCAATTGATTTCTGAATTAAAATAAGTTTAGAAAAACATAACCTAACTAGTTTATTGACTTTGGTTTTTGAATTACTGGTAAAATGTTTTTTTACATAGAATTAAAACTACTGAGGTCATCCAATGGATTTTTTTTAAGTATTAATTAACTGCGAATATAAACTTATTATAATTTTAAATATAGTGTCTATGAAAAAAGAAATTTATCTAATTGAAAAAAGAATGGAATATATCGGATTAAATCTTATTCGGAAAAAGAAAAGTATGACAATTATATTGTTTCATATATTGTGGTTAAATTCAATGACTTTTTCGTATGCGCAGTCAATTAAAATTCAGAAAGTGGATATTGCTAAGCCGGAAAAAGTAACTAGAGACGGTGTTTTTTATGCCCTTCCAAAGACGATCCTTATAATAGACGTTAGTGTTACAAAGACGATGTTAAAGGCCCCTACTAGCACTGACAAATGTGATGCAGCATGTAGAAGGGCACTTCAAGATATTGGCTTTGAAATATATAAAACAGATAGGTCTTATAAAATTGCTGATTATAGTATAACAACCAAAGCCATCCCTGATTTAAATGAAGTTTATCTAATCAACCCAAGAAAGAAATGGAACAAGAATAGTAATATGACTTTTAGTTTATCAGAACAAGGGCTCATTAAAGGAGCTGAAGTCTCTGTAGAAAATAAAACGATTAATGTTATTACTTCTGGGATAAAAACTATTGGCTCTATTGCTGGTTCAATTATTGCGAGTAGGGATAAACTAGGTGCCTCGTCAAGCCTTATTAAATTAATACAATTAATTGACAAAAGAGAAGCACTTATATCTTCTTCGCGATATGCATCTAGTTTAGAAGTAATAAAATATCAGGTTTCAGAACTTGATAAATTAATTGCTAATGAATTAGAAGAACTAATTGGAATAAAAAAAGAGGAAACTAAAATTTTTAGGTTTCTTATCGATCCTGATTGTCCTACTTTTTCACCTCCCAACACTTATACGGATATTGAAATAGATTTGTTTTGTGTGAATAATATTGGATCTGATAAAGGAATATTTTTGAGCACAAAATCTGAAGGCGTAATCTACCCCATTGATTTTATGACTACAAAAAAAGAAGGTGAGTTAGTTAAATTAAGTATTATGGAACCAAGAACAAAAGATTATGGCAGTCTATTAATGAAAACAACAGAGAGTACTTCTGATAAAAAAGGTTTTCCCTACCGGATTCCAAAAAATAAAATTGTCAGTATAACCCTTGCCGGTAAGCCAACATTGATTTCTACAATTCCAGTGCCTCAATGTGGCGTTATAGCTTATCTTCCTTATAAAATGGATAAGGTTAATGCAACTTTTTATGAAAATTTAGGCAATTTACAATCAATATCAACAGACTCAAAAGCTATATTTCAAAGTAGTAATATTGAATCTATTCAAGGTACTTTTTCTGATATAAAATCACTCATCGATGGTAAAAGTGAATTAGACAATTTAAATGAAGAAAATGCACTGTTAGAAGCAAAAAAGAAAAACAAAGAACTTAAGGATGCATTATAAAGAATAATAAAATGAAAAAGAAATATTATGTAAGAGGAAAAGAGGTAAGTGTTGAAAGCATAGAAGGTGTAAGAGCTATTAAACCTATTTTAAACACTCGAAAGATGTTTGATGAAATAACCTATAGATTTGATCCAGATGCTCGTAATACATTTGAACAATTGAAGATAGAATTCGAGGATGAAGCAGATAGTTTGGAAGCTTATGCAAATGCAGGATGGATTTTTGTTGCTCCAAAGACCCCAGTTAGGGAAATGCGAGATTTTATGGTATCGGATCGTTCAATGGAAGCCTTCAGTAATATATATAAGGATGAAACAGGAAATTTGATAATTGACACAAATAAACTTACAGTAAAGTTCCGACCAAATCTAGATGAATCCGAAATCATGTCAATATTAGAAATGAATGCTTTGAAAATAATTAGAAAATTAAGGTTCGCTCCAAACTTATTCGAGGTAGAACTTAATATTGGAGGTGATATTATTGATAAAGCTAATGAAATGTCTAAAATGGATGAAGTAATTTATATAGAGCCACAAATGCTTTCTCGTATAAATCAACGTCTAAAGCCAAATGATACTTTATATAGCAAGCAGTGGCATTTGAACAATGATGGTAGTAATGGGGGTAAGAGGGGTGCAGATATAAAAGGAGAACAAGCCTGGAATATGACTCAAGGCAGGGGTGTCAAATTGGCTATTATTGACAATGGATTTGACGTTTTGCATCCAGATATAAGTCCATCCATCTATCAGACTTCGGCAGGTTATTTTCTGAATAATGGAAGTTTCCGGAATTCTTTAATAGGCTATCCCGATAATAATCATGGGACATTTTGCGCTGGGATGGCTTTACCGAGGATTAATAATTTGGGAATTGTAGGTTCTGCAAATGAGGCTGAATTTATACCTATTTCATGTCTTCCTGACCAAGTTGGAACACAAACAACTCTTGCTCGCTCAATAGCTTATGCCGCGAATCCTAATTTGGAAATCCATACTATGACTCCAGATAAGGGTGCGGACGTGATTGCATGCAGTTTAGGGCCAAATGGGGCTGATTGGATTATGGAATCCGTTCTAGAAGATGCTATTAATTATGCTGTTACTAGCGGAAGAAATGGAAAGGGTACACCAATTTTTTGGGCAGTAAGTAACGGAAATTTCACAATAGATGGAATGGATGGAACGGATGAAGTTAGTGCATGTAATAAGATAATTTCCGTTGGGAGGTCAAACAAGGATGACTTAGAAGATGGATCGGCTTATGGACCGGAACTTGATTTTCTGGCACCAGGAGTTGATGTGTTTAGTTGTAATTCTGGAGGCAATTATGGACTCAGTACAGGAACTAGTTTTGCAGCACCTTTGGCGGCAGGTATAGGTGCTTTATTGTTAGCAAAGAATCCCGGGTTGTTTTGGTATGAAGTTCGAGATGCTATGAGAAAATCTTGTGACAAAGTGGGCAAAGTTAACTATAACCAATCTGGGCATCATTCAAGATATGGATATGGAAGGGTTAATGCGCTTGAAGCCTTAAATATTGTTTAAATGCATTTGAACATTATTCAGTAAAACATTTTAATTAAAACATTTATATCATGAGTAGATTGTATTATGAATCTCCGTCGCCAGCCAGGTCTAACACTTCAAACAATACTAAGGAATACTTGGACAAAGTATCTTCATTGATCCCTGCAGAAATTGTAGCTGCATATCTGACATTAATTTCTTTAGCTAAAAGTGTTAATGATTATGTGCTGATTTCACAAGTAATTGCCTTTGCAGGTTGTCTTATATTGACTCCAATATATCTTAATTATATGGCAGAAGAAAACAAACCCAAATTAAAACACATCATTATTTCCACGGTATCTTTTATTATTTGGGCTTATGTAATTTCTGGAGATGAATTTAACATATATTACAATGGTGCATTATCTAGTATGATTCTTATTTTTTATAGTCTTATAGTAGGACTTATAAAATTGGACAAGTAATTTAATTATTAAAAAAATTATCTGGATTATTCCTAGGATTAGGAATCGGTCTTGATGTTATCCGCAAACTTTAAACTTAAACTCAAAAAAATTCTCACTAAAAAGGCAATGATTCTTCAAATTTCGAAAGTATAACTATAATTAATTTTTAATGCAACATAACAGAACGTTTATTTTAGAAACAGATTTATTAGAAGCAATTAAAAGTAATGCTGAAACCGTAAATGATATATTCATAAATAATTTAGACGTAGATAATAGTAGTATATTGACACTCCTAAACTCTTATGATTATTTTGATGGAACACAGGGACAGGTTTATAGTTACACAATCGATGAAAATTCAATTTATATAGATGAAAATGGAAATGGAGAATTTACGGTTGAATTTACAGCCCATCATTATTATGGATGTGCCGACTTAGATAAAGAATACGAACATGAAATGAGTTTGACTTTCAATATTAATTTTATTAGTAAGGAAATGGTATTAATCGGTGAATTTTGGGATGAACGCCAAGAAGAAGAAATTTAATATTACTATTATTAACCATTTTTTCGCCTATGATTATGAGGTAGATTTTGATTTAAAAAACTTCAATCAGACTATTTATTAAAAATTATCAAAATGCGAGTATTAAGTAAATCTAGGTTTAAACTTGGTCTTGAATGCCCTAATAAATTGTTTTATACAGGTAAAACAGAATACGCTAATAAAAAGCAAGAAGATTCTTTTTTACTTGCTTTAGCAGAAGGAGGATTTCAAATTGAAGAATATGCTAGGATGCACTATCCAGGAGGTGTCTTAATTGAAGGTAATGATGGAGATTATCAATATTTATGGGATCAGACCCAAACCTTACTACAACAAGAAAATATTATTATTTATGAAGCGGCCTTTTTGCGTGATGGATTATTTATCAGAACTGATATTCTCGTTAAACAAGGTAGCCAGATTAAGCTAATTGAAGTGAAATCGAAATCCTATGACCCTACTGATGATTATATTTTTGTCGGAAAACAAGGAGGACTTCTTGCTGGCTGGAAACCTTACTTATTTGATATTGCTTTCCAGAAATACGTAATGCAACTGTGTTTTCCTAATTGGAATATAAAATCTATGATAATGATGGCTGACAAGACTAAAAAATCCACTGTTGACGGTCTAAATCAATTTTTTAGGGTTAGTAAGAAAACAAGTAATAGAACAGGGGTTGTCAAAATGATTGATTCTCTTGCAAGTGCTGGTGATAGTGTTCTTGGGGTTAAAGACGTATCGGCAATTGTCTCTCTCATAATTAATGATGAATTAGTCTATTCAACTGAGCTGAATTTTACCAAGGCAGTTCGCATTTTAAAAACAAATTATATAAGTGATACCTATACCAATTGGTCAACTTCATTTGGTTGCAAATCATGCGAATTTGTTACTGATATCGAAAGTAATGATAATTTAAAGTCTGGATTTAAAGAATGTTTTCAAAAGCAACATAATTGGGGTGATAATGATTTTTCAAAAGCCAAAACATTTGATGTATGGTCATTTAGAAAAGGAGCCGACTTATTTAACAAAGGCATTTATTTTATGGACGACCTTACAGAAGAAAATGTTGGTTTAAAGATTGAACCAGGCAAATTATCAATGAGTGAGCGGCAATGGATACAAATAACAAAAGAAATAGAAGGTGATAACTCAGTTTATGCAGATGTTGAGGGTCTAAAAGTTGAAATGAATAAATGGAATTATCCCTTACATTTTATTGATTTTGAAACAAGTGCAGTGCCTCTTCCTTTTAATAAAGGCAGAAGACCTTATGAACAAATAGCTTTTCAGTTTTCTATCCATACTTATTCTAAAGACGGTAACGTTGAGCATTCCTATCAATATTTGAATAACTCAAAAGGTGCTTTTCCTAACTTTGATTTTATTAGAGCTTTAAAAAATGCCCTTGAAAATGATAATGGTACTATTTTCCGGTACAGCAATCATGAAAACTCAATTCTCAACGCAATTTATGATCAATTAAGAAATTCTAACGAATCAGATGCCGAACCTCTTAAATTATTTATAAAAAATATATCACATTCGAAAAGTGACAGCGCGGAAAAATGGAATGGAAATAGGGACATGATAGACTTATGGGATATTTTAAAAAAATATTATTACAACCCATTAACAAAAGGGTCTAATTCACTTAAATATGTTTTGCCTGCCATACTTAATACAAGTAAAGTTTTACAAAGTAAATATTCTAAACCGATTAGTGAAATTTGTTTAACCAGCCTAAATCTATCCGATAACCATATTTGGTTAACTTATGATGGATATATTTACGAGAATCCATATAAAAAATTACCAAAATTATTTGCAGAATGGTCTGTTGAAGAATTGGATGAATTGGTTTCAGGTATGGATGAGCTAGCTGATGGAGGGGCCGCTTTAACAGCTTATGGGAAAATGCAGTACACAGATATAAGTCAAGATGAACTCATTGAATTAAGCACTGCACTTTTAAAATATTGCGAATTGGATACCCTAGCAATGGTGATGCTTTTTGAACATTTCAAAGAACTTACACAAAGGTAATATGGCAAATTCTAAACAATCTTCCTTAAGGTATCAAATAATAAATAGAGAGCTTAGAAGGAATGACTATGTAAAAACTAAGCAACTAGTAAATGCCATAAAGAATTATGTTGGTGTGAAGGTTTCAGAAAAGACCATTAATAATGATATTAATGATATGATTGACGACCCTGTCCTTCAAGCTCCGATTGGTTATTGTAATTCAAGAAAAGCATATTATTATATTGATAGTGAATATACTATTTCCAAATTCGGTCTTAAAGAAGAAGATATTAGTGCTTTAACTTTTTATGCTCAAAATTTTAATCAATATAAAGATTATGAAGTCTTCAAAGATTTCTCAAGTGCAATCGAAAAAATAATGAATGCTGTTACAATTAGGAAAGGTATTTCTGAAAATGATAAAGCAAAAGTAATAGTTCAAACAGAAAATTCATCGGTATTAACAGGAAATGAGTGGATTCCAAAAATTGTTGAAGCTATTGATACAAATTCGATTATTGAATTGGAATATAAAAAATTTGGTGATAGAGACTCCAAAAATTCCAAAATACATCCATATTTACTTAAAGAGGATCGTCACAGATGGTACTTAATTGGGATGAATCATAAAGGAGTTGTTACATATGGACTTGACAGGATTCAGGAATTGAAAATTTTGAATGAAAGATTTATACCTTGTGTTTTTGATTTTGAAGATTATTTCAGGTATTCCTTTGGTGTTACTGTTGAAGGTGCTGCTATCGAGGTTATTTTAAAATTTAAACCATTACAAGGTAATTATCTTAAAACATTAAAAATTCACTCTACTCAACAAATATTAATTGATACTGATAAAGAATTTTGCATTTCTGTCAAGGTTCAACCTTCTTGGGAATTTTATGAAAAAGTTCTTGGATACGGTGATAATGTTGAAATACTATCACCAGCCTCAGTTGTTAAACAACTTAAAAAAATACTGTTAAAAATTTCTAATTTGTACAAATAACAACAAATTATTACAAAAAAAATTGGCCACGAAGTTCCATTTCGTCATGATGAATTTACTTTGCCATATTAATAACCCATTAATTTCAAATAAAATGGCAAATTGTAACAAACTTTTTCAAGATTTTAATAAAGTCATTACTCCTTCAAATGAGCAAATGCAACAAATGAAAACTTCACGTGAAGCACTAGAAAAGAAGATTTCTGCCAAAATTAAGGATAAACTAAATATGAACACGTCCTATTTCACTCAAGGTTCTAGTGCAAAGGATATGAAAACAATTATTATCAAAGAAGACGGAACGTATGATTCTGATCGAGGGGTGTATCTACCCGAAATTCCTGATGTTGCCGCAGAAACGGTTCAGAAGTATGTCTATGATGCCGTAAAAGACCATACTTCAGGTGGGGCTGAGCATAGAAAAAAATGCATTCGCGTATTTTATAAATCAGCCTATAATATTGATTTTCCCATTTATTATGAGGTAAAAAATGAAGACTATGCATATATGGCAGTTAAAGGCATCGGATGGGTTAAAGATGATCCTTGGCATATGATTAAATGGTTAGAGAAACATAAAGATTCAAATGGACAATTAGTTAAAATTATTAAATACCTGAAAGTTTGGGTTTCAAAGTGCAACTTTAAAATGCCTAGTGGTATTGCATTTGCCGTTTGGGCTGCAAATAATTTTTCAGAAAAAATTGACAGAGACGATGAAAGTTTATACCATACTTTGAAAAATATTCAATCTGAACTTTATTGGAATGTTGTTTGCGACTCGCCAGTTGAACCCTTTGATGATTTGACAGATAAATTAAAACAAGAACAAAAGGATAAATTTAAAAAAGAACTAGACAAGTTTGTTGATGATGCAAAGAATGCCTTAGACGAAAAAAATCAATTAGCCGCATCTAAAATATGGAGAAAATATTTAGGAGATAGATATCCATTAGGCGTAAACGAAGATGTGGATGCTAAAGAAAGAGCATTAATGTTTTCAGCCAATCAAATATTGAGTGGTTCTGCTTTACTAGATGAAAGTGGCCGTATTAATACTTCGGGAGGTGTAAATCACAAACCCCATCGAAATTATGGCGGTTAAACGATATATACCCATTCGTGGTATGAAAACTCATTTAGCAATTTTGTTGGAGATACGATTGCTCAAAAAACACTTTCCGTTTTTGAAATTTCAAATTAAGAATGGAAAACTGTTATGCCATGGTTATTTCCAACCATCAGAATTTTCACCAGTTTTTCATTATATTGTTGAATGGTGTCCTAATGCTTCACCAAAAGTATTCCCTTTATCTCCCAAAATAGCTTATAATGATGATATACACATGTATAGCGATGGAAGCCTATGTCTATACTACCCTAAAGATTTCTTGTATACTTGTAAATCTCACATCCACGAAACAATTATACCTTGGACTCATGAATGGTTTGTTTTTTATGAATTATACCAAATAATAGGTCGATGGTTGCACCCATATGTTGAACATAAAAAAATTTAAAAAATGGACTTCTTGCCAAACATATTTATCGGTTCTTCCCGTGAAGGAAAGAAAGTAACAGAAAAAGTAATTGAACAGTTAAAAGGTTTTGCTGACTGCAGGGCTTGGACAGAAGCATTTGAAATTGGGAAAAGTAATTTTGACAATTTAACTGGACAAATAGCCTTTTATGACTACGCTATATTAATTGCCACAGCAGATGACGTTATTACCTCTCGCAAAAAGCAACAAAAAACAGGTAGAGACAATGTTTTATTTGAATTTGGATTGTTTTCAGGAGGCTTAGGTCATTCAAAGGTATTTTATATACTAGAAAAAAACACAAAAATCCCTTCTGACTTAACTGGAATCACGTTGCCTTTTGTGCCTAATAGGTATGACCCTAACTTTGATATTCATATAAAAACATGTGTAGATGAAATAAAAAAACATATTTTAAACAAAGAAAAAACTTTTGACTTAGGGTTTTTGCCATCTACAGCACTAGCATATGGCTACTTTAGTAATTTTATTGTAAGAACTGTTGAGCGTTTACTGGAAGATAAAGTAAAGAAGAAAAACTTTTCTTTAGCAGGAAATAGAAAATTTCAAATACAAGATTTAAAATTTACCATCTTAATACCAAATGATTTGAGTGACGATATGTTTTCTAAGGTTAAAGCTAAAAGATTAAAAGATGGTTGGGGCAAACTGAATGTAGTACGTAAAGAAATAAGAGACTATGATTTTTCTGTAGATATATCCAAAGCTGTGAATGGTGAATTACATTTAGTCGACATTCCTTTTACTTTGAATGCTTTAAATAAAGCTGTAGAACTCTATTCAAAAAAACAGCACATAGGTAAAACCGTTAAAGAACAAATTTTAGAAGAAAGAGAAATTAGAAATTTTAAACGCACACTTGAGTATTTAATCAATGGAAATGCGTTTACAAAAGGAATTGTTAACGTTGAAATAGTTGATATTTAATAAATTCGATTTCTACTTCCCCCTATTCAACCTTCTCTGACTCAACTTTTTCCAAATTCCATTTGCAAGCTGGATATCATTATCTGAAAGTCCAAAATTTTTCTTCAAAATTTGTTTATTAGTTATTTCTAATATTTCAGAAATGTCTTTTTTTGCACGAATCATTTCGTCTATAAAAGGAAGTAATAAAGCGTTGGTTGAATGATAAGGCAATAAAATTTCTTCAACTTCATTTGGCATTAGCTCCAACACACCTCCACCATGGCTTCTGCCGCATATTTCAGTATACGCAAGCGAGAGCGAATTATAATAGCTTGCTGTTAAAGATTGAATATCAACGTTTGGCTTCACAGTCACTCGGTGCATAGTATCCGTAGTATATGCTCCTGCCTCATTTATAATAAGCTTAGGGTATTGATTATTACGTCTTATAAACAACGCCTCAGACACACGTAATGATGGGATAATTTGCCATTCGTCTCTAATGCCACATTTATATCCTTTATGAATTTTTTGATTCTCACCTTCAGCAATATACTTACGTGCTCCATCACTTCCGTTTAGTTCTGACTTTTTTGGAAAAGCTAATAAATGTGTTCTGGCTTCTTTAATTTTATTTATTTCCCAGTCCTTTGTTGTAAATATTACACTCGGAACCTGTACACTCCTGCCTACTAAAGGTTTAGAATATTTCTGTAATTCATATTCTTGCACTGTTGATGAAGGCACTGTAAAAAAAGGATTTGAACCAGTGGTAATTCCTACTTCTACTTTAGCATATTTTTCAAGCTTCGGTATGAGTTTTGATTCTTGTAAACGTTCCAAAAAATCAATCTCTTCCTGCTCTAAAAAGTAAAATGTCCATTTATTAGATTTAAAATCAATTTTCTTTTTCGGACTCTTTAATTTACTTATATCTAGTTTCTTTAAATAAGACGCATCCTTTAATTCAAGATGCTCTATTAAATGAGTTTTTGTTTTATTCTTTTCACACAGCAATAATACCACTTCTTGCTGAATATCCGGAAAAACCAGTTTTTCAAAAGAAACAATATTTATTTTGTGATAAAAATGAGCTAGAAAATTACGCAAAGGTTTAGCATATGATACTTGCAGGATTTCTGCGGGCAATACAAAACCTATTTTCCCTTCATCTTTTAAGAGGAGTGATGAACCAACAACAAATGATACCCAGGCATTGGTCAGCTTAGAATACTTTAAGTCTGCTCGTTCGAATATTTCTGCCGCAAAACCTTGTTGCTCTTTGTTGAAATATTGGTAACGGATATAAGGTGGATTTCCAATAATTAAATCAAATTTTTCATTGGTATTAATACAGTAGTTATGGAAATCATCATTTATTATTCTGGTATTTGGTAAGTTTACATTTTCAGATTTTAAAGCTTCTATTTTGTCCAATTCGACCCCCGTTACAGAATTATATTCATAATTTCCTTTTCTTATTGCTTTCAGGAAAATCCCATCACCACAACTTGGCTCCAAAATATCTAATGTTTTATTTCCGTTGAAAGCCCACTTTAAAATAAAATCCGCTATGGCTTTTGGAGTATAAAACCCACCTCTAAGTTTATCGTGTGAAGCTTCTTTTATTAACTGCATTCTGTATTTTGATTTGGTTAGTAAAAATACTATCAGATTGGTACTAAAAGCAAGTTAAAATTTGAATACTTATAAAACAGTTTTGAACAATTACTATTCAATTTCTATGACGAAATGATTTATTGAATTTATGTCTCTAAATAAGGTTAATGTTTTATCTAAAAAGTCTGCTTTTGCAATTGTAGCCTTTGCATTTCCCCAACTTAAATTAGTCATAGCATTCTTTTGCTTGTAGGCTTTCGTATCAGTAGCTTTGTTATGATTGATTGTAAGATTGAAATTTCCCATACTATTACCGTCAATTTTTATCTCAAAATTAGCTGAACTTTTTTCTAAATGGGTATAAGCCGGATTAGGATGTGATTGCCAATTTAAATCTGCAAAAACGCTATTTCTAAAATAATTTCTATGGTCTATACCTTTCATCAGTCCCTTTTTAAGCAACATCGATCCTGTAGGATTTGTATTGGCTCCAGTTGGAATATTCAAATCACGTTCAGTTAGAGGTTTACTTTTCCATACTTCCACATAATTACGGGCAGGGGCAGATACTACTAGACTTTCATTATTATTTTCTGTCGATAACACTGCTGGTCGTAATATCCTTTCTCTTCTTTCAGGCCTAAAATTTTCTGGTAAATTTTGTAACCCAATTGATGGAAAAAGGGTTCTTATATTGACTCTTGGGTTACCATTGTCTCCTTCTTGAATAGGCGGACGAAGATCTTTAGTATATTTTATTCTTCTTTCGGCTTCTGTTGGAACAATTCCATGTTCTACTAACTGTTCGATAAGTGCAGTAGTTAATGGCTTTAAATTAGGGTTCTCACCTGTAAGAAGTGGATCAAAGTAGGTATTTATGTCGTCAAGCAAATCGTTGCCTTCAATATCATCTTTATTAAATGTAATGTGTACTGCTCCTTCAATGTTTTTTACCAATCCCATTTGAGTAAGATTGTTGGAGCCAATAATTATTGAAACAGCATTCTCACCTTCATAAATATAAATCTTTGGATGAAATATATTCGGTTGCGCAGAGTACAACACAAACACATTTGCGTTCCATTCTAAAAGCCTCTCCAATGCTTCCCTTGAAGTAGCATCTTGATCTACACCTATAATGACGCGAGTGGTTTCAATATGAGTTCTGGAATTATTAATGTGTTCAGTTAAGCCAGATACACCACTTGGGCTAGCAAAAGCAACCATGCATTTAAAGGTGTGAAAAGAATTATTCGCAAAAGAATCGATGAGTACTTGTGCAACTGATGTATTTGCTCTTAAATTATAACCTTGACCCAAAAATGTTACTCTCATACTAAATCTTCAAAATATTATTATTCATCGATATGAATTTCGAAATCCAATAATTTCTGTGCATTATTGCATCAGAATAAATCCTTTAGGTCTACTTTCAATACTTTTGCTATTATTAGAAGTGTTTTTATAGTAGGGTTCGTTTGCCCTTTTTCTATTCTTCGTATTTGATTCTCTGATAGATCTGCTTCCAAGGCTAATTTCTCTTGAGAAAAATCAGTAGACTCTTCTCTAATTTTTCTTATTTTTAAACCCAGTTTAACTATTGCTCTATTTTGCTCTTCACTCTCCACAGTCTAAATTTCATGTATTATTATAAAATAAAAGCACACATATATGTTTGGTTAAATATTTTTCTTATATTAGCATTTGAATTATTAATTTTGCGATTCTTCAAATAGATAATATTAGAAGCATTCGCTTGGATTCTCGTCCTTGAAAACTGGTAATTTTTGCAGCGAGATGATAAGTAAGATGCTCACGTCTTAGGGCGTGGGCTCACTTATTGTTGCAAAGGTATACCAGTACCCCAAGGGCAATTTGCTGAGTTCCGCGCCTTTTCTGTTTCCATACATTTTAGGTTTTTACTCAACATTTTCTTAGCGTTTGTTTTTTATAGTATTTGAAGCATGGCATGGGTTCATTGTTAAACCAAAAAGAGCATGCGAAACACGTTTTGTTATTTTATACAAAGAAGGTCTTTACAACATTTATATGTGTTTGGACTTTCTGTGTTTGATATTCTGTTTAGTAAAAAGCCCAAAAATCCAATTTAAGTTGACACCTAATTATGGGATGGTCCTCTCACACCATTTTCGGATAACGCTATACTCTGTATCCCATAATCCACGATTCCACAATTATAAAATCCGAGCATCAAAGGTTTTCATGCCTAAACGCCGTGCGTTTGGGCAGCTTATAAATAAACCTCTGAATTAGTCATTGGAAGGACACCGCCACCGTCTGGCTGCAACAGACAACGGCGGTGGGCTTTCCATAGTAATAACCTTTTAAATGTTTATGCCTATGATATAAAAAAACAACAAAAAAACCTCCAACAAACTTTTGCACGGTCTTGTAGGAGGCTTCGATTTAACAATAAATGTTTAATTCTAATTCAAAAATATGAAATCGCTAGGACTTGGTAAACCAAATACCAATAAAAAAAAGCGATTGCATATGACCTTTGAAAAACAAATAATCATCACATATGAAAAATATTGATAAGACCATCTACAGGAATAGCCTATTCCTTGTTTTTTACTTGTTGACTGTCCCAAGTCATGCTACTACCTTAAGCCCTTTAATTTTTCATGCAAATTCTCTGCCAAGTGTGGCGGTACAGCAATCCGAAGTCCATGGCACCATCACCGATACCCAAGGCTTGCCCTTGGCTGGGGTTGCCATCAGTGTGAAAGGCACCCAAAAAGGAACGGTATCGGATTTTAATGGGTTTTACACCATTAAAGTGGATGCCAATGAAACACTCGTTTTTTCCTTTATAGGCTTTAAAACCCATGAAATTGCTGTTCAGGGACGAAACGAACTGAACTTGGTTTTGGAAACCGATATCACGGCACTAAGCACCGTGGAAATCAATGCGGGGTACTATACCGTTAACGACCGGGAGCGTACTGGAAATATTTCAAGGATAACCGCAAAGGAAATCGAAACCCAACCAGTTGCCAATCCACTATCAGCATTACAAGGCCGCATGCCTGGAGTATACATCCAACAACGGTCTGGAGTTCCAGGAGGAGGTTTTATCGTCCGAATTCGAGGACAGAATAGCATCACCAAGGGAAATGATCCCTTATATATAGTTGATGGCGTTCCCTTTATATCCAGCACACTGGCTTCTTTAGGCACGGAAATCGTCTCCAATGCCAATCCGTTAAGTAGCATCAACCCCTCTGATATTGAAAGTGTTGAGGTTTTAAAAGATGCCGATGCAACAGCCATTTATGGGTCACGCGGTGCCAATGGTGTCGTGCTCATTACAACCAAACGAGGAAAAGTGGGGAAAACAGAGGTTTCTTTTGATTTTCAATCTGGAGTTGGGTCCGTAGCAAATAGGATGGATCTATTAAATACATCACAATATTTAGAAATGAGACAAGAGGCCTTTATTAATGATGGTGTAACGCCTACAGCCACCAATGCGCCCGATTTGTTGGTTTGGAACCAACAACGTTATACCGATTGGCAAGACACACTCATTGGAGGGACTTCCTATATATCAGATGCACAAGTTAAAGTATCTGGTGGTAGCGAGCATACCCAATTCCTTGCAGGAGCCAGTGCTTATAAAGAGACTACTGTAATTCCTGGGGATTTTGATTATAAGCGTTTTTCATTCAATTCGGCTATGAACCATCGATCAGAGAATGATCGCTTTACGGCTGCTGTAAATATAATGTATGCTATGGAGGATAGTGGGCTTCCTAACGTCGATCTTACCTATTCAGCATTGACTTTGCCACCCAATACCCCTGAATTATTGGATGACAATGGCGACTTGGTATTTTTTAGGGATATTACTAATCCGTTGATATACACCAAGCGACAATATGAGGCACAGAATACGAATTTTATTGCCAATGCTCAATTCGCCTATCAAATTTTTGATGGATTAAAGTTGGGCACCAGTATAGGGTACAATAACATGCACCGGGATGAAATAGCAATAAGACCAAGTAGTTCGAGAAATCCGGCATCCACATCTCCGCAATCATCCGATTTTGCAGATACTAAAGTAAGTTCATGGATTATGGAACCCCAATTGGAATATCAGAAAACATGGGGAGATCTGTCCCTAAAGACCTTGGTTGGGGCAACGATACAGCAAAATAATCAAAGTTCCAAAACACTCAGTGGGTCTGGATATAGTAATGATGCACTCATGGAGGATCTTGCCGCAGCAGCCTCAGTCACTGTTTTACGCTCGAGCCAATCAGAGTATAAGTATCAGGCGGTATATGGAAGGCTCAATCTAGGATTCAAAGAGCGTTACTATGTCAACCTAACGGGAAGAAGGGATGGTAGTAGTCGCTTTGGTCCAGAAAACCGCTTCGCTAACTTTGGAGCAGTGGGACTGGCCTGGATAGTTTCTGAAGAACCCATTTTTGAAGCAAAGCGTGTTTTTAGTTATGGGAAAGTGCGCGCTAGTTATGGTACTACAGGAAATGACCAAATAGGGGATTATGGCTATTTGGATACTTACTCACCAACAAGTTATGCGTATCAGGGCGTGTCAGGACTTTATCCTACCCGGCTTTATAATTCCGATTTTGGTTGGGAGCGCAACAAGAAGTTTGAGACTGCCATGGATTTAGGTTTTTTCAGGGATCGTTTAATGTTGTCTCTTGTGTATTATAATAATAGGTCTGATAACCAATTAATAGGCTTGCCTTTACCGTTAAGCACAGGATTTTCAAACATTCAATCCAATTTAAATGCCACCGTTGAAAATAGTGGTTGGGAGTTTAATTTGGAAACCATTAATATAAATACGGAACACTTTACTTGGAAATCAAGCCTTAACCTAAGCATTCCTAAAACCAAACTTGTTAGGTACCCTGATCTAGAAACCTCTGTGCATGCCAATAGGTATCGTGTCGGTCAAAGTTTGTTTGTGGTACCTGCGTTTCATAGTACCGGCGTAAATCCAGATACGGGCATTTATGGGTTTGAAGATGTTGATATGGATGGTGCCATCTCCATTCCTAATGATTATCAATTTCTACAAGATATAAGACCAGAATTTTATGGAGGGTTTTTGAACAGCATTCGTTATAAACGCCTTACTCTGGATTGTCTATTACAGTTTAACAAGGAATTAGGCCTAAACTACTTGAACATGTTTTTTTATGCACCGGGGAATATAAGCAATCAATCCGCAGAAGTACTGGACCGTTGGCAAGAGCCTGGAGATGTGGCAGCCTTTCAAAAATTCACACAAGGTTTTAACCAGGCGAGAACCGCTTACACCAATACAAATTTTGCGGATAACTTTTATCAGGACATTTTTTATATCCGTATTAAAAATGTAAATCTATCGTATAGCATTCCTACGGAACGTCTGCCATTCACTTCAGCTAGACTCTATATTCAAGGACAAAACCTTTTTACCATTACGGACTATAAAGGACTGGATCCTGAAGGAGGGGTGCGTTCTTTACCACCGTTACGTGTTATAAGTCTTGGACTTCAATGTTCATTTTAAAAACCAGAAATCATGATAATAAAATTAGATACAAGTTTAGTATTACCGAAGTTTAGATTATTTCAAAGTCATTTGACCTTGATTGGTCTCATGTTATTTTACCTAATTCAAGGATGTGATCAGTCTATAGAAGTGGATCCACCCAAAACCGAATTGGTTAGTACCACTGTTTTTGAGGATGACCGTACCGCAAAAGCGGTAATGGATGGTGTATACAGTAGAATGGTGGGTGGCCTTGGATATGCCAGTGGGTTTGCTAATAGCATTACCGTGAAAAATGGATTAGCCAGTGATGAGCTCGTCGCAAACGGAGCTCCAGATCCATTTTATAATAACAACGTAGTCCCTAGTAATTCTGAGTTGGAGCGTTATTTTTGGGAAGAGCCGTATCAGTATATATACACGGTAAATAGTATTTTGGAAGGATTGGATTTTTCTACAGGGGTTTCGGCATCCTTGCGCGAACAATTGCAGGGCGAAGCACTTTTTATTCGCGCGTTCTGTTACTTCTATTTGGTTAATGACTTTGGTGATGTGCCACTTCATTTGGGTTCAGATTATGAGGCCAATGCCAAAGCATCTAGAAGTTCAGTAAACGAAGTTTATACGCAGATTATAAGTGACCTTAGCGCAGCGGAAACACTATTGGGTATAGATTTCGGTGTCTCTTCAGGTGAACGGATTCGTCCCAGTAGTTGGGCGGCCAAGGCCCTTTTGGCGAGGGTGTATCTTTACACCGAACAATGGGATTTAGCGGAGGTCAAAGCGACACAACTTATAGAGCATTCCACGTTATTTGAAGTACTTCCTAATGCCAATCAGGTGTTTTTAAAGAATAGCAGTGAGGCTATTTGGCAGTTAATGCCAGTACGTCCTAATTTTAATACGATGGAAGGTTATAGATTTATAGCCACCCGTGCGCCAGTTTCCAGTGAAACGGTATCAGAAACCCTATTGAACAGTTTTGAAAGTGGTGATTTACGATATGCCAACTGGATAGGAAGTGTTAGTAATAGTTCTGGAATATGGTATTTTCCATATAAATATAAAATTCGATTATCGTCTTCACTAGCAGAATATTCCATGGTTCTTAGACTGGCCGAGCAATATTTAATTCGTGCGGAAGCTAGGACGCGTCTGAATAAGCTGTCAGGTGCCCTGGAGGATTTAAATACCATCAGGAATCGTTCTGGATTGTCCGATAGTGGGGCGGAAGGTAGCGAAGAAATTTTGCAAGCCATTTATAAAGAGCGCCAAGTAGAATTATTTGCGGAATGGGGACACCGCTGGTATGATTTAAAACGTACAGGGTTGGTCGATCAGGTATTGTCAAGTGTTAAATCCCAATGGAGGTATACGGCCAAATTATATCCCATTCCTATAAAAGAGGTCGATCGCAATCCGAATATAAGCCAAAATGAGGGCTATTAATCAAGCAACAAATAATAAAAAATGAAAAAAGTGTTTATAATACAAATCACGATACTTGTTATTGGGTTTTGTTATGCCTGTAAGACCAATGAGGTGCCCAAAAAACAATCCTACGTGACAATTAGTGGAACAATAAAGGGAAATGGCGGTGTTCGAGATAGTATCCGTATATTATTTGGTGGCCTTATTCCAGAGACCAAATTATTCGGTACAAAGGATACTACCATTTATACGGGCTCCAATGGAACGTTTTTATTCAAATCCAAAGATATTAAGGAACCTACAAGGATTACCATAGGTTCTTATAAAAAACGAGCAGGAGAGAAAAGTCAGCGATGGGGGGATGCCCTAAGAAATTTTCTTGTAGAGCCTGGGGATAATATCCACATAGAAATAGACGAGTCTAAGGAAGAGCATGTATACGAGTTTTCGGGAACTGGTTCAGAAAAGTTTAAGGTACAGTGGCAAAATTTTCAATCAGGTTATAAAGTGAATCGAAGGGAAATCCAGAGGCGCTATGGTTATAAATTCGCAGCCTTAAGCAACAAGGTCCAAATTGCGGATTCACTGTCCAATATTCAAATTAGGGCGTTGGAAACCGTAAAGGATTCATTGTCAGATCGGGTATTTAAAATCATGAAAGCAGATATTTATGGGGAAAATGGCGTTTATTTAAAAACATTTGTTAGTAATATGCATGTCGATACCTGTTCTACAAAGCAAATTCAACAGTATCGAAAGCTATTTGACGAAAGTTTAAATACAAACTTACCAAGTGATATCTTGGCTAGTTCCCCTTACTACATCATGTTTTTATCGAATATGGCTATTGCACAATTACAACTAGGGGATCCCGAAAATCCTGATTATCGGTATGAGCATATCCATGCAAAGGGATTTAGTGATTTATGTCAAATTTGGCGAAACCAATATTCGGGAATGTTAAGGGAAAAATTATTGCTTTATAATTTACAAAGTTTAAATGTTCAGGATACTTACGGTATTGAGGAATGCCTTCAAATGAGTTATGATTTAATAAAAACCCCAGAATTAAAAGCAATCATTGATACCATGTATGGTAGAAAAATACGAGGAGCCACCGCTTTTAATTTTAATCTACCTAATACGGAAGGAAATATGGTCAGATTATCCGATTTTAAAGGGAAGGTTGTTTATTTGGATATTTGGTTTACAGGTTGTTCAGGTTGCCTGTATTTGGCCAAAGAAGTGGATCATCAGGTGTATCCGCTGTTTAAAGATAACCCCGATGTGGTTTTTGTATCTATTTCGGGTGACAAATCCAAGGACCAATGGTTAAAAAGTGTTGAATCCGAGCGCTATGGACTCAAGGAATATGTGAACTTATATACAGGGGGCTTAGGGTTTAAGCATGATTTCACATTGTACTATGGGATTAAGGGTGGTCCTACAACCATGATTATTGATAGGGAAGGACGCATATACTCTTCGGCCCCACCAAAGCATGGAAAATCAAAGGAATTAGTGGCTTTAATAAATGAAGCTTTAGAACGTTAGTTTTTTGTAATACCCATATTAAATACAATGATACCCTGGTCATATAGAACGGCTAGGGTATTGTTGTAAAAAGCAAAATCTTTCATGACTAGTCCTTCATATGAAGGAATGTAAAAACTGTATTTATAGTCGCCGCTTTCCAGTTCGTAAATATCGATGACGGATTTGGAATGAAATCGGAGCTGGTCTTCATTTTTTGAAATGATGTTGGAGTTTATAAATAGCCACTGTCCTTGGCTGAAACTTTTTTTGTTGACGACATGGGGTGGAGCGGTCAGTATAATTTTTTCCATGCCATGTTCCTTTATGCTACTAACCTTTATTTGAGCTTGGAAATTAGGGTCAATAGTGTTTTCAGCATATAAAAACTTTAGATTAGAATCAAAAATTAAAAATTCATTGCGATAACGATAGGTATATATGATGCGTTCAGCTTCCTTATTGTAAATAAGGTCTCCATCAACACAAAAAAAACCATCCACTTGCTTTTTTAAATTCATATTTGGAATGTGAAGGTTGTTGGAACCTTCCCTTAACAACGCCAAAACTTGTTGGGTCCGTTGCGTATTAAAGGTTTTAACTATAAATAGGGAAGTCGAAAGAGGTAGGCAATCGGTAAAGGTAACACTGTCTATTTTTTTTCGAAACAAAACATTTTTTTCTAAGGAGCTTTCAAAAATATTTGGGGTCAGACCTTCCATAAGGTAAATATGATTCTCAAAAACACTGTTTTTTAATACTTTCCATGCGATGGGGAAGCTGTCCTTGATCGAGAAGGAAGAAGTCAAGAATTCATTGTAATCCCATTGAAATGAACTAAGTTTTAAAGGTGTTGTAGCGTAACCAATATACAGTTTTGAGCTATCCATTCCAGTGATGTAACCCCTATTTGTTTTTATATTTATAGTGTTTTTGTTGGCTAAAAAATGAGGTGGAAATCTTCGGATGAATGCACTCTCGTTTTTATGGTTAGTATGAGGTATTAAGTTCAGAATTAAAACAGGGAGCATACCTAGGATAAGGCATCCAACAATACGTAAAATTTTAGTTTTCATGGAAGAAGATGTATAAGAAGGAACTGGGGAGAAACCAGTTCCTTCTTGTTTAAATTATTCCAGACGGTATGTAGAAACCGTTACAGGAGTAGAGCACTCATTTGAGATATCCTCTTCATACACGATGAAATTACAAGATTCTCCTTGATTTGAAGGGCTGCAATCTGTTGCTACACATTCGGCACCATCTTTAGCATAGTACTGGTCTATACTATCAGTGGAAGATACATTTTTACTGGCAAAAGCGGCCACTACGGCAAATAGAAAGGCAACGCTTGCAAACATGATTTTTTTTAATTTTTTCATGATATTAAAATATTAAAGTTAATCCTACTCTGTTAAAGGTTTTCGGTGCCCCTTGATCAACTGTACAATTGAAGTTTTTTATCTGTTTTTATTTATGTTGAATTTATTTTTTGTGGTACTATCAGTATACCCATGATGGCAAGGCACAAAAAAGCGACATTGAAGATCAAATGCTCCTGCCATCCCATGGTTTCCAAAATCCCTCCACATGAGCACGGCACATAATCACTAAAATTTAGGATAGCAATAATGTACAAGGTAAAAAGACTCATCAGGCTTATGGCCCCATAAAGGGCTACCAACCGGTATTTAGGAATCGCTAGTAATAGCGCTATCATCAGTTCTATTATGGGAATCACCCAAGCTATCCATCCGGCAAAAACAGTTAACAAGGGCGATTGACCAAGTTGAATTTTAAATACTTTAAAATCCAATAGTTTACTGATTGCAGCATAGGAAAACAGAAGGATAAACAGGAAACAAATGATCTCTATGAAGAGTATATGGTATGGGCGCACTGACATATAAAGTAAAATATTAAGTTACGCCGGATGTTGTTTCAGGTTATAAAATTACAGGATACGTTTTAGGAAAGGGTAGACTATTTGAATACTTTTTTTATACAAATAGTCTACTTTTTGGATTTTTGAATAGCTTACTTTTATAGGTTAAGGTTTAATTTTTTAAATAAAACCCTTGTCGCGTGCTTTCTCAAGCAAGGCTAAGGTTTCACCACCTTCCACATTAAAAACTTCTTTTAAATGTTGTTTGCGTTTAGCTATTGCCGCTCTAGACAATGACAGGATGTTGGCAATTTCATTTAAACTGGCACCTCTGGATAAATAGTACAATAGTTTTCTATCCGTTTTATCCAAAATAAAATCATTGCTGATAAATTGACGCATGGATTGTATCACGGTTTTACTGTAATAAGGCGGATTATTCAAGATGCGGGAAATGGCCAATTCCAATTCTTTCGGTGTAAGATCATTTTTAATAAGAAAACCATCAGGGCTGACATGTTCAATAATGCTATGGATGCGGTAGTTGTCATTAAAAGTGGTAATGATGACAATTTTAGTAGTTTGGCTTTGAGATCTGATTCGTGCCCCTAAATCTTCACCAGAGTATAAACCTTCATGTTCCATGGTTGGCATTTGCACATCCAAGAATACCACATCGTACCGTTTCTTTTCCAAGGTGTTTAAAGCCGAAAGAAAACTATGGGCAATATCTATATGAAAATGGATGTTGTTTTCCTGTTCAAAGGCTATAAAAGCATTTTCATAAGCATTGGTAATTAAGGGGTGGTCGTCAACCAATAAAATGCGGTATTGTTTTTTACTCATGATTTTTCGGGGATTATTGGAATATTAATTGTTATTTTGGTTCCTTTGCCTTGTGTCGATTTTAAAGCATACGTACCGTTCATTTTTTTCGTTCTGGAATGAATGTTTTTCAGCCCTATGCCAGAGCCACGTTTGCCGCGTGTACCAATACCATTATCGGTCATTTCAAGTGTTAGGTTGTTGCCATACCATAAAAACTGCAAAATAAAACTAGAGGCCTGAGCATGTTTTATACAGTTTTGTAACGCTTCCTCGATAATGTGATAGAGGTTTACCTTAATGAGGTTGTCTATCTGTTCCCATGGAATATTACCATCATGCCGTAACTGATATTCAAACTTTCCAATTTTACTGCGTTTGGAAACCAAGCTTTCTACGATAAAAATAAAATCGATGGGGTATTCCATCATGTTGTTCTTCAGTTCATGTGACAGCTCCCTAATTTTCTTTTCGATGCCCTGCAACTCCTCAAGATAGAATTGGTGTTTTTTAATGGCCGTGTCCTCGCCCTTTAATTCGAGATAATTCCAACCCATTCTAAGGGCGAATAAATCGCTTAGGATGCTATCATGTAAATCTTCGGAAATGCGAATCCGTTCTTGGTTGCGACCTTGTTGTAGTTTATCCTGTTGTTGCAGTGTAAGCCGGTAGATTTGCTCATTGGCCCGTTGCTGATTGGTTTCAAACTGCAATAGTTTATTTTGGGATTTTTGTCGATAAATGAGATAGGCCAAAAAAATGAGTAGAAAGGAAACCAATCCGCCTATAAAAGTCCAAGTCACTCTAGAGGATAGCTGTTTGTTTCGGGCGATATACTGATCTGTTTCATATTGAATACGGGTAAACTTATTACGCGTGTTTCGTTCCTGAGCCTGAACCAGCTTGTTTATGATAATATACTGTTCCAGGTATTTGTCCTTACCTTTAGTATCAAGTCTAGAAAGTAACTCCAGTGATCGAAGAATGTCTCTATTATTTTTGATATGTTGGGATAATTTGTAGGCCTTTTTGGCATGGTCTAAAGCCATGGCAGTATCTTTTTGCTTGGCATAGTAGACTGCTAAATGGGCTCTACTCATAATCACTCCCGAAATATTATGCATGCTATCCCTAATATGTAGTGCCTCAAAAAAAGCCTTAGGCAAATCTGAGGTATCATTATTTAGAAATCTGCTAAAAGCCTTGTTGTCAATCAGGCGGGCATAAAGAAAGGGATCAATTGCCCTTAAGTCTGTTATTTTTAATGCTTTTTCAAAATAAGCAATGGCTTGGTTTTGGTTTCCTTGTTTTTGGTAAATAAGCCCCATATTATTGTAACTATCTTGCAGAAAAAGGGATTTATCTTCAAGCTTATCCAAATAATCCAAAGCCATTTGGTGATAGGATAAGGATTTATCATAGTCTTCGAGTTCCTCATAGATAACACCTAAAAGGTTGTAGCACAGGTAAAGCTGTTTATGTTTGTTCAGGGGTTTAAAAATTTCAATGGCTTGAAACAAATACACTTCCGCACCTGTGTAATCCCTGAGTCTGCTAAGAATAAAGGCCATGTTATAGAGCATCCTAGCTGCATAAAACGTATTTTCGGTTTCATGAAAAAGTTTGCGCGCCTTTTGGTAATGATAATATGAACTGTCATAACTTAGCTGCCTTAGGTAATATGCCCCATAATTCCAATGCATATCAGCAATCTTTGCGGTGTCCTGCAATTGAACGGCGAAGGTGTATGCTTTATGTCCCGAAGCGAAAAAAAGTGCAGAATCGTGACTCTTATAAGCTTGGTATGCAATAGTGTTGAGATGCTCCAATGCTACTGAATCCACAGTAGTTTCACTTAATCGGAAAGCTTTTTGGAGTAAAATACCTTTTTGGGCATTGGTAAGGTGGTCTGTTTTAACCTTTTGAAGAAGCACAGAAATACTGTCTCCTCTATCCATATCATGGTGTTTAAATTCCGATCGATCCTTGCAGTCCACAAAGAAGAGCATCAAAAACAGCATACAGAAAAGGAGTGAAGCTAGGTTATATTTTAAGTTACAGCACTTCACCACATATAAGAGAGACCTGTAATATAGGAAAAGCCTCTAACAAAAACTGTTAAAGGCTGGATTAAAAATCGAAATAAACGTGTTTACACGAAGGTTTAGTCATCTTTATCATTATCCGGACGCACACTGGAATCATCACCAGTGGCCACCACTTCGGCAGGAGGCGTGCTTTTTTGGTGGATTTCAGTGGGTGTGCAGGACATAAAAAAGTTCAGTAATAAGGTTGCCAATAGGATATGGTTTATGGAAATTCTCATAGTATTAATGTTTTTAATTACACAAATGTTTTGGAGTCAGAAGTGTTTCTGACAAGTGATTGTATTGTGCACAATGGAAACATGACCTCAAAAAGGTCCCGTTAAAAGCAGCTTTCTTCGTCTAATTTAGTAGTCCTAAATGTTGTGGAAGTCAAATAATCCATGGCTTTAGTGAGGGTGTGGTTTCCATGAGGGAGCGTCTGGTTTTTAAAAGGCAGTGTAACGCCAATTAGAACGTTATCTTGGGAAGTGACGAAAAAATGGCATCCATAGTCCCTTGGTATTTTTTGGAGAAGGGGATTAGGTTTTTAAAATGGTTTAGCTTGCAAATACCTTTACCAAAATCGATGCGATTAACCTCTGAGGTGTTGATGATAAAACTTTTATGAACCCTTTTAAAATGATCAGGTAATTTATTTTCAAAAGTCTTTAAGGTTTTAAAAGCCGTAATGATGTCTCCATTCAGCATGTGAAAGTCCGTGGTATTGTTGTCAGCCTTCAAAAGAATAATCGCTTGCGTATTCAAAAAGTGGTAGTTTTTGTATGATTTAAGACAAACTAATTTACCATCAGTGACAGGCTTCTTTTGAAACCTTGCTATGCTTTTGTTAATTTCACAAGAGGCCAAAGGCGTTATTAAGTAATCATAAAATTCATGTTTGATGGATTGATAGGCGAGTTCTGTGTTGGTAGATAAAGCAATAAATGCTGGAAGGGGTATTTTATAAAGATGTAGCTCCAGGGTAAATCTAAAAGCATCGGCAAAAACACCGTCGACATTTATAAATACCAAATCAGGTTGGTGCGTTATAATTAGATCAAGAGCCTTATTTAAACATACTGTGTTTCCCAATAATTCAAACCTTCCTGTTTTTTGTAATTCATGCTCGATTAAGCGAATGGATTCTTCATCGGAGTCTATAATCAAATAATTTTTCAAAGCTGCTAATTATGGCTTTTAAATTATTAAGTTGGTGATAGAGCTTAGTAGATGAAATGAATAAAAATAATATACAAAGTATCTACACTGAGATAGGGTGATTCAGCTATTTTGTATCCAGGTAAACAATTTTTTTTAATATAATTTCATCCGGCAATGAATATCTATGAAGACTATTTGAATGACCTGAATCAAGACCTGGAATGTCTAGAGCGTGAACCATTGGACGCTCTTTCCAAATCTGAGCAAGGCATTAGAAAAATCACTTTGGTCATTAAGAAACTCAGAGATAAGGTCGTCCTTGAGGGGTTTCGTGGAAAAGATGAAGAAATACATTTTTTTAAACATATAAAACCTCAAGTGTTTGGTAAACTTATTTACTACAGGAAGCTTTTTACCATGGAAAGTAAACGGCCTAGAAGTACCAATGAAGCACAAAGACAGTATTTTGTAACCCAAATTGATAAATTGCAGGAATATTTTAACAATAATCAGGAATTTTATCATTATTACCGCAGTGGTGCTACCTTCTTAGATGAGCACTATTTTATGCGTAGGGATGCAGAAATTACCTTCCATCTAGATACCTTACATGTTGTAACTGACATACCGTTTTCTACGAGCCATGATAGTTCTGTAGCCGTCATTATGGCCTATAATCAGTTGATTGTCTATTCGAAAAAGGAAATAGGAAAACTTGATAATGGCTATGTGAAAATTACCGAATCCCATAAGGGAAATTCAATACCAAAGCTGTTTTGGACGAGTACTAAAGTGGATTTAATTGAGTTGATTTATGCCTTACACGCATCGGGTGCTATAAATCGCGGTGCCGCTAATATCAATGACATAGCTGATTCATTTGAAATACTTTTGGAAACGGATTTAGGGGATTATTATCGAACCTATTCAGAGATCCGCTCCAGAAAGTTACATAGAACAAAGTTTATAGATAAGCTGAAGGAATCACTTGATCAACATATGCTGAATTTAGACCGTTAAAAATACCCAAGATGGGTGTTTTTTATAACTCATGTTTACCGTCCTGTTTTGTATGGTTTTAAAATCAGATTACTTTAAAATTTTTATAAAAAATCTTAAAAGAGCCTTTGGAAAAAATCACCCAAGTTGGGTGTGCCTTGTGAATAAGGAATTAAATTGTTTCCCAGTTTTGCCATACGAAAGTCAAATCAGTGCAAAGTCGTCCAAACGTTATTTTTAGGGATGATAACACGGACGGCTTTGTTTTTTAAAATCAATGTTACTTATGGGAGCGACCATCATCACTACGGAAGATCTTCGGGAATTTAAAACGGAATTACTGAATGATATCAAACAATTACTGAACAACCAATCAGGGCACCAAACCAAGCAATGGCTAAAATCACCTGAGGTCAGGGAACTCCTTGGGATTTCCCCAGGAACCCTGCAAAACCTACGTATCAATGGCACCCTGCCATATACCAAGGTTGGCGGGGTGCTATATTATGACCATAAGGAAATCATGCAACTTTTGGAAAGCAATAGGGTCCATAACAAATTCTAAAAGGCCATTTTGGAGGAGATTAATTATATCAAGCACCTTAATGCGGTTTTTTTGTGTTTCTCTAGGGATACCAGGCTCAATCCAACACATATCAGTCTCTATGTTGCACTCTTCCAATTATGGAACCTGAATTATTTCAAAACCGAATTCTATATCAATCGCGAGGAAGTCATGTCGTTTTCAAAAATTGGATCCAAAAGTACCTACCACCGTTGTATCAAGGAATTAAGCCTTTGGAGCTATATTTTATATGCACCCTCCCACAACCCATTTAAGGGCAGCCGCATTAAGATGTTCGATTTTGGGACAAGTTCTGGACAAGCTCTGGACCTAAGCCGTACCAATATTGGGACAAGTAGTGGACAAGCAGTGGTATCTATAAACAAACATATACAAACCTTGGAAAACAATAAAAACTTAAACAAACGGGAAAATTTAAAAAATTTGATTTTTGAAAATTCTGAAACGGATGGCAAACGGAATGGAGCTTCCCCATATCGGGACAACTTAAAAACAAGCACGGATAAAAAATACAATGAGCCCTTATGATTATCCAAAAACCATATATCATTTTGGAAGGTAACGTGGAATATACCTTAGGGCATATCCAGAACAACCTGATTATTTATGATTTTGATAAAATACTTGTTTACCTGAACGCCAAAGGGAAGTTATTGTTCGGTGCGGGCTTTAAGCTATTCGATGAAGACAGTGAAATCGTTTTTAGGCTTTGCAATTATATGATCCGTGATGAGGCCAACTGTAAAAAGTTGGATATGGATGTTCGTAAGGGTGTTTTGTTGACCGGTCCCGTAGGTTGCGGTAAAACCAGTTTGATGAAATTGCTTAGGCACATAGTGCCACATCAAAAGCCATATAAAATGATGCCTTCCAGAAATATTGTTTTTGGATTTAACCACATCGGTTATAAAACCATCGAGGATTTTGGCAATGGACAGTGCTTTTGCTTTGATGATCTAGGTGTAGAACCCATGGGAAGGCATTATGGTAAGGATTGTAATGTCATGGGTGAAGTCCTGCTTTCCAGATATGATTTATTTTTAGGCTACAGCATCAAGACCCATGCTACCACCAATCTCAATGCCCAGGAATTGGAAGAGCGCTATGGCATTCGGGTACGTTCACGTATGAGGGAGTTGTTTAATTTGGTGGCGTTTGATGATGGGAGCAAAGATAAAAGGACATAAGTTTTAGGAAAATATAAAGGCTTATTTTCAAAGGATAATATGTCTTAAGGATCCATTAAACTTTGGCAAAAACAAGGAAAATTTGCCAAAGTTTTATAAGGACAAAAGATGGTTTTCCGATTGCATGCATCAATAGTATAATACAATAACAAAAAATAAATGATTGTTATTTCAATCATAATAACTATATTTGCTTGAAATAACAATCATTTAAGGAATGGGAAAGAAAAAACAAATATTGTTTCCAAAGCATAAGGACATCCTTAAACAGGTGGGTGCTAATATTAAGTTGGCCCGTAGAAGAAGGAAACTGACCCAAGCGCAAGTTGCTGAAAGGGCAGATATTGTTAGGAGTACCTTGTACCTAATTGAAACGGGAAATCCTAGTGTAGCCATAGGGGCCTATTTCAACGTGATGCGCGCATTGGGCCTTCAGGAAGATTTTTTGAAGTTGGCAGCTGATGATGGGTTTGGCAGAAAACTCCAGGACCTAGAGTTGCTTTAACCATTATTAAGTACGGGGTCAATAAATCTTTAAATTTTTAAATTAAAACCAAAAATGGCAACTGGAAAATTAGACATATATGTATTCGCCCATTGGAAAGGCATGCAAAAACCCCAATTGATAGGAACCCTTTCTGCATTACATGCCAAGGGAAGGAAGGCCTTTAGTTTTGAATATGAAAAGGGCTGGGTGGCATCCAAACAACAAATGCTCTTGGATCCGGATATACAATTCTATACCGGTCCACAATATCCAAACAATAAGGTAAACTTTGGGGTGTTCTTGGACAGTATGCCGGATACCTGGGGGCGTACACTAATGAAACGTAAGGAGGTACAACGTGCAAATATAAAAGGGGAAAGGGCAAGGACATTATACGAAGTGGATTATTTGTTGGGTGTGTATGATGAAAGCCGTATGGGGGGCTTACGGTTCAAGACGGATATCAACGGACCTTTTTTGGATGATAACGACCAAACACCAACACCTCCATGGTCATCCATACGCGAGCTGCAAGAAGCGGCAAAAGGTTTTGAAAATGAAGAAGCCAGTGATGACGTTAAAAAGTGGCTGGACATATTAATGGCACCAGGATCATCTTTAGGAGGCGCACGGCCTAAAGCAAATATTTTGGACGAAAATAATGAGCCATGGATTGCTAAATTCCCTTCCAAAAATGATACAACGGATAAAGCGGCATGGGAATATTTGGCCTATCGATTGGCACTAAAGGCAGGCATTCACATGTCGCCATCAAGGATAGAAAAGGTATCGGGACAATTTAATACATTTTTTACAAAGCGATTTGATCGTGAAGAAGGTGAACGTGTCCATTTTGCATCTGCAATGACCATGACAGGAAACAATGAGGACACCATCAGGGACCAGCAAGCCAGTTATTTGGATCTGGCAGAATTCATTCAAAACCAAGGTGCCATGGTCAATGAAAACCTGGAACAGCTGTGGCGTAGAATCGTATTCAATATAGCCATTTCAAATACGGATGACCACCTGCGAAACCATGGCTTTATCTTAACAAGCCTAGGATGGGTACTTTCACCAGCCTATGATTTAAACCCATCCATAGATAAAGATGGTTTGTCCTTGAATATCGATGTGCATAACAACGAACTGGATTATGGTTTGGCCAAAAGTGTGGGCCTATTTTTTCGCTTGACAGAACTGGAAATGGATGCCATAATAGCTGAAGTTTCATCGGCAGTTTCGGAATGGAAAAAGGAAGCCAATGCCTTAGGGATTTCCAGAAGGGAACAGGAGCTTATGTCCAAGGCATTTAACACATAGAACCCATTTCAACGAATGGACAGTTTCTTTTAAAACAACTAAGGAGACTTGTTTTTAGCGTTTTAAAATATTTAAGGGAACCTTTCAAATTCGCAAATAATTAATGATGCCCATTAGTATGGCCAAAGCCAGTGCTTTAATATTTGTGGGTTTTAAGAAATAGCTGGCTTCATCCCAATTCGTCACAAATCCCAATTCAATAAGAACCGCAGGACAAAAATCAGACATGTCGCGTAATACTTGAAAATTGGAAAACTTCACACCACGTATTCCAAACCCCAATTTTTTGGAACTCTCATTCAGAATGGCTAAACTTATGGTAGTGGATGCTTTTAGATGGGCATTGTCCGAGTTATGTGCATAAACCTCCATGCCCTTGGAATTAACCAGGGAGGCATTGCAATGCAGGGACACAAACACATCGGCATATAAGGCTTTTGCCAATCGGCCTCTATCGGAGAGGGATATAAATGTATCACGATATCTGGTCATATACAATTCCAATTTTCCATTCAATACGATGTCATTAAGATTCAAAATGTTCCTGGCAACTGTCAAAACAATATCCTTTTCTTTTATGCCATGGATGCCTACAGCCCCGGAATCATGGCCACCATGTCCCACATCAATAATGATTCGTTTTTTTGGGTCAGGATTTTGACCAAAAACCAAGCACGTATTCAGCATGGCTAGAAGAAATACGACGTTTTTAAGGTTCCATTTTAAGTTTTTTTTCATAATTCAGCGATTTTTTAATGTTCAAAACCATACGGTTTAATGCCTTTTGTTTTCAATTGAAAACAATCTAAATCAAATATTATTTTTTAATTAAAATATTGATAATCAGTTGTTTAAATACAAATATATTGTAATTTTCATATATCGAAACCATTAAAAATTTAAACGTTTATTCTTATGAAAAAATCAATCTATTTAAGCTTGCTTTTGGGCTTTGTTTCAACCGCTATGTTTGCTCAAATTGGGGGCATTGAAGATTCCGTAAATGATGTTTCGGACACGATACGGACCATTTTCCCCATCATCTTGGGGGTCATCTTTTTAATCGGCTTTCTATTTAATGCAGGCCATTTCTTTGGAGAAAATGCCGATTTAAAAAAGGGCATTACCCGGGTATTGGTATTCGTACTGATTGCAGGGGCGGTAGTGGGCATCTTTACCTATCTGATAGGCATCGTCGTATAAATTTTTGGGAGCTATTCTAAGGAGCCATGAAAAAGTACGAAGTATATAAAAATATCAGAAAGCGAGCGATGATCATGGGTTTGCCCATATCATTGTTTGCCCTGATGGTGACGGCCATTATTGGCTCACTGCTGTTTATCATCTTTTCCTTCAGTGTTATGGTCATCATCGGGGTGTTTCTTTTCAATGCCATTTTATATATCGTATTGACACATGTTACCAAAAACCCATCCCTATGGCAATTAAAAAAAGTGTTTCCCAAAACCATTAGTAATAAAAGACAAAACCAATTGGATTATGAAGACTATTAACCTTGCTGCATACCATCCCATCTTGGATATCCAAAACCACATGGTATTTGCAAATAATGGCAATGTACTATTGTGTTACAGTGTTGATGTACCGGAAATATTTTCGTTATCAGAGTCAGACTTTGAGGATATCCATGGTGCATGGTTTCAAGGGTTTAAATCCTTGCCGATTGGTACCATCGTCCATAAACAGGATATTTATCGGAAGACATTATATGATGCCCAGAACATTCCAAACCACAGCTTTTTGGAACGGGCGACCTACGACTACTTTAAGGGAAGGGAATATCTTGAACATCGGTGTTATCTATTTTTTATAATGCCCTATAACAAAGCACTGAACACTTCAAAGTTTATCAATCCGTTTCGTGCGATTGCGAAAGGGATCCATAGACAAATGGACCATAAACTTCAAGAGTTTAGCACGGCCGTTCATGATGCAGTGTCCTTTATCAACAATAGCAGGAAAGTGTCCCTCATGCCATTGAACCAAAACGAGATCATAAATCTAACGGGCACCTATTTCAATGGATTTAATGAAGGCTTCGATACCGATATTCAGCTTAAGAAATCCGATATCGAAATTGGGGATAACCATTTTGATGTATTGGCAATCAATAGTGAACTTTGTTTTGGCGAGGTGGCCCAGAGCAGTAAGACCAATGATAGGTTTACCTCCGATGATTTTGTGTTCCATCAAGGATTTATGGATGGTTTAGGCCTTAATCTCAATGAAAACCACATCGTAAACCAGATCATCTATTTGGATGACAAGCACAAATGGCGGAAACTGCTGGAGAAGAAAATAGAGGAACTCAATAAAAGTTCCAATTTCGGTACACAAAATAAAGTCATCCTAAAAAAGATCGAGGACATTGTTGATATGATTAATTCTGATGATTCGTCCCGGATCATCAGGGGACACTTCAACATCGTATTTTGGGGTAGGGAAGTCCAAGACGTGTCACGAATCGCGTCCAAGATAAAGGCAGAGTTCAAGGAACTGGACATCGTTCCCTATTATCCCAACGGCGAGGAACGGAAACATTACTTCTTGAACTCGTATTGTTGTTTTGCTTCCAATTTCTCCAATGACGATCTGTATGTTACCGATTTAAAGCATGCCTTATGTTTATATATCAACAACACCAATTATAAGTCGGATTCACAGGGAATTATCTTCAATGATAGACAGCATAATGTGCCTATTCTTAAGGATGTTTGGGACGAGAAAAAGAAACGCATCAAGGCCCGGAATTTTGCCATTTTTGCTCCAACAGGGGAAGGGAAGTCCTTTTTGGCCAATAACATCCTAAGACAGTATTTTGAAAGTGGTGTGCGTTTGGTCATTATCGATCTGGGTGGTTCCTATTCCAAATTTGCGAAACTGTATCCAAAAGACCATATCATACTTAGATACGAGCAAGGTAAAAACCTGGGCATTAATCCGTTTTATATTTCAACGGATGCAGATCTGACACCGGAGCGTTTAGAAGATTTGGCCATGTTCCTTTTAGAACTTTTGGCATCCGGAAAGGAAGCCAAAAAAGCTGAGGAGGTAGCCATGAAAAAGGTATTGTTGCATTATTATGCTTCAATTAGAAGCAATCATTCCTTGGAATCATTGTACCAATTTGTAGATACAAATAAAGATACATTGGTCAACAGTCTTAATATCAGTGACACGCATTTCAGTGTCTATGATTTTTTGCACATCCTCTCTGAATATGTCGGTTCGGGATTATATAGTTTTCTGTTTAGCATTAGTGAAGACCAAACCTACAAGATCGAGGACAAGAGGCTCATTGTCTTTGAGCTTGATGAAGTTAAGGACAATAAGGAAATCCTTTCGGTCATGTTGAAGCTTATTAAATCGGCCATCCAACGGACCATATGGAGGAACAAGGCTGAAAAGGGCATCATTCTGTTTGATGAGTTTGCCAAGCAACTGAAGTTTGGGAACGTATTGGAAAGTGTTGAATTCTATTATCAGGCCATCAGGAAACAGAACGGTGCCATTGGGATCATCCTACAATCCATTAACCAATTGCCCAACAATTCCACTTCTGCCAGTATTCTGGAGAACACTCAGGTTATATATAGCCTTCGTAACGAGAAAGGTTACGAAGAATTAAAAAACAGACTTAGTCTGTCCAGCCATGACCTGAACCAGTTAAAATCGATCAGGAACCAGCTGTCGGGGACTCAAAAGTATACCGAAATATTCATCAAGATCGGTAAGGAAAGCAACATCTTCAGGTTGGAAGTCCCGAAGGAAGTGTATGCCGCCTATCTCACGGATGGCGCAGAGAACGAAGCCATAATGACCATATACAATAGGACACAAGATATGGAACAGGCCATAAAAGAATTTATCAAGCAGCCTTAGACTGCATTAATTAATAATAACCATTAAAAAGAAAACAAATGAAAAATGTACTTAAGAAAACAATTGCAGGTGCAGCATGGCTGTTACTGCTGAGTATATCGGGCACCAATGCCAATGCGCAAGGTATGCCGGTTTATGACAACACCAACTTTATAAGCCTTGCCAAATCCTTGGTGGAATCCGCAAAGCAAACTTCAGAACTTTTGAAAACCGTTGAGTTTTTAAAACAGCAGAAGGAGCGTATTGAAAAAGTAAGCAACATTGTCAAACAATTGAACGCTGTCAAGAAACTGACCCGAAACAATCAAAGGCTTTTTGATATGGTACAGAATGATCTACGGGAGCTATTGAACTCGCCCTATATCAAGCCAGGGGAGGTCAATAGGATATCCGAATCCTTTAATGCCATTATAGAACAAGCTTTGGATGATCTGGACTTTGTAAGTCAGTTACTATCCAATAATACCCTAAATATGACCGATGCGGAGCGTGCTCAATTTTTAAACCAAAAGGAATTGGAGTCCAGGGAAATGGTCGCGGAAATTGAGGCTAAGACCAGGCGTTATAGAGAGATCATCGCATTTAGGAACATGCAGGACAAGATCAATAACCGAACTGTCAATTATTAGGGATGTCCATAGGATTGGAATATGTGGATGCAGTCTTTACCACGATAAAGAACAGTGATTTCGCCCAGTATACCATTACGGGGATGAAAACCTTGGCGATTTTGTTCTTTTTGGTCAATATCCTTAAGAAATACAACGAAGGTGTAGCCAATAACGACGGCTATACCTGGGGATTGACACCGACGGAACTTGCCAAGAATTTTGCGGTGGTCATTCTGGTCATTTTCTCCACACAGGTATTGAACGTTTTTGATGCCATATTAGTGGCCATCGAGACCCAATATCGGGATACGGCTCCGGCACTCCTCCCGTTACAGATGCAGGATATCGATATTGAACAGGATGTGGGTGCTTTGGAAGCCGCCAAAAAAGCCATGGCATTGCTGTATGAGGCCTTAGTCACTCCGTTGTTCGGGCTGAAGGTCATCGCTTTTATATTGGGCCTCTTTTTGTGGCTGCTGGATATTTTTATCTATCCTCTGTTCTTAGCTGAACGCTATTTTCTGTTAGGGATCATGCAAGCCTTTTTTCCATTGGTCATCAGTCTAGCGGTCTTTGAAAAGTTCAGGGGCCTGGCCTATAATTTCTTTAAGCTATATGCCGGGGTCTATATGTTGGTACCCGCCTTTTTTCTGGTCAATGTATTTGTAAACAATCTCTATACAGAGGTCAATACCAACTTTTGGTCCACCTTGTTTGGAACGGATTGGGGCAGTCAAGTGTTCGCCCCTGTTATTCAACTGGGATCCATAGGCTTTATAGTCCTATTGAAATTCAAACTATATAGAAAGGCGACCACTTTTACTTTAAAACTCTTTTCCAGTGGTGACTAAGGCCCTTTCAAATGACCCAATAATTGGGATTTAAAAATAAAATCGATTAGCACAAATGAAAACAAAAACTCCATATATGAATATCTATAATGTTCTAAAATTAAACCGCTTTGTGGTATTGGCCGTTGTCATAGGGGCAGTCATGATCTGCATCATTTCCGTATGGTCTGTAATGGCATTACATAAAGAGACCATAAACAGTGCCTTTGTGGTGAATACGGACGGAAGCGTGATTCCTTTAAAACTTGTCAAACAAAAGGAAAACATAGAAGTGGAAGCCTTGGCGCATTTGGAGCTGTTCCATACCTATTTCTATAATATTGATGCCAGTAACTATGAAAAGCACCTAGAAAAGGCGCTTTGGTTGGGAAATGGTACTATAGATGCCCTCTACAGACAGAAGAAAGCGGACGGTGTCTATAACCGGTTACTTCAGTATTCCTTGGTTCAAAAAGTAGTCTCCATTAAAACCATTTTAGACATTAATAAGGAACCTTATAGGTTTGAGACCCTGACCATATTTGAAGTCAATCGAGGGACCATTACCGATGCCTATGAACTAAAAACCTCTGGAGACCTGATACATGTGGATAGAAACTTTCCAAATAATACCCATGGCTTGTTGATTACCAACTTTTTTGAAAATAGCCTACGGAAATTGGAGAACCTTAAAAACCAATAATAGGATTAGCTTATAGATCTAAATATTATGAAAATTGAAAAGAACAAAATCGTATTTGCTGCCACACTATTGTGTGTTGTACTCTTTATTGTGGCATATGCTATGCTCATTATGGGCAGTGATGATAACCCCTCAATTGAGAACAATCAAATTCCGTTACCTAAATTGGAAGAAGGACAAAAAACCTATGAATCGAAGCTAGATGCCCTGAACGATTTAAAGGAAGTCAGGCAGACCAATGCCCCGAGCATCTATGATGACCGGTTATTGGATTCCACCGGAGTCTATGACCCAGATTTGATGGACCAGGAAAAGATGAGAATGATCGATAGTATCTATAACGAAGGCCGTATTCAGTATTCGGAGAATACCTTGAAAAATAATATTGCTGAAGTTCCAATTGAAGACTTCAAACCCCAAGCGGATACTATAGTTCTAAACATGAAAGCTGTCACTTCCACCAAGGAATTGGGATTGGAACATCAACTCTTTTTTGCTTCGAATCCTAAAGCAAGCTACATAGATAAATTCCAGAATTCGGATCCATCCATTTCCGTTATCGTGGATGGCACTCAAACGGTGAAGGCCAATTATAGATTGAGCATGCGTTTAATGGAAGATGCCATTATTAATGGCATCAATATACCTAGAAATACACCCATTTATGGATTTGTGAGCTTTCGTCCAAACCGAACCATCATAAACATTGAAAACATTAACCATCAACCAGTAAAACTGAAAGCCTTTGACTTGCAGGATGGCAGTGAGGGCATTTATATAGAGAACAGTTTCAGGGAGGATGCCACTAGGGAAGTCGTGGATGATGTTGTTCAGGATATAAACATTGCAGGAATTCCTCAAGTTGGAGGGGTTAAGAAACTTTTTCAGCGTGATAACAGAACTATTAAGGTGACTGTATTAAACAATTATCAATTAATCTTAAAAGCCCAATAAAGGGCAAAAACACATTTAATCATGAAAACAATTATTACATACCTTATATTGATTTTATCTATTGTGATGCATTCACAACAACCATTGGACACCATCTATGCCAATGACCATATGAACGTCGCCCTATTTTTTCCTAAGCCAATACGTCAAGGGATAACAGGGGCGGATAACTTTGCCTTCACTTACAATAGGGATAATGAACAGTATTTTGGATTGTTGCAAGCCACACCGGGTGATGCAAGCAATCTACTGACGATTACCAAAGACGGAAATGTGTACGCCTACATTTTAAAATACGAAAAGACATTAACCAAGCTGAATTATTTTATAAATGAGGAAGAATGTATGGGGAATGAGAAACCTGAAGAGGTTGGATCCCTAATTGCAATGGATACCCTAAAAAACAACAAAGAAAAATCCATTTATAAAAGGTTTTCAGAATATCTATTGAAGACAAAACATTATCCTGTTGCCACAAAAAGAGAAAATGGCATGGTCTTAAAATTGTTGAAAATGGTTTATGATAAAAATGAGGTATATTTCGCTATGGAAGTAAAAAACAATTCTGGAATCGATTTTGAATTGGATTATTTAAATATTCACGTAGTTACTGAAAATAATGGACGAAAAACATCTTACCAGAGATTAAAGCAAAACATTATTTATAAGTATAAAGTACCTAGTATTATTTTAAACCGAGGATCATTTAAATTTGTTTTTGTGGTTCCTAAATTTGTATTAGGAAAGGACGAAAAGTTGAATATGGAAATGGGGGAATTGCATGGGAACAGAAAAATATCACTAATGTGATATGGGAAACATACAATTATTTAAAACACCTATTTCAGGTGTTTTTTTATGGCTAATTATTGACAACTTTTGAATTGAATGTGTAAATTAATACCTTTGTGATAGACGGAAATTGACAAGAATTACTTGGTATAATTTTTAAGTTCACAAATAGTCAACATAAGGTATAGAATTCCACACAGGTACTGTAAACACTTGGCTCAAGATATTAGGTTTGAATCCAGTCGGTTCTTCATCAAAACTATTATTTTATCGCTATCGTATTCCCATTCATGATGACAACGAATTATTCGGACGTTTGATATGAAATTAAATGACCAAAAAATAATATTTTTTTGAGTAGAAATAGAGTTGTTTTTTTTTCAAGCATATGGCATGAATTCAAACTCCTCAATCTGTTTTTTCCATATTAAATATTCTTCTGGCTCCCGTCCAGTTTGTTCCTTAAAAGCATTCACAAAGGT
Organism: Confluentibacter flavum; assembly: GCF_002843175.1. Lineage (GTDB taxonomy): Bacteria > Bacteroidota > Bacteroidia > Flavobacteriales > Flavobacteriaceae > Confluentibacter > Confluentibacter flavum. The sequence goes on from NZ_PJEO01000051.1 coordinate 95,327, forward strand.
TGTGTAATTCGTAAACCCTACTTTTAAGGATAAACTCTCTAAATTTGAAAATTCAAAATCGTTATCTTCTATAAGTTTTTTGGCATCATTTGCCATACAACTTACTTTATATTCTTCAAATGACATAACTGAATGGTATTTAAAAATATAATGTAAATGGCTAGTTGGCAGGTCAACAAAATTCGCAAAATTATGAATGGATACGTTGGTATTTCTGAAAGGGTTGGTTTGGTGTATAAAATCTTCTAAAGTAATGATTTGAGATAGCACTCTTTTTTTCATGCCACATTTCAAAATTTCTTTTTGAAAATTTGAAATAGTAGACTCGTCATAAATCCATGCCCTATCATTTATCGGGATTACTTCTTGATCTTTTATCTTACGCTTCTTAAATCTAGGATATCCATATAAAATTTCAGGAGTAATTAAAATTTTTCCATAAATTAAAAGCCATGGAACAACAGCCATAATTGAAAACCTATAAGCTTGAAGTGGTTCATTAGATATTTTTTCAACGCCGATAGAATATATTATCCTGAAAAACATTAACGATGACATAATAAAGATAAAATACGTCCAGTTTTTTATCAAACTATCATGCCTGGGATCCACAAAATCCTTTCGGGGCTGTTTCCATAAGTTTTTATTAAGTATTTTATAGGAAAGGATTATATAAAGAATAAAGAACATCACTATAGTTACAAAGCGCATATCCTCAATCAATTGATATTCCAAGATATGGAGATATTCTTGTAGCAAATTTAAAGCTAAAATTAGGCAGGGATAAATAAAATGGATCAAATCTTCTTTTTGGAATCTTCTGTAATCCATAACTAATGACTTGAAGTATAAAAACAGACAAGGTACTATTAGAAGGAATATTGGATTAATGAATTTTGGATTGAACGTGAGACCATTGCCTGATTCATCTGTAAAACCTAATAGAATATTTCGAATGGAACACAACACAAATATCGCCACCAAATAAGCATTAATCAACTTGTTGGAGCTATAGGAGAATAACATTAGGTACATAACAAACAAACCTAAAACTCCAGCCCAAATCAAGGTTGAATTTATAATAAATTGGGGCATACTACTTATCTTTAGGAAGAAAGTAAAAATACTAAAAAGACTTAACAAAGAAGTGTTGAATTTTCAAAATAAAGTTCAGGTGTTGGGAAATTATCATTAGTTTGTCTTTTTAGGTTTACCTATCTAGAAACTAAAGTTATGTCAAGGAATCCAGTAAATAATTTTATTTAATACCAAATATGGTCAATTAGATTCAATTAGTATGAGTACCTATAAAATAATGAAATGTTGTACCTATGTTGTACCCAAGCTATTTTTTAGGCATAAAAAAAAGGCTTCAATCTCTCGAAACCCTTGTTATTACTAGTAGCGAGAGGGGGGCACGATCCCCCGACCTCCGGGTTATGAATCCGACGCTCTAACCAGCTGAGCTACCTCGCCATATTTGCGCTCTAACCTCCCGATAGCTATCGGGATGAGCTACCTCGCCTAATTTAAGGCTGCAAATATAAAAACAATATTGATGCTTACAAACTTTACTTATGTAAAATATTTTTAAAAATTATTGTTAATCTTACCAATTAATGTATATATTGAGCATCGTAAACATTTAAATTACTTATGGACGAAAAAATTAGATTTGATATTGAGTTCCCAATACATGCATCTCCTCAACTGTTATACCAATACATATCTACCCCTTCGGGATTGTCTGAATGGTTTTCAGACAACGTAAACTCTAGAGGTGAGTTGTTTACCTTTATTTGGGATGATAGCGAAGAACAAGCCAAACTGCTAAGTAAAAAAAGTGATGAACGTGTTAAATTTAGATGGGTAGCTGATGAAGATGATAAAGCCGTGTTTTTTGAGATTAAAATCCAAGTAGATGAAATCACTAAAGATGTATCCATTATAGTAACCGATTTTGCTGAAGAAGATGAAGTTGATCAAGCTAAAATGCTTTGGGATAATCAAATCTCTAGTTTAAAACAAGTTTTAGGGTCGACTTAGTTCTATCCAAAAGAATATAAATTATATCTTTGCCCTATTCCAAAAATGAAGGAATAGGGTATTTTTTTATGACGAATTTTAACGGCATTATTTCCGAAGACAATAACATATTATCGATAAACAATAGGGGCTATGCTTACGGTGATGCCCTTTTTGAAACTATAAAGGTTTCTGCAGGTAACATTTTGTTTTGGGAAGATCATTATTTCAGGTTGATGGCTTCCATGCGTATCATGCGAATGGAGATTCCCATGAATTTTACTATGGAATTTCTAGAAGACCAAATACTCAAAACTTTAGAAACTAATAATCTACGAGATACATCGGCAAGAGTTAAATTGCTTATTCATAGAAATGAAGGCGGATTGTATTTACCAGATAGCAATGCCATTAGTTTTATAATAATAGCCAAGCCTCTTGAAAATCATCTATACACCATTAAAGGTCCTGTGTATGAAGTAGATTTATTTAAAGACTATTTTATAGCTCCAGGCTTACTGTCTACTTTAAAAACAAATAACAAGGCTTTAAATGTCATTGGTAGCATTTATGCTAAAGAAAACAAGTTGCAAAACTGCTTACTTTTAAATACCGATAAGCAAGTCGTAGAAGCTTTAAACGGCAATGTATTTCTTGTAAAAGGCAATACGATAAAAACACCACCTATTTTAGATGGTTGTTTAAAAGGAATCATGCGTAAACAACTTATTGAGATTATAAAAAGTATGCCAGAATATACCATAGAAGAAACATCCATATCGCCTTTTGAACTTCAACAGGCCGATGAATTATTTATGACAAATGTTATAGTGGGTATTCAGCCGATAACAAAATATAGAAAAAAAATATTCGCAAACAATGTATCGACATTGCTTTTAAATAAACTGAACGAGAAAATAAGTGTAATTTAATTGTAATTTGGATTCTCTGGAGCATTGGACCAAATACTGTATTCACCACCAAATTCCAGCATTTTTTCTTTCCAAAAAGATTCATAGTCTTTGGCAATAATATCCTTTTTGTAAATGTTTTCGGTGACCAACCAAGAGTTTGTTTTTAACTCATTTTCCAATTGATTGACCTCCCAACCAGAATATCCTAAAAAGAACCGAATGTCCGTTTCTTTTATTTCTTTTTTGGCTATGAGATCTGCCACATTATTAAAATCACCTCCCCAAAATACTCCTAATGAAATTTCGACACTATTAGGTATTAATTCTGGAACTTTATGTATAAAATATAAGTTGTCTTGCTCAACCGGCCCTCCATTGTAAACTTTAAAAGGGGCTTCAATTTCTGGAACTAAATCGTTAATGGTATATTCTAAAGGCTTATTAAGTATGAATCCAATAGAACCTTCTTCATTGTGGTCTGCTAAAAGGATGATTGAACGATTAAAAGAAGAATCGCCTATAATGGTAGGTTCGGCTATTAATAAGTCACCTCTTTTAGGTTTCATAGTTATCATGCCAATTAAATTTTAACTAAATCTAGTTTTTTTTTATTTAAAAAACAATAAAGTATGGATTTAAAATAAAAAAGCCTTCTAAATTTTAGAAAGCTTTTTTAAATATTGGAGTAAACAATTAGTTTACAGCGTTTGATAAATCTGCACCAGCTTTAAACTTAACAACGTTTTTAGCTTTAATTTTGATAGTAGCGCCAGTTTGAGGGTTTCTTCCTTCTCTTGCAGCTCTTTTAGAAACTGACCAAGAACCAAATCCAACTAAAGATACTCTTTTGCCTTTTTGTAAAGCACCTTCGATATCAATTAATAAAGAATCTAAAGCTTTTTTTGCAGCTGCTTTAGTGATTCCAGCATTTTCTGCCATTCCGTCGATTAAATCTGTTTTGTTCATAATATAAAAGTTTAATTATTAATAATAAGGTTAAACGTTTTTGTTAAATCCTATTACAAATTTATACGGATTATGCAATCATGCAAGTAATAACGAGGGAAATCCGCATTATTGTTGATAACTTAACCCATTTGTTAATAAGGGTAGGGTATTTCATCGATTAATTGAAAAGGTCAATGATACTAAGGGTTTAGAGCATTTTGGCATCTCCTTCAAATTTATAACCATTTAAAAGCGATTTGATGTCCATAGTACGTTTTCCTGGAAGTTTAATCTCTGTGATAATAATGTATCCATTAGCAACAGCCACTTTTAGCTCATTCTTCGTCGACATAATGCTTCCTATACTTTTGGAATGATTGTCAACTTCATTTTCTGCTTTGTAAATCTTAACATCCAAGGTATCATTCCCATTAACTAAGGTGCACCAAGCTGCTGGATACGGACTCAACCCACGAATGTGGTTGTAAATAGTGTCCAATGAACTATTCCAATTTATTTTACAGTTGTCCCTGTCTAACTTATATGCCGTTTTAATGTTTGCATGGTCTTTCTGCGGAACGGTTTTAGGATGTCCTTTTTCAATTAATGCCACTGTTTTTAAAACCAATTGACTACCAATGTCCATGAGTTTATCATGTAAACTTCCAGCATTTTCTTCTGAATCAATAGTTATTTCTTCCTGAAGAATCATATCGCCGGTATCAATTTTGTCGTCAATAAAAAAGGTGGAGACCCCCGTTTTTGTTTCACCATTGATGATGGCCCAATTAATAGGTGCGGCACCTCTATAGTTTGGTAATAACGATGCATGTAAATTAAAGGTGCCGTATTCTGGCATGTTCCAAACGGCTTCGGGTAACATTCTAAAAGCGACTACAATTTGGAGATTCGCGTTTAAGGATTTCAATGCTTCTAAAAAAGCCTCGTTTTTTAAATTGGTTGGCTGTAAAATTGTTAGGTTTTGTGATGTTGCATATTGCTTTACGGCACTTTCACTCAGTTTTTGTCCGCGACCCGCTGGTTTATCTGGCGCCGTTATAACGCCAACCACATTATAATGGTTTTCAACTAGGGTTTTTAATGTTGCCACCGCAAAATCGGGGGTGCCCATAAATACAATCCTTAAATTTTTCATCTGTTGGTATTTTATTGTTTTTTTAATTGTCAGATGCAATTCGCATATTATAATCCCAAAAAAGACAAATATTTTGGAATGCTCATTTCATAAATGACTTAGTTTGTAAGTATTTGTTTTTGTTATCGATATAATATCGTGTTCCAGCATTAATAGCAACACGGGTTTTAGGTCTTTATCTGAAACGCCTAAAGTGGTTTCTATGATTCTTGACGACTGGTCTCCCGTTTCCAGTAATTCAATAATACGGTTTTTAATCGTTTTGGCATCTTGAGGTGGAGTTGCTTTTTTAGTATTGGCACAAACCGAACAGATATTACAAGGTGCTACATTTTTTTCACCAAAATAGGTGAGGAGCTGTATGCTTTTACACACCGAATCATTTTCAACATAATCGAGCATGGCTTTCACTTGTTGTTGTTTCAGCTCGTTTTGCTGATTGATGATGTAAGCAATCCGGTTGATTGTTTTATCATCTTCCCGAGGTTCAATAAACGTCACTTGCGCATCAGTTTTCGCCAAATTTAGCTTAATAATGCCATCTTTTTCTAATTGCAATAATGCCGAAATCAATTCAGGTTCGGTAACCGATGCTTTTTCAGAAATGATGGACGTGTTTATTTTAGTGTCATGATCAAAAATACCACCATAAATACGGAGCATGGATTTTACAACAATACTTAGGTTTTGATGCCTTTCCAAATAGCTAAAAAGCGCATTACTTGCAATGATAAACTGAACCGATATGTTGTTTTTAAATTGTTTGGATAAACCAATGACGCTATTTCTATCCAACGCCAACAAGGCATTATAGCACAATACACTATTAAAATCATAGGTTTTACAGAAGCTATTAAAGTCAAAATCGAAGGTTAGGTATTCACCTTCACCATAAGGAATTTGAAAATAATTGCATAGCTTTCTATAGACTTGCTTGATGAAATCGACAGTGGGCAACACATTTAAAAACTGATTTTTAATCAGCACTTCATCACTTTTGTTCTTTAAAATAACAGCAAACGCCTTGTCGCCATTTCTACCAGCCCTACCAGCTTCTTGAAAATAACTTTCCATGCTTTCCGGCAAATTTAAATGGATGACCGTTTTAACATCGGGTTTATCAATGCCCATTCCAAAGGCGTTGGTGGCAACCATGACTTGTTTTTTATTGTGTAACCAAAGGTTCATGTGCGTGTCTTTTTCAGCGTTTGAAAGTCCACCATGATAATATGTTGCCAAAATACCTTTGGATTCCAAAAATGCACTTAATTCCACCGTTAGTTTCCGATTTCTGACATAGATGATGGAAGCCGATTTATATTTCTTTAAAATGGTTTCTATGCGATAGTATTTATCATCTTCATGAAACACCATGTAAGCCAGATTGGGTCTGGAAAACGATTGTTTAAAGACTTTCGGATTAATAAAATCAAGTTCCTTAATAATATCCTGAACCACATTAGGTGTTGCCGATGCCGTTAAAGCAATCATATTAACTGTGGGCTGCAATTGCCGTAACAGCGCAATGTTTTTATAAGCGGGCCTAAAATCGTTTCCCCATTGCGAAATACAATGCGCTTCATCAACCGCAATCAAACTCACGTTCATTTGCTTGATGCGTTCTTGGACCAATTCTTGCTGTAAACGTTCGGGCGAGAGGTATAAAAATTTATAATTTCCGTAGATACAATTATCCAAAAGTGTATCTAATTGTGCATACGAAATCCCACTGGTTAACGCCATGGCTTTAATGCCTTTGTCCTGCAGCGTTTGTACTTGTTCTTTCATTAAGGCAATTAATGGTGAAATCACTATACAAATGCCGTCTTTAATTAAGGCGGGTACTTGAAAACACAATGATTTTCCGCCACCAGTGGGCAATAAAAGAAAGGTATCTTCGCCTTGTAATACCGCATTGATGGCTTCTTCTTGAAAAGGCCTGAATTCTGTAAACTTCCAGTAACGTTCTAATATGTTTACAGGATGGTTCACTATAAAATAGTTAGGGTTTTTAAAATATAATTGGTCCTGTTTTCAACGGTATCAAAAGGGACGTCCAACAACTTGTAATCGTATTTTTGATACGTATTCAATAAATGTTCATGGATTTGCATAGCTTGTCCGAAATCCTCATAACGTTCATTATCACTGGTGTAAATATCCTGCCAAGGTTTTAAAATAAACACATAATCATATACACAATCTTTGCAGGCGTCTGTAAAATGCTGCGGATAATCTTCCCCTTTAAAATCCATGTAAGCGACAATATCAGGAACACCTCTATCAAAAAAAACAGGATTAGCCGTTTCATTCAAGGCATCTGTATATTGTTGTTTTCGCCCCTCTAAAAGACGTTCGCTAAATAATAACGGATTCGTTAAAAATAATTGGTCAACGCCTTGTTTTTGAGCGTCCAGTATAATGTCCCTAGAAATTTCTTCAAGACAGGTGAAGCCTCGCTGTATCAATTCATTTATTATAGACGATTTTCCTGTGCCTGGGCCACCTGTAATAACAATTCTTTTCGTGTTCAAATTGGAAAGATTTTAGCTGTAAAAATCGGAATTAAAATGAAGACTACCAATTTAGAGTTAAAATTATCTCAAATCCTATGGGTGACTTTATAAATTAAAAGGAAACCGTATATTTGTAGCTTAGAATTGCATGAACTCATTTAAATTTTTTGGATTGAAGCGAAAATTATTCATTTTTGTGTCCATTTGAAGGCTTTTTTGAGTTGCATAGTAGCGCTACGGAAAGAAAAAAAGACGAAAAATGGGTGCAAAAGGGCAATTTTTTAGCCAATTGAAAAAGTTTAAATGAGTTCACTATGAGTACACCTCCAAATTCGGATGAATTTTACAATAAATTAAGAGAGCAATTACGGCAAAGTGCCAATTGGCCGGCAGAATATCTATATAAATTCATTATTCCCACAGATGTGCATAAAATAGCCATTTTAGAAGCTATTTTTGATAATATGGGCGCTGTTATTAATACGACTGAATCTAAAAATGGCAAGTATACCAGTGTTTCCATCAATATTTTAATGAGAAATCCAGATGCTGTTATAGAAAAGTACCTTGAAGTTGCAGAAAAAGTCGAAGGTGTCATAAGTCTTTAATTTTTTTTTGTATTTTGCGCAAGCATAACAACTACATGCAGAAATATTTAACTCTACACACACTTTAATTTTGACGATAGACGATTTAGAATACAATACAGAGCGTGAACATTTAATCATTCCAGAATATGGTCGCCATATGCAGAAAATGATTCATTTCGCTAAAACCCGAGACACCAAAGAAGAACGCGATAAAGTGGCAAAAGCCATAATAGCGGTTATGGGAAATATGCAACCGCATTTACGTGATGTACCCGATTTTCAGCATAAACTTTGGGATCAGCTGTTTATTATGGCCGATTTTGAATTGGACGTCGATTCACCCTACCCAAAACCATCTAGGGAATTACTGGCAGAACGACCAGATCCATTAAAATATCCACAAAACTTTCCTAAATATCGTTTTTACGGAAACAATATTAAAACGATGATAGACGTTGCCAATACTTGGGATGAGGGCGACCTTAAGGAAGCGCTTATATTTACCATTGCCAACCACATGAAAAAGTGTTTTTTAAATTGGAACAAAGACACTGTGGAAGATGATGTTATTTACGGTCATTTATATGAGCTTTCCGGTGGAAAAATAAATTTACAGAATTCGGAAGAAGACTTGTCTGATGCCACGAGTTTAATGCGTAGTAAAACCAAATTTGCCACCAGTAATAACAAAAAAGGAGGAGGCCACCATAAAAAGAGTAATTTAAGCAATCGCCCAAGAAAACGTTACTAACCACCACCTATGGGAACATTTAAAATTGAAGGAGGCCACCAACTAAAAGGAAGCATTCAGCCTCAAGGAGCCAAAAATGAAGCGTTACAAATTTTATGTGCCGTACTTCTTACTCCAGATCTTGTCACCATTAATAACATTCCAGATATTGTTGATGTTAATAAACTGATAAGCCTACTTAAAAAGTTAGGGGTTAAGGTTGAAAAAATCAGCAAAGGGACGTATACGTTTCAAGCGGATGAGGTTAACTTAAAATATTTGGAATCCGACGAATTTAAAGAAGATGGTCGTGGGTTACGTGGTTCGATTATGATTGTGGGCCCGATGTTAGCCAGATTTGGTAAAGGTTACATTCCGAAACCGGGAGGTGATAAAATCGGACGACGTAGATTAGATACCCATTTTGAAGGCCTTATTAATTTAGGAGCCAAATTTAGATATAATAAAGAAGAGCAATTTTACGGTGTTGAAGCCGATAGATTAAAAGGCGCTTATATGCTCCTTGAAGAAGCTTCGGTAACGGGAACTGCCAATATTGTGATGGCTGCGGTGCTTGCCGAAGGCAGAACCACTATTTACAACGCTGCTTGCGAACCGTATTTACAGCAATTATGCAAAATGCTTAACCGCATGGGCGCACAAATTAGCGGTGTAGGTTCTAATATGTTGGTTATTGATGGTGTTGAAACATTAAGCGGTACGCATCATACCATGTTGCCCGATATGATTGAGATTGGTAGCTGGATTGGTTTGGCGGCGATGACTAAAAGTGAACTGACCATAACCAATGTGTCTTGGGACGATTTAGGCATCATACCAACCGTATTTAGAAAATTGGGCATCACCGTTGAAAGACGTGGTGACGATATTCATATTCCGGCACATACCGATGGTTATGAAATACAAAGTTTTATTGATGGTTCTATCTTAACCATTTCCGATGCGCCTTGGCCAGGATTTACACCCGATCTATTGAGTATTATTTTGGTAGTGGCGACACAAGCTAGAGGTAGTGTGCTTATTCACCAAAAAATGTTTGAAAGTCGTTTGTTTTTCGTGGATAAATTGATTGATATGGGTGCCAAAATTATTTTATGCGACCCGCATCGTGCTACCGTTATTGGGCACGATTTTAAATCGACTTTAAAAGCGATGACCATGACCTCGCCCGATATTCGTGCTGGTGTATCGTTATTGATTGCGGCCTTGTCTGCTAAAGGCACATCAACCATACAAAACATCGAGCAGATTGATAGAGGTTACGAGAATATTGATGAACGTTTACGTGCTATTGGGGCTAGGATTGAGAGGTTGGAGTAGTTTTGTTTATTTCAATTAGTTTAATTTTATATTCTGATAATTTAGAAATAAATTTTGAATTAAACCTTCTTTCTAAATCTGGTATGTTAGGTAAAGTAATGTTTAAAAAGTGAGTAGTTTCATTTTTATCAGATTCTGTTAAAATATTGTAACCAGTATTTTTTATATCATTTGTTAGTAAGTGTATATCTTTAATATCGCCCTGGAGAGTTAAATAAATTTGAATAAATTTTTTATCTATTCTTATTATATGTTCATAATTTTTCACTTCTTGAATTACATCTTCCCCAATTTTACTTTCTAAGTATTTATTTGAGTATTCAAGAAATTGAAAAGGTTTATAAAAATGAATATTTTTTTTAGTTTCTAATCGAAATTCTTTTAATAATTCAGGTCTTGGAGAAATGGTTTTTCCTTGATGTTCGAACCACCAGTCTTCTTTTCTATCATCTAAAACAAAAATAACATCAATTGTTTCATCTTTTGATTTTTTAATAATCTCTTGCCACAGAAAAAAATCTCCATAGCGTTCATTTTCGGGTTTTTTTAAATCGCAATATCCTGGAGGTATTTTATTTTTATAACGTCTTTCTCCTTCTTTTTGAAATTTATTAATTTCTTCTGAACTAAGTTCATTTCCTATTTTATCCTCAAAAACAAGGTTTAGTTTATCTAAAACTAGATCAATTTTTAAACTATCATCATATTCTTTAATTCTTTGTTCAATTTCTATATTTAAATCTTTTTTTATTGAGACTATTCTTTCTGTCAATGCTTTTGAAAAGAATGGATTTCTATTTTGATTTTCAATTTCTTCAATAAGTAAATGTATTTTTTTTTCAAAGTCCAAATAATTCTTTTTTTGATCACTTATAACATTCAGCCTATTTTTATTAAACTCTAATCCGACTTGAAAAGGAAGCCAGGTTCTTTCCTTGAGCATAGTTATTATATCGATAAATTCATTTGAAGTGTTTTGAGAATATCGGTATAAATTTAGTAACACACTGGTGTCAAAAACAAAAATTGCATCTTTCCACAATTCAGATAAGACTTGGTCATCAAGTGGAAAGTATTCTTGAAAAACTTTTTTCATTTTGCTGTATATTTATTCCAAAATGAGTTTATTTTATTCTCAAATTTATCTTTACTATCTATCATGTTCATTAATTGAAATAATTCATGTAATTCTTGTCTTATACTAATTTTATTGAGTTTTATTGATTTTAGAGAAACTTTTGAAATGAAATGCCAAAGGGCATAGAAACTTTGCTGCGTCCTTCTACCAGAAGATGAAACATTAAAAATTGTTTCAAGATTCTTATTTAATATATCAATACTATCTTGCTCACCATCATCTTCAACAATGGATTTAACTTTAAAAATAAAATTGTTTTTTAAATCTTCACATGATATTAATAAATCATACTTATTTTGTGGGTTTTCAAGAATTTTGGTTATTTCTGTTTTTGATCGTATTCTAAAATTGATTTTATCTCCAATTTTATAATATTCTAAAGGGTAATTTGAACTATTTGTGTCTTTTCTTTGGAAATATTCGAGATATATCAAGGCAGTATATAGATTTTCATTTTCCATTCTTTTATTATTTTTTCTAAAATAAAACCAATCTTGATTTGATTTTAAAATAGACTTGACAGTTTCAATTATTTCCTTATTTATATAGGAATTCCACATTTCAAATGTATTCTCTTTTATTGGATAAGGTTTGCTATTTAATCTAAGAAACAAATCAATCGGTTCAAAATCTTTATTATATCTGTGATTAATTTCAATTATCCACAAATCAAAATTGTTTATTTTTTTGATTTGCTCTGGATCTAATTTGTCTATGTTTTTTCCATGTAAAGATGTAAGAATACCATTTTTTAAGCTTAAAGAATAGCCATGTTTATTAGATATTTGTTTTACATTATTTTCATCTAAATATTCCTTTTTCAAAAAACCTAAAATAGATAAAAGTCTTTGTTGTCCATCTAAAACTTCTGACACACCGTCTTCTCTCTTATAAACAAATATTGGAGGTAATTTAATTCCAAGTAGAATACTTTCAATTATCGCTGATGATTTATTTCTGTTCTTTACTTCTGATCTTTGGTACGGTGGGCGTAACAAAAATCTTTGACGTTCCATTTGCCTACAAATATCAACAATAGTGATTGAAGATGGTTCTGGTTTATTAATTCTTAAATCATCAAAACTAGTTTCTACTTGTTGGGGGGTTATATCATCTCTTTCCTTGTTTATTTTTTTAAATTCAGTAGTAGTAATTAAATAATCATTAAAAGAAACTTTTAGTTTTTCATGAAAATAGTTGCCAATTACGGTATATCTACTTAATAATTCTTTAGAAAAAGAACTTCTATCCATTTCAAATACACCCTTTTGATTATTAATAAATTCAGCTAAATCCTTAATGAAATTTTGATTAATATCAACTAAAGAGTTTTTATTATCCTCAACTATAGATAATGCCCAAAAAACACATTCAGAAACTAATCTATTAAAGAAGAAATTTTTTGTGGTTATCTCGCTTTTTAAGCGTTTTAAAATATTTATTTTAACTAAAAATTTACTAAATACTTCCTCTATATTCGATTCATCAATTTGTGATGATAATATTTCATAATATTTTGATATAACAGTGTCTTTTTTAATTGCATAATATTTTATAGGTATTTTGTGTTGTACTAACAGCTGTCTTACTTTTTTAAGTAAAATTTGCATGTTGCTTTTGTCAAAATAAAATAGGTCTTGTAGTTCAAAAAAGATTATTTTATCAGCTTTTAATTTTTCTTGAATGAAAGAATTTAAATCATCTTCAAAATAAAAGGCTTTATCAATTTCAGTTGGCTTCAAAGGGGTTATTCCAGAATTATACCGTTTAAAAATTTCTTTTTTCACAATATCCTCTAAGGCATCCATAGTTGATGATTTTGTATGAAAGCTGAATTCAATAATCCTTAATTTTGTATCCCAAAAATCATCCCTTAAGCCTCCAATATCTTTAAAATTTTTTGTTGCAATTCCTATTTTGTTTAGTTTATGTAACCCTGAATGCTTTAACTTAAATTCATCTTTAATGAATCTCAGAATTGTCTGATATCTTTGTCTACCATCAATAATCTCTATTCTATCACCATTTCTAAAATAAATTATAGGAGGTATTTCAGTTCCCAGTAAAATACTTTCTATGAAATATGTAGCTTTATCATCATCCCAAACATAATTTCTTTGATAATCTGGATCATATTTGGTATTTCTTAAAGTTTCCTCATTATTAAAGAGGGTTTCAATAGATACCACTTTTGGTTCAATTTTTATTAGATTTTCAAAAATTTCATTTGTATTCATCAATCAATGTTTAGTTTTCAATTATTGGGGTAAAGCGAATTTATGTTTTTTACTACAAAAATTTGTTATAAGGGAAAAAAGTTATAAACAATTGATAAACAACCTATCTCGATACAAATTTGTTTCGCTCGCTCCACAAATTTACTCTAATTGACATTTGAGTTATTAATTATGTTTTCAGTTAGTTAGCCTGTCATTTCGAGTGAAATAGTGAGGCACGAAGTATTTTGTATCGAGAACCTTAGTACAATAAGCTTCCCGATACATTTTATAGAATTATTTTTTATTTTACTTAAACCGTTTTTAGGTAATACTTTTTCCTTAACCAAAAGGACACCTTAACCAATAGAATTAAGGCAGGCACTTCCACCAAGGGGCCAATAACGCCTGCAAAGGCTTGCCCAGAGTTGAGTCCGAATACCGCAATGGCAACTGCGATGGCTAATTCAAAATTATTGCCTGCCGCCGTAAAGGCGACTGCCGCCGTTTTATCATATTCGGCACCCGTTGCTTTAGTGACAAAGAACCCAATGATGAACATGACCGTAAAATAGATAAGCAATGGCACGGCTATGATTAAAACATCCATCGGGATTTCAACAATTAATTCACCTTTTAGCGAGAACATCACAACAATGGTAAACAAAAGTGCTATTAAGGTTATTGGCGAAATGGTGGGGATAAATGTTTCGTTGTACCAGATTTCGCCTTTTAGTTTTACGAGTATCAACCGACTTAAAATGCCCAATGCAAATGGGATTCCCAAATAAATAGCCACACTTTCTGCAATGGTGGCGATGGAAATATCTACAATGGCTCCTTCAAACCCAAAATAGGGTGGTAGCACCGTTATAAAAATCCAAGCATAAAAACTATAGGCAAACACTTGAAAAATACTGTTTAATGCCACCAAACCAGCACCATATTCGCTACTGCCATCGGCAAGGTCGTTCCAAACCAGCACCATGGCTATACAACGCGCCAAGCCAATTAAAATGAGCCCCACCATATATTCTGGGTAATCCCGCAAAAACGTGATTGCCAAAATAAACATCAACACCGGACCAATGATCCAATTGAGGATTAATGATATCGATAGAATTTTTGTGTTGCGAAACACCTTTGGCAACAAGGCATAATTGACCTTCGCCAATGGTGGATACATCATTAAAATAAGTCCGATGGCTATGGGAATGTTTGTCGTGCCACTATTAAAGGAGTTAATGATCTCGGGGAATGATGGCGCAAAATAACCAATACCAACGCCTAATGCCATGGCGATAAAAATCCATAAGGTTAAATAACTATCTAAAAAGCTCAATTTTTTATGTGTCGCCATGTTTAAAGACTGATTTTAGAGAATACGTAAAACAACTCGGTAGCGATTTGTAAACTACGCTCATTATATTTTTCAGCTTGTTGCGGTGTGCCGTCAAATGCCTTGGGATCTTCAAACGTGATGGGGATGCGCTTTTCTGCACCTACAACAAACGGGCAGGCTTCGTTTGCCGAATCGCAAGTCATGATGGCTGCAAAGTCTGATTTCGGATTAAAATCATCATCCAGCTTTTTAGAAAATCCAATAATAGGATGTGCATTATCTGCATATTTGATGCTGTAAATGGGATTGTTTCCTTCTGAAATGGTTTTTATTTGAAAACCTGAGCTTTCTAATGTTTTCGCTGCCATAGGAAACAAAGCTGTAGCTTCCGTGCCGCCCGAATAACAAAATACATTTTTTATATTGAAATGGAACGCTAAGGTTTGTGCCCAAACTTGCGATAAATGACTTCTGCGTGAATTATGCGTGCAAATGAAATTGATACGAATCTCCTTATTGTCATTGACTTTTGTTTGAACGAAATCAATCAATGGTTGTAAGGTTTCTTTGCGTTCCTTGGAAATAGTTTCAACCTTTAATGTGGCAATGATACTTTCTATTTTTTGGAATACTTTCATGCTGTATTGGCTTTTTTATATGAGACTTTCTTAGCAACATCCGCTGTTTGGTGCACAACACGCTTCAGCCTTGATTTCCGAAAGTTTTACTTTTGGTTTTTGTGAAGGCACGCCACAGTTATCTTTTGCCAAGCAATCGGTTTGTTTTGTAGTCAACAAAAAGTTAGTACCGTCAAAATCCAATCCGAATTTTCCAATGGTGTCTCCCTGATATTCTACTTCAATTTCTAAGTCTGTAATTCCCAAAACTTTTTCTGAAAGTTCAATGATTTTTAATAACTTTTCTGGATGTAACCTATGGTCGTAATCGTTGGCATTCCATAATTGGAAGTTCACGATTTCTTCGTTACGAACGGTGCCACCACAATCTATAAAGTGTTTGGTTATTTTACCAACTTCGGTCACATGAAAATGGTTAGGCACTAAGTCGCCATTTGGTAATTGAAAAGCTATTTTGCTTGATTGATTTAGTAGGGTTTTAATTTCTGATAGTTTCATAATGTGAGTATTTATTTGTTTATTGCGATGATACGATTAATGATATTAAATTTTTTTTTAGCAACACGTTCCTTTAGTGATATCTTGATCTAAAAATTGAAACATGATGTTTTTCATTTTGGCCCAATTATCGGTGTCGATACAATAACACACGCTGGTACCTTCTACGTTTCCTTTAATAAGCCCTAAATTTTTTAGTTCTTTTAGATGTTGGGAAATAGTGGGTTGGGCAAGTCCGATTTCAGTAACTAAATCACCACAAACACAAGCATTTGTTTTAAATAAGTGCTGTAAAATGGCAACTCTTGCGGGATGACCGAACACTTTTGCTATGAGGGCAATGTCGTTTTGTTGGTCGGTAAACATGTCTGTTTTAGTTAAACCCATAATCGTTTATATTGTTTCATTGCAATATTACGATTAATATCTTAATGAACAAATTTTTTTAATGATTTTTTGTTTTATTAGTCTCAAAAAAGTTAAAACGGAGACATCCCCTTAGTTTTATAATAAAAGACTATTTTCTATCACACAAATTTAACTGTGCTAAATAATGTGATGTTAATCCTTTCAGGCTATTTAAATAATACGATTTAATGTCTTCAATGCTTTTTTCTGAAACATCGGTATTTTTTTCTTCTAATTTTATCAGGGCATGATTACAATTGCAGACTTTTAGAGCGTTATTATAGCTTTCAATATTGGATGAAATAGCACTTTTATATGAATTAATCAATTCTTCTTTTTTAAGTTGTAATGCCATGTCATTCTGTTCTGCCATTTTTATTTTAATTTCTTCCGCTCTGCGTTTTAGCTCTTCTTGTTGTTGTTTTAATTTTTCTTGTTCGATTTGTAAAGAGGTCAGTTGTGCGTCACGGTCATTATTAACTTGAAAGTCTTTAGTTGGAACGGTACATTTATCAAGTTCTGTAACACTTTGCTGTGCAATATCCCTGGCTCTTTTAACAAAAAAACGTCCATCTTCATAAGTTTCGGAACTTTCAACTTTACTTAGGAGTTGAGCAGCTTCGTATGCCATATCAAAAGCAGTTTCACAACCACACTCTTTTAATTTTTTCTTGGAACGCTCAAACACCTCTAAAGATCTGTTTGCGTAATATTTTAAATGGGATATATTATTTGAATTGTAGGAGGACTTTACGTGGGAATAGGCGTAAATCAAATCCGAGTTAGCACCATCACAAGCTGTTTGTCCATAAAAGGCCAAAGAAGATAATGCAAAGCATAAAAAAAAGTAATGTTTTTCCATAACATTTGGGTTTAAGTTAATAAGTAGGTAGGTCAAATATATTAAAACCCTAATTAATAAGAATGTAGTTCGTCGAATATATATTTTAGTATATTTAGGAGATATAATCAAATAAATAGTAAAAGATGGAGTCTGTAAACATAAATGATTTTAAAATCACCTCAAGCATATCCGTAAAGGATTTACAAACAAAAATGGTAATTGACAAGGCTGAGAAAGAAATTGAAGATATAAGGAAGAAGCTTGGCGATATCCAAGATACCATGTATGCACATGGAAAATATGCCGTTTTAGTTTGTTTGCAAGGTATGGATACAGCCGGAAAGGATAGTTTAATCAGGGAGGTTTTTAAAGATTTTAATGCTAGGGGCGTTGTGGTACATAGTTTTAAAACACCTACCATGCTTGAACTAAGGCACGATTATCTATGGCGTCATGCAGTGGCACTGCCAGAACGAGGTAAGTTTAGTGTTTTTAATAGAACCCATTATGAAAACGTTTTGGTCACTCGTGTGCATCCATATTATATATTGGGTGAAAACATTCCAACGGTAAATTCTATTGAGGATGTGAATGATGCTTTTTGGCATAAACGTTTTGAACAAATAAACAATTTTGAAAAGCACATTGCCGAAAACGGCACCATAATCTTTAAGTTCTTTTTAAATCTTTCTAAAGATGAACAACGCGATAGGCTATTAAGGCGTTTGGATAAAAAAGAAAAAAATTGGAAGTTTTCTCCAGGCGATTTAGAAGAACGAAAGCTTTGGGACAATTACCAAGTGTGTTATGAAGATGCTATTAACAGGACAACTAAACCTCATGCCCCTTGGTATAATATTCCAGCAGATGATAAAGATTCCGCTCGCTACATTGTTGCTAAAATAATGTACGATACCTTAAAAGAATATACCGATATTAAAGAACCTGAACTAGATGATGATATTCAAGAGAATTTAAAAATGTATATAGAGCAGTTGAAGAATGAGTGATTTTTTACGGATGTTTCTAATGAATTTTATCATTTGGTTTTAGATTATTTTGTCCCGTTAGGGACTTTATCTTGGCAGCTTTTATGCGTTAAAATGGTTTTGTGCCTTTAGGCACAAAATATATTATTGTACAGATTTTAAAATATAGCGTTCATCAAATTCAATATTGAATGCTTTCAATAATTGTAAGTATTCATCTTGAAATGTTATGGATTTATGATAATGCTCCTGGTTTTTAATGTAATTTATCACATTGGGCACCTCCGATTTGGCATATGAAAAAGCTCCGAAACCTGCTTGCCATGAAAACTTATCATTTACAAATTCTTTATTGTTTATCCATTTTGATGAATCCTGTTTTATTTGTTTCATCAAATCTGAAAGCGATTGTGTAGGCCGCATCCCAAACAGAATATGAATGTGGTCTGGCATTCCGTTTATCTGCAATACTTTATGCCCGTGGTTTTGGATGATTCCCGTGATGTATTTAAACAGTTCATCTTTCCATTCTTTTTTAATCAAACTTTGTCTGTTTTGCACCGCAAAAACGGCTTGAATATGTATTTGTGTATAGGTGTTTGCCATAATTGCGTGTTTATATCTCGTACCTAAAGGCACGAGGATTTGATTTTGTATGTATTCTAGCTACCAATATGTCGTCCCTGACGGGACATAAAACGGTTTTTCCAAATACTACAAGCAAAATTTCGCCAATGGCATATTTTACGGTAGTTAGTGGTTTTGCCTTCTGCCAATAGTTTTTTATGGATGTCTCTGAAGAGTTTTATCATGAATCTTCTTTTTAAATTTACAAATAACTCAACCACCATTTATCTTTATGAGTTGCTTTATAAACCATGTACTTTTTACAAAATGGGAATAGAAATAATACAATTCCTATCCACACCAAATAAACAACAAGTAACGAGTAACCATAATTTATAAGTTTAGCATTTGCAAAGACGTCTTGTGTTAAAATCATATCACGCCAATGGCCACCAAAAACGAGTATTCCTAATATTGCAAAAGCGTGGATGACTAAAACATGCAAGAAGTAATAGAATAGTGGCACACGCCCAAAGACTAAAAAGAAATCGGTTAGTCTAGTTTTTACAGTTTCAATAACATATAAAAATAATAATGAAGGACCAATGGTTATTAAAATATATACTAAAGACGGCGGATATTTTGTCACATTAAAAAATGATAAAATGGTTTTTGTTGTTGTATCTTGTATTGTCCAAGGCTCTAAATCGCCATACATATTAATGCCCCTTAAAACAAAGAAAAGCGCTAAAGCACCTAGCCCCAATCTTAATAGCCATTTCTGTCTTAAAGTAGCATCAAAATCTTTCTTATAAAGAGTTCCAAAGCAATAACCAAGTGCCATAACTCCAATCCACGGAATTACAGGATAATGTAAAAAAATCATAAAATCTGGATTTGGGGTTAAAGTTTGTTGTTGATGTAATATATACCACATGACGGACTGAAAACTTTGACCTTGCATCACAATGCCATCCAATAGATTATGCCCTGCAATCAGTATGATGCTAATAATTAAAATAATTTTTTTAGGAAGGTAAATGAGAATGGATAAGCACACCATACTGAAACCAATAGCCCAAATGACTTGGAATATGAGAAGGCTATAAGTAAAATCGAACGTCCAAATAAAGGTGTTGACTACTATTTCCAATAAAATTAGCCAAAGACCTCGAGTAAATAAAAATTTAAACAGTTCTAGTTTTGTTTTATTGTTTCCATATAAAAATGCTGAAGTACCCGCTAAAAAAACAAAAACAGGTGCACAGTAATGAGTTATAAACCGTGTGAAAAACAAAAGCGGTGTTGTGGTTTCTAAATTCGTTGGGTCGTTAAAAAACGATCCATAATAAAAATAATCTCTAACATGGTCTAATGCCATAATGACCATTACTAAGCCCCTTAAAATATCGATGGATTCAATTCTGGCGGATTTTATTTCAGACATATAGGGTTAGTTAATTGTTTCATGTTTTATAACTTGTTTTTTCAATAAATGCTTTTTTTGGTAACTTAAATTTCTCCAAATCCATTCTAATGGATCAAATTGAAAATATCTTAACCAAATAGGACTGCTAATTAATTGAAAAATCCAAATAGAAAAAACAATGTATAATAATTCATGGCGTTGAAAGGTTCCAAACAATCCAAATCCAGCCCCAGTAAAAATGAACATAGAAAAAATAGAGTGCATAACGTAATTGGTAAGAGCCATTTTACCAACAGCAGAAAGGCTGTTTTTTAACCAGTTTAAAATAGGTAGTTTGCAAAATAGCATGATGAGTCCTACATGCCCCATAGAAACAGTTGTTTTTCCAATGTAATACGTTAGAAACGATTTTGAAAACCCAAGATATGAAAATCCACTTTTAATGATTAGGTTGATTTCGTAATAATTAATCATTAATCCAATACCATAACCAGCCAACACCATTAAACCATAAAACTTAAAAGATTTTTCTGAGGATAATATATTCAATTTAAAGAGTGCAATACCTATAAGCATCATGCTCAATACATCCCAAACATCATATCTATAAGGATCATTTTCATTATAATGTCTGTTAATGGGAGCCAAAAAAACGACAATGTCCAAATAACCTTTACGCATATTAGTTACATATTTTTCAATAGCTTCGGGAGATTTTTCATATTCAATTTTTTCCCATTTATCATTAGCTTCTTTTAACTCTTTAGTTAACTCTTTTCCTTCCGTTTTATATTGCTGTACTGTTGAAACTTCTTCTAAAAATTTTAAATCATCATTGTATCTGCTGAATTCCCATAATGTACCAATTGAAATTAATAGGACTGCAATGAGTATTAATTTTTTCGGTGACATTTTTCTGAAAGAGAATACCAAAAAACCCATTAACGCGTAGTTGTATAAAATTTCGCCAGTCCACAACAATAAATAACCGTGTATCAAACCGAAAACCAATAGCCAAGTAAGTCTTCTAAAATAAATATTTGCAGCTTGAATTTCAGCCCCTTTTTTCTCGAGTCTATCAAGAAGAATAAACATACCAACGCCAAATAAAAGTGAAAATAATGACCTCATGGTGCCTTCAAAAAGCATATTGGTAGTAATCCAAGTAGTTAAATCCCATCCCGTTGAACCACCACTAACGGTAGGGTCTTCATAGGCTCCTGCGAGTCCCATACCGTTAATGTTCATTAATAATATCCCAAATAAAACAATCCCTCTCATAATATCAAGGGATTGTATCCTTTCAGAGAGTTTTAGAGGATTTAGTGAGGTGTCTGTTGTGGTCATATTGGTTAGTTATTAAAATCGGATGTATTTAAATTATTAATTTCAGATTTTTTATTTAAATGAATCGGATATTATTTATCATTAGAAATTCTCAATACTTGCCATATGTTTAGGGGCATTTATCATTTTATAAAAAAGCATGGCTACTAAAGGAAACATGGCCATACATAGTAAAATATTACCCCAAGATAAGTTTTCATTAAGCAATCCTAA
Source organism: Confluentibacter flavum (assembly GCF_002843175.1). GTDB lineage: Bacteria > Bacteroidota > Bacteroidia > Flavobacteriales > Flavobacteriaceae > Confluentibacter > Confluentibacter flavum. Next base: position 117,176 of record NZ_PJEO01000051.1, read on the forward strand.
GAGCCATGCACCTAGAGCATATCCTATGTTGTTCAGGGTCATGTAAAGCGTAAATTGTGTGGCTGATATTTTTATCCACGATAGTTTCATGGCAGAAGCGAACACAGCTATTTCAAAAAAGGTAATGATTAAATAGTATAGGATAACAAAGCCATAAATGATGGTGGTATTTTGCCAACTATTTGGGGAAAGCCCAAGAATTATTAAGAGAAACATCACCAATGTTAAAAGTATGGTTATCATTTTTTTAGTTCCTAATAAGTCAATTAAAAAACCACCGATTAACATACCGAAACAACCACCTACCAGGGTAGCAGCTGAATAGACATGAGAGAAATCCGTATTGGTCCATTTTAATTCCTGAACTGTAAAAATGGGTAAGAATGCAGTCATTATGCCACTTAATGTACCTGTTATAAATATGCCCGTTCCTAAAAAAATACTGGAAGGAAGCGTAATCACTTTAAATAGACTTTTCAAAAGATCACTCCAATGTGATAGTTGGGCATTTTTAGAAATCTCGGAGGCTTTACCTTTAGTCCATGGCATTAATTTTTCGCCTGGGCGCTCTCTAATACAAATAGGAACCAGAATTAGAATAGCAACAACGAGTGCTAAGGAAGAAATGGCATTGGTAAAGCCCACGATGTTTATTAAAGAAGTCCCAATCAATAAAGATAACGATTGTCCAATTATTCTAGATCCCCACATAACGCCGTTGGCTCTGGCTTGTTGATGCTCAGGAATAATATCTACAGCCATACCATCTATAGCTATGTCTTGGGTGGCACCAAAAAAGCTAGTCATAAAGCCAACAATCATTAAACCTGTTAAGTTAGAAGTAGGGTTTTCAACAAAACCAATAGCTAAAAAACTAATAATTAAACCTAATTGACTTATAATAATCCAAGGGCGTTTACGACCTAATGACAATAAAGTGTAACGATCAATTATAGGAGCTAAAATCATTTTAAAAGTCCATGGAAGGGTAATTATAGCAATATAGCTTGAAATAGCAATAGGTGATGTGTTGTTCATTGCCAACCATGCGGGAATAGCAAAAAGTGTAATTCCTATTGGAATACCTTCAGAAATATATAAAGCTGAAAAAGCTAAATACCTTAAAATGGTATTTTCAGACAAGTAACTTTTATGTTTTAGTTCTGTTAATTCAGAACTTACTGATATTTGCTGCATATCGGTTGGATTTATTTCTTATTCCAGTTTAATACGACTTCCGTAATCAATAGCGGTATAGTCCAACTCAACCAAATTATTGCTGGTCCTCTTTCACCAAAATTCTCCATGAGTCCAACTACCAAAGGTAAATCTACTAACCAACGGAATGTTACAAAAGCAAAAGTGACCACATAGCTTCTTATCATCCATTCCTTATGTTGTTGAACGCGTTTTCTTCTTATGGATATGTAAGCCATGGTTACTGTAGTAAACCATGCAAAGGCCAATACTTGTAAAGAAAGAGCCCAAGAGAAATTTATTCTTATGCCACTAGTCCAAGCTAAATACGTTGAGCTAATAGTAGCCATTAATATGGCTATTAAATAAGTTTTTCCCATCCATCTGTGTACGATTAGGTATTTATTTCTGAACGTTTTCCAAAATTGAAATGGGCCAATAACTAGAGCGATTATTCCGCCAGAAATATGACCAATTAAAGCCCATTTAAAATCCCAATATCTACCAAAAGCTTCTTTAGTAAACCCATAGTAGGGTAGTGCATCTTTAATAATAAATTTACCTGCCAATAAAATAAGGAACGTCCAAATCGCTATTTTTAAATAGGATGGGGGTTTTGTGATTTTAATAATACTTATGGTTTTCATGATATTTATAGTTTGGTGGTTAGTTTCTTTTTATTAAGCTCATTATTCTATCAATTCAAATACACCATAAAAAATGCGATGTTATATATTAGAAAACATGTTAAGGCCACAACATAAGGTTTATAATCTTTTCCATTCCGTTTGTCCATCCAAATTAAGCCTATCAGAATAAGGTTCATTATGGTATACGTTATGGGCATGGCGATTAAATCATCCTGAAAAATGTTAAAAGTCCATCGTCCAATAGTTGGGTCAATAAGCACAATACCAGAGGCAATCATATAGCGCATATGTTTTGCAGTTTTTTTACGGTGTTTGATAGCCAAAACATAAAGAATGATGAGGATAAGCATATTCCCAATAGGGAAAACCAAATAATCATAATGTTCTTTTTGTATCACCTTATAAATCATGACCAAAAAACTTAATATCCATAGCGGGAAAATGATATAAGTGCTCCTACCAATACGTTTGTGCCATTTATATTTTTTATTTATAATAAGCAAAGGCTGAGTTATTAATATTGCAATCCATACTAAAGACAACAAAAAGTGTATATGGACAAAAACATCGATATGTTCATTAAACTCCGGGAATAATCCAAAATAGCTTGGGTAAAATCCAATAATTACTAAAGGAATTATCAATAAAAATATGTACCCTAATTTCCGATAGTGTGTTTCCATTCTATTACTATTGCTTTTTGGAATAAAAGCTAACTTTGAACATCAATCCTTTAGCATCGGAAGCTTTTTTATTTTTACCTACCTGTCCAGTAGGCGAGACTTCTTGAAGCAGTTTTTTGTGGATGTATCTAAAGAATTTTATCATCGTAAATGAGTATCTCATTCTGTTAATTTCAGGAAACGAGCGGCGTTATTGTATAGAATATCGGCCATGTCTTGTTCCGAAAGGAATTCTAAACTTTTTAAAAAATCAATAGATTTTTCAATGGCATAAGGCCAAATCATTTGGTCCGAACCAAACATGACACGATCTAAATATCCTGCTTCTTTAGCATTTTTAAGGAATTCTTTTATGTAGCGTTGGGTATTGGGTTCTACCCATAACATCACAGCCACATCGGTATACAATTGCGGATAGTATGCCATAAGACGAATTCCATGTTCTGGCCAGTCTTCACCTCCAGCGTGCATCATGTAAATTCGCAGTTTCGGGTACTTTACCAGTACATCTTCAATATGATACGGATCTCCTAACAATAATCGTGCTTTTGGAGACCATGAATAGGTGCCTCCTGGATCGCCACCACCCGTATGCACGGCTACAGGAATATCGTATTGTTCGCAGATTCTTAAATAAGGTTGCCAAATAGCATCGCTTAAAGTCCCTCCTGAGTAATAAGGTGCTAATTCTCCAAAAACTTCAATCTTTTTATCAATTACCATTTGTTCAAATTTTTGAATCGTCATCCCATAATCATCAGGTGAAAACATGAGAATTCCTTTGATGATTCGGTTCTCGGTGTCATTTTCGACCCAGTTTTCAACACTTTCAGGATTCCCACTCACTATGGCTTTTACAATATTTAATTTTTTAAATGCAGCAAAAGTTTCCAGTCGGTGCGACTCTGCATCACTGGAACCTTTTACACCATAATGATCGGAAGCCGGTTCGCGTTCGCCAAAATCCCTGTCGGAGTAAGAGTGGATGTGCATATCAATGACCTTGGTTTGGGCATGAATTGTGAAGCTGATAAAGGCAAGTAATAAAAAGATTGTTTGTTTCATAATTTAATTTTTTAACATAGGAAGCTCTGGTGTTGGTGAGTTTTTTGAGTAAGTTCCTTGCCAACTTGTATATTTCCAGATGTCATTTTCTTTGACAAATACAGCTGTGTACAAAAATTCAGCGACATATTTTCCATCAAAAAATGCTTTAGATCTTCCGTTAATAATGCCAACATTACCATAGATTCTTATTTTTTTGTCATAGAATTCGAAAGTGGCCATTTCAAGCATTTTCAGCCTGTCTTTGTCAGCGAACAACTCTTCTTTTGTTTGGCTGATGCCATCGGCATTATTGGTGAAATAGTCGTCAGCAACGTCCGTTTTAAAATAGTCATTCGCATTGGTAAACGTTGTGTTTTTCCACATTTTTGCAAAGGCTTCTTCAAGCTCTTTTTTTACTGTTTCGTTATCATTTTTTTGAGCCAATAAGCTATTCATACTTATGAAAGCTATTGTGAGATATACTATCGATTTTTTCATGCTTGGATTTTTATTTTGAAATTCTAAACGGTTGCTTCTTTTGATACGTCAATGAACGCCATAACCATTCTAATGGGCCGTATTGAAAGTATTTAAGCCAGATTGGACTCACGATTAATTGGATTATCCAAATGCCACCAACAACGTAATACAACTCAAAACGTTGCAGTTTACCAAACATGGAAAATCCAAAGCCATAGAATATTATAGACGTAATAACACTGTGCATCAAATAATTGGTAAGTGCCATTGTGCCAACGGCAGCTAATGCTTTTTGAAGAAACCCAAGAATACCTGATTTAATAAACAACATAAATAATCCAATATGACCAATGGTGGTAAAAAAACGTCCGATTTGATAGGTTTGACCAGTTTTTGATAGGATAATGGCATCAAAATTACTATCCAATAACAACTTTGTTTCATAGTAATTTACCGATAGTCCAACGACATAACCAATAAAGAGCATCAAAAAATAAAATACATTGGTACGTTCTCCATGAAATATGCGCAATTTAAAAAATGCCATACCCAATAGCATATAGCTTAAAATATCCCAAACCCAAATTCTATAAGGAAACCAGGTTTGCATAAATTGATTCATTTTTACTTTCGCCAAAACTACTTGCCAATAACCCTGATGCATTTCCTTAATTCGCTTGGTTACTTCTTCTTGTGTATGTTTAGTTTTTAATTTTTCCCAATCTTTTAAACTGTTTTCTTGATTTTCTGAAAGTGTAATACCTTTCTCTTTTAAAGTTTGAACTTCTAATCCTTCTTTTTGGGTTTTAAGGCTGTTTTGATAATCACTTACGTTCCATAGTGTTCCTATTGCCAGTAATACTAAACCGCAAATAATTAGTTTTTTAATACTAGCATTCCTAAAGGGAAAGAGCATTAAACCAAAAATGGCGTAAGGGTAAAGAATATCACCGTGCCATAATAAAATCCAAACATTAATGAGTCCAAATAACAAAAGCCATAAAATTCTTCGATAATAAATATCTGCAGTTAAAATGCCAGCGCCATTTTTTTCTAAACGAGAAGTCAATAAAATAATACCTGCCCCAAAAAGAAGTGTAAACAAACCTCTCATGGTACCTTCAAAAAGCATATTGTTGGTAATCCAGACGTTTAAGTTTAGACCTTCAGAGCCTCCAGCAATAGTTGGATCATCATAAGCAAAGGGCAGACCCATGCCATTGATATTCATTAAAAGAATGCCTAATAACGCGATGCCTCTAATAACATCCAATGAATTGATACGTGATTTTTTTTGAGTTGGGTTGAATAAGGGTTGGTTGGTTGTGGTTACCATTGGTTTTAGTTATTTATAGCATCATTTAATTTTTTGGTATCCACATACTGTTGGAATGCAATCACTTTCCCATTATTTAGCGTCCATAGATGTGCTGCTTGCACATTATAAGTTGCTCCATTTGCTTTTAATTTAGCATCATACCGCAAAGTTGCTAGCATCTGATTATTGCTCATCTCATGAAGTTGAATATTCTCTAATTTAAAATACTCATGTTCCGCACCAATACGAGCAAAAACACCATTTAACACGGCATCTGGCCCTATATAAGGATTGCCATCAGCATAAGCATTGCCTTCGGCTTCATTCCATACAACTTTAGCATCCATACCGCCCAAAACTGTTGGCATATCGCCAATTTCAAAAGCTTTATATAAATTGTTAATAATACCCATATTTTCAGGAGAAGACACCATGCCTAATTGTTGTAAGAATACCATATTATCCATAAAATCTTGTTCTTCTGCAATTTTGCCATCTTTCATTTTAACTAGTGTTACACCATTAATATCTACAGTTTTTCCAGTTGCAGGCATACCAAAGAATTCGCCGGTATTTGTTCCTTTAAAGTTCCAATGTTTTACAATTCTATCCCCTTGTCCAAATACATCTACAACGGTAAATGTTATATCTGAAAAGCCAGTAAGGAAGTTTTGGTAATAGGCCTTAAAAGCATCAATTCCGACAATGTTTTCAGGACTCGTTATAAGTGTAATGTCTTCTGTGAAATTAGTATTATTGATAAGATCTAGGTTAGCATCATTGATGATGCGATCCCAAGTTTCGGAGTACATTTTAATGCCTCTTTCTGTTTTAGCGTTGGTGCAGGATAAGATTAATAAAGAAATTGATAGAAGAACTAAGATTGTTGATTTTTTCATTTTGTTTATGGTTTTGTTTTAATAGATTAATCGGTTTTACTCGCTTTTAAGTGAGTTTTTTAGTTTTTCAATACGATTCGGAAACGCGCTTTTCCTGATTTTAAATGTTCTAAAGCTTCATTTGCTTTTGACATGGGATATTCTTCAGTAATCGGGTAGATGTCATGACGAACACAGAATTCAAGCATGGTTCTGGTGAGTGCTGGGCTACCAAGAGGGCTTCCTGAAACTGATTTTTCTCCAGTCAGTAGCGTAAATGCAGGAATAGCCAAAGGTTCCAAGACCGCGCCTACGTTGTGAAATTTTCCTTTAGGAGCCAGCGCCACTAAATAGGAATTCCAATCCAGGGTTACATTGGTGGTATTCAGGATAAAATTTAAAGTGCCAGCGATTTTAGCCAATTCTTCAGGATTGGTGGAATCCACCACTTTGGTCGCTCCCATTGCCAAAATAGATTCTTTTTTACTTGGGTTGGAGCTAAATGCAACGACCTCACATCCCCATTTGTTTAGGAATTTGAGTGCCATATGACCCAAGCCCCCAATTCCGATAACCCCTACCTTGTCAGTAGCTTTCACCCCTGCAATTAGAATTGGATTAAAGACTGTGATTCCACCACAAAGCAATGGCCCCGCTTTTGCCAAGTCTATTCCTTCCGGTAATGGAATTGCCCAAGACCAATGACTTCGAACATAATCCGCAAAGCCACCATGCCGGCCGCCAATGGTGTATTCGGCCTTTGAGCAGAGATGATGGGATCCATCCATACACTCATGGCATGACATACAAGATCCAGAGAACCAGCCAACGCCAACCTTATCTCCAACTTTGATATTTTTAACCGCATTGCCTGCGGCTACTATTTCACCAATAATCTCGTGGCCTGGGACAATGGGGTAGGCGGTCATTCCCCATTCATTGTTCATCATGCTGAGATCTGAATGACAGATTCCACAATTGAGGACTTTGACATCTACTTGTTCTGCTCCAAGTTCTCCCATTTCGTAGGAGAACGGTTCTAATTTTTGATTGGGGCCTTTAGCGGCTAATGCTGATACTTTCATAATTTAATGATTTATATAATTTATATTTTATAAAATGAACTGATTCATTCGGTATATAGAAAATTAGTGCAGTTCTCATGCTACCGATAATTGCAACCTTCTGGCTTTTATCTCAAACTTGGGTGTGCACTTTAATGTCCTTTTCAGTTTTATAGTTTGAACAAGACAAGGTGAATAATACAATTGGGGCTATTAGAAAGCATATTGATTTTTTCATTTTTTTATTGGTTTTAGTTTATTATTAGTTTTAAGCGATTAATTGAAAGCATGTATTTGATTAAAATTGGAAGTAAATAAATTGTTCACCACTACCTTGTGCTATAACTATTAGGAAAAACATAATAGCCCAGACAATGCCTAATACATAAGGTGGGATTTTTTCTGAAACTTGCTTCAAACTTGAATTTCTCATAAACCAATGGCAAAGAAAAAGCAGGCCAATAATGACACCTACTTTAACAATATCAAAAGACCCCAAAACTTTTTCGCCTTCAGGATTTAAATAAAACATAGATTTAATCATATCCCAAGCTGTTTTAAATTCTCTGGCTCTAAAAAACACCCAAGTGATATTAACGCATGTAAATGTGGTAAAAGCTAAAAAAATTCCATTCCAAGCTGTTATTTTAAATGGAATATATTGTCTTTGTAACCTTTCTAAAATAAGATAAATGCCATGTAAACCACCCCAAACAATAAATGTCCATGCAGCCCCATGCCAAAGACCTCCCAGTAGCATCGTTATCATAAGTGCAGCGTACATTCTAACGACACCAATTCTATTTCCTCCTAATGGTATGTACAAATAATCTTTTAACCAACTGGATAACGTTATATGCCAACGTTTCCACAGATCAGAAAAACCTAAAGACGCATATGGATATTTAAAATTATCTGGTAACGAGAAACCGAGCATCAATGCTATACCAATGGCACATGTAGAGTAGCCGGCAAAGTCAAAAAATATTTGACCTGAAAAAGCCAAAGTTCCCATCCATGCATCCCAAAAATTTAAAATTTTACCAGAGCCATAAACGTCATCAACCGTTTGGGACAACAACGTGTCTGCCATGACGACTTTTTGAAACAAACCAATCGTCATTAAAAAGAGACCCCAAATAAACTGATTTAAAGTGGCCTTTTTTTCTTCATAAAACTGAGAGATTAATTCTTGTGCCCTTACAATGGGTCCTGCAACCAATTGAGGAAAGAAGGTCACATATAAAGCAAAATCTAAAAAAGTTCTTGCAGGCTCTATTTTTTTTCGATACATATCTATGGTATAGGACATGGTTTGAAAGGTGTAGAATGAAATTCCCATTGGCAAGATAATACCCATTGGTTGTGCTTCATAATCAATACCAAAAGCATTCAAAAGGAGTACAAAGTTTTCAAGTAAAAAATCACCGTATTTAAAAAAAGCTAAAAATCCTAAATTGACAAACATACTAAGCAAGAGCCAATACATTCGTTTTTTCTGATTTACTTCAACTGCTAATTTTTTTCCTGTTGTCCAATCCACAAGAGTTGAAATCCATAATAAGATAACCAAAGGTGGGTTCCATAAGCCATAAAAAATATAGCTTGTAAAAAGAAGCATTCTTTTTTTTGATGTCCAATTAAATATTTTTGAATAGTATAATGCTAAGACTATTACTAAAAATAATATAAAACTTAATGAGTTAAATAACATGATTAATTAGTTTTAGAATGAGACAATGCACCATCTGCTTTCATTATTTTAACCAGTTCTTTAGTAAAATAATTAGCATCTTTAACAGATAAATGAGACCATTCGGGACAATCTAAATACTTTAATTGCTCATAATCTTCAAAATGGTAGGCTTTTGCTTTGGTTTGAGCAACCAATTCATCCCAATAGTCTTTTCTTGGAGACACGGCATTTTCGCCCATTCTAAAACCACCAGTTGATGGACATCTAAGTAAAATTAAGTTTCCACCCCTAGCCATAAATTTTTTGGCGTCTTTAACAAAAAATGGCATCGTAGATGCTTTATCGGGAGGAGGAAAAGCAGTTGCATACCAGCCCCAAACTCTTATAATACTATTGGCAAAAGCGGTATCAGTCACCGTTTTTTCTCTCATCTTCATATTCCTATCTAAATCAATATCACCAAAATCATGGAAAGCAGGAAAATCATTTTTTATTCTGTTACCAATCTTAACCTTTTGAAGTAAACCTCTTAAGTTTATTTCATCAGCATATCCTCTCTCCTCATAATTTATCATAAAAGCAAGGCTGTTTTGTAAAGGAATTGAAAGATGATGGTTAAGACGTTGTGCATACGTTCTTTCGTGGTGAAAATCAGCCCTTATTTGAGTCCTACGCCAAGGATCAGCTAACGGGTATGTAGTTGAAAAAAATAATGTTGGTGTGACTCCAACTATGATGGTGCCAGCAAAATCTGTAGTTTCAACAATATCGTGAAAAATGGGTAATGGTGAAGAACCTACTGAAGCCAACTGTAATGGGCGTTTTTTTGTTTCTTCTTCCCAAGCATCAAGTTGAATGTCAAATAACACACGTGATGAACCTGTTAGCACCACATCTTGATTTGTAAGGGTTTTTAGTTTTGCCCTTTGAACTGCCCAAAGGTCTTTGTTATCATCTAAAGTTGGGTAATAACCTTGAGAACGCCAGAATAGTTCCCAAGAAGTTAGGCCTATAATACTGAGTATTAAAGCCACGATTAATGATTGTTTTAACTTCATTTTGATTGGTTTTGGTTGATTGAATATTTTTAGCTATTTATAAATCAATGAGACAGATTGAATATTATTCAAGTAATTGATTGCTTTTATTTCCCACACTGGATTTCAAAAATTTTGGCTATCCTGCTATAAATCCGCCGTCTATCATATGAATGCCACCCGTACAGTAGGTAGATTCATCGCTGGCTAAAAACAGAGCCAAATTAGCTACTTCTTCGTTGGTGCCATATCTACCCATAGGCACAAGCGATAAAACAAATTCATGTCCAGCAGCTGGATCTTCGGGACTGAATTGCGATTCCAGAGAACGCATCATACGATTGTTAATGGGACCTGGGCCGATAGCGTTGACACGGATATTGGAAGCCGCTAGTTCTAAGGCTGCAGTTTTTACTAAACCGAAAACCGCATGTTTGCTGGCAATGTAGGGGGACATTGTTGGTGATCCTATCATTCCCGCGATTGATGATAGCGCGATTATAGAACCACTGCCACGTTTCTTCATGGGCTCAACGGCATATTTCATGGATAGCCAAACCCCAATGACATTGGTACGAAGAACACTTTCAAACCCATCCATAGTCAGGTTCTCAATAGGGGCAAATTTACCTTCAGTTCCTGCGTTTGCCAGCAAAATATCTAAACCACCAAATGCTTTGATGGTCGCCTCAAAAGCTGCTGCCATAGCTGCTTCGTCTGTTGCATCCGCTATAAAATCGGCTACATTTTCAAAATCGCTAAGTCTATTTCGTGTTTCTTTTAATTTTTCGGCGGAACGTCCAACAAGCATCACGCTTGCGCCTTCTTCAAGAAATCGTTTTGCTGTGGCTTCTCCAATGCCACCAGTTGCTCCTGTGATTAGTGCCACTTTTCCGTCTAGTCTTTTTTTGTTATTTGCTGTTTCCATGGTTAGTTTTGTTTAATATGATTATTCAGTGGATCCCACTAATAATGTTACCCCACCAGTTGCGAAGTTGGGAAGATCGCCCGCTGTAGCTTGTCCTTCAGGTGTATTCATAGTTCCTGCAATGCTTCCGGACTTTGATACCAGAATTCAGCCATACGATGGTAGTCGGGTTTTGTGCCATCAGGGCCACTTAAAAATTTGGTAAGTTCAAACTTTTCATGCCCAGTCATTTTTGCTGCTTTGGGCAAATGGGTGTTGGCATAATAATTTTCAAAAACCAACACATCTGTCGGGTGTCCATAAAGTACTGTTAGTTTAATCATGATCTTTGTTTTAAATTTAATTTGTGCTATATAATTGATTTGATAAACTACTATTTGTCCACTTTTTAATTAAGCAACAAGATTTTTTATGATATTTTTTCATGACGTTATGTGATTATTGCATTTAAAAAAAACTTAATGGGTCTAATTTTTGGAATAGACCCAATAAATATTTTTTTTAGTTTTATCGCACCTTCTTTATAAGCGTAGCCAAATATTTATATTTCAGGTCTCGTGTTGTTAATCCTTCCTGAATTTTTTTGATTTGATCTTCAGACAATTCTGGTCCAACCACAGTTCCGCCATTAAATAGCTGGTTATAATCTTTGTACATATCGGCTGTTATGTGCGTTGCATAAACATCACTCCCTGTTGGCAACATGTAACGCATCAGGTCCCAACTTTCCCTGATTCCAGCATCAACTTCTTTTTGAGCCATAGGCTGAAAAATTTCTGTTTCAAATGTTTCATATTTCTCATAATTTCCGTCAGAAGCTTTCATTAAATTTATTCCAGTAATTGTTCCTATCGGCATATCAAAACTGCCTTTTGTGGTGGCAATTTGTTCAAGATAAACACGCTTCGCCAAGTCCCTTGATTTTGCGGTGTTGTTGAATGTTTTGTTAAGTTCTGCTTCAGTCATTTTTGGATAAGCTGCTTTCAAGGCTGACTCGAAATTCCCTGCATTACTCATCATTTTTACAGGGTCGTTATAAAGGGTAACTGTTAAGTATTGATACCCATCATTTTCACCGCCAGGTTGCAGGCTCCATAAATCCCAACCTAAAATATCCCCATTTTTAACTCTTTGCTCGTGAATTTTTTCCCAAAAAGATTCCGTTTCCATGTAGGCTGCTTCTTGCTCATTGTCCACTTTCATGAACTCGAATATCAAAAAAAGTTTGTCCTGAGCAATAACACTATTGCCTAAAAACATTAATGCGATAAGAATTAGTAAATTTTTCATAATAATAGATTTTAAATTAAAACGATTGTATTTATTTCAATAATTGGATGTTTTTAAAAACCCATTGGCCGGTTGAAAAGAAATTCCCAATTCATGGAGACCAATGTTTTAAATTTATTTGTGTGATATAATTGATTTGTTTCTTTCGTAGGTACAAGTTGCATTTAGTCTTTTTTGTAATAATCGTATCGTTAAAGACTTAGGGAAGTATATGTCAATATTAGTTAAAATATTGATTACAAATAATATAGACAGCTATTTTTTTAGCTGTCTATAATTAATTTTATTTTGCATTAAGTAATGCTTGACTGTAGTAAGCCATTTCTGAAACTATTTTTCCGTCGGCATTAAAGCTGTCACTAAAATGAAACGGCACGGTGATTTCTTTTTTATCAGATTTGCGTATTAAATGATAATTCCACCAAGACAATACTTCACGACCTTCGTTCATTTCATATTCCAAATAATCAGGATAGCCTATCATATCTATACTTTTTATTTCATATTCGTCTAAAAATGTTTTCCACATAGGTGTTATTTCAGCTTTGGTGTACGATTTTCTAAACTCCATATTGATGTCAGAGAATTTGGCATCATCACTATAAAAGCTCATGGTTTTGTCTAGGTCTCCATTTTCATAAGCATAAGTTAGCTTACGAACCGTATTGATGTTATCGTGGTGATTGTAAATGGTGCCATTTGTTCTGTTTACAAAACTGCGGCCAATTTCATCAAAAATACTTTGATTGGTATAATTTATTATGGTTTGTATTTTATTGTCTTTGTTTACAACAATAAGTCTGTGGGATGGCATGTTTACTTTTACACCTGTTTTTTTGTGAACACCCTTTATATCTTCCCATGTTTGAACCCAAACCACATCTTTTTGATTACTTTCTTTGTATTCTAAAGCATCTGGATAAGCACCTTTTGATCGTGTGATGGTAAAATAATCTAAAGCATCAAACCAACCTTTGGCATTACTGGAAAATGCTGCTTTATCCCATCCTTTATCATTAGTTTTTAAGCCTACACCGTTATATGATTTAAAATCATCTGTTAAATAACTAGCAACTTTGTCTGAATCACCACTTACAAAAGCTTTTGTCATGTCTTCAACTACTGTGATTACCGGATGATCATTATAAATAGTTCCATTTGTTTTCTTTTGACCAAATGTTGTAAAAATGCATATTAAAGCAAGAACGAGAAGTAATGTTTGTTTTTTCATTTGTATTTGATTTTAGATTAATTAATTGTTTGTGCATTTTTAATTGGAATAAGAATTTAATGTTTCTTTTACAGGTCTAAAGTCAACGTCTAAATCGGTTTTAGCCAAATTGTTTTTATATATTATTTGTGCCTTTTCTTTTGGTTCTTGATGATTCAACATGGCACGGATATCAGACACTTTATAGGTTTCACTAGTTAGGAGATAATCCTTCCCGTGTAAACCTTTAGTGGTTGCTGCTTTAAAAGTGGCGTTGGCGACATCGGCAACATCTACAATGGCAAATGGCACATCATTGTCGTACATCGCTTGAATAAAATCGTCTGGAGCAATGTTGTTTTTGATTAAGAATTGCAAGCCAGTTGAAGTGGAATCTTCTCTATTAGATAATGATTTTCCCATGACGGCTACTGGTGATACGGTGCTGATTTCAAAAGAAGTTTTAGGATTGTTTTTTATAAAATTTTCCACAACTTGATTGGCAATAAATTTTGCCTGACAATACGGGTGACTTTGCTCACTGGTGAATCTTGCATCGTTTTCATCAAAAGTATCCGTAAAGCTCTTGCCACCTGCTGGCATTGGGAAATCCGTATTCCAAGCGGCCACGGAAGCGATTAAAACCACTTTTTTGATGCTTGGCGTTTTATTGATGACTTCCAAAAAATTCTCTGTGCCTTTGATGGTCGGAATGAAGAGGTCTTTTTGAACATCGTCCACACTCAATTGAAATGGTGTTCCACTATGGATGACCATATCGCAATCATTTACAAAATCTGCTAATGCCGCTTTGTTTTCGACATTGAGTTCGCTGATGTATAGATTTTCAGAATTTTTAAGAGTCATTAAATGTTCGTATTTATCTTCGCGAGAAATATCGGTTGCAGAAACTTTAACCTCATAATCGTTTTCTAAAAATTGCTTGGTGATGTAGCTCCCTATGAAGCCTGAACCACCTATGATACCTACTTTTTTCATATTAATTACCCGAGAAATCGGGAGTCTCTTTTTGGTTAGATCTTATGATTTAAAAATACAGCCAGCCGGGCAACAGCAATTGACAAATTTGTCTCCACAAATTGACCTGCCTATTTTGCAATAATTATTCTGATATGGAATTGCTGGTAGCCGATGCTGATTCTTGTTCCATTTGCAATAAGTCTGATACAATTTCAGAGTTATCCCAATACCCAAATTCTTCTACAATTTTTCCATCTACAAAACGAGCCGTGCTGTGAAATGGAATGACATATTCTTTATTAGTTGATTTCATGGTTCCTTTCCATATACCCCAAAAATTAACCCAAGTTTCCTCTTCATCAGTCATAACCATTTCATATTCTTCTTTTTCAACAACCCAAGAGAACATAGCGGCGTCTTCTTTGCTTTTTTCTATAGCTTGAGAAACCGTAAGTGCTTTTTCTTCAACTACGTTGTTAGCTATTTTTGCAGTATCAGCATAATGTGTTGGATAATCTTCCCAATTCAATGTTTTGTAATCATCCATTACCTTTTTATAAGTATCGATTTCGGGAGAATTTTGTGTGTAGCGTTTTTCTTGTTTATTACACGATGTAAGCAGGACTACTGCAAGTCCCACCATTAATAGTTTTTTCATAATATTTAATTTTAATTGGTTAGTATTTTGATTTATTGGTCTAACTTGATTATTTTGCCATCCTTCAGCCACCACAGATGTTGAAACTCTAGTAAGACAACTTCAATTTCCTTGGCTTTACGACTGGTTAAATGCCTGTCACCAAAACCACATATTCTTCAATTTGTTGAATGTTCAGGTCTTTAAAAAATGAGATTCTCCCATTCATTTTCCCATAGGACACAGATTTCATTGAGTTAGCAATCAGTGATGGCGTGTCATTGTTTTTTTAAAAGTAACCTCATAGAGGTTTGGTCTATGAGGTTTAGTTGGTTATAATTTTGCGACATATCCCAAATCTGGTCTCATCTTTCCAGTTTTGGATTCGTATCTGTCCAGCAAGACAAACATTTCGTTCATTAGCTTTTTGCCTTCTTCACCCAAAAGTGCTTCAGTTTCGTCCGATGTTTTTTCGTAAGATTGTGCATCTTTTGCAGAGATACTCACCAGAAAATATTCGTCCATATTTCCAAATCCACTGTGGTAGATTCTAAAATGTTCTTTGGCGCCTTTCTTTTCATAGAGGTCTTTGATTTCTTTGATTTTGGCTCGAAGTTTTGCCGAATTGCGTGGCGTCACATATAGATAATGCCATTTTCTGTAATCTTCACCAACAGTGTTTGTGGTCAACCCATTGGGCATATAAGAAAGATCGCTGTTGAGATAAATGATAGCATCACCATGCTTATCATAGCATTCATTGAATCGTGCAAAAAGTGCCCTGAATTTTTCTTCTCCCATTTTTTCCATTAATGGTGCCAATGGGTTTTTATCAAATGCTGCCCAGTTTTCTACAGGCGAAATACTTACATAGTTGCCGTCATTACTATGTGCAACCGACCAATCTGCACCTTTAAGATCGTGCTTTTTGCAGGCTTCTACAAAATCCTTGCTCACTTGCTCATATTCCGCCTGTTTTGATGGTTTTACTTGATCTGTGTGAATCCAATAGGCTTGGTTTTGTGCAACACTGATGGTGGATGCCATTCCCAGCACGATAGCTGTTAACAACACGTTTTTTAAGATTTTACTTGCCCTGCGTCTAGGGTTCAAGTGATTGTAAAAAGTTTTTGAAGTTTTCATGATTAATAGCGTTTAATGGTTAAAATATGTTGAATCAAGTGTGATTCTATATCTAAATAACTGATAATCATTATAAAAACAAAGTGATTTAGGACGAAGGAATGCATATCCTGTCCGAATCGATAAATTAACTTATCGAAAGCTTTCAGAAAGAAAACGGAAACAGGGAATTAGATGGTATGCAATCTATTTAGCAATTCCTCTTTTAGGGCTTTGCTGACTGGGATGGCTTTTTTGTCGATAATTATATGGCTTGTGGCCACTTCATCGATTTGGGAAAGGTTGACAATAAATGAGCGATGGACCCTTATAAAATGTTTTTGGGGCAATTTCTCGTCCATATCCTTTAGGGTCATCACTAAAAGATATTGTTTGTCTGTTGAATGGATGCGACAATAGTTGCGCTCGGCTTCAATATAAAGAATGTCCTTGATGTCCACTTTTACCATTTTTTCGTGGTGACGCACAAAGATGCTATCACTTAAAATGAAAGGGGAAACGCTATTGCCATTCAATGTCTGATCTCCAATTTTTTCAGACTGCATGTGAGACACCGTGAGTTCAATGGCGCGCTGTAAGTCCAGTTTTTTGAACGGTTTTGAAATAAAGGCATACGGATGCGTGGATTTTGCTTTATTGAAATGTTCGTCATCGGCATTTGCTGTCAGGTAGATAATAGGAATGTCAAAATCATTTTGCATAATTTGTGCCGTTTCTATGCCATCTAGTTCTCCTTTTAATTGAATGTCCATGAGCACAATGTCCGGTTGATTTTGTTTAACATGAAGAATGGCTTCTTCTCCGCGAGGGATTATGCCCGTGACTTCATATCCGAGTTGGGAAAGTTGCAACGAAATGTTGGCTGCAATGATCATTTCATCTTCTACTATCAATATTTTTATTGCTTGTCCCATTATGCGGCAGATTTAACTTTAAACTGGAATTCTACAGAAGTTCCCCTTTCATTGGTTTCCGTCATGTTTCCATTCAATTGTTGTGTCAATAATTGTATTAATTGCGAACCGAAGCCAGTGCCTTTTGGTGCCAAACCTATAACTTTTCCAACGCCATTATCGGCAACTTTTAAGGTCAAGGTTTCTGGTGTGGATTGTGAAAGGCTAATCATGATATTGCCTTTTCCGTCTTCAGGGAATGCATATTTTAAAGCATTGGTAAGTAGTTCGTTGACAATTAATCCAATAGGAACAGCGGTATCTAAATCTAATTCTAGGTTATCCATGGCACATTCTATTTTAACTTTATCCTCGGCATTGAAAGTATCTAGAACGCCTTCCCCTAGATTAAGAAAGTAATCCTTCATTTCAACACTTCCTAAATTGTTACCTTGATATAATTTTTGATGAATGATGCCCATGGATTGTACGCGATTCTGACTAGCAATCATAGCATCTTTGGTTTCGGAATCTTCTAATTGAGCAGATTGCAATGAAATTAAGCTTTTAACAAGCTCCAGATTATTTTTAACGCGGTGATGAATTTCTTTGAGGAGCAGTTCGTTTTCCGCATTGCGTTTATCAAGCAAAACATTTTTATCCGCTAACTCTCCATTCA
Source organism: Confluentibacter flavum (assembly GCF_002843175.1). Lineage (GTDB taxonomy): Bacteria > Bacteroidota > Bacteroidia > Flavobacteriales > Flavobacteriaceae > Confluentibacter > Confluentibacter flavum. The sequence continues at coordinate 134,987 of NZ_PJEO01000051.1, forward strand.
ATGCTTTTAGTTTCTGATTACTCCTTTGTTTAAGTCTGTAATTACGATATAATAACCCGAGCAGTAAAGCACCAATGACTAAGGCAACAATATAAATAATTTTTTGTCGCTGATTAGCAGCAAGCTCTTGATCTTGTTTGAGAACATTCACCTGCAATTCACTTTCACGAAGACTTCTTTCGTTTCTTTCTACTTCGATAATTTGATTGGCCTCTGTCCACTCAATATGGTATTCAAGAGCGGTCTTGTAGTCGCCTTTGAGCTCATAAATACTGAATAATTTGTTGATAAAATATGCCGTATTTGCTTTGGTGTTAATTGCAATTGAGGAATTCTTGGCTTTTTCATAATAGGCAATGGCTTCATCATATCTGCCTTCTGCCTTGGCAATGTCCCCTATACTGGAATGTGCAAATTGATAAGTATCAATCGTAGTGAGGTCATATTCCTCTAATAGTTGTATGGTTTTCACCAGGTAAGATTTTGCTTCTTCATATTTCCCCCTTTTAATTAGATTACTGCCCATCGAGTAGTAGTACCAAGTATGATGAAAGGGATTGGTGAGTTGGGGCAATAGCTGTTGAAATTGGTTCATATAATAGTCAGTCGAATCGGGATTTGAATCTTCAAAATGGTAAGACAATATCTTGTAGGCAATGACAAGGGACTCTTTCTTTTCCGGGTAGTTTGATTTTTGATAGCCAATCATACTCTCTTTTATATGTTGAATTGCTATTTCTTCTTCTTCAGGCAAACCATATTGATAATAGAACCTACCCTTATCTTTCAATAACTTAAGCTGAATCTCTGGTCGGGAATCATCTTTTAACAAGTCCAATGCTTTTACAAAAAGCTCGAGTCCCGGTTTTGGTTCTCCTCTTATGATTTTTATCAACGCCCAATTGATCAATAAGTCATAACCCAAAACCTTATCTTTTTTGCTTTCAGGTATTTTTTCGTAGTAAGCCCAACCTATGGGTGCGAGTGAATCCACTACATTAAAGTTATGAGACCTATTCGCTCTATCCGTGATATCACGATACAAATCAGCCAAATGTTCATATTGTAAGGGCTGGCTGTTCTGGAGTAGTAGCTCAGCCATATCAAAATAAAAAACAGTACTGTCCCGGTTAAAATGGGGCATTTCTTTAAACCATAATGCCTTGTCCTGATAGGCTCTACTCAAAGCAGTAACTTGATTTGAAGAAAGGTTGTGCCAAACACTCATTTTTTTAAATTGCAAACTAGAAAGTTTTGTCTGATGAAGGAGTTCCCCAAGATCCAATACCTTAAGCGCTTTGTTTGTATAAAAAAGAGAGCTGTCAAGTGCTGTTTTTGGTGTACTATTTTTGACTTGGGAATTTTGTGAAAACCCGCTCAAATAATAAAGTAGAACAGTACAGCATATTAAGGAGTTAATATAGGTTCGGGTAATAGCTTTGCCATTTAGAACTTGAATTACTTCTATTAGGCTACGCTTTTTAATATTAAACTGAAATTCTACAGTATAAAAGAAAATGAAGAATATCTTTTTGAAGAAGAATATAATAATAAAATGTCGCATAAAGTCTTTCTTAATAATTATTTAAGCTTTAAAAGACTTAGGGGAATTTTTTATAAATATATTAAATTATCACCCCATATACTAAAAAAAATGCCCAACAAACGTTGAGCATTTTTAATAACTAAGATTTAATCCGGTTTATTTAACTAACTGTTTTTCTTTTTTTGGCGCAAAATCAATGGCTATTTGATTGTTTAAAATATCATCAAACGTTTCTCTTTTTCTAATAAGATGGGCTTTGTTATTGTACCATAAAACTTCAGCAGGTTTGAATCTTGAGTTGTAATTACTAGCCATTGAAAAACAATACGCTCCAGCATTTTTAAAACACAAGATATCACCATCGTTAATTTCATTAATACGCCTGTTATTGCCAAACGTATCGGTTTCACAAATATAACCCACCACCGTGTAGAATCGCTCACGACCTTCAGGGTTTGAAATATTTATGATGTCATGGTGAGAACCATAAAACATGGGTCTTATTAAATGGTTAAAGCCCGAATCCACTTGTGCAAATACCGTAGATGTGGTTTGTTTAACGGAATTTACCTGTGCCAAAAAGAAGCCAGATTCACTTACCAAAAATTTACCAGGCTCGAAAGCTAACGTCAGGTCTTTACCGTATTCTTTACAAAAATCATTGAATTTATCAGACAATTTTTGTCCCAATTCTTCAATATTGGTTTCTATATCACCAGCTTTGTAAGGCACTTTAAAACCAGAACCAAAATCTATAAACTCAAGATTTTTAAATTGTTTAGCCGTTTCAAACAATATTTCACTGGCATATAAAAACACATCAATATCAAGAATATCGCTACCGGTGTGCATGTGAATACCATTAATATTCATTTTGGTATTATCGATAATACGCAATAAATGTGGAATTTGATGGATGGATATTCCGAATTTAGAATCTATGTGCCCAACGGAAATATTACTATTTCCACCAGCCATCACATGCGGATTAATACGAATGCAAACAGGTGTTTTTGGGTGTTTGGTTCCAAATTGTTCTAAAATAGACAAATTGTCTATATTTATTTGCACACCCAGTTTAGACGCTTCTTCAATTTCATGTAACGACACACCGTTTGGCGTAAAAATAATTTGCTGTGGTTTAAAACCAGCAGCCAAACCAAGTTGTACCTCTTGCATGGAAACCGTATCAATACCAGAACCAAGCGTATTAAAAAACTTTAATATCGATATATTTGATAATGCTTTTACAGCATAGTTTATTTTTAATTTTTTAACTGATTTAAAAGCGCTCGTTAATCGTTTATATTGCGATTCAATTTTTTCAGCATCATAAATATAAATGGGGCTTCCAAATTCTTCTGCTATTTTCAGCAATTGACCTCTATCCATAGTCTTCATTAATTTTCCGCAAAGATATTTTTTTAGTTCCAATAAAAAATAAATAAATAAAAAATTTTACAAATTAAACAAATTGTTAAATATATAACAATTTGAAATTATATTTAGTTTTTTTAGCATTCACAAATAAAATATTAGTGTAATTAATAGGTATTATTTACATTTGCCTTTCTTAAAAAAGATTAAGCAAGTTATGAATTTACACGAATATCAAGGTAAACAGATTTTAAGTAGTTTTGGAGTACGAATTCAAAGAGGTATTGTAGCCCAAAATGCAAAAGAAGCAGTAACTGCTGCAAAAGAATTAACTGCGGAAACAGGCACAAGTTGGCATGTTATAAAAGCACAAGTTCACGCAGGAGGCCGTGGTAAAGGAGGTGGAGTCAAACTTGCTAAAAATATAAAAGAGGTAGAAGAGATTGCTGGTAAAATCATTGGCATGAATTTAATAACACCTCAAACATCTGCTGAAGGTAAAAAAGTACACCAAGTTTTGGTTGCCGAAGATGTATACTACCCTGGAGAAAGTGAAACAAGTGAGTTTTATATGTCTGTTTTATTAAATAGAGGTACAGGTAGAAATATGATTATTTATTCTACCGAAGGTGGTATGGATATTGAAACGGTAGCAGAAGAAACGCCTCATTTAATATTTACTGAAGAAATTGACCCTTCTGTAGGTTTATTGCCATTTCAAGCCAGACGCATTGCTTTTAATTTAGGACTGTCTGGAAATGCTTTTAAAGAAATGACAAAGTTTGTTACCAACCTATACACAGCTTACGTTAAATCTGATGCGTCGTTATTTGAAATCAATCCTGTTTTAAAAACAAGTGACAACTTAATTTTAGCGGTCGATGCTAAAGTGACTATCGATGAAAATGCGCTTTACAGACATAAAGATTATTTGGATTTACGTGATTTACGTGAAGAAAATGCTATAGAAGTAGAGGCTAAAGAAGTTGGGTTGAATTATGTTGACCTTGATGGAAACGTGGGTTGTATGGTTAACGGAGCAGGTTTGGCTATGGCAACAATGGATTTAATTAAACAAGCAGGAGGTGAGCCAGCAAACTTTTTAGATGTTGGTGGTACGGCAGATGCTGCTCGTGTAGAAGCTGCTTTTAAAATTATTTTGAAAGACCCAGCTGTAAAAGCTATTCTTATTAATATATTTGGAGGTATTGTACGTTGTGATAGAGTTGCGCAAGGTGTTATTGATGCTTATAAAAATATGGGAACCATTAAGGTGCCTATCATTGTACGCTTACAAGGAACCAATGCTGACATTGCAAAAGAATTGATTGACAACTCTGGTTTGGCAGTATTAAGTGCTACCGAGTTTCAAGAAGCAGCCGATAAAGTTCAAAAAGTATTGGCGCAATAATAACGTTTATACTTTAAGTCAAAAAAAGAGCAACGTTATTCGTTGCTCTTTTTGTTTGTTTTAGAGTGTAATAAGCTTTTCTTTTTTACAAACTTCTTTGGTATCGCTTTAGCTGAAACTTCACCTTGTTCTGTTTCCCCAGTTTTGGAATTTTGATTTTTTTCTTTGTTGGAATTTTTAGAAGGCATGGGGCCTCTTAAGTGGATCACCAAGCCATTTAAAAAATTACGCAAAATTTGGTCGCCACATTCCATGTATTTTGGGTGGTCTTCTTTTCTAAAAAAAGCACCAAGTTCGCTTGTTGATATTCTAAAGTCCACCAACATCAAAATAGCTACAATATCATCGTCACGAAGTTTTAATGCCACTCGTAATTTTTTCAAAATATCATTATTTGTCATAGTCCTTTATTATATGTGTATTTCATCGATTTTACCTTTAGCACATGCCTTTCTAGCGTTTTCTAACTTTTTATAAAGATACTTTAATTTTATTTGATTCAAATTAAAAATTAAAAAACAAAAATTTAATATAATATATTGATATTCAATATATTATGTATAAAAAATAAAACAGTTTTAGTGTTAAAACTCTGCAATATTAAGATGTTTTTCTAAGCTAAAAAAAAATATTTGAGATGAAATAAATAAAATCTACGATTAAATACGTTTCACTTTTCGATAAGTTACATTATATCAACGATTATGAAATGGCACTTCTGCGTACCTTTATATTGTTAATTAATAATCCCTCAAAAGTATGGTTAATAGAGTAGAAAAGTTGAGTCTTCTATCCGAAATGATAGCTTTTGCTAAATATGATAAAGACATAAAGAATATTGAATATAATTTTTTATTAGGTGTAGCTAGACAATTAGATATATCTCGTGAAGATTTTGAATATTTAATAGAACACCCTGTAACTTATACACATTTAAAATCACATAGTGAGCGTATTGTACAATTTCACCGTTTGGTTTTGTTGATGAATATTGATAGTGAGAGTTCAAACAAGGGCGCTATAAAATTATATAACTTCGGTTTGAGAATGGGTTTAAGTCATGAATCAATAAGTAAGGTTTTATACTTAATGGAAAGCTTTCCGAATAAAATCGTTCCACCAGATGTTTTAATTGATATTTTTAAAACCCAATACAATTAAAAATTTCGGCTAAGTTTTAATTGATTATCTAGGGTTATGGAAAAGCTAAAAGTTTTAAACTTTTAGCTTTTCTAGTTTATTTTGGTAACTTTTAATTTCGTGAGTTATTAATGATAACTTTATTAATAATGCAAATTAAATGGTAATCAAAAAACTATGGATTTTCAATCTTTATTATTTTTAGGTTTTATTTAAGTCAAAAATTTCGAGAGTTTTACCAGTTACTTTTTCAAAAAGTGCAGATTTACGTGTGGCTCCCCAAATCTCAAGTTCAGGATCACCTTCAGTAGTAATCAAAAATGAGATTTTATTTTTATTTTTTTTGATTTCTAAATTTTGAACGTTTTGAAAATGACTCCTATCTAATCCATCTGCGACACGCAGTAACGCAGACAATTTTTTTATTCTTTTGCGTAAGCCTTTGCGCAAAGATTTAAATTTTTTATGACGTTTTTTTGGTGTAGATCTTCTGTGATATCTTGCTACATGAGCCATTAAATTTACTTCATCCTCGTTAAACCCTCTGAGATCTGAATTTCTAATAATATATAGGGCGTGTTTATGGTGCTTGCTGTGTGATATATAATAACCAATGTCATGTAAAAGAGAAGCATATTTTAACAATTCACGATCAGATTCCAATAAATTAAGGTCTTTTTTAAAAGCATCAAAAAGCTGAAGAGCCATGTTTGCTACATGGGTTGAATGTTGTTCAAACCAATTGCATTTACGCAGTAATTCATATATGCTCCGTTCGCACGGATCGGTAATATGAACTGCCAGTTGTGAGTTAGGTTTTTCCTTTTCCTTATTGATGTAATCTATTATCATCCCATCGCGCAGCGCAGCTTCAGAGATTTTTATGTTTTCTATATTAAAATCATCTATCATCAAGTTAACCAACACCATGCCTGGGTTAATAATATCAACCCTTTTTTCTTCCAGATACTTTTCTTTTAATCGTTGTTTTTTATTGAGTTCGATAAAATAGTTGTAAAAAGACTGAAAGTCTTTATGGGTATAAACAAATTCATTTAAAGTTATGGAAGCTGATTTTGAGTTACGATGAGCAATCATTGCAGCGATATTTTCCATGGTACCTGAGGAACCGATGATAGTTTTTACTGGATACTTTTCAAGAACGCCAGCAACTTCACTTAACTCTTCCCTAAAATGATTTTGTAACGCTTCTATTTCTTTTTGGATAATAGGATCTGAGTTTACAAATTGAGCTGCCATTCTTGCCACTCCTAATTTTAAGCTTTTAAAATAATGAAAGCCATTAATATTCCCCACTATAAATTCCACACTGCCACCTCCAATATCAACCATAAGTACCATTTCTTTATCTAGGGCGATACTGTGGCGTATGGCATATCCGATCATTTCTGCTTCTATTTTTCCTGAAATTGCACGCACATTTATACTTAATTCGTCAAGTGCCCTCTGTATAAAGTCTCCACCATTTTTGGCTTCCCTTATTGCACTGGTGGCACAGGCCAATATATGCTCTACATTTTGGCTGTCACATAAAAATTTTATCCGCCTTAGAGCATCAATTCCACGTTCCATGGCTTTTTCGCTTAAATGGTGATGCATACCTTTTTCAGCAAGTACCACCATTTCTTTAAGTTTATCTATTGTACGGAAACTACCATCGGGATAAATATCCACTAAAACAGCATGAAAGGAATTTGTCCCAAGGTCTATTGCGGCAATTCGTTTGGTTGGTTGTGTAATTTGATTAGGTTCAATCATTTTATAATGTACTTAAATATTAAAAGATATTGATGCATTTTTCACACTTTCCTTTAAATAAAAAATAATTATCAAAACAAACGTATTAAATGTTCAATTTTTCTAGTTTGGATTGATATACTTTTATGTCATCGCGCAGTTTTGCAGCAACAATAAAGTCTAAAGCTTTAGCAGCTTCTTCCATTAGTTTTCGTTTTTCACGGATTTTCTTTTCTAATTCTGGTTTACTTAAATAGTTACTTTCAGGTTCTGCTGCCCTAAGCGCTTCCAATTCATAACTATAAGTGCTCACCGAATTTTTGGATAAAGCATTATCCAGACTTTTATTTAATGCCGTAGGAACTAAATTATGTTTTGTATTGTAAGCAATTTGTTTTTCTCGCCTGTAATTGGTTTCGTCCATGGTTTTTTGCATGCTATTGGTCACTTTATCGGCATACATAATGGCTTTACCATTTAAGTTTCTAGCAGCTCTACCAACGGTTTGTGTTAAAGACCTCGCCGAACGTAAAAAACCTTCTTTATCGGCATCTAAAATGGCAACTAGGGATACTTCAGGTAAATCCAATCCTTCACGCAATAAGTTGACGCCAACCAGCACATCAAATAATCCCTTACGCAAATCTTGCATGATTTCAACACGTTCCAAAGTATCTACATCACTATGGATATAACGACAGCGAATTTGAATCCTATCTAAATATTTAGTCAGTTCCTCAGCCATCCGTTTTGTTAGCGTTGTAACAAGCGTTCGCTCATCTTTTTCAACACGAATCTGGATTTCTTCAATTAAATCGTCAATTTGGTTCAAACTTGGACGAACCTCGATAACGGGATCTAAAAGGCCTGTCGGACGAATTACTTGCTCTACATACACACCATCAGTTTTTTGAAGTTCGTAGTCGGCAGGAGTTGCACTCACATAAATAACTTGGTTTTGTAATGCTTCAAATTCTTCGAATTTAAGCGGACGATTATCCATAGCTGCTGGTAATCTGAAACCATAGTCTACCAAATTTTCTTTTCTGCTTCTATCACCACCATACATGGCATGGACTTGGGAAATAGTCACATGGCTTTCATCAATCACCATTAAAAAATCATCTGGGAAATAATCCAACAAACAGAAAGGTCTGGTTCCCGGCAAACGACCATCTAAATATCTTGAATAGTTTTCAATACCAGAGCAATAGCCTAATTCCCGAATCATTTCCAAATCAAACTCCGTACGTTCTTTTAAACGTTTGGCCTCTAAATGTTTCCCTATGTCTTTAAAATAATCGTGTTGTTTAACTAAATCATCTTGAATTTCCTTGATAGCGCCCTGTAAGACATCGGGTGATGTCACAAACATATTAGCTGGATAAATATTTAAGCGGTCATATTTTTCAAGGACTTTGTTGTTTTGAATATTAAAAGATTCAATATCTTCAATCTCATCTCCAAAAAAGTGAATTCTAAACGCATCATCAGCATAACTTGGAAAAATATCGACCGTATCTCCTTTTATTCTGAAATTACCATGGTTGAATTCACCCTCAGTTCTAGAATATAAACTTTGTACCAATCGGTGCAATAATTTTGTTCGGGAAATCACTTGATCACGTTCTAAAGAAATCACATTTTTTTGAAATTCCACCGGATTACCAATGCCATACAAACAAGAAACCGAAGCGACTACCAACACGTCTCGTCTACCAGAAAGTAGGGAAGACGTGGTGCTTAATCGCATCTTTTCAATCTCTTCATTGATTGATAAATCTTTTTCTATATAAACCCCAGACACAGGAATATAAGCTTCGGGCTGGTAATAATCATAATAAGACACAAAATATTCTACGGCATTATTGGGGAAGAATTGCTTGAATTCGGAATATAATTGGGCCGCCAAGGTTTTATTATGTGCCAAAACCAATGTGGGTTTTTGTACTTCTTGAATCACATTGGCCACCGTAAAGGTTTTTCCAGAGCCCGTTACGCCAAGTAGAGTTTGGTATTTTTCATGACTGTTTATACCATTAACAAGCTGTTTGATGGCTTGTGGCTGGTCTCCTGTAGGTTTAAATCCTGATTCGACTTTAAATTGCATGATGCAAAATTAAGCAAAATAAGTGTGTTATCGTTTTAAAGCGAAGTGACCCATCACGGTTCTTCCATCTTGCAATGATAATTTGAACCAATAATCATCGGTGGTTAGGGCATAGCCGTTATAAGTACCGTCCCAGCCATTCTCATTGGGATTTAGCTGTTTTAACAGTTTACCATAGCGGTCAAAAATATAGATATTGGTTTGTGATTGGATAAAAGCATTAATACCCTGTATATGCCAAGTATCATTGACACCATCATTATTAGGAGTAAAAAACTTTGGATAGCCAATAACAGAAATTGGTAAGGTAACTAAACCACATCCTTTTTTATCTTCAACGAATAGGGTGTAAATACCGCTTTTTAAATTCTCAAAAATGGGTTCATCTTGATATGGATATGAAATTAGTCCATTGGTTGATTCCAGTGCAAACCAATAATCGCCATTACCGAGACTGGAAGGATTTTTTATGGTAATGCTATTGTTTTCCGACAGATCCACAATGACAACGTCGGTTAGGGTTATGTCGGCGGTTTCCGACGCATTAACAAATACTTCTTTACTGTTAGAACATCCAGTACCATTGGTTTTTGTCAATGCAATGGAATAGGTTCCTGGAGTGGAAACCGTAAGGGTAGGGCTAGTTGCTATTTCAATACCATTAAGCATCCAAGAATACGTAAATGTCTCAAGAGGGTCAGCTTCCAAGGGGTCTAAAATAACGGTAAATAAAGGATCTGATGAACATACTATTTGAGGTGTTTCAATGTTGAATTCCGGTAATGGTTCCACATGTAATTTAATATGAGATCCCAAACCAATACAATCGTTATCTATTTTACTGTCCACCCTTACATAAATATCTTGATTATAGGGATATCCTATGTTGCTATAATTGGAGATATCTGCAATAGGGTTGGTTTCGGAAAGGGCATCCGCTTCATTTCTATAATAATTAATGACCAGTTCCTGTCCGGAAGGGAACATGTCCAAAATCTCTCCATTTACAATGCTAAAATCAAAAGCGGCGATTCCGTTTTCCATAGCATCGCAGGCATAGTATTCCCTTAAAAACGTACCGGGTATTTGGGTGGTCGTAACCGTCAGATCCACCTGGGATGTTTTAAAACAGCCGCTACTGTTCTCTATTCTGGCCCAAAGGGTATCAAAACTTACGGTTTCATTTTTATAGGCAGTAACATTGGCAATTGGAAAAGTTCCAGAGATGGCATCGGCCTCGGTTTCATGAAAAGTGACAATTTCATTAATGGCATTGGGGGTTATCTCATCAATAATTTCATTCAGATTAAACAAACTAAAGCCATCAACATCATCATCACATTGTTTAAGGTCAACCTGTTCCAAAACTGTTGGCAAGGCAAACACCTTTATTTTAAATGAGGTTGTAGCCTTACATTCTGGATGGATTTTGTTTGAGATTTCTACATAAATAGTTTCATTACTTGCTGTGTTTTGATATTGACTAGGTAATATAATCTCGTTAGACAAATCGGCATCTTTAAAATATTTGATATCAAAATCATTTGGCAATTCCCCATTCAAAATTTCGGTTTCTTTTTGTGTTAAGTTAAATAGTACAAAACCATCACTATCTGTGCCAACACTTAAATTATCGCAAGAATTTAAATCAACAATTGTTTGACTTGGGTTTGGGATTGCGGTCAAATGAATATTAAAAACTACCGAATCTTCACATTCGGGATGGTTGATATTCCTGATGTTTATTTTAATATTGAATATCCCTACATTATTGTTGGTCCGAATTTCTGCTATTGGAATGTCTCCAGGTGGAAATGGGAGCTCAAAATCTGGTTCTCCTTCTGTTTTTAGATAATATGTAAGTTTAAAAATATTTGGGTCTTGTCCATTTAAAACCGTTGGGGCATGTGTTGATAAATCGTAAAATACTTCTGTTTCTTTTTGTGCACAAAGTATTTGATCTGCCACTGGGTAAGCAATGGGTTTTTCATAAATAGTTAAGACCTTTGTAGCGGTAGTGGTTTTTAATCCCGAGGTTCCCGTAAGTGTAACTGTATAATCTCCGACATTGTTATAGGTATGTAAAGGCTTTTCATCTGTAGAAGTATAGCCGTCTCCAAAATCCCAAAGAAGACTATCGTAACTTTTGGAACTGTTAAATTGAAATTGGGTGGGTTCGCCGTAACATACATTTTCGGTTTCTATATTGACATAAAAGTAAGATTGGATAAATTGTGGAAGAGCATCACCTGCATTACCACCATTTAAATAAATTCCTTGAGTTTCAAAATTACAGGCTGTTCCAATTATTTCTGGGAAATTTATTGTTGAAATATATCCTGTAGAAGCGCTTCCAGCAGCATAAATTTTTTGGTCAGGTGCTAACTGCATTTGATAAACCCACTGGCTTTCTATCGCACTACTTATGATAACTTTAGAGCTGGAAATATTTGTAGCTGTGAGATCAAATTGCCATAAATTGTATGTAAAATTGCTATTATAAAAACTTCCTGAAATATAAAGGACATTTCCTGATGGTGAAAATTCAGCTCCTAATAAACCAAAAGAAACACCAAGATTAATTTTTAAAGGATCGGAAACTAAACCTGTCGTATTATCGAAATTGAATAAAGCAACAGACGTTTCATCACCCATTGTCACGAGCTTCTGTCCGTTAGGAGAAAATTTTAATACTCCGTACCAATATGATGTTAAAGGGTAGCCATAACTTGTTACTGGTGTTGTGATGACCCCTGATGATGTTACTAAAATAGAATAGAATTCGGTATTGGCCCATCCATGTGTTAATACCCAAATGTCTTGACCATTCGCATGATGTACAGCACTTATTGTAGTATTTGCTGGTGACAAATACACATTTTTTATGTTTGTTATGGCTCCAAAACCATTATCAAGAGACATGTCTATTTCAGAATATCTCAAACCAAATGTATGGTCTGAAGTAAATATATAATAGATATTTAAGCTGTTGGGTTTAGGAATAGCAATAACAAATTGGCCAGAATATTCTAAATCTAATCCAGCTAATAAACCCATCCCATTTTGCATGACTGTATGATTTCTGTTCCAAACAGTAATGCCATCACTATAGAACAAAAGGTTTCCATTACTATCAGACATGCATGCAGAACCAAGGGCTTGAGTTTGCCCATCAGTTAAAACAACAGCCGAACTACTATTAAAATCTAGACCAGCGCCATTTCCAAAATACCAAATATTGGCCTCCTTTTGGGCAAAAGAATTTAAGGCAAGAAAGAGATTAAAAGCAATAAATATAGCAAGCCTTAATGTACCCATAAGCAATCTATAATTAAAGAGTGATTATAAACAACTATGAAATGGGGCTACCTGACTTATATAAGGTTACACTAATGTACGAATAATAATTATGTAAAGTGTTGTTTTTTAGGTTTTTGCAAAAAAAAAATTTAAATAATTTGTTAGAGAGCTATCGTTTTAAAGCAAAGTGTCCTTTTATGGTAAATGCATTGCCTTGTTGAACAATGTTGGCAACAAACCAATAATCATCTGCAGGCATATTGTAACCATTGTACGTACCATCCCAGCCCTGGGATGTATGGGGCAAGGTTTTTAGAAGTTTGCCATATCTATCATGAATATAAACAACAGTGCCAGGTAATTGTGTAAAATCAACAACATGCCATCTATCAAAATAACCATCGTTATTAGGGGTTACAAATTTAGGGATATCAAAAACGGTCACTTCTTGGGAAACATCCGTGCAGCCATTTAAATCCCTTACCGTTACCGTATGCGTACCCAGGGTTACATTATCAAATACATTGGATTCTTGTGGTTCGCCATTATCTAAAATGTAGACATAATCTCCAATTCCTGAGACATCTACCGTAATGCTATTGGGATCTGCAAAATCAACAGTAGCTGTAAAGTTTATATCGGCTATTGCGGATTCAATAACTGAAAATGGCTTGGTAAATTCACAAGTCGGTGCATTGGTATAAGGTCTTGTTACGGTTACCCAATAATCATCACCAGCGTCTCCAAGGCCTAATTCTATTTGGGGTGTGGTTTCTCCAGTGGACCATAAATAGGTATCATTAGGGTTTCCTGTCTCTGCATCTATAATTAGTGGTAAATCATTTACACATAAAGGAATAACATCATTTACAGGTATGACAGGTAACGGATTTACAAAAACGGTAAATTGTGCAATATCATAACATGTAGTGTTGTTATTTTCCAACCTTGCGTATATCATATCACCATTAGCTGCTGGGTGTGAATTATTCACAGCATTTGTTCCTGCTTCGGCATTTGTTAAATCGGTGTAATAAGTTACTGAATATATTGTTGGATTTTGCCCCCCTAATACATCATCATTGTTTTGTGATAAATCAAATTCAAAAATGCCATCATAATCATCATCACATTCTGTTAAATCCAGTGGTGTATTGGCAATAGGGTTTGGGTTGATTTGCAAGTTGAAAGATGTTGTAATATAACAACTGGAATTTATATTTGTAAGCCTGACGTAAATAGTATGGTTTGTTGATGTGTAATTGAATGTATTTCCGATGGGGGCAGCGTTATTATCAGCATCAGCGGGTGAATTATGATACGAAATATTTACCGAACTGAGATTATTCAGAAGCATGCCGTTTACTTGTAATAAATCAAAAGTATCGGTGTCGTTATCGCAAATTTCAATGGTTCCTATTGTATTGAAAGCCGGTGGAGATTCAACCACAAGTTCTAAAGGGATTACCGAAAAACATTCGGTAATGGTATTGGTTACTTTAATATAAACCGTTTTAGTATTTGAAATATAGTTTGTTGGATTGTTGATTGACAAACTATTATCTAAAGCATCATCTTGATTGATATCATCAAAATTTTCAAAGTAATGTACCTCAATACCTGTTTGAATCCTGTCTAAATTTTGGTAATCGGCATTATCAAGGTTAAATGCTGTCACTCCATCAAAACGATTCAAATCGGTGTCGCATACGACAAGTGGATTGGCTTCCGTTAGGTTTGGTAAAGGGATAATATTAATTGATAAGTCATCTATTACGACACATTGGGTATCCGTACCTTGTATTCTAATAAACAAATTTTGTGGATTTGTAGCATTCGTATATTGTAACGGTAACGGATTAGACCCAACTTGAGCTTCATTAAAAGTTAGATGAAACGTAACATCTAGGTTATTTGGGTTTGGAGAGCCTTGCCGAATCTCTGCAATTTTTTCACTCAAATCAAATACATGTCTTTCATCATTACTTTCATCATCACATAGAAAATAATTTTCAAAGGCAGTATTATAAACAGGGTTAGAAGAAACCCTAATGGTAAATGAATCTGTAGCAAAGCAATTAGGATCTGTTATATTTTCCACACGAACATAGATAGGTTGCGTACTTGAGGTATTAGTGTATGGGGCATTTTTATCGATAGCATTTGCGGTAATTCCATTTTCAGCATCTGTTTGATTTTCAAAGTAATAAACGACTTTGTTTAATTGGCCATTCAAAATCTCATCATCCTTATCCGAAAACAAAAAAGTTTCAATACCATCATTATCATCTTCACAAATTTGCATTATTTCTATATCGGGAATAATAGGCAACGTATTAATAATGATCTCAAGTGGTACAATTTTATAGCATTCAGCATTTTCTACTCTTACATAAATGGTTTGTGTCATAGTATTGTATGAAGCTCTATCAGCAATGGGAATCGTATTGGTGTTTGCTTCTGCATCATCAAGAGATGTAAAGAAATTTATATTGAATAAGGTTGGATCGGACACGGCATCATTAGAAATAGCATTGAGATCTATTATAGAAAATCCATCTTGGTCCGTATCACAAATAATTATAGGATCGAGCGTTTCAGTATCTGGGGCTTGAATAATCTGGATATCGAAATTTGATACTGTTGAGCATCCGGTATCTATATTTTCAATTCTAACATAAATAGTCTCTGTTCCTGAAACTGTATAAAAGGGTGGGAGTTGGTTAAAATTGTTTTCAGCATCTGTTTGGGATGGGAAATAACTAGGTGTGAAATCGGTGTTACCATTGGTTACAATATCATCAAAAAAAGATAGGTCTACACTAATGGTACCATCCGTAACATCATCATCATTGTCACAATAAGTTAATGGTGCAGCAGGGTTAAATAACAGAATTGGGTTGACTATTAACCTAATTTCCGAAACCTCATCACAAATACCGTTGCTTATTCTTATATATACTGTTTTTGGACTTGTATTGCTAACGGGATAGGATACGTTTTTTGGAATGGGGTTAATATCATTATCCCTATCAGCTTCAGTGTCATAAAATGTCACAGAAACATTAGGGATATCATTTGCTATGTAATCCTCAACGATATTTAAATCAAAAGCGATGGATCCACCACTGCCCTCAGCATCACAAAGTGCATAATTCTCTATTGCAGTTCCTGTAAGCAATAAATTTGTGTGAATTTCTATGGGTACTATTGTAGAACAACCCGTAGTATTGTCTTCAACTCTCACATATACCGTTTGTACATTAGGCTGTATATTCGCATAATTTGAAGGATTAGCAATGGGATTTGTGCCAGATTCAGCATCATTAAAAGTTTCATGAAAAGACGTGGTTACACCATTCAGACCTCCTAAGACATCTCCTAAAACCTCTGTTAAATCGAATGTGTCAAAGCCATCTAAATCAGAATCACAGGCATCCATTAACTGAGTCTCTGTGTTTACAATGGGGCTGACATTTATATTAATATCCAAAGTTGTTGTATCGTAACAGCCAGTTTGTATGTTATAAACTCTAACGTAAACCATATCTGATGGTGTGTTACTATTGGTATACGTTGTAATAGCGTTGTTACCGCTATTGGCATCTAAAGCGTTATAATGATATGTTACTACTAGATTACTTTGTCCTCCCGTAATCTCGTCATCTTTTTCAGTTAAATCAATGATAGTGAAACCATCTGGAGTAGAATCACCATCGCAAGCATCAAGAGGTGATGGATCGGTAATGTTGGGAACAGGATTTACTATGAGGTTAAATGTAGTGAAACCCAAACAGCCTGTGCCAGACTCTTCAATACGAACATATATGGTTTGCGGGTTTGAGGTATTTTGAATTGGTGAATTGATACTATTCAAATTATTCCTAGCGTCAGAATCAGATAAATGATATGTGAAAGTATAGTTTGTAAATGGTAAATTATTATTTGCAATGTCCGTATCCTTATTGGAAAGGTTAAAAGTTTCAATACCATCTCCACTTAAGTCGTCACACAATTGTAATGGGGATATTGGATTAATATTTTCTTCTGTATTTAGAACGACCCCGATTTCATCTTCCTCTACACACGTATTAGCCCCCAAGGGTACTGAAACTTCCGCTCTGTAAGTACCACTTTGAATAGCATTTAATGTACTATTGGTTTCCCCACCAATCTCAATATTGTCTAAAAACCATCTGTAAGTAGCAGATGGATTTTGGATATCAGCGTCTAAAACAACGGAACTGGAACAGGTTGCAATGTCTTCACCAAGATCTAATATATTAAAACTGTCCCCTTCAATAAATACGGCTGAATCAAAAGTTTGATCAGATTGATCAGCAATTACTAATTTTATATGGTATTGTACATAAGGAATGATGGTTGTCGATGCCGTTAATACAGTTGTTCTTCCCTCATAATTAGTATCCCCTATATTATACCCATCAAAATATTGTTCGTTAACAGCAGGACAATTTGGCCCAAGTTGGGGGTGAATGGTTCCCGTATTTACGGGGATAGTTGTATTTGGAATCAAGGCTATATTTTCATATGGCGCTGCACTTGCAGTTGGTCTTATTAAAAAGGCAAACCCATCAGAAAATTGGCAGGAATTTACGCCCTCGTATTCTTCGGATGCCAACAAATAATTAAACTGAAGTTGGTTTGATGTAGATATAATATCAAACTCTATGGACGTCGCATTGAGTGTATTGTTAACGCCTAAAGCAGCTTCTAAATCAGGGTCTGAGCCCCATGCCACTGAGCCTTCACTAAGTGTTGTTGTTATTGAAGAATTTCCGGCAGATAATGCATTGCCAGTAGATAACATGATGCCATTTTCAAAAGGGAAGTTAGAATTCGCTCGGTTAAATTCACCATAACTTAGAATCCCGTTGCTATCTCCATTAACGGACGATGTAATGTTAGAAACTTCAACACAACCATTTATAAGATTATTTAGTATTAAATCTTCTAGGCTGCCAGGATTATTTACTGTTATTTTTTGTGCAAATGAAATAGAAACACTACAAAATAATACAGTAAAATAAAAATATAGGTTTCTAGTCATTTAGGTTTATTTGGGTAAAACAATATTGATAGCAATATAAAACGGGAAAATTAAATATATTTTAGATGAAATGCAAAAAAAAACGATGAAAAACACTTTTTTTATGTTTTAAGAGGTCATTGAAATCAATATTTCAATGAAAAATGATTTTTAAATATACGCCCATCTTGAAGTTTTACAGAAAACCAATAATCATCTGAAGGTAGTCTTTCTCCATTAAATCTGCCATCCCAGCCATCTCCCAACGGATCCAATTGTTTAATTAATTTTCCAAATCGATCATAAATAGTAATATTGGTATTTGGTTGAAACATGTCTGATATACCTTTAATTTGCCAACTATCATTAACACCATCGTTATTTGGAGTGAAAAATTTTGGATAACCAATGACGGAAACCTGACTATTAACCACGCCACAATCATTTTCTGTATCTTTTACATTAACATTATATATACCAGGATATATGTTATCGAAAACATTACTGCCTTGGTAAGGTTTGTATATATTATTTTCAGAATCGTACAAAGAATAATTGTAAATGCCTTCACCAGTTACCAAAACGGTAATGGTATTATTCTCAGTGACGTCCTCTACTTTAATGTCCTTAACTGTGGCGATATTTGAAGATTCCACAATAATTGTCCTTGTCTTGCTACATCCATTAATTTTACTGGTAACGGTTACGGTATAATCTCCAACGGCATTCACTTGGGTTTGGTAATTTGTGTCTCCATTGGACCATAAATAGGTATAATTATTTGGACTATCATTTATAAGTCCAGCATCAAGGGTGATGTATTCTGGTGATTTGTTTAAACAGTAATAATCAACACCAGTAAGCTGTATATTGGGTAATTTATTTACGATTAACCCAACCTCACTTATGCCATAACAAGCATTTGAATTTTCGACTCTTGCAAAAATGGTTTGGAAATATGGTTGTGTATTTATATAGTTTCCTCCTAATTTTTTAACTTCTAAAAGCGCATCTTCGTAAGTTTCATAGTAAGATACCTCTAGATCTATGATTGGAATTCCATCCAATATTTCGGCAGTGGCATCATTCAAATTAAAAACATGTAACCCATCTTCAATACCATCGTCATCGCATACTGGAGGTAAAACGGTATCGTTAACATCTGTTAAACTGACAGCTAAAGTTAATTCCGAAAAAGAGAAACAGTCGGTATCCACATTTGTTGCTCTAACATAAACAGTTTGAGGGTTACTGGTGTTATTATAAGAATCGCCATTAATTTCATTAGTTCCAGCCATATCAGTAAAAAAATCGTACACTAAAGTTGCTCCGGGATATGGCTCATTATAAGCTTCATTTAAGTTAAATGTGGTTATACCATCTTTTACACCGTCTTCATCACATTGAATTAATGTTTTATTTTCAATGGTTGGGTTTGGGTTAAAAAGCACATGAGCTTGTCCTTCAATTTCGCAATCCCCATTATTAGGGTTTATTAATACTTTGTAATGTCCACTGGACGTCACCGTTAAATCAAACGTATTGTTAGGTAATGCTATATTATCTTTTGTCCAAGTGTAGGTGGCACCTAATATATTTTCAGAAGTGAGTTGGTATGAATCACCATCGCAAAGCGCTAAACTGATGTCACTTTTTCCATTTTGGATAATATCAATTTGTATATTGAATAAGGACTGAATAAAGGGAGGAAGCCCTTGAGAAGATTGGTTTGGAGACAGATTTATGGCGTTGTGCTGATAATTACTGGCAGTGCCAACGTTATTTGGGTTATTAATAACACCTAAATAAGGTAAACCTACTTGATAAGTTGCCGATAAAGCTCGGTATATTTTACCATCTGGGCCTAATTGTAAACCGCCTCTAAAAAGCTGCCGGTCATCAATAGACACTTGCGAGGCCTGAATGTTGGTCTGTGTAAGATCAAATTGAGTTAAAGTAGAGCGATGGTTTGTAGGGTCATCATCTAAATCAAAGCTATTTGACTGAAAAGCATTGGATGAATGCACATATAATAATTGGCTATTGGGTGAAAATTCCAAACCGTAAGGATTATTGTTTGGACCATTAATAGTAAGTCTGTTAGGATTGCTTATTATGCCTGTAGCAGTATCAAAATCATATAGAAATAATTTTTCTTGTGAATGTTGCGGTTCATTACTAGCGGTGAAGTTTGCACAAGCCATTTTTGTTCCGTCAGGTGATAATTTTAAATAACCTCTTGGATCCATTATACTAATGGGAAAGGTGGATTTTACAGAATTGCCATTAACGCCGCTATTACTTACTTCAAAAGCATGAAATGTATTGTAAGTTTCATTATTTCCATCTTCTGAAGCAAATGAAACCACCCACATGGATTTAGAAATGCAGTCTTTTAAAACGGCTGTTATTTTTTCTGAGCTAACGTTTAACAATCTTGTGTTATAACCGGTAACAGCTCCCAGACCATTATTTAAGGTGATGTCAACAACAGAATAGTGCAAGCCCGTATTATTAAATTGAGAACCAACAGTAAATACGTAATAAATATTGGGGTCATCTGGTTTCGGAACTATAATGGCAGACTGTGTGCTAGAACTATCTCCTAATAAACCTCCAGCCATGGCACCATGATTTTTATTCCAAATAGTTGTTCCGTCTGTGTAAAATAATAAATTACCAGTATCATCGGATATAGAAGTACAACCTTCATAAGTAGTCAGTATCCCATCATTTAAAGATGTAATCGTGCCGTTGGCTTGATTGAATTTTATGCCCGCACCAAAACCAAAATACCAATTGGCGGCTTCACTTTGAGCAAATAAATTAAGGCTTGAAAAAAAGAATATAATGGATATTAAGTATTTCATCTTTAGTTGGCAAATGCCTTTAAAGATATTATAAATCCCTCTTTTTCAATAATAAATACGATAAAAATATAAATAGGGCAGTCCAACCCATCACAATAGCAATTTCATACCAATGTATGGCGTAATCAAAATTAAATTTTTCGCCAATTTGATTGGCCACCGATTGTACGGCACTTAAGCGGGTAAAAGGTTCTTTTATAAGGTTTGACATCGCATTAAGAGGAAAAAAGCGCATGATGTCGCTAGCAATGTCTGGATTTGTTTTCCATCTTAATATACCAAACATAATACCTTCAATAAATTGCCAGACAAAAAGAAATCCGAGTGCAAAAGCAGATCGTTTAACCAGAATGCCTAAAAATAAACAGAATGAGAAAAAACCAACTAGTTTTATAAAAAAGGCTAAAAGATATTCCAAGTCAGAGAAGATGATACTGAATTCTGTATAACTAGAAAAAATCAATCCCAAAATCAAGGACACTACAAATAGAAATAAGGTAGAAACTACTGATAATAAGATAACGGTATAAAATTTAGATAAAATAAATTCCTTTTTACTTAATCCATCTATCAAGTTTTGTTTTATGGTTTTGTTACTATACTCATTTGACATCATAGACACGATAACTATGGCAAGAAATAACTTGAAAATAGCAGAAATGTAGCTATTAAAATGCCATACATACGGAAAATTAAATATCCCCATTTCTGCCAAATGAAATTTTATGGGGCCGATATCAAACTTGATGGCAGCGACAAGCGCAATAGAGGTCAATAAAACGAAATAGGTAATGATTAAAATTTTACTAGACCGACTATGTTTAAGTTTATGTAATTCTATATTCAGTAATCTGTACATGCTATTTGTTGTTGGTTAATGTTAAAAATTGCTCTTCTAAACTTTCTTTACGCTGAACAAGATGTGTTAAAACAATCCCTTTTTCAAAAAGCAATTTGTTTAATGTTTCAGATTTCAATGGTTCATTCAAAAAAGCGGTAACTAGTTGTTCTTTAACCTTTATAGTTCCAAATGAGGGATGATTCTCAAGCACTTTTACTAAGCCTTCAATATGATTGCATTTTAGTTCAAAAAAACCATGACTGGATATCATGTCTTCCACTCTACCAGAGTAGAGGTTAACACCTTTTCGCAATACCACCACATGAGAACACACTTTTTCAACTTCATCAAGTAGGTGAGATGCTAATAATATGGTCGTTCCTTGGCTAGCAATTTGTTTTATGATCTCCCTAATTTGATGGATGCCTTGAGGGTCTAATCCGTTAGTGGGTTCATCAAGTATTAAAATTTCAGGATCGTTTAAGAGGGCAGAGGCGATGGCTAAACGCTGTTTCATACCTAAGGAATAGGTGCTGAACTTACTATCTTTTCGTTCTAAAAGTCCAACAATGTCTAGTTTTTCTTCTATTTTACTAATAGCTACGCCTTTAATCTTGCATACCAATTTTAAATTCTGGGTAGCGGTCATATAGGGATAAAAATTAGGACGTTCTATAATAGCACCAACTTTTTTCAAAGCATCATGTGTGGTCGTGTTACCATCAAACCATTTAAAATCGCCTGATGTTTTATTCACAACGTTTAAAACAATGCCTAGTGTTGTTGATTTTCCACTGCCGTTTGGCCCTAAAATACCATACACATTGCCTTTGTTTATGGTGAAGGATAAGTCTTTGACGGCTGTTAAATAGCCAAATTTTTTAGTGAGATTGCTAATGGTTAGTATAGAATCCAAAATACATTATTTTTAAACTGATTAATCCAGATAGCTATCAGGATGCAGCTAGGTTAGTTACAAAAGTATGACGATAGTTAGTATAATTTGTTACAAGGGTATTTTAAAAAGCATTAAATTTGAGTAATTTAATATGTATGGAAGACTTAAAGATTTCAAAGAAAAAACCTTCATATCCTATAAACTCTAAATTACACAAGTATCTTTCAGAGTATAATAGGAACATAAAAATGCCTATTTTTTATGATGACCTTAGGAGATTTCAGGGTTCGGTAGCGGTTTACGATAATGAAGACAATGACACCTTATGGGTTCGTGTTTTTTATAATGAGTTTGATAGAAAAGAAATTGATTTATCACTAAAAAAAGTATACACCATTTTACATTCCGATGGCAATGAAAACACCATTCCTTTTTTAAATGTGGATGCTATTGATTATTGTACGTTTGGAAATTCCAATCCGTTCAGAATAAAAATCAGGAATATTCTAAATGACAATTTCACCTATTTTTATGTGAAAACTGCTGATGCTTCCCGTATTTATGGTTTAGAGCTTGAACATATGTTATCACCTTACAATCTTAATTTTTTGGTAAGTAATGCCACATTGATAGAAGAACATATAGCCGGTATTCCTGGTGATGTGTTTATAAAGGATATGTTGCCGCATTGTACCAAAAGCGAAAAATCCCAAATTGCCAAAGAGTTTGTTAAGTTTAACGAACGTTGTATGATACGGCTTTTGGGCGATATGCGTTCGTATAATTATGTGATAGTGCCTACCCATGATTTTGATCACGTGGTTTATAAATTAAGAGCCATTGATTTTGATCAGCAATCTTACGAGGGAAAGTTTAATATTTATAGGCCTCAATTTTTTAAGGAAAACTTTAAAATGGTAGAATTGGTTCAAGAGTGTTTTGAGAAACTTTCTATAGATCAATACAAAATTGAAGAACGTTCTATTTTGGTAAAACGTTTAAAAAGTTTTCATGGAAGAATAGACAAACTGATAGAATGTATGGCAGAAGATGTGATTTCTAAGCCTGAAAACATAAATTTACTAAAAGGAAAAATCTATGAATATACTCAAGATGAGAAGTTTATGCACTGCAACTCTATGGGACAAATTCTTAAAAATGCGTTGGATTTTTTAACCCACAATTACGAAAATGTCAATCCAAAAGGATTTTGACAACCTGAAAATTTAATTCCAGTTTTCATCAAAATCAAGATTTTCGTAATCGTCTATATCTAAATCATCTTCAAATTCGTCAAAAGCGTCATCAAAATCATCAGCTTCAAATAATTTTTGGGGCGCATCATCTGGCACTTGGCCTTTTACAAACATCAGATTAGGGTACGTTATACCTTCAGATTCTTCTACAATTTCAGCTAGTTCCACAAAAAATGTCCACATGCTAAAGAAATCGTACACATAAATTAGTTTTGGCTGAATTTCATGAACCACAT
Source organism: Confluentibacter flavum (assembly GCF_002843175.1). GTDB lineage: Bacteria > Bacteroidota > Bacteroidia > Flavobacteriales > Flavobacteriaceae > Confluentibacter > Confluentibacter flavum. Next base: position 158,780 of record NZ_PJEO01000051.1, read on the forward strand.
CATTAATATGGGTTTCGCTCATTAATCGTGCGGAATTATCGTCACTTAAATCAAATAAAGAGATTTCTTCACCTTGTTCCCAAGTGTCGTTACTTATATAAAATGATGCCATTTCGGTGCCATCAAACCCAAAAGATTGAGTAATAATATTGTGTAAATCTTCGAGGGAGTCGGTTTCATGGATTTCTAAATCACGAAACACATCATCGTCCGTATCATTGTCAAGAATGACTCTAAATCTGTAAATCATTGTAAAAAATTATTTTGCAAATGTATGTTTTTTATATTACTTGCTAAATCTGTGCAGTGTAAATGTCATAGCACTTAACAGAAAAAAAGCGCCAACTTGGTGAACAACTCCCAACCAAACTGGTACATGTAAAAGAATGGTTAAAACGCCTAATAAAAATTGAAGGCTTACTAGAATTAACAAGTTATTTATTCCTAAAGATTGGTATTTCGTTAGCGTTAGTTTTCTAGAATTATACCAAATAACAGCTATAAAAAGCACGACAAAATAGGCTAATACTCTGTGAACAAATTGAACGCCGCTTTTACCTTCAATGAAGTTTTTGTATAGCGGACTTTGCTCTATATAAACCGTTTCGTGCATAAATTTACCTTCGCTCATCATGGGCCAATGGTTGTGTATAAAACCGGCATCTAAACCTGCTACAAAAGCTCCATAAATAATTTGAAGTATTAAAAGAGCTAGTCCCCAACGTATTAAATTTCTAAAAGAGGTGTTGATGTCTTTTTTTGAAGGAAACATTAAATCCAATGCGACCCAAAAGGTGTACGCAAATGTTATAAAGGCTGTGGTTAAATGGGCAGCTAATCTGTAATGACTCACATCTGGATTATCAACCAAGCCGCTTTTTACCATGTACCAACCCAAAAAACCTTGAAACGCACCTAAGCACAACAGGATGATGGATTTTTTTATAGTTGGTTTGGTAAGCTGTTTTGTGATTAAAAAATACAAAAAAGGAATTAAGAAAACAATCCCAATAAACCTGCCAATAAGGCGGTGAAACCATTCCCAAAAGTAAATATCCTTAAAATCCTCTAATGAAAAATGATTGTTAAGTTTCTGATATTCTGGATATTGTTTATATAACTCAAAAGCATCATGCCATTCGGCCTCATTCATTGGAGGTAGCGTACCCGAAATGAGTTTGTAATTGGAAATTGATAAACCAGAATGTGTTAGTCTGGTAATACCACCCACAATAACCATAATAAATATTAAGATACAACCGGTTAATAACCAGTAAATTACTTTTTTGTTGTCTTTTTTGTTTTTCAAAGTTTCAGAGTTTCAGAGTTTCAGAGTATCAAAGATGCAAAGTAGCAAAGTTTCAGAGTTTTTAATTAGTTACTTTTCGCTTTTCCACTTTGCTACTTTGTCGCTTTACCACTTTATAAGCAGCAAAGTTTCTGAGTTTCAAAGTATCAAAGATGCAAAGCATCAAAGTTCCAGAGTTTCAAAGTTTTTTATGCTTTGATTTTTTTAATGAAACTGGTTAACATTCGTTCAATTTCTCTTGTGTTTTCATAAAGTTTATTGAAATTTTCTTCTTTCAAAAACTTTAAATTATAAGCTATTTCAATTTGCGTTTGTAGTTCGAATAGAGAACTTAAAGCAATATTTAAAAATCTTAAATAATCTTTTAACCCTTCTCTTCCGTAACCTTCGGCTATATTACTTGGTATAGATGTAGCCGACCTTTTTATTTGTGATGTTAAAGAATATAACTCGTCAGAAGCAAATGTTTTAACTTCTTTATAAATATCTGTGACCAAAGCCACTGATTTTTGCCAAATAAGTAATTTTCTATATGTATTCTCACTTTTCATGGGTTTTTATTTTAGTTTCAGAGTTTAAGAGTTTTCTAAGTTACAAAGCTTCTGAGTTTTTCTGGTTGACTAGCTACTCCGTATCTTTGCCACTTTGCATCTTTGCGACTCTGTCACTACTTTGCATCTTTGTCACTTTGAAGCTTTGCGTCTTTTAAGTCACTTTGCAACTTTCAAGCCCAATCTTAGACCTTCTTTTAACATCAATTGATAAGCTGCTTCATGCTCGTTTGGAATCTCACCTTCTAAAATAGCTTCTTTTATAACATCTTTAATCAAACCAATTTCTTTTGAAGGTTTTATATTAAATGTTTCCATAATTTCTTCTCCAGAAATAGGTGGTTGGAAATTACGAACATGATCCCGTTCTTCAACTTCTATAATTTTTTCACGGACAATCTTGAAATTTTGATGGTATTTATTGAATTTTTTAGGGTTTTTAGTTGTGATATCTGCTTCACAAAGCACCATTAAATCATCTACATGATCCCCAGCATCAAAAACCAATCTGCGAACGGCTGAGTCTGTTACCTCTTCATTTGCCAAAACGATGGGTCGCGAACTCATTAATACCATTTTTTGAACAAATTTCATTTTATCATTCAATGGCATTTTTAATCTTTTGAACAAATGAAATACCATTTTTGAGCCCGTAAATTCATGTCCGTGAAAAGTCCATCCAATTTTTTTATTAAACTTTTTCGTGGGTGCTTTGCCAATATCGTGTAATAAAGCAGCCCATCGTAACCAAAGGTTGTCTGTATGTAAAGCAATATTATCAACGACTTCAAGGGTATGGTAAAAATTGTCTTTATGTCGTTGGCCTTCAACTTCGTCAATGCCTTTTAAGGCTGTTAATTCTGGCAATATATAGTCCAATAATCCCGTTTGTTCCAATAATAGAAAACCAACGGAAGGCGTATTACTTTCCAGAATTTTATTGAGTTCAACAGCGATGCGTTCGTTGGTAATGATTTTAATTCTATCCTTATTTTTTGAAATGGCGTATAACGACTTTTCTTCAATTTTAAAATTAAGTTGTGTTGCAAAGCGAATTGCGCGCATCATACGAAGTGGGTCGTCACTATAAGTAATATCTGGATTTAAAGGTGTACGAATAATTTGTTTTTTTAAATCGTCTAATCCGTTAAAGGGATCTAATAAGTTACCAAAATTATTCTCAGATAAATCCAAAGCAAATGCATTGATGGTAAAATCACGTCTGTTTTGGTCGTCTTCCAAAGTGCCACTTTCAACGTCCGGATTCCTACTACTTTCATTATAAGATTCTTTACGGGCACCCACAAATTCAATGTCAATGCCATCGAAATGTAGCATAGCGGTTCCATACGTTTTAAAAACCTGCACTCTTGTTTTTTTAGGAAGATTTTTAGCAACTTGTTTTGCGAGTTTTATACCATCACCAATGGTGACAATATCTATATCTTTTGCATCGCCTCTACTTAAAATAAAATCGCGCACAAAACCACCTATCACATAAGCATCAAGCTCTAGCTCTTTAGCAGATTGTGATATAATATCAAATATTGGATGGTTTAATGCTTCTTTGTAATTCATGTTATTACCGCAAATTCGCAAATTATTTTTTCTTTGAATCTATTATGCGTTTGTACTCCAAGGAAATTAAGTTAAAATTGGCTAAAATTGCTAGTTTATAACCTGATGTTTTTAAATAATTAAAACATTGATTATAATGACTTGCACTAAAGCACTCCACTGTTTTTATTTTTAATATAATACTGTTAAACACAACAAAGTCAGCATAAAACTTGTGTTTTAGAAAAGTATCTTTGTATTTTACTTTAAACTCTTTCTCACGTTCAAATGGAATATTATTTTTATGGAATTCATACTCTAAAGCATCTTTATATACGATTTCAGAGAAACCTTTTCCGAGATTTTTATGAACTTCAAAAAGAATACCAACTATTTTATAGTTTTCTTTTTTGAATATATAATCGTCTTCCATTTAAAGCAAAAATAATTTGCGAATTTGCGGTTATTTTATTTTCGTATCACTTGTACTTTTCCATCATTTCCTAATTTAATAATAGACGATGGTTTGCTGCAAATTTTTTCGCGATGCAAATTTACAACATAGTCCACACCTTTTAAAACCTCTGGAGATATTTCTTTAAACGATTTTGGGGTTGGTTGGCCGCTTGTATTTGCTGAGGTAGATACAATTGCACCGTTAAATCTTCGTAATAATTGAAAACAAAAATCATCATTTGGAATTCTTATGGCAATGGTATGGTCTTCAGCTATTAAATTCTCAGCTAAATTTTGTGCATCGTCGTAAATAATAGTGATGGGATTATCCGCTACATCCAAAATATTAAAAGCAACCTCAGGTACTTTTTTTACATATTTATTTAGCATTCTGTCATCCGCAACCAAGCAAATAAGTGCTTTGCTGTCTTCCCGTTGTTTTAATTCAAATACTTTTTTCACAGCTTCTGGGTTGGTAGCATCGCAGCCAATGCCCCAAACGGTATCGGTTGGGTAGAGGATAAGACCTCCTTGTTTTAAGATTTGTAGTGCTTTGTTTATTTCGGTTTGCATGACGTCAAAAATAGCAAACTCTCTAACATTTGCATGATTTTTTTTTGACTTATATTTATAGAAAATTAAATTTAAGATGAAAATATTACATGTTTCTGGAGCAACTGGATGGGGAGGTAATGAGCAGCAATTATTTGATTTAATTTTTGGATTACAAAAATTGGGCATTGATAATGCCATATTTTGTTTTAAAAACTGTCCAGTTGAAAATATTGCAAAAAATAAAAATATTAAATATTCCAGTATCCCTAAGGTTAAAGCTTATTCATTTAATTATGCAAAATCTTTGAATAAATATAATGATGAGTATAAACCCGATATAATACATATTCATACAAGTAATTCTTTGACTGCTTATGTTATAGCAGACTTTATTTTTAAGTTAAAACGACCTACTGTTTTTTCTAAGAAAGGTATAAGCGGAGCAATGGGTTTATTAAGTACTTTTAAATATAATTACATAAACATTAATAAAATCATTTGTGTTTCTGAGGCGGTTAAGGAGGCTTTTATAAAAGTAATTAAACCAAAAAATTATTATAAATTATGTGTTGTTTACGATGGCATCAATATAGAACGGTCGGAAAACAAGAGTTTTGTTAATTTAAGGAAAGATTTTAATATTCCAGAGCATGCTATTTTAATTGGTAATCTAGCAAATCATTCTAATGCGAAAGATTTAGTTACAATGGTAAAAACAGCTAAAGAGTTGATATACAATCAAGAGATTAAGAATGTACATTTTGTTCAAATTGGAAGAGAGGGAAAAAACACCAAAGAATTTATGCCACTCATTAAAGAATATGGATTGGAACCCTATTTTACCTGTACTGGCTTTTTAGAAAATGCAATGGATTTATTGTCTCAATTGGATATATATTTGATGACTTCAGAGCGTGAAGGTTTACCTTTAACAATTTATGAAGCTTTTTTTAAAAAAATACCCGTGGTCAGTACAAAAGCTGGAGGAATTCCTGAAGCAATACAGCATGGTTATAATGGATTGCTTGTAAACATTAAGGAAGCAGAGCTTCTGGCAATGAATTTAAAAACCCTAATTGTTGATGCAGAACTACAAAAAATGTTTGTGGAACGTTCATACAAATTGCTTTTTAAAAAATTCACAGCCAGCCAATGCGCTGTTAATACATTAAATGTATACAACAGTTTGCTTTAAACAAGTCCTCAAAAAATGAGATAAATACTTTAATAAAGGATAATTTCAATTGTTTTAATTTATTGTTATAGATTTATACCATTGTTAAACAAAAATGTTTTCCATTAATGGACGTAAGTGTCATTACAATAAATTACAATAATGCCCTACTTACGGTGAATTTCGTTAAGTCTGTATTAGCTGTTACTACTTCAAAATTAAAATACGAGGTTATAGTTGTTGACAATGCTTCTTCTAAAGAAGATTATATTATTTTAAATGAAGTGATAAACAACAAGGATGGTGTAAGATTAATTAAAAGCAAAATTAATCTAGGTTTTGGTGGTGGAAATATGCTAGGTGTGCAATATGCTTCGGGTAAGTATTTAGCATTTATAAATAATGATATTGTGTTTAAAGAAGACTGCCTTAATTCTTTATTCTCATTTATGAATGAAAATAAAAATGTAGGTGTTGTTACGCCACAACAATTAAATAAAGACGGAAATCCGGTGTCATGTTTTGACTATTTTCATGGTATTAGAAAAGAAATTTTAGGCAGGAAATTTGTTGAATTATTTTTACCTAAAAACAGAGATAGAAGGGAAAACAAACAATATACTAAAACGTGTTGTGCTGATTTTATTCAGGGATGTTTTATGTTTTTTGATATCAACAGTTTTGCTCAAGTTGGTGGTTTTGATACAAATATATTTTTGTATTACGAAGAAATGGACATTTGTTTTAGACTGAAAAAAGAAGGTTTGAAAAGCTGTTTGCATCCAGAAACAAAGTTTTTACATTATCATGGAGTTAGTACAGGTAAAAATTTCGCCATAAAAAAGGAACTTCAAATATCTTATCTATATGTCATTAAAAAGAACTATTCTTATTTAAAATATTTGACAATTAAAAGCATAGTTTTATTTAAGTTATTTTTTAAAAGTATAGTTAGTCCTAGGTATTTTGAACTTTTTTTTACGGTATTGACAGAGTCCTATTTACAGAAATCTTTAAAATTAAAACAAAAAATTCAGTTGGAATAATCTTTATAAATACTGATTAATACCTTTTTCAATAAATTTTATTTTTTTATCTGTAGTTTCCTTTTCAATCAGTTGGTTAATACTTATGTGGCTTTTGTCTTGTTCTTTGTGGTAAATATGATAAACAATACCTCTAAACTTCAGCCGCTTTCCCTTTATTCCAATGTTTAAGAGGCGCTGTATCATTTCACTATCATCTATTCCCCAGCCTGTTAACGATTCATTAAAACCATTAATGCGTATAAAATCTTCTCTCCAAAAAGACATATTACAACCTCTTAATTTAGAAGATCTTTTATCTTCTTCCTTATATAGTTCAGAAAGTATTGGCAACCGTATTGTACGGCCTCTTTTTTTTATGCCTTTTGAAAACAAATTGAAAGTGATTTGTTTATCTCTAAAAATTTCAGTTAAAATATTTTCTTTTAAATTAACCCGACTTCCGTACAAAAACAATCCATTTTTAGCCATATCAAGGTGATCTTTTATAAAATGTTTATGCATAATAATATCACCATCAATTTCAATAATGTATTCATGTTTGGCAGCAGCAATGGCTTTATTCATTATAGCAGGCTTCCGGTTTTTATTATCTTCGTGCCAGATATGTATTAATGGTATAGGAAAGTCTTTTTGATACTTTTGTATTAATTTTTGAGTTTCCACTTTAGAACCATCATCTGCAATTATTACTTCGTTGGGTAAATGAGATTGTTGTTTAACACTAAGTAATAATAACTCTAAAGCTTCTGGCCAATTATATGTGGGTGTTATTAAAGAGCAACTAGGGTAATTCGACATAAAAATAATTTAATATGCAAATTACAGTTTTTTTATTTTTATAAGGTTATTAAATAAATATAGTTCATTAATTTTATTGTTATATTTTTGAATATGGATTACAAAAATAAACCAGAAGGTTACTATGATAATGTACGCATGGAGATGCTTAAATATCTACCAAAAAACGCTAATAGGATTTTAGATATTGGCTGCGGAAATGGAGCTTTTGCTGAAATCATAAAAACCAACAATAATGCAGAAGTATGGGGTATTGAATACATGAATGAACATGGGGTTGAAGCTCAAAAAAAATTGGATAAAGTCTTTATTGGAAGATGTGAGGATTTTATTGAAGATTTACCTAATAATTATTTTGATACCATTTATTTTAATGATGTATTAGAACATTTAGCAGATCCCTATGAAGTCCTTTCAATAATTAAAGAAAAATTATCAGCTGGAGGTGTTGTTATTAGTTCCATTCCAAATATTAGATTTTATAAAGCACTTAGAAAAATAGTTGTTAATAAAGATTGGAAATATGAAGATCATGGAGTGATGGATAAAACACATTTAAGATTTTTCACTAAAAAAAGTATTCGGCGAATGTATGAGGAATTGGGATATACTGTTGTTAAGCATGAAGGGATAAATAAAAGTAAATCTATCAAACCTTATTTGTTTTATGCTTTAACTTTTTTTACGCAATTAGATATGCAATATGTTCAATTTGCTACTGTAGCCAAAGTAAGCTAATGAAACAGAATAAGGTAATCCACAAGGATTTTGATAATATTCAAGAATTTTTAAATGACTCTATTGTTAACTTTGATGTTAAAGGAAATCCATTCGGCAATCAAGACCGTAATTCATTAAAACTATTTCAGTTTAAGGATATGACGGTTAATGTCAAATCCTTTAAAATTCCTAATATCATCAATCAGATTGCCTATAGATTTTTCAGAAAAAGCAAGGCGCAACGTTCTTTTGAATATGCAAATAAATTAACGGAATTGCATATTGGAACACCACAACCTATTGCTTATTACGAGTTTACAACCGCCTTTTTGTTTAAGAAAAGCTATTACATAAGTGAGCACTTGGATTACGATTTAACCTACAGGGAGTTGACAACGGATTTAAACTATCCAAATCACGAAAACATATTACGGGCTTTTACCAGATTTACTTATGGGTTGCATGAGCATGGCATTCATTTTTTAGACCATTCGCCGGGCAATACATTAATTCAATTAAATAAGGGTGATTATAAATTTTATTTAGTGGATTTAAATAGAATGAATTTTGGCAAACTTGATTTTGAAACCAGAATTAAAAACTTTTCAAAACTTACCATTCATAAATCCATGATTGAAGTCATGAGTGATGAATATGCTAAATGTACTGGTTACGATTACGAAAAGGTATTTAATTTAATGTGGCAGGAAACGGAAGCTTTTCAAGAACGGTTTTACAGAAAGAAACGTTTAAAGAAAAAATTAAAGTTTTGGAAGTCATAATCTATTCTCTGCCTTTTCGTAATAACCAAAGTTTTACATAGCGCATAAATACGACATATCCTTGAATGTATCCAATGGTTAAGCCAACAACACCATCCCTAAATCCGCTTTGTACAATATAATGCTTAAAAAAACCCCAAAGCGGTTTTAATATAAAGTGATACGGCGTTAATGTCCCTGTTTTTTTGTCATAATCCTTGGCTTGCCAGGTAGCGTATCGATTCATTTTATCCATATACTTGTCAAGTGAGACATAGGTATTGTGATACAGCTTGTTTTTTAACTTACCAACTATTCCATTAGCAATAATTTCTTCATGAACATGCTTATCCTCATACTTGCAAAAATCACGTTTAAACAATCTAATAACGCTATCGTTTCTCCAGCCACTGTAATGAACACGTTTACCCATAAAATGGTTAATTCTGCCAATCCAATAAGCTACTATATTTGAGTCTGGATTTTTAAGGATTTCTATAATTTCAGCTTTTAATTCGGGTGTCACACGTTCATCGGCATCAACAAGTAAAATCCATTCATTTTTAGCTTGGGGAATGGCCCAATTCTTTTGTGAAGACGGATAATCAAAAGGTCTTCTAATGACTTTTGTGGCTAGTTTTTCAGCCATTTCAAAAGTACCATCGGTGCTAAAACTATCAACCACTAAAACCTCATCAGCAAAATTTACAGAGGCGATAACAGCTTCTATATTGTGTATTTCATTGCCCGTGGGGATAATAGCTGTAAGCTTGTTCATTTATTAAGGATGTTATCTAAAAACACATTTAATTTTTCTAAAAAGAATGAAGGCTTAAATTCTTTATATAAAGTTAAGGTTTCTTTTTTTATTATTTTACCTTCCTTATTTTCAAAAAATTCAGATTTATAATCTTTTAAGTGAACGGACCTATTATTCTCGTTCTCAAATGAGGCCCAGGTTTTCTTTTCAATCCAAGGTGAAAAAATGGTGAATGTCGGCACATTTAACGCTTTAGCCATATTTATAGCACCTCCTTCATTGCCAATCAGGGCAGTGCAATGAGAAGTCAGCGCAAGAAATTCACGAAGGTTAGCACCAAAAACCGACATGAAAATTTGTTTTTGTGTGTCTGGTTTGCATGCGATGAACACAGATTTTGCTTCTTCAATTTGTTTTGGAATGTAATTGAACAGTATCCGCGCATTGGTTTGTTGTACTACAAAATCAATGACACGTGCCATGTAATCTAACGGATATGTTTTGTTTGTCCCACTCCCTAAAACACTTATCATGAAAATGGGCAAAGATGGATTTATGCTTGATTCCAAGAGTACTTGTTTTGCTTTTTCTTTTTCAGAATCCGTTACATAGATTTTTGGCTTGATAATGATTTTTGAAAGTTCAATATCAATAGGTTCCAGTAACTGTAATCGGTTTTCAATAGCCAATCCAGCAACAGAAGTTGATTCGTTTTTATACTTAATGGGATGTGTATAGATAAAAGAAGAATACGATTTATATTTAGAAATTTTTATTTTAGCACCACTTAAGGCGGATATAAAGTTACTTGATAGCTTGCAATAAGCATCAATAACGATATCAAATTTTTCCTTTCTTATTGTTTGGGCAAGATTGAACAATTTTATTTTACTCTTCTCCAATTCAGGAGTGAAAAAAATAAAATGATCTATAAACGGATTGTTTTGAACAACAGGATAGGTGTGTTCATTAATTAAATAGTGTAATTGTGCTTTTGGATATTTTAAACGAAGTGCTTCAAACAGAATACTGCTTGTAAGCACATCGCCAATCATTTTTTGCTGTATGATTAAAATTTTCATTTACACTGCCACATCGTTTTCACGAAGCGCATTATTTAAAGATGTTTTCTTATCGGTACTTTCTTTACGTTTTCCTATAATTAAGGCACAAGGCACTTGATATTCACCAGCCGCAAACTTTTTGGTATAACTTCCAGGGATGACTACTGAACGTGCTGGGACTCTTCCTTTCATTTCAATAGGTTTATCTCCTGTAACATCAATTATTTTAGTACTCATGGTTAACACCACATTGGCACCTAAAACGGCTTCTGTTTCAACATGTACGCCTTCTACAACAATACAACGGGAACCAACAAAAACATTATCTTCAATAATTACGGGAGCTGCTTGTAAAGGTTCTAAAACACCACCAATACCAACGCCACCTGATAAATGCACGTGTTTACCAATTTGCGCACAACTACCAACAGTTGCCCAAGTGTCCACCATCGTGCCTTCATCTACATAAGCTCCAATATTTACAAAGCTTGGCATTAAAATAGTTCCTTTGGAAATATAGGCACCATATCGAGCAACAGCATGCGGTACCACACGAATGCCTTTTTCGGCATACCCTGTTTTTAAAGGGATTTTATCATGAAATTCTAATGGGCCTGCTTCTAAGGTTTCCATTTTTTGAATAGGAAAATATAAAACTACGGCTTTTTTAATCCATTCGTTAACTTGCCATCCCCCAGTTATAGGTTCCGCAACTCTTAAGATTCCTGAATCTAATAAAGAAATAACTTTTCTAATAGCCGTTATTGTTGTTTCTTCTTTTAAAAGTGCTCTGTCTTGCCAAGCTTGTTCTATGGTTTTTTGTAATTCTGTCATTGATAATTATATTTTGGGCAAATATAATAGGTATCATTTAAAAAAGGGAAAAGAATTAGTTTAAATGTGTTTTTAAAAAACCATTGAAATCATGTCACACAACGAACATTTTTCTATAAAAGCAGATTCATTTTCCCTTTGAAAGAAAAAAATAAACCGATTAAATACATTTTAGCTGTATTTAATCTTTAAAATCTTGCATTTTATCTATTTATCGATAAAAATTTGCCACTCCACTACTAATCGAAAATTCAACCGCTTATAACTAATAAATTGTGTTTGAGCTTCATAGTGATTATATATTTGTTTCATCATTATAACCCAAGTCAAAATGAAAACAAATTACATCTTATTAATTTTATTACTTTCTTTCTCTTTCGCAAGTGCACAAGATAATGTAGAAGCTAAAAAAATTGAATCTACTGTAATGGTTTCTCAAAATAATGAAGAGGTTTCTTTAAATGCTAATGATTCTGAAACAGTATCAACAATTAAAGAAGATGTAACAACTGAAGCTACTTTAGTTCGTTCTAATAGCGACATTAGAATTTACTTAAACCGTTTAAGAAACGTTGAAAATATTGATTTGTTATTTCCTAAAATAAATAAAACTGTAAAAGTTTAAATATTAATAATTAAGGCTAAGTATTAAGAAAGGTTGTCTAAAAGGCAGCCTTTTTTATTTATTACATTATTTTTGTCAAAACGTTTATATGTCTAGAATTTTAGCAATTGATTATGGTTTAAAAAGAACAGGAATAGCTGTAACCGATGAGTTACAAATTATTGCATCTGGACTAACTACCGTGTTTACTAAAGATATATTTGCTTTTTTAAAAGAATATACCGAGAAAGAGAGCGTAGAATTGTTTTTGGTTGGAGAACCAAAGCAAATGGATAATACGGCTTCAGAGAGTGAAATCATCATCATACCTTTTATCAATCGGTTGGTTGAGGAATTTCCAAATATTCCTGTTAAACGTGTCGATGAACGGTTTACGTCTAAAATGGCGTTTCAAACGATGATTGATAGTGGTTTGAAAAAAAACCAACGTAAAAATAAAGCACTTGTTGATGAAATTAGTGCGACACTTATTTTGCAAAGTTATTTATATTCAAAATAATTTTTATTCAGAATACTTTTTCAAACACAAAAAATTTATATTCAAAGTTAAGTATTGTATTTTTGCATCCAATAATTCAATAAAGTAAATGATATTACCAATTGTAGCCTATGGCGATCCGGTTTTAAAAAAGAAAGCAGAGGATATTTCTAAAGATTATCCGAATTTGGATACGCTTATAGCAGACATGTTTGAAACTATGTACAATGCCTTTGGTGTAGGTTTGGCGGCACCCCAAATAGGACTTCCCATCCGTTTGTTTTTGGTTGATACCGCACCTTTTTCAGATGAAGATTTAAGTGAAGAAGAGCAAATGGCGTTAAAAATGTTTAAACGCGTTTTTATCAATGCCAAAATTTTAAATGAAGAAGGTCAAGAATGGGTGTTTAATGAAGGTTGTTTGAGTATTCCAGATGTTAGGGAAGATGTTTTAAGAAAGCCAAAAATTACAGTTGAATATTTAGATGAAAATTTCAAGAAGCATACAGATGTATTTGAAGGATTGATAGCGAGGGTAGTACAACATGAATACGATCATATTGAAGGTGTTTTGTTTACTGATAAATTATCTGGATTAAAAAAGCGATTAATTAAGGGGAAACTCAATAAAATATCTAAGGGTGAGATTGACGTTGATTATAGAATGCGATTTCCCAATGCAAAAAAGAAGCGATAATATTTGTAAAACAACTATAAACAAATGATATTTGCCATCCTTTAAATTAAAACTATTTTATGAGTTTAGAAAAAATATTATCAATTACTGGTAAACCAGGATTATATAAATTAATAGCACAAACCAGAGGTGGTTTTGTTGCAGAATCGTTGTTGGATAAAAAAAGAGTATCTGTAAATGTTAGGCAAAATGTGAGTGTTTTAAGCGAAATAGCCATTTACACTTTAACCGAAGAAGTGCCTCTTAAAAAAGTGCTTAACATTATAAAAGAAAAAGAAAATGGGCAGCCAACAACGGTGACTGCTAAAGATAGTAATGATAAACTTGAAGAATATTTCTTTAGTGTATTACCTGAATATGATGAAGATAGGGTTTATGTTAGTGATATAAAGAAGATTGTTCAATGGTATAATTTATTGCAACAACACGATTTATTGGATTTTTCAGAAGATGTTGAAAAGCCAAAATCCAAAACGGACGAAGAAGAATAGAATCATAAAAAACCTCCAATTTTGGAGGTTTTTCATTTAATATAGTTCTTTTATTTTACTTAACTTTTTCTTCCAAAGTTTTAATTCGTCTTTATGGTTTTCAATATTATTGAGCACTTCTTTTACTACGGGATTATCATCATCCACATTAGTGAAAAATTGTAAATTGTTTTCCAATTGATTGATTTGTCCTTTGATTTCGTCAATTTTTTTACGGATAAAAGAGCGTTCGTTATCAAGATTCTTGTTGTTATCTGAATTATTCAAGTCTTCCAATTTATTTTCAAACTTTATCATTTCCAACTCATCTTTATCCATTTTTAAGTTAGAAAACAAGTCATCTAATACTTTAGAATATTTACCTTCAATATAACGTTTGTCATTAGGGACTCTACCAATAGTATTCCATTGGTTTATATACTCTTTTATGGTTTCTAGGTCTTTTTCTTTGTCTTTAGTTAACTTTAAAGATTTTAAAACCTCTAATAATTCTTGCTTTTTGTTGAAGGCATCCAGACTTTCTTTGTTTTCGGCATTTCTGTTGGCGTGAAGTCTGTTAAAAAAATGATTACAAGCCGCTTTAAATTGGTTCCAAATTTTATCGCTGTCTTTTCTTGGAACGTGACCAACTTTTTTCCAATCGTTTTGGATTTTTTTCATTAAAGCAGTAGTAACTTCAATATCCTCACTATCCTTGTTGTCTTCAGCTATTTTTATCAGTTCCAATTTTTTCTGAAGGTTTGTAAATTGATCTTTTTTTAAGCCTTTGTAGAAGGCATTTTTTTGTCTGTTGAACGTTCTAACGGACGCTTTAAATTTGGCCCAAGTAGATTCATTAACTTTTATAGGTACTTTGCCAGCATTAAAAAAATCGTTTCTTAACGCTTCAATAGCTTTAATTTTATTTTGCCAAGCACCATGTGATTTTGTTTCTTGACTATTTATCTCATTGATTTTTTTGATAATGTCAAGCTTTATATCTAGGTTTTTCTCGTAACTTTTATCAATTTCTTGATAATAGGACTGACGTTTATCGTTTATGATTTTTGTAGCGGATTTAAAACGTTCCCAAATAGCTTCTCGATGTTCCCTGTCTACAGGTCCTAGCTCTTCCTTCCACATTTTGTGAAGCTCTTGAAGTTCTCTAAAAGACCGCATGATATCGGTGTCTTGTGCCAATTCTTCAGCACGCTCAATAATTTTTACTTTTTGTTCTAAATTATGTTTAAAGTCTAAATCACGTAAATCTCTATTTAAATGTAGAAAATCATAAAACATTTCAACATGGTGATGGTAACTATTCCAAGCATTATTATATTTATCTCTTGGAATGGGACCCGTATTTCGCCATCGTTCTTGAAGTTCTTTAAAGTGTTTGTAAGTTGTATTAATGTTTTCTTCCACATTAATTAAACCTTTTATTTCTTCTATAATTTCAAGTTTGTTTGCTAAGTTTTGTTTAAGGTTTTGATCTAGATTTTTGCGGTGTTCGTGTAATTTATTTCTATATTCCTTGTAGGCATTTATAAACTGTTTTTGGAATGGGGTTGTATAATAAAAATCTATTTCATTGCCACCATCATTTATAAAATCTGCCTTTTTTTCTTCCAATAAATCATTAAACTGTGAGTTGAATTCAATTTTAATAGCGTCAACTTGTTTTTTTATTGCTTGAACTTTTTCGTTTTTTACTAATTTTTCAAGTTCTATGGCCAGCGCTTCTAACGACATTTTGTCGTATTCCTTAAATTCTATGGTATGTCTGTCTTTATTTCCTTCGTCCTCTGAATCTTCCGCATTGGAATCATCTATCTCATTCAAAAGTTCCTCATGCCCATCCGAATCTTTGCTTTTAGCAGGTTTTTTTTCTTCAGGTGCGTTTTCTTCAGCAGAAGTTTCAATATTTTTTGTATTTGAAGGCACTTCTTCAGTTTTTATAGCATCATCATCATTGTTTGAATGAATGGGTTGGCTATGCTTTTCCGGTCCATCTGCATTTTGCAGGTTATCTATCTCAGACATTTTAATAAATGTTTAGGTTCAATTAAATGTGTTTTGTGTTTAAAGATACTAACAAGTCGAGTATTTACAAAAAGGAGACGGACTTTTCTTTTATTCCCTGAAAGAGAGTTTTACTATAAATCCCAAATAGACCATGATTTTTCAGCTTGTAATTCCAACATTTTTAAACCATTTATGGTTGTTGCCCCATGTTCTTTACCAAGTTTAAGGAATTTCGTCTCTAAAGGGTTGTATATTAAATCGTAAAGGATATGCTTTTCTGTAATTCCTTGATATGGAATATTGGGGCAATTTTCAATGTTTGGAAATGTGCCCAATGGTGTGCAGTTAATAATAATATCGAAGTCTTTTATTATGGTTTCATTCAGGTCATCATACGTAAAACGAACATGTTCTGATGCCGTTCTAGACACATATGCAAACTCAATACGAAGTTCGTTCAACACATAGGCAATGGCTTTACTGGCGCCACCAGTACCCAGAATTAATACTTTTTTGTGGTGTGTTTTTAAGTATGGTTTAATTGATTTTTTAAAGCCATAACAATCTGTATTATAACCAACTAGTTTACCGTTTTTTTTAAGTTTAATGGTATTAACGGCTCCAATGGCCTTTGCTTTTTTATCTACTTTGTCAAGAAAAGGTATTACAGCTTGCTTATAGGGGATGGTCACATTTAAACCTTTTAAACCGTCCGTATTTTTTATTATGGATGGAAACATTGAAATGTCTTCAATATCAAAATTGTCATAGGTAACATCTGTAATTCCTTCTTTCTCAAATTTTAATTTAAAATGGTTTCTTGAAAACGAATAAGAGATATTTTTCCCTAAAAGACCTAATTTATGCATGTGTTTTTCTGGTTTTTTGTCCATACATTTCAAGTGCTAAAACAATAGCAATGCCAAGACATATAAATAAAATGGCGTAAAAAGTTTCTAAGTTTATTTCAGGAATAAAACGTTTAAAGTTTTCTACTACTTTTTCTCCTCTGGAATCGTATATAAAAGCGCCGTCATCGGTTAATTTATATATGGTTTCTTTCCATGGCCAAACAACCCCTAAAGAGCCTACTATAAATCCGATAATAGATGAAAGTGTGATGCTTTTATAATGCTTTAAAATATAGCTCAATATATGGGAAAAGGTTACTAAGCCCGTAATAGAACCTAAGGTAAAAACCGCTAAAACCTTTAGCATCCTAATGCGTTCAGGGTTGTTTATAAAGCTTAGGTTACCTCCTAAAATGTCATAGAACGTATCAAATAAAGCATTTACGGAATCTACTAAAAGCAACACATAGTTCCCTAAGAGAATAAGTATAAATGACCCAGAAAACCCTGGTAACGTCATCCCTGAAACACTAATAATTCCACAAAAAAACACAAACCATAAGTTGTCATTTTCTTTTGCAGGATTTAAAAAACTAATTCCAATTCCTAATGAAATACCTATGGCAAGGGATGCATAGGTTTTAAAATTCCAATCCCTAAAGTCTTTATTGATATAGTATATAGAACCTATGATCATTCCGAAGAAAACACTCCAAACATATAGTTCGTAATGTTTGATTAAATAATCCAAAACTAAAGAGACACTAAAGTAGCTAATAATCATTCCAGAAAATAGAAGCATTAAAAAACGACCATTGATATAATTGTAGAAGCTTTTAAAACGTCCGTTAATCAATAATTTAAAGGCTTTGCCATTTACTTTTTTAAGCGAGTATATAAATTCTTCGTAAAAACCTGCAACAAATGCCACTACACCACCAGAAATACCAGGAACTTTATTGGCAGCGCCCATTCCAATCCCTTTTAGGATTAGAAATATTTTGTCCATAAGTGTTCTGGTGCTTTCCATTATTGTTTTTTTGAACCTATTTTTTCTAATATAAAAATACTTAAAAATCCAATAATCATTAAAATAGACGCAACCAATAGCTGACTATCACCATTAAAAGAAAAAGGCGAAACGCTTTCTTGAAGTAATGGTTCTTTGATCCCTTTAGAATTTGTGTACCAAGTTAATGTTTCTTTCCAAGGCCAAACTTTATTTAATGATCCGAAGATGAATCCAGTAAGAAGGGCAAGAGTCACGTTATGATAATTTTTAAATAACCACTTTAAAGCATGGCTAAAACTTAGTAAACCTATAATAGCTCCTGCAATGAATATTAAAAGTTTCTTAATATCAATATCATGAATGGCATCACTTATTGTTTTATAAGCTCCAAGAATGATTAATATAAAAGAACCTGAAATACCGGGTAAGATCATGGCACAAATCGCTATAGCTCCTGCAAAAAACAAAAATAACAAATTGTCATTAGCAGCCATTACAGGAAGTATACTGATATAGAAAGCGATACAAGCTCCAATAATTAAGGCAATAATGGTAGATACATT
Organism: Confluentibacter flavum; assembly: GCF_002843175.1. Classification (GTDB taxonomy): domain Bacteria; phylum Bacteroidota; class Bacteroidia; order Flavobacteriales; family Flavobacteriaceae; genus Confluentibacter; species Confluentibacter flavum. Next base: position 177,089 of record NZ_PJEO01000051.1, read on the forward strand.
CCATTTAGTAATTTGTTTACCAACAAAATAAATACTAGCTACAATGAGTCCGAAAAAGAATGACCAAATAAGAATGGGATGATATTCTAAAAGATATTTAGCAAGTTTCATGAATGATACATAACTAATAACGATTCCTAGCAATAATGCTAGAGCAAAATTGCCATTAGCTTCTTTCCAGAAAGCGACTATACCTTCTTTAAAAAGAGTCCTAAAAAGGGAAGGTTTTATATTGCTAATAGTGGCGATTAACTCTTCATAAATTCCTGAAATAAAGGCAATAGTGCCACCAGAAATACCAGGTATGGCATCTGCTGCGCCCATTGCTAATCCTTTAAGAGAAACGATCAGATAGTCTGAAAAACGTCTTTGCATATATTGATTTTAAAGCTAAAACCAAAGGTATACATTTTATGCAAACATCTATTGCTAAAAAGTTAGTCAGAAAAGCGTATAATTAAATAGATGTTACATATGACCCATTGAAGACAATAGATATAACCATATAAAACGTTTTATTATTGATTTGCTTTTAGTAAATCTTTAACTTGTACTTTATTGATGATTTCAGGGAAAAGTTCATCTAAAATAAACGTATAATCTTCATTATATTTTAGACCATTTTTTAAATGAAAAGTGCCTTTGTCAGACTCGTTCAACGTAAAGTACAATCCTGCCAAACGGTATTCAATTTCAGCATTTTCAGGATAAAAGTCAACGGCCTGTTCAAAATTATAAATAGCAGCTTGGGGCTCACCAAGTTTAATTAAAAGATCACCACGGGAAAGCCAAGTGTTTAATTCGTAGTTGCCTAATTCCAAAGTTCTTTTGTAACCACGTTCTGCCTCTTCATAAAAGTTTAAACGTTGATTTATTTGGGAATATAATTTCCAATAAATTACATGCTCAGTATCAATATTAATGGCTTTATTTATGAAATAAAGGGCTCTTTGATAGTTTCTTTTTTTGATATAAAACCTTGTAATGGCAATCCAACCTTTATCCAAGGATGGGTCCTGATGTAAGGTTTTTTCGTAAAATTGAATCGCCAAATCGGGATTATTCAATTTTTCGTAACATGTTCCTATACGAAGCAAGGCATAAGGTGTAGGGTCGTCTAATTTAAGTGTTATGGAATAACTTTCGATGGCATCTTCAAAACGGTTTAATTTTTCTAAAACCTTTCCTCGTTCAATATAAGCACCCACAAACGTATCATCAGAAATGATTGCAAAATCGTAAGACGCTAATGCTTTTTTATATTTTTTAAGTTCAAAATATTGTTTTCCCAATTGGTGCCATGCTACTTCGCAATAAGGGTTTTTATCTAAAAATAAATTAAGATATTCAATGCATTCCTCCGTTTGGTTCAAAAAGTCAAAACAATATACCACATTATAAAGCGCGGAATAATCTTCAAAATCTTCTTCAAGACACTTCATGAAATACACTTTGGCCTCTTCGTATTCATCTAAAAACAAATATTCCATGCCAATAAGGGAATAAACATCTACGGCATCATCTGTAAGCTCCAGTGCTTTTTTAAGAACATCTATAGCTTGTAAATGATCGTCCTTTTTAGAAAAGATATTTGCTTTCTGGATATAAATTTCCTCATTATGAGGCTCTAAAATATAAAGCTCGTTCAATAACTCATCTGCTTGAATCAATTTGTCTTCAAACACATAGATTTCAACTTTGAATAGTTTCAAATTAACGGACGTTGGATGTTGTTGTAAACCTAGTTTTATGGCTTTTTTTGCTAGAGCTATTTTTCCTTCGTTGAGATAATGGTGAATGATGTTTTCAAATTCTTCGGAATCAAAGAATAAAACATGGTTTGTTTTCAGCATCGATTCAAACTTGGTAAGCGGCAGATTGTTGTTGTCATCATGACTAAACTCCATAAGCACATTTGTAAGTGTTCTTCACCAATAAATTTAAGGCTTGAATTGAGTTTTTTGTAAAAAATACGTAAATGTTTTTAACAAAGTAATGAACACCTTTGTTTATAATATGCTTTCTTTTGATATTCAGAACGTTGAATGTGTTTTTTTAATGTTTAATTGAGTTTAAAACAGCTATAATAATGCCACATCCTTTAATTATTTCATCATTTGATATGGTCAAAGGCGGTGTAATTCGTACAGCCTTAGGTTCAAAAAGCAGCCAAAATAATATCAAACCAAGGTCTTGGGATTTAAGAATAACCGTATTTGCGATGTCCGCAGATGGTGTTATTAAGGCTAGCATTAAGCCTTTTCCTCTAATTTCTAAAATGAGTGGATGTACCAAAAGTTTGCGTATCAGTTGTTCTTTTTCTAAGGCTAATGGCATTAAATCACTTTCTGTAATTTCTTGTAAGGTCGCTAATGCTGAAGCCGCAATAAGTGGATGCCCACCAAATGTGGTGATATGTCCTAATTTAGGGTTTTCTGAAAGTAAATCCATGAGTTTAGTAGATGCCGTAAAAGCACCAATGGGCATACCGCCACCTAAACCTTTGCCGGTTACTAAAATATCTGGAATACAATTGTAATGTTCAAAACCAAATAATTTTCCTGTTCTACCTATGCCAGGTTGTATTTCATCTAAAATCAAAAGGGCTCCAAACTCATTACACCGTAATCTAACTTTTTCTAAGTATCCATTAATGGATTCTACAAAGCCAGCACTACCTTGAATAGTTTCTAGTATGACACAAGCCGTTTTTGTAGTGATATGGCTTAAATCGTCCTCATTATTAAAATTTATAAACGTTACGTCAGGCAATAAGGGTCTAAACGCTTGCTTACGTTCTTCATAGCCCATAACACTCATCGAACCCATAGTATTGCCATGATAGGCATTGTAAGCAGAAATTATCCCACTTCTACCAGTAGCACGTTTTGCAAGTTTTAAAGCACCTTCAATAGCCTCGGTACCAGAATTTGTTAAATAGGTTTTTTCTAAAGGATAGGGCAGGTGTTTGGCAAGCAATTTAGTGAGTTCAACGGCTGGTTTTTGAATATATTCACCATATACCATAACGTGTAAATACTTGTCGGCCTGTTCCTTAATAGCGTTTATGACTTTAGGATGATTGTGACCCAAAGGGGTAGCCGAAACGCCAGCAACAAAATCTAGATACGCTTTATTATTAGTATCGTAAATATAAGAACCATTAGCATGGGAAATTTCCATTGCTAATGGATGTGTTGTGGTCTGAGCTTGGTATTTAAAAAAATCTGATTTCATTATTTCTGACCGCCAACAGAATCATTTGCTGGGGTAATGAGTTGGTTTTCTTCTTTGTCTTTTACTCTTTGCGGTAAATTTCTAGAGGCTTTAGGGTCTTTGTCCTTATCTGTTTTTTTACTGGCTTCATCAGCTTGTTCTATGCGTTCCAACATGCCTTCATCAAAAAAATCTTCTTGTGGTATATAATCATCAAGACCTTTGATAACAGGTAAAACTAAAAGAGGATCGTCTTTAAACAAATCGTCAACACTCCTTGGGCGTTCTTCATCGCGCCAATCAAATCCTTTTAAAAATTTTTCGTTTTCGGGATATTTCGATTCTGGGTACAAATTGCCATCTACTTGATTGATTTTATTAACTTCATCAATCTCTTTTTCTGAAATTTTAATATTGATGGAACCTGATTTAGATTTATCTATCCCAATTAATTCATCATCATCATTTCTTAAATAATAAATAGACTGGGCGTTTTTAATTATATCAATATTATACAATTCGTTATTATCATCAAACAGTCCCACAAGACGCATACCATTAATTTGATTATAACCTGTGCCGATGGAGTCTTTACTTATTATAAAGGCATTATTAAAAACAATGAGCGAATCTAATTTTTCGGTTTTTGTATCTGATATTAAATGAATGGTATCTCCTGTCATTTGGTTTTCTATATTCCAAAGAATGGGTTTAAGTTTTACTGAAAACGCATCATTTTGTACCCCTTTTGAAATATTTATGAGTTGGGTAAGTCCTGTTTCTTGATTCATATGAATAGAATCTGCTTTCCCACTCATATCCGATTTATAGAGCTTAACATTTTTAAAAATCCTAGTTATACGTTTTTCTGGTTTACCCGTTACCATTAACGTATCGCCGTGAATATAAATAGAATCATTTTCTTGAAGCGTGATGGCGTAGGCACGTTTGGTTATGAATAAGGAATCTTTATCTTTAAAAAGCTCGGCATAATGGCCTTTTACGATACTGTTGTTTAAGGTGTCCGTGACTTTTATGTTATTTGTTGCCGATGCAAAACTTATGTTGTTGTCAAAATATAAACTATCCCCTTTAATCTCTCTATTATCATAATCTATTTTGGCATTTTTCATCGCATAGCCAATCTTGGTTTTGGTGTCGTAAAATCCTTTTTCGCAATAGGTTTTACTTTCTTCGGTAACGATGGTTGAAGGTCCAAAAAGATAGGCGTGACCACTATCCGAATAAAAATCAAAATAATTGGAGTTAATCGTTGCATCTTTATTTACTAATACGACATCTTGTACAAACTTATATTTTTTAAGGCTCATGTAATATCGGCCTATTTTACTGGTAATGGTTCCAGAAGTGTCCTTTACAACTGTTCCTCCATTTCTGTAAAAAGCTTCTTGTTTTAAACGGTCAAAATATAATGTGTCTGATGTAATTGTTGAAGTTGGATCTTTTAATACCACATCGCCACTAGCAAATGCTAATTGTGTTAATCCGCTATATTCGACATATTTTGATGTCATGGTAATAGTATCACCTTGTATCATTTTCACATTACCATAGGCTTCAATAAAATTTTCGTTACTGTATTGTATAGCCCTATCACACCATAAATTAATGTTTTCGTGAAGAACATGAACCTGTTGGGAATCATCCCTGGTTAAAATTTTTGCCCCGGGATATTTGGCTTCATCAAAATTGACCCTTCCGGCATAAATAATCTCAAGCTGCTTTTTTTCTTGAGCATACCCAAATAATGAAGCTGCTAAAAAGAAAAGTGTGAGAATATAAAAATGATGTAGTACTTTCAAACTGAAATTATTTGTCGTAAAAATAACGATTAATATGATGTTTAAGTATGTTGGAACAAAAAACGCTCCAAAATTATTTTGAAGCGTTTAAATTATAAAATAGAAATAGTTCTATCTGAAAATAGTTTGTTTTCTATCAGGACCTACTGAAACAATTGTGATAGGAATTTCCAATTCTTTTTCTAAAAACTCAATATAGTCATTTAATGCTTTAGGAAGTTGTGAATCTTCAGACATAGCCGTTAAATCTTCTTGCCAGCCACTGACTTCAGTGTAAATGGGTTCTACATTTTCAGGTTCTATATTGTATGGAAAATGTTGTATTACTTCACCTTTATATTTATAAGCGGTGCATACTTTTAAGGTTTTAAAACCAGAAAGCACATCGCCTTTCATCATCATTAATTGGGTAACCCCATTTACTTGGCAAGCATATTTTAAAGCTACTAAATCTAACCAACCACAACGTCTTGGTCGGCCTGTAGTGGCTCCAAATTCTTGACCCACGCGACCCATGGTTGCACCATCTTCATCAAATAATTCTGTTGGGAACGGACCAGAACCCACACGTGTAGTATACGCTTTAAAAATACCAAATACGTCACCAATTTGGTTTGGTGCTACACCTAAACCTGTGCAAGCACCAGCAGCAGTGGTATTGCTTGATGTTACATATGGATAGGTTCCAAAATCAATATCCAACAACGACCCTTGGGCGCCTTCAGCAAGTATGGTTTTACCAGATTTTTGTGCTTGGTATATATATTCTTCAGAATCAATAAATTTCAACGATTTTAAAACATCAATGGCTTTAAAGAATTCGGTTTCAAGTTCTTCTAAATCATATTCAATTTTGGCATCATAAAAAGCAATCATCGATTCATGTTTATCAGCCAAAGCCCTATAGCGTTCCTTCCAATCGCTTAATTCCAAATCACCTACACGAATACCATTTCTGCCGGTTTTATCCATGTAAGTAGGACCGATACCTTTAAGGGTCGAGCCAATTTTAGCTTTTCCTTTTGATGCTTCACTAGCGGCATCGAGTAAGCGGTGGGTTGGTAAAATAATGTGTGCTTTACGGGAAATAAGCAACGATTTTCTATAGTCTATGTTTTGCTCGTCAAGTTTTTTTAATTCACCTCTAAAAATAACAGGGTCTATAACTACGCCATTTCCCACTAAATTCATGGCCTCATCATGAAAAATACCTGATGGAATGGTGTGTAAAACATGTTTTTTTCCATTAAAAACTAAGGTGTGTCCTGCATTTGGCCCACCTTGAAAACGAGCAATGATGTTGTATTTGGATGTAAGTACGTCAACAATTTTTCCTTTGCCTTCGTCTCCCCATTGTAATCCTAGTAGTAAATCTACTGCCATTGTAAAAAATAATTATTTAGTTGATTTTCTGTTTCCGTAAAAATAAAGCGAGTGTGTATTAATCTCGATATCGAAAACTTCTTCTATAGTTTTTTTTATTGATTGAATTCTTGGATCGCAAAATTCGATGACCTCACCAGTGTCTGTTAGAATGACATGATCGTGTTGTCTATCAAAATAGGATTTTTCATAATGCGCCTGATTTTGTCCGAATTGATGTTTTCTAACCAAGCCACATTCTAAAAGTAATTCTATAGTATTATAAAGTGTGGCACGAGACACGCGATACTTTTTATTTTTCATATTTAGATACAGCGATTCTATATCAAAATGCTCTTCGCTATTATAGATTTCTTGTAAAATCGCATAGCGCTCGGGTGTTTTACGATGCCCTTTATTTTCTAAAAAGCTTGTAAATACACTCTTAACAATCTCTTGATTTTTTGTGTCTGTTGGTAAACTCATAATTGCAATGCAAATTTACACTTTTTTACACTCTATATACCTTATCGATGCCATTAATTTTTTTAAGCATTTCTACAACCTTTTTCAGAATAGTATTGTTATTTACAATAAGGTTTATTTTTCCAGAGAACAGGCCATCGTTTGTTTCAAAGCTAAGACTTTTCATGTTTACATGCATATTCTCTGAAATGATTTTGGTTACTTCATTTACTAATCCCATATGGTCTATTCCAGAAATCATGATATACGCTGAAAATTCTTGACGGGTAGAGTCAACCCATTTGGCGGGCATGATCCTGTAGGCATAGTTTGATTGTAAACTTAAAGCATTAGGACAATTTTTTTTATGCACTTTAATACCTTCACTGACCGTTACAAAACCAAAAACCTCATCACCGGGAATGGGATTGCAACAAGTAGATAATTTATAGTCAAGTTTTTCCTCTTCTTTACCAAAAACCAACGAGTCATAATTGGCAGTGACTTCTTCTTTATCTAATTCTTCCTTAGGGATGTTTGTTTTTCGTGTAATTTTATTTTTTAAGAAGCTCATTAAAGCATTGCTCCTAGATGAAGCAAAATCTTTAAGCATCACATTATCTATGGATCCAATACCAACACGATAAAAAAGATCTAAACTTGTTTTAAGTTTAAAGTATCGAACCATTTCGTTGACACTATTTTCATTTAATGTTATTTTAAGCTGTCGCAGTTTTCTTCTTAAAATCTCTTTTCCTTCTTCACCAATGATTTTCCTGTCTTCTTTTAAAGCTGATTTTATTTTGGCTCTTGCCTTGGCTGTAGTGGCATAATCTAACCAATTGGCATTTGGTTTGGCATTGTCTGAAGTTAATATATCCACTTGATCGCCACTTGCTAATTCGTGGCTAAGCGGGACTAATTTTCCATTCACTTTGGCACCGCGGGTTTTCATACCGACTTCCGTATGAATATTGAATGCAAAATCCAACGGAGTGGCTCCTTTAGGCAACGATTTTAATTCACCTTTTGGTGTGAAAACAAATATTTCTTTAGAATATAAATTGAGTTTAAATTGTTCAACAAAGTCGACCGCATTAATATCTGGATTTTCCAGAGCTTCTTGAAGTTTGTTAATCCAATTTTCAAGATTGTCTTCTTTTTCAGTGTCTTGTTTGTACTTATAATGAGCTGCATAGCCTTTTTCAGCAATTTCATTCATACGTTCGCTACGTATCTGTACTTCAACCCATCTTCCTTTAGGCCCCATAACCGTGATGTGTAAGGCTTCATAGCCCGTTGATTTTGGTGAAGAAATCCAATCGCGAAGGCGCACGGGGTTTGGTCTAAAGTGGTCGGTTACTATAGAATATATTTTCCATGCAAAGAATTTCTCTGTACTTTCATCGCTTTTGTAAATAATTCTAATAGCAAACTTGTCATACACTTCATCAAAAGGGACTCCTTGCTTAATCATTTTTCTTCTTATGGAAAAAATAGATTTCGGACGTCCTTTTATGGTGTATTCTAAACTCTCTTTATCTAACGATTTTTTTATAACATCACTAAACTCCTTTATATATAAGTCTTGTTCTTCTTTACTCTCTTTTGTTTTGAAAAGAATGTCGTTGTAAGTATCTGGTTCTAAATATTTTAATCCTAAATCCTCGAGTTCGTTTTTTATGTTGTAAAGCCCTATTCTATGCGCCAATGGGGCATATATATACATGGTTTCAGATGCAATTTTAATTTGTTTGTCCTCTCGCATCGAGTCCATGGTTTGCATATTGTGGAGTCTGTCGGCAATTTTAATAATGATTACCCGTACATCATCATTCATGGTGAGGAGCATTTTACGGAAGTTTTCTGCTTGCAGTGATACATCCATACCTTGCTCTTTACTTAATGATGAAATTTTGGTAAGTCCACTAACAATCTTCGCAACGGTTTCTCCAAAAAGCTCTTCAATATCTTCAATAGCATAATCTGCGCTATCTTCTACGACATCGTGAAGTAGGGCCGCAGCAATAGACGTCGCATCCAATCCAATTTCTTGGGCAACAATTTTAGCAACGGCAATAGGATGAAATATATAAGCTTCACCAGATTTTCTACGTTGATTTTTATGTCCGTCAACAGCAATCTCAAAAGCCTTTCGTATAAATTTTTTATCATCGTCCGTTAGTGTTGTATAACTAACGCGTAATAACTCTTTGTAGGCTTTGGTAATGGCTGCATTTTCTTTTTCTATGTCTTCCTCTGTCATATACTAAATGTAGTGTAAAGAATATTAACTGCCAACTAGCTTTTTTGTTTTTTATAATTTAATTATAAGTTCTAAGAATTTAAAAAAGAGACTAATTGAGATATGGCTTTTCCACGGTGACTAATAGTGTTTTTAAGTTTTAGATCCATCTCGGCGAATGTTTTTTGGTGTCCATTGGGTCTGAAAATAGGGTCGTAACCAAAACCCTTTTCACCATGTTTGGTAATGGTTATTTCACCTTTGCAAATACCTGTAAATGTATGTTGTTGGTTGTTAATGTGTAATGCAATTACGGTTTTAAAATGGGCGCTTCTATTTGGACTGTCTTTTAAAGCATTTAATAAAGTATTCATATTATCTTCTGCATTTCGTTGTTCGCCTGCATAACGCGCAGAGTAAACGCCGGGTTCGCCATTTAAAGCATCAACCTCCAATCCTGTATCGTCTGCAAAACAATCATAGCCATAGTTGTTTTTTATAAATTCTGCTTTTTGTATGGCATTGCCTTTTATAGAGTTTTGGGTTTCGGGAATGTCTTCAAAGCAACCAATATCTTCTAAACTAAATAATGTAATATGCTGGGGCATTAACGCTTGGACTTCTTTTATCTTGTTAAGATTATTTGTGGCAAAAACGAGTTGCATAAATTTTTTTTTTCAAAATTAAGACAATCAAAAAAATAGACTAATTTAGTTTTCATTTTTTTTAATATTAAATTGTATGAAAGGACTTTTAACTATTGTGCTTTTGGTGCTAAGCAATACGTTTATGGTCATTGCTTGGTACGGACATTTAAAATTTGCCGAGTGGAAGTGGTTCAATAAATTAGGGTTAATAGCCATCGTATTAATAAGTTGGTTTATTGCTTTATTTGAATATGCTTTTCAGGTGCCTGCTAATAAAATAGGATTTAAAGGAAACGGTGGCCCTTTTTCACTTATTCAATTAAAACTGTTGCAAGAGGTTATAACGTTAGTTGTTTTTGCGATTTTCACCCTCATTTTTTTTAAAACAGAAACGTTTAGAACCAATCATATTATTGCCTTTGTGTTCTTGGTCTTAGCGGTTTATTTTATGTTTAAAAAATAATGCTTACATAAATATTTATGTTTTTTTTATGATGGATGTTAGTTTAAAATGATTGTAAAAAATGTAACTTCCCTTTATAAACAAATTAAATAAAACATTAAGTTATGATTATAAATTATGAATATGTAGGTGTTGATGTAAGTGAAACGTTATCAGCATTCACTGAAGAAAAATTGAGGAAATTATTTGATAGATATGAGTTTTTAATAAGTGCAACCGTGTATTTTAAACAAGACGAAAATCAACACGAAACCAGTAAAATATGTAATATCGAACTAAGTTTGCCAGGGCCAAGAATTTTTGCTTCATCTAATGAACAAAATTTTGAAGTATCTGTAAAAGAAACTATTGGTGACTTAGAGCGTCAATTAAAAAAGAGAAAAGAAGTTTATAAAACATATTAAATCAATTAACAATTAATAATGAAGAATTAATAATTAACGATGAAGGATTTATAATTTTTCACTTTACATTTTTCATTATTAATTATTTTACCTGTGGTGATAGGGTTCATTCTTTAAAATGGTGAATCCTCGGTACAATTGTTCGGTAAAAAATAAGCGAATCATTTGATGGGAAAATGTCATTTTAGAGAGTGACAGTTTCCCATTTGCTTTGTTATAAACCTCCTCAGAAAATCCGTAAGGGCCCCCAATAACAAATACCACTTGTTTTATGCCAGAATTCATGTGTTTCTGTAAATATTCAGAAAACGCTACAGAATCATATTGTTTACCGTTTTCATCCAAAAGAATCAACACATCGGTATTATTTATTTTTTCCAATATGAGTTCACCCTCTTTTTGTTTTTGCTGACTTTCGCTTAAATTCTTGGCATTTTTTATATCAGGAATAATATCCAACTGAAAATTAATATAAAAAGATAACCGTTTTGCATAACCCTCTATTAAAGCTTTCAATTCGTTATCATCAGTTTTCCCTATGGCAAGTAGTTTAATAGTCATATGGCAAAATTAGCATTTACTAATTATGAATAATGGATTTAAATTAAAAAAAAATACAAAATTCGTAATTCCAAAATTTCAATTAGCCAATCAATTTCTTATTTTAGCGCAAACTTTCTAAAAAATGATAACCAAAGAACAATTTGAATACGAAATAGGATTAATAATTTCTAATGCTATACGAGAAGATGTAGGTGACGGAGATCATAGCTCTTTGGCCTGTATTCCTGAAAATGCCAGAGGAAAGGCAAAACTTTTAGTTAAAGATAAAGGGATTATAGCGGGTGTTAACTACGCCAAGCGCGTTTTTGCCTATGTCGATAAAACGCTGAAAGTGGATATTCTTATAGAAGATGGCTCCGAAGTTACTTATGGAGATGTGGTTTTGTATGTTGAGGGCTCACCACAATCCATATTAAAATGCGAACGTACCGTTTTAAATGGCATGCAACGTATGAGTGCCATCGCTACCAAGACCAAAGGGTTTGTTGATTTGTTAAAAGGCACAAAAACCAGCGTTTTAGACACCAGAAAAACAACACCAGGTATCAGAATGCTTGAAAAATGGGCCGTGAAAATTGGTGGTGGCGAAAACCATAGGTTTGGCTTGTTTGATATGATTATGCTAAAAGATAACCATATAGATTTTGCTGGAGGCATTACAAGGGCCATTGAAATGACCAAAGAATATCTTAATGAAACAGGGAAAGATTTAAAAATTATGGTGGAAGCCAGGGATTTAACAGAGGTTAAGGAGATATTACAAAACGATGGTATTTATAGGATTTTGATTGATAATTTTGATTACGAAGACACTAAAAAAGCCGTAAAACTGATTGGAGATAGATGTTTAACGGAATCTTCTGGAAATATTAACGAAGATACGATTAGGCATTATGCAGAGTGTGGTGTAAACTATATCTCATGCGGTGCCTTAACACATTCAGTCCATAATATGGATTTAAGCTTAAAAGCTATAAAATAACATTTTAAAAACCCAATAGTTTAATTAGTTATAAGGGTTATAGAACTCTTTATTTTAATAACTTTGCTTGAAACCATTATGCAATTTATTAATGACCAAGCCACTTGAAGACACACTAGCTAAAATTCCTGTTTTAAATGTATTGGTTCGTTTTTTTAAACGATTTAAATTACCAGGTCTTGAGGGTTTGTCTTTTTATGATTTATTGGAATTATATATAACTGGCATTGTAAAAGGTGCTTTGACAACTCGGGCAAGTGCTATTGCTTTTAGCTTTTTTATGGCATTGTTTCCCTTCTTGTTATTTGTTCTAATAATTATACCCTATGTGCCCATCGATGATTTTAAAATCGATTTTTTAAAGTTTTTGGAATCTTATTTACCACCAAGTACTTCTGATTTTTTCTTTGAAAATATTTTTGAAAATATAGACCAACCGCAAAGAGGAGGATTGCTGTCTTCTGTTTTTATTTTATCCATTGTTTTAATGGCAAACGGCGTCAATGCATTGTTTTCTGGTTTTGAAAATTCCTATCACATTCATTTATCAAGAAATATATTCCGTCAATATTTATTTGCTTTAAGCATTGCTTTGATATTGACTTTTTTACTTATTATTATGATTGTGTTTTTGGGTTATTTTCAAATTTATGTTGTAGAAAAATTGCTATTATCAATTAATGATGGCACAGAAAATAAATTACAAATGATTTTTTGGTTTAATACGGTTAAATATATGTTTTCCGTCATTATGGTATATTTTGCCACGGCTGTTTTGTATTATTTTGGGACAAAGGAAGGTAAGGATTCTAGATTCTTTTCCGTAGGCGCACTATTTACTACATTGCTGATTGCTCTATTATCATTCTTATTTGGTATTTACATTGAAAACTTTAGCAATTATAATAAGCTATATGGTTCTATTGGCGCACTTTTAATATTACTGTTTTATCTATGGCTCAATGCGAATGTTCTGCTTTTGGGCTACGAGTTAAATGTGTCTTTAAACAGGCTTAAAAAAAGGAAATAATATATGCGGAATTTTGTTGATGTTATTATTCCTATTCCACTTCAAAAGTTGTTTACTTACAGTATTACAAAGGCTGAAGCAGGCTTTTTGAATATAGGTATGCGCGTGTCGGTTCCCTTTGGGAAATCTAAAATTTACACAGGCATTGTTTATAACATTCATAACGAAGCACCCACGGTTTATGAGGCCAAGGAGATTCACCAAATTTTAGATGATTCGCCCATTGTAAACCAAAAGCAATTGCAATTATGGCATTGGATAGCCGATTATTATATGTGTACACTGGGCGATGTCATGCGAGCAGCTTTGCCCAGTGCATTTATTTTAGAGAGTGAAACCATCATCAGTAAGAATACTATTAAAGAGATTGATGAATCTAATTTAAAGGATGATGAATTTCTGGTTTATGAGGCATTGCAACACCAATCCTCATTAAAAATTCATGACATTGCTAATATTCTGGACAAAAAAAATGTACTTCCTGTTATTAATAGGTTATTAGAAAAAAATGCCATTCAATTAGATGAAGAAGTTTATGAGAAGTATATACCTAAACTGGTGCGTTATGTTAAATTACACAACCATTTTTCTTCAGAAGCTACTCTTCATAAATTGTTAGATGATTTACATAGAGCACCCAAACAACGGCAAGTGATCATGACGTTGTTTTCAATTTCAGCCAAAACAAAAAAGCCAGTAAAAGTATCGGATTTATCCAATGAAAGTGATGCATCGCCAGCAATTATAAAATCGTTGATAGATAAAGGTATTTTAGATGAATATCATATTCAAACGGATAGAGTTCAATATTCTGGTGATGCCAACGAAGATTCAAAAAACTTAAACGACTACCAGACTATTGCTTTAAAGGAAATTAAAGAATCTTTCATAAACCATAATATAACGTTGCTACATGGCGTCACTTCTTCTGGAAAAACCGAAGTTTATGTAAAGCTTATTGAAAACGCGTTACAAAAAGGCAAACAAGTATTGTATTTATTACCAGAAATCGCCTTAACAACCCAATTGATAACCCGTTTGCAAAATTATTTTGGCGAACAGGTTTCTGTTTTTCATTCCAGATATTCAACCCACGAGCGTGTCGAGGTTTGGAATAATGTTTTAAAAAATGCTGCGAAAGCGCAAATAGTTCTCGGAGCGAGATCTTCCATATTTTTGCCATTCAATGATTTAGGGCTCATCATTGTGGATGAAGAGCACGAACAATCATTCAAACAATTTGATCCTGCGCCACGTTACCATGCGCGCGATACGGCTGTTGTTTTGGCCAATATCCACAAAGCAAAAACACTTTTAGGCTCTGCTACACCAAGTTTAGAAAGTTATCATAATGCGCAGCAAAATAAATATGGCCTGGTTGAAATCAGTCAGCGGTATAATAATGTGTTGATGCCAGATATTGAATTGGTAGATATTAAGGATAAGCATAAACGGAAATTGATGAAGGGGCATTTTAGCGACCGGCTTATTGAAGAAATGACTGACGCTCTAAAGAATGGACAACAAGTTATATTGTTTCAAAATAGACGAGGCTTTTCGCCCATCGTAGAATGTAATACCTGTGGTCATGCGCCTCAATGTCCTAATTGTGATGTCAGTTTAACGTATCATCAGTATAGAGATCAGTTGCGTTGCCACTATTGTGGTTATGTAACGGCCATGCTGAAAAGCTGTATGGCTTGTGGAAGTTCTGAACTTGATAGTAAAGGTTTTGGAACCGAACAAATTGAAGAAGAAGTAAAAGCATTGTTTCCAGATTACAAAGTAGCCCGCATGGATTTGGATACCACACGTGGTAAATATGGCTATGAAAAAATAATTACGGCTTTTGAGCAGTTGGAAGTGGATATTCTAGTGGGTACACAAATGCTTACTAAGGGCTTGGATTTTAGGAATGTTAAGTTGGTAGCCGTTATGAATGCCGATAATTTATTGAATTTCCCCGATTTTAGAGCACACGAACGTAGTTTTCAGTTAATGCTGCAAGTATCGGGTAGGGCAGGACGAACCGATGTTAGAGGAAAGGTGTTAATTCAAACCTATAATCCGTATCATGCTATTTTACAGCAAGTTTCCAATAATGATTATGTGGGTATGTTTAATGAGCAAATGAATGATCGGTATAATTTTAAATATCCACCCGTATATAAGCAAATTAAAATCACGTTAAAACATAAAGATTATACAAAAGTAGATACTGCAGCCATATGGCTGGCAAAATCGTTAAGACAGGTTTTTGATGCGCATGTTCTTGGGCCAGAATCACCGCCAATATCCCGTATAAGAAATCAGTTTTATAAAAATATTTTGGTAAAAATCCCGAAAAAACAATCCTTATCAAAAACAAAAGAAGCTATTATTAAAATAAATAACAGCTTCTTGAGTATAAAAGATTTTCGGTCAGTTAAGTTGATTTTAAATGTTGATAACTTTTAGTGAAATAGAAATTTGTAAACAAATTTCGTCATTGAACTATCCTGACGTAGGTCAGGATCTTTGAAATAGAAATTTGTAAACAAATTTCGTCATTGAACTATCCTGACGTAGGTTAGGGGTTAGGATCTCATCATCTTTTATCATAATATCATGAGAAACTGAAACAATCCCGATAGCTATCGGGACAGTTTGACAAAGCAAGTTTCTAAATATTATTCAAAGCATCGACAAGTTGTGTCTTTTTATTTCGACTCAAAGGAATTTCGTAAGCGCCCACTTCAACATTTTTACTGTTAAATCTATCAATTTTATCAAGATTAACAATATAAGATTTATGGATTCTTAAAAACTTACCTTCAGGCAATTCAGATTCAAAAGATTTCATAGTAGATAGTACCACAAGGCTACTGTCTTCCGTTACCAATTTCACATAATCGCCAAGGGCTTCAATCCATTTGATATCTTTAATATATACCTTACGTTTTTTAAGATTGCTCTTCACAAAGATATGTTCACCCTCTTCTTCATTAAAGTCTTGGATTAATTTGTGTTGCTCTAAAGCTTTTTCAACAGCAATATTAAAACGTTCTCTAGTGATTGGTTTATGTAAGTAATCGGTAGCGTCATAGTTAAATGCTTTAAAGGCATATTCTGTTTTACCGGTTACAAAAATAATTTGGGGTTTGTTGTTCAATACGTCCAAAAGCTCAAATCCATTTAACACTGGCATTTCAATGTCTAAAAAGATTAAGTCAACTTGGTGCGTATTTAAACCATTTTTAGTTTCTAAAGCGCTACTGTACTCTGCTATTAAGTTGAGATTGGGGTGATTCTCTACAAGCTTAACAATTGAGAGCCTTTGTATCGCTGAGTCGTCTACTACTACACAGTTTAAAGTCATAACATTCTATTATTTCGGTTAAGATATCGACAATAGTACAAAAAATTCGGCTAAAAACCAAAAAACATCGTTAAACTGTTTAATTTAACTTTTCTTTAACATTTAATTACTGACTCAAATATACTATAATTTTTGTTGTTTTATATGTAGATAATAACTATTTTTGCACCCATTTTAAACAATAAATATAATTTTTATGAATCATTATGAAACTGTTTTCATCTTAAATCCCGTTTTATCTGAAGACCAGATAAAGGAAACAGTACAGAAATACGAAGATTTTCTTGTTTCTAACGGCGCTAAGATGGTATCAAAAGAAGATTGGGGGCTTAAAAAATTAGCATACCCAATTCAAAACAAAAAAAGTGGTTTTTATCACTTATTTGAGTACACTGTTGCCGGTGAGATCATTGGTCAATTAGAAGTAGAGTTTAGACGTGATGAGCGTTTTATGCGTTATTTAACCGTAGCGTTAGATAAACATGCTGTTTCTTGGGCAGAAAGAAGACGAGATAAACTTAAACAAAAAGCTTAATTATGTCAACATCAATAGAACAACAATCTAAAGGGAAAAAAGACGGAGAAATTAGATATTTAACTCCGTTGAACATTGAAACCAACAAAACTAAAAAGTATTGTCGTTTCAAAAAATCTGGTATTAAATACATAGATTACAAAGACCCAGATTTCTTATTGAAATTTGTAAATGAGCAAGGTAAAATTTTACCAAGACGTTTAACAGGAACTTCGTTAAAGTTTCAGAGAAAAGTGTCCGTTGCCGTAAAAAGAGCGCGTCATTTAGCTTTAATGCCTTACGTAGCAGATTTATTAAAATAAAATAGCATAACTATGGAACTCATATTAAAACAAGACGTTGAAAATTTAGGATTTAAAGACGATGTTGTAACAGTTAAGAACGGTTATGGTAGAAATTTTTTAATTCCTCAAGGACAAGCTGTGATGGCTACAGTTTCTGCAAAAAAAGTATTAGCAGAAAACCTTAAGCAAAGAGCTTATAAAGAAAAGAAAATAATTGATGAGGCTACTAAAATTGCTGATGCTATAAAAGTATTGGAAATTAAAATAGCAGCTAAAGTTGGTACAGGTGATAAATTATTTGGATCTGTTGGCAACATAGATGTTGCTGAAGCTTTAGAAAAAGAAGGTCATACAATTGATAAAAAATTCATTTCAGTTACAACTATCAAACGTACAGGTAAATATACTGCTGTAGTACGTTTGCACAGAGCTGTTACTGTAGATTTAGAATTTGAGGTTGTTGCACAAGCAAATTAATCTTTTATAACATATTTTAAAAGCCTCAACAGTGTTGGGGCTTTTTTATTAAAAATTTTCTCCCCTAATGGGAGATTAAGAGGGGATGAAGTACACAAGACTTACTAAAGAACAATTTGAGGAATTGCATCAGGAATTCATTAATTTTTTGGCAACGCAGTCTGTTACAGCAGATGAATGGACAAATTTAAAGGAAAACAGACCAGAATTAGCCGAAATGGAACTGGATGTTTTTAGCGATTTAATTTGGGAAGGCGCGTTGAATGCTGCTAAATATTTAGAACATCTATCGCCAAACCAAATGCATTTGTTTTATTTGAACGATACCAATATGCATGTTATTGGCGTAAAAGTGAAGAATGATAAAGACATCACCACCACTGAAGGTTACAATTGGTTGCGTGACAATTTAATGAATGATGATGTGGAGTTTTTACAAGCCAAAAAAGACTATTCAGACGACAAAAATCTAGATAAGTTTAAGTTGATACAGCAAGGCGCCGTGATTACTAAAGGCGATTTATTTAGATATTTTGATAGGCTTATAAATTAACCTCATTGCGAAGAAGGAACGACTGAAGCAATCTGTTAATCTAGCAACTATAATCATCATAATTTAGTTTCAATGTAAAAGATTGCTTCGTTTTTTTTTAATTAAAAAGCTCGCAATGACGTTTTCATTATTATTTTTGTTTTGTCATTCCTGCGAATCCCGATAGCTATCGAGAAGGAATCCACTGATATAAGAACTAATTTTAAAAAGATACCTGCCTTCGCAGGCATTAATATGGCTCAAAAACCAAGCATCCCAAAAGGAACCAGAGATTTTAATCCAGAACAGGTCGCAAAACGCAATTATATTTTTAATACCATTCGTGGTGTGTTTGAAACCTTTGGATTTCAACCTATTGAAACACCTAGTTTTGAAAACTCCGAAACCCTTATGGGAAAATATGGTGATGAAGGGGATCGATTGATTTTTAAGATTTTGGAATCTGGGGAATATTTTAATGCTGTTAAGGATAAATTACTAGATCTAGGTAAATTTAGAGATGAAATAAGGAACAATATTTTAAGTAATTATAGGTTAATTTCAGAATTTTGGAATACAAATAGAATATCTTATAAGGATTATTATAGTGATAATGAAGGTTTAATTAATAGTTTAGTTTTTGAGGTATCAAGAAAAAAAGGCTATTTTAAATTTGATTCTTTAGAAAAATATTTTGAAGAGAAGAAAGATTATTTTGTTAAAAAATTAATAGAAATTAGGAGAGAAACTCGAGATAATTCCAGACTAGAAAATGGATTTTTGAATAATTTTATTGAAGAAATTTATAGTAATACTGTAACAGGTTTCTTGAATTCAAATAAGTATCAAGTTTACAAAACTTTTAGAGATATTGAATCTTCAGATATTACAAATTATATCTCCGAGAAAGCCTTACGCTACGACCTAACCGTCCCATTCGCTCGCTACGTAGTACAACACCAAAACGAAATCGAATTTCCATTCAAACGTTACCAAATCCAACCTGTTTGGCGTGCCGACAGACCACAGAAGGGGCGTTTTAGGGAGTTTTATCAATGTGATGCCGATGTGGTTGGTAGCGACTCGTTATGGCAAGAGGTGGAGTTTATTCAATTATACGATACCGTTTTTTCTGCATTAAAATTAGATGGTGTTACCATTAAAATTAATAATCGTAAAATTTTGTCTGGCATTGCCGAAGTGATTGGCGCTTCTGATAAATTAATCGATTTTACGGTTGCACTTGATAAATTGGATAAAATAGGTGAGGCCAAGGTAAAAGAAGAGATGCTTTCCAAAGGTATTTCGGAAGTCGGGATTTCTAAATTACAGCCCTTATTTACCTTGTCAGGTTCTTTTGAATCGCAAATCGACAGTTTAAAAACCATATTATCATCTTCCGAAGAAGGCAAAAAAGGGATTGATGAATTAGCATTTATAAATTCAGCTATTTCAGAATTAGGATTAACTACCGCCACATTACAACTAGACGTCACGTTGGCTCGTGGATTAAATTATTACACAGGCGCCATTTTTGAAGTCGCTGCGCCAAAACAAGTCCAAATGGGCTCCATTGGCGGTGGTGGACGCTATGATGACTTAACAGGCATTTTCGGATTGAACAATGTGAGTGGTGTTGGTATTAGTTTCGGATTGGATCGTATTTATTTGGTATTGGAAGAATTAGGATTATTCCCAGAAACCGTCACTAAAAACATAGATGTGTTGTTTATAAACTTTGGTGATAAAGAAGCCTTGTTCAGTTTAAAAGCCATTAAACAATTACGATTACAAGGCATTCATGCCGAATTGTACCCAGATGCCGCTAAAATGAAAAAACAAATGGTTCATGCCGATAAACGTGCTATTCCGTTTGTGGTTTTGGTAGGCGAGGAGGAAGTAAATACCAATATATATACACTTAAAAACATGGTTTCTGGCGAGCAGCTTAAGCTATCACTTGAAGACTTAATTTCAGAAATAAAAAAAGAGTCTTAAAATATAATAAGACTCTTTTATTAAATGAAAACACTAATTAATTTAGGACTATTTTTCTTCTAAGTCCACCTTGGTCGGTTTCGATGGCTACGATGCCATATTTAATTTGACTAATTTGCAATGGAATTTTGATTAGTTTGGAATTTACATGACTAAAAGTAAATACTTTTTGTCCGTTTAGATTATAAATATGAATATTTTTAACGATGTATTTGTCGTTTGTATTTATATACAATTGTTTCGAGTCATTCAAATAACTTATTTCTGTGTCTTTCAAGGTTATGTCTTCAGTATCCAATGTTTTAGCAAAAAAGGATGTATTTTCACTCTTAAAGGCTAAATAAAAGCGATTTAAATAATCACCTTTTGCTATGGTGGCTGCATAATTAGAATCGTTTATTTGGGTGTATGTCTTGAGCAAAGCATCATAAATAAATAAATCGATAGGCGTATCAAAATTTTCTAGCGTATCCAGGGCGATTTCAATATCACCATCTTTAGACATAAATAAGCCTAAAGGATATTTTTTGGAGATATCAAAGGCTCCTACAGCTTGAGTTGTACATCTTAAGTCGCCAATCATCCAATTTAAGTCATATGGGTAATCGTCTTTATTAATGGCATCAAATCCATAGTCATAATTATCACTTGCTGAATTATCTTTGGTAAAAGCAAATAACAAATGCCTTACATAGCCATCGGGCATGAGAAAGTCTATTCTAACTCTTTGGATGTTGCTGCTTGTTGTAAGTGCCGCTAAACTGTTAGTGAAACTACTCACTATAAATAACAAGCACAATAAATGAAAGTGTAATTTTTTTGCCATTAGATTTGGGGTTTATAATGAGCACTCAATTATTTTTATGCGATAAAGATACGAATAAATTCAATTAAAAATCTTTAAAAAGTCAATATAATCGATGAAATACATTCTAATGACACAAAATGTGGGAAATATATATAAAAAATGCATAAAAAAACTGCCTAGTGTTTTTAGGCAGTTTTTTGATTTTTTAGAGTGATAATTATTGACTTATAATTACTTTTTTACTGATGGTTCCATAAGAAGAAACCACTTTAACAATATAATTTCCTTCTGAAACATTGCCCACAGGAATACTCACATCATTAGAGATGTTAGGCAAGTTTGTTTTGTTCCAAGACTTTAAAGTTTGACCTAATATGTTTATCAAATACACTTGTTTCACTTCAATGTCTGGCGACCCTTGAATTAATATTTCTTTACTGTTGCTTAAATAGTTTATTTGAAACTGATCTAATGCTTCATCAGATAAAGAAAGGGTCTTATCATTTTTCATAAATGTTATAAAGAATCTATGTAAATGATTGCCTGCTTCAAGATTGGCCGCATATTTACTGTTTTTATCATTTATCTTGGTGTAGGTTTCCAATAAACTATCATAAATGTACACTTTTGTATTAGGATCTATATTTTCCATTTCAGTGATAGATATCTCAACCGCACCTGCTTTTTTAAGGAAGATACCAAAAGGGTATTGTTTTGTGTCATCAAAAGCACCAACAGCCTGAATGGTATATTTTTCGTTATTAATCATAAATAACATATCATTAGGCAGCGTTTCAAACACCTTGGCATCATACCCATAATCAAATCCGTCAGAAGCTTCATTGTCAGGAGTAAAAGCTAATAACAAATGTCTTCTAACCTCAGGAGTCCTGAATTGTAGTCTAACACGTTGAATAGCATTTTGAACATTTGTTGGATTCGAACCATTTTTAGTATTTTTTGAAGCGCTTGATTTTAAAAATTGAGAATCATTTGGATTTTGTTCTGTTTTAAAGATTCTTTGACTATTTTGAAACTTCAACTGATCCGTTAACTGAGTAAAAGCCGAATGTACAAAAAATCCTTGAGCTACGGGAATGTAATCACCTGGCGTTAGCAATGATGATCCAGCACCACTAATTTCATAACCATCTGTTGTGGTATAAGTTGCAGCTGTAGGAGGAGGGTTGCCTCCAGCTCTAGTATAGGTAGCATATCCTCCTTGGTAGTCTCTTAATACATGGGTGTTATTTGAATCGAAATGTATCCAGAAATAAAGGGTGCCATCAATACTACCCGTAGTGCCTGAATTTGCGCCAGAACTACTGCCATCTGGGTTTAATAGTGGAATGTTGTCTTTTATAAATTCCATAGCATCAATAGCAGATGGGTATGGGTTTCCAATCAACGCATCGTTTCCAACAGTTATAGCTCTATTGATGGTATTATTATTAGGCTTACCAATAAAGGTGTAGTTTTGGTAAGAGTTACTAGAGCCGCTACCTTTCATGGTATATCCTAAACCAGGTTTAATACCAGATGATTTGTATAATTTTACCCATTTAGCATACGTATTGGAAGTATAGTTTTCATAAGCCCATAACCAATATTCTGGTATGGACAAAGGATTGGAAGGCGACGCATTATAACCACTAGCTAACCAGTTTATTTGTACCGGATTGCTGGAAATTGTCCCATCAAACTTATTATTTAATAAGGTGGCAGGCATATTATTACTGGTGATATTTTTGGCACCTACAGGAGAACCCCAGTAGTTATAATTAAAAAGGTTTACAGCACCTTGTTGATCACGTTCAATATCTCCAGAACTCGTAACGTCCAGTATACTTTCGTTAAACTGAATGGTGGGGTTGCCAGAAGTATTGTATCTTTTTTGTACCAGTTGCGACTCACCAACCAAATCGATTTTCCCGTCAAGTTTTAAATAATGGGTTATCCAAAGGCCGTGACCTATGTTGGTTTCATCTTGGGCACCAGCACTGTTGGTGATGGTTAATTCGTTAGTTTTAACCAATAGCCCTAATAACGTCAAATCTTTTGCATTGGAAGTGATGTTATGGGAAGTCTCAACAATATTCCAGTCGATTTTGGTTCCGTTTACTGTGCTATTTGGGGTGTACCAAACAACAGGTTGTTCCCAGGTGTTATTGGTTTCCCATAAACCATTATTTGCTGATCTGTATGGTAGCGGAGCTGTTTCTTCTTGAGCTGAATTAATATTTCTTAACCTACCATTAAGACTACCTTTTGTTGGTGTTAAATAGCCGCAATTTAAATCCATGCGATAATAGCCATCTAAATTGGACCAAAGTAATGGATTATCATCAGTGCCATCTTGTGTTGCGTCTTGACCATAAATTTTTAATGGAATAATTTCTCCCATAACATCATCTCCACCATTGAGTTTTATTTCCTGATTCATCATTTGATGAATATGCTCAATATCCAAAGCTTTATTCCATATTCTTAGTTCATCAATCCAGCCATGATAATAATTAACAGGCTTGTTAGGAGGATTATTAGCTTGATCCATAGCGCCTAAAAGACATTCCATGTCATTAGCGGTAGGAGCACTACCATTAGCACTTGCTTTTTCAACCCCGTCCATGTATAGTTTATAAGTACTACCATTAAAGGTTACAGCAATATGATGCCATGTTGTTGCGTCGATAGCATTACTTGAAATGGAATTATTGCCCCAATGGAATTCTACTGAACCACCATTCAATCTCAAATCATATCCAGAAGTTAAATTATTGGCATCACGTTTTGAAAAAAGGCTTTGTGTACCAGATAGGTCACCAGCCTTCACCCACATTTCTATACTAAAAGGCCCTGTTCTATCGTAATTGTCTTTAAAAGTAACATAATCATTTACGCCGTCAAAATCAAGCTGGCTACAACTATTGATAGTTACTTGTACATTGCTAGAACATCCATTAACGGCCCAAGCAAGAGTATATGTTCCCGGTACACCTGTAAAGATGGCATTAGGATCATTTTCATTAGAGAATGAGTAAGTACTGATTCCACATGCCGTAGGAGCCGAGGTTACAGTCCAAGTTCCAATTTCACCAGTGCCAGGGTAATCTGGGGAGGCAGGAGCCTCATTAGGAACTTTATAATTACCATCCCAAACGCCATTGTCATAATTTTGTTGGGCAGTAAGCGTATTGTCGTAGGCATGCAGAGTTACAGTATCTTCACCACATTCATTAGTAATTGGAACTATATTTTCGCCGGCATATGATAATGTTGCTTCAATAGTAATAAACTCAGTACCAGAGGTGTCAACACTTCTACAACCATTAATTAAGGATGTTGCCCCATAATTTTGCACACCAGGTGTAACAGGATTTATATTTACAGTAGATCCAGTAGTAACCACTACGCCAAAATCATCCGTCCATTCAATCACTTCATCAATTGGGTCGTTAGGGATTTGAATATTATCCAATGCCCATGAACTTCCTGTAGAACCACCGCCTTCAAAATAGAAACGAATTCTTAAATTGTCTTGGCCCAAATAATTTTGAATATCTATTGAAATAGGGACAAAATTTTCCATGTGTGTGCCAGCTCCCGATGTTGAAGGCCCAGAAAAATCATGTGGTTGTCCATCAAATGTATTAATACCTGGATCTAATGGATTTACCAAAGCGGCATAGGTACTACCACCATCGGTTGATATCTCTACCTTTATTTCAGCACCAGCTTCTAAGAAATATGCGGTGTCAAATGTTAAGGTTACATCAGTTAATCCATAGGTGCTAAAAATAGGTGTTTCTAAGGATGACCATGTATTTCCCCATGGCTGACCTTGTCTTTTAATTTTTGGATCCGTTAAATCACCATGTACAATAATATATTTAGGATCTGCTGCATTGTATAGGGTTCCTGCCGCATTTCTGCCGCCATTTTGATTTGTAATTTCTGCCCAAATAAAATTCTTTTCATTACTATTACTTGCAGGAAGTTTCCATTCATCAATACCGTTTATCCTCCAACCTTCGGGGTTGGCAAAATTAAATAAACCACCTTCGTTTACATCAGAACCAACGCCATATTCACTTTCAACTTCAACTAATACTGACTCTCCCAAGCAAATGGTATTAAATTCTGTACCATTGATGATTGTAGGAGGTATATCTGGAGGTATTACAGATATAATAACTACCGGTGAAAACCCTAAACAATCACCTACATTTATCACTGCTCTTAACATGGTGGTAACTTGAACATCCATTAATGTATATGTTGTAGCTGTATTGGCAATTGGAGACCAGTTAACCCCACCATTTGTAGAATACTCCCAACGGTTTATGCTACCTGCTAAGGATGGGTCGATATCCAATTCTAAAGCGACATCCTGTTGTATGGTATTTCCAGTAATAGGATCTATTGGGCAAGCAGTTATTTCTATAATATTAGCTGCATCTGCGATTGTTTCTGTTTGTACATTATAACCCGTAAGTGTCCCACTATTAATAGTAGGTGCATTTACAGTGATAATGGTTTGGCATGTATCGATATTGCCTTGACTGTCTGTAACCGTTAAAGTCACTGTATTGGTACCAATATCATTACATCCAAATGAGTCTTTGTCTAAGCTAAGGGTTATGGCGCCACAGTTATCTGTAGAACCATCATTAATTTGACTTGCTAAAATAGAGGCTTCACCAGTTACTCCATCTAAAGTAATGGTGAGTGTATAAGGTGCAATACAACTTGCAATAGGGTCTATAGCATCGTTAACCGTTATTGCTTGTGTTACATTTATACTGTTTCCAGCATTATCTGTTACACTATAAAGTCTACTTACCACTACAGGACAAGTACCAGAAGGTGTATCACTAACCCATGCAACTTGAGGATTGGCAGTACAGTTATCGGCTTCATCTATAACAAGTGTAATATCTGGTGCAGGTGCAGATCCAGAAGCTACAATTGGAGCAGGGTTAGAGGCTGTTGGTAATTCGTTGTCTTCAACTGTAACGGTTTGATTACATGGATCTGAAACATTGCCATTTTCGTCCGTCGCCGTCCATACTACGGTTGTATTCCCAATTCCAAATATGTAGGTCGCTGGGTTGATGGTTACATTGTTAACTTTAGCCGTAAATGTTATGTTTCCAGGAGCAGTACAATTATCGGTAGCTGTTGGTGTACCTATAGAAGCTGTTGTTGAACAATTACCAGCGCCGTCATCAGATGTATTTACTGTTACTGTAGCTGGGCAATTAATGGTCGGTTTTGTTGTATCAGTAATAATTACATTTTGGTTAACATTTATTGAGTTTCCATTGCCATCATCGAATGTCCAAGTTATTACATGGGTTCCTTGAGTGCTGTAAGTCAGTGGGTCAGAGGTTATACCGGTAATAGTGCCTGCACAGTTGTCTGTGGTTGTTGGTGTGGTAGCCGTTGCGGAACATTGTCCTGTAACGTTTGCCAAAGTCGGAATTATTGGGTTTGTTGTATCGTCAATGGTAATTGTTTGGGTCACGTTTATGCTGTTACCGTTTCCGTCATTGACGTTGTAGGTTCTTGTAATTGTGCCGTCGTTCACCAGCGGGCTGGCAGAATCGCTCACGAAGGTTACCGTGGGCGTTCCACAGTTGTCCGCTTCATCGTCCACGACCGTTACGTCTGGCGCGGGCACGTCCGCAAGGCACTGCACGCTTATTGGCGCAGGGTTGGAAGCCGTCGGGTTTGTTGTATC